>JBFWRY010000002.1:0-491639 GCA_050248655.1 Dehalococcoidia bacterium
GTCCAGGATTCCCTCGACATGGATATTTTCGATCGGCGGAAACGAAACCACCTGCCCTGAATCTGCTCGTGCCACGATCACCGAGAACTCCCGCTCGAACTCCACGGCGGGCTCGAGGATGCATGGCCTGCGCCCCATCTCCTTCCAGGCGCGCAGCGCCTCGCCCGGCGAACCAACTCGGGCCTGCCCCCGCCCGTCGTACCCGCTCCGAGCGCGCTTCAGAAAGCTCGGCTGTTCCGCTGAGTACTCGGCGTCCTCCAGATCGTTTTCGGCGACCACCGCGCGGTAGGGCGCAGTCGGCAGCCCCGCCTCCGCGAGAAACCGCTTCTGTTCGATCCTGTCCTGCACCGTCCGGAGGACGGCCGGAAACGGCCGCACGCGTACATCCCTGGCCGCCGCCGTCACCGCCTCCCACGACACGTTCTCGACCTCCCACGTCAGCGCATCGACCGTCTGCGCGAACGACCGGATCGCAGCCTCGTCACTGAGGCTGCCGACCATCTCGCCTGCCGCTATCCGGCCGGCCGGGCTCCCCGCTTCCTCCGAAAGGATCCGCACGTCGAAGCCGAGCTTGCCAGCAGCCTGGACGAACATCAGTCCCAGCTGCCCTCCGCCGAGCACGCCCAGCGTTTGGCTCACGGCAACTCCTCGGACCGAACCGCGGCCTCCGCCGCAGCCGTGCGGTCCGCCAGCGCCTGCCGCACCCGCGCATCCGTGAGTCCGATGATTCGCGCCGCCATCAGCGCCGCGTTGACCGCTCCCGATTCCCCGATCGCCATCGTCGCCACCGGCACGCCCCGCGGCATCTGCACGATTGAAAGCAACGAGTCCATGCCATTCAGCGCCGCGCTCTGCACCGGTACGCCGACGACCGGCAGCGACGTCTGCGCCGCCGTCATCCCCGGCAGGTGCGCAGCCCCTCCGGCCCCGGCGATGATCACCTGGATGCCCCGCGATTCGGCCGAATTGGCATATTCCGTCACCAGCGTCGGCGTCCGGTGTGCCGACACCACACGACACTCGAACGAAATCCCCAGCTCGGCCAGCGTCTCCGCCGCCTTCGTCATGGTCGGCCAATCGCTCCGGCTGCCCATGATGATCCCGACCGCCGGCCCACCTTCGTCTCCGTTCATACCTCCGCTCCTCGTCGGCCCTGCTCGAAGGATGCCTCGGACACTACGCCACCTCCTGCTTCGGCCGGTTCATGTCCATCGTGCGGCGCTCTTGCGACGCTTCGCAAGAGCGCCGCCGGAAGACTCCGATGCCGGCCCACGGCCTGAGCATCCGAGATCGGCTAAGTGTGAAGGCCGTTCCCAACCGTCCGCAACCAGGCGGCACCTGGCTGCGCCAACGCCCTACCTCACCCTCCGCCCTACCACTACCAGGCGCTCCTCATACGTCGTGCCCGAAAACGCCCCCGAACACGTGATCAGCGTCACCGTCTCGTCCGTCGATTCCAGCGCCAGCACGCTGTCCATCGGGATTGTCCACACGCTATAGGACGTGCTGCTCAGCACCTCGTAAGTCAGCACCCGCCCGTCTTCCAACGTCAGGGAGAACTCGTCCCCGGCTCGCAGCTCGTCCAGCCCATAGAAGACCGCCGGCCCGCGTCCGAAGTAGTCATAGTGCCCCGAGAGCACCGCGTTGCCCGGCGTGCCCGGCCGCGCCGAGAACCAATACCAGGCCACGTCGTCCGGGCCGTCCGGGTTCTCCATCGCCGTCCCGCCATCTTTCAGCCCCTTGTGCGTGATCGGCGCGTCCACTCCCAGGGCGTTCGATCCGAACCGCGCGGGCAGCGCGTCGAAGACGGGTTGCGGAGTCGGTGTCGGACTCGGGGTCGGCGACGGCGTTGGCGTGGCTGTCGGGTTGGGCGTTGGCGTGTTCGTTGCAGTAGCCGGGATCATCGCCTGGATCGTTGGCGTCGGTTCCGGCTCTGCCGCGGGCGGCGCCGAATCATCGAAGAACCCAAGGGCGAACAAGATCCCGGCCATGGCTGCTGCCGCCGCCACGATGCCGCCACCCACCAGACCGGCCGTGCCCAGCGCCCCGCCACCTGCGCTTCCACCCGCTGCTGCCCCAGCCCCGCCCGCGGCGCCTGCGCCAGCCGCGCCTGCCCCGCCCAGTGCCGCAGTCCCGGCGGCCAGCCCGAGTCCTCCTGCCAGTGTTCCCCAAAGCCCCGCCTTGAAGGCACCAGCCGCCACGACCGGCGCCAACGCCCCGAACACAACTTCTGGCGTCATCAGGCCTGCCTGCGTGGCCTGGCACACCTCGCAGCTGCGCGAGTGCCGGCCGATCGCAGTGGCCAGCTCCGGCGTGAGCGCACCGCCCCGCGCACCACCGACCTCCCGCTGGAGACCCTCGCAGCGCCCACTCCCGTCCCGCAACAAGAACAGTGCCGACGTGCTTGACCGCAACGAAGCTTTCGCCCGGTTCAGCAACACCGCGGCGTGGTTCCGCGTCACGCCGATCGCCTCGGCAATCTCCGGCGATTCCAGGCCATGCCGCACGTTGAGGTCGAGCACCGCGTACTGCCGCGCTTCCAGCCCCGCAGCCGCCTCCCACACAAGCTGAGCCGTCGCCGCGATGCCGAGGGCCTGCTCCGGTTGCGTCAGACGGTCGGCGTCCGCCACGTCGAACACCCCGGGTCCATCGTCGCCATCCGCGCCCTGCCTCGATTCGGCCGGGTACGGGACTTCCCGGCCCTTCCGCCGAATCTGGCTTAGCGCCGTGTTGTGTGCGATCGAAAACAACCAGCTCTTAAATCGCTCAGGCTGTTCCAGCGCCGGCAGACCCCGGAACGCCTTCACGAACGTATCCTGGGCCGCGTCTTCCGCGTCCTGCTGGTTCCGTAACATGCGAGCCAGGAAGTCGTACACACCGTCGAAATGCTGCGTGTAGAGCTCCGCCATCGCGCCCGCATCGCCGCCGGCTGCCCGCGAAACGACGTCGTTGTTCGCTGTCTCCATCATGTGCGCGTCCCGCTGCCATCCCGTCTCAGAATGGCGCAGGCGGTGAGTGTATCCCGCTGGGCACTCATCGCGCCGGTTGCATGGGCACAGCTGCCCTCACGCCTGCTGCCCCTCCATCGGTCGTACGCCAGAGCACAGGCGTCACCCATGAGACGCGTGGGCCCTCCACCGATTACACCGTCTGGAATTGTGCCCACGGGGAAAAAAGACCTTGCCGGCCCTGTAATCGAGTCAGCATCACGGCGTCACACCAATGAGCGCCCCCAGGCCGCGCGAGACCGGTCCCACATCGACCGGTCCGCGCAGACAAACGTCGGAGCCGGTGTCCGTCCAAGAGCGCCCCGGACGGCACACCGGCGCCGGCCCAGGGTCCGGCGCCGGGTGGTTCTCCCTCCGCCCGGCGTCCGGCCCAGGCAGTGGATGTAGTGGCGGCGGTGCCCGACGCCGCCACTACGTCTTTCCGGCGTCGCCTCCCCCGCTTGTCGCCACGACCGCTAGACTTGGCCCTCCACTACAAGGAGGCGCCAAAACCTTGGCAGGACCACTCACTGGTACCCGGATCATCGAAGTCGCGGGCATTGGCCCCGGCCCCTTCTGCGCCATGATGCTCGCCGACATGGGCGCCGAGATCATCCGCGTCGACCGCGCATCCAACGTGCGCCCGGGCGCTGAACGCCGCGGTGACATTCTCGGCCGAAGCCGCCGCTCAATCGCTATCGACCTCTCGAAGCCCGAAGGTGTCGAAACCCTCCTTCGCCTTGTCGAGACGGCAGATGGCCTCACCGAGGGATTTCGCCCCGGCGTCATGGAGCGCCTCGGCGTCGGCCCCGATGAATGCCTCGCCCGCAACCCCAGGCTCGTCTACGGCCGCATGACCGGCTGGGGCCAGGAAGGCCCTTATGCCTCGACCGCTGGCCACGACATCAACTACATCTCTCTCGCCGGAGCGCTCGCCCATGTGGGCCGCAAAGGCCAGGGCCCGGTGCCCCCGCTCAACCTCATCGGCGACAACGGCGGCGGCGGAATGCTCCTCGCCTTTGGCATGGCCTGTGGCCTCTTCGAGTCCCTCCGCAGCGGCAAGGGCCAGGTCATCGACGCTGCCATGGTCGATGGCGCCGCCCTCCTCATGGCCCCCTTTTACTCCATGCTTTCCGGCGGAATGTGGAAGGAAGAGCGTGGTACCAATCTCCTCGACTCCGGCGCCCATTTCTACGACGCCTACGAGTGCGCCGATGGCGAGTACGTCTCCCTCGGTTCCATCGAGCCGCAGTTCTACGCCCTGCTCCTCAAGCACACGGGCCTCGATACCGACCCCGAGTTCGCGGGTCAGATGGACCGCGCGAAGTGGCCCGCGCTCAAGGAACGCGTCACGGCCGTCATGAAAACCAAGACCCGCGCCGAGTGGTGCGCCATCATGGAGGGCACGGACATCTGCTTCGCTCCCGTCCTTAAGATGAGCGAAGCCGTCAAGCATCCCCACAACATCCACCGCAAGACGTTCGTCGAATCTGCCGGCGTCACGCAGCCGGCGCCCGCCCCACGCTTCAGCCGCACCCAGCCCGAAATCGCTGGCCCTCCGGCTATTCCGGGGGAGCACAGCGACGCGCTTCTCAGCGAGCTGTTGGGAGCAAGCGCCGCTGAGATTGCCAACCTTCGGGCGGCCGGCGCCATCGCGTAGGCCTCGATCTGCCCCTCTTCGGGCTCACGACAGGGAGGGGTGACATGTCCAGCGTGTCACCCCTCCCTGTCGTTCCGGATGCCCGCACTACCGCCGGCGCCCGACAAATACCGAATGCCGCGTGTGGTGCGAAGTCACGCGTTCGCACGACGCATTGAATCCGGCGGCCCGCAGCCGGTGCAGAAATGCCGGGTGCTCTTCCACCGACCACACGGCCACCGCCCCGTTTCGCCGCAGTGCTCGCTTGATCGCTGCCAGGCCCCCCGGCGTATAGAGCCACGAGTTGTTTGGTTGTGTCGGCGCATGCGGTCCGTTGTCCACGTCGAGGAGGATTGCGTCGAACTGCCCTTCGCCCGCGAGGATCACCCGTCTCACGTCGTCCACGACAAGCGCTGTCCGCGGGTCGTCCAGCGGGTTCCCGGCTAGCACACCCAGATACTCGCGGTTCCAGGCCACCACGGCCTCCACCAGTTCCGCGACGACCACCTGCGCGTCTTCCGGCACAAAGTCCAGGGCAGCTCGCGCCGTGTATCCCATGCCAAGGCCGCCAACCAGCACCCGCATGCCCGGTTTCGGGCTATCACAGGCCAGCCGCATCATCGCGTCTTCGGACCCGTGCGCACGGCTGATCATCAGATCGTAGCCGTCTGCCCTGAGTACATAATCGCCATCGTGCCGTCGCAGCTCAAGGATGCTGCCGTCCGGCGTCGTCGCTTTCGCCAGGGTCTCCGTGGGCTTCATCTTCCCATCGTAGACACGCTCCTCCGTGCGCGCTGGTCGCCTCCCCTCGTATCGTGCGCTCTACCAACTGCGGAGGATCGGAATGACTGGATTGAGTGGGCGCACCGCCCTCGTTACCGGCGGCAGCCGTGGCATCGGACGCGCCATCTGCCTTCGCCTGGCCGAAGACGGCGCTGACGTCGCCGTGAACTACCGCGGCAACCAGCAGGACGCCGAGTCAGTCGTGGCCGCGATCCGCGCGATGGGCCGCCGGGCAGAAGCCTACCAGGCCGATGTCGCCGATCCCGCCGCCTGCGACGCCATGGTCGAGCGCCTCGTCGCTGATTTCCCTTCGATTGACATCCTCGTCAACAACGCTGGCATCGGCAGCAGCGGCATCGGCCGGCCCACGATCACCGAAGCCACACCTGAGCAGGTCAATCTCCTCGTCGGCGCGAACCTCCTCGGCCCCATTCACCTCTGCCGCAACCTCGTCCCGCACATGCGAAAGGCAGACCGCAGCGACATCGTCATGATCTCCTCGGTCGCCACCCAGACAATGAGCGCCCGCATGGGCGTCTATTCGATCACCAAGGCCGGACTCGAAGCGCTCGCCCACACCCTTGCAAAGGAAGAGCGCGAGCACGGGATGCGCGTCAATATCGTCGCCCCCGGCCTCGTCGAGACCGACATGGGCCGCAACCTCATCCGCCAGCTCCCCGGTCCCGACGACATGCGTGAGCGCGATGCCATGTCGCCCTTTGGCTTCGTCTGCCAGCCCGAGGACATCGCCAACGCGGTCGCGTTCCTTGTCTCCGATCAGGGCCGCTACATCACGAATCAGCGCCTCATCGTTAACGGCGGAGGCTTCTAGCCCTATGTCCGGCGACCCTCGTGTCCGCTACGAAACGCGCCACGACGGCGCCATCGCCGTCGTCAGCCTCTCGCGAGAGCGCTACCGTAACGCCCTCAGCCAGCAGTTGATGACCGAACTCGAAGCAGCCTTCGACAAGGCCGAGGCGGACGACGCCGTCCGCGTCATCATCCTTCGCGGCGATGGCCCTGTATTTTCCGCTGGTCATGACCTGGGCTCCCCCGATGCCATCGAGTCCCGCGCCCTCACCGACGGTGAAAGCATGGGTATCCGCTATCCCCGAACCCGCGCCATGGACGTCGACCCACACCTGCGATTTCGCAACATCCCCAAGCCCACGATCGCGATGATCCATGGGCACTGCATCTACGCTGCCTGGATGCTCGCATCGTCGATGGACGTCATCTTCGCGGCGGAGGACGCTCAATTCCTCGCCACCAACTTCGCCTACTTCTCCGTCCCGTGGGACGTCGGCGCCCGCCGTGCCAAGCACCTGCTCTTCGACGACCGCTTCCTCACCGCGCGCGAAGCCATGGAATGCGGCTTCGTCCAGGACGTCTTCCAGCCGGCCGAACTGGAAGCCGAAACCATGGCCTAGGCTGAGCGCGTCGCCGCCAAGGACCCGTTTCAGCTCCGCATGATCAAGCACTCCATCCACCAGATGCAGGAGATGCAGGGCTTCACCGCCCACATCATGTCGTCCTACTCCGACCGCATGGTCCGTGCCGCGAATACCGATGCGCCAATCACCGAGGAACAGCCCGAACCCGGCAAGCGCCGCCTCTACACCAGCGTCGAACGAGCCCGCGCCAATCGCTGATCCGGCGTCCACTGCCTTCGCCCTTCATCCCGAATGAGCCCAATTGCCACCCGTCGTCACCTGACCGAAACGCGCGACGCGGCGGTCCAGGTGCACGCTGGAACTTCGGAGAATCCAGCGTGCCTCTCGCCGACCGCAACTACCTCGATCGCCGCGCTCATACCCGTTACCCGGTCTCAATGCCGGCACTACTTGGCGCTGCCGATGGGTCCGGATCGATGGCGGCGACGGTGGTCGACATCTCCCTCGGCGGCGCCCTCCTTATCGCGGGGCATGAACTGGAGCCCGGGTCCTCCATCCTCGTCGAGTTGCAGGCGTCCTCTCTCCTCGTCCGGCTATTCGCCCGTATCGTGGCGATTTCTGGAGAACCACCATCCGTCCGCGTGCACCTTGCCTTCGCCTCTGCCGACCGGTCGTCGCTCGTATCCCTGATAGACCAGTTGGCGTCGCGTTCGGGCACGCCCCACGACCGTGCGCGGCGCGCTACGATCGCCAGCCCACGGACGTTCCGTATCTGACCGCCCGGCCAGCGCGTTTGGGCGTTCAGCGGCCACTAACCATCCGGCACATATCCCTGTAGACTCCCGGCCATACGCATCCGGCGGGTGAGCGCGCTCCCCGGCGGGACAAAGGAGCCCACTATGGAATTCCGTGACAATACCGCGATCGCTTCCTTCCGGGATGAAGTTCGCGACTGGATCAACAACGACCTCACCGCCGAAGAGCGCGAATTCGACGATTTCGGCACTTCCGCCGACGAAAGCTACCAGCGCGTCCTCGCGGTCCGGAAAAAGCTCTCCGCCAAGGGTTGGGCAGCACCGGCCTGGCCGAAGGAATACGGCGGTATGGGTGCCTCCGTTCGTCAGCAAGCCGTGTTCAACGAAGAACTCTCCTATAACCGGGTTCCCGGCCCCGACTTCATCGGCATCAACTACGTCGGGCCGACGCTTATGCTGTACGGCACGCCCGAGCAGAAAAGCCGGTTCCTCCCCAAGATTCTTTCCGGTGACGAGAAGTGGTGCCAGGGCTACAGCGAGCCCGGCTCCGGGAGCGACCTCGCCTCACTCCAGACCCGCGCCGTCCTCGACGGCGACGAGTTCGTTGTCAACGGCCAGAAGATCTGGACGTCCGGCGCGCACCGTGCCGACTGGATCTTCCTCCTCGTCCGCACCGACCCCGATGCCCCCAAGCACCGCGGCATCAGTTACCTGCTCGCCGACATGAAGTCCCCGGGCATCCAGGTGCGTCCCCTCGTCAACATGGCCGGCTCCCACGAATTCAATGAAGTCTTCTTCGAAGATCTCCGGATCCCGCGCGACCAGCTCATCGGTGAAATGAACCGCGGCTGGTATGTCGGCATGGCCACCATGGACTTCGAGCGCTCCGCCATCGGCGGCGTCGCCGGCAACCGCCGCGACCTCGAAGACATCGTCGATGAAGTGAAAGCGCGCGGCCAGGCCGTCAACCCGGCCGCCCGCATGGAAGTCGTAGACCGCCGCGTCGAAGTCGATGTCACCAGGATGCTCTCGCAGCGCATCATCTCCATCCAGGAATCGGGCAATGTCCCGAACTACGAAGCCTCTATTGCCAAGCTCTTCACCAGTGAGTTGAACCAGCGCATGGCCCGTACGGCGATGCACGTCCTCGGCCTCGATGGCCAGGCGCCACGCAACTCCGTGCAGGCGCGATGGATGCAGACCTACTCCCGCAGCGTCTCGGCCACCATTGCCGGTGGCACCAGCGAAATTCAGCGAAACATCGTCGCCACTCGCGGCCTTGGCCTTCCCCGAGGCTAGTCCTGCCGTATCGGCACGCAACACAAGAGGGCCCGGAGCACACGCTCCGGGCCCTCTTGTGTTGCGTGCCGCCTCAGGCACTCATCGCGCCAAACCATGGCAACGCTTGTATTTCTTCCCCGACCCGCAAGGGCACGCATGGTTCTGGGCGACCGCCGGGACCGAAGCGTCCGCGAGGTTTCTCGCGCCCGTTACGGGACAGCTGCCGCCAGCAGCGCCCGTCAGCAAATCCATGTGCAACGGCCCCGTTGTCTCACCGGCCAGGATCTCCAGCCGATCGCCGATGCAGGGCTGCGGCATCACCTCAGCGAACGCGCCAAGGGCCTCTTCGGCGATCAGGCGGGCGAGCGGCGCGCCGAGACACATGTGCGGTCCCCACCCGAAGCCAAGGTGGTCGCGCGCGCCCCGCTCGACATCGAACCGGTGAGGGTTCCCAAACGCTGCCGGGTCTCGGTTGACGGCTGGTACGACCACTTCCAGCACGGCGCCTTTGCGGATTTGCTTCCCGGCGAGGGTTGTGTCCGCCGCAGCGAACCGCCGCAATACCTGGATCGGAGGGGCGAAGCGCAGAGATTCGTCCAGGAACCCGCGTCGGCCGTCGGCCGTCGCCCACACCCGCCGTTGTTGCTCCTCGTTCCTGATCAGCGCCAGTAACCCGTTGCCGAGAGCCAGGCTCATCGGCCCCTGTCCCACGCCTGCGAGGAACACCGCCAGGCCAAAGTAGTCTTCCCCGCTCAATTCGCCTTCAGCTCGCGCCCGCATCAGCGCCGCGAGGGCGCCGTCGGCCCGGGCATGTACCTCCAGCTCGCGCAGGCAATCGCTCGCTTCCGCAACGACCCCCGCCGCGCGCACGACCAGCGGATGCTGGTCCTGGCCCGGCTGCGCCAGCTCCATGAGCTCCTCCGCTCGCTCGATGAACGGCCCGGCCTCGCCTCCCTCGATTCCCAGCGGCGACGCGACCGCCGCCCGTGCCAATGGGCGGGCGAAGTCCTGGATCACGTCCCAAGATTCTGGTCCATCTGGCCCCTGCAGCAGCGCATCGGCCAGGGTCCGGATAGGACTCCGGAACCGCTCGATCGCGGCCGCTGTATAGCAACTCGCGACGAGTCCGCGGAGATTCCTGTGCCGTTCCTCGTCGAGCATGGCCAGCAAGCCCTGGTAGGGCAGAGGAGATTCGTCCGCTGCCGCGAGCAGGACATCCGCGATCGGGCCGTCAGCCATCGACGGGTTCGTTCGGAAACGTTTCCCGTCTCTGAGGACTTCGGTCGCGACCGCGTAGCCCGTGGCGATCCACGCCGCGGCGCTGGCACTCCAATGCAGCGGTTCTCGCTCCCTGAGGGCCCTGAGAGCGCCATCGAGGTCGGCCCACGTAAGATCATCCCGCAGGTCGATTGCGTCCATGTCGTCGCCCCTTGCTGCGAATCTTGCCCAAAAATGATAGCCAAAATCCAATTATATAAGTAATACAAACGATCTATGCTCCGCATCAGCAGATTTCTCTGTATCTCTCCGCGGGATTGCTCCCGCCCTTGCGTTCGAAAGCGTGCGTCACGGGTATAGTCCCCTCATATATGGCCGAACCCATCCGCCCCCTCGCTGGCCTCCGCGTGCTCGAATTACCCGGCGTGGCGCCCATGTTCTGCGGCAAGCTCTTCGCCGATCTCGGCGCCGAGGTGGTCAAGGTCGAGCCACCGGACGGGGACCCCGCGCGCCGGCTCGACCCCCTCCTTCCGTCCGTCGATGGCCCCGTCAGCGCGACGTGGCTGTCCTATTCATTCGGTAAGCGCAGCTGGGCCGTGGACCTCAAGGACGGAGATGCACTCCGGCAACTCAGGGAGGCCATCAACACCGCGGATGTCGTGTTGCACGGCTACCTGGCGCCCGAAACCAGCCTGCTCGGCCTTTCTCCGTCGGAATTCTCAAGCGCAAATCCCACTGGCATCGTCATCAGCGTCACGCCGTTCGGCGCCGATGGCCCCCTCTCCGGCTGGCTCGGTGATGACCTTGTCCACATCGCCATGGGCGGCTACCTGCAGATGACCGGCGAGGCTAACGGCCGGCCAATCCGTCCGTCCGTCCCCATTCAGAGCTACCTCCATGCCGGGAACCACGCCTTCATCGCGGCTCTCCTCGGCCTGCGCCGCCGGAAGCTCACCGGCCGCGGTGCCGTGGTCGACCAGGCTATTCGGGACACCGCCAGCTGGCAGCTCACGCATACCTACCAGCACTGGGACATGCAGCGCGTGAACCTCAAGCGCCAGGGCCAGGGCCGCGACATGGGCGGCAAGAAGCGCCTCAAGATGGTCTACCGCTCCGCCGACGGCTTCGTCGTCCTCATGTTTACGACGGGTCATCTCGGCCTGCGGGCGAACACCGCTCTCGTTGCGCGGATGGATGCAGAAAGCCTCGCCCCTGCCTGGCTCAAGGCGATCGACTGGATGGAGACCGACCTTCTCAACACCGAGCCCGGGCTCGCAGAGCGTCTCGAATCGGCGCTCTCTGCCTACTTCGCGCGTCACACCGGCCAGGAACTTCTCGATTGGGCCATCGGGTCCGGACTCATGCTCGCCCCCGTGAACACGGTCGCTGACGTGGCCGTCGACCCACAGCTCGCGTATCGCCACTCATGGGTTAGCGTCGAGCAGCCTGGCCTTGGAACGGTCCGAGTGCCCGGCCCCCCGATTCGTCTCCGCGGCATCGAATGGTCACCCGCCGGTCCGGCTCCCGCTCTTGGCTCCAGCACAGCGCCCGAATGGCCCGCGCGCCCCGTCGCTCCTGCTCACGGCGACTCCGCTCTCCTGCCGCTGACCGGCATCCGCGTCCTTGACCTCGGCACCACCCTCGCCGCTCCAACAGCCGCCCGCCACATGGCCGACTTCGGTGCCGATGTCATCAAGGTCGAGTCCCTCACTCATCCCGACACGCTTCGCGTCGGGACTCCCTACGCCGGTGGCGAGGCCGGTGTCGATCGCTCGGGCTACTTCGGTGGCTACAACGCGGGCAAACGCTCCTTTGCGCTTAATCTACGCAGCCCCGGCGCGGCCGATGTGATCCGCCGCCTCGTGGAATCCGCCGATATCCTCGTCGAAAATTTCGCGCCCGGCGTCATGGAACGGCTCGAGCTCCCGCCGGAGCGCCTCCACGAGTGGAATCCCCGGCTCGTCATCGCCAGCCACAGCCTCCAGGGTCAGGTTGGTCCCCGCTCGCGTCATCGCGGCTACGGCCAGATCGCGAGCGCCATGACCGGCTGGTACGACCTCACCGGCGAATTCGGAGGCGAGCCCCTCGGTCCCTACTCCGCCTACACAGACTTTCTCTCCTGGCCCTTCCTGCTTTCGGCCATTCTGCTCGCACTCGACGAGCGCGATCGCACGGGCGACGGCCAGTACATCGACCATGCCCAGGTCGAATCCTCCCTTCATTTCCTGGCGCCGCTGTTGCTCGATCACGAGATCACGCGGGCCGTTCCCACGCGACGGGGCAACGCCGAATCACTCCACGCTCCCGTCAACACGTATCGCTGCGCCACCGGCGAACCCTGGCTGGCCATCGCCGTCCGCTCAGACGAAACTTGGCGCGGCCTTTGTTCGGCGCTCGGCGCGCTCGAATTCGTCGCCGACCCCCGCTATGCCACTGCCGCCGCCCGCGTTTTGAACGCTTCCAATCTCGACGCCTGGCTCGACCAGCGGCTTGCCGCGGCGGACGCTCATGAGTGGGCCTACCGTCTTCAGGAAGCGGGCGTTCCCGCCGGTCCGGTCGCACGCGGAGCCGACCTCTTCGCCGACCCGCAGTACTCCCACCGGCGCTTCTTCCGGCGTCTCGACCACCCCATCCTCGGCGACCACGCCGTCATCACCCAGTCCTTCCGGATCAATGGTCTTGAGGCTGGCCCGCATCGCGCCGCCCCACTCCTCGGTGAGCACACCTTCGAAATCGCCACGCAACTTCTCGGCATTCCTGAGGATGAGGTAGCGCGCCTCGTCGAAGCCCAGGTCCTCCACTAGACGCCGCTATCTCCCCCGCGTCGCCCACAGGCTGCCGTCTTGCAATGCGCGTCCCTCAGCATCGAGCACGTCCAGGTGCCCCAGCACCGTCGGCAGGATCTGCCAGAAGCGCCGCTGCAGTGCCCGCGGGTACAGCCGATCGCAAAGCGCATACAGGCTTATAGGCCCGTTCTCACGCAGGCAGTCGAATACGCGTTCGGTCCGGCTATCAATCGCCACGATGTTGGATTCGATCGACTGCGCGACCGCATCGAACGGCTCGCCGTGGCCCGGGTAGCAACGCGAGAACGGCTCATGCCTCAGTCGGCGCAGAGAGTCCCTGAACGCCGGCAGGCTCCGGAAGCGCTCGCCAGTCGGCGACCGCGGGTCCAGTTGTAGCCCGGGCGTCGGCGTGATGTCTGGGAGCAGTTGGTCTCCCGAGAACAGCCAACCCTCGCCTTCGTGAATCACCACGCAGTTGCCGGGCGTGTGCCCGGCACACAACGCAAGCCGCAACCCCGCGCCGATCAGTCCGTTTGCCGCTTCCATCTTTGGCTGATAGCGCTCGTATCGGAGCCCCGTCGGCCAATGCGGCCGGCTGCCCGCCGGCGGATAGGAACCCCTCGCCAGCCTGTTCGACATCATCCGCCGCTCAAGCCCGGCCATTGCCTCATCCGTCACCCGCTGCGGCGCTCCACACTCCCTCACCACACGCTCCAGCAGGGCCCGCTCTGCGGCCAGCTCTTCGTCGCCTCCGCTGGTGTACCACCAGTCCGGTCTGCCGAGAATCACTGGCACGCCCGCCCGTTGCCATCGAGCCCCCATCCCCGCGTGGTCGTGATGCCCATGCGTTGCCACCACCAAATCCGGCATTCGCGACCCGACCGCAGCCTGGAGCTCTTCCCAGGCCCCCTCGTAGTCTGGCCCCGTGTCGACCAGCACGCGTTCGCCGGCATCCTCTACCAGGTAGACGGTGTTGTAGTGCAATCGGATCGCTTCCATAGATGCCACGCCTCCGAGTCTATGGCTGCGTCCCGGTAAAGGCTTTCGTGTGGCTCCCGATCTGCCCCCCGCGTACGATGCGCCACGTGGACCCCCAATCGCCCCCCAACCCGGCTCCGGGCCGGCTTTCACCCGAAAACGTCGCCCTCATTCGCGATGCTGCCGATCGACTCCAGGAGAGCGTCGAGCGTGTCATCGTCGGTAAACCCGATATCGTCCGCCTCGCCCTCGTCGCGCTCCTCTGCGAAGGGCACATCCTGCTTGAAGACGTTCCCGGCACCGGCAAGACGATGCTCGCCCGCACCATCGCGCGATCCCTCGGCTGTTCCTTCCGCCGCATCCAGTTCACGCCTGACCTCATGCCCTCGGACGTCACCGGCATCAACTACTTCAACCAGAAGGTCGGTGAATTCGTCTTCCGCGAAGGCCCGCTCATTGCACAGGTCGTCCTCGCCGACGAGATCAACCGCGCCACCCCCCGCACCCAGGCCGCGCTACTGGAGGCGATGGAGGAAAAGCAGCTCACCGTCGAGGGCGTCACCGTGCAGTTGCCGCGCCCGTTCCTCGTCCTCGCTACTCAAAATCCCGTGGAACTCGAAGGCACATTCCCGTTGCCCGAGGCGCAGCTCGACCGCTTCCTTCTCCGCCTCAAGCTTGGCTATCCCGATGAGGACGGCGAGGACGAGATCCTCTCGCGCTTTGAAGACCACAGCCCGCTCGGAGACGTGGAACCCGTCCTCGAAGCAGCTGAGCTCGTCCGTCTCGCCGCGGCGCTCGGCCATCTCCACGTTGATCCATCCATCCGCCGCTATTGCGTCCAGATCGTCCGCGAAACCCGGAACGACCCTTCCTTCGAGCTTGGCGCCAGCCCTCGCGCCAGCCTCGCCCTGTTCCGCGCTTCCAGGGCCCACGCCGCCATCAACGGCCGCGATTTCGTGCTGCCTGACGACGTCAAGACGATGGCCCGCCACGTCTTGCCACACCGCCTCATCCTCTCCACCCAATCCCGCCTCCGCGGCCGTGACACCGGCGACATCCTCGACGAAGTGCTTCGCCGCGTGCCCGTTCCAATCGAGGAGTAGCGGTGCCCTTTCGCGACGCCTGGTTGCTCGTCGGCGGAGCGTTGGCCCTGATCGGGTTCGGTGCCGCCGAGCCGGTGATCTCCGCGGTAGGCTTCGTCATCATTCTCATCGGTGGGGTCAGCCGGTACTGGAGCCGCCACCTCTTCACCCGCACCGAATTCACGGCCCGGCTCTCGGAGCATCGCGCGTTCATCAATGAACCGGTGACGCTCGATGTGGAGTTGGTCAACCGCAAAGCCCTCCCGCTTCCCTGGTACGAATGGCGCATGGCCCTCGCCGATTCAATCCACATAACGAGTGAATCGCTCGCCGCGTCGGTCGCTCCCGGCCTCAGCTGGCTATACCGGAAGGGTGCGATGGGTTGGTACGAGCGCCGCGCCTGGCAATTCACCCTCACCGCCGATGAGCGCGGCCACTTCCAGGTGGGCCCCACGGCGATCAAGTCCGCAGACCTCTTTGGTGTCTTCCCGAGCCAGAAGGAATACGCGCCGATCGAGTTCCTTACCGTCTATCCCCGCGTGTTCGGCCTGGAGGATCTCGGCTTCCCCGCCGATCGCCCCTTCGGCGAAGTCCTGGGAGGCTCCCCCGTCTTGGAAGACCCACTCCGGGTCTCTGGCCTTCGCGACTATCGCCCCGGCGATCCGCTTCGCAGGATCGATTGGAAGGCCACTGCTCGCACCGGCGACCTCATGTCCCGCGTCTATGAGCCCTCGGCCACGCGCCAGCTCTACCTCTGCCTCAACATCGACACCATGGAGCACGCCTGGGAGGGTTACCTCAAGGCTGAACTCGAACGGGCCGTCTCGACGACGGCCAGCGTGGCCATCTGGGCCGCCGAGCAGAAGTACGCCGTCGGCCTCCTCGCCAACGGTTCATTCCCAGAGGCCGACCGCCCTATCCGCCTCCCACCGTCCCGCTCCCGCGACCAGGTCATCCGTATCCTCGAAGCGCTCGCCGTTATCCAGCCGCTCACCCTCGGCGACCTTGCCGGCGCCTTGATGCGCGAAAGCGGCCGCATACCGGCTGGCTCCACCGTGGTCTGCGTCGCTTCGCTCATTCCCGAAGCCCTCGCTGGCGTCCTCCTGCGGCTTCATCAGGAGGGCCACCGCGTCCATGTCATCGGCACCTCGGAGCGCGTCTCCGGAGCGGTGCCGGTGGAGATCCCGCTCAAACTTCTCGGCCGCGGGTACGAGCGGCAGGAAGCCGCCACATGATCGGACGCGTCGCCATTGCCGCCGCCGTCGCCAGCGAAGCCCTTGCCTTTTATACCGTGGCGGAGTGGATCGCAGCCGGCTTCCCAGAAGGACGCCACGAAACCTTCCCCGCGATCGCCTACGTTGCGCTCGCGTTGATCGCCTTCTCGGTCCCGCGCGCCGTCCAGTCGCTCGACCTGCGCCCTGGACCATCGGCGGCAGTCCTTGGCGTCTCAGCCTACGTCGCCCTCTACGGGCTCATCCGGCTCCAATTCGCAGGCGACTTCGAGCTCTGGAACCTCTCCTGGATGGCCGACTTCGTCCGCGACCCCGGCGCTACGCTCGAAAACCGCGGCTCCGTTGTCGCTGGTGTAATCATCGCCGTCGCCCTCTGGGCCCGGTCGGCGCTTCGGTCCGGCCAGGACATCGAACTGGCGGCCCTCGTCCGTTCCGTTACCGCCCCATTCGTGATCGTCACCGCTGTCGTTGCAATGTCCGCCTATAGCGAGCGAGTCGGCATCGTCGGCCGCGGCGGTGCGGCCTACTACGTCGTGGCCATCCTCTCCCTCGCCTTCGCCCAGGTCTCCCTGAGCGGCGCCACGTTTGGTGAGCTTCGCGCCGGTGGCACCGTCCTCACGCTCCTCATTGGAACCTTCGGCGCCGCCGTCGCCTGTGTCGTCGTCTTCTGGCTGGTCTTCGGCATCATCGGTCCCGTCATCGGCCCGATCATCGAACAGACGATCTTCCTCATCCTGACCGCAATCCTCACCCCCATCGCCTGGGTGCTCGAGTTCGTCCTTTCCCGGCTCCTCGGGGATGGAAATGCGCTACCGGATATCGCCGTGCCCGACGCGATCCAGGAACGCGCGAGCGACGACCCCGACTCCGCCGCGAGCCCCGCCGAGCGCGGCGGCATCTACGCCGCCAGGATATTCATGCTGTTCGTTGGCCTGGCCGTGCTTGCGATTGTCATCGCCTTCTATACGCGGCTCCGCCGGCACATCAATCGTCCTCCGCTCGAAGGCGATGCGTCCCAACTCAGCGGCGCCTTCCGCGAAGACATGTCCAGCCTGCTGCGTTCGATGTTCCGCCGCGGCCACGCCGACCCCGGAACTGCCTCTAGCGAAGCCCGGCGTTTGTACCTCTCGATGGTTGAACAGGCCCGCAAAGACGGCATTGGCCGCGAACCGGCCGATACACCGGAGGAAATCGTTCCCCGCGTGGCCGCCGTCTATGAGCCGCTCATCGCCCGCGACATTACAGACGCCTTCATCCAATCCCGCTATGCCGGCCGCGAGCCCGACGCTGCACGCCTTGCGGATCTTCAGCGCCGCTGGTCGCAGCGGCGTACCTGATTCCAGTTACTCTCCCCGGAGGTCCTCCAGCACGGCCCATCCATCGCCGTGAGATGTCACGGTGGGCACAGCTCTCGATGAGTTCGGCCGGAACGCGAACACGACATCTTTCGAAAGATCCAGCTCCTCCAACAGCCGCGCATGCCCCGATCCCCGTGCCGAAGACCGCAGCTTCACCGGGTCCGATGCCAGCAGCAGACGTCCCGCATCTCCCGCCACCAGTCCGGGCGCCACCCCCGCCACGTGCTGGGCGATCTCAGCAGCGCCATAGGCGTCTTCCAGCGAGAACGTCGTCCCGCCCGCGTTCCCGGCGCACACAACCAGAACGGAGTCGTACGCCCTCACAGCAGCTGCAACCGCCGAAACATTCGCCAGCGAGCCCGCGATCGTCCGTCCGTGTTGCGCCGCCAGGCAGAGTGCGCCCGTCCCGTTCGAGGTGAACATGACGCCACTGCGTCCTGCCAGGTCCAGCCCTGACGCTTCCACCGGCGAGTTCCCGTGGTCGAAGTCCTCCGGGGGTAGCCCGCCTACCTCTCCGAACAGCACGGCGCCTGTCTCGTCGCGGAGCCGGCGTGCGTACTCGATGTCGGCGGCGACCGTGAGCTTCACCAGCCCGCGCTCAAACAGCGTGGGGATCGTCGTCGTCGCCCGCAGCAGATCGACCACCACCAGGCAGTCGGCCCTCCGGCAGGGCTCCGGCAGGAACAGCACGTCCAGCGTCGCGACCATCGCGGCACTATCCCCGCGCGGGTCCTAACGCGCACCGTGGTACCCTACCCACCGATGGACCCTCGTCCCGTTGGGATGTTCGATTCTGGCATCGGTGGCCTCAGCGTACTCCGTGCCTTCCAGGCCATCGCTCCCTCAGAACGTGTCCTCTATTTCGCCGACACGGCCTTTTTCCCCTACGGTCCCCGCCCCGCCCCCGAAGTTCGCAAGAGGGCGTTCGCTATCGTCCACCGCCTCCAGCAGGCAGGGGCCAAACTCGTCGTCGTTGCCTGCAATACAGCCTCAGCGGCGGCCATCGACGACCTTCGCCAGATGTTCGACATCCCCTTCGTCGGCATGGTGCCGGGCCTCAAGCCCGCTGCCGTTCGCTCCAGGTCGGGCGTTGTCGCCATCCTCGCCACTCCCGGGACTTTGGATGGCGGCCTCTACGCCCGCGTGACGGAGGAGTTCGGAAAGGGCGTCAGCATTCTCGATGTCCCTGGCCACGGTCTCGCGGAACTCGTCGAGCGCGCCGAGCACGAATCCCCCGTCGCCCATTCGGCTATCCGAGAGGCGCTGCATGCTGCCGTCGCACGTGGAGCCGATGCTGTCGTCCTCGGCTGCACGCACTACCACTTCCTCGCACCGGTCATCGCCGCCGAATTCCCCGGCATCGCTATCATCGACACTGCCGAACCCGTGGCACGCAGGGCCGCCAACCTCCTCCACGAGCTCGACCTCTCGGCCCCAGGCGGCCAGGCCGGCCACCTCGACCTCATCGTCAGCTCCGACCCATCTTCCTTTCGTGAACGCATGCAGCGCTTCGGGTTCGCGCCCGCCGCCGCGGAGGTTTCGCCATGACCCGGTTCTTTGACCAACTACGTGCACGCAGCATCGCGGTCAATTCGCTCCTCTGTGTCGGCCTCGACCCCGACTATCGCAAGCACAGGGTCAGCGAAATCGCGGACTTCAACCGCGCGATCATCGAAGCGACCGTTCCCTTCACCGCCTGCTACAAGCCCAACATCGCCTTCTACGAGCAGCACGGAATCGAAGGTCTCCGCCAGCTCGAAAAGACGCTCGCGGCCATCCCCGCTGGCGTCCCGGTGATCGGCGACGTCAAGCGGGGAGACATGGGCAACACGGCCGAGGCCTACGCCCGCGCCATGTTCGACTCGTGGGGCTTCGGCGCTGTCACCGTCAACGGGTACCAGGGCCTCGACGCCGTCGCGCCATTCCTCGCTTACGAAGGCCGAGGGGTTTTCGTCCTCTGCCGCACGTCGAACCCATCCTCGCGTGACCTGCAGGAACTCCGCCTCGCCTCCGGCGAGATGGTGTTCGAACGCATGGCGGTCACCGCCAGCGGCTGGAGCCCAGATGTCGGCCTCGTTGTCGGCGCCACCGCCCCGGCCGAACTGCGCCGCGTCCGTGAACTTCTCCCTGTCACGCCCATTCTCGTCCCCGGGATTGGCGCACAGGGCGGCAGCTCCTCCGATGTGCTCGCCGCGGCAGGCGCCGCACCGGGCACTATCGTCGTCAGTAGCAGTCGCGCAGTCCTCTACGCTGGCGAAGGTCCCGGGTTTGCCAACGCCGCCGGCGAAGCGGCCCGCTTGGCCGCCGAAGAACTCCGGCCATCCCCGGCATGACTGCCGTCCCCGTCATCGAGGTCGGCGAGACCTACGAGATGCGCCGTAAGCACCCCTGCGGTGGCCTGCAATTCCGCATCTGGCGCGTCGGAGCCGATATCGGCGTCGAGTGCCTCACCTGCGGCCGGCGTGCGATGTTAGAACGGAGGCGCTTCGAAGCCCGTGCCCGCCGACGTATTGATCCAGCCATCTAGTCCCGTACTCGGCCTGCTCCAGCAGCGCCCATTCCGCATGTATTCGTACGCGCGGTTCTGGTCTCGCGTCGCCCAGAACGCCGTCAACTTCGGTCTCGTCCTGCTCATCGTCGACAAGACGGAGCTGGCGGCCATGAGCAGCCTCCTCGTCCTTGCTCTCGTCATCCCCTCCACCGTCGCTGGCATCGTCGCCGGTTCCGCGGCGGATCGCTTCCCGAAGCGCATCCTCTCGTCCCTCGGAGACGGCGCCCGCGGCGGCATCTGCATCCTCTTTGCCCAGGGCGCTGGTGGTGTCGTGTCCTTCTACATCGTGGCCGTCGCGCTCTCGACCGCAACCCAGTTCGCCACGGCCGCCCAGGGCTCCATGGGCCCGCTGATCGTCCAACGCCACGAACTCACACGGGCGAATGCCATCAACCAGGCCGTCGGCGGAGCCGCCCAGCTCGTCGGTCTCGGCATCCTCACGCCCATCGTCCTCCGTCTCTTCGACAGCCCTACGCTGCTCTTCTGGATTGCCGGCGCTCTCTTCTTCCTCTCAGCGGTGCAGATCCAGTTCGTCGGCCGCGTTCGCTCCGTCCGCACCCAGGAAGTCGGTGAACCCCCGGATTCCGGCGGCTTCTGGACCGTCGGTTGGCGCGCGATCCGCCGCGACAACGCTGTCTGGCACGCCATTGTCGAACTCACGCTTATCGGCGCGACACTGATCATCCTCGGCGGACTTCTCCCTTCCTATATCTCAGAAGTCCTCGACTTGCCGGTCGACATCGGCGCCGTCATCCTTTCGCCCGCTGCAGCCGGCGTTGCTCTCGGGCTCCGTGTCGCCAGCTTCCTCGCTCGCCGCGTCCCCCACGCCGTGCTGAGCACCGCCGGGTTCGCGTCGTTTGTCGTCCTCTTGCTCGCGCTCACGTTCGTGCAACCGGAGGCCCGCTTTCTCGCTGGCTTCGGGGTCCTCTCCTGGCTCGACGACGTCCACATCGGCAGCTTCGATGGTGCTGGAGTGCTCGCCATCGCCCTCACCGTGCCGCTTGGCTTCTCGTTCGCCATCGTCAACGTAGCCGGAAACACGGTCATCAATGACCGCATTCCGCTCCATCTCCAGGGCCGCGTACAGGCCACGCAGGGTGCTCTCGCCGCCATCGCCTCGTCGCTCCCCGTGCTCCTCGCCGGGTTCCTCGCCGACATCCTTACCGTCGTGCCGGTCATGGCCATGGTCGCCATCGGCATTGGCGCCGCGGCCGTCGTCAACCTTCGCGCTGCCCTCCGCGAACGGTCGAATGGCCCCGCTGAAGCCCCCGCCTAGCGCATTGACTGCCCGATCCGGCGGAACCTATCATCGAAACCAGATGAGGGGACGGAGGTGTTCGCTTGCGTGAGCTATCGATCGAAAGCATCCGTCTCAGCCTGATGAACTACCAGCGGGTCGTCATCCTCCGCGAAAAAGACGCCGACCGCTATCTCCCAATCTGGATCGGACCCGCCGAGGCCGACGCGATTGCGGTCCGCCTTCAAGATGTCTCCGTGGCCCGGCCACTCACCCACGACCTTCTTCGGAACATGATCGAAACCCTCGGCGCCCGCGTCGCCTACATCCTCGTCAGCGACCTCTCCAACGACACCTTCTTCGCCCGCATTGTCCTCGATGTGAACGGCGAAACAGTCGAAATCGACTCCCGGCCCTCGGATGCCATTGCCCTCGCCGTCCGCGTCGACGTCCCCATCTACGCCGATGAAGCCGTCCTCGACCGCGCCGGCGTGCTGCTCGATGAAGAAGTCGAATCGGCCGGCTCCGCAGAAGGGCCCGGCAAGGCTGTCGATCCCGCGGAGCTGGAACGGCTCGGCGCATTCAAAGACTTCATCGAAGGTCTCGATCTTTCCGATTTCGATAAGCGCAAATAAGAATCCCTGAGCCCCGTCTTCGCTTGCGCTTTTCGTCACAATCCCCCTATGATGCGCCGGGTCAAGAGCCCGGGACGCTGAGGAGGCGACCGTGGGCAGTTGGGTGGGCCCTACGGCCTCCCTGCTCGGAATCGGGTGGTTCTTTGCAACCGCCATCCTCCTCGGAGTCGGCATTGGCCTTTGGGTCGATAGCCAGACCGGCCTTGAACCCACGTTCACGATTGTCGGCATCGTCGTCGGCCTGGGCATTGCCCTCGGTGGCGGGTTCCGTATGCTGCAGCAAGTTTTGCGACGTCTCAGCGATGAGTCGCCGCCGAAAGGTTCGACGTGAAGCGCACTTACCTCCTCGTCGGCTTTCTCCTCGCCGCCGGGCTTATCGGTACCGGCCTCTTCGTCGCCAAGGGCCCCCAGCCCGAGATCATCGTCCCTGCAGAAGTCATAACCAAAGTCGGCTTCCTGAATATCACCAACACCATGATCACTGCCTGGATGGTCATGGCGTTTCTTATCGTCGTTTCCTTCATTGGCACCCGCTCTATGTCGCTCGTGCCTTCCGGCGTTCAGAACTTCCTTGAATCGGTCATTGGTTTCCTCGTCGGTCAGATCGAAGACATCGCCGGCGAAGAACTCGGACGCCGCTTCTTCTCTCTCGTCGCCACGATCTTCCTCTTCCTCATCGTCGCCAACTGGTTCGGCCTCCTGCCTTTCTTTGGCGCCATCGGAAAGACCGAAGACGTTGGTTACGAGATCTTCCATGAGCTCGCCAACGAGCACCCTCACGAACTCGTCCTCGGCGAAGACGGCCACTACGCGGAGTCCCACGACTTCGCCGGCGTGAAGATGAGTGGCAGCTCTTCCTTCCTGCGCATCAAGAACGGCGCCAAGACCCTCGATTTTGAGGTCCATGAAGGCGAAACCCCGGGCGAAGCCCTCGACCGCTACATCGTCTTCCTTGCCAAGTACTTCGCCGGTTTCGACGTGAAGTCCGAAGCCTACGAATCGACGCCGGAACCGGAAGTCGTCCAGCAGGCCGCAGCCCTCCTCAATGGCCAGGGCACGCCGCTTCTCCTCATGGCAGAAAGCGACACGCACGACGACAGCGAGGACGAGCACGGCGCGGCCCACGGTCTTGAAAGCCCCGCCCTCCAGGCGGAAATCACGGGCGTGAGCTTCGAAGATAGCGAAAAGCTCGCACTCGTTATCCCCTTCTTCCGCTCCGTCTTCAGCGACGTAAACAACACCCTTGCCATGGGCATCGTCGCCTTCTTCGCCATCGAGTTCTGGGGGTTCCAGGCGCTCGGCCTCGGCTACCTCACCAAGTTCTTCAACCTCAAGGGCATCATGTCCTTCGTCGGTATCCTCGAGTTCGTCTCAGAGATCATCCGCATCATCAGCTTCGCTTTCCGCCTCTTCGGCAACATCTTCGCGGGCGAAGTGCTGATCCTGATGCTCACCTTCCTCATGCCATTCCTGCTTGTAGACATCATCTACATGCTGGAGCTGTTCGTCGGGTTCATTCAGGCGTCGGTCTTCGCACTGCTCACACTCGTCTTTGCGATGGGTGCAGTCGAAAGCCACGGTGATGACCACGACGAAGAACACGGGCACGGCCACGCGCCGTCCCAGCCAGAAGGCGCAGTCCAGGCCCACTAAGGGACCTGTTGCGGGAGTCTAATCACAAGAGCACCGGGGAGAGGTGCAACGGAGGCACACAGTCATGGATTTTCTTGCAGCGCTGCCGTTCCTGATCATTCTTGAAACGGACGCGGCCAAGGCAATCGGCGCCGCCATCGCAATCGGCGTCGGCGCCATCGGCCCGGCTCTCGCCATCGGTAACCTCGTTGGAAAGGCCATGGAAGCCCTCGGCCGCAACCCCGAGGCCCGCGCGGCCATCCAGACGAACATGATTCTCGGCGTTGCGTTCGCAGAAGCCATCGGCATCTACGCGCTCCTCACCGCCATCATCATCGCATTCGTCATCTAGGTTCCCGCAGGGCGTCCGCAGGACGCCCGAGGGACGGAGGTTTGCCATGTCCGAGGCGATCGAGGCCCTTGGCATCAATCTGCCGCAGCTGATCGCGCAGATCGTGAACTTCACGATCCTGCTCGTCGTGCTCCGCCTGGTCCTCTATAAGCCGATCCTCAAGATGCTTGATGATCGCAAGGCCCGGATCAGCGAAGGGCTCAATGCTGCCGAGATCGCAAGGGCGGAAGCCGCGCAGGCCCAGGCCAACATCGAAGCCCAAATTCAACAGGCTCGCAAAGATGGCCAGGAAGTCGTCGCTGGCGCCCAGCAAATCGCCACGCGCATCCAGGCGGAAGCCCGCGAGCAGGCCGGGCGTGACCGCGAATCGGCGCTGGACCGGGCTCGTACCGAGATCCAGCTCGAACGCGACCGCGCAATCGCCGAACTCCGCGGAGAGTTCGCCGACCTCACCGTCTCAGCGGCTGAGCGCGTCATCGGTCAATCCCTTGACCGCGACGGGCACCAGCGCGTCATCGACGAGGTGCTTACCGAGTCGAACTTCAGCGGGAATTAGACCAGCATGGCTGACTTCCAGGTTGGCAGGCGCTACGCACAGGCTGTCTTCGCCATCGCTCGCGACCAGGGCACCATCCCACAGTGGCGCAGCGACCTCAACGACATCGCCTCTGTGCTTGCGGAGTCCGGGCTCGCCCGTGGCTTCGCCGATGGCCGTATCGCTGTCGAGCAGCGCCAGGCCCTTGCTGCGCGCGCGCTCGATGTCAGCCCGTTGGCCCTCAACCTCGCTCGCATCCTGATTGCCAAGGGGCGGTCAGATTCGGCTCGCGCCGTCGCTACTGCGTTTTCGGCTCTTGCCGACGCGCACGAAGGCATCGCCTACGCAGACGTCACGACCGCCGTGGCCCTGGAACCAGCTCAGGTCGAGCAGATCGCCGCCCAGCTGGGCCAGTCCATCGGCGCACGCGTCAACGTGAGGACATCCGTCGACCCATCAATCGTCGGCGGCATGGTTGTTCGTATTGGCGACCGTTTGGTCGATGGAAGTGTGAAGACGCGGCTGCGGGAGCTGCGAAAAGATCTTGTCCGGGTCCGCTGACACGGCCCCACCCCTGAGAGGAGCGTTCCATGGCTGTACGCGCTGAAGAAATCGCCTCGATCCTTCGTGAGCAGATCGAAGGATTCTCGACCCGGGTCGTCTCAACGGACGTCGGCCGGGTCATCGAAGCTGGTGCCGGCGTCGCCCGCATCCACGGCCTTTCCGGCGCGATGTACTCCGAGCTGTTGGAGTTCTCGAACGGCAGCATGGGCATCGCCCTTAACCTCGAAGAAGAGTCCGTCAGCGCCGTCGTCCTTGGTGACTACCTTGGCATCAAGGAAGGCGACGAGGTCCGCTCAACCGGTCGCATCATCGAAGTGCCGGTCGGCGATGACCTTCTCGGCCGCGTCGTCGACCCGCTCGGCAACCCTCTGGACGGAAAAGGCCCGATCAGCAGCGCAATCACCCGGCCGATCGAGAGAATCGCTCCCGGCGTGACCCTCCGTAAGAGCGTCACCGAGCCGGTCCAGACCGGCATCAAGACCATCGACGCGATGTTCCCCATCGGCCGCGGTCAGCGAGAGCTCATCATTGGCGACCGCTCCACCGGCAAGACCGCCATCGCCCTCGACACCATCATCAACCAGAAGGGTGGCGACCTGATCTGCATCTACGTCGCCATCGGCCAGAAGGCCGGTAAGGTCGCGCAGGTCGTCGGTATCCTTGAAGAGTACGGCGCGATGGAACACACCATCGTGGTCGCGGCGAACGCCTCCGACAACGCTGCCCTCCAGTACCTCGCCCCCTACGGTGGCTGCACCATCGGCGAGCAAATAATGGAGAGCGGACGTGACGCCCTCATCGTCTACGACGACCTCAGCAAGCATGCCTGGGCATACCGGGAAATTTCGCTGCTCCTCCGCCGCCCGCCAGGGCGCGAGGCCTACCCCGGCGATGTCTTCTATCTCCACAGTCGCCTGCTCGAACGCTCCGCCCGCCTTGAAGCCGGGGGTTCGCTGAGCGCGCTCCCCATCATCGAAACCCAGGCCAACGACGTCTCGGCCTATATTCCGACTAACGTTATCTCCATCACCGACGGCCAGATCTATCTGGAGAGCGACCTCTTTAACGCCGGTATCCGCCCCGCAATCAACGTCGGCCTCTCGGTGAGCCGCGTCGGTTCGGCCGCGCAGACCAAGGTCATGAAGTCGGTGTCCGGCCGCCTCAAAGGTGAGATGTCGCAGTACCGGGAACTCCAGGCCTTCGCGCAGTTCGGGACCAGCGACCTCGACGCCTCCACACGGCGCCAGCTCGAACGTGGCCAGCGTGCCACGGAACTGCTCAAGCAGCCGCAGTTCGCACCGCTCTCCATGTCGGAAGAAGTCGTGGTCCTCTTCGCTCTGTCGAACGGGATGATGGACGACGTTGAGGTCTCCAGGATTCAGCCCTTCGAAGCTGAGATCCGGAAGTTCCTCGCGAGCAATCACCCGGATCTCCTCTCCGACATTGCAGCTCGCGGCGTTCTCGACGACGACCTCAGCACCCGCATTCGCTCCGTGATCGAAACCTTCAAGCAGACGGTTCCGTTCTAAGACAGGCGTCAACCCTGCCAGGTCGAACCGGAAGCAAAAGAGGACCGCATGCCGAACATCCGCCAGCTCAAGCGCCGAATCGGGACCGTCAAGAACACGGCCAAGATCACCAACGCGCTCCAGCTCGTCGCCGCATCCAAGATGCGCCGTGCGCAGGATCGGGCCCTCCAGGCTCGCCCCTATGCCGATAAGCTGAGCTTCGTGCTCGCTGGCCTCGCCACCAAAGGGTCCGATTCGGAAGAGGCGCCCCATCCTCTGCTAGTGAGCCGGCCGGTCGAGAACGTCGCCGTCCTCCACATCACGCCGAACCGCGGACTGTGCGGCGGCCTCAATTCGAACCTTAACCGCGCCGCCGGTACGTTCGTTGCTGCGCAGGAACAGCCCGTCAACCTCGTCGCCGTCGGCAAGAAGGGCCGCGACTTCTTCGTCCGCGCCCGAGCCTCCGTTGTCGCAGAATTCATCGAGCTGGGCGACTACCCGACTCAGTCCGATACCCTCGGCATCAGCCGGCTCGTCATCGACGACTACCTCGCCGGCGTCGTCGACCGTGTCTACCTCAGCTACGCAAGCTTCGTTTCGACCGCCGTCCAGCGGCCGATCGTCAAGCAGCTCCTTCCGCTGGAGCCCCCGCAGCTCGATTCGGCCGACGAGGCTTCCGCTTACCGCGCCGACTACATCTTCGAACCCGGCCCCGAGGTCGTCCTCGAACGGTTGCTTCCGCGATACATCGAGATGGTCATCTACGCGGCGATCCTCGAATCCGCAGCAAGCGAGCAGTCTGCCCGCATGGTCGCGATGAAGAACGCTTCCGATAACGCCTCCGAGATCGAGCGCGAACTGACGCTCACCTACAACAAGGCTCGGCAGGAGCAGATCACGACTGAGCTCCTCGACATCATCGGCGGCGCGGCCGCGCTGGAGGAATGACCTGGGCCAGGTTGCAGCAGTCATCTTTGACATGGACGGCGTCCTGGTGGACGGCGAGCCGCTGCATTTCCAGGCCGTGAACCAACTCCTCGCCGATGAAGGCCGCTCCATCACTCTCGACCAGTACCGCCCCTACATGGGGACCAAGTCGGGCTGGTCCGAGTTCGTCGCCGACTTTGGCCTTCGCCATCCCCGCGAACATTACGCACCTCGCTACAACGAGCTCATTCTCGCGCAGTACCGCTCGGCCCTGGCGCCTTTGCCGGGAGCCATCGAGGCAGTCGAGACGCTCAGGCGCGCAGCCATCCCCGTCGCTCTCGCTTCGTCCTCGGCGCGGCCCTGGGTGGAGGCTTGCCTCGAAGGCATCGGGCTCGCCGGCGCATTTGCCGTCACCGTGACCGGTACCGACATCGTCAACGGCAAGCCCGACCCTGAGATTTACTTGGCAGCGGCCCACGCGCTTGGCGTCCCGCCCCCGGAGTGCCTCGCGATTGAGGACGCACCCGCGGGCATCGCTGCCGCCGTCGCGGCCGGAATGACCTGCTGGGCAGTACGCACGGAGTACACCCGCGGCCTCCACCTCGGGAGTCCGACCCGGACGTTCGAATCACTCATCGAGGCTCCTTTCCTCGAAATCGGAGGCGTGGCCGCGTGAACGCCCACCCCTGCGCCGCCCTGGATTCGGCTCACGGCCAGTCCACCACCCTTAACACTCAGAGCTCACCGGAGGGTTCAGCATGACTACGGCTCCCGCTACCGACGTCCAGGGAAGTGTCGTCCAGATCATCGGCACGGTTATCGACATCGAGTTCCCGCCCGGAGAGCTCCCGGAGATCAACAACGAAGTCCAGATCATCCTGGAAGACGGCTCCCGGCTCGCCACGGAAGTGCAGCAGCACCTCGGCAACAACTGGGTGCGCGCCCTTGCCATGGACTCCACGGACGGCCTGCGCCGCGGCCTCAAGGCCGTCAACATGGGCCAGCCAATCTCCGTCCCGGTTGGGCCGGACGTGCTCGGACGAATGTTCAACGTCCTCGGCAACCCGATTGACAACCTCCCGCCTGCCGAGGGCGGCCGCTGGCCAATCCACCGCAAGCCCCCTTCCTTCGAAGAGCAGGAGACCACGCCGTCCGTGCTCGAAACGGGCATCAAGGTCGTAGACCTGATCGCACCCCTCGTTCGCGGCGGCAAGGTCGGCCTCTACGGCGGCGCAGGCGTTGGCAAAACCGTCGTCATCCAGGAGCTCATTCGCAACATCGCCCAGGAGCACGGTGGCTACTCCGTGTTCGCCGGCGTCGGGGAACGCTCTCGCGAAGGCAACGACCTCTGGCACGAAATGAAGGACTCCGGCGTCATCTCCAAGATGGCCATGGTCTTCGGTCAGATGAACGAGCCGCCCGGCGTGCGCCTTCGCGTCGCCCTCAGCGGCCTCACGATGGCCGAATACTTCCGGGACGAAGAAGGCCGCGACGTCCTCCTCTTCGTCGACAACATCTACCGCTACACCCTTGCCGGTATGGAAGTGTCCGCGCTTCTCGGCCGCATGCCCTCCGCCGTTGGTTACCAGCCAACGCTCGCGACAGAAATGGGCGACCTCGAAGAGCGCATCACATCCACCAAGAAGGGTTCGATTACGTCGTTCCAGGCCATCTACGTGCCCGCGGACGACTACACCGACCCCGGCGTTGCGACGACATTCGGCCACCTCGACGCCGTCGTCGCCCTCGAGCGCAGCCTCGCGGAGCAGGCGCTCTTCCCCGCCATGGACCCGCTCTCCTCGTTCTCCCGCGCTCTTGAGCCCCGCATCGTCGGGCAGGAACACTATGACACCGCCCGCGGCGTCCAGTTGGTGCTTCAGCGCTACAAGGACCTGCAGGACATCATCGCCATCCTCGGCATTGACGAACTCTCCGACGATGACAAGCTCACCGTCGCCCGCGCCCGCAAGATCCAACGCTTCCTCACCCAGCCGTTCCACGTCGCTGAGCAGTTCACCGGCAACCCTGGTGTCTACGTCTCCGTCCGCGAAACCGTCCGCGGTTTCCAGGAGATCCTCGACGGCAAGCACGATGGGCTCCCCGAGCAGGCCTTCTACATGGTTGGCAACATCGACCATGCCGTGGAGCAGGGCCGCCGCCTCATGGAGGAGTAGCGATGGCTCTCACGATCGAAATCGTCACCGTCGAGCGCGTTGTGCGCACGGAACGCGATGTCGAAGTCCTCATTGCTCCCGGCAGTGAAGGTCAGCTCGCCATCCTCCCCCGGCACGCCGCACTCATGACCACCATCGAGCCCGGCATTCTCACGTTTCGCCGCGCTGGCGTCGAAGAGGACTTTGTGCTCGCCGGCGGCTTCATGGAAGTGCGAAACGACCGCGTCACCATCCTCGCCGACGCCGCGGAAGCGGCGGAAGAGATCGACGTGGAGCGAGCCGAAGCCGCACGCCAGCGCGCCCAGGAACGCGTAAAGCAAGCGATGGAAAACCCGACGCTCGGCATGGATCTGGCCCGTGCACAGTCATCCCTTCAGCGCTCGCTCATCCGTCTCCGGGCCGTCGATAAAATGCGCCGCCGGCGCACGGACGCCCGCCCCCGCATGTAGCCGCCGGGCTTGCCTTCCCGCACAACAATCAGCGGCCGTTGCCACAGGGTGACGGCCGCATCTATTCTCATTGGTACCGCATGACAACCGCGCGCGACCGAGGGACGCGACTGAGCGTGCAGGGCCCCGTGCGCCTGCATGGTTCCGTTCGCGTGTCCGGTGCGAAGAACGCGGCCCTCGCCATGATGTGCGCTGCCCTCCTCACGACGGAAGACGTCGTCCTTGAAAATGTCCCCCAGATCAGCGATGTCACCTCGCTCAGCCAGCTTCTCCGCGAACTCGGCGCCGCGGTCGAAGAGGACGTTCGAGACGGTGTCCTCGCCCTCCGCATCAATGGCGCCGGCGTCGCCACCAGCGATGCGCCAGCGGAGCTGATCAACGAGAACAGGGCCTCCTTTCAGGTGATTGGGCCGCTCCTTACCCGATTCGGCAGAGCATCGGCTCCGCCCCCCGGTGGCGATTCCATCGGCCAACGGCCCATCGACGTGCACCTCTGGGGCTTCTCACAGCTCGGCGCCGATGTGATCCGCCAGGACAACCGCCATGTCGTCCTGGCCCCGACCGGTCTGCGTGGCGCGCGTATATTCATGGACTACCCGTCCGTGTCCGGCACCCAGAACGTGCTCATGGCGGCTGCGCGAGCATCGGGGCGTACCACTATCGTCAATGCCGCCACCGAACCCGAGGTCCAGGAACTCGCTGGGCTCTTGAACGCCATGGGGGCTCGCATCAAGGGAATCGGTACGCAGTGCCTCGAAGTCATCGGTGTCGATTCCCTCCATGGCACGACATGGCGAGTCCTCGCTGACCGCATCGAGGGCGGGACGTACGCCATCGCCGCCGCCATGACTGGCGGCGACGTATTCCTCGAAGACGCACCCGTCACGGTCATGGACGCGCTTCTCGCCAAGCTCCGCTCGGCAGGCGTCGAAACCGTGGTAGAACCCGGCGGCATCCGCATCCGCGCCATGCGCCCCCTGAAGTCGTTCAACTTCCAGGCACTCCCCTACCCTGGTCTCCCCACGGACCTCCAGGCCCCGCTCGCGACGCTGCTGACCCAGGCGGCAGGCACCGCAACCGTCCACGAGCGCGTCTTCGACAACCGGCTCCTCTATATACCTGAGCTCCTCAAGATGGGCGCCGAGATCCAGGGCTCCGGGTCAGTCGCCTACATTCACGGTCCCACGGAGCTTCACGGCGCCAGGGTCCGCGCCCTCGACATCCGCGCCGGCGTGGCCGTGCTCCTTGCCGCGCTGGTGGCCAGGGGTACGACGGTCGTCGAAGAGGTTTACCATCTGGAACGGGGTTACGATCATCTCGAAGAAAAGCTGCAGACGCTGGGCGCGAGGGTGGAACGGATTGACTGATGGCATTTGAATTTCTCAACCCCAAGCGTGCCGGCATCGACCTTGGGACAGCCAACATCCTCGTCTACGTAAAAGGACAGGGCATCGTCGTCAACGAGCCCTCCGTCGTCGCTCGCCACAACCGCGACAACGCCATCATGGCTGTCGGCAACGAGGCCCGCGCAATGCAGGGCCGCACGCCCGGCTCCATCACCGTCGTCCGCCCTATGCGCGAAGGCGTCATCGCTGACTACCTCACAACTGAAGCCATGCTTCGGTACTTCATCGGCGTCATCGCCGGCCGCTTCAACATCGTCCGCCCCGAAGTCATGGTCACGGTGCCCGCTGGCGTCACCAGCGTAGAAATGCGCGCCGTCCGCGATGCCTCCGAACAGGCCGGCGCGCGAAAGCCCGCCCACCTCATCCCGGAACCGCTCGCTGCTGCCATCGGCGCCCAGCTTCCGATTGCGTCCGCCCGCGGGACAATGGTCGTGAACATCGGCGGCGGCCGCACCGAAGCTGCCGTCATCTCCCTCTACGGGCTTGTCGTCAGTGATTCTGTCCGCGTTGCCGGCGACCGCATCGACGAGGCCATCATCGCCTACGTCCGTCGCCGCCATAACCTCGTCATCGGCGAACGCACGGCTGAGGAGATCAAGATCGCCATCGGAAGCGCTATCCCGATAGACGAAGGACTGACTACCCAGGTGCGCGGCCGCGACCAGCTGAGCGGCCTCCCGAAGACCATCGTCCTCAACAGCGTCGAAGTCGCCCAGGCCATCCAGGATGCGCTAGGCGCCATCGTCCAGACGGTCCGCACAGTTCTCGAACGCACGCCACCGGAACTTGCAGCCGACGTCATCGACCGCGGCATCTCGCTGACCGGCGGTGGCGCACTCCTCCGCCACCTCGATGAATTGCTCACCGAAGAGACCGGCGTGCCCTGCTACGTCACCGACAACCCGCTTGAGTGCGTCGCTATCGGTGCGGGCATCGCCCTCGACCATCTCGATATCATCGAGCGCAGCCTCCCGACCGAAGAGGAGTCCCTCGTCAACCTGTTCCCTCAGCCCGATCGCTGACATGGGTCCCCGGGCCGTCCTCTTCGACATGGACGACACGCTTATCGACTGGCCGGCGGCGATCGATGTCGCCATCGGTACCGCGCTCACGGAGCTTGGACCGACCGCCACCGCGGACGCGGCCGATCATCTTTGGGCGGAGATTCGTGCCCTGACATGGCATCAGCGCAACGGCACAGTGGTTGACCGGGCTCACTGGCGGCTCCGGAACGAACCGCGGGTCCCCATCGATCGCGCCTTCCCGGACTCGCCGGCCGAAGCACGGCGACGCGCAGCAGACCTGTTCGCCGCTGAACTCAGACCTCCACTCTTCGCCGACGTACTTCCGGCACTCAACCTTCTCTCAAAGATCCGGCTCGGTGTGCTCAGCAACAGCCCGGTTGCCCTAATGGCGCTTCAGCAACATGGGATAGCCGGGCGCTTCCACTCGGTAACGATGGCGGATGACCCCTATCGCAAACCACATATCCGCGCCTTCGAGGAGGCCTGCTCCGCGATCGGTCACAGGCCAGTGGACGTGGCGTTCGTCGGCGACAGCATCACGAGTGACGTCGAAGGCGCCATCGCGGCCGGTCTCCACCCGGTCATCTGGCTCGACCGCTTCGACGACCCGAGCGGATGCCCCTCCGGCGCGTCACGGATTAGCTCGCTCAGCGACCTGCCGTCGCTACTCTGACTGTCGTGCCCCGCCGCGCCCGCCGTTGATGGCGAGCAGTGCCTCACGCTTCGACAGCGGAGACAGCACATCCTCGTGGGCGGCCACGAACGCCTCGATCGCTTCAGGGTCTGTCCAAGAGTATTGCCGCAACGCCCACCCAATCGCCTTGCGGATGAAGAACTCGCTCTCGTGCGCCCGGGCCAGGCAATAGCCGAACAGCCGGTCCGTGTCCGTCCTGCCCTTGTATTTCAGCTGATGCAGCAGGGCGGTCCGCCGCAGCCACATGTTCTCGCTCTCCAGCCACTCATCCATGAGCCGAACCTGTTCCGGGTGCCGCAGGACAAGAGTGCCTACGGCGTGCGAGGCAAGCGAGTCCACAGTGTCCCACCACGACTTCGTAATGAGCAGGTCGCGGCAGAGCGCGAGGGCGGCCGCGCTGAGCTTCGTCGCCGACCGTTCCAGGAGCCCGCACGCCGTGTACTGGAATTCCCGCTCTGGTAGCGTCCACAGCCGACGCGCGACACCGGAGATAGTCGCCTCGTCTGCCTTACGGAACTGCACCATCCAGTCGCGGGTCAGAGCCTGCCGTGTTGGTGACTTCAGCCCGAGGAAGGGGAACTGGTCGCGCATGTACCGCGACATGCGTTCGGCCTCCGAGGGGTCCGCGTGGTCCCGATAGGATCGGTCCAGCGGCTCCACGATCGCCGAGATAGTCTCATCTATGTCCACGGCGAATCCTCCGGTGACCTGCGCTACCCTGCGGGCATCTCGTTCTGCTTGACGTAATACGTCATGCTCTGCATCGCCAGTACCGGGTCGACGTTCCGGATCGTGACGTCGGCCGGTACCAGGGGACTGGCCGGTGCGTAGTTCAGGATCGCCCTCACGCCCCCCGCAACCATCCTGTCGACGACCTCCTGCGCTGCTGCAGCTGGCACTGCCACGATTCCGATGTCTACAGGGTCCGTCTGCAGGTAGCCGTCCAACTCGGCGGCATCGCGTACAAGCGTCCCCGCGATCTCCCTGCCCCGCAACTCCAGATTCGCGTCGAACACGGCAACGACATGGAAGCCCTGTGGCGCGAACCCGTTGTACTCCGCGATCGCCTGCCCCAGGCGCCCTACTCCGACGAGCGCCACCCGCCAGTGCCGGTCCAGGCCCAGGATCTCCCTCAGCCGTACTAACAGGTTTGCCACGTGGTACCCGCGGCCCTGCTTGCCGAACCGGCCGAAGTAGCTGAGGTCTTTACGTATCTGCGCCGGAGTCACGTCCAGCATCTCGCCGAGCGTGTGCGAACTCACGACTGCTTCCCCCTGCGACTGGAGGTCAGCAAGCGCTCGTGCGTACACGGGTAGCCGGTTGATCACGACCTCAGGGATCTCGAGCATCATTTGTGAAATCCGTAACAGATTGACTATATCCCCGCCCATCCGTGGCGAGCAATCTCAAAGCGTTACGAATGTGAGTCCGCTACTGCCGCGCGTATGGCCGATTCGACCAGTCCGTCGTCCGTGACAGCAACCGTCCGCGGGTCGAGCAGCACGGCGCCGTGTTCGATCCGGGCGATCACCGGCGGATTGTGCCTCCGGAGCCGCTCCGCCACCGCTGACGCGTTCTTATCCAGCGAGCAGCACCACGTCTTCACTCCCTGTCCCGGCAACGAGCCGCCCCCGACCATCGAGATCGAGCCGGTAACCTTACCGCCGCCGGCCCGTGCCCAACGCCGTGCTCGCCGCCGGATGAGCGCGTCGGGCTCGCCCGCCATGCGCCAAACAGGCAGCTCCTCCAGTGCCGTTCCTGCCGCGTACGCCGCCAGGGTCGCGTTCAGCGCTGCTATCGTCATGCGGTCGATGCGCAGTGCCCTCGCCAGCGGGTGCCTGCGCAGTTCCGCTACGAGCCGCGCCCGCCCCGCGATGATCCCGCATTGCGGCCCGCCCAACAGCTTGTCTCCGCTGAACATCACGAGGTCGGTCCCGGCTGCCAGGCTCTCCTGGACCGTCGGCTCATGCGCCAGCCCGAACTGCGCCGTATCTACAAGGCACCCACTGCCCAGGTCGTCGAAGACCAGCACACCTCGCTCCCGGCCGACGGCGACCAGTTCCGCCAGCGTGGGCTCCGCCGTGAACCCCACGACCTGGAAGTTCGATGAGTGCACGCGCAGGATCGCGGCCGTTTCCGAACTGACGGCCGCGGCATAGTCCCGTGCGTACGTCCTGTTCGTCGTCCCAACCTCCACCAGTCGTGCCCCGCTCTGCACGAGCACATCGGGTATCCGGAATCCTCCGCCGATCTCAACTGCCTGGCCTCGTGAGACGATGACCTCGCGGCCGCGTGCCAGCACCTGCAGCACAATCAGCAGCGCTGCCGCGTTGTTGTTCACGACGAGCCCGTCTTCTGCGCCGGTGGTCTGCCTGATCAGTTCCCGCACATGCTCATGGCGGCTCCCACGCTCTCCCGCGTCGACGTCGTACTCCAGGTTGCTGTATCCGGCTGCTACGTCAGCCATTGCTGCCACCGCTCGTGCACTGAGCGGCGCCCGCCCGAGGTTCGTCTGCAAGATCACGCCGGTGGCATTCACAACGCGCCTCAGCGACGGGGCCATCGCCTGCGCGGCTCGCGCTCGCGTCTTCTCCACCAGGTCCTCGAACTCGGGCGCCTGCGTGCCACGCAGCGCGGCCGTCCGCGCCTCTGCGAGCGCCGCGCGTGCCGATTCCACCAGCAACACACGTGGCCCATCCCCCGCTGCCGCAACCAGCCGGTCCACGGACGGCAGCCGCCGGACCTCGTCTTCAGCCATTGAGCGATTGTACGGCGGCTGCGGGCCACCTACCGGCATAGAGCACACGCCACACCGGCATCGAAGCTGGCCCGCCCGTGTTGACCCCCATCCCGCCCCGTTCGACCATGAGCGCACTTTACGCGGAGTCTCTCACTTGAACTTGCGCATCCCCGGCCCAACGCCGTGCCCGGACGACGTCCTCCAGGCTATGGCACTCCAGATGGTGAACCACCGTGGCCCCGAGTTCGCCGCCACGCTTCGCCGTGTCACCGATGGCCTCAACTGGGCTTTCGGCACATCGACCGATGTTCTGAGCTTCACAACCTCCGGCACCGGCGGCCTCGAGGCTGCCATCGTCAACACGCTGAGCCCCGGCGACCGTGTCCTTTCCGTTTCTATCGGCCAGTTCGGCGACCGCCTGCGCACCATCGCGAAGACGTATGGCGCCGAGATCGTCAGCTACGCTCCCGAATGGGGTGAGGCCGCCGACCCCGCCGAGATTGCCCGCCGCCTTGATGACGACTCCTCGTTGAAAGCTGTGCTCATTACGCACAACGAGACATCGACTGGCGTCACCAATCCTTTGGAAGTGATCGCCAAAGAAGTCCGTGCCCGTGACCGCCTCCTCATAGTTGATGCCGTCAGCAGCATGAGTTCCGTCCCCTGCTGGCCCGAACGGTGGGGCTGCGACGTCGTCGTCAGCGGCTCCCAAAAAGGCTGGATGGTGCCGCCCGGTCTCGCCTTCGTCTGGTTCAGTGAGCGTGCATGGGAGGCAAACGCGGTCGCAACCATGCCCCGCTTCTACTTCGATGCCGCGAAGACGCGTGATTCGCTTGCCAAGCTCCAGACCCCCTGGACCCCGGCCGTCTCCCTCTACTTTGGCATGGACAAGGCCTTCGAATTGATGCGCGCCGAGGGCCTCGAGGGCATCTTCACCCGGCACGAATCTGTCGCCTCCTATTGCCGTGCCCGCGTGAAGTCCATGGGTCTCAAGCTCGTCCCGGTCGATGAGAAGTTCGCCTCGAACACTGTTACCGCCGTCTGGTGGCCAGAGGGCATCGACGGCAAGGCGATCAGCAAGAAGGCGCGTGAAGACCACGGCATCGTCCTTGGCGGCGGCCAGGGCAAGCTCGATGGCAAGATCTTCCGCGTCGGTCATCTCGGCTGGTTCAACCAGGACGATATTGCTGGCGCCCTCGATGTTGTCGAACGGCTCCTCGCAGACGCGCCCGTGAGTGCCTGACGATGGCACGCCCACGCATCCTCGTCGCCGACCCCGTTGCCCGTGAAGGCATCGACTACCTTGATCGCGCCGGAATCGTCGACGTCAAGACAGGCCTCCCGGCCGACCAGCTCATCGCCATCATCGGCGACTACGACGCGCTCGTCGTCCGCAGCGAAACCAAGGTCACCCGTCCCATCATCGAGGCTGCGAACCGCCTCCAGGTCGTTGGCCGCGCTGGCGTTGGCGTCGATAACATCGACCTCGCCGCAGCAACCGAGCGCGGTGTCATCGTTGTGAACGCCCCCCAGGGCAATACCATCGCCGCGACCGAACACACGATCGCCCTCCTCCTCTCCCTCGCTCGCCACGTGCCGCAGGCCGACGCCTCAATGCGCGGTGGCCGCTGGGACCGTAAGTCTTTCGTCGGCACCGAGCTTCGCGGTAAGAAACTCGGCATCGTCGGCCTCGGCAAGATCGGCATCGAAGTCGCCCGCCGCGCCATCGGCCTCGAAATGGAGGTCATCGGTTTCGACCCCTTCGTCCCCGACGATCGTGCTCGCGCCCTTGGCATCGAACCTGCGGATTTTGGGTCTCTTATCGAGCAGTGCGACTTCATCACGGTCCACGTGCCTCTCACGGCCGCCAGTACCGGCATGATCGGCGCTGAGCAGATCGCTCGTATGAAGGACGGAGTCCGCCTCATCAACGTCGCCCGCGGCGGGATTATTGACGAAGCGGACCTTGCAGCGGCCGTCGCCGCCGGGAAGGTTGCCGGGGCTGCTATCGACGTCTTCACGGCCGAACCGCCAGCTGATGCCGAACTGCTGCACGATCCCCGCATCATCCTCACCCCGCACCTCGGCGCATCCACGGCCGAAGCCCAGGAGCGCGTTGCTATCGACGTCGCCGAACAGATCGTCGACGTGCTTGAGGGCCGCCCCGCTCGCTACGCCGTCAACGCGCCCCTCCTCGCCCCGGAAACACTGAAAGTCGTCGGCCCATACATGGCCGTTGCCGAATTGGCTGGATCAGTCGCGACCCAGCTTGCCAGCGGCAAGCTTGAGGCCATCGACATCGACTACTACGGCGAGATCGCCGAACACGACGTCACCCCGCTCCGCGCCTCTGTTATTCGTGGCCTGCTGAAGCCCATCAGCGTCGAGAACGTCAACATGGTTAACGCCACGCACATCGCCCAGGGTCGCGGCTGGAAGGTCGAAGAGCACCTCCGCTCCAGCCACGAAGTCTTCGTCAACCTGGTCGAAGTCCGGCTCAAGACGTCCGACTCCGAGGTCTCCGTGTGTGGCACCGTTGAACACGGCCAGCCGCACCTTGTCGCCATCAACGGCCTCGACGTGGACCTTCTTTCGGAGCCGGGCGCCTATCTCCTCGCATGCCATAACGAGGATCGCCCAGGCATGATTGGCCGGATCGGTACGATCCTCGGTGGTTTCGACATCAACATCCGCTCCATGCAGGTCGGCCGGCGCCGCGCACGGGAACGCGCCCTCATGTTCCTCACGGTGGACGAATGCCCCACAGATGCGCAGTTGGAAGAGATCAACGGCCTCGACGGCATCTACGATGTCAGGCTCGTCCGCTTTTAGCAGGTCCCTGCGCGAAGGCGGGACGCGTTCATCCCCTGAACGCGAGGCCTCACCTACGGGTTGAGCGGGTAAAAGACCAGCCCCGTCCCCATCTTCGGATGAAAGAACGTCGACTTCTGCGGCATGCGCTCGTGCTTCTCAGCCAGTAGCAACGTGTCCGCCACGCTCACCGGGCTGATCAGGAAGCCTGTGGCCCCGCCCGCCTCGACGCGCTCCAGCACTTCTCCCGCGAGGTGCGTAAACTCCACGGCCCCTGCCCTCAGTTCGTCGTCACCGATGCCCCAGAGCGGCTCCAGCACGCCGTAGCGAAGCACGTTCGACCCAAGCGAGGCCCAGGTCTCACTGTGTCCGGACGGAGCAACTGCGCCCGCGTCCATCGGCACCAGCCAGTGTTTCGAGCCAGGACCATCGAGGCCGAGACCGATGATGAACCCCGGGTGGTTCTTCACGAGTTCCGCCAACTCCGCGGCTCCGGGGTCACCCACCACCGGCTCGATCGCAAACTGCGCGGATAGCGTCCCGAGCCAGTCCGAAGGCGCTGGCCGCGGCACGATCCGGTGGATCGGCCGGATCACCAGGCCCGGATCGTCGGCCGCGACAATGGCCGTCAGCGTGAATCGTGCCGGGTGGTCGCGTGGCAGAGCACCGTCTGCTTCCAGTCGCCACTGCTTGTATGTGGCGGCCGTTTCGTAGCGGTGGTGCCCGTCAGCAATGGTGAACGTTTCCGAGAGCAGTGGCGCGATCCGGCGCATCTCGAACCTGCTCGCCTCCACCAACCACAGCCGGTGGCGGTCTCCGTCCATCTTCGTTGCTTCCTGGTCGGGCGGCCGGCTCGCCATCGTCTCGTCCAGGAACTGGCGCAGCTGGCCGGCGCGGTCGCGCGCCAGCATAAAGATCGGGCTGAACTGCACGCCCGTCGCCTGCAGGAGCTTCAGCCGGTCCTCCTTCGGTCCCGACATCGTGTACTCGTGCGGCAGGATAGCCCCTTCCTCCCACGGCTGAGCTTCCACGGCGGCGACCAGTGCGCGCCTTCGGAAGGTTTCCCCATCCTCGACGAACTCCTGCTCGTAGGCGTAGAGCATCGGCGCCTCGTCCCGTGCAATATCGCCTGAATCAGTCCATGACTTCACCAGACCCGCTACCTGCGCGTAGCGCTCCTCGCCCCCCTCGGCCAGCTCGAGCCGCACGGCGTTGTGCTCGTTGCGCGCTGCCAGTGCCGCTTGCCCCGCCGGCGAAATCACATCGTACGGCGGCGCCAGGAGGTCTGATAGCGCCCCGGCGCGAGGCGTGTAACGAATACCGCGGAACGGCAGAATCTGTGGCATGGCGGGCTCTCCATCGTGAGCGGGACGTCGCGCGTTGTCCGGCTGCGGGGGTCAACCTAGAATCGCCAGACGAATGCGTCCCTACTGCGTTTTCTGCAACATCGTCGCACGGAAAGAGCCCGCGAACATCCTGTACGAGGACGACGAGGTCATCGTCATCCAGAACGTCCTCCGTTGGGTCCCGATCATGCTTCTCGCCATGCCCAAGGAGCACAAGACCCAGTCAGAGATGTGGCAGGACGTCTCCCGTATCGGCCAGGTCGCCGCCGAAATAGGCCGTCAGATGTGTCCCGGCGGATTCCGGCTCGCTTCCAACTTCGGATATGACGCAATGCAGAGCCAGGAGCACGCCCACCTCCACGTGCTTGGCGGCACCTTCCTCGGCCACTACGTCGGCTAGGTCGCCGCGCGCCCGAGAGCCTCTTCCTGGGCCGCGAACAATTCGCCAATCCCCTTCCGGCCCAGTCGCAGCAACTCGTCCAGCCCCGCCTGGCTAAACGGCTCCCGCTCGGCCGTGCCCTGCACTTCTACGAATGCGTCCGCGCCGGTCATCACGACGTTGAAGTCCACCTCTGCCGTCGAGTCTTCCTCATAACACAGGTCCAGCATCGGCACGCCACGGACCATGCCAACCGACACAGCGGCCACGGCCGGCCGCACCGTCGCGGGCGAAATCCCCTTCGTCGCGGCGACCTTTCGTGCAGCGATCTGGAGCGCCACGTAGGCGCCCGTGATCGAAGCCGTGCGCGTCCCGCCATCGGCCTGGAGCACATCGCAGTCCACGGTGATCGTCCGCGGCCCCAATAGCTCCATGTCGGCGACCGCTCGGAGGGACCGTCCGATGAGCCGCTGGATCTCCTGCGTGCGCCCTCCCGGGCGGCCTCGCTCAACTTCTCGCTGGCTGCGTGTATGCGTCGCCCGAGGCAGCATCGCGTACTCGCCGGTCACCCACCCGCTTTGCGTCCCGCGCAGGAATGGTGGCTGGCGGTCTTCCACGCTCGCAGCACACAGGACTCGCGTGCGGCCAAACTCCACGAGGCAGCTGCCTTCCGCGAAGTCGAGCACGTCAGGCGTCAGTCGCACCCGTCGCAGTTCATCCGCCGCTCGCCCATCGCTTCGAAGACCCATCTCATCACCTCCTGCACACGCGCAGAACTGCCACCGTACCGCGAGGGCCCGCTCGTGCAAACGCCGAGCCTACCGTTGCGTTGCCACGGTCCACGTCTCCCCGTTCGATCGGAACCGGATCCGCCCGTCCTCGTCCGTCCGGTAGAGCACCGTGCCTGCCAGGGTGTCGATGGTCTCGTCAGCCGGGTGTCCATACCGGTTGCCCTGTCCGGCCGATATGACAGCCACTTCCGCCCCCACAGCGGCGAAGAACGCACCCTGCGACGTCGCCGCTCCATGGTGCGGTACCTTCAGGATGTCGGCTCGGAGCAAGACGCCGCTCTCCAAGAGCCCATCCTGGGCTCGAGACTCGATGTCGCCTGTGAGCAGCACGCTCGTGTCCCCGTACACAACCCGGATCACCATCGAACCATCGTTGCGGTTGACCGGGGTTGCCGCGACGGGCGGCCAGAGGACCTCGAACCGGACGCCGTCAACGAAAAACACCTCGCCTGCCTCGATCAGCAAGACCTCACCCGCGCGCTGCCGAAAGAGCCCGGCCGCCTCGCCGCCACCCGCTATGCCGTTGGAAACGGATTGCCCGACCAGGAAGCGCCGGTGCAGACCCGCCAAACCGGCCACGTGGTCCTCATCGGCATGGCTCAAGATGACGAGGTCGATGCGCCGGTCCCAGTGCGGCAGCACGGCTCCGAGTTCCCGCGCAAGGCGGATGTCGCTTGGCCCGCCGTCCACGAGCACGCTCCTGCCGCCGGGCGTTCGCACGAGTGTTGCGTCGCCTTGCCCGACGTCCAGCACGACAACCTCAAGCACTCCCGGGCCGCCAAGCGGCCCAAACGTCGAGAACCCCACCCACGCCGCCACAGCGCCCGACCCCAGTGAGGCGATTCCCCATCGCAGCGTTGTGTCCAGGCGACTCGGCGGCGTCCATGGCGCCTCCGGCGCGAACCGCCGGTAGAGCAACCATCCGATCGCAGCGTAGGCGCCGAACAGCAGCATCGCCCACCCGCTGCTCACGCTGTTCGTGCTCGCCGAAGCGCCCGGCATGCTCGCCGCTACAGAAGCAACCTCCAGCACGAACTTCAGCGGGTAGTACGTCACGATTCCCATCGCCCATCCGAGGTCCGGGTGTACCCATCCGGCGAGCCCCGTGATGACGCTCAGCGGAAACGCGAGCAGAAACACCGGTTCAGCCACCACGTTGGCCCAGAGTCCCGCCACCGACACCCGCCCGAATGTCGTCGCTACGATTGGCAGCGTCGCCAATGTGGCAGCCGTCGTGTAGGAAAACGCTTGCACCGGCACCCTGCCCACGAACCCGGCTACCCGTGCCTTCATCAGAGCGCGCGTCAGTCCGGATTCAATCCACGGGGCCAGTACGATGAGCCCCGCCGTCGATGCCAGGCTCAGCTGAAACCCCACGTCCCGTGCCAGCCCCGGATCGATTGCTGTCATCACGATCGCAGCCAGCCCAAGTGCGGCGAGTCCGCCCTGTGGCCTTCCCATCGCCGCGCCCGCCAGGAATGTCCACGCCATGATCGTCGAACGCACGACCGTCGGCGCCAGTCCCGCGGCCAGCAGGTAGAACGCCAGGACCATTGCTGCTGGCAGAATCGCCCACTGCCGCCCCACTACTGGCGTCGCAACGACGAATATCAGCGCCGCCAGGATTGCCACGTTGCTCCCGGACACCGCCGTCAGGTGCGCCAGGCCACTCGCCCGAAACTCCTCGACCACTCCAGGTGGCAGCCCGTCGTCCCTCCCGATCGCAATCCCGGCAGCCAGCGACGCCTCAGGCTCGGGTAACGATCGCTGCAGCGCTCGCTCAAAGCGCAGCTGCAGAATCGCGGATGCGCGTTCGAGGCTGAAACCACCGCGCTCAACAACGCTCGTCTCCGGGAACGCCATCGTCTCCACGATGCCCCGGCTTAGCAGGTACGCCCGGTAGTCGAATCCTTCGAGATCGTCAGTCGGCAGCTCTGGCTGCCCCTCCAGCCGCACGACATCTCCCGGCAGCCAGTCCGTGTACTGCCCGGCCGTCACGAGTACCGCGCCGAACCGCCCCTCGGCTGCCTCCGCCTCTATGGCCAGCACATCCACCCTGAATCGCGCCGTGCGCAGCCCGGGGTCCGGCTCGGAGGCCACCCGGCCAATCAGCATCACGTCGCGGTCGATGTACCTCAGGAGGGGCGAGTCCGTCGCCGCCCCGTCTGCTTCGACTGTCATCAGGACTGAACTCACCACCGCGAGGACGCCTCCGGCGGCCGCGAGACCTGCGCCACGGGCTCCGCGCAGCCAATAGACGGCCGGCGTTATCGCCAGGAACGTTGCGCCCGCTGTCCACCACGGGCTCGACCACGCGCCAACGGAAGCGAGGCCGGCAATCCAGACGAGCGCGAAAAAAGGCAGAAGCACAACGCGCCGATTCTACTTCTGCGCCCGCGGGGAGATGGGCCTATCGGAAACGGCTAGGCGACGAAGCGGTAGCCTTTGCCCCGGATCGTCTGAATGGACGCATCGTCCCCGTTCACTTCACGGATCTTCCGTCGCAGATTGCTTACGTGTGCCCGGATGAGCGTGTTCGCCCCCGTCGAATCCGTGTATTGCCATACATCGACCAACAGCTCTTGCGGGTGCATGACCTCGCCCTCGTGCTGCATCAGGTACGCGAGCAACGTCGCTTCGATGTTCGTCAGGTGCGTTTCCCCGTGCGGCCCCTTCACCGTGTTCGTCTTCAGATCGAGGTCAAGGTCCGACTGCTCACCGTCCTTCAGCGAGCGCCCGACGAGCTGACGCAGTGCGGCGCCCACAGCCTCCAGCGGGAACGGCTTCTTCACGACAGGCCCGGCCACGCGGAAGTGCGGCCGGCGCGTGCCCTTTCGCAACAAGTAGACGATCGCTGGCTGTTCTGTCCGGTATGTCGTCTCGAGCCACTGGCTGAATCCCGCGAACGACGCGCCAGACTCCCCTCTCGGGGTGCCCTGCACATCAACGATCAATGCCCCCGGCCGCTCACTCGTGGCCAGCAGTTCCATGGCGTCGTCGTAACTCGCGGCTCCTGTCGGTGCGTACCCGCGTTCCTCCAGGTAGCTGGAGACGCTGGAACGGGTGCGGGAGTCGCGGGTAATGACAACTATCGATAGCACAGACAAGTACCGATCTGGAGACTGCGGGAGCGTTCAGGCATCTTCACTACGCCCGGACGCCCTGTCAAGGAAAAGCCGGGCCCCCTCGCACATAAAGCGCGTCAAGGAATCCGCTCGCTCGTTTCATCCTAAAAGATGCGTTGCCAGATTCGCATGTGGCGTAACCTGGGCCAATCTTGCCCGATTCCGGCATCATCAAAGGAGCAAATGCCCCTATTGGCTGTCGGCGGAGTACTCGACCAGTTCGTAATTCCAACTCTCGATTCGGGCCCGCACAACTTCACCGTTGCCCTCGGTGTTCACCCAGAGAAAGAACACGGTGTTATCGCGTTCGACTCTTACTTTCCATGCGGTAAACGACCCCGCCGGCACTTCCACCGGCTCTTTTCCCTCTACCTTCACATCCACTGGAAGCACGCGAGGCTGACCGGCATTGATCACGTATGTGTACGTGGCCTCGTAGCCTTCTTCGAGCCTGATGCCGCGAATAAGCCAGAACAGCGACTTGTCGTCGTACCAACCCGGGTCAGGGTGCTTCTCCGTGGCTTCCGGTAGTTCGCGCGTGGTCTCCCGCAGATCCTCGCCGTCGGTCGTGGAGAAGCGGGCAACGTCAGCGTCGTACTCCACAGTGTGTGTAACGCTCTTGTCTTCCTTGGCATTGCTGATAACTCGCTCGCTGCGAAGCGGCGCTAGCGTGGTCGCGACCACGTCAACAAAACCTTCGTCCGTGAATTCGTCACGCGTGCAGCGTTCTTCCAGGCGCAACACCCCGCCCTCGGGCGTTCCCGTCTTCGCCTCGCACAGCCCCTCGCCGTCCACGCCCCGGTCGAATAGCCGGTACACAGCCCGCTCGCCTGAGTCCGGCCACGGAGCTGCGACGAAGATCTTGTCGCCCCCTTCAGGAGCGCCGGACGACCCACACGCCGCAAACGAACCCCCCAGCACGAAGAGTCCGGCGGCGAATAGCAAGCTCCTCTGCATGTTCAAACGCGTCCGGCCACCTGGGCGATGCGCGTGAGGGCGTCGTCGATGTCGTGCTCGCTTACATCCAGGTTCGCCACCATCCGTAGCCGCGTCTCGCTCATCACTGTCGCCAGGACTCCCGCTTCTGCCAGCGCAGGCGCCCACTTCGACGCCGTCCCTTCCTTCAGGTCCACCATCACGATGTTTGTGTCCGGCTGGTTCGTCCCGAATGGGCCTGCATTGCGTAGCCCTTCCGCCAGCTTCCGCGCGTTGGCGTGATCTTCAGCGAGCCGGCCAACGTGGTGCTCCAGCGCGTACAGCCCGGCCGCTGCCAGCACGCCGACCTGCCGCATTCCGCCTCCGAGGATCTTCCGGTTCCTGCGAGCTTCCATCACGAATTCCGCCGGCCCGCAGAGCAACGACCCCACAGGGCAGCCGAGCCCCTTCGAAAGGCAGAACGAAACCGTGTCGCACGACTTCGCAATCGTCGCCGCCGGAGTCTCCAGCGCCACCTGTGCGTTAAAGATGCGCGCCCCGTCCATGTGCACCCGTGCGCCGTGGTCATGAGCGATCCTCGCCAGCGCATCCACTTCCTCCACCGGCAAAGCTGCCCCGCCGCAACGATTGTGCGTGTTCTCGATGCACAGCAACGACGTCGCCGGCGTGTGCAGCCCCCGCACCCGGAACGACCCCGCCACCTCGGCGCGGTCCAGGCCGCCGTCTTCCCGGTTCTTCAGCGTGTGCGTCATAACGTTGGCAATCCGCGCCGCCCCCGCCACTTCGTAGACGAAGATGTGCGAATGGTCGCCGAGCACGATCTCGTCACCGGGGCGCGTGTGGCTCATCAGCGCCACCAGGTTGGCCATCGTCCCACTCGCCACGAACACAGCCGCTTCTTTGCCCAGTAGCTCGGCCGCCGTCCGCTCCAGCCGGTTCACCGTCGGGTCATCGCCGAAGACATCGTCCCCAACTTCCGCCGTTGCCATCGCCTGCCGCATCGCGGCGCTTGGCCGCGTCACCGTGTCGCTTCGGAGGTCGATCGTCTTCGTCATGCGCGTTGCCGTTCCCAGAGCGTTTGATAGGTTTCCGCACCACGAATGGCGCTTGCTACTTCGGATTTCTCGTCCGCTTCCATGTCCCGGAGCACGGCGGCTGCAACCGCCTCGCCTTCCGATCCGGCCAGCGACGCCAGCCGGTCAGCCACTCGCTGCCAGACCCCGCTCGAAACCATCACCGCCACCGACCGCGGCCATGCGAACGACATCACCTTCTCCGGGAAGCCGAAGTCCGGCCGCATTCGCTTGATCGACCGGAACCGGTCCTCGACCGACTCCGCCCTCGGTACGATTGCCGCGAACGGCCCGATTCCGGGCTTCGTCCGAAAGTCGACCAGCAGCCGCTGTTGGATGATCTGAAACCGCACCACCAGCACATCGGCGGCATCGATAACCTTGTAGACCTCGTCGAGGTCCACACCATAATCATCGTTCATTGGCGATCCCTGCGGACGTGGTCGGCGTTTGCATGGTATGGCAGGGCCCGGAGGGGCGCAAAAGCCTTTCCCTATCACCTAGCCCTGCCCCATGCCACGATCCCGCCGTGCGCGCCATCCCGCCCCAGCTGCTCCTCCGGGCCGATGCCGTCACCTACGCCGTCTTCGGCGTCCTCCTCCTGCTCGCCCCCAACCAGGACCTCTTCGATACCCTCGGCCTTCCGCAGCCGTCCCCCGAGCTCTTCACACAGCTTGCCGGCGCGCTCCTCGTCACATTCGCCATCCTGCTCTGGGAAGCCCCCTCAAATCCCGCGTTCGAACACCACGTCGGCCGCGCCGCCGCCATCGCCAACACCCTCGGCGCCGTTATCTTTCTCCGCTGGCTCCTCGTCGGCGACCTCGACACCACCAACCTCGGAACGACCCTCCTCTGGGTCATCACCCTTGGGTCAGCCGTCTTCGCCGTCCTCGAATCCCGCTACCTGCGCCCGTCGTGAGTGCTGCGTAGGTCGCGCCGTCGCCCGCTCGCCAAGCGTTATGAACGTGAAAATAGCTCTTGGTTCCCTGTCCTGTTTCGCCATTGCACGCGACCACCGCCGGCATCAATGAGTCGATCGCTCCCAAGTTCCGAGAATCCAAAATAGAGACCCAGTGCGTTAAGCAGCGCCACGGATTGGCCAAAGAGATTGTCGAGGTCGGAAGTGTGTCTCTCCATCGACGCTGATATAAACCGGCCGGCACGCGGCGTTCCCTCACTCCGCTCACGGTCGAACCAGCCGGAGGGTGCATATATCGGTCTTCCATCGAGAGTCTGCTGAAACGAAACAGATACATCTCCGGCCCACGGCACGGTAGCGTACGTCCCAACCACTGCCTGCAAGAACGACATCCACAGGTACGCCGCTCGTCCGAATTCGAACAGAACCTTCTCATCGTCACCTTCATCAGTGCAGGATGTCTCCCACAAGACGATTGAACCGTCGTCGTAGATGCGGCAGTAGGTTGAGCTTTGTTCCAACGCCGCCTGCGAGTGAGCCCCGAAGTGCGATAGCACGAAACTGTCGTATACCGGGGGACGCCACAATTGATCCAATCGCGAGAGAAGCTTGCTTGCGCCAAGGGTTCCGGGGGATCTCATGTACGGGACGCACGCGAGGCGTAGCGTCCAGGGCTTGAGCGGTCCCCGTTCGGTGAACACAAAGTCTGGGTCCGCAAAGAATGACCGCACACCGTCGCGAGCCTGTGCCGAACGTTCGTACGAGGCTTTGACGAGATGGTCCGCCATCGGCTCATTGCGATATTGAGCCCTCCGATAATACCGAAAGTCATCGTAGCCGACGACCATGTGGGGAGCGGCATAAGACGCCGGCGTCCAAACGACATAGACCACCAATTCCGGATCGCGCACCGTGGGAACGCAGCGGATGTGCACCTGCGGGATGCGAGGACTCACGGCATCGGCGAGCGCTGACTCGATCCGCTCCTCCAGGCCGGCGACCGGTGAGATGCCGTAATCGGTCGATGGGATGCCCGGCTTCCCGTCTCCACGCTCGGGTATCCCGATGAGGATCGTCCCCCCCAATTCGTTCGCAAAGGCTGTGAGGTCTCTAGCCAATTCGTGGCGCCCGGCCCTTGACGAAGCACTAAGCGTGGCCTTGTAGTCGAGCGTGTGGCCTTCGCCTACTTCTGCCCGGACGCAATCCTCGATCCACGCGGCCAACGCTTCGTCGGACATTGAAGAAGGATGATTTCGCAGCACGCTCAGTAATTTAGCTCACCTGCAGCATGCGGCTCAAAGCACCAACGGTAGGCAGCAGTATCCGGCTACGCGTCGCGCGACGGCTAGATCCAGCTTCCGCCCGGGAGCCAGCCGTACAAGCCGAAGCTTCTTGGTCGGGGTGCCGCGATTCGAACGCGGGGCCTCTTGCTCCCAAAGCAAGCGCTCTACCAGGCTGAGCTACACCCCGGACTTCCCCAGACTACGGCCGCCAGCTCCACCGGAACAGATCAGCCTGGCAGCCGCGCACACCCGATAATCTCGTTCACGTCCGCCACCCGGTTCTCCCGCAGCCATGCCCGCAGCCCGTCCAGCACGTCCAGCGGCGCCCGTGGGTTCGCGAACGTTGCCGTCCCAACCTGCACCGCCGTCGCCCCCGCCATCAGGAACTCGACCGCGTCCTCGCCTGTACTGATCCCGCCGCAGCCGATCACCGGGATCGGCACTGCCCGCGCCACGTCGTGCACGATCCGCAGCGCGACCGGCTTGATTGCCGGGCCGCTCAGCCCGCCCCGCCCTCGCGGCAGCACTGGCCGCCGCCGGTTGATGTCGATCCGCATTCCAAGCACGGTGTTGATTGCACAGATAGCGGCCGCGCCCTCGTCCGCGCAGGCCCGCGCTAGCGCTACCGGGTCGGTCACGTTCGGCGTCAGCTTCACGATCACCGGCAGGTCCGTCTTTCGCACGGCCGCGCGCGTCACGCGCCCCGCCGCCACCGGGTCCTGCCCGAACTCCATGCCGCCGACGTCAACGTTCGGGCAGGAGATATTCAATTCCAGCGCTGCCACGCCCGGCACGCCATCCAGTGCCGCTGCCATCTCGCCGAACTCGTCCACGCTGTCCCCGGCGATGTTCACCACCACCGGCACATCCCACGCCGCCCACTGCGGCGCCATCTCGTCGATCACCCTGTCGATGCCCACGTTCTGCAGCCCGATCGAGTTCAACATCCCCGCTGGCGTCTCCGCGACCCGTGGCTGCTGGTTCCCGGCGCGTGAATGCATCGTCACGCCCTTGGAAAGGATCGCCCCCAGGGCGTTCACGTCGAAGTGTCTTGCAAACTCGAAGCCCCAGCTAAACGTCCCAGACGCCGTCATCACCGGGTTCTTCAGCAGTAGCCCCGTCTTGTGCCCCGGCGCCAGGTCAACTTCGAGCAGCGGTTCCTTCATAGCCCCAATTGTACGCGCGCGCCTTCCAGCGGAAACGAAGACTGGCCAGCCCGGAAGGGCTGGCCAGCAGTCTCTCGTCGCCGGTCGCCTGGTTAGCTGACCGCAGCGGTGTCCGATTTGCGGCCGCGATAGCGGGAGCCGTTCAGGCTGAAGCTGTCGCTGTCCCACATCAGGTCCTCGCTCGAATTGCGGAACGCCTTCGCTTCGCCGCAGCGCTTGCAACGTCCACCGCTCGTGGAACCGTTTGGTGTCTCGATGACCCAATGGTGACGGCAAACCGGCGATAAGCCGTTCGTGTCGTGTAGTTCGTTTGCGTTCATGATCTTCCTTTGTCTCACTTACCGTTCGGTAGCGTACCCGCGCCACCCGATCGAAACTAGCCTCTCCTCGTACAAGATGCCGTAAACAGTATCGACCTATACACGCGATCGATAAGGCCTGGGCGTCCCTGCGAATCAGCGAGGCCTGTGTAATACTGAGTAACGAGACCGGCTGCTCTCCGGTTAACGCTCCGGCGCCCGCTTGTGTCGGCGCCTTCACAGAAAGGCGTGTCCATGGCAGCACCCCAGGCCGTCTCGCACGACGCGGTGATGGCCGCGCTGGCGACCGTGAACGATCCCGAACTCCATGCCAGCATCGTCCGCCTCGGCATGGTGAAGGACCTGGCAACCGAAGGGTCAGCCGTCCGTCTGACAATCGAACTCACGACGCCGGCCTGTCCTCTGAAAGAGACCATCCAAACCGACATCGAGTCCGCGCTGCGGGCCATCGGTGTCGAGGATGTACAGCTTGCCTGGGGAGCAAACGTCCGCGCTTCCAATCCCAAGGAGGGCCAGAAGCCGGTCGAAGGCGTTCGCAACATCATCGCCATCGCCAGTAATAAAGGTGGCGTCGGGAAGTCGACGGTCTCGTCGAATCTCGCGGTCGCGCTTGCGAAGTCCGGTGCTCGCGTCGGAATCGTCGACGCTGACATCACGGGTCCCAACCTCCCGACGATGTTCGGGCTCGAAGCAGGAGTGCAGCGCGATTCATCGGACGGCCTCCGGCCCGTTGAGCGCTACGGCGTCCGCGTCGTCTCCATCGGCTTCCTCTTGCCGCGCGGTACACCCGTCGTTTGGCGCGGCCCCATGATCGGCAGCGCCGTTCGCCAGATGTTGCACGACGTTCCCTGGGAAGACCTCGATTACCTCTTGATCGACCTTCCCCCAGGTACAAGCGATGCGGCCATGAGCATGGCCCAGGACGCCCCCATCGCTGGCGTCGTCATCGTTTCTACCCCCCAGGCGGTCTCCGTCGAAGACGCGATGAAAGCCGTAGCAATGTTCGAAAAGCTCGACGTGCCCGTATTCGGCATGGTCGAAAACATGAGCTACTTCATCGCACCCGATACCGGAACCCGCTACGACATCTTCGGGCATGGAGGAGCCGAGGCCGCTGCGGACGAGCTTGGCATCGACTTCCTCGGCGCGATTCCCATCGAGCCCGCCGTCCGCGAAGGGGCGGACAACGGCGTCCCCGTGGTCTTCGCCCACCCCGAAACCGAGAGCGCAAAAGCGTTCGACCGCATCGCCGGCGCAGTGGCAGCACGCATCAGCGTCCTCCAGCGCATGAGCGGTATCTGATAGACAAGGACGGCATTTCCCACCAATGGTCTTGAATCTAGGTTCCAGCCGCGGCAAAAAGGCCGCGGCCCCCACAAACGACGATCCCGTCGAACTCGAACAACAGCCCGCTCCAGTCGAGCCGATGGCTGAAGTGACCGAGACCCCCGAGCCGCCAAAGCGCGCTCGCCGCACATCCACTCGAACGCGACGCAAGCCAGCCGAGACGGAAGCTCCGGCCGCCGAGGCTGAGGCCCCCGCCGCAGAAGCTCCCCCGGCGCCAGAGCCTGAAGAGCCGGCCGAGATGCCCGCCGCTGAGCCCGAGCCTGTTGACGCGCCGGCCGCCGAGGACGAGTCCCCGGAGGCCACTGCTGAATCCAGCGACGACGCAGACGCCGCAGAAGATCGACCCCGTCGCTCGCGCTCAAGGCGCGGCCGTCGCGGAGGCGCTGGGCGCTCCGAAGAAGGGCGCGGGACCGGCGATGACGATGCTCGCGCCTCAAGCGAAGAGACCGACGCCCCGTCTGCTGCGGTGCAATCCGCTGCTCCTGAGCTCAGGCCTATCCTCCGGGCCATCGAACAGCAGGCCCGGCAGGTAGACCGCCTCGCACGCGTCACCGAGGACCTCGCCGGTCGCGTCGACCGGCCCCGCTCCGGCGGCGCTGCTGGCGTCGCCGCTCCGGCTGCTCGCGTCGGCGTCTTCGTCGACACCGCCAACATAGAGCTTGCCACCGATCGGCTCCGCGTCCGTTTCGACTGGGGCAAGATCATGAAGCTCCTCCTTCACGATCGCCAGCTCGTCCGGGCCGTCGCCTACTCCCCCATCCACGACGATCCAGCCGTCAGCATCGAGACCCAGCGGTTCGTCGAACCGTTCCTCGATAAGGGCTTCAAGATCGTCACCAAGCCGTTCAGGCGCTTCCAGGATGGGTCCATCAAGGCCAACCTCGATATCGAGCTCGCGCTCGACGTCGTGGCGATGCTCGACCGTCTCGATGTCGTCGTCCTCGTCTCGGGCGACGGCGACTTCCAGCGCCTCGTCGAGATGGCCCAGGGTAAGGGCGTCCGTGTCGAAGTCGCGTCTGTCGGCATGAGCACGGCCTCCAACCTTCGCCACGCGGCCGACGAGTTCATCGACCTCGGTAGCCGCGTCCGCGATATTCGCGTCTAGTTCGTTCTGGCGGGGGCCGCTGTTGGCCCCCGCTGGAACCAGCAACCTCGTCTCGCCGTCTGGATTCCCATGGGACGGATTGCTTTCTTGCTGCTCGCACTGTTGACACCCGCTCTGACCGCGTGCGCCTCCGGCGCGACTTCAGCACCCGGCCCAACGCTTACGCCAGCACCCACGTCCCCTCCAGCCACCACTGCTCCCCCTGCCGCAGCGCTCGTCTACGGGATCACGCCGGTTGTCGGCGAAGCCGGGACCCGCTGCTGGGACCGTGTCTGCATTGATTTCGTCGGGCCGGTAACCCCCGAACTTCCGCTCGTCGTTGACGCGGCCCGCCCGTTCACCCTCAGCTTCGCCGCCGGTGACCCCGACGAGGTTGCTCTCAGTTGGTACGCGGCGCTTGTTCCCATGCCTGTTGCGGCGAACGGTCAGCGGTCCTGGTCCATCGACCCGCGCAGCGCTAGCCGGGCCACCGCCCTCGTGATGCCCGCGGAGCCGGGCCAGTACATCTTCTCCGTATTCGCCCGCTGGGATGGCCTCGGCGACGTCACCTACAGCTGGCTTATCGACGTGAGGTAGCCCCGAGTGAACGAATCCGCCGCCTGAAGGTACAATCGCCAGCGGCCGGAACGTCTACGCGACCCGGCATCACCGCACGGGAGCGCTGGCGATGAAGCTTGGAATTGGTATCGGCTACTCGGGCGCCCGAATGGGCCTCCCCATCGACCTTGTCCTTGAAGTCGAAAAACTCGGGTTCGATTCGGTCTGGACCGCCGAGGCCTACGGTTCGGATGCGATCACTCCGCTCGCATACCTCGCCGCCCTCACGACGAAGATCAAGCTTGGCACCGGCATCATGCAAATCCCGGGCCGCACCCCGGCCATGTGCGCCATGACCACATCCACGCTCGATTCCCTCTCCGGCGGCCGGATGCTCGTCGGTCTTGGGCTCTCCGGACCACAGGTCGTCGAAGGCTGGCACGGCGTCCCCTACGGCAGCCCGGCGAAGCGCACGCGCGAATACGTCGAGATCCTCCGCAAGATCTGGGCCCGCGAAGAGCCCGTTGAGTACCACGGCGCGGAGTACCAGGTCCCCTACAACGGCCCCGGCGCCAGCGGCCTTGGTAAGCCACTGAAGAGCATCCTTCACGGCCGCCAGCTCCCCGTGTACCTCGCAACCATGGGCCCCGTGAATATCCGTGCCACCGGCGAACTTGCCGACGGCTGGCTTCCGATCTGGTTTTCACCGCAACGCATGAGCATGTTTATGCCTGATCTGCAGGCCGGCTTTAAGAAGCGGACGGACGGCAAGCGCTGGGAGGACTTCGATATCTCCTCCGGCTGCACCGTCCATGTCACAGACGACGTCAAGGCTGGACTTGCCCTTCGCAAGCCGATGCTCGCTCTCTACATCGGCGGCATGGGCGCCCGCGAAAAGAACTTCCACAACGACATGATGAAGCGCTATGGCTACGTCGAAGCCGCCGAACGTATCCAGGACCTCTATCTCGCGGGCCGCAAGGAAGAAGCGACCGCCGCCGTTCCCGACGAACTCGTCGACGAGATGTCCCTCATCGGCCCCGAAGCCCGCATCCGCGAGCGCTACCGCGCGTGGGAAGACGCCGGCGTCACGAGCCTGCACGTCAATTCCCCTTCCAAGGAAGGGCTCTACCTCATGGCCGACATCACCGGTGCCAATCGGGGCGCCTGAGGATGGCAGGTGCGCCGACCGCGGCAACCGTCATCTGGCGCCGCTCGTACGATTCCTCCGTCCACAACCGCCGCTGGAAGCGGTTCGGCCTCTGGTACTGCGCTCCAGTGTTCCTCGTGCTTGCTGCCATGGCCATCTTCATGGGTCCGTGGGAGGCGCTGGGCCTGTTCATTCTCGTTGGTGGTTTCGGCATCCTCGTTGCCGGCTGGATCTTCTTCAAGAACCTTGGGCAGCGCATGAACCCCGAAATCCGATTCGATGGCGAAGCAGTGCTCTGGGCCAGGCTCCGAGTGCCGCTCGCAGATGTCCAGCGCTACTCCACCTTCATGTCCTCAGTCGACGGCCCGCCGGCCTTCGTCGGCGATTCCGCCGTGCAAGTCCGGAATTCCGTCGATATTGGCGTTGTCCGCTTCGGGCTCCCCGACCACAAAGAAGTCGAATTCAAATGGCCTGAACTTCCCGAGGATGAGCTCGACGGCCTCCGCGCCGCACTCGATCCACTCCTCCCCGGCCGTTGGCGCCAGGTCGAAGGCTGGTACTCCCCTCCCGCGTAGTGTTTTCCCCCTGTGTGGCCTCGACCACAGATGGTGCCGCGGCTCAGTCCAACGGCGGAGGGCGCCACGCAGCCGCGCTGGTCTCATGGTGGAAACCAGCTAGGAGTCAGTCCTTTGTCCAAGATCGCCGAGCCGCAGCCAACGTACTCCACAGATGCCATCGTCGAGCGGATCTTCAATGCCGCCCTTGAGACGATGGACCTGCTCGCTGTGTATGTCGGCGACCGGCTGGGTCTCTACACGGCCCTCGCCGCGGCTCCGCCAATGACGCCCGCCGAGCTCGCCGGAGCAACCGGCACCGCCGAGCGCTACGCCCGCGAGTGGCTCGAACAGCAAGCCACGACCGGGTTCCTCGCTGCCCACGAGTCGTCGGAAGGCCGCCGCTTCTCACTCCCGGCGGAGCACGCCGAGGCCCTTGTCCGTCCGACGAGTCTCGCCCACATGGCCCCGCTCGCCCGCTTCCTCGTCGCTGCCGCGAATAGGGCGCCCGATCTGCTCGACGCGTTCCGAACCGGCGAGGGCCTCCCGTGGGATGCCTACGGCGCCGACGCTCGCGAAGCCCAGTCCGATTTCAATCGCCCGCTCTTTCACCACCAGTTCGTGGGAGAGCACCTCTCCGCTGTTCCGGGCCTCGCAGCCAGCCTCGCCCGCTCCGGCGCTCGTGTCGCCGAGATCGGCTTCGGCGGGGGCTGGGCCGCCATTTCGATCGCTCAAGCGTTCCCCGACATCCGTGTCGATGGCTTCGACCTCGATGCCGCATCCGTCGATCTGGCCCGCGCGAATGCTGAGGCCGAAGGAGTCTCACACCGTGTCACCTTCCACCATCGCGACGCCGGCGACGGCGCTCTCGATGGCCAGTACGATCTCGTCTTCGCCTTCGAGTGCGTGCATGACATGTCCAATCCCGTCGCCTCGCTCGCGACCATGAGGCGGCTCGCTGCCCCGGGCGGCACGGTCCTTGTCGTCGATGAACGCGTTGGCGAGCGCTTCGGGGAAAACATCGGCGACCCCATCGAGCGGTTGATGTACGGTTTCAGCCTGTTCGTCTGCCTCCCCAACGGTCTCGCAGATTCGCCTTCGGCCGCCACCGGCACCGTCATGCGCCCATCGACGTTGGACGGGTATGCCGTCGAAGCCGGCTTCCGGGGAATCGACATCCTTCCCGTCGAGCACGACATGTTCCGGTACTACCGCCTCAGGACGTAGGGGGTATGGGTTCGACGCGGTCCAGGAGGCGGGCATCCACCGCTGGTGGTTGCCCGCCTCCCTCCTCAGCTCACCGCCACGAGTACCGTTCCCGCAACGATCAGCCCAACCCCCGCCGCCACTCCCCAACTGATCGATTCGCCCAGGAACACTGCCGCGAAGATCACCGTCAGCACCAGCGAAAATTTGTCCACCGGCGCCACCTGCGACGCCCTTCCCAGCTGCAGCGCGCGGAAGTAGAACAGCCACGACATCCCCGTCGCCACGCCCGAGAGTCCCAGGAACACCAACGTTTGGCTGGATAGTCTCGGGATCTCCTTGTGTGCGCCCGTCGAAAACACGATCCCCCAGGCGAAGACCAGTACAACCACCGTCCTGATCGCCGTCGCCAGGTTTGAATTGACGTCCTTCACGCCAATCTTCGCCAGAATCGCCGTCGCGGCTGCCGCCAACGCCGAAAGCGCCGCAAACGCGAACCAGTTCACTGTCCTCTCCTGTCGCCGCCCCTGGGCCAGGGCCCACCATGCGGCTCCCCGCGACATTCCTACTCTCCGGGTGGCCTTCACGCGACCTTCGTGGTTCAGTTATAGAGCCGACCCCGCGTAGACCCATCCGGGCGGCCGGACTGGATAGGCAAGCGTTTGACTCACCCAACGACCACATCCGCGGTTCTGCGGACCGAGGTCGCCCGCCGGCGCACCTTCGCGATCATCTCGCACCCCGACGCCGGCAAGACGACCCTTACCGAGAAGTTCCTCCTCTACGGCGGTGCCGTCGAAGAGGCCGGGTCCGTCCGCGCCCGCAAGAATGCTCGCCGTTCCACGTCCGACTGGATGGCCATGGAACGCGAACGCGGCATCTCTATCAGCTCCACCGCCTTGCAGTTCGATAGCTTCGGTTGCCGCTTCAACCTCCTCGATACCCCCGGCCACCAGGACTTCAGCGAAGACACCTATCGCACCCTTATGGCGGTCGATAGCGCCATCATGGTCCTCGACGTTGCCCGCGGTATCGAACCCCAGACACGCAAACTCTTCGATGTCTGCCGCCAGCGCCGTATTCCCATCCTCACCTTCATCAACAAGCTCGATCGCCCGGGACAGGATCCACTCGACCTCCTCGACGAGATCGAACGAGTCCTTGGCATCCAGGCCGTGCCGATGAACTGGCCCATCGGCGATGGCCCCAGCTTCCAGGGTGTCTACGACCTCGCCAACCGCTCCGTCCTCCGCTTCGAACGCACCGAAGGCGGCCGCCACCGCGCTCCGCAAACGGTCAGCGATATCGACGATCCGGCTCTTACAACGTTGCTCGGCGAGCGTGGCCACGCCCTCCTCCGTGAACAGGTCCAGCTCGTCGAAGGCGCCGTCGCCAGCTTTGATCACGATGCGTTTCTCAGCGGCGATATGACGCCCGTCTACTTCGGCAGCGCCCTCAACAACTTCGGCGTCGAACCCTTCCTCGAAGCTCTCCGCGATCTAGCGCCCCCGCCCGGGCCTCGCCTGACCTCCAACGGCGCTGTGCTCGAACCAGACGACGAGGAGTTCTCCGGCTTCATCTTCAAGATCCAGGCCAACATGGACCCGCAGCATCGCGACCGCATGGCCTTCCTCCGCGTCTGTTCCGGCCGTTTCGAAAAGGACATGACTGTCTACCACCCCCGTCTCGACCGCACCGTCCGCGTCACCCGCCCGCACCGTCTCTTCGCCCAGGAACGCGAAACCGTCGAAGAAGCCTACGCCGGCGATGTCGTCGGCCTCGTCAACCCCGGCCTCTTCATCATCGGCGACACCCTTACAACCGGCCGCGCCATCCGCTTCGACCCAATCCCCCGCTTCGAACCCGAATGTTTCGCCACGATCGAAGTCGAGAGTGTTGCCAAGTCCAAGCAGTTCCACCGCGGCCTCGAACAGCTCGAAGAAGAAGGCGCCGTTCGCGTCATCTACCCGGTCGTCGGCACGCGCAGCGCCCCCATCCTCGCCGCCTGCGGCATGCTTCAGTTCGAAGTCGTCGCCGCCCGCCTCGAATCCGAATACGGCGTCACTGCCCGCACCACCGTCCTTCCCTACGTCTCCGCACGCCGCGTCACCGCCGGCCTCGACGGCGACGGCTACCTCCCCCGCGGCGCCCTCCGCGCCGAAGACGGCCGCGGTCATCCCATCGTCCTCTTCTCCTCCCAGTGGGAAGAAGGCTACGCCCGCGAGCAAAACCCCGCGCTGGAACTCGAACCGCTCGGCTAACCTCCGGCTCCAGCGCGTTCGCCCGCGCCAGTGGGAGAAGGACCGAGGGTGAGGGCGCCACCGTCCCCCCCCTCGCGCCCCCAGCCGCAAACCCCCACACTCTCCATCCACAACAGGAGCACTCCCATGCGAATCGGACTCAGCGGCACCGGCCTTATCCGCCACGCCTCCATCGAACGGATCACCACCGACCTCCAGCAGGCCGCTGACGAAGGCTTTCGTAGCTACTGGATCGCCGACCACCCCAGCGGCGGCTTTGATGCCCTCACCGTGCTCGCCATTGCGGGCCAATCTGTCCCCGGCATCGAGCTTGGTACCGCCATCGTCCCCACATTCCCCCGCCACCCCATGGCCCTCGCCGCTCAGGCGCTCACGGTCGGCCAGGCGCTTGGCGGCCGTCTCACCCTCGGCATCGGCCTCTCCCACATCTCGATGATGGCCGAACTCGGCATCCCCTTCGAAAAGCCCATTCGCCATTTGCGCGAATACCTCTCCGTCCTCCTCCCGCTTCTTAGCGACGGCCATGTCGACTTCCACGGCGAGCTCTACTCGACCACCGCCACGGTCTTCCAGAAGGCAGAGGATCCGCCTTCAGTCCTCGTTGCCGCGCTCGGCCCGCAGGCACTCAAAGTCGCAGGACGCATGGCCGCTGGCACCACCCTCGCATGGGTCGGGCCCAAGACCATCCGCGAACACATCGTCCCCACGATCACTGCTGCCGCCGAGGCTGCTGGTCGCCCGGCGCCACGCATCGCCGCCAGCCTCCCGGTCTGCGTCACGAGCCAGCCCGACGCCGTCCGCGCCTCCATAGCCGCCAACATGGGCTACTACGGCACGCTCCCGTCCTACCGCGCCATGTTCGACCGCGAAGGCGTCGATGGTCCGGCCGATGTCGCAATCGTCGGTTCTCGGACCGAGGTTGCTGACCAGATTCATGGCATGGCGATGGCGGGGGTCACGGACTTCTCGCCCAACATCTTCGGAGCCGATCCCGACGACCGTGCGGCCACTCGCGACTTGCTGCGAAGCCTGTTGCCGGCCGTCTAACTCAGACGGTACCCCTCGGTAAACCGGACTTAGAGCAATCGAGGCGTCGGCCGTAACCGGTTCGCCCGCTCGTATTCCACGATCGCTCGCAGTTCTGCCACGGCCGAATCGAGGCCGTTCTGGTGGTTCACCACCACGTAGTCGTTGTTGTCCGCGTCGGCCAGCTCGTCGTCGACCTCGTCCAATCGCGTCTGCAGCTTCGCCAGCGAAATATCGGGCTCGCGCTTCACGATCCGCGCTCTTGTGATCGTCTTGTGATACTCGGCCGGCGTCTTGTGTCCCGCCGCGATGATTACGACCGTCACCGCGCCTTCCAGCGTCCGTCGCCAGTGCCGTACCCCGTTCACATCGGTCCGGATGATCACATCCTGCCCTCGCCGCAAAGGCCGCTCGATTTCGTTGCGCTCCAGGCCCTTCCAGTCCTCGTAGACACGCGCGTACTCGGCGAATGCGCCGGCCTGAATCATCTGCTCGAACTTCGTGGTCGTCACAAAGTGGTAGTCGACGCCGTCGACCTCGTTGCCGCGCGGCTCTCGGTCCGTCGTGCTCGTCGCTCGATGGATGCCGAGCGCATTCTGGAGTCCCTCGATCACGCTCTCTTTGCCGACACCCGATGGACCGTGCAGCACCAGCACGAGCGGTTTCCGCCCATCGTTCATTCCCACGCTCAATCGTCTCGCGCAGCCATCTTGCGGCGCAGTTCCCGGTCGTCGTCCTGGGTCTTCCCGAGCTTGTCCGACATCTCTTTCAGCTTCCAATAGGCGCCGCCGCCCAGCAGCTGCCCGATCTGGTCCTGCGCCGAAGGTGCCGCCGGCCCATCTGGCAACCTGCGTTGGGGCGGATTCAAAATGAACGTATCCCGATCCAATGCCGTGCTCTTGAACAGGTCTCCGACGGCGTCCCCGCCTTCGACGATCGCGTGGCGGATGAGCGAAAGCTCTTCCTGGAACCGGTCGAGCCAGTGCAGCACGGCTTCGCGATTCGTTGCCATGATGTCTCGCGACATGGTCGGTTCGCCGCTCGCGAGGCGTGTCACGTCGCGGAATCCCGGCCCCGCCAACAGTGAAGCGTCCTCCCAGCCACGACTATCCCGGATCATCCGGAAAAGGCCCACCGACACGAGGATGGGAAGGTGGCTCACCGCCGCGACATACGTGTCGTGCTCGGCTGGATCGATGTACAGAGGGTTCGCTCCCAGCGATTCGACCATCCCCAGCACGGTGCTCACGGCGCTCTCGTCAGCCCGCGGCGAGGGCGTGATCGCCCAGGTCGCCCCCCGAAAGAGGTCCCCCGCCGCAGCTCCCGGCCCGCTCTTCTCTTTGCCCGCCATCGGGTGGCCGCCAACGAACTGGACGTGGTCTGGCAGATGCTCCGCCGCCCATCGCAGGATGTCGCTCTTCGTGCTGCACGTGTCCGTGACTACCGCGCCCTCGGCGAAGTAGGGGCCGCCTTCCTGGAGCACATGGCGCGCCGCCTGCACCGGCACCGCGATGATGACCAGCCCCGCCGCATCGAACGCCTCTTCCAGCGAGCCTGCGATCCGGTCGATCGCGCCCGCTTTTTTCGCGTCGCGCAGGTGCCGCTGCTCCCGGTCGACGCCGACAATCTCGTAATTCCGGTCTTTCCGGGCGGCAAGTCCGAGCCCAACGGAGGTCCCGATTAGGCCCGTCCCAACGATGGTGATACGGGGGCGGCTCATGGCGCATTCACCTCACGACGCTGCGTCGGCTTCTTGCAATAAGGCTAGCATACGATCGCTCCCGGGCGGTCCGTGATGAAGCGCAGTTAACTCCGCCACCCGTGCCTCAGCGCCTGCTTCCATCAGCAGCGAAGCGCCACGTTCGCTGTGCACCCTCGTCCGCTCCATCGCGCGCCTGAGCTCGAACCGTGAACTCCCATCCGCAGCCCATTGGACGGTGCCCACGCGTGCGAGCACGACGTACAGCGCCCGGTCAGTCCGGCGCTGCGGGCCTTTTCCAATGTCATGCAGGAATCCCGCCGTGATAAGCGCCCGATCGTCATACCCCCGTTCCATCAGCCAACGAGCGGTCGCCGCGCCATGCACCACATCGCGCGGATGCTGCGTGATGAAGAGCGAATACAGGTCCGGGCCCAGGTACTCCTGCGCAAAAGCCAGGTCCTTGTCCGATGGGGCCCTGCCTGCCTCGACGAACTGCCGTATACGCTGGCGCACTAGCCGATCAGCTTGAAGACGAAGTCGGAAAGCGAACCGATGACCCACCCGAGCGGGTTAATCGCGCCCCCGGTTGCGAACGAGACCACGATAAGCCCGATTAGCAGCGCGGGGCCCCACGGCCGCACTCGTTGAAGCTGGAGCCGGACCTCCCGCGGAAGCAGCGGCTGGATCACATCGAACCCGTCCAGCGGCGGGATCGGGATCATATTGAAGACACCGAGCAGCACATTCCAGAACACCAGGAACACAAGGAAGAGCCCCACGATTTCGGACCCGCTCGCATCTCCAATCGCGTCGAAGCTCGCCACCGAATCGATGATTCCCGCCCGCAACGGGAGCGCCGCCAGTGCCGCGATCAGGAAATTGCTCAGCGGCCCTGCCGCCGACACGATCGCGCCTCCCCTGATCGGCCCGTAGCGGAGTCTCATCGGATTCACCGGTGTCGGTTTTGCGAACCCGAACCCCACGAGGAGCAGTAACAGGCTCCCGATCGGGTCGAGGTGCTTGAGTGGATTGAGCGTTAGACGCCCATTGCGCGCCGCCAGGTCGTCGCCCAATTGATAGGCCGACCATGCGTGGCAAAATTCGTGAAACGCCAGGCCCGTGACCATGGCCACACCGGCGGCTGCCAGGAATGCAACCAGCGCTGCCGGATTGTCCTGGAATTCGCTAACCACCGTGAAGATCATGCAGCGCGATCGTACCACGTGGCGGGGTTTGCCCCCTCCGATTCCTGTCCATGGCCTGAACGTTGGATTGACGGGCGCATCGGCCCGTTGGTACGTTCGGTAAGGTTCATGCCATCTTGCCCGGCATTTGCGGGGGTGCCCGGGCGCGCCCAGGCTCGGCCCTCACCGCTCCGGGCCGACAACAGCCGGTCGCCTCGCGCGACTTCGCATGAAGGGGGGCCAGGTGTACGTACCCCGGGTCCGCCACGGATTTGATGTCCCGCGACCGCTCATTACAGCGCTCACGGTCCTTTGCGCCATCCTCACGGCGGTACTCGCTGCCGCTCTGTTCGTACGCTCCACGTCCGACGACGGGCCGCTTGGCCTGCCGGGCGCAGCCCTCCTCGCGCCCACGACGGCAATCGCCTACGCCGTCCGCGAAGGCAGCTTCGACTCGATCTACGTCCGCAGTCTGGACGGATCGGGGAGCCCCCGGCTCCTTGAGTCCTTCCCCGTCCTCTTCAATCTTCGCGTCCGTGGCTCCGCAGCGCCTTCTGGCGACACGCTCGCAATACTCCACATAGACAGCGGCCTCGGCGCCGAGGCACGCCTCTCGTTGGTTGACGTCGCTACCGGCGAGACGCGCGACATCGAAGGTGGCTTCGATTACCTCTCCTCCATGGCGTGGCACCCCGGCGGCCAGTCGCTCGTCGTCACCCGCTCGGTCGCTCCTGATGACCCTGCTCGTGGCGCGATTCTTGTCGAAGTCGATGTCCCAACCCTCGCTGCGCGCGAGCGTCACACGTTCAGCGGCGCGAATCGCGTCCATCCGGTCGGATACACCGCCGACGGCTCCGGCATCTTCGTAGTCGTTATCGACCAGGCCGGCTCCACACTATGGTCGGTTTCGGACGGTCCACCCGTGCGGGTCGCGAGCCTCAGTCCTGGTCTTACCCGCGATTGGGCTCTGAGCCCGGATGCAAGCCGTCTCGCGTTTATTGATCGCCTCGGGGCCGGCGGCCGATCTCAGGCTGGCCGTGTTCTCATCATCGCCACCGGCGCCATCGCTGACGCCGGGCTCTCCGGAGACCAGTTCGGCGCCGCATGGCGCCCGGGCGCGGCCGTCCCCGACTTTGGAGGCCCGGAAGGGACCGTCCGTCTCAGCGCCGCACGAGAAGGCCAGTATCTCGCTCCGATCGCCTGGGCCCCCGACGGCGCTCATCTTGTCGCGAGCGTATTCGTTCCGGGTGAGGCCGGCGCCCCGGCCACTGAACGCATCGAAATCCTCTCTGCCGCGCAGCGCGTCCGCCTTGCCGAGCAGGATTCGGCCGCCTTCCTCGGGCTCGTGCGCCATGATTAGGCGCCGGTTCGCCCTCGGTGTCGCCGGCCTGACCGCCGCTCTTCTTATCGTCACCGTCGTCGCAGCGCAGTTCCAGGGTGGTCCCGGCAGCCCTGTCCGTCGCGCGTTCGCCGACGCCGGCCCGGGCTACTACGCCGTCGCAATCCGCAACGACGGCACATTCGACACGATCGTTGCCGTCAATCCGGACGATCCCGGGACCGTGCGCGAAGCCGCCACCGTCCCTCACCTGCCCGGCTATACATCCTTCGGCGCCGTCTCGCCCGCCGGGGATGCGATCGCCCTCGTCGTTGCCGATGCAGGCTCACAGGCGAATCCCGTCGCTTCTCTCTACCGGGCCGACCTCTCGACTGGAGCTGTCACGCTCCTTGCCCCGGACATCGACTATCTCCAACAGCCCGTCTGGACGCCAGACGGGGCCGCCGTGCTCGTCGCCCGCTCCGATGGCCGGGACAGCCCTTCGGTCCGCGTTTCTATTCTTCGTGCTGCCGTTTCCGGCGCGACGGTTGAGGAACTCCTCAGCCTCGATGCGGTGGCCGCGGCCTACCCGGTCGGCTTCGACGCCGAAGGGAGCCCCCTGGTCGTCTCGATAGGGGCGCAGGGCTCCGTCCTCCATCGCCCCGGCCGCGCTGACGTGGTGCTCTCTTCCCACATCACGCGTGACTGGCGCATCAGCCCCGGCGGCGCTCAGCTGGCATTTATCGAGGCAGACCTTACCCAGGGCCTGCGATACCGCCTTTCCGTCGTCAGCCTCGTCGACTCTGGCGGCGTTGCCTCGGCCCAGTCGCTCCCGGCTGCGTCCACGCGCCAGCAGCTCGGCGTCGCCTGGCCGCCAACGGGCGCCAGTCCCATCACCGCCGAAGAACCCCTGGCCGGCCAGGTACGGGCTGCCTCCGGGCCGTCCGCCGGGTTCGATGTCCCGCTCGGCTTCTCCCCCGATGGCGCTCACATCGTCGTCGAAGCGTGGACCGGAACGTCATTCGATAGTCCCGGCCTCGGTCGACTTGAGATCACCGGCACCGGCGGCCGCCTGCCTCTTGCCAGCGCCAACCGCTTCGCGGGTTGGGTGGTTCGATGAAGAAGCTGATCGCCCTGCTGGCATTTGCCATTGCCATCGCCTGGCCGCTCGTCTACGAACCAGCGCCGGCTAATGCGTGCGGTCCCGCGGGCCCCTTCGATTTCGATACCTACGAAGTCGAGGACTACGTCAACGGCTACGCCCAGGCGATCGAACTCGCTACCGCCGGCCGCGCCGTCACTTCGACGATTACCCTTCCCGGCACGAATGAGGTCATCGACCTCCGCTTCCAGGGGCTCCGACAGGGGCCGCGGGCCGCGCGCAGCGCTACCCCCAGCACCTCCGCGTCGATTCCGCCCACGCTTTATAAGTCCATTGTTTACGTCGAATCCAGCTACACTCAGGCTTCGACCAACGTGCCCTTTGGCGGCATTGGGCCGGTGCTTCGCTCCTTCGATTGTGGCTATGGACTCGGCCAGATCACCAGCGGCATGGCCAACAGCGTCGGCTCGCCGTCTGCCAAGCAGGCGATCATAGGCACCCACTACCTCTTCAACCTCGCCGAGGGTGTCCGCATCCTCGCAGATAAATGGAACGGTGCACCTCAGACACGGCCGATCGCCGGTAACGGCGATCCCTCAGCGCTCGAAGACTGGTACTTCGCCATCTGGAGCTACAACGGCTTCGCATTCAGCAACCATCCCCTGAATCCCTTCAGAAACCCTCTCCGCGGCGGTCTCCTCAACGACGCAGATGACGATGGCGATGCGAGCCCAACCCTCACGCCGTCCGCGACGCCGTCCGCAGCGACCCCCACAGCAACGCCCAGCATCACCGTTACGCCGACGCCTACCCCGAACGCGATCGTCGAGGCCGGCGCGCGTAGTCCCCTCTACCATTGCTACGACACGTCTGCGCCGAGCTATCAGAAGCAGGGCAGCGGCGGCCCTTTGTTTGGCTACGGCGACTACACCTACTCGGAACGCATCTACGGCTGTATGAGCTATCCGCCAAAGCGCGCACCCGTCGGCGCCCCCGCCGGGACTCCGGCCACCATCCAGTTCTGGGCTCCCGTCCAGGTCAACATGCCGGACTTTGCTCGCCCGGAGGTCGCTGCAGCCTTCGAACCCCAGCACTTTCTCGATTGCGAGGCCGCCGGGTTCAGTGGCGGCTGTCCCAAGATGGACTTTCCGACGAGCTTCCCCGGCGTGAGCGTCCATCGCGACCCCACCCCGCTGCCGCCCGCCAGCGCCAGCGCCGCTGCCGTGGGCACCCCGTCTCTCGTCGTCGATGGCTCTACCACGATCACGCTCGGCCAGACATCCGGCGGCGCCTACGACACCGCCGAGGTTAGCGTGCGCAACGCCGGCTCCTGGATCGCTCCCTTCCGTATCCGCTCCACCGCGACGTGGCTGACCGTCCGCCACCCCGGTGACGCGCCGGACCGCACCCTCGATGGAAGCATCGCGATCGGGGCAGAGACCGATGTGGTTACGCAACAGGCCAGCCCCGGCCCGCCTCCGCGCCTGCGTATTTCGACGAAAGGTCACGTCAGCAAGCTCGTCATCACGGTCCAGCCTGCGCTTGTGCCAGCCGGTGGCGGCGAGGCATCCATCTGGATCGAGCCGCTCCTCGGGGGCTCCCCCATTGAACTCAAGGTCACACTTGACGGCACCATCGTGGTCGCCCGGCCGTTCCGCCTTTTCCTCCCGTGGGTAAGCTCGGAACCGAACGATTGATGGCCGTCCCGCTCTGGAGCGCGACTCGACGCAACCACGCAATCGAACACGCCACCATTGCCGTACTCTTCCGCCGCCGGGGCCGCGTCCTCCCCGCCGTCGCCCGCAGCGACCATCGCGGCTTCTTCATCCGTGGGCCGTTTTCCGTGGAAGAGGTCGAGTCGGCAGCCGCCGAAGCAATCCAGCGTCTCTCAGCTGGTGAGCATCACCTGGCAGTCACCCACCTCTGCGGTACGAATATCGCGGTTACGGGCATCTTCGCTGGCGCGGTCGCGCTCACTGCAGGTGGCAAGAAGGTCCGTGCCGGGTGGCCGGGCGCGCTTGGCCTGGCCATGGTCGCAGCAGCATTCGCCGGTAGAGCAGGCCTTTTCCTCCAGCGTCACGTGACCATAGATGCCGATATCCACAACGCCTCGCTTGGCCGCGTCCGCGCGATGCGCAGCGGCGTCGGCCGCACCCGGACCGTGCGCGTCTCAATCTCGTACTGACCGCGCCCCTATCCCCAGTTGTGTCCCGCCGGGGCCTCGATCATCCCAGGCAACGGACATCTCCAGAACTTTTCTGCGATCACATTTGGGAAGCCGCTCTTCTCGTTATCGATCGTCCCCCGGATAACGACGAATGGCGTACCTCGTACCAGCTCGCGCTGCCGTTCCTGCACTGGCGTATACACCACGATATTCGCCAGCCCGAACTCGTCTTCGAGCAGCATGAACATCACCCCGCTCGCCGTCTGCGGCCGCTGTCGCGTGACAATCATTCCCGCGATCTCTACTCGTGCCCCCTGCGGCAGCCGGTTTGGATTGCCCGGCCCGCCAAGGTGCCTTGTTGTGATCACCCCTTCGTTCAGCAGCGGGCGGACAAGCGCCATCGGGTGCGGACGCTCCGAGGTCCCCAGCGCCTCGTAGTCCCAGGCCAGCTCATGCCACGGCGCCAGCGCTGGCAGCGACACCATGTCTGCTGCCGTTGGCATCGGCAACGCCGCCTGGTACCCCGCTTTGCCTCGCCCTGCCTTTCGTGGCTGCGTCACGTCGTAGCCGCGCACCATCAGCCCCAGCTGCCAGAGCAACTCCCGCCGCGGCAGCCCAAACTCATCCAGCGCCCCCGCCCGGATCAGCGCTTCGCCCTCGCGTTCCCCCAGGCGTGTACGCAACAACAGGTCGTACAACGAACGGTACGGCCCATTCCGTTCGCGTTCCTCCACGATCTGCTCTGCCCGCGTAATCGAAAGCGAGGGCTCCTTGCCCGCCTTTCGTGCCACCCGCGCGGCCGCCCGGATTGCACGCTCCTCCGTCCAACCGCCGCCGATACCGCTCACGTGCGCGATTCCCAGCCGGATCCCGTCATCTTCCGGCCATGCCATCGCCCGGCTCTGGTTGATCGCAGGCATCCTTACCTCGATGCCATGACGCCCGGCGTCGCCGCAGAGCACCTCGACCGAGTAGAACCCCATCGGCTGCGCATTGAAGAGCGCACTGTAGTACGCCGCCGGGTAGTAGTAGCGCAGCCAGGTCGATTCATAGGCCAGGAGCGCGAATGCCACCGCGTGGCTCTTCGGGAACCCGAACGCCGCGAACGCTGCCATCTTCTCAAACGCGATCGCCGCTGCTTCCCGGCACACACCGTTCTGCGCCGCCCCGCTGAAGAACTCCTCCGCCAGCGCCTGCATCGCTTCCGCCGAGCGCTTCCGGCTCATCGCCCGCCGCAGCCGGTCTGCCTGCCCGGGCGTGAACCCCGCCACCGCGCATGAGATCTGGATCACCTGGTCCTGGTACAGCACATGCCCCAGCGATTCGGCCAGGTACGGCGCCAGCAGCGGCCCAAGCTGCGGGTGCCCGTAGTCGATCTCGATCGCCTCGCCCGCCGTCAGCTTCCGCCGGTAGTCCATATATGGGTGGAACGCCCCCGCCATGATTGGCCCCGGCCGGATGATCGCCACCTGCACCGCCAGGTCGTCGAGGTTCCGCGGTTGCGTGAACGGCAGCGTCTGGATCTGCGCCCGGCTCTCGATCTGGAACACCCCCATCGTGTCCCCCGCCGCGATCGACGCATAAATCTCCTCGCTGTCGTGCGAGATTCGCCCAAGGTCCACCCGCACCCCGCGTTCCTCCTCCACGATCCCAAGGCAGTCGTCCACCGCCGAAAGCATCCCCAGCGCCAGGAAATCGATTTTCACGAACCGCGCGTCATCCACCGAATCCTTGTCCCACTGGCACACATAGCGGCCCGGCATCCGCGCTGGCTCCACCGGCACCACGGAAGAGAGCGGCTCCGCCGAGATCACCACTCCCCCCACATGCTGGCCGATATGCCGCGGAAAACCCGAAGCCGCGTTGCAAAGCGCCACCAGGTCTCGCCAGATCGGCGCCCCCATCAGCGGTTTCAGCTCCGGGATCAGCGCCATCTCGTTCGCCACGTCTGACGCGCTCGCGAAGTGCCCGCCCAGTTTGTTCAGCTTCGCCAGCACCGGCAGAGGTAGCCCCAGCACCTTTCCGAAGTCCAATACCGCGTTCTTGAACCGGTACGTCGGGAACGCCGCCACGATCGCTGCATGCTCCGGCCCGTACCGGTCGTAAATCCGCTGCAACAGCTCGTCGCGGATGTCCCGCGGGAAGTCGATGTCGATGTCCGGCAGCGAGTGCAGTTCATCGTTCAAGAACCGCTCCAGGTACAGGTTGTTCTGCACCGGGTCGATATGCGAAAGCCCAATCAGGTAGCACACGATCGAACTCACCGACGATCCTCGCCCACGCCCCACCGGCCGCTCGTCCGGCGGCAGGTTCTTCGGTCGCCCGTGGAGCTCATGGGCAATCTCCCCGACCAGCTCCATGATGTCCCAGTACACGAGGAAAAAGCCCGCCAGCTTGTGCTTCGCCACCAGCATCAGCTCCCGTTCCAGTCGCGTCCGCGCCTCCTCCCTCATCGCCCCTGGCATCGCATACTTCCGCTGGAATGCCCGCTCACAGATGCCGCGCAACACGCTATCCAGCGTTGCACCGTCTGGCACCGGGTAGTCCGGAAGCCGGTACGGCAAATCCGTCGTCAGGTCGAACGTGCAGCGCTCCGCGATCACGATCGTGTTCGTGATCGCGGAAGGGTTCGCCGCGAAACGCATCGCCAGCGCCCGCGGATGCTTCAGGAAGAACTCCGAGTTCGGTCGCCGCAACTCGTGTGAGCTGTCCAGCGTCCGCCGGTGCCGGATAGCCACAAGCGCATCATTCAGGCGATGCCGCTCGCGGACGTGGTAGTGCGCGTTGTTCGTCGCCACCACCGGGATTCCTGTTTCGTCAGCCAGCCGCGCGAGGTCTGCCACGCGCCGTCCATCGCCGTAGACGTCGTGGTTCTGCAGTTCAACAAAAAAGCGATCCCCGAAGACGTCCCGGTAGGTCCCCGCGACCTCCAGCGCCTGCCGCCGCTTTTCTGCTCGTAATTGCCGTGGTATTGCCCCCTCGCCGCAGCCCGAGAGCACGATCAGGCCCTCGTTGCGTTCGAACAGCCAGCCTTCTTCGATCCGTGGTTCGTCCTTCCCGTACGTCCGGTACGCCTCGCTCAACAACCGGCAGAGATTGCGATAACCCTCCACGGTTTCCGCCAGCACGGTCAGGTGGCTGGCCTCGTCTCCCTCGCCGCTGACCGTCAGCTCACATCCCGTGATTGGCTTCAAGCCGCGTTCTTTCGCAGCCTTCGCAAACTCCATCGCCCCGTACAGGTTGTCGTGGTCCGTGACTGCCATCGCTGCGTAGCCAAGCGCCAGCGCCCGGTCCACCATCTCGTCGCTGCTGCTCGCACCTTCCCGCATCGACCAGCAGGTGTGCGCGTGGAGTTCGGCGAAGAGAGTCATGTCTTCCAGTATAGAACATGTGTTCTATACTGGTCACTTGCATTCTCTATTAACGCTTCGTAAAGTACCTAAATCTTTAGGATCGGACGCCCCCCATGCATACCCGCTTGCTACTCGTCCTCGCTCTCGTAGCCGGAGCCTTCACGCTCCTCCCGGCTGCCACCGCGAATGCTGCCCCTCCGGCGCCCACCTGTGGCCCCTACATCACGCTTACGCCCCCCTTCGGCCAGGCTGGCACCGTTGTCAGCGTGAACCTCTTCCAGTTCACCCCGAACACCGAGGCCGCCGTGACCCTTCGCGTCGCTGGCGACCCCGTTGTCGCTACCGGTACCACCGATGAGAACGGCCACGCCAATATCATCTTCACCATGCAGTCCTTCACCGGCTCGCAGGTGGCCATCCAGGTGAGGGCCGCGCCGTGCAACTTCGCTGGCGCCTACTTCAAGTTCCGCGAAGCCACCCCCACCCCTGTGCCCACCACCCCGCCTGCCACCGCAACCACACCTGCCACTCCGCAGCCAACCACGCCGGCTACTGCCGCCATCACCCCCACCCCCAAGGCCCCGATCGCCGGTTCCGCTGGCGAAGCCGCGTTCGGCCTCACCGCTGGCGGTGCCAACCTTGCGATTGCCGGGCTGGCACTCGTCGTCTTCACGGCAGCCTTCGTCATCTGGGGTTCGTCCCGGCACTTCCGCCCGGACCAGCGCCGCAGCGGCGACATCGACCGGAAGCTCTAGGCTTTCCAAGTTCAACGAACACAAAGGGAGGGGCGCCGATTCGGCGCCCCTTCCCTTTGCGTCTCATCCGCGGCCTGTTTCTGGCTACCCCTTCTTGGTCGCCCCCTCCAGCAACTTCGCCCGGAACTCGTCATTCGCAGGCACCGGCTCACCAACCACGTACAGGAAGTAGTACGCACCAAAGTCCCCGACATGCTTGAACCGCTTCCGTATGTCCTTCACTAGGTCCCAGAAGTCCGGCTTCGACTGCAGGTACGCTCGTACGCTCCCGAACTCCCGCTCCAGTTCCAGCATCGTCGCCGCGTTGTGGATCGTTGATTCAATCTTCCGGCGGTTCCGCACGATCCGCGTGTCGCTCGTCAGCGCGTCGATCTCGTCCGGCGAAAAGCCAACGACCCGCTCCGGGTCGAATCCGCGAAACGCTTCCTGGAATCCCGGCCACTTCGCCTCGATGACCTTCCAACTCATCCCCGATTCGAAGACAGCCTTCGTCAGCACCTCCAGGTAGTCTGCCGACGTCTCCGCCTTCACCTGCTTCGGTGGTTCCATTCCCGTGCCCCCTTTCAGCGAATCCTAGCCGATCGAGCCGGACGCCTCCGCCGGAAACGGTCATTGTCGCGGGATCGGTACTCCGCGAATTCGTCGCAGGAACACGAACCCGAGCTTTTCGGCCAGTCGCCGCGAGGCCACGTTCTCCGCCGCACACGACCACGACGGTGCGAGCCCTCGCGTTCGGCACTCGCCAATAAACGCGCTTGCCGCGGCGAACCCGAGCCCTCGGCCACGGTGATCCGGCGCCGTCACGATCTCGATTTCCGCCTCCGCATGTTCAGATTCCCGGGAGACCGCGCAGGCAGCGCAAAAGGCCACGAGCTCTTCCCCCGCGTACGCGCCGACGCCGAACGAGCCAGCGCAGAACGCCTCGGCCCCGCCCCAGGCGCGCACGATCCAGTCGTCAATCCGCTCTTCGATTTGGCGCACCGCATTCAGGTCCAGGGACTCAAGGCGATAGCCTTCAGGTGCAGGGGTCGAATCCGATCCGGTGCGTGGTGGCGCAAACTCGTGGCGCTCCTGCGGACCCATCCCGCTTTCCGTGATTGCTCTGTCCCACGAATCGCTCGTCGCCCAGAGCACTCCGGGCTCAATCGTTGGGATTCGTCCAAGTACCTCAAGTCCGGCCCACAGCAGCGCGTCTGTCCCCTCGCCGAAGGCCAGGTGAAACCCGCTCACATGCCCAACGATCGCCGACAGTGGCTTGGCCACCGCATCGACCCATACGCGGCCCGCCATCGAGCCATCAAGGACGGCGTGCGCAAACGCCGTGTGTCCGGCCGAATCCGACGATGGGATCAGATCGACAACAACGGAATACTTGCCCCGGGCAAGCTCATGAAGCAGGGACAATTAGAACTGAGAAGCGTCTGCCCCGGAGTCCCGCGGGCACGCGGACTCGTCGTGCACATCCATCGCCAGGTTGTCAGCCACGTTCACCGTCGAAGTCACGGTGTTCGTCGTCTCCAGCCGCGATGCAAGGTCGTCAGAAAACGAGGAACCGCCCGCGAAGGAAAGCGCGATCACCCCGGGGATCGAGGCGAATGCCAGCGCAATTCCGAGAATGACCACTACCGCAGTGCGTTGCATGATTGTCCTCCACGTGGGACGCGCCTCCATCGTAGTCGCTCCCCGTCAACCTTTCCACTCCCTTTTGTATACGAAACAAGCCGGTTGGCGGATGCCACGGTCTCCACCGGCGCTCGTGACGTACGATGGCGCTCGTTCGGGACGGAGGCAGGTCTATGGATCCAGGACGCGTCATTGCCGTCATCGACGTCGGCTCGAACTCCGTTCGGCTGCTCGTTGCCCGCGCGCTCACCCCCACAGCCTTCGAAGTCATCGACGAAGAGAAGTTCGAAGCTCGTCTCGGCGAACGATCAGGTGGCCTGCCTTTCTCCGATGACGCGATTGATCGAGGGCTCCGCGCCTTGCGGCTCACCCAACAGGTAGCCGCATCCTACGGCGCGTCGCCGCTGGTTGCCGTTGGCACCGAAGCCCTCCGCCGTGCCCCGAACGCAGCCCAGTTCCTCGATCGGGTCGCCACCGAGACCGGCATCAGCATCCGCATCGTGAGTACGCAGGAGGAGGCGTATGCCAGCTTCCTCGGCGTCGTCAATAGCCTTGCAATCGACTCCGGCCGCATCCTCGATATCGGCGGCGGGTCCGCCGAACTCATCGATGTCCAGCGGCGGAGCTTCGCCGGCGGCCAGTCCGCTCCCCTCGGCGCCCTCTATGCATGCGACCGCTTTCTCCCCTCTGACCCGCCATCCAAGAAGGAAGTCCGCGCCCTCCGCAAGGCGGTCCGCCAAGAGTTCAACATTACCTCCGATGGCGCCCAGCTCATTGGCGTCGGGGGCGCGGTCCGTAACCTCGCGCGAGTCGTCCGCATCCGTTCGAAGTACTCTCTCCGGCGCCTCCACGGTCTCGAAATCGGCCGTGCTGAAATTCACCGGCTGGCGATCTCCCTCTCCTCGCTCTCAGGCTCCGACCGGAAAAAGGTCGCTGGCGTCAGCAGTTCTCGCGCAGACATCCTGCACGCCGCCGCCATCGTTCTCGACGAGGTGATGGACATGTGCGGCGCTTCGACGCTCACTGTTGCCGGACAGGGGCTCCGTGAAGGCCTGGTCTGGCAGGAGCTCCGTCCCGAGGCGCCCGTCCTCCCCGACGTCCGCGCCGCCTCCATTGCCGGTCTGGCCCGTGCCAACGCCGTCGACGAGATGGCCGCCGAGCCCGTCGCATCCGTCGCCGCCGCACTTTTCGATGTCCTCCGCCAGGAGCACGGATTGGAGCAACAGGACGAAGACCTGCTGCTCACCGCCGCGCGCCTCGCCGGCGTTGGTCTCCACGTCGACTACTACAGCCGTGATCGCCACGCCGAGTACCTCGTCCAGAGCGGCGACCTGCACGGTTTCACCCATCGCGAAATCGTGTTGCTTAGCGCACTGGTCCGCTGCGCCGACACTGGTTCCCCGGACCTCTCGCCGTTTAGCAAACTCCTTCAACCCGGCGACGCGCGCCGTGTCGCCTTGCTGGCGAGCATTCTTGGCGTTGCCCGCGCCGTCCGCCGCCGCGTTCCGTCGCCGGTCCTCGGCGTCCACTTCGAAGTTCAGCGCTCAGCGCTCGTCGTCCACCTTGCAGGACGCGCCCCTCTCGATGCCGAAGTGATGGCACTCGAGCGTCAACAGCGGCGGTTCGACTCCGCATTTGGCCTTGGTCTCACCGTCGATTGTTCGGGCTAGTTAGTCCGCCCAGCAGGCGCAGGACAGACGGCGAAAGGAACCACTGCAGCGTTCCCGCACCCTCTTCCGGCGGGCCATCAAAGTGCACCATCGCAGCAGCCGCTTTCTTGAAATCCACGTAGACGCTGCCGCCCGGCGTGATTGCCCACGCCAGCAACTGTGACATCCACGGCTCGTGACCCACGACCGCGACCGCAGCTGCGCCTGTCGCTCGAACATCCCGCGCCACCGCCCCCATATCGTCGTCCGCCAGGGAATCCATTTCGACGATTGCGAGCCCGCCGCCAGCGTTTGCCAGGAGCGCCGCGGTCTGTCGGGCCCGGACGAGCGGGCTGGTCAGCACGACGTGCGGCCGGAACACACTGAGGAGACCCGTCGCCCCTGCCTCCCACCGCTCGATGCCTTTGGCCGTCAGCGGCCGCAGCCGGTCGTCGGGCCACGCCGAACCCCGCTCTTCGGCGATGCCATGCCGCACGAGGCAGAGATCGACCATCGCCTAGCCCAGCGCCGGCGCGTCGCCCTCGACCGTTACCGCGCCAAAGTCCACGACCTTCCACTGCCCCAGTACCTGCTTCCAGCCCGTCACAATCGAGGCCGTGGCTGTTTCCGCATAGAACGTCGCCCGGAACTGTTGCGCATCTCCCTCGTCGGCAAGCTGCTCAAGCTCGTATCGCTGGATCGGTGGCATCGACGTAATCGAGAGCTGTCCGGTTCCGGGTGGCGCCATCTGCATCAGCTTGGCTAGCGCTTCCGGCGTGATGTCCGCCATTAACTGCATGAAGTTGCCTGTCATCACCGCCTGGGCGTTCCGCTCCACCACCGTTCGCAGGTCCTCAGGCATCGAAGTCATCGCGTTGTTGCTCCATCAGGCGGCTTCCGGAACCCGGCCCGGGTCACTTCCCGTAGGTTGCCACACCAGCCGGACGCGTGCCTACTACGTGAGCCGAAGCCACCGCCGTTTTCCGGCCTGCAGTGTTGTCCCCGAAGCTGGTACGTATCCTGCGTCCGTCACGACGACGCCATCCACGCTCACCGCTCCCTGCTCGACCAGCCGCCTTGCTTCCCGCTTCGATGGCGCCAGCCCGGCAGCAGTCAGGACATCTACGACTGATTGCCCCGCTTCCACCGCAAATGCCGCGATCTCGTCGGGGATCTCCCTGCGCTGCACTGTTCGCTCGAAGTGCGCCTCCGCCTCTGCCGCGTCCGGCTCGCCCCAGAACTCCGAGGCGATCGTCCGGGCCAACCGCTTCTTCGTTGCCATCGGCTCCCGCTCAAGCGAGTGACGTATCCCTTCTAGCTCCGTCCTTGGCACATTCGTCGCCAGCACAAAGAAGTCCATGACTGCCTCGTCCGGCAGCGACATCGCCTTCCCGTACTGCTCGACCGCCGAGTCGCCCACCCCGATGTGGTTGCCCTTGGACTTGGACATCCGCTCCTTGCCGTCCAGCCCAACCAGGATCGGCAACGTCACCGGCACATGGGGCTTCTGCCCCGCGTCGTCCTGGATCTTCCGTCCGGCCATCAGGTTGAACAGCTGCTCCGTCCCGCCCACCTGCACGTCACACTCCAGCGCGTATGCGTCGTACCCCTGCATCAGCGCGTACAGGAACTCGTGCAGGAACACGGGGTCGCCGTCGTCCCAGCGCTTCCGGAAATTGTCTCGCCGAAGCATTTCGGCTGCTGTGAACTTCGACATCAGGCTGATTACATCTGGAAACGTCAGCTTCCCCAGCCATTCGCTGTTGTGCCGAAGCTCCGTCCGCGCAGGGTCGAGGATCCGGCCAGCCTGCTCGAAGTACGTCGCCTCGTTCTGCGCGATGTCTTCCTGCGTCAGCATTGGGCGCAGCTTGTTCTTGTCGCTTGGGTCGCCGATGAGCGCCGTGTAGTCCCCGATCAGGAACACACAGTGATGTCCGAAGTCCTGGAACTGCCGCAGCTTCCGCAGCGGCACCGTGTGCCCGAGCGTCAGTGAAGTCGCCGTCGGGTCGATCCCCAGGTACACGCGCAGTGGCCGATCCTCGGCCAGCCGCGCCCGAAGCTCGCCCTCGAACTGCCGCCGCAGTCCCTCGTCGCCGTACTCCACACCGCTCATCAGCACGTGGATCTGTTCGTCGATGGGCGCCATCTGCCGCGGTTTGTTGTCTACAGTCTGTTCGTCGGACGTCATCTCATCGTTCCTCAATCGTTCATGGACTCGCGGACGCGTGTGTTCCGGGCCTTTCGACCCTGGACGTAGTCCACCCATGAACGGTGGCTCCGGACGTCGACACGCCGTGACCTCATCCCAGCAACACCCGCGCCTGCTCGACATCCCGCGCAATCTGCTGCACAAGCTCCTCGGGCCCGCCAAAAGCCTTCTCCGCGCGCAGCCGGTGCAACAACTCCAGCTCTAATCGTTCGCCGTAGATGTCGCCCTGGTAGCCAATCAAGTGCGTCTCAATCGAAACATGCCCCGCGTCGAAGGTCGGGCGCCTGCCGATGTTGGTCGCACCGGGTAGCGTCAGTCCTGCAACATGAGCCCGTGTCGCGTACACCCCAAGCGCCGGCAACGCCCGGTCAGCCGCCACCGAGATGTTCGCCGTCGGAAACCCAATGGTCCGGCCCCGCTCAAAGCCTCTTACCACGGGTCCCGCCAGCCGGTAGGCCCGCCCCAGCAGCGCTGTCACTCGCGTCATGTCGCCCGCCGCCAGCGCATTCCGCACCGCCGTCGAGCTGTACCGCTCGTGGTCGTGCATCAGTGGCTCCAGCTGCACCACCTCGAAGCCAAGCTCGGCGCCCAACGCCTGCACACGCTCCGCCGTGTCCTTCGGCGCTCCCCGTCCGAACCGGGCGTCCGGACCAAGCACGATCAGTCGCATTCGAAGGAACTCCGCGAACGCCCGTACCATCTCCTCGCACGTAAGCTCCGCAACTTCCGAAGTGAACGTCAGAGGCAATACCCACGCCGCTCCCGCTGAACGTATCAGGGCGATCCGGTCGTCCAGAGACGTCAGGTAGCTCGGTGCTGTCTCCGGTCGCAGCACCGTGATTGGGTGTGGGTGCAGCGTTACCACGCCGGGGCTCAGCGCCCGCTTCTTCGCCTCCTCGGCCACGCGCCGTACGAGCGCCTGGTGCCCAATGTGCACGCCGTCGAAGACGCCAATCGTCAGCGCCGTCTCCGGACCCGGCGCCCACGTGCGCAGCTGCGCCTCGGTAAACGAAGACAGTTCCATCGTCCCCAGAGTATCCACGCTCTCCTGGTTGGGTTCGAGCCGTCTCGCAGCGTTCCGGCCCGTTTCTAGATCGTCAGGCCGCCGATCCCCTGCACGCCCCGCACATACTCGATCTCACCAACGTGCCGGTATCCGTGGCTCAGACAGATCCCGTACAGCCCGTCCCACAGCGACATCTCCGGCAACGGTTTAATCGTCACCCGGCGCGTGTCGAACTCTTCCGGGGACATCGCTTCGAGATATGCGTCAGTCGCTGCCCATACCTTCTGCTGGTACTCGTGCCACTTCTCAACGTCCCCGATCTTCAGCGCATCCGCGTCCTCCTTGCTCATCCCCGTGCCCTGGCTCGTCCGAGGCAGCCCGAAGTACACGTCGTACGCGCCCTCGATCCAAACCGTCGGCTTTCGCTGCGTCACGAACTGCACGATGTTGTCTTCCGTCCGGACGTAATGCCAAAGGCTGAAGAACCCGCTGACCCCGCCCTCCTGCGGCCGGAAGTTGAGCTGTTCCGCAGTCATTCCCTCCACTGCCTTGTCCAGCAGCGAATGCATCGATCGAAGGCTCTTGCGGAGCAGTTCCTGTTGCGTCAGTGCCATGTCGTTCCTCCCGGCCGTTCGTCGCCGGATCATGACTGGCCGCGCCGCCGCCCGCAAACGCAGAACGAGGGCCGGACTTGCGCCCGGCCCTCGCCCCGCGGAGGGAGAAAACGTCTGAGTCCGCCGGCTACTCGGCCCCGGACAGGAAGTTCCTCGCGATGTCCGCCAGCCGCTCCGGCTGTTCGAGGTTCACGAGGTGGCCCGCATCCGGGATCGTGATCCGCTGCGCTCCGCCAATCCGCTGCTGCCAGGCCTCTCCGTAAAGGACCGGCACCACACGGTCCATCCCGCACGAAACGACCAGCATTGGCGCCTTCACCAGGTGTAGCCGCTTGGCCACACCCGTATCCGGCAGCGGCCACAAGAACTTCGCCGAACCCTTCAGGTTCTTCATCTCGTCGACGTAGTTGTTCATCACGTCGACCGCCCCGTCCTTCAGGATGTGCTTGTTGCGAAGCTCCGGGTCGGAAAACAGCACCGCCGTGGCCGCCATCGGCTGCTGCGCGTACGGGTCTTCGCCGCCGACAGACTCCGACCACATGCCCACGGGGTTCACGAGCACCATCCGCTTCACCCGGCCCGGATGGATCGCCGCGATCTCCGCCGCTATCCACGCGCCGATCGAGTGACCGACGATGTGAACCGGGCCGGTGCCAAGCTCGTCCAGCAGTTCGCCGTAGTGCAGCACAAGGTCCAGGCCGTTGTCGAAGTCGTCGAGGGCGTCGCCCTCGCTCTCCCCGAATCCCGGCTGATACGGCGCCACCACATCGAAGGATTTCGACAGCGCCTCGTGTACCGGCTCCCAGCCCTGCATCCCTGCAAGGTGGTGTAACCAAAGCACCGTCTCGCCCGTCCCGCCCCGGTAGTAGACCGTGGCATGCGGTTCACCCGGAAGGGTGACGTTCTTTGCGTTCATCTCAGCTCCCTCTTGCCGTCGCTGCTATTTGACCAGCGTGCTCGCGCGGACGGGCCGCGGCGTCGCCATCTGGTCGCTCGAAAGCTTCTTCGGCATCCACTTGTCCTCGTACTCGTTCTCCCAGAGGTGCTTCAGCCGCGGCATCACCTTCTCGGCGAACAGGACGGTGCTCTTCTCGCACTTGTCCTTGGGCATGTTGCCGAAGTGGAGCAGTGCGAACAGGTGCCCAACACGCAGTGACTTGATCAGATGCTCCATCTGCTCGGTCACCTGGTCCGGGTCGCCGCCGACGAGGAAGCCCTCCTCCACGTACTGCTTGAACGTCTTCCCCAGCGCAGCGCCACCGCTGGCGCCAACCTGTGCCTTCAGGCCCGCGCGCAGCGTTGCTTCGGTCCGGTAGCCCGGCGCGTCGGCGAAGCCAGGGTACACATGCAGACAGCGCTCGAAGAAGTACTTCGCGTGTTCGTAAAACTCGGCCTCTGCCTCGTCCCAGCTGTTCGCCACGCAGATCTGCTGCGCGAACGACGCCTGGAACGGGTTGAACTCGTGGCCCAATTCAGCCACCCGGTTGTGGAACCCGTTCATCAGGAACTGGCCGCGGATGTAGCCGCTGAACGAAAGGTAGCTGTAGTTGTATTCGTTCTCCGCGCAGAAGTCCCACGTCTCGACAGACCCACCGCCCGGGATCCAGATCGGCGGATGCGGCTTCTGGATCGGCCGCGGCCACAGGTTCACATAGCGGAGCTTGTTGTAGGTGCCGTTCCACGAAAACACGTCAGGGTCAGTCCACGCCCGGATGATCAGGTCGTGGTTTTCACGGTATCGCTCACGCAGATTGCCGGGGTTCGACCCGAACGCATAGTTCGTGTCCATCGAAGTGCCCACCGGGAAGCCGGCAATCAACCGTCCACCCGAGACGACATCGATCATCGCCATCTCTTCCGCCACCCGCGTCGGCGGGTTGTACAGCGCGATCGACTGTCCCATCAGCACAATTGCCACGTCCTTCGTCCGGCGCGCCAGCGACGAGGCCCAGAGCTGCGGCGAAGGCATCATCCCGTAGGCGTTCTGGTGGTGCTCGTTGACTCCGATCCCGTCGAACCCGAGTTCAGCCGCGAACTCCAGCAGGTCCAGGTACTCGTTGTAGACCTGGTGACCCTTCACGGGGTCGTACAACCGCGAATCCACATCCACCCATACCGAACGGTGCTTTTCCCGGAAGTCGTCCGGCAGGTACGGCCAGGGCATCAGGTTGAACCAGTGAAACTTCATCGTTCCCTCCGAGTCAGCAATCCTTTGGAGGAAGCTAAAGAATTCCGCGCCGCCCCGCAAGGCTCCGGCTCGTTACGTCCGTCGCAACGGCTTCCGGTCGTGCCAGGTGCTGTAGGTCACGAAGACACGTCTCGATGAACGCGAGCTTCTTCGCCACAAGTTCCTCGTCTATCAGCAGGCGCAGCCGCGAGCACGACGGGAATGGTGGGCGATGAGGGACTCGAACCCCCGACTTCTTCCTTGTAAGGGAAGCGCTCTAACCAACTGAGCTAATCGCCCCAACCGCTGTCGTTATTGAACGCTGACCGCCCCGGCCAGTCGAGCCCTGGCCTCTACCGCAGCCCCACCTTCTCAAGGAATGTGATCGCCTCCCGTACCTTCTCGTCTGGTTGCCACTGGTTGATCTCCAGCGTGTAGGCGTCCAGGTGCCCGACGCCCTTCACGATGTATCCCCAATCCACGTCCCCGTCGCCCGGAGCGCGATGGTCACCGATGCCGATCACGTCATGCAGGTGAGCACCCACGCATCGGCTCGACCAGCGGTCCAGCCACGCGTGCCGGTCGACGAATCCCAGCCGGTGCAGTACTTCCACGTGCCCGGTGTCGTGCCAGTAGCCCACCTCTGCAGCCGTGAAACCCGCGAACAGTGCCTCGTACTCCTCGACCTGCGGGATCTCGTGGTAGTGGTACCGGTTTTCCAGCCCAATCGTGATCCCACCCGGTCGCGCCGCTGCCACCAGTTCCTCCAGCGACCGCCGGGCCGCTGCGAGATGCGGTTCGAGATTTTCTTTCCGGCGTGCGATCGCCGTGGCGCGCATCTCTGCGAATTCCGGCGCGTCCGCCTGTCCGCTATCGAACAGCTGCCGCATCCGGTACTCCTCCTCCAGCATTTCCCCGCCCGCTTCCACGGCGCCGAGATGGACGACGACGCGGCTCGCCCCAACTCGCGCCGCCCACGCGATGCTTTCTGTCGCATGGGTCACAGCGGCGGCCCGCTCTGACTCGTCCAGGGCGGCGAGGTTCAGCTTTCCGTTATGCCGGCCGTCACTGTGCAACGCCCGCGGCGCCGGCTGATGCACCGATGTCACCGGCAAAGCCTTCGCCTCCAGCACCGCCCGGAACTTCCGCTCGTCCGTTGAATGGCTTATCTCGATGCCGTCGTAACCGGCCGCCGCCGCGTACCGGGCGAACGCCCCGCCGTCGTCAAAGCGGTCCTGCTGGGCATACATGGTCGAAAGTGCGAGTGGTTTCATTCCGGTCGATGCTCCGTTCTGGGCTGGCTCGGTGCTGGCGCGAGGCTGAACCGCCGCAATGCCAGCAGAATGCTCGGTGCGATGAACGCGCAGGCCATGCTCAGCCACAGTCCCAGGACATCGCGCGGCCCTAGCAGCGGCACCGCCAGCCCCGCGACGACGCCCGTGAACACGCTTAGCGGCAGGTACAGGAGCCCGGCGTTTCCGCGTGTAAACACGGACAGCAAGAACCACGGCAGATAGCCGCAGACAACCCAGCCGGTCACGAACAGCGAAATGAAGATGAGCTCGAAGAGCACACGACCATCCTACCGCTGCCCGCCCACCGGGATACGGAAAGCTCTGCTAGGAAACGATTCGCGCGATGTCGAAGTACGTCACTATCAGCACCGAGGCCATCAGCAGCGCGAATCCCGTCAGATGGAAGATCGCCTCTTTTTCCGGCGCGATCCGTCTTCCCCCGCGCAGGATCTCGATGAAGATGATGAATGCCCGCCCGCCGTCCAGCATCGGCAGCGGCAGCATGTTGAAGACCGCCAGGTTCAGGCTCAACAGCGCCGAGATTTCGATCAGCGACCGCCAGCCTGCCTGCTTGATCACATCGCCCGTCACGGCGGCAATCCCGACCGGCCCCTGGAACGCTGGGCCGGACGAAGCACCGCCCCCTCCGCCCCCCATGAACCGCATCTGCAACTCGTTCTTCGTCAGGATCGCGCTCTCGATGAGCGCCCAGAATCCCTTGTCCACCGCTGTCCACGGTGCGTAGCTCACCTTCTCTGTGAACGGGTAGAGCAGCGCGCAGTTGATCGGGTTGCCGTCCGCGTCAATGTCTGTGCACGACGCCGGCGCCCCGATCCGCACCCCCACGTTGCCCTCGTTCTCGGGCGGACTCCAGCGCGCATACACATCGGCTTCCAGCGTCGAACCGCCACGATTGATCAGCCAGGTCTGCGTCTCACCGAGGTTCAACCGGATCGCGTACACAAGCTCCGTCGTGTTCTTGATGTCGCGGCCCGCCGCCTCGAGCACGAGATCTCCGGCTTGCAGCCCCTGAAGCGGTTCCGAACCGTCTCGCATCGTCCCCCGGATCGTCGCTTCTGCCGCTGGCGAATCCGGTGCGACCTGCACGATCTGCGCGAGCGAAAGCGATCGTTCCCGCGGGATCATGAACCCAACGGCCATCAGCAGAATCGCGAGCCCAAAGTTCATTCCGACGCCGGCATACAGCACCGTGAGCCGCTTCCATCGTGCCTGCGCTGCCAGGGATCGCGGGTCGCTCGGGTCTTCCTCGCCCAGCAGCCGCACGAAGCCGCCGATCGGCAGCCAGTTCACCGTGTACTCGGTTTCGCCGAACCTCTTGCCCCAGATCTTCGGCGGGAATCCGACCCCGAATTCCAGGACTTTCACGCCGAACGCCTTCGCCGCGACGAAGTGCCCAAACTCATGTAAGACAACAAGCACCAGCAGGATGCCGATGAACGGCAACGCCGAGCGCAGAATCGCTGCGACGTCAAACGCCACGAGGAACATCAAGAGGCCCTCCCCGCGATCAGTGCTTCCGCCTTCTCGCGCGCCCACTCGTCGGCCGCAATTACCGTCTCAAGATCAGGATCGGCTGTCCCGTCGTGCTTCTCCAGTGTCCCTTCGATGATCGCTGGGATATCCAGGAACCCAATCTTTCCCTCGATGAACCGCAGAACGGCCACTTCGTCGGCCGCGGCCATCACTGCTGGGTGGGTCCCGCCTCGCTCGCCTGACTCCATCGCCAACCGCAGGCACGGGAACCGCCCGAGGTCCGGTTCTCCAAAATGCAATGTCCCGATCGCGCCAAGATTCAACGCCGGCGATGGCGGCGTTGGCATTCGCTCCGGGTACGCCAGCGCGCACTGGATCGGCAGCCGCATATCCGGCACCCCGAGCTGCGCTTTCACGCTGCCGTCGCTGAATTCAACCAGCGAGTGCACGATTGACTCCCGGTGCAACACCACTTCCACCCGCTCCATCGGCACTCCAAAGAGCCACATCGCTTCGATCGTCTCCATCCCCTTGTTCATCAGGGATGCGCTATCGACCGTGATCTTCCCCCCCATATTCCATGTCGGGTGGTTTAGCGCCTGTTCAGGCGTGACCGCCGCAAGCTGGCCTTCGTCGAAGTCCCGGAACGCGCCGCCGCTCGCCGTCAAGAGGATCCGCCGGATTTCGTGTCGCTCCTCGCCCCACAGGCACTGCCAGATCGCCGAGTGCTCGCTGTCCACCGGACGCAACTCGCCGCCGCCGTCCAACATCGCTCGGCGCACCAGGTGCCCGGCCATCACCAACACTTCCTTGTTCGCGATCGCCACCGGCCGCCCGATTTCCAGCGCCTTCAGTGTCGGCATCAGCCCCGCCGCCCCTGCTGTCCCCACAAGCACAACATCCACGTCGTCCGCCAGCGCCATGTCTTCCATCGAAGTCCACGTTGCACCCACGGCTTCGGCCGCGCCGTCCGCGTCGCTGGCCCTCGCCTCGCCATAGACATATTTCGGCTTAAATGCCGCGATCTGTTCCGCCAGCAGCGATGTGTTCCGGCCCGCCGCCAGCGCTTTCACGCTAAACCGTTCCGGTAGCTGGGCAATGACATCGAGGGTTTGGCGGCCGATTGAGCCGGTCGACCCGAGGACGGCGATTCGGAGCGGGGTGTCTCTCACCCCTCCATCGTACAGCCGCGGTCGCGAATCGGGCTGTTCACCGTCAACTAGGTTGAACCCTCCGTCTTCTGCCCGTACACAACCGGCGGCGTCGGCGCGCCCAGCGTGTTGAACGCCGCCACCACCGCGCTCACCTCGTTCTTGTTTAGCCGGTTGCGGTTTTCGGCTGCCCAGTCGTGCGCCCTCGCAATGGGCTTCAATGAACCCTGGAACTGCGGCGCCACCCAGCGCGCGAACAGTTCGTACGAGCGCCGCATTTTCTCCGCAGGCGCCCACTCATGCGCCAACCCGAGCAGGCCACCAAAGCCGCCGGTCAGGTCCCAGATCCTCTCGATCGCCGCGACCGCATCCTCCGGCGTTCCGATGATCGCACCGCCCGCCTGGCTCATCACCTGGGCAAAGTCCTTCGCTTCGCCCGTGTACTGGAACGTCCGCCCCAGCGTGTTGTCGAAGTACCCCTTCTGGAACGCGTAGGCGCCTTCGCTCACGTCCCGCCACGCCTCCTCGCGCGTCTCCGCGATGTAGATGGGCAGCATCAGCCGCCAGTTCCGCCGGTCCGCCGCGTGCCCGTTCGCCTCGCAGTGCTCCGAGTACATCTCCCACACGCGCTTCAGGTCCAACCCGGCCGGCATGAACGTCGAGACATTGATCAGCCCCGCGCCATGCTTCCCGGCGATCGTTGGCCCCGCCGGCGAAAGCGTCGAAGCCACGAAGACCGGCAGCCTCTCTGAATACAGCGGCATCTGGATTCGCGACTCCCGCAGGTGGATCCAGTCGCTTTCGTGTGTGACCGTCTCGCCCGCCAGCAGCCGTTGGATGACGCCTAGCGCCTCGTCCATCTGTGGCCGCTGCCGTGTCGGGTCCAGCTCGAATTGATACGCGTCCGAAGGCAGCGCCCCCGGCCCCACGCCCAGCATCACCCGTCCCCGCGTCAACTGGTCGAGCTGCACCATCCGGTCCGCGACGTGGTACGGGTTGTGGTACGGCAGCGAAATCACGCCCGTCCCCAGCCTGATCGTCTTCGTCAACGCCGCCGCGTGGGCGATGAAGAGCTCCGGACTCGCGATCGTTTCCCACCCGGCCGAGTGGTGCTCCCCAATCCACGCTTCGTCGTACCGGAACTCGTCCAGCCACTGAACGGTCCGCACATCCCGCTCCATCGCCAGCCCGGGGTTATCACCCACCGGGTGGAACGGCGCCATGAACACGCCAAACTTCATCCGCCAGGGTATCTCCATGGCTGTCCTCCAGGCGCTACCGCGCGACCCGTAGCCTACCCGAACGGTCACCCTGCCACCTCTGCTACCATCCCCTCCCCATGGACGAACCCCTCCTCCTCATCGCCGATGGCAACAACCTCGCCTGGGCCGGGTACCACGCTCTCCGCCGCTCGATGAACCCGGAGACGCCCGAGCAGCGCGTCCGCACCGCCCTCCTTGGTCTCACCGGTTCCGCGCTCGGCCTCGCCGTCCGTGCTGGCGAACCGCCTTCACCCGGCTCGCCAGCAGCAACCGCCCGCAAGAACGCGGGCCGCGTCGCCGGTCTGGTCGTTGCCTTCGACGAGGGTCGCCCGCTCTTTCGCCGTTCGATCTGGCCCGCCTACCAGACTGGCCGCGAATCTGACTCTCAGTTCGTGGACAACGAGGTCCACATCGTCGAGGCCATCCGCCAGTTCTCGGAAATGGCAACGATGCTGCCGATCACGATCGCCCGAGGAGTGAACACCGAGGCTGACGACCTGATGGCCTTCGCAGCGCTCCACGCCTCCGCCCGCGTCCGCATCGCCTCCACCGACCGCGACTTCCTCCAGCTCGTCGGTGAGCGCATCAGCATCTACTCCACCGTCAAGCGCGTCGTCGTCGATGTGGACAACTTCGACGAGCATGTCGCCCCGAAGACCACCTCGGGCGACCTCGTCACCTTCCCGCGCGAACGCTACCTCGATTACCGCGCGGCCAGCGGCGACACCTCCGACGACCTTCCCGGCATCCCCGGTCTCGGCACAATCGGCGCCGCACGCCTCCTCCAGCACGCCCCGCTGGATGAATACCTCGAACACCCCATGCGGGCCGCCGGCGCTCTCGGCCGCGCCAACGCGAAGCTCGAAGCCGTCCTCTACAGCGGTGAAGCGACCGCGATCGTCGCCCGCAACCGTCAGCTCATGGACCTCCGTCTCGCCGCCTCCCGCTTCGACACCATCGACCACATGGCGACCCGGGGTTCATGGGACGAGCCCGCCTTCCGCGCCTGGTTCAAAGAACAACGCATCTCGGGTCTGGACCTCGAAGCCACCGTTATCGCCATGTCGGCCCTGGCTGGCTGAGATGGGCACCAGCATGAGCGCTCACCCGCCCCTCGTCCTCGACGGGAACACCCGCACCGTGACTCCCCGTGACGGACGCGTGCACGCGCTCGATGAGTTCGTGGTTGGTGATGGCGCCGTCTACTTCGCCTGGCCCGGTGGCCCGACCCCGGAATTCTCCTATCAGGAGCGATGGCTCTTCCCGGAACAGGGCTGGATGGCTATCCGTTGGACGCGCACGCCCGAAAGTTCGCCGCTCGGATACGACTGGTACATCGACGTCGATCGAATAGTGACCGTCCCCGGCGGCTGGGAGGTCCACGACCGCTACCTCGATGTGATCGTGAAGGAAAGCCATAGCTACGAGGTCCTCGACGCTGACGAATTAGCCGACGCCGTCGCCACGGGGGCCCTCGGCGTATACGAGGCGCTGGACACATTGCGCTCGCTCGACCGCCTCTGCAGGACGCTCCGCGATCATGGCTTCTCTGTGGCGCGTCTGTTCGAATCGCTCGCTCCAGGCATCAACACTCGCCGTTAGCAGCACTCCCCCGGCCCGGCCAAGCCGGGCGCGCCAACAGCCAGCAGCCCCAACCTACGGCTTACGTCCTATCGCCAAATCCAAACTGATGTCCAGCGCCCGCGCGCTGTGCGTCAGCGCCCCCGCTGATATCGCGTCCACGCCCGTCTTCGCGATCGCCCGCACCGTGTCGAGTTTCACGCCGCCGCTCGCCTCCAGCTTCGCCCGGCCCGCCACCCGCCGCACCGCCTCTGCCATGGTGGCCACATCCATGTTGTCGAGCAGGATCCACTCCGGCTTCGCCGCAAGCGCCGCATCCAGGTCGTCGAGCGAGTCCACCTCCACCTCGACCGCGATGCCCGGCGTCCGTGCCCTGATCGCCGCCACGCCGTCCGCCAGCGAACGCCCCGCCAGCGCGAGCGCCTCGCGGTGGTTGTCCTTGATCATCGCCATCACGGCCAGGTCGCGCCGGTGGTTGGTGGCTCCGCCACAGCGCACTGCGTACTTCTCGAAGTCCCGCAGTCCGGGCGTCGTCTTTCGCGTGTCCAGGATCACCGCCTTCGAGCCCTCCACTTCGCCAACGAACAGCGCAGCCATCGTTGCCGTCCCTGACATCCGTTGCAGGAAGTTCAAAGCGACGCGCTCCGCCTGTAACAGCGCCTGTACCGGGCCTCGCACCTCCGCGAGGATGTCGCCTTTCGCGAACGCACTCCCATCTCCAACGAGTTCCTCGAATTGCACCGCCGAATTGATCGCCTCAAACGTCGCCCGCGCAACTGCTATGCCCGCCAGCACGCCATCTTCCTTCGCGAGGAACACCCCTCGCCCCAGCAGTCCCGCGTCCACCGTCGCCAGCGTCGTGGCGTCCTCAGAAGCCCGGTCTTCCTCCAGCGCCGCTCTGACCACCCGCTCGATTAGCCTCGGATCCAACGGTTCAAGCGCCACTGCGAAACACCTGGTGCCGCTTCCAGCGGCGGTCGTCCGTTTCCGGGAAGTCGCGCCGGTAGTGCCCGCCCCGGCTCTCCTCCCGCTGCAGCGCGGCACGCGTCATCAGTCTCGCAAGCACACTCATCCCCCTTCGTTCCTCAGCGTCCCGCCGGTCCCTGGCATCGCTGGGCCTGCTCGTTTCCGGCACGCTCGCCGAGAGCCTTTCCATGGCCCCGCGTAGCTGCGTCCCGTCCCGCTCAATGCCAACGCCGTCCCACATAAGGGCCCGGATCATCCGGTGGTTGCCCGCCGCGCCGTCCAGCACCTCGGGCGCAACGATTGCGTCCTCGGTCGGCGGCGCCGCCGGCATTGCACCACGCGCAAGATCCTCCGCAACTCGCTTCCCGAACACGACCGTCTCCATCAACGAGTTGCTCGCCAGCCGGTTCGCTCCGTGCACGCCAGTGCAGGCACACTCGCCGCACGCGTACAGTCCGGGGATCGTCGTCCGCCCCAGTGTGTCCGTTCGGATGCCGCCCATCATGTAGTGCGCTGCCGGCGCCACCGGGATCGGCGTCGTTCGCATGTCGATCCCCTGCCCGTGGCAGTAGCTGTAGATCCCCGGAAACCGTGCCGCCACGTCGATCGCGTGAAGCCCCGTGCAGTCCAGCACCACATGGTCCGAAGACGCCGCACGCATCTCCCTCACGATCGCTCGTGCCACCACGTCCCGGGGCGCGAGGTCCGCCAGCTCGTGGTATCGCGGCATGAACGCCTCACCCGCCGCATTCCGCAAGATTGCGCCCTCGCCCCGCACGGCTTCCGAAATCAGGAATGGCGGCGCTCCCTCCAGCCGCAGCGCAGTCGGGTGGAACTGGTAGAACTCCAGGTCGCTCACTTCCGCGCCTGCTTCGAATGCCAGCGCGATGCCGTCGCCAGTCGCGATGTCCGGGTTCGTCGTGTAGTCGTAGAGCTGGCCCGCACCGCCCGTCGCGACCACCACCGCGTCCGCGAAGTACTCTTCGCGCTGCCCCGACTGCAGGTCCAGCGCCTCCACCCCGAGGATCCTGCCGTTCTGCGTCAGCAGTCGCGTTGCCAGGCTGTAGTCGAAGACCGTGATCTCCGCTTCATGCGTCGAAAAACTCAGCGCAGTCTCGATTGCCGCCCCGGTGCGGTCGCCCCCGGCATGCAGGATCCGGTTGTGCCCATGGGCCGCCTCCTTGCCCAGCGCCACGACGCCTTCGATCTCGTCGAACGAGACGCCATATTGCACGAGGTCAGCAATGCGCCCCGGCGCTTCCTCGCACAGGATCCTGGCGGCCTCTTCGTCGACTAGCCCCGCCCCGGCAACGATCGTGTCCGCCAGGTGCTGCTCGAACGAATCCAACGGGCCCAATGCCGCCGCGATCCCGCCCTGTGCCCATTTCGTGTTGCAGTCGTCGATGCTCCCCTTGGTGAGCACCAGAACCGGTCCGAGATGACGGGCTTCCAACGCCACGAAGAGCCCGGAGATACCGCTTCCAATGATGATCGCGCGATACTTCACGCGCAGGAAACCGGCGGACTTGCAGCAGCGACCGGACGATGCATCACGATAGTGTAAAACTGACACTATCTCCGCGACAAGAGCGCCCAGCCGCCGTCCGCGCTACACTACCGCCATTCGGGCCGCGGGCCCCATCGAACCTGCTTTCGGAGCGATTCCTTGGCCATCCTGCCTATCCGGCGCGCGGGCGATCCCGTCCTTCGGGAAAAGGCGCGCCGCGTTCGGACCATCGACAAGTCCATCCACAAGCTCATCGAGGACATGTGGGAAACCATGTACGACGCCCCCGGTGTCGGCCTCGCGGCCCCTCAGATCGGCGTCCCCCTCCGCGTCGTCGTCATCGACGCTCATGACCCTGCCTACGAACCGCTCGCCCTCGTCAACCCCGAGATCGTCAAGCGCTCGGGCGAACGCTTGCTGGACGAAGGATGCCTCTCCGTCCCTGGTTTCCGCGGCCAGATCACCCGCTCCGTGAAGGTTCTCGCCAAGGGCATCGACCCCGTCACAGGCAAAGAAGTCCGCATTCGTGCCGAAGATGACCTCATGGCTGAGGCGCTCGAACACGAGATCGACCACGTCAACGGCATCCTCTACATCGACTACCTGCCCAGTCCGGATGCGCTCGTCCCCCTCGACGACGCGCCCGAACTCGGCAGCTAACCACCACGCCAGGAGGCGACCTCATGCATGTCCAGGATGTACTCGCACGCGAAGTGCTCGACTCTCGCGGCAATCCGACTGTCCAGGTCATGGTCCTCCTCGACGACGGCGCGACCGGCAGCGCCATGGTTCCTTCCGGCGCGTCCACTGGCGCCCACGAAGCCGTCGAACTCCGCGACGGTGGCCGCCGCTATGGTGGCAAGGGTGTTTCCAAGGCCGTCGCCAACGTCAACGACCAGATCGGCCGGGCCCTTCAGGGCGCTCCCGCCGGCGACCAGCGCCTCATCGACCGCATCCTCTGCGAACTCGATGGCACTCCCAACAAGTCTCGTATCGGCGCAAACGCCATCCTCGGCGTTTCACTCGCAGTCGCCCGTGCCTCGGCTGAGTCCGCCGGGATGCCCCTTTACCGCTACCTCGGTGGCCCTGCCGCCAACCGCCTTCCCGTGCCGATGTTCAACATCCTCAACGGCGGTAAGCACGCCCTCGATTCGACGGACTTCCAGGAATTCATGGTCATGCCCGTCGGGGCCGAGACCTATTCCGACGGTCTCCGTATGGGCGTCGAGATCTATCACGCCCTCAAAGGACTGCTCCACGACCGGGGCGCCAACACGTCCGTTGGCGACGAAGGTGGCTTCGCCCCATCCCTCCCCGGGAACGAAGACGCGCTCAAAGTCGTCGTCGAAGCAGTCGAGAAGGCCGGCTTCCGCCCCGGCGAAGATGTCGTCATCGCCCTCGACCCCGCCTCCACCGAGCTCTTTAAGAACGGCCGCTATCACCTCGCGAAGGAGGGCCGCGTCCTCTCCAGCGAAGAGATGGTCGCCCATTGGGAGTCTTGGGTGACGAAGTACCCCGTCCGGTCCATCGAAGACGGCCTCGCCGAAGACGACTGGGAGGGATGGGCTGCCCTCACCGCCCGCCTCGGCGACCGCTGCCAACTCGTCGGCGACGACCTCCTCGTCACCAACACCGACCGCATCCGGCGCGGCGTCGCAGAACGCTCTGCAAACTCAGTCCTTGTCAAACTCAACCAGATCGGCACCCTCAGCGAAACCCTCGACGCCGTTTCCATGGCCCAGCGAGCTGGTTGGTCCGCCGTCATCAGCCATCGCAGCGGTGAGACGGAGGACACCTTCATCGCCGACCTTGCAGTTGCCCTCGGCACCGGCCAGATCAAGACCGGAGCCCCCGCCCGCGGCGAACGCACGGCAAAATACAACCGCCTCCTCGAAATCGAAGACGAACTCGGGCAGTCAGCTGCCTATGCCGGCTGGGAGGCCATCAGTCAGCTGGGCCCGCGCCCCCAAAGCGATGAGAGCCGTCAGGTTCGCCCGCCCCGCTCAGAACGCCGCCGCCTGCCCCGCAGCCGGCACTGATGGCGGACTCTTCGTGAATGTCGCGCTGCGCGCTGCCGCAGATAGGTTCATCTATGACGTGGCGGCGCTCCGGACCATCGGCGATTCGCTCGAAGACGCTGAGTTCCACGCCATCTGTCCGGCGGTTGGCCGGAGCGTCCTCTCCACGTTCGGCCTCCTTGTCTCGCACTACCGGGCCGCCGCCCTCGCGCTCAAGAACCTCCGCGGCTTTGCGCCGGGTTCACCCTTCGAACTCCCCACCATCGAACCAACAGACACCGCGAGCCCGGACGAGATCGATAAGGCCCTCGCAGCTGTTGTCTGCGAACTTCTCGACGCGCTCAACGCGCTCCCGTCGTCGAACGTGACCCCGTCCGTCACTGCCGCCGTCAGCGCGTGGTCATCGGTGGGCGCACATCACGCCCTCGATTTCCTCGAAGCAGTCCCGGAATTGGCGCAGGATCCGCTCCTGCTCAGCTGGGCCGTCTTTCCGGTCTCAGGCGAGCCTGCGGGTCTCCACGATCGCCGTATCGCCGTCCTCAAGCAGGCCCGTGATGCCCGGAAAAAACAACGATGAACAGATTCGCCACCCTGGCCCGGACGTTCTGCAGGTTTCGCTGATGCGTGTTTCACCTCCCCGGATAACCCCCTCCGTGCATGGGGCCGCTCGTCCGCCCGCCGGTTCTCCCGCGGCTGATGCCTACCGCCAGGCCACGTTTGTCCTCGACTCGGAGGTCGCCCTTGTCCTCAAGGGCCTCGAACTCGAAGGCGCCGCCGCTGAAGCCTCCGCTGGTGCGAAGTTCCGTAATCAGCTCGTCGCGGCTGCGCTGTCAGCATGGTCCCGCTCCTGGCTCTGCCGGACGCAGGCCCTGCAGTCACTCCAGTGGGGCAACTACGCCGCCGCGATCCCCCTTGTCCGCTCCGCCTGTGACTTCGCAGCGGCAAAAGTCAGCCTCCTCGGCGCCGACGCCGCCGAATGGCAGCAGTGGCTTGACGACGGCGGCATCGGTCCTGCCCACGAACTCCATGCCACCGAATTCCGCCTCCACCCCTATCGCAGCGCCGAAGCCCTCGCCCGCTATCCCGCTCTTGGCAGCGTCTATCGCCAATCGTCGGATCTCGCTCTTCCCCATTTCGGGGCCACACTGCTCACCGTCGCCAGCGAATCCACCGCCGACCGGGTCCTTGTTACCTTCGGCGACCGGGACTTCCACCTCGGTCTCGCGGAAATGCTCCTCGGCTGGTTACTCGCCCTCGGGGACTTCCACCTGGACGCGTTGGACGCCGAAGACTCTCCGCTTGCCGCCCTGCCCGGCGCTGGCAGCGACCAGTTCCACACTGCGACCGTTGCGGCCCTCGCTTCCGGCACTCGCTGCCGTATGCAGGAATTGGAAGTGCAGGGGTCGAACCGATGGCTCGTTTCGGGCTGGCGCAGGCGGCCGGGCGATGCCGCGCACCGGATCCTTCTCTGAACCCTCAGCGCACGGCCATGCTTCGCGCGGTGATACCATCCCATCCGATGAAGATCCTTTCAGCCTTCTTCGCCGCCGTGGCCGTTTCGGCCCTCCTCGTCGCCTGTGGCGGCGACAGCAAGGACGATGCCACGCCCGCCGCCACTTCCTCCGTGACCCCTTCCGGGTCGCCGCTGAGCGACGAGGAATACCTCAAGGTCTTCTGCACCGGCGTCACTAGCTTCCGGGAGGCGCTCCTCACCGAGCCCCGCGAAGGCCTCGTCAAGGTCGTCCAGGACTACTACGACTCCATGAAGGCCGTGTTCCCGCCTCCCGATGCCGCGACCTTCCACCAGGAATTCCTCGATTACCTGGAAGACGCGCTGGAAGAGCCGACGTTCCTTGTCACCCGCGACCCGCCGGTGCCCGAAGGCGCCGTGCGGTCCCGGCTCGCGTCCGCCGTCTCTTCCGTCGCGGAGTGCAAATACCCCACGTTCCTCGAAGGCAACTAGCCGGGCGCGGAAAAGCGCCTCCCCATATACTGCGGCCACCGGATTCCCCAAGGAGCATGACCATGGCCAGCGCCTACGCGTACTTCCGCGGCAACGTCGTCCCCATCGAAGAGGCGAAGATCAGCGTGATGACCCACGCGCTTCACTACGGGACCGCCGTATTCGAGGGCATCCGCGGCAACTGGAACGCTGACGATGGCTGCCACTATCTCTTCCGCATGCGCGAGCACTACGAACGCCTGGCGCTCAGCTCCAAGGTGATGATGCTCGAAATGCGAGACTCCGTGGACCGGCTCTGCGAAGTGACGCTCGAAATCGTCGAGCGCAGCGGCTTCGCCGAAGACGTCTACATCCGCCCCCTCGTCTACACGAGCGCCGAACAGCTCGGCGTCCGGCTCCACAACCTCGAACACGACACACTCATCTTCGTCACCCCGTTCCCGGCCTACCTCCCCGAATTCGCTCGCTGCCACACGAGCACCTGGCGCCGCGTCGATGACACCGGCATCCCCCCGCGCGCCAAGGTGACTGGCATCTATGCCAACAGTGCTCTCGCCAAGACCGAGGCAAATCTCAACGGGTTCGACGAGGCGATCATGCTCAACAGCGATGGCCACGTTTCCGAGGGCAGCGGCGAAAACATCTTCATGATTCGGCGCGGCAAACTCATCACTCCCAGCCCGTCCGACAATGTCCTCGAAGGCATCACAGGCGCAACGGTCGTCCAGATTGCGAAAGAAGAACTCGGCATCGAAACGGTGGAACGCACGATCGACCGTTCCGAACTCTACGTCTGCGACGAACTTTTCATGACCGGCACCGCCGCCCATCTCACGCCGATCACGGAGGTCGACCGGCGCCCCGTCGGCGAGGGCGTCCCCGGACCCATTACCTCCAGGCTCAGCGCCCTCTTCTACGACATAATCCGCGGAAAGAACGAGAAGTATCGCCAGTGGTGCACGCCAGCGCGAGCGCGAATTCTCAGCTAGCGCCAGTCGTCTTCCGGCCGCCAAGGGCTACCGGTGTCGCGATCGGGCTCGCGATATCCGTCGGTACCCTTGGGTTTGCGCTGGTTGCGCTTCGCACCGCCGCCAACGGCGGCACAGAGTTCAAGACCTTCCTCGCGTGGGTCACGGCGGCGCTGTTACTCGTCGTCGCAGCCGCTTTCGTCAACTGGACCCATAGCATCGCCACCCTGGCCTACGTGATCGACGGTGACGCACTCGTCATTCATTGGGGCTTCCGCCGTGTCGAAATACCGATCGACACGATCCTCCGCCTTGTCCCCGGCCGCACCCTCGACCCGTCCCACGTCGTTGGCATCAACTGGCCAGGCTGCCACATCGGCCACGCCGAGGTGAAGCGCATCGGCTACACGCTCTTCTACTCCACGCACCGCGCTCAGTCGGAGCTCGTGGTCGTACACACCACGCAGGAGTCCTACGCGCTTTCCCTCGTCGATCAGGCCGGACTCGCCGAGGAGATCCAATCTCGAACCGTCCTTGGCTCGCTCGAATCGCACCCGCAGCGCTCCGCCGCCACCGGCATCGCCGCTCTTCCCTTCTGGCGCGACGGCCACGCCATCTCCGCGACACTGCTCGCCGTGTTCGGTGCCGTCCTCACCTGTGGCTTCGTCATGTACCGCTATCCGGGGTTGCCAGAAATCATCGAACTGACCTTCCCTGCATCCGGAGGCCTCGCCGTGGTTGGCGAAAAATCTGAACTGCTCAAGATCGTCTACCTCGGTGCGGCAATCTCTGCCGTCAACGTAGTTGCTGGCGTCGCCCTCCATGCTCGCGAGCGGGCCGCTGGCCTCTGGGCATTCGCCTCCGCCGCACTACTCCAGGGTGTCCTCTTCGCCGCCGCCATCGCCGCGATCGAACGAAGCTAACCTCTCACGTAATCGCCGGCTCCAGACACAGTCACTACCTTCGTTCTATGGACTCGCTCTGGGACCTTTCCTGGCGCATCTACCCCGCTGGTGCATGCCTCACGGCGGGCATCGCGCTCGCACTACGCGGGAACGTCCTCGTGACTCGCGGCCTTCGCCTGCCTACCGGCACGCCGCGGAAGAACTTCACCTGGGTGGCCGGTCTCCGATCGTTGCTATTCGGGGCATCGCTTGCGGTCGCCGCTGCCGGCTGGCTCTGGCACATCCCCGCGCTCGTCGCGGCCGGTCTTGTCATTGGCTTCGAAGAGACACTCGAAACCTCCATCGCCGCCTACGCGCTCAAGGAGAGCGGCGAGTAGCTACCTCACGTCTCTCCGATCCGGTCTTCGATCCAGGGCACGATCATGTCGAACACGCGCTCACGCGGGTCTGCCATCTTCCGGCCCTCCTCGCCCACTGGATTCAGGTAGTGGTCCGCCCATTCCAGCACTTGCAGGTCGCGGTCATCTGCGCCGCTGGCGTTGTACATCTCGAGCTGCTCCGAGGGGAAAACATCGCTGTCGCCGTCCGCGTACACGATCAGCGTCGGCACCGTCACGCCTGAGATCGTCAGGGGCAGGTTCGCCCTGCTGCTCACGCCACTCCACGTGCTCAACCACGCTCCCGGCGTCAACAGCCGACCCAGTCCCGCCTGGCCGTAATTGCCTATCATCGGGTCGCCCGGCGCGAAGATGCTTCCTAATTGCCGGCCGTTTGGCTCAATCGTCAGGTCAAGGTACGCCGGGTTCGCCAGTGTCCGGTACACCACCATATATCGCGAAAGGTGTGCACGCCGGTCCACAAACGCCCGCTCTGCGAGCGTCAACTCCTCGTACGCCGGCTCGTGCCGCCGCTCGCGCCAGTACGCCTGCTCCTCGATGTAGCCACGCGCCAGGGCATCCAGCCGACGGTTCCGATCTCGCTGACGGTTCCGGTACTTTCCCACCCAGCGCGGCTCGTAGCGGCTCTGCTCGGGGAACGGCCGGTAGCCATTGGCCGGCAGGTACATGTCAAAGTCCGGCTCCCAGCTTGTTGGGTCGCTCTCGTCCACCACACTTGGGTCAAGCACGTTCTGCATAAAGCGCCCCTGGCCCGGGTGTGCCGCAAGCGCGATGAAGAGGTCCCCCGTCGGCATCACTTCTTGCGTAAGGTCCGCCGATTCGCCCCCCGGCGCAGCCTGCAGGCGCGCCGCTGGCTCCTTCTCCGCCTGGGATTGGTAGAACGCGAGCAGAGACCCGCCGCCGCTGTTGCCGAGTAACACGATCCGCTCGAACCCAAGGTCCTTCAGTTTGCGGATGCCCGCGGCCACATCCAGCAAGAGCCGCTCGTGGATCATATGGGAGTCGTTATTGAGGTACCGGCTGTTGTGCCCAAAGACGGCATATCCGCGTGCGGTGAGGCCCGGGACAACATAATGACGGCTAAACTCCCCTCGCGGATGCATCAGATAGACAACCGTCTTCGCCTCCCGGTTCGCCGGCCGGTAGAGCACCCCAGAGCTTTGCGCCGTATCGCTCGCGTCCAGGTAGAGCACGTCCCGCCGCACCGATGAGTCCAACTCCGAAAACGCGAAGGGAAGCCGCCGCCGCGGCCCGTCTGACTGCTGGCTCATTGGTTCACCTCGCCCCTACCGCAGGGAGTCAAGCATCCGTTCACCGACCGCCGTGCGGATAGGTGTCACGTCCGCCTCATTCTGCCCGAGCGCATGGGCCACGACGATCACCCGCCCAATCCGGAACACATCCGTCCAAAGGCGGAACCCCTGCGGGTCTCGGTTGGTCGCCAGGTATGCCGTCGCATCGTCCATCCCGGCCAGCACCGGCCCATCCACGTTCGCCGGGTCGCCGCCAAAGAGGCCCGGGGGTGGGTTCTTCCAACCTTCAGCCTGCGCCTTGTAGTCCGCCCGGGCCGCTGCCTCGTCTGGATACACCCGTACCTCGACCCGCGCCTGTGCACGCGGAACGTCCGTGCGCTCGTAAACGGAGAACGCAAGGTCCAGCGCTCCGGTCCCGGCCAGCTTTTCCGGCGCCGTCTGGCGGAATCCGAGGTCGGCCAGTACCGGCAATAGCTCTGTCGCCGCAATCGTCGTGGCAGTCGCACCGGCCGGGGAAGTCCCGGCCGGGCCATCCCCGTTCCCATCCCCGCAGCTCGCCAGCGCGAATCCAAGGATCAGAAAGACGGCTAGCGCAACGCCGCCGCCTTCACGATGAGGTCGGCGGCCTGCTCCGGGTTCAGATGATCGGTGTTGATGCAAAGGTCATACCCGAACGGGTCCAGGAACCCCGCGTGATAGAAGCGGTGAAAGTAGTCCACCCGTTCCTGATCGCTACGCTTCACGGTTTTCAGCGCCGCCTCTTCGTCGACCTTCATGTTCGCCCGGATCCGCCGTACCCGGAATGGCACGCTCCCGCAGACCATCACCCGTAACGTGTCCAGGCGCTCGCGGAGGATGACGCCCGAAGCGTGCCCCACCACCACCGCGTTGCCCTGCTCAGCCATCTCCTTCAGAACGTCTTCGATCATCTTGCGATAGTCCGATGAGGTTGAGAGGGGGTTCGTGGCCAGGGGCAACGGGTCGGCCCAGGCTGCTACCGGCACACTCGGGTTGCGCGCCAACGCCTCCAGGATCCTCGTGACAAGCGACGGAGTGTGCTCCGCCTCAGTCACTGCTTCCACGGAGACGCCCGCCTCCTGCGACGCGCGCTGGATGACCTGGTAGTCCACCAGCCGCCAGCCCATCCGCTCGGCCGTCGCCGCCGCCACCTCTTCCCCTGCCGAGCCAACCTGGCGGGTGATGGAGATTACGCGTGTATTCATCGCGCACCGTCCCTTTCGTCGGGTGCCGTGATTGTACTGTTTGTGGCCAGATCTTGACGCTCCGGATAGCCAGAGGCCCCCGTGTGAAGCCGGGGGCCTCTGGCCGAAGCGGTGGTGCTTTCGAAGCGCGGACGCGCCCCGTCAAGCCTTTGTCGCGACGACCTCTTCGAGCCGCCGGATGACCGTCGCGTGGAAGCGGGTATCCGCCAGTCCGCGCAACACTTCAGCTGCATCGTCCGCCGCCAGTGCCCGGCGGTACGGCCGGTTGTTCGTCAATGCCTCATAGGCCTCCGCAATGCCGATGACCTGGGCCTCGATAGGCACCGACTCCCCTTCGAGCATCCCCGGGTAGCCTTTGCCATCCACTCGTTCGTGATGGCAGCCCACCCACCACGCGATGGCGCCCATCCCCGGGATCTCCCCGACGATGTTTCGCGCGATCGCAGGGTGCATCTGCATCTGCATCATCTCGTCCAGCGTCAGAATGTCCGGCTTACTCAACACCGAAGCCGGCACCGCCAGCGTTCCGATGTCCTGTAACAGAGCCGCTGCTCTCACGAGTTCTGCCCGCCTCTCTGTCAGTCCGCTGGCGAGCGCCACCTTCACCGCCAGGTCGCTCACCCTGCGCCCGCGGCCAAGCTCCCGGCTGTTCCGGCTATCGACGATGTCGCTCATCGCGCCCAGCAGCTCCAGCACGCCGTCCGTCGAAAGCGCGTCGTCAGCTCCCATCGCCATTAATCCAATGGACATGTCGCGGTCATAGAACCCGAGCCAGAAGCTGTCCTTCGCCGCCAGACCGGCCAACCTCGAAGCAACCTCCGGGTCCACTTCGCTCCCGCTCATGTCGCGGACCAGCGCCGGACCCCTCCGCCGCACCACCAGCGGCGATGGCTCTGAATCGATAATGCATTCGAACCGGTCCGCCGCCGCCACGATTCGTGCGATGACCGGCATCTGCCCATTTCCGTTTTGGCCCGATGGCCCCGAGCCATCCCAGCAGTCATGGTGCCGCGCCACCGCCGTCGCCACGTTCTCGCCGAAGCCGAGGCGCCGAGCTATCCGGTCGCCCTGGTCGCAATGTACGGTCAGCGCCCGAATCACATCGCCCCAGCCCCCGGCCGGTGGCACAAGATCGTCGTTGCCGCGGCCCCGGCCGTGGGAAGCGCCCAGTGCCGCCATGCCCGCGTCGTGCAGCAGGCACGCAAAGAACGTCTCCGCCACCTCCGCCTGGCTCAGCCCCAGCTCTTCCGCCAGCGCAACCCCGATGTAGGCGACCCGTTGGGCATGCCCGGCCGGTCTTCCCTCCGCGAGGTCAAATGCTGTGCTCAAAGGCGCCAGGAGCGTCGCCCGCGTGAGGCCTTGGAGCCCGCGGCTGTCCTCGCCCTCGTACAGCACCGCATCGAGGAAGCCCGCCGTTGCTGTTTCAATCGTTGCAGAAGATGCCATCAATCCGCCTGCCCGGCCGAATCCCGGTAGAGGCAATATCGGCCTCGCTCTCCCCTGCCCGCAGGCCCCGCTCCCGCTGTTCTTACATCAATCGTGAAAAGTTGTAGCCTGTATAGGCGCCCCGTTTCTCGCGTCCGCGACACGGTAGCGTTACACTACTTTGGGTAGAGCGAGCGTTGTCTCCCTGCCCAGTTTTGGCCCGAGGCACGAATGGATCGCTCGCGGTTACGCCGCCCTGCCCCTCGCTCCCAGCGCGAATTCGCGCAGGGTAGTCCCATTCACCTCACTCCATGCCTCCGTATCCCCGGCTTCGCCTTCACAACTCACGATGTTGTGACGAATTCGAATGCGGATGGGTGTGGGCCGGGTCGACAATCGGGATTGCCGCGGGTTCGAACCCAGGCTTGTCCCTCCCGCCGTGGACGGCCCTGCCAGCTCGCTGGTAGAACATCGTTCAAGGTGGTGAAGAACGGCGCAGTGATTGGCCCGGCAGGGATGCCCGGCGTGCTCCCGTGCCTCGCCCAGTCCCTTCCAAGGGTAGTACTCAACCTGCCTCCTCGCCCTCACCAGGTGATGGAGAAACGAGAGGGTGGATAACACAGTCCTATGACGACCCCAACGCTCACCAGGCCCGAACAGCGCGTCGAAGAGCTCGAACGCGTCACCATTCGCTTCTGCGGCGACTCTGGCGACGGTATGCAGCTCACCGGCACGCAGTTCACGCGCACCGCTGCCGTCTACGGGAACGACCTCGCGACGTATCCCGACTTCCCGGCAGAAATCCGCGCCCCCACGGGTTCCCTCCCCGGCGTCTCGGGCTTCCAGCTCTCTTTTGCCAGCACCGAGATCTATACGCCCGGCGACGCGCCCGATGTCCTGGTAGCGATGAATCCCGCCGCGCTCAAGACCAACGTTGGCGACCTCGTCGATAGTGGCCTCCTCATTGTGGACGAGGCGGAGTTCAACTCCGTCAACCTCAAGAAGGCGGCCTATAGCGGCAACCCGCTGGACGATGGCTCCCTCGCCAAGTACCAGCTCGTTCGCATCGACATCACGCACAACACCGAAAAGGCGCTCGCCGATACCGGCCTCTCTGCCAAGGACAAGTTCCGCTCGCGCAACTTCTACGCGCTCGGTGTAATCCTCTGGCTCTATGGCCGCTCCCTCGAGACCACCGTCCGCTGGGCCGAACAACAGTTCAAGCGCCGGCCCGACGTCCTCGATGCCAACCTCAAGGCCCTTCACGCCGGCTACAACTTCGGTGAGACCGCGGAACTCTTCCACGCTCGTTACGAAGTCAAGCCCGCCGCCGTGCAGCCCGGCCTCTACCGCCACATCAGCGGCAACGAAGCCACCGCGCTCGGCTTCGTCGCCGCCTCCGTGAAAGCCGGCCTGCCGCTCTTCTACGGCAGCTACCCGATTACTCCTGCCTCCGACATCCTCCATGAGCTGAGCAAGCTCAAGTCGTTCGGCGTCAAGACCTTCCAGGCAGAGGACGAGATTGCGGCCGTGGGTGCCGCAATTGGCGCCGCGTACGGTGGCTCCATGGGCCTCACCGGCACCAGCGGCCCCGGTCTCGCCCTCAAAAGCGAAGCCATCAACCTCGCTGTCATGACCGAGCTCCCGCTCGTCATCGTCGACGTTCAGCGCGCCGGACCTTCCACCGGTATGCCCACCAAGGTCGAACAATCGGACCTCCTGCAGGCCATGTACGGCCGCAATGGTGATTCGCACGTTGTCATCCTCGCGCCGCAGACGCCCTCTGACTGCTTTTTCATGGCCATTGAGGCCTGGCGCATCGCACTGAAGTACATGGTCCCGGTCATCTTCCTGAGCGACGGCTACGTCGCCAACGGCTCCGAGCCATGGAGGATCCCCGACTTCGATTCCATCCCGCCGCTCGAATGGAAATACGCCACCAACAAAGGCGGTGCCTTTAACCCATACGAGCGCGACCCCGAAACTCTGGCGCGGCCCTGGGCGGTGCCCGGTCAGGCTGGCCTCGAACATCGCATCGGCGGTATCGAGAAGTCATCCGAAACCGGCGACATCAGCTACGACCCCGGCAACCACCATCGCATGACAATGGTCCGCAAAGAGCGCGTCGAAGGCGTCGCACGCGAAATCCCGCCCACCGAGGTCAACGGGCCGGACTCCGGCGATATCCTCGTTATCGGCTGGGGTGGGACGTACGGGGCCATCACCAGTGCTGTCAGCCGCGCCCGCGCTCGCGGCAAGAAGGTCTCTTCCGTCCACCTCCGCTACATCAATCCGCTTCCGCCGGACCTCGGCGACATCATCTCGCGCTTCGACAAAGTCCTCGTCCCCGAACTGAACACCGGCAACCTCGTCCTGATGCTTCGGGCCAAGTACCTCGTCGATGCAGTCCCCTTCAACAAGATCGCCGGCCAGCCGTTCAAGATCCGCGAGATCATGGGCAAGATCGACGAACTCCTTGGCGAATCCGGCCCTTACGAGCTCGAATTCGCCCCAGCGTCCGCGCTCGCGGGAGGCTAAGCCATGACCACCGCCTACTCCGTCCCTATCGGCAACGGCTCGCTCATCAGCGATGACCTGCCCGTCTACACCCGCAAAGACTTCGTCTCTGACCAGGAAGTCCGCTGGTGCCCCGGCTGTGGCGACTACGGCATCCTCGCGCAGATGCAGAAAATGCTTCCCAACCTCGGCGTCCGCCGCGAAGACCTTGTCTTCATTAGCGGCATCGGCTGCTCAAGTCGCTTCCCCTACTACGTCGAGACCTACGGCTTCCACAGCATCCACGGCCGGGCGCTCACCCTCGCCAGCGGCCTCAAGGTCACGCGCCCCGAGCTCAAAGTCTTCGTCATCACTGGCGACGGCGACGGCCTCAGCATCGGCGGCAACCACCTCCTCCACGCCATGCGGCGAAACCTCGACCTCACCGTCGTCCTCTTCAACAACCGCATCTACGGCCTCACCAAGGGCCAGTACTCGCCGACGTCCGAAATCGGCAAAGTCACGAAGTCATCCCCCGTCGGTACCACTGAAGCGCCCTTGAGCCCTATCAAGATTGCGCTCGCCGCCGGTGCCACCTTCATCGCACGCACCATCGACCGGGACATCAAGCATCTCGAAGAAACGCTTGATGCTGCCGCCCGCCACAAGGGCATCTCCTTCGTCGAGGTCTACCAGAACTGCAATGTCTTCAACGATGGCGCCTTCGCGGCCTTCACCGACAAAGAAGTTCGCCAGGACAAGATGCTGTACCTCGAAAACGGCAAGCCGATGCGATTTGGAGCCAACCACGAGCACGGCATCCGTCTCAACGGATTCACGCCTGAAGTTGTCCATGATGCGACGGACGACTCCGGCCTCATCCATCACGACACGTCCGCCAACCCCGTCCTCGCCAGCATCCTTGCCGGCATGGACTACCCTGACTACCCGGTCCCCGTTGGCATCTTCCGTGCCGTCCAGGCACCCACCTACGAAGACATGCTCTCCGAGCAGGTCGCCCACGCTCAGGCCGGCGGCGCCCCGGATTTCAACAGCCTCCTTCGCGGCGGCGAAACCTGGGTCGTCGACTAGCAGCTTCACGCAGCACAACCGAAAAACGGGTCGCCCATCACTGGGCGACCCGTTTTCGTTGGTCCGAAGTACGGCTCACAGGGCTGTAATGCGCCGCCCCAAGTCCCCGGTTCACGCTATAACGCACGAGTGATCTATAGTTCGAAGCTATGGCACACGTGCTGAACCCTCACGTCGAGCTCGCTCAGATCGAAGCCTTCATCGCCGCTGCCGACAGCGGCAGTTTCAGCCGCGCCGCCGAACTCCTGAACGTCGCCCAGCCCTCCCTCTCCAACCGGATCCAGACCCTGGAACGGGAGGTTGGCCAACCTCTCTTCGAACGAATGGGCCGTGGCGTCCGCCTCACCGACGCTGGCCGCTCGTTTCTTCCCTACGCCCAGCGCGTCATGCGCACCCTCGGCGATGGCCTAACGCTTCTCCGCGGGACCCGGGATGGCACAGCCGGCCGCCTCACCGTCGGCACCGCCCCGGCCGTGGGCACATACGTCCTCCCGCGCATCCTCAAAGTGTTCAACGACCATTACCCCGGCATCGATGTCGTCGTCCGCACGGGCCATTCCGACGAGATCCTTGAGCTCGTGCTCTCCGACGATGCCCAGGTCGCCATCGGCCGCCCCATCAACCACCCCGAGGCCCGCACGGTCATCCTCTACCGCGACGAACTCGTCCTCGTCGTTTCTTCTGAACATCGCTTCGCCAAGCGCGGCGTCGTCCGCGTCGATGAGCTCGCCGACGATTCCCTCATCCTTTTCGACCGGGACTCCGGTTACTACGGCATGATCCTCGGTCTCTTTCGCGACGTCGGCATGATGCCGGCCCAGCGCATGCAACTCGACAGCATCGAAGCTACCAAGAAGATGGTGGAGGCCAATCTCGGCATCGCCCTCATCCCGGAAGTTTCGGTAGAGCGTGAGATCCGCCTTGGAACACTGCATAAGATCCACGTCGAGGCTTCCGAACCCGTCACCCGGGACATCGCCATCATGTACAGGCGAAACAAGACACAGCCCGGGCCCATGGCTGCGTTCCTCGAACTTGTCGGTGAAATGTATACGCGCGAACTCCCGCCCTAGCCTGCCGATCTAGTCCAGGCGCACCGCCTCATACGCGCCCTCTCTCAGCGCCTCTACTAGCTGTTCCTGGGTCTCGATTCTCTGCGCGAACCGCGTCGCCGCGCGCCCCACTTCGGTCGGCGAATGCGCATCAGAGCCCCCGATTGGCGGCTTCGCAAATCCGCGGGCAAGGCCCCCCGAGGCCAGATTCTGAAGCTTCGAATCGGAGCCGTTGACGCCCTCCACGCCGTCGAAGCAGTCCAGCGTCCGCCGGTCCACCTTCAGCAATCCGTCCCGCGCTGGGTGTGCCAGGTACAGCACGGCCCCCGATTTCGTCGCCAGTTCGCGGACCCGGTCCGCGTCGTGGAGCGGCGCTTCAGTCGCCCCAAGCCCAAAGGCCAGCACGTGTCCCAGGTCGGTCGTGAGTTCTATACCGCTGAACACTGGATACCCCGTGCGCACCTGCAACGCAGTGAGCCCCTCCGCCGGCCACGGGCGGTCGTGCTCAGTCAGACAAACTCCGTCCAGGCCGCGCTCCCGGGCGAGGTCGATGAGCTCTTCCGGCCGCAACGCGCTGCATTGAGAACGCGGGAGCGTGTGACAGTGGAGATCGATCATCATCTCGTCGCGGGCAGGGCTATCGAGTGCCCTGCAGCGGAGAGAAATCCCCGTGCATGTCCAGCAGCGTTGCGAAGTGGTCCAGCGCATGCCAGAGGACTTTCTCGCCGAGCCAGGCAAGGTCACAGATCCGGCCATCCGGCCACATAAACGTCCGCGACCATTGTTCCGGCGTCATCGCCTTGAACATCTCGTACGTCTCGTTCCGAGCCGCCATAAACTGTTCCGCCAGGTCCTCGATGGGCTCTTTCGTCGTGTACGCATCCTGCATGTGGCCCTCGCTTTCCCATCGTTCGAAAACCGGCGAATCGCTGGCCAACGCGAGACGGATTCGCTCGTGGAAAACCCGTTCGTTCGCCAGCAGATGAAACACGTGCTGGTGCGCCGACCACTCCCCGGCGGGCCGTTCGTGCTGGAACGGCGCTACCAGCGATGCCGCCCAGTCGACCCCCTTCACGCTGAGTTGGAGCCGCGCCATGAGCGTGGGGTCTGGAATTCGCCGTTCATTCATCGTTCATGCTCCCTGTCGTGGGGGTCGTCGCCGCCGCGCCCGGTGGTATCATCGTGGCCCCCGTTCGCTCAGTCTCCTGGAGGTCTTCACTTTGACCACGCTTCCCTACCTCGACCGTGACGTTACGGTCGCCGGGCTCTCGCTTCATTATCAGGAGTGGGGTGACCCCTCGAATCCGCCCGTCATCATGCTTCACGGCTTTGGTGTCTCCGGTCACATGTTTGATGAATTCGCCGGCCGCCTCGCAGACCGCTACCACCTCATCGCTCTCGACCAGCGCGGCCACGGAGATAGCGCCTGGTCAGACGAAGGCGACTACAGTCGAGAATCGTTCGTAGCAGACCTTGAGGGATTCCGCGCTGCTCTCGGTATAGAACAGTTCATCCTCATCGGTCACAGCATGGGCGGCTTAAATTCTGTCTCCTACACCGCGAAGTATCCCTCTCGCGTTTCCGCGCTCGTGCTCGTCGATGTCGGACCCGAAGCCGCCCGTGAAGGCGTCGACAACATCATGCGCTTCACCCGTGGGCCCGACGAACTGGAGTTCGAAGAATTCGTCCAGATGGCTCACCAGTTCAACCAACGCCGCACCATCGAAAACATCCGTGAGCGCATGCGCCACCGCCTTCGCCAGCTTGAGAGTGGCAAGTGGACCTGGAAGTTCGACAGCCGCTTCCGCAAGCCGGATAGCGGACTTCGCATCGGCAACGAGCTCTCCAACGACGAAACCTGGAAGCTCTTCCGCGATCTTCGGCCCGCCGTGCTCCTCGTCCGCGGGGCCGAAAGCGACGTGCTCAAGCCCGATGTGGCCGAACGCTGCGTCCGCGAGATGCAGCGTGCCCGGCTCGTGACTGTACCCAGCGCCGGCCACAGCGTGCCCGGCGACAATCCGGACGACTTCACCGCAACCGTCGCGGTATTCCTCGATGACGTCGCCGCTGGCAAGTTCGAGCCGTACGTCGAGGCTACCACTCCTCCACTCGCTGAACTCGTCACCGAGCAGGATCGGGCCGCTCGCCGCCGGCCGGGAGCACTTACCGGCGTGCTCGTTGCTGGCGGCGCAGTCGCCGCCCTGGCAACCATCTTCCTCGTGAAAGGCGCATCTCAGGAAAAGAAGAAGAAGGGGAGCCGGCGCCGCAGCCAGAGCCCGGCATCCCAACTCGTGGACAGCCTCGACGCCGTCGCTGCCAATGCGATGGATCGAGCTCGCGACGCGGTGGCCGCCGTTCCAGCAGCCGCCGCACCGCGGCGGAAGAGCGTCACTCGCCGTGGCGCAAGGCTCGCATGGCGTGTTGTCACGTTCGCCCCGCGGCGAATGCTGGCAGGCCCCAGGAAGTGAGTATCGTTCGCGCCAACGGTCTCGACTTCGACATCATCGACGCTGGCGCCGGCGACCCGGCGTTTGTGTTGATCCATGGGCTCTCGTGCGACGCATCCGCCTGGGCACCGCAGGTGGAAGACCTCTCCCGCGACCATCGTTGCGTCGCCATCTCGCTCCGGGGCCGCGGGCACACACCGGCCTTGCCTCCTTTTGACGTAGAGCAGCAGGCAGATGACGTCGCAGCCGTGCTGGATGCCCTGGGCGTCGCCTCTGCTATCGTTGCCGGCCACAGCCTCGGCGGGCTCGTAGCGCTGTTCCTCAACGCCCGCCGGCCAGATCTCGTCCGTGCCCTCGTCATTGGAGATTCTCCCGTCAGCCCTCGCGGTCTCAACGGCGAGGCGCTCGTGGCTGGCATCCGTGAGGCCGGATCCTCGAAGCCTCTCGAACCCCTCGTCGAAAGTTTCTGGGCCGATGACACGACGCCCGCGCTACGGGAGCAGGTGCGGGCCATGATGCTCGGCTGCCCACCGGACGTGACCGCAGGGATGCTCTCGCTCAGCGTTTCCGGAGAGCGCCTCGCCGAACTCGTATCCCTGGCCGATAAGAAGCCGTTCATGGCGATCTGGGCAGCCCGCCCGCTCGGCGATCCAGCGTGGCTACGGGACCGGACCGCGTTTGTGCGTCAGGAACCGGTGGCAGGCGCAGGCCACTTCTTCCAACTCGAAAAGCCTGCCGTGACCAACGCGCTCCTTCGCGCGTTCCTCGATGACGTCGAGCGTGACCCCCGCGTTTCCTCGGAGTGACCCGGCGCCGGTGTCCCTAACACCGGCACGCCGTACGGTTGATCCGTGTCGCCCCGCACCTCACCGGCCGACGAAGATGCCCGCTGGCAGCCCTGGTTTTACCTCGGCATCGCCGTCCTGGCCCTGAGTATCCTCACCTCGGTCGCCCTCTTCACCAACGCTGCCTGTGGTTCCGGTAGCTCCGTCCCGCTCGTCCCGGCTGGCACGCCAGCGACCGCCGACGCGCAGTCCACGACCCCAGCCTCCGCCACGAAGCCACCTGACCCATCAGCAACAGCGGCGAGCAACACGCCGGACCCTGCTACCAGCACCGCCACCGCTGCTACGGCCGCACCTACTTCTGCCCGGCCAACCGAGACCGAAGACCCATCGCTGCTCGTCGGCTGCGGCCTCCTTTCTCCAGTGGACCAGGATCGGCGCGTCTCTCGTGATTGCGTCGTCGGTCCTCTTGTCAACGTCGAAGGCTTTTCGCTGAACGCCGATGCTGCGTCCGCGTGGGAATCGATGAAGGCCGACGCCTCCGCCGAAGGCATCGACATCTTCATCATCAGCGCCTATCGCAGCTACGACGTGCAGAAACAGCTCTACGACCAGGAAGTCGCTGCCTTCGGCCCCGACCAGAACACGAGTGCCAAGCCCGGCCATAGCGAACACCAGCTCGGCACGACCATCGACATCAATGAGCTTTCAGGGTCGTTCGGCGATACGCCGGCCGGTATCTGGCTCCAGCAGAACGCCCCCCGTTACGGCTTCGTCATGAGCTATCCGCCTGGCCGCGAGGGCCAGACCGGCTACGCATACGAGCCATGGCACTGGCGGTACGTCGGGCCGGGGACAGCATCCTCCTACCTCGGTTCCGGTCTCACCCTCAATCGCTTCCTCGGCCCCTGATCGAAACCTCCATGCCTCTTCCCGCTCGGCTCACGGCCGGTACGTCAGGTACATGAAGTCGCGCTCCTGCGTCCGCAGGAAGCGCCCTGGTGAATCGGGCATCGAAGGCATGAACCGCTCCGCGCGCAGCGACCCGTCCTGCTCCTTGAAGAACAGGCTCGTCAGCACATACGGCGTGTTGATGTCGAGCTGCATCGCCGTGCATGCGCCCGCTGCCCACAGCGCCTTTGCCAGCGTCGCCGCGCTCAACGAATTGCCCGCCGCGACCAGCAGATTCCCTTCCTTCGTCAGTCCAATCGCCGATCGCCACGTGATGAAGTCCGCCGAGTTCACCTCGACATAACCCCAGGTGTCGTTTCCCTCGCTTGTCCGGGAGCTCACTTCGCAGTTCTCAACCAGCAGCGCAGCATTCTGGCGAATTCCTGCCATGCCTGGCTCGCGAGTGAGCGTCCGGCCCCATTCGCCCATCTTCAGGCTCCCGTCGTCCATCACCGCGATGGTCGCCAGTCCGTTGCGCAGGGGCCTGTATTCCTTTCCGTTTGCCGTCATCCCGTAGCCGCCGTGCGGCCCCTGGAAGCCTCCGTTCCATGCGACCAGCACATCCGTCAGGTCGGTTTCCGGAATTGCCCCGGGGCCTGCCACGCCGCGGTCTCCCCCGGGGTCCTTCGTCCCGCCAACCATCTTCAGCCGCACCCGGCTCGCATCCACTAACAGGACACCCACCACGGCATAGGGCCGCCCGGGGTCGGGCCGCACGAACGTCTTCGCCATCAGCGGCCGCTCCGGCGTCGTGCCCGGCAGTCCCGCGGTCGTCCATTCCCCTTCGCCTGGATCGGGCTTCTCCCGGAGCTTTTGCACCTTCGGGAACTCCAGCAACTTCGGAGGCGGCGGGAAGTCGATCAGTTCGGGGCGCTCCGGCGCAGGCTTCGCCTTCCGGTCGATCACGATCACTGGCCGTGGCTCGCGAGCCACGTATTGCACGGTCACGTGCTCGTTGAAGGCTGCGCCTTCGCCGCCGAGAACCCGGTACTTGGCCCGGTCAATCCTGTCCTGGAGTCGGAAATACACGCCCTCCAGCCGGGCCGTGTTCTCATCACCGATTGTGCGCCGGCTGAGCTCGGCAAGATCGTCCGTGTAGTGGTCTTTCTGCGTCAACCCGGTGGCCGCCAGGACAAGCGCCGCTGCAGCGATCCCGGCCGCGATGCGCCGCCACCGTCTTCGCGCCGGCCTGGATTCAGCGGCCGTCTCTTCCGCCGTCCCGCCGCCCTCTGCTACCCCAGTCTCTCGGCGGACTCGACGTAACATCCGCAAATCGTATCCTGTCTTCGCTCCCGTTCAACGGTCTGCCTCCGGCTACAATGGTCCCATGCGCATTCTCGCCATCGACATGGGCACCGGCACCCAGGATATCCTCCTCTTCGACTCCGAACGGCCAGTTGAGAACTCCGTCAAGATGGTTCTCCCGTCCGCTACCGAAGTCGCCGCACGCCGCATCCGCCGCGCTACTTCCAACCAAACGCCGGTCGTCCTCAGCGGTGTCAACCAGGGGGGCGGTCCCTGTTCATGGGCGCTTGAAGCGCACATCAAAGCCGGCCTCCCCGCCTTCGCCACCCCGTCCGCAGCTGAGACCTTCGACGACGACCTTGACCGCGTTCGCGAGATGGGCGTCACCCTCGTCTCTGACGACGAAGCAGCCCGTATCAGCGGAGAGCGCGTGGTTCTCCGAGACCTTGACCTCGTCGCCATCCGGACAGCTCTCGCCGCCTTTGAAGAGCCGGGCGACTTTGATGGTCTCGCCCTCGGGTGCCTTGACCATGGCGCCTCCCCGCCGGATGTCTCCGACCGTGTATTCCGGTTCGACCACCTTCGTCGAGTCGTCGAATCCCGGAACGACCTGCTCAACTTCGCCGCCGCGCCGGAGGCACTCCCGCCGTATCTCACGCGCGCCCGCGCAATGGTCTCCGTCGCTGCTGGCGAAGCCCCGGTCGCATTCATGGATACGGGGCCTGCCGCCGCGCTCGGTGCCCTCCATGATCCTGCCGTCACAGAGCACGAAGAACGGCTCGTCCTGAACCTCGGCAACATGCACCTGCTCGGCTTCCACCTCCGCGGCCGCCGCGTTGCCAGCCTCTTTGAACATCACACCGGTGAGCTCTCTACGGACCAGATCGAGACCTTCACCCGCCGCCTTGCTGATGGTTCGCTAACCAACGACGAGGTCTTCGGCTCCAAGGGACACGGCGCCTTTCACTGCGCCCGGGACCTTGCTTCCGGTGAATTTCCGGCCGTCGTCGCTGTAACCGGACCGCAGCGGCACCGGCTGAGGGGCAATTCGCTTGGGCCCTACTTCGCCGCGCCCTTCGGCGACATGATGATTTCCGGCTGCTTCGGCCTCCTCCGCGGCTACGGCGAGGTCTATCCCGAAGCGCGTGACGCCATCGAACAGCAGCTCGGGCCGCTCGGATGAGTTACACGGACGGCCCGGTGCTTGTCCGGGCCGAGGCGCGCCCAAGCTCGGTCTGCGGTCCCCACCCGTAGACGTACTCACCGATGATCTGCCTCCATGGCCCCCGCGCCTCCAGCGCCCCGAACATGCCCGCCAGTCCGAAGTTGATCCGCGTCAGGAACACCATCCCCGGGGGAATGTTGAGGTGGCGGTTGATCGCCCCACCTTCCCCCGTCGTCTGGGTGTTCCGCCGCACCATCTCGGCCGCCAGCTCCCTCGTGAAGGTCACCTCTTCGGCAAGGATCGGCTTCCAGAACCAGTGCATGTGTTCGAACAGGTGTGCAGTTGTGAACGGCGCCCCCCGTTGCAGAATCCCGACCTCCTCCGCACCTGCCCGCCACGCCTCCAAATCGCCCCGGAAGAGCGTCCGCAGCAGCGAGCGAAACCGTTCGACCGTCGCCTCCTCGAAACCGACCACACATCCGAAATCGAGAAACGCGACTCTCCCGTCGTCGCACAGCAGATAGTTACCGGGGTGTGGGTCGCCGTTGAACAGGCGATGCCGGTAGAAGTTCCCGAACGCGAACCGAAACACCTTCTCCGCGATCGCGTCTCGCTCCGCCTGACCCCGCTCCCTGGCGGCGGCAAACGGCGCCCCGTCGATGAACTCCTGCACGAGTACTCGTTTGGTCGTCAGGTCCTCGTAGACGTTCGGGATCCGGACGAACGCATGCCCACGGTAGAGCTCGCCGAACTGGGCCTGGTTCTCGGCCTCCCGTTCGTAGTCCAGCTCCTCACGGATGGTCGTCTTCAGGTCTTCCACGATCGGACCCACGTCCAAACCTCGCGCCACCATTCCCGCTGCTCTCAACAGAACGCCCACGTTTGCGAGGTCGTGGTCGATCGCTTCCCTCACCCCCGGGTACTGCACCTTCACCGCGACAGCTTCTCCCGAAGTCAGCCGAGCACGGTGCACCTGCCCGATCGAAGCCGCCGCGAAGGGCCGCCGTTCGAAATGTGCGAACACACGCTCCGGTCCACGCCCGTACTGCTCCCTGAACACGCCATCTACCAGCTCGAATGCCATCGGCGGCGCCTGCATCTGTAGCGACGAGAGCTGACCCGCCATCTCGTCGGGCACCACGCCCGTCATCAGCGAAAGCACCTGCCCCACCTTCATCACGGCGCCCTTCATCTCGCCCAGCGTCCGCGTGACGTCCTCGGCGGTCCGTAGTACCGCCTCCTGCCGCTTCTCCCTGCCTCGTTCCCCGAATGCCGTCCTGCTGGCTGCCCAACGCCCTGCCGCCCGGGCGGCCACGGCCGCCGGCTGCACTGTGCGTCCCAGTCGTCCGCTGGCCGCGCGTCGCGGTTTCACCCGCTCAGTGTCGCGCATCCTGCCGATGCAAATCCGCCGGACCATTGATGCCCGCTAGAATTGTGTCGATGGAACACCCGGCGATTGTCGATGCGCTTCACGAACTCGACGCAACGCCTACGCCCGCGGTTCGCCGGTTCGATGCGGGGGCGCAACCGGCCAGTGGCTTCGTGGTCCTGCCATCGGCGTTCAACCCGCCGACGCTCGCGCACCTTGCCCTCCTTGTTCTCGGCGCCGAAGCCACGGGCAGGCAACCAGCGGCCATGCTCACGACGAAGAACGTTGCCAAGAGCGTCCACGGCGCGTCTCTCCCGCACCGCGTCGGCATGTTGCTCGCCGCCCGCGAGAGTCACGCGAATCTTGCCGTCCTCGTCGCCAACGCCGCGCGTTTCGTCGACCAGGCAGTCGCACTTCGCGTGTCGTTTCCCGAGGCACAGGTCGACTTCGTCGCCGGCTACGACACGCTCGTCCGCATTTTCGATCCGGGCTACTACACCGACATGGATGCCGAGCTGGAAGCATTCTTCGACGCGCATCGCCTTGTCGTCACCAACCGCGGTGATGCAACCATGGAGGAAGTCGACCGCCTCGTCGCGTCGGACCCGGTGCGTCCGTTTGCCTCGCGCATTCTTGTCTGCGAACTGGATGCCGGCATGGCGGCGATGTCATCGACAGGCGCTCGAAACGCCGCCCCGGGCGACGCGCATGACGATCACGTTCCTGTGCCCGTCGCTCACTACATCAGGACCCACCGCCTCTACCGCTGAGGCAGCAGCTATCTCAGCAGCGACTCGATGTCGGGCCCGCCCTCGGTCATCACCACGCCGCGGTCCACCAGCCCCGAAACATCTTCCGCGCTGATTCCCAGCAACTCTCCCAGCACGTGCGCCGTGTGCTCTCCGAAATCGGCTGGCGGCCCCTTGATACCCGACTCCGATCGCGACAGGCGCACCGGTGTGTTCGCAATCGGGATCGTCCCGGCCTTTGGATGGGTGATCTCCTGGATCATGCCGCGGTGCAACACCTGGGGATCCTTCACCACCTCGTCGATTCCCCGGATCGGGCCGCTCGGGATTTCGGCCTCCAGCAGCAGCTCCAGCCAGGCGTCCGTCGTCTTCTTTCGGAATGCCGCTTCGAGCAGTGGTTCGAGCTCCGCATGGTTCCTGGTGCGCTTTGGTCCCGTGTTGAACCGCGCGTCGTCGATGAGCTCGGGCGTCTCCAGCAGCGAGCAGAGCAACGTCCACTGGTCCACGACACCGAAGCCCAGGGCCACCACCACATACCCGTCGGCCGTGGGGAACGCCTGGAACGGCGTCGCACTCGGATGTCGCGTTCCGATCGGCTTGGGCACCTCGCCGCTTACGAAGTAGCGGGAGATCGCGTTCTCCAGCACGCTTACCTGACAATCCAGCATCGAGATGTCCACGTGCTGCCCAAGGCCGCTCTTGTTTCGCTCTTGCAGCGCCGCCAGGATTCCGATCGCCGTGTACAACCCCGCAACGACATCTCCAAACGACACGCCCGGCCGCACCGGCTTGCCGCCTGGCTCTCCCGTAATCGACATCACGCCGCCCATCGCCTGGACGATAATGTCCAGCGCCGGCCGGTCCCGGTATGGCCCCGTCTGCCCGAACCCCGACGTGCTCGCCATGATCAGCTGCGGGTTGGTCGCAGAAAGCACGTCCCAGCCGATGCCGAGCCGATCCATCGTTCCGGGCGTGAAGTTCTCCATCACGACATCAACCTTCGCCGCCAGTCGCAGGAACAGCTCCCGTCCCTCTGGATTGCGCAAGTCCATCGCCATGGATTTCTTGCCGCGGTTCACGCTGAAGTAGTAGCTGCTGAAGCCGTTCTGGTACGGCCCCGTTGTGCGGGAGATGTCCCCGTTCGGCGGGCGCTCCACCTTGATGACCTCCGCACCCAGGTCACACAACACCATCGAGGCATACGGCCCCGAGAGAATCCAGGTCAGGTCGAGAATCGTGATTCCATCGAGCGGTCGTGCCATCCCGGCATCCTACAGGAGGAGCCGCGCCCGGGCCCCTCTACGCGGAGCGGCGCTCGACCGCCGCTTCCGGCCGCGTGATCCGCGCTTCCAGCCCGCAGCGTTCGCACTTCCGTGACCGCACCGCCTGCGTCCGTACCTCGACAAAGTAGCGCCAGCGATGCGCACATGGTTCAATGGATGGAACAGGAACCGTGTCTGTCATGTTCATGCCCTCAGCATCCTGTACCTGCACGAACGTTACGTTAGCTTTTCCAGTCCACCACGGGTCCGGTCATCCGTCCCCGGCATCGGGGCCGTTCGGTGCCAACCCTATTAGCGGCTCACCACCAGCGCGAGCGACCCTCCCGGTCCAGACCGCACGTCGTTGTGCGCGGTTCCTGCCGGCGCCCTGCAGTAGTCCCCGGCAATCATCGGCGTATCGCCCACCCACGCGTCGCCACTGATCAGGTAAAGGTCCTCAATCATGGGGTGTGGGTGTGCAGGAAAGCGAAGGTTCGGCGCCATCTCGATAAGCGCCGTCTGCGGCCCATCCGGACTCCCATGCAGCCACTTCACGCGGATACCGGGCGCAACCTCAGCCCATTCGATTTCCGAGCCCCGGGCGAAGGTGAAGCCATCGGCTTCGAATCGCGGGGCCCCCGCACGCAGCGCCCGTGATAGCACCCGCTCCCGAAGCTCCTGCGGAGGGTCCGCTGGCTCCGGTGCGTGCGCCAGCATCGAAAGCGCCAGCTCCATCAGCGCTCGCTCCTCCTCGGTCCCTGCCAGTTCCGAGATCAGCGCGCTGAGGTTGTCGGCCGGATCAAACGTGCTCATCGTGCTGCTCCGGCGTTGATCCTTCGGGACGGGCGACCGGCAGGAGTGCCCGTCGCATCGCAGCGCGCACGACCTCCGCTGGCTCTTCAAGCAGTTCCGCGATTGATGCCGCGTTCATCCCGCCGAAGTACGCCAGCTCCACCGCCTGCTTGCCAAGAGCGTCCGCCGCACCCAGCGCTTCCCATCCCTTCTCATGCCCTTCATACGAACGCCTGGCCGAAGCTGATGACTCTGGGTTGCCCTCATTGGACTCTCGCCGTCTCGCCAGGGCATGGGCTCGCACACGCCCCAGGAACCGCAGTTCTTCCGCCTGGCTCCAGCGCGCAGCTCCGGTCGCGGTCGCTGACCATTCCGCGTAGCTCCGCTCGCACGCGCTTGCCGCTTGCTTGGCATTCCCGCAGATCCGCAATGCGAGCGCGTAGGCAGCTGGAAGCGTCCGTTCGATGCAATCGCGCATCGCCCTTGCCGCGTTCTCCGCCACATCTGATGTCGCTCGATTCGTCGTTGGGTTCCCCATTGCTGCCCGGCCCGCCACGATACCGGTCGCCCGTTCGCCGCTCAACGCCCTCAGGCGGAATTTGAGCGTCTTCCAGCGGGCTGCGTATAGTTGCCGAGGGCTCCGAATCTATGCTCATTGACCTGCACGCTCACACTTGGCCACGTTCGCACGATAGCGTGCTCAATCCCGACGATATCGTCGTCCGGGCGAAGGCGGCCGGGCTCGACGCCATCTGCTTCACCGAACACGACACCGTCTGGGATCAGAAGTCCATTGAGGAACTGCGTGCCAAGCACGACTTCCTCGTCCTCGCTGGCGTCGAAATCAGCACCGACGACGGCCATATCCTCACCTTTGGCATCGACCGCTACGTCTTCGGTATGCACCGTGCCCGCGAACTCGCCGGCTACGTCGAATCTGCGCAGGGAGTAATGGTTGCAGCGCATCCGTACCGCCGCCAGATGCCGTGGTTCAGCCGTAACGACGACGAGTACGAAGCTTCGCTCCTTAAGGCGAGTCGTAACCCCGCCTACGAATACGTCGCTGGTCTCGAGGAACTCAACGGCCGTGGCAGCGATAAGGAGAACGAGTTTTCGCGCCGGCTCAAGGAAATGATGAAACTCCCCGGCACCGGCGGCACCGACTCCCACGCCATCAGTGATATCGGGCGTTGCGCCACCTACTTCGAAGAAAACATCCGCGACGAGCGTGAACTCATCACTGCCCTCAAAGCTGGCAAGTTCTACCCCGTCGACCTTCGCACGGGAAAGACCACCGGCGCCCGCGGTTAACCCCCCGCTTTCCTCGTTGCCACTACAATGACCCGCACGGCGGGCGCCCCATCGCCTCCGTGCTCACGGGGGGACATCCTTGGCCGCTGCTCTGCATAACCTTAGCCCGGCCGCCAGTCGTGCCGCCGAAACGCTTGCCCGCGTCCGCGCCGATGTTCATCGCTCGGTTGTTGGTCAGGACCTGCTCATCGACCGCCTCCTCATCGGCTTCCTCTGCCAGGGCCACGTCCTTGTCGAAGGCGTCCCGGGCCTTGCCAAGACCCTCACCGTGTCGTCTCTTGCTCGAGCCCTTGGCCTCGATTGGGTCCGCCTCCAGTTCACGCCAGACCTCCTCCCAGCGGACGTCATTGGCACCGAAGTCTTCCGCCCCTCCGATGGAGCCTTCCACGTTCGTAAGGGCCCGATCTTCGCGAACCTCGTGCTTGCCGACGAGATCAACAGAGCGCCTGCCAAGGTGCAGTCGGCCCTCCTCGAAGCGATGCAGGAGAACCAGGTCAGCATCGGCGGCGTCACATTCCCGCTCGAGCAGCCCTTCCTCGTGATGGCAACCCAGAACCCGATCGAACAGGAAGGCACCTACCCGCTTCCCGAAGCCCAACTCGATCGCTTCCTGCTCAAGGTGAAAGTCGACTACCCATCCCGCATGGAGGAACGCAAGATCCTTGAGATGAGCCTCAACGGTATGCCGACTGCCGGCCCCGCCGTCGCCGATGCCCAGGACCTCGCCGTCGCCACATCTGCCGTCGATGAAGTGCAGTTCGACGACGCACTCAAGGAATACGTCGTCCAGCTTGTCCATTCCACACGCCGGCCCGCCGACTTCCGCTTGCCGGAGCTGCAGCCCCTCATCGGCTACGGTGCATCCCCCCGGGCGAGCATCGCGTTGGCCCGCGCCGCCCGCGCCCAGGCATTCATCGAAGGCCGCGGCTACGTGATCCCCGATGACATCAAGAGCGTCGCCCACGACGTTCTCCGCCACCGCATCGTTACAACGTACGAAGCGGACGCCGAGGAACTCACTACCGACGACCTAATCGACCGCCTCCTCGGCCGCGTCGATATCCCCTGAGGCTCACCGCCTGCGGAGCTCGCCATGTGGTTTCGCCGTAAGCCCCCCGCCACAGATGGTGCTGACGGTCGCCCCGGCTCTATCTCCCAGGAACTCCTTGATCGAGTGCGCCTCATTGAGCTTCGAGCCCGCCGCCTCGTAAACGACCTCTTCCTCGGCGAGTACCAGGCTGTCTTTCGTGGACGCGGTGTCGAGTTCGATGAGCTGCGCCCATACGTGCCCGGCGACGATGTCCGCTCCATCGACTGGAAAGCATTCGCGCGGACCGGCGACGCGATGATCCGCCGCTACCGGGAAGACCGCGACCTCACCGTCATGTTTGTCGTCGATGTCAGCGCTTCCCAGCGGGCCGGCGCCGCGGCCAGATCGAAGGCCGATCTGGCCGCGGAGGTCAGTGCTGTCCTCGCCCTCGCCGCCATCAGGAACAAAGACCGCGTCGGCCTGCTCCTTTTTGCCGGCGAACCCGAGCGCTACCTGCGACCCTCGGCCGGCAGCACGCACGTCCTCCGCGTCATCCGTGAGATCCTCTGGGCCCGGCCGCAGTCGCTTCACACAGACATTGGTCGCGCACTGGAATATCTCGTGGGCATTCAGCGCCGCCGCGCCACAGTGTTCCTCGTCTCCGACTTCCTCACGGCCGATTACGCGCCCCAGCTCCGGGCTGCCGCGCGCCGCCACGACATCATCGCCGTCCGAGTCCGCGAGCCTGTCGACAGCTCCATCGCCGCCGCAGGCATCCTCTCACTGTCTGACCCCGAGACCGGCGCCGTGGTCGAAGTCGACACCTCGGACCCCGCTGTCCGCCATGCCTACGAGGCGGCCGTCGCCTCCATGGATGCCGATCGCAAGCGCCTCTTCGGTGAACTGCACGTCGACGAGATCCAGCTGCTTGTTGGCCAAGACTACATCCCGGCACTGCTGCGTTTCTTCCGCGGCCGGGTGGTGGCGGCATGAAGCGCAGGATGCTCCCTGCTCTGGCGATCATGGCCCTCGCTGTCGGCAGCTTGCCGTTCCACGCAGTATTCGCCGACGAAGGTGACAGCTCGTCCATGCAGGTCTCGGAGCTGTTCGTCGGCCAGCGTGCCGTCATCACGATTGAGGTAGTCGCGCCCGCCGGCGCCACCGTCGAGGTCGATCCCGCCGCTCCGTCGTGGAACGGTGTCGAAGTCATCTCCGTAGTCCCATCGTCACCAGAAGTGATTGGCGAATCTGCCATCTACCGGTTCGCTGTCACGGTTGCACCTTTCCGGATCGGAGAAGGTTCGTTCACCCCGGCCGTCACCATCCTCACCTCCGGCGGGGTGAATCGCCGGGAACTGCCGCCGCTGGCCTGGCGCGTTGTCCCGACGCTTTCTCCCGGGGCACCCGCGGAGATCAGCCCGCTATCCCCTCCTGTCTCCATCGGCGGCGCCGAATCTCCCCTGCTGCGCCCGGCAATTGCACTTGGGGCCGCCACCGTGCTCGGGATGATCGCCTGGGCCGCCGTGTTCGTCGCCCGCCGCCTTCAGCGCCGCCTTGCATCGCGACCCACAGCTCCCGTCGCGGTCGCGTCCCAACCCCTCGGACTGGAGGAGTTGGAACCGCTCCTCGATCGCGATCCCGTTGCTGGCTATCGCACCCTCGCCGCACTCGTCCGCAACGTCGTTGGCCAAGAATACGGGTTCCCGGCTTCCGCTCTCACCACTACCGAGATCCGTCGACGCATGGAGGGCAGCGGCGCCAACCGCTTCCAATCCCGGCTCGTCGGCGGATTCCTCGAGAACTGCGATGCCGTCGTCTACGCGGGCTATCGCCCCGCTGGTGAACGCCGCAAGGCCGACCTCACCATGGCTCGCGAGATTGTCGGGGCGGATTCCTGATGTCGTTCGCCGAACCCTACGCACTGCTTCTCGCCCTCCTTGCGATACCGGTCGCCTTCGCTGCGTTCCGTTTTCGGCCCGCGGCAATACCGCTCCCTTCGCTGACCGGACTGTCGGCGATTCGGCCCGGTCGGCGAGTCCGGCTCTCACGTCTGCTCCCGTTGGTTCGTGTTCCGGCCATTGCCCTGCTCGCCGTAGCCGCCGCGGGCCCCCGCATCGGCGATGCCAACGCCGTCATCCCCGCAGATGGCATCGACATTGCCCTCGCCATCGATACCTCCAGCTCCATGGAAGCGCTCCTTGCCAGCAACCGCACCCGCATCGAAGTTACGCGCGATGTCGTGCGAGAGTTTATCCAGGGCCGCGAAAACGACCGCATCGGAGTCGTTGCTTTCGCCTCGACTTCCGTCTCCCTATCCCCTCCGACGCTCGACTACCGCGCGCTCGACGTCATCGTGGAGGACCTCGAAACAGGCTTCCTCCCCGACGGGACCGCTATCGGACTGGGGATCGCAGAAGGCCTCAACATGCTTCGCGAGTCCCCCGCCGCGAGCCGCGCGGTCATCCTTCTCACTGACGGTCAGCACAACGAAGGCTCCATCTCCCCGGAAGAGGCCACGGAACTCGCGGTAGCGCTCCGAATTCGCCTCTACACCATCGGCGTAGTCACGCCCGGCCGTGGCGGCGGCGCGGAGGTCGACGCCGAACTCCTGACAGAGATCGCGGAACGCACCGGAGGCCGCTACTTCGAAGCAGACACTCCGGAGGAACTCGCGGCCGTCTATGAAGAGATCGGCTCCCTCGAAAAGAGCAGCGTCGGCCGCGAACGCTTCGAAAGGTTCACCTACCTGGCGCCTTGGTTCGTGCTCCCCGCCGCGGCGCTCCTCCTCGGGGAAATCATCCTCCGCGGTTCCTGGCTGAGGAGGCTCCCGGCATGACCTTCGCCACCCCCCTCTACCTTGCCCTGCTCCCGCTCATCCCGGTCGGCCTCGTTTTCTGGTGGCTCGGGATGCGCAGCGGAATCCGTCGCCTGGGCGCCGTATCCAGGCAGCCTGCCGCCGGCCCGCCCGTGGCCGCTGTGGTGCTCTTCGGCATCGCCGCCGCCGCAGCTGTCGTCTCTGCCGCTGGCCCCCGCTGGGGCGAACGCGATGCCTTCCTCCCCCGCCGCGGCGCGGACCTGTTCGTCGTCCTCGATGTGTCCCGCAGCATGGCCGCTGCGGACGTAGAGCCCAGCCGTCTCACCGCCGCGAAGGCTGGCATCGAGACCATGTTGAAACGGCTCGGTGGGGACCGCGCTGGGCTTGTCGTCTTCGCTGGCGATGCCCGCGTCCGCTTCCCGCTCACCGCCGACCTCGATGCCGCCGCGCGCATCGTCCGTGGCCTTGAGCCCGCACCCGTGCTTGTCGGCGCCGGTACCAGCGCCCGCTCCGGCGTCGATGTCGCGCTTGAGGCGTTCGACCCCGAATCCGAGTCCGGGCGAATCCTTCTCCTCATCACCGACGGCGACGACCTGGGCTCTGACCCGGTCAGTACCGCAGAGCGGATCGCGGCCAGCGGTGTTGATTTCTTTGTCCTCGGCGTCGGCACCGAAGAAGGTGTGCCCGTCCCCGTGGTCGACGCCGAAACCGGCATCACGACCACGCTCACCCGCGCCGACGGCACGCCGGTCGTCACCAGGCTCAACGCACCCTTCCTCCGGGCCCTCGCCACCGCAGCAGGCGGCACCTACCTCGGCTCCGACCCATCCTTCCTCGCAAGCGTGGTCCCCGGACGCCTCGCGTCGCTGAACCGCGTCACCTTCGATGAGCGTGAACGCTCGGTCCCAATCGACCGTTCGCAGTGGTTCGCCGCTGCGGCCATCCTGCTCGCGGTCGCCGCTACTGCTGCCGAGCGGCTTCGGCCGGGCCGCCGTCACGCTGTCGCGGCGCTTGTTGTCGCCGCTGCTCTCTTCCTCTCCGGTTGCGCCGCCGCCGCGTACGACTACAACGAGCAGGCCCTCGACGCCTACTCTCGCGGCGAATTCGGCCGTGCGGCAGAACTCTTCGTTGAGGCCCAGGCGGAGCGACCTGGGGACCCGGCGCTCACGCTTAACCTTGCCGCTGCGCTCCATGCGGACGGGCGTTTCGAAGAGGCCGCAACGGCGGCCCGCAGGGTGCTATCCAGCCCGTCGGCCCGCTGGCGCAATCGCGCCCATGCCAGCGTTGGCCACCAGCGCTTCGCCCTCGGCGACCTTCCCGGCGCACTTGATTCATTCAAGCAGGCGCTAATCGAAAACCCTGAAGATGAGACAAGCCGCCGCGACTACGAAGTCGTCCTTCGCCTCCTCACGCCGGCCCTGCAGACCCCGCCCGGGGGCAACGACCCCGGCGAGAGCGATGAGCCGTCGGTCCCCCAACCCGGCGAAGGCGGAGAGCCAGGTACCCCGGACGATCCCGGAGCCAGGCCGTCCGAAAACCCCGGTGGACAGCCCGGCGGCCAGCCCGGACAGGGTGGCACACCACCCGCGGGGGCAGACCCGGGAGATGCCGCCACGCCGCTCACGGACGAAGAGGCGAAGGAGCGGCTCGACCAGATCGACGCCGAAGTCGGCCGTCTTATCAAGGATGCCGGCGACACGCCGACCGCTGCCCAGGCGCTGGAGATCCTCCGCCTCCTGGCCGAACGCACCCGTATCTCAGGCCTCCGCGACAGCCTCGATGGAGACGTAGACCCGGCCGACTACTAACGTCCGGCCTGTTCGCTCCTAGACGACCACCATCTCGGTGTACTCGCCGTACACCCTCCGCCACAGGTTGCAGACCTCGCCGACCGTCGCTCCGGCGTTCACCGCGTCGATGATGAAGGGCATCGTATTGGTGTTCTCCGTCCGGCTCGCTTCTTCCAACCTCCGCATCGCTTCGCCCCAGCGGTCAGCGTCCCGATCCGCGCGCCACGCTCTTAGGCGCGCAACGTGTCGCCGCTCGCCCTCGGGGTCCATCTTCAGGATCGGAATGTCCGGCTTCTCGTCGCTCAGATAATCGTTCACGCCCACGACGATGCGGTCCCGCGTCTCGATCTCACGCTGATACCGAGCCGAAGCCTCGGCGATCTCCTTCTGGAAGAACCCCTGCTCAATCGCCGGAATCACGCCGCCAAGCGCTTCGATCTGTTCGAAGTAGCGATTGACGTCGCGCTCCATCTCGTCCGTCATCTTCTCGACGAAGTACGAGCCACCGAGCGGGTCAACCGTGTTCACCACCCCGCTCTCGTGCAGGATGACCTGCTGTGTCCGCACCGCCAGCTTCGCCGCTTTGTCGCTCGGTAGCGCAATCGCTTCGTCCATCGCGTCCGTGTGGAGCGACTGTGTGCCGCCCATCACCGCAGCCAACGCCTGGACGGCCACGCGCACAAGGTTCACCTCTGGCTGCTGCTCCGTCAGCGAAACTCCCGCCGTCTGCGTATGGAATCGCATCAGCCACGAACGCGGATTCCTGGCCCCGAAGCGTTCCCGCATCAGCCGTGCCCAGATCCGGCGGCTCGCCCTGAACTTCGCCACCTCTTCGAAGAAGTCGTTGTGGCTGTTGAAGAAAAAGCTGATCCGCCCCGCGAACGAGTCGATGTCCAGTCCGCGTTCCAGGCCCCACTTCACGTACTCAACGCCGTCGGCCAGCGTGAATGCCAACTCTTGCGCCGCGGTCGATCCGGCTTCGCGGATGTGGTAGCCGCTCACGCTCACAGGGTTCCACAGCGGCATCTCCTTCGCTGCGAACTCGATTGTGTCCGTCACCAACCGCATCGAGTCGCGCGGCGGATAGATGTACTCGTTTTGGGCGATGTACTCCTTCAGGATGTCGTTCTGGAGCGTCCCCCCGAGCTTCTCCCGTGGGATGCCGCGCTTCTCCGCCGACGCGATAAACAGCGCCCAGACCACTGGCGCGGGGCTATTGATGGTCATCGACGTCGTGATCCGGTCCAGTGGCAGGTCTGAAAGCAGGATGTCCATGTCGCCCAGGTGGTCGATTGCGACGCCGCAGCTTCCGAACTCTCCCTCGGCCCACGGCTCATCGTGGTCATAGCCCATCAGCGTGGGCATGTCGAAGGCGATGGAGAGACCGTTGTTGCCCGTCTTCAAGAGCTCCTTGTAGCGGGCATTCGTCTCCTCCGCCGATCCGAAACCGCTGAACATCCGGATCGTCCACGGCTTCCCGCGATACCCGGTCCGGTGGATCCCGCGCGTGTACGGGTAGTTCCCGGGCAGGTTGATGTCCCGCTCGTACGCGATTTCCGAAATGTCCGTCGGGTCATAGAGCCGCGCGATCGGCGTGCTCGAGACCGTCATCCACGGGCCGGCAAGCTCCCGTCCCTCTCGCACCACGGCCTCGTCATATTCGGCGCGGAGCTGGCGTGCACGGGTCTTCTCGTCGGTCATCTTGCGTTCCCTTTTCCGGTTGAGCTGCGAGTCCAGAGTATACGGGAAGCCGATGCCGCTCTCAGTCTAGCTGCCGGATCCGCGCCGTTAGCAGACCCAGAAGTGGCAGAGTCGCTGTGACAGCGCCGCATACCGCCAACACCTCTGCACCGCCAAAAGCATCGGTTGCGAAACCTACGGCCAAACCCCCTAGCGGAAGCAATCCGAATGACACGACATAATCGATGCTCGCAACTCGGCCGAGGCGTTCGATTGGCACCATGTCCTGCAACGTCCCCACCCAGATGAGCTCGAATAGCGTCAGCGCCGCCCCTCCCCCAAGAGCGGCGACAAGCAGAAACCCGACCGGCAGTCCGGAAGCCAACGCCACCAGCATCAGCCCATTGGCTTGCCACGCGAGGTATGCCATGAGCCCCCTCCGTCGCAACCGCCCCTTGCGCCTCCCAATCAGCAGTGCCATCACAACCGAGCCCGCCGCCCCCACCGCCAGCACCGCCCCAAACGCCCAGCCCATATCCCGTTCTGCATCCAGGTGGAACGGCAGCGCCACGCGCATTGGCCCCGTCAGCGTGATGTTCGCGAGGCCCGCTAGCAGGATTGTGTACCAGATCCACGGCTCCGAACGCACCGTTGAAAAGCCCTCGCGCACGTCATCCAACACGCGGCTCGTGCTCGCTTCGGGCCGGATGGCGCGCCAATCCATCGCCGCCAGCGTCGCCGCCGAGGCGAGGAAGGAAAGGCCGTTCACAATGAATCCTGTCGCCGGTCCCGCGAAGAGCAGCAGCGCCGCGCCAACCGCCGGTCCAAGCACCGCCGCCACCTGCTGGCTCAACGCGGTTAGCGAATTGGCGCTCTGCAGGTCCCCTCTTGGCGTGACCTGCGGCACCACCGCAACGTAAGCAGGCTGGAAGAACGCCTGCGCCAATCCGAAGGCCACGCTCGCCACCAGTACGAACGGCAGCTCCAGGACCCCCGCGGCCTCTGCCAGTCCGATCGAAAGCGCCGCTCCCGCCCGGACGAGGTCGCTCGCGAACATCACGCGCGGCCGCGACATGCGGTCCACGAGCGCGCCCGCCACCGGCATGAGTAACACGGCCGGCAGGACGGTGCAAAGCAGCACCAGTCCCATCGCACTCGCCGACCCCGTCTCCTGTCGAACCCAGAGCGGCAGCACGACCGTGTAGATGTGGTCGCCGGCCCGTGAACCTGCCTGCCCTGACCACAACAGCGCGAACTGGCGGTGTCGAAGCGCTGCGAACAGGTTCCCCGCGGCGGAAAGGCTCATCCCACGCAAAGTCCTTCCCCGGGCCGCTCGCGACCGCATTGTTCCCGCCGCAAGCATTCCGGGCTACTCGCCGCCCGTTGCGATTGGCCTGCCACGTTGTACGTTGTACCAATGGCCAAGGACGAAACCTTCGACATCACGACCGGATGCGATCTCCAGGAAGTCGATAACGCTGTCAACCAGGCGCTTCGCGAGATCACCAACCGCTTCGACTTCAAGGGCATCCTTGTTGAAGTCGACTACGACCGCAAAGGCGCAAAGATCTCCATCCACACCACGGACGAGTACAAGCTCAACGCCATCTGGGAGGTGCTCCAGCAGCGCCTCATCGCCCGAGAGGTACCGCTCAAGAACCTCTCTCGTGGCCCTATAGAGGAAGCCGGCAGCGGTACCGTTCGCCAGGTCGTTACCATGGTTCAGGCGATCGAAACCGATACGGCAAAGAAGATCGTCCGCTTCATCAAGGATCAGAAGTTCAAGAAGGCTAACGCACAGGTCCAGGGCGACGCCGTCCGCGTCAGCAGCCCCAGCCGTGAAGAGCTCCAGGCTGTCATCAAGGCAGTCAAAGGCGAGGATTGGGGTATAGAGCTCAAGTTCGGCAACTACCGCTAGTTCTGCGCCTCGTTTCGCGAGCCCACGACGCGCCCCGGTTCGCCCGCGTAGAGTGGCGCTACACCCCTACCTCCGAGGTCTCGATATGAAGTTCAGCGTTTGGCCGGGCCCCGCCCAGTCATGGGAATCCACCCTCGAACTCGCCCTCCACGCCGAAAAGCGCGGCTACGACGGCATCTGGTACGCCGACCACTTCATGCCAAACGCCGAAGACGTATCCGGGCCCACCAACGAAGCGTGGACCACCCTTGCTGCCCTCGCCGCCTCGGTGCCGCGTATCCGCATCGGCCCGCTCGTCACCGGCAACACGTACCGGCACCCCGCCGTGCTCGCCAAGATGGCCGCCACGGTCGACAACATCAGCGGCGGTCGCCTGGTCCTCGGCCTCGGCGCTGGCTGGCAGGAGAACGAACACCAGAAGTACGGCATCGAATTCTCAACGCTTGGCGGCCGCATGCGCCGTCTCGAAGAAGCCTGCCAGGTCGTTAAGAGCATGTTCCTCAACGACCGCACAAACTTCGCCGGTCGCTACTATCAGCTGACTGACGCCCCTCTCGTCCCCAAGCCCGCCCAGCGTACGCTTCCGCTCCTCATCGGCGGTGGCGGCGAAAAGGTCACCATGCGTATCGCCGCCACTTATGCTGACGAGTGGAACGTCTGGGGTGGCCCCGATGTCCTTAAGCAGAAGGGCGCGGTCCTCGAAGAGCACTGCCGCGCCATCGGACGTGACCCGGACGAAATCCACCGCAGCGCCCAGGCGATGCTCGTCCTCACCGACGACACGGAAATGATCGAGCGCATGAAGGCGAGCGGCCGGCCGGTCATCGCCGGCAACGCCGCCCAGGTCCGAGACGTTGTCCAGGCCTACGCTGATGCCGGAGTGGACGAACTCATCATCCCTGACTTCAACCTCGGGACCGGCGCCGCGCGCCTCGGCCAGTACGACCGCTTCTGGGACGAGGTCGCCGTCCACTTCCGCTAAGTCTCCCCGCGACACGCCTCCCTACCACGCGGTAACCTCAACCCACGCTTCCTCGCCGAGGTCCCCCGCATGGAGTTCCGCTTCACCGCTGAACACAACGCACTTCGATCCGACGTCCGCTCCTTTGCCACAGACGCACTCAAGGACTTTGGGGGACTCAGCTCCCGCCCCATCAGCATGGATAACTGGCCGGGCCAGCTGCGCTTCCTCAAGGCCCTGGCGCAGCGAAAGTGGGTCGCGCCAGCCTGGCCCGTCGAGTACGGAGGCCAGGGCTGGGGCCACGTCGCCCAGATGGTCTTTAGCGAGGAGCTGTCATACGCGGGCGCTCCCGATACAGCCCGCACCTTCAGCGTCGGCATGATTGGCCCAACGCTCATCGTCCATGGCACGCCCGAACAGAAAGCACAGCACCTCTCCGCCATCACCAACGGCGATGCAATCTGGTGCCAGGGCTATTCCGAACCCGGCGCCGGCAGCGATCTCGCCGCGCTCCAAACCCGGGCCGTCCGGGACGGCGACGACTACATCGTCACGGGTGAAAAGATTTGGACCACCGGCGCCCACCACGCTGACTGGATGTTCATGGTGGCCCGCACAAACCCCGACCTCCCCAAGCACCGCGGTATCAGCTTCCTGCTCGTCGACATGAAGACGCCCGGCATTCGCGTCCAGCCGATCGTCAACATCGCCGGCCACCACGAGTTCAACCAGGTCTATTTCGACGAAGTGCGCGTCCCCGTGTCTAACCGGGTCGGCGAGGAAAACCAGGGCTGGTACGTCGCCATGACCCTCCTCGATTTCGAGCGCTCGAACGTCGCATCCATCGCCGCCAATCACCGAAGCCTCGATGAACTCGCTGCCTGGCTCCGCACCAACCGGCCCGGCGGCGTCTACTCGGCCGTGTTCCGTCACCGTCTCGCCGATCTTTATCTCGCCAACGAAGTCGGTCGCCTCCTCAGCTACCGCACCGCCTGGATGCAGGAAGCCGGCAAGCAGGTCAACGCCGAGGCCTCCGTCATCAAGGTCTTCGCCACGGAACTCGGCCAGCGAATCAGCAACTTCGGTGTGAACCTCCAGGGAGCCTCCGGCAGCCTCCTCCCCGGCTCCCCCGCGGCCGCGCTCGGTGGGCGTCTCGCCGACGACTACATGGAGGACGTATCGCCGACCATCTACAGCGGCTCCAGCGAAGTCCAGCGCAACATCATCGCCACCCGTGGCCTCGGCCTGCCCAGGAACTGAGGCCACGCTTCCCGCGTGCTGCTAGACTCGCCCATCCGCACTCGAGGTAACGTCGTGCCCTCGCCGGTTTTCTCGCTGTACGAACTCGACCGCCAGCTCACACGCGCCGAGCTCCTCACGGAACTCGCTGCGTCACCGGCGCGCCTCCAACAGCTCGTACAAACGGTGCCCGTTACGCAACTCGGCCGCGAACCGGTGCCCGGCGAATGGTCTGCGTTTAAGACGTGCTGCCACCTGCGCGATGCTGCGCTCGTCTACAGCGCCCGCTTCCGCTGGATCGTCTTTGACGACGATCCGCTCCTCCCCAACTACGACGAAGACAACTGGGTCGCTTCCGCGCGAGATTCGGTCGATGACTTACCCGCGATTCTCGAAGAGATTGCTGCCTCCCGTCGCGACCTCGTCCGTGTCCTTTCGCGCCTTCCAGAATCCTCGTGGAAGCGCACCGGCCGGCATGAGGTCATCGGCCGCGTCGAACTGGAACCCTACGTCCGCCATCAGCTCGCGCACGAGAAAATGCACCTCGCTCAGGCACAGCGGGCCCTTGCGCTCGGCTCGGACTGACGGGAAGCCGCCTTGGACCATCGATTTCGCGCAGCCCAGTTCGCAGTCGTGCATGAAGCATATGCTCGCGCACTCGGCGCCGAACCTGCCGCGTTCGAGTCCGGCGAGCTGGCCATCCGTCGCCGGCTTGATAGCGCACCGTTCCCGTACGTCGCGGTGGCGCTCGTCGGCGCCCGCGGGAGTGTCCTCAGTGTCTCACCAGACTACCTGGAGCTCGCAATGGCCGAGCGCCCCACGCAGTACTTCGAGGTCGCACGACCTGCGTTTCTGAAGCGCTTCCTGCGCGACGATTCGCCCGCTGGCATCGGCGGACCCGAACTCCTCTGGGCGCTCGGCTCTGTCCCCGCCCTTCCAGCGCTTCCCCCGGGCCTGCAGTTCGAGGAACGCGACGCCGCCTGGATGAACGCCGAGCAGGAGTCATTTCGTTTCCCGAACGGAGTCGGCAGGCCCGGGGTCAACGCCCGCGATAGCCGCAATCGCTTCGCCCTCGTCATTAGCGGTGCGGCGGGCGAGCCCGTGGCAGTCGGCGGCGTCTCCGACTCCTTCGGCCTCCTCGAAATCGGCGTCGATGTTCTCCCAGGCCACCAGGGGTCCGGGCTCGGCGCCGCCGTCGTCGCCGCGGCCGCGCGCGCGATCCTCGACCGCGGCGGCACGCCCCTCTATGGCTGTGCGGTGGACAACATCCGCTCCCAGCGCACAGCCTATAGCGTTGGCTTCCTCCCCATGCTCACCGAGGCGTGGGTGTCCTGACGCTCCCGGTCCGCCGTATGCTGCTGCCGGGGAGTCGCCTTGCCGTCTGACCTCTTCACCCACTGCGCCGCCGTCGTCCGCCGCACCGAAGCGGCCGACATGGGCTGTCACGAGTCCGACTTCGACTCCAACAGCCTCGTCGTCGTGCCCCGACCCGGGAAAGTCCTCTTCCCCGAATATGCGATGCTCATCTCATCTTTCGGAACCGGCACGGTCATCAGCATCGAAGCCGGGTTCATCGACTGGGTGCACGCGAACCGCCCGGCGAAGCATTGGGCCGCGTACAACGCCAGTTTTCTCGGACCCCTCGCCGACCACATTGCCAACACCACTGACCCGCCCGGCAGACTCATCGCCCGTAGCATGGCGCTCGGCTTCGTCCTCTCCGACGATCCTGTTGTCCCCGCGCTCCCCGCCGGCTTCACGCTCGAACAGCGCGGGCTTGATTGGATGAAGGAGTGGCGCTCAGCCGGGCAGTTCCATAACAGCATCGGCGACCCCGATGAAGACGACTGGTTCGTCCGCCTCGTCCGCGCCTTCGTCGTCGTCGATGAATCAGGCGAGCCCGTGGCCATGACCGCCGTCGCCGACGATGGCAACGGCCGCATGGAACTCGGCCTCGACGTCCGCCGCCAATGGCGCGGGCTCGGCCTCGCTCGGCCCGCGGTCCTTGCTGCCAGCCGTTGGGTGCTCGACCAGGGACAGGTCCCCTACTACACCTGCGGAGCCGCCAACATCCGCTCCCACCTCGTCGCCGAAAGCTGCGGCTACCGCCCTCTGTGGTCCATCTCCGGCATCGCCCGCATAGTCGAAGGCGTCGGCGACCAGGCAGCCCACTGATGGACGCAGACGCAGTACACGCGCACGTGCTCCGCTTGTTCGACGTCTGGAACGGCGCCGGGTCCGAACGCCTTGAAGATCTCTATTGCGATGATTTCGAGGCTGATTACCGCCCCTACGCCCCCGTCCGCCACGGACTCGACGGGATTCAGATGATGATCGAGGGCGCTCGCAACAGCTCTCCCGATTTTCACGAGGAGCTCCTGGATATCATCTGCGCCGAAGATCGCGCGGCCGTCCGGCTCCGCATCAGCTTCACACACACGGCTCCGTGGGGGCCCATCCAGCCGACCGGGAAGCACGTCAGGTACGAAGAAATACTGATGCTCACATTCCGCGATGGCAGAGTCGCTTCCCAGCGCGGCATCGTCGACAACCTCAGCGTCCTCCGCCAGCTCGGTGCCGTCTCCACGCCCCCCGGCCAATCAGCCGCCCGCGACTGACCATGCACATCGAGCTGATTTCCCTCATCGTCGACGACTACGATGCTGCGATTGAATTCTTCGTCGACCGCCTCGGATTCCACCTCGTTGAAGACTCTCCATCGTTGACGAACGACGGTCGGCCCAAGCGTTGGGTCGTTGTCCGGCCTCCGGGCGCTGCCACCGGCGTCCTCCTGGCGCAAGCCGATGGCGCCGTCCAGCAAGCCACCACGGGTAATCAATGGGCGGGCCGCGTCGGACTCTTCCTCCGCGTCGTCGATTTCGAGGAGGCATTCCAACGCATGCAACGCGCCGGAGTCCGCTTCCTTACGGAGCCCCGCACTGAGCCATACGGCCGGTTCGCCGTCTTCCTGGACATCTCCGGGAACCGATGGGACCTTCTCGGCCCGCCCTGACTCCCTACCCCGCGTACTCCCACCCCAGCTCCCGCTCGATCAGCATCTCGCCCTCGCGCAACACATCGCCGTCCGTTACCTCGCCGATCACCAACGTGTGGTCCCCCGCCGGGAACGTCTCGCGTAGGTCACAGGTGAACCAGCCCAACGCCTCGTCCAGCACCGGGCATCCGTTGTCGTGAATCCCGTACGCCAGTCCCTCAAGTTTGTCGAAGACGAGGTCCTGCATGTCGTCTGGCCGGCCCTTGATCTTCTTCGACTCCGAGGGCATCACGACCCGGCGCGCTATCTCGTCGCCGCCCTTCTCGTGCAGGAGGTTCACGCTGAAGGCGCCCGTCTCACGGATGAACCGCAGCGTCCGCGCGTCGTTCTCGATCGCCACGCAAACCAGACGTGGCTTGAATGAAACCTGCATCACCCAGTCCGCCAGCATTGCGTTCAGGTCGCCTCGCTCGCTCCGCGAGCCAATCACATGCACGCCGTAGCTCAGCTTGAGCATCGCCTTCTCTGGCCCGGGGATCTCCTTCGGGCTGCCGGGAAGGACGGGAAGTTCTCCGTGGGTCACGCATCTGCTCCTGCTGCAACGTCCGGTCGATCCTGCCAGAATGACCCGAAAGGCGCAGGATCGCTTAAAGTTCGTTAGTCTGGCGCGTATCAATCCAGCTCAGGACATGCTCTCAACCGCTGCCTGCCGGCCAGCGACCAAGCACACGGAGGGAACTGCACATGAAGTTCGAAATGTTCCATCTCATGCCATACCGGGAACTCCCCGAAGACTTCAACGAGAAGTACCGGAGCGTCTGGGTCGACATCCCCAGCCACCTCTTTAAGGCCGATCGTGCCCACTCCATGTACAACGACACGCTCGATGAGCTCGAGTACGGCGCCGCCATGGGTTACGACGGTATCTGCGTGAACGAACACCACCAGAACGCCTACGGATTCATGCCCTCGCCCAACATCATGGCGGCCGCTCTCGCCCGACGCACGAAAGACGTCGCCCTCGTCGTCCTCGGCAACTCGATCGCCCTCTACAACCCGCCGATTCGCGTCGCCGAGGAGTTTGCCATGCTCGACTGCATTAGCGGCGGGCGTCTCGTCGCGGGCTTTCCCGTTGGCTCCAGCTCCGACACGAACTTCGGCTACGGCATGAATCCGGCCACGCTCCGCGACCGTTACTACGAAGCCGAAGACCTCATCATGAAGGCCTGGAGCAATCCGGATGTCTTCTCCTTCGATGGCACGTACACCCAGCTTCGCTACGTGAACATCTGGCCGCGGCCGCTCCAGGAACCGCACCCGCCGATCTGGATTCCCGGTGGCGGCTCCATCGAGACCTGGGGCTGGTGTGTCGAAAAGGGCTACCTCTACGCCTACCTCTCATACTCCGGCTTCAAGCGCGGGAAGATGGTGATGGACGGCTTCTGGAAGAAAGCCGAATCGCTTGGCTCCGATATGAATCCCTACCAGGCTGGCTTCCTCCAGCTGGTCGCCGTCGGCGAAAGCGAAAGCGAAGTTGAAGACCGCTACGGCGCCCACGGCGAGTATTTCTACAACAAGATGCTCCACGTCTATCCGGGCTTCTCCGACGCTCCCGGCTATCGCACGCTCGATACCGTGAAGGCGGGTCTCCTCGGCCAGACGACCCAGTTTGGCCAGCGCCCGGCCGCCCTTACCTTCAAGGACCTCCGCGAGGCCGGAAACATCGTCGCCGGTACTCCTGACCAGGTCACCGAGCAGCTGGAACAGGTCATCAAGGATCTTCGCATTGGCCACATGATGGTCCTCAACCAGTTCGGCTCCATCCCGCACGACACTGCCATGCACAACATCAAGCTCACCACGGAGAAGGTGCTGCCGAAGCTCCGCCACCTCTGGCCGGAATACGAAGACAAGTGGTGGATCAAGCCCATGGGCGCCCCCCAGGGCCCCGGACCGATGTACACCACGCAGCCCGCGTCAGCCAAGTAACAGCCGGCAAGAGGAGACACTATCTGTGAACACAACCACCGTTTCCGTCCGTGGCGGAGCCTTCTCCACGGAGTGCATCGAAGCCGGCTCCGGCTCGCCCGTCCTCGTCCTTCACGGCTGGAACGGCATCGTCCCCGAAGCCATGATCGAAGGACTCGCCAAGACGCACCGCGTCATCGCCCCACTCATTCCCGGCTACGGCAACAGCACCGGAGACGAACACCTGAACGACTTCGTCGACCTCATCTACTGGGGCCTCGACTTCATGGACGCTGCCGGTCTCAAGGACGTCCCCATCGTCGCCCACTCGCTCGGCGCCATGCTCGCGGCAGAATTGGCCGCCGCCCAGCCGGACCGCATTGCGAAGCTCGTCCTCATCGCGCCCTTTGGCCTCTGGAACGAAGACCGCCCCGTGGTCGACTTTTTCGTGGAGACGCCCGCGGGCCTCGCCGCTGCCATGTACGCCAACCCTTCTTCGGATGCCGCCCAGTCCGCTGCATCCGTCCCCCAGGACGATGCCGGTCGCGTCGCATTCTTCTACGAACGCGCGAAATCACTCCGGATCGCCGCCAAGTACCTCTGGCCCATCCCCAACCGCGGCCTCGCGCGCCGCGCCCATCGCATCAGCGCTCCGACTCTCCTCGTCTGGGGCGAACAAGATCGTATCTGCCCACCGGCCCTCGCGGCTGATTTCCAGGCGGCGATCAAGAATACGTCCGTCGCCGTCATCCCCGGCGCCGGCCATCTCCCCGGCGCTGAGCAGCCCCAGGCGCTGCTATCCGTCGTCAACGGGTTCCTTGCCTGACCCAGAGCAGATCAGAGCCTCCCCTTGAAGGGGCCGGGGATTCCTCTCCGGCCCCTGCTTCTTTCCGCTCGCCGCTCGGCTGCGATGCTCCCGGAATCGCGGCCCGCTAGACTTGCAGGCACAAACCATCCGGAGGCCCCAATTTGGAAATCCGCGTTAGTGCAGGCGATATCGCCGCGACCGAGGCCGACGTAATCGTCGTCAACCTCTTCGAAGGCGTAACTTCTCCCGGCGGCGCCACCGGGGCCGTGGATCGCGCCCTCGATGGCGCAATCACCCGCCTCATCTCGCTTGGCGATATCCGTGGCCGCTCCGGTGAGGTCACCACCATCCACACCAACGGCAAGATCCCTGCGCCGCGCGTCATCGTCGCCGGCCTCGGCAAGTCCGATGCGTTCGATGTCGATGCGGTCCGGAACCTCTCCGCGAATCTCGTCCGCGCCCTCCGCAAGCCGCACATCAAGGATGTCGCCATGATTGTCCACGGCGCAGGTATCGGCGGTCTCGATCTCGCCGCCTGCGCACAGGCCATCGCCGAAGGCTCACTGCTTGGCGCATACCGCTTCCAGCGCCATAAGGCCGCCACCCTTCGCGACGACGACAGGCATGAACTCACCAGCCTCACCCTGGTCGAGCACGATGCCACTCGCCTCCCTGCCGTTGAGGCTGGCGTTGCCCGCGGACGCGTCATGGCCGAAGCCACCAACACCGCCCGCGATTTTGCAAACGAGCCGTCCAACCATCTCACGCCCACGATGCTCGCCCAGCGCGCTCAGGGCATTGCAACCGCCGCGGGCCTCGAAATCGAAGTGCTCGAACGCGAGGACATGGAGCGCATAGGCATGGGCTCGCTCCTCTCCGTCGCCAAAGGCAGCGCCCAGCCCCCGAAGCTCATCCGCATCTCCTACAAGGGCCGCGGTGGCGAAGGCTATGACCTTGCCCTGGTCGGCAAGGGGATCACGTTCGACACCGGCGGCATCAGCATCAAGCCCGCGGCGAACATGGACGCCATGAAGGCCGATATGACCGGCGCCGCCTCGGTGATAGCCGCCATCGGCGCCATTGCCGCGCTTGGCCCGAAGGCAAACGTCGTTGCTATTGCCCCATGCACCGAGAACATGCCCGGGGGTAACGCAACCAAGCCGGGCGACGTCGTCACCGCCATGAACGGCCGCACCATCGAGATCCTCAACACTGATGCCGAAGGCCGTCTCGTCCTTGCGGATGCCATCTGCTACGCCAAAGAGCTCGGCGCGACGAACATCGTTGACGTCGCCACCCTCACCGGCGCCGTCACCCACGCCCTCGGCGACGTTGCCTACGCGGTTATGACCAACAACGACATGCTCGCCGCCCGCCTCGAAGCGGCCGCCACCGCCGCTGGCGAAAAAACCTGGCGGCTCCCGATGTTCAAGGACTACGACGAGTTCGTAAAGAGTGACGTTGCGGACCAGAAGAACACCGGCACTGGCAACCGCGGAGCTGGCACCATCGTCGGCGCGAAGTTCCTCGAACCATTCGCTGGCGACACACCCTGGGTCCATCTCGACATCGCTGGTGTAGACATGGCCTCTGCCGACAAGGGTTGGGTCTCCAAGGGAGCGACCGGGTATTGCGTGCGCGCCCTCATCAACCTCGCCGAGAGCATGGCCCCGTAGCTTGGGGCGCAAAAGTTAGCCGTAGGCAAACGATCTTTGCTACGCTGAGATAATGCCGGAAAAGCGCACCGTTGATGCTGGCGCCGCCGCCGCGAGCAAGCGCTCGCCGTGGGCGTCCCTCAGCTATCAGCAGTTCCGTTGGCTGTTTGCGTCGAATCAGGCCTTCTTCTTCGCGATGAACGGCCAGTTCATCGTGCGTTCCTACCTGGCATTCAAACTCACCGACAGCGCTCTCGCCCTTGGCGTTATCAACCTCGCCGTTGCCGTGCCGATGCTGCTCGTCTCACCCTTCGGCGGCGTCATCGCAGACCGGCTCGAACGCCGAAAGCTAATCATGGCGTCCCAGTTCGCGCTGCTATTGAACGAAGCGATCGTCCTCGCACTGATCCTCGGCGGCGTCCTTGCTTTTTGGCACCTCGTCGCAGTGACGATCGTCACCGGCGCGATCTTCCCATTCATGATGCCCGCAAGGCAGGCGATCGTCGTGGATGTCGTCGGCAAGAACGGACTTGGGAACGCGATGGCTCTGCAGATGGGCGGCATGAACGCGGCTCGCGTCGTGGCTCCCGTCCTTGCCGGGTTCCTCATCTACCTCGTAGGTGTCGAATGGACCTACGTCGTCGCCATCGTCCTCTACTTGATGGCCCTGTCGGCCATGACCCGCGTCAATCCTTCCCGCGCTATCGCCCGCGCCGTCGGCAGCACCATGCGCGGGGAGATGGCCGAGGGCTTCCGCTATGTCTGGCAGGATCGGCCCGTCCGCGCCCTGCTTCTCATGGGCCTTATTCCCATCACCCTGATGATGCCGTTCCAGACCCTCCTCGTCGTCTTTGCAGAAGACGTCTGGGACACTGGCTCGCGCGGCCTTGGCATCCTCCAGGGTGCCGCCGGTGTTGGCGGAATCGTGGGCTCCCTCGCGGTCGCCTGGCGTGCGAAAGACCCCAGCATGCGAGTCATGCTCTACTCCCTCTTCGCATTCGCCGGTGGCCTCTTGTTCTTCGCTATGAGCCCATGGTTTTTGCTCGGCGTCGCCATGGTCGTCTTTGCCGATGTCTTCATCGCCATGTTCCAGACGCTCAATAACACCGCCATCAACCTCATCATTCCTGACCACGTTCGCGGCCGCGTCATGAGCATGATGATGATGACCTTCGGACTCACACCGCTCGGTACCGTCCCGGTCAGCGCAGCTGCCGAGGCGTTCGGCGCCCCGGTTGCCGTGGCGGGCGCATCCGTTGTCAGCGTTGTTGCAGTGGCCGGGCTCATGCTCTGGAACCGCTCGCTCCGCCTCGTCGATGGGCTTATCGCCGAGAACGCGGAGAATGCTGTCGGCCCGGTGCCTTTCTCACACGGCGTCTCGGTCGCGCCTGCTGCTCCTGCCGTGCCCGCGGCCGTCCCTCGCGGCGCCCCGGGTTCCTGATCCTCCCTCAGCCGCCGGCCTTCCGCCCCCACATCAGCACACGCTTGAACGGGTAGAAGAACGGCTCCGCCTCTCCCAGGAGCCGCACAAGCTCTTCGCTGTACGTTGCCAGGTATTCGGCGAACACTTCCGGCGTCAGCCGCCGCTCGTAATCCGTCAGCAGCGAGCCCTTCACCCACTCAACCACGTCCCGCGCATGGCCGAGCACGTGCGGGTACACCTGCAGCCGTACTGATTGCTCAGCGAACCCCAGGTCAAACAGGCGCTGCGCGTACCATTCCGGTTCCCTCACCCACGAGGCACGGATGTATCCGCTGAGCGCCGTCGCGAACGGGTCCGTGGCTGCTATCCGGTGTGCCGTCGTGTGTGACGGGTGGTCGTCGTTCGCCGGCATCTGTACCGCCAGCTGCCCGCCGGGCCGCACCATCGCCGCGATCTGTTCGAACAGAGGCTCGTGCTCGGGCACCCACTGCAACGCCGCGTTGGAGAACACGACATCGAAGCCGGCCGAGTCCGCGAATTCTGAGATGTCCCCGCGTACGAACTGTAAGCCTTCGCCACCCACGGATGCCGCCGCGGCCAGCATCGTCTCCGAACTGTCGATTCCCATCGTCGCCGAAACGCCGATTCGCTCGTGCAGCACACGAGTGAGTGCGCCCGTTCCACAGCCAAGATCGACCGCCCGCCCTGGTTCCGCCGTTACTGGCTTCAGCATGTCCAGAAGGTCATAAAACGGCTGCGACCGTTCCGAGTTGAACTTGCCGTATTGGGCCGGGTTCCACGTGTCCGTCACCATGCTTGCGCTCCTTCGTCGTCCCGCCTCGGACGCTCTCTCTGGTGTTACTTGATCACCCCGGACCCTCGCAGATCTTCGACCTCGCTGCCGGAGAGCCCGAGCCATTCGCCTAACACGCCATCCGTGTCCCCACCATGCTCGGGCATCGGTGTCGTTGCCTTCGCCGGCGTCCCCGAAAGGCGCATGGGCGAGGCCGGCAGCTTCAGCGTTCCCGGCAGTCCGTACGGCATCGGCACGTCGACCAGCATCTGCCGCGCTGCCACGTGCTCGTCCTCGAACAGGTCCGCAACGCCGTTCACCTTGCCGATTGCGCAAACGTTCGAATCCCGCAGGATCGCGAACCACTCGCCGGTTGTACGTTTGCTCATCGCAGCGTGAAGCTCCGTATCGAGAGCCTCGACGTTCTCAATGCGTGTCCGGTTGCTCGCGAACCGTTCGTCCAGCGCCAGGTCATCCCGGTCAATCAGCCCACAGAACAGGTCCCATTGCTTCACATTCGCGATCACTACGTGCCCGTCCGCCGACGTGTACGGCCCAAACGGCGCGATCAGTGGATGCCGCTGGCCCATCCTCGTTGGGTTCGAATTGAACGCCGAGTGCTGCACGATCGCGTTCTCGCAGAGCGCGATCTGCGCCTCCGTCAGCGCCACATCCAGGAGCTGGCCCTTCCCCGTGGCGTCTCGCGCCCGCAGCGCCGCCAGTACGCCGATCGCGAGATACAGTCCGCCAGCCATGTCTCCGATGCTCACGCCCACGCGAATCGGCGGCCGGTCTGGTTCGCCGTTCAGCGCCATCGTCCCGCCCATCGCCTGCGCGACCGCATCGACCGCTGCGTACTGGCTGTACGGCCCTGTCTGTCCGAAGCCGCTCAGCGCGGCGTAGATCAGCCGTGGATTCACGGCTGAAAGCGCCTCGAACCCGAGGCCAAGCCGGTCCATCGTTCCCGGCCGGAAGTTCTCCGCGACGACGTCCGCCTCCGCCGTCAGCCGCTTCACGAGGTCCTTGCCCCGCTGCTCCTTCAGGTCGATGCATATGCCCCGCTTCCCGCGGTTCACGCTGAAGAAGAACGTGGAGATTCCCTCGTAATACGGGCCGAATCCGCGCAACTTCTCTGGCGTCTCAGGGTGCTCGACTTTCACGACCTCCGCCCCGAGGTCCGCCAGCTGCATCGTGCCAAACGGCCCTGCCAGCGCCCACGTGAAGTCCAGGACTCGTACACCGGCAAGCGCCCCGGGTGGACGCAACGAGGCGCTCACTGGCCCCGGAACGCGGCTTCGCGCTTTTCGGCAAACGCCAGGGCGCCTTCCCGCGCATCCGAAGTCTTCATGATGTCGGCGTACAACTTGCCTTCCAGCTTCATGCCGTCGTTGAGGTGCATGTCCATGCCCCCTTCATACGCCGCCTGTTTCATTGCTCGCAGCGCCAGCGGCCCGTTCTTGCACAGGCGCGCGGCCCATCCCATCGCCGTGTCCAGCGCTTCGCCCTGTGGCGTCACCGTATTCACGAGCCCGATGCGGTGCGCTTCTGCGGCGTCGATCCGCTCGGCAAACAGCATCATCTCCATCGCCTTTGCAAACGGGATATAGCGCGCCAGCCGCTGTGTTTGCCCGCCGCCGGCGACGATTCCACGTTTCGCTGCCATCGTCCCGAACGAGGCATTCTCCGCCGCCACCCGCAGGTCGCACCCGAGCGCCAGCGCGAGGCCCGCCGCCAGGCAGTATCCGTTCACCGCAGCGATGACCGGCTTCCAGATCCCGTCGGGCGTCAACCGCCCCTCGTCTCGCCGTGAACTCCAGTCGTTCTTCGCGTCCGCCACGCTCTTCACCAGGTCGCGGCCCGCGCAAAAGGCGCGTCCGGTCCCCGTCACCACCGCCACGTGGAGCGAATCGTCACCCTCGAACTGCGCCCACGCTGCCGTCAGCTGGTCGAACATTTCCGGGTCGATGCTATTCATCGCCTCCGGTCTGTTGAGCGTGATCACGAAGGTCTTGTCCGAGCGCTGAAGGTCGATTGGCATGCCCGCGAGAGTACAGCACTCGAATGTTTCCGTGTCGTTCCAACCGCTACCCTCGCCACAGTGTTGACTCGCCGACTCTTGATGCTCGTGGTCCTCACCCTCGCCGGCTGCCTCGCGAACGCATGCGACGGAGACGGCGCTAAACCGGCGGCGGTCTCTTCGACGCTCTCTCTCCTGGCGTGGGAAGGAGACTTCGCTTCGCCTGCAAGGCCGGTGCTTGTCGATTCTCGTGGCGAACGGAGCCCCGTCGGCCCGCCGTTCCTCTCCCTCGATGTCCTCCGCGCCGATCCGTCCGGCGCCCGCGGGGCGGCCCTCGCAGTCGATCGGTTCCACGAACCGCTGCAGCTTTACGTATTCGACCTCCACGGGAACGCCCTGCCTCGCCAACGCGACATTCCGATGGCCGGCCGCCCTCAGGACCTCGCCTGGTCTCCAGACGGCCGCCTTCTCGCTGCCGTCCTGGAGACAGGCGCCGTCATCTTCGAGATCGAGGATCTCGAACCAGTCGCCTCGATCGACGGTGTCGGCCGCATCTCGGGTCCGCTTACGGGGGAGATCTGGTCGCCCGATTCAAGCCGCGTCGCCTTTGGCGCCTCGGGCGGTGTCGCCGTCCTCCGCGCCACCGGCAGCATCGATCTAATCCCTTTTGCTCTCTCCCGGCTCAATCCATCCTCCGCCATCTTCGCGGGCTGGTCGCCGGAGGGCCGTCTCCTCGCGCTTGATGCATCGACGGAGTTCTATTACGACCACTCGGGCGCGTCAGCGTCGACCTGGGAACCGTCACTCCCGGCCGAGCCGCTGTTCGACTACATCGCCTCGGTGCGCGCCGCGGCCGATGCCGCCTACGCCGTCCTTTCCGGGGGCAACGTCTCACTCAGCCGTTCTGCCGCCGGGGGCAGGGCCGTGCTCGGTGTCGCGTGGAAGTCCGCCGGCATCGAAGACGGTCTCCAGCGCGGTCCGTTCGATGTCGCCGTCGCCGTTGTCGTCCATGGTTCCGATGCCGTCACGTTCACGTTTCCCAGCAGTCCCGCCTTCGCCGGACTGCGGGAAGGCCGCCTCGTCGACGTTGCCCTACCCGCCGAGCGCCCGTAGTAGCTCGGCCTTCAGCCGGATGAAATCCGGCGTCAACACCGCTTCCGAGGGTCGCGGTCGTGCGAAATCCACGGTCACATCGCAAACCACCCGGCCCGGCCTGGGGCTCATCACGTACACGCGGTCACTCAGCAGCAGTGCTTCTTCGACATCATGCGTGATGAACAGCACCGTTCGCGGCTCGGCCGCCAGCACGGTCTGGAGCCAGCCGTGCATCTCCCGGCGCGTAATCGCATCCAGCGCCCCAAACGGCTCGTCCAGCAGCATCGTCTTCGCCGGCGCAAGGAACGCCCGGAGCAGAGCAAGCCGCTGCCGCATCCCTCCACTGAGTTGCGACGGCCACGCCCTCTCGAAGCCCGACAGACCAAAACGATCCATCAGCGCCGATGCCCGTCTCCTCGCTTCGGCTCGCGGCAGGCCACCTACCTCGGCCCCCAACGTCGCGTTGCCCAGCACCCGCCGCCACGGCAGCAGCAAGTCCTTCTGCGGCATGTACGACACCAGCCCCGGCCGGTTGATGGTCGAATTGCCCCCTACTTCGGCTGTCCCCGCATCGGGCGCCAGCAGTCCCGCCAGCACCTTCAGCAGTGTGCTCTTGCCACAGCCGCTCGGCCCCACGATCGAGGCAAACGTCCCCTCGGGGACCCGAAGGTCTACGCCTTCCAGCACCCGCAGCTCCCCGAACGCGTGGCGTACCCCCCGGACGTCGATGCTGCTCATTCGCTGCCTATCCTGCCTCGTCAGCCAGCGCGGTGCAGGCTACGGGAGGAATTCATTCGTGTACGCGGCCTTCACGTCGATGTCCTTCTCGATCAGCCCGGCCGACTTCAGGAACGCTGCGAAGGCGGTCCAGATTGGCTCGTCCTGCGTTCCCCACTTCCTGCCACTGTCGACGTACTGGCCCACGTGGAACGCCGCCGCCGCGTTCAGGAGCGCCTCGTCCAGCTCCGGCGCTGCCTCCAGCAGCGCCTTCGCGCTTGCCGCTGCGTCTGTGTTCGCGACCTCGTAGCCCTTCGCCGTCGCCGCCATGAACTTCCGCACAACGTCAGGCTTCTCCTTGATTACCTTCTCGCTCGTGATGATTACGGGTGTGTACCAGTCCGGGATACAGTTCAGATAGTCCTTGAATTGCAGTGTGCTAATCGACTTCTTCTCCACCTCCCGCGCCCGCACGCCGTCCCATCCTTCGAAGATCCAGACAAAGTCGAACTGTCCCTGCTCCATCCCGACCAGGTAGTCGATGTTCCCCACCTCCACAAACCTCACCCTGTCCGCGTCACCTCCGTCGCACTGCACCAGCTGTTTGATCAGCGCGGTTTCCAGCGCTCCTCCGAACCCGCCGTAGGTCTTGCCTTCGAGATCGCGTGGACGCACGATCCCTTCGCTCTCCAGCGACATCAGGCCCGAGAGGTTGTGCTGGATGATCGCGCCCACGGATACGATCGGGATGTCCGCCGCTCGCGCGGGGATCACCGCCTCCTGGATCGAAATCCCGAACTCCGCCCGGTCCGCCGCCACGATCTGCTCCACGCCTCCCTGTGCGGGTTCAACGATCTTCAGGTTGATACCTTGTTCCTCGTACCAGCCGTTCGCCTTGGCGATGTAGATCCCGGCGTGGTTCGTGTTCGGCGTCCAGTCGAGCATCAGGGTCACATCGGTGAGCCCGTCGCCTTCGTCATCACCGCCACAGGCCACTGCGCCCATCGCCCCCGCCACGGTCGCAAGACCCGCCAGCCCAATGAGTTTCCAGTTCATCGCTTCTCCTCTTTGTTGACAAACATCCACGGTGTCGCGATTCGGGCGGCGACATGTACCGCCGCAAAGAGCGCCACGCTCACCACGGCGATGACTGCAACAGCCACGAACACGCGGTCGACGCGAAATGCTGTTTGCGCCCGGGTGATGAAGATCCCGAGCCCCGAGCTCGCTCCCACCCACTCGCCGATGACCGCCCCGAGCACGGCGTAGGTCGCCGCAATCTTGAGCCCTGCAAAGAATGACGGCAGCGCCGCCGGAATCTCGACATACCGGAGCGATTCGAGCCGTCCGCCGCCCATGCTGCGGATCAGTCCGGTCATTTCACGGTCCGCTGCCAGGAGTCCCTCTGCCGTGCTCACACAGATCGGAAAGAACCCGAAGAGCGCCACAACCACGACCTTTGGCGTCATCCCGAACCCGAACCAGATCACCAGCAGTGGCGCCAATACGATCATTGGGATCGTCTGGCTCACCACAAGGATCGGGTACAGCACCCGGCGTACGACCGGGCTCAGCGCCAGCACGGCCGCCAGCGCGACGCCTGCGACGGCGGCGATTGCCAGCCCGAGCAGCGCTTCGCTCAGCGTGGTCGAGATGTGCTCCGGCAGCGTCCCCCGCGTTTCCAGGAACGCGCTCCAGACCCGGCTCGGCGAGGGCAGGATGTAGGGCCGCGTGTCGAAGACGCGTACCCACGCCTCCCACAGCCCCAGCAATCCGGCGAGCAGGAGCGCCGCCGGAAGGTACTCGACCGTCGCACGCCGCGCCGCCCTCCCGGCCTGCCGAGCTATCGTCGCCACGGCTACGTCCGGAACTTTCCGACGAGGTCGTCGATGCCTACCCGGTTCGCTGCTGTCGCCGTCTCGGCGACCTTGATGACCGTCACCACGCTTGTAGCTCCGGCCCTCAAGCAGGCTTCGTGCGCCGCCCTGGCCACCCGCCACGCTTCGTCCGGTTCACCTTCAATCGTCGTGCCAAGCGCCCCTACCTCGTACCGGATACCAGATTCCTGCACGACTGCGATCGCGGCCTCGACGTGTGCGTAGCGCTGTTCCGCCGTTCCCGGCGGGTTGGCCAAACATTGGATTTCGATGATCATCCCGGCTCCCTCCGATGCCGGCCGGACCGATCGACGGAGAACGTGGGCAGGGGAAGCGCTGGATCGTCTGCTCCGGACCAAACAGGCGGAACAAACTCGTGGTGAAACCCTTGGGCTGCAAGCCACGCCGCTTCCCTACGCCCGCATTACCGGGATCAGGTTCCTGGAGTTGTCCTCGCGGACTCTCAGCCTTTCGGCTCCCCCAGCGGCAATCGCATCTGTTGTTAACCTTGAGCCTACTGCCGGTTCCCTGCCCCTTGCAAGCGGACCGTTCACCCGCCCTCCACATCGGCGTCACGCAATGCAACCAGTTGTTGACCACCGTTCGCCGTGTTGCCCGCCGATACTAACCGTGTAAACGCCGTGTAAAGCGATCGCAGCACGGCGCGGAGGACCACCGATGGCTCGAGAAATATCGAACACGATGAAGGTCGCCGCGGTGGAGATGGCAGCCGTAATTGGCGCGCTCGCGGCAGCCGCTGGCGACTACCCCATCGTTGCCGTCGTCCTCGTGGCTCTTGGCGTCGCGTTCTTCATCGCCAACCGCATCCGCTCAACAGCCGCCGCGACGCAGCCGGAGGAGACGCCGTCCTCCGGACATACGTCCGCTCCGGTCAACGCCGGCGAGCGCGACGAGTTCGTCGACATACTCCAGCAACGGGTCGAAGCCGCTCAGCACAACGACCTGCCCCTCACCCTCGCTGTCGTTACGCCCCGCGTCCCCCTCGACACTCCGCCGGCCGTCCGCGAGGCCGCCGTCGATCATATTCGTCGCAGCATCGATCGCATCACCAGGGCCACGGATCACTGGGGCCCCCTCGGAGACGGCCGCTTCGGCGTCATCCTCGGAAACTGCGTCGAAGAGCACGCAACTGCATACGGCGATCGTCTCGCCGTCGCCATCGAAAATCGCCCCTTGCTCGCAGAAGGCCACTGTGTGGAAGTGCTCGCCGTCACCGTCCCTTCGCTCTTCGATGGAAACCAGTTCTATGGCGCCGCCGACTTCCTCGCCGCCGCCGAGCAGCGAGCGATGCGAGAACCAGTTCCAACGCACCACCTCGTTGCCGATACGCGCCTCCTCCGCCAGCGCTTCTACGGCAAGGACTACGGAGCCCGCGCCGCCTAGACGCAGGCCGTCTCAGAAACCGTCCGTGCCCCCAGGGACGGTGCACAAGCGAAGAGGGCGCCCGAATTCGGGCGCCCTCTTCGCTTGTGTTCCGGATGTCTGGCTATGCCTTCGCGCGGTCGGCCAGGAATGCGTCCATCGTTTGGCCAGTTCGCCACATCGGAACTGCGCCTTCCAGGCTGGTGATCGCGCCCCAGTTGGCCTGCACCCATTCCGCATCTTTCACCGAGTCGATGCCGGGCTGTACACCTTTGCCCTTCACGATCGCGGCGCGATTGAAGTTGCCCGCTCCCGCCTCGATGACGAGTCCCGAGTCTGTGCACTCGTTCGAAACCATGTACACGACCGCCGGCACCACGTGTTCCGGCTTCAGCTTCTCCACCATCTCCTGGGGCATGACCGTGGCCGTCAGCCGCGTGCCCGCAACCGGCGCCAGCGTGTTGACGTTCACGTTGTACTTCACGCCCTCTTGCTTCAGGACGTTCATCAGGCCCAGCATCGCGGTCTTTGCCGCGCCGTAGTTCGCCTGCCCGAACTGTCCGTAGATACCAGATGAGGACGTCGTCAGCACGACTCGGCCGTAGGCCTGCTGGCGGAAGACCGGCCATGCCGCCCGCAACACGGTGAACGCACCCTTGGCGTGCACCGCAAAGATCGCGTCCCAGTCGGGCTCGCTCATGTTGTGGAACGCGACATCCCGGAGGATCCCGGCATTGCAGATAACAACGTCCAGACGTCCGAACGAGTCGATCGCGGTCTTCACCATGGAGAATCCGCCGTCGTAACTCGAAACACTGTCGAAGTTTGCGACTGCCTCGCCGCCCATCGCCTTGATTTCGTCCACGACCTTCTGCGCCGGCGCCCGGTCCTCACCCTCCCCGAACGGATTCCCACCCAGGTCGTTCACTACTACTTTCGCCCCGCGCTGCGCCAGGTCGATAGCGTAAGCCCGCCCGAGTCCTGCTCCCGCGCCCGTCACCAGGGCAACCTGGCCGTCGAATCGAATCGTCATCTCCACGTCCTTCGCTGTGTTCTTGGCCAGCGCGTGGGCCGGCATGAGCCCCCGAGGCTATCAGCCCAGCCCCGTATGTACTGCCGTCTCCAACTCTGCCGGCGTCCGGTCGATCCATCGTTGGTACCACGCCTCAGTGCTCACCACCCTCCAGGCCATCGTCAGGTTCTTCCCAGATTCGAGGTCACGTTGCACTCTCTCCACCGCCCTGCCGTCGAACACCTCCGTCCGAGAGCGGGCGGCCGAGACCAGATTGCGGGCCCAGTCCAGCAGCGGACCCCTGAGCCAGGAATCCTGCGGCGGTGCGTAGGCCAGCTTGTCGCGCCGCGCCAGGATCGGGTCCGGCACGATTCCACGCATCGCCTCTCGCAACACCACCTTCGTCGTTGCCCCGTCCAGTAACAACTCACTAGGTAACCCGAAGCAGTACTCGACCAGCCGGTGGTCCAGGAACGGAAGGCGCACCTCGCGGCTGAACGCCATGCTGTTCCGGTCTGCATAGCGCAGGAACTCGGGTAGCTGCGTCGCCATCTGCCACCGCACAAGTTCGTTTCGCAACCGGTCCGGGAATGGCCGGTCTGTCTCCACGACCGCCGGCGAATGCTCCCGCTTCAGCTTCCGGGCGACGATGCGGTCGGATTTCAGGATACGCATCGCCACCTGCTCGCGGACCCCCGGAGGCAGTAAGTAGTACGCGCTGAACAGCGCCGGCCCCCTGGGCATCGCCCGGTACCGCCGCAGATAGGCGAATGCCTCCCGGCCGATTAAGTCCACCCGCCCCCGCGTCAGCAGGTTCGCCCAGAACATCCCGTGGGCCTGGTCGTAGCCCGCCAGCGCCTCATCCGCACCCTGCCCGTCCAGCAGCACCGTTGTCCCCTGTTCCCGCGCAAGCCTCATCACGCTGAACTGGGCGAATGGGCTCGTGCTCGCGATCGGCTCCTCTTGGAACCACTGCAGCCCCGCGAACGCATCCAGGAATGCGCCGGGTTTCACCCAGACATCGTGGGCCTGCGCGTCCACTGCCCGGTTCATCACGCCCATATGCAGGCCTTCGTCATGCGTCGCGGACTCGAACCGCGCGCTGAAGGTGTGTTGCTCCAGGGGATGCGATGCCTTCTGGGCGTGCATCGCCGCTACGATGCTCGACGAGTCCAGCCCTCCGCTCAGGCTGCTGCCCAGCGGGACGTCCGACCGCAGCCGCAAGCGGATCGAATCGAACAGCAGCTCCCGGAATCCCTCGACCGCTTCTTGCCGTGTCTCCGGCACGTCGCCGGCCCGCGCCCGCCAGTACTTCACCGGTTCGTAGGAACCATCCCGCCCGATGACCGCGTAGTGCGCGGCCGGCAGGCTCCGGATGCCCGCGAAGAAGGTTTCGTCGTCGAGGTCCAGGTCACCTCGGGCGAGATACCGGTAAACGGCCCTGTGTTCGGCCTTCCGCAGCTCCGGCCGGACCGCCAGGATCGCCTTCATCTCGCTCCCGAAGAGGAGCCCGCTACCTGATTGGGCGACATACAACGGCTTCTCGCCGAAGCGGTCTCGAGCAAGGAACAGCGTCTGGTTCCGCGGGTCGAACAGGGCGAACGCAAACATTCCGTTCAGGCGCTCCAGGCACCCCATCCCCCATTCCAGGTATCCGCGCAGGATCGTTTCTCCGTCACCATGTGACCGGAACTGGTGGCCCAGCCCCTGAAGCTCCCGCCGCAATTCGACGTAGTTGTAGATCTCGCCGTTGAACACCAGGGCAGCGCCCGATCCCTCGTCGATAATCGGTTGGTCCGACGCCGGTGTCCGGTCGATGATGGCGAGGCGAGTGAAGCCAAGGCCGACGCCATCCGCAAAATGTGCGCCGCTCCCGTCAGGTCCGCGATGGTGGAGCGTTCGCACCATCGCGTCGATTACCCGCGGCGCAACCGGTTCAAACCCGGTCCGAAAGATCCCGCAAATTCCACACACGGCGCGCGTCTGCCCCCACGGGAAAGTCCTGCGATGGTACCGGTGCGGCCCATAGCGAACAGCCGTCGAATGCCACGCTCCTCCCGTGGTACAGTCCGCCCGTGACTTCTCAGGGACCGGACGACGCGGGCGATATCACTCTGCGACTCCTGCAAGTAGGGGCCGGGCCGCCGGATGAGTCCGGCGCGATGCCGCTCCTCCTCCGCACTTCGCGTGGTGACATTAACGGCGTGTTCCATCCCGTCGAAGGCGGCACCGCGGCGCTCATCTGCGTCTCCGGCGCGATGGGCGGCGTCGATGGACCTGCCGGAGCGCTCTACCCGGCACTGGCCGTTGGTCTGGCGCCCGCGGGAATCTCTGTCCTGCGCCTCGATTATCGCCAGCCAAACGTCTTCGAAGAGTGTGTGGCCGACGTTCTCGCTGGCTGCTCGTTCCTCAAGGGCATCGGAGCCTCGTCGCTTGCGCTCGTCGGCCACAGCTTCGGTGCGGCTGTCGTCATCAAGGCCGCCGAACTCGCGCCGATCGTGGTCGCTGTATGCTCCATGTCGCCGCAGTTGCACGGCACGCGCCAGGTCGAAAACCTCGGCAAACCGCTGCTCCTCATCCACGGCGCCGCCGACACCGTGCTCGACCACGAAGCGAGCGAGGATGTCTACCGTCGCGCCGGCGACCCCAAGCAGATCGTGCTTCTCGCCGACACCGGCCACGGCCTGATGCAATCCCGGAAGAAGATTGAGTCGCTGCTGCTCGAATGGTTCCCTGCCCGCTTTGCTGGAGAGCCCATGGAATCCGGCCGCAGCGAATGGCTCGCCGACGAACCGCCCTCGCCGGCCAGCTGAAGATGATGCTTGTTGAACCGTTAACTCACGTGCTATCGTGGGCGCTCGGCTGAACAGGAGGTACTGTCGGCGGGGTGGCCGCTCTCGCAGACAAGAAGTAGGGCCTGGTGGTATCTCCCAAACTCCCAGGCCCCTGTCCCGCAAGGGACTGTCCTTTCGGACATGCGCGTTCGGCTAGATAGCTACCTCCTTTCAGCCAACCTTGCTCCAATACCCGCTCCCTCATGTCCCACCACGTTCAATGACCTGATGTTCCTTCGGAGGAATGCGGGTAGTTCGGCGTCTTCTGCGGATTGCACGCCCTGCAGCCCGATTTCGGTGATCCGTCGCAAATTGCGAGGGTCTTCCATCTGCTGAGCCCGCGGCGGAAAACCCGTCGCGATGACCGTCAACACCACTTCTTCGCCCAGTTCCGGGTCTACCACGTAGCCCCAGATGGTCTTCACGCTCGGGTCCGCCATCTCCTGGATGACGTTCGCCGCGCTGTCTAGTTCCCGCATGCCCAGGTCGCCGTTGTGTGCGATACACCAGAGCACGTTGCGCGCGCCTTCGATCGACTGGTCCAGCAGCGGACTCGATGTTGCCGCTCGTGCGGCAGCCTCAGCCCGGTTCTCGCCCGATGCCCGGCCCACGGCCAGGAGCGCCGGCCCCGCCTCGCTCATCGTGGTTCGGACGTCGTTGAAGTCCAGGTTCACCTGTCCAGACTGGCTGATGATGGTTGAGATCGCCTGCGTTGCCTGCCGCAGCACATCGTCGGCCATCCCGAACGCTTCGCTCATCTTCAGGTCCGGATACACATCCAGCAGCCGCTGGTTCGGGATCACGATCAGCGTGTCTACCCGTTCGCGCAGCCGGTTGATCCCTTCCTCGGCTAGTCGCAGCTTGGCCGCGCCTTCCCACGTGAAGGGCTTGGTCACGACCCCCACAGTGAGCGCACCGCACTCTTTGGCGATTTCGGCTACGACCGGCGCCGCTCCTGTTCCTGTGCCGCCGCCCATGCCCGCCGTCACGAACACCATGTCCGCGCCGCGCAGGGTGTCATACAGGTCGTCACGGCTCTCTTCCGCCGCACGTTCGCCCTTGGATGGGTCAGCTCCCGCACCGAGCCCCCGTGTGACCTTTTCGCCGATCCGGACGCGAGTCTCGGCCTCCGAGTGCATCAGCGCCTGCGCATCCGTGTTCACGGCCATGAAGCTCACACCCGGAATCCGGGCTTCGATCATCCGGTTCACGGCGTTGCAGCCGCCGCCCCCTACGCCCACTACCTTGATGTCCGGAAGCATTTCCGAGTCGTATCGGATGCTCATTGCGTGGTCCCTCCTTGCGGGTATAAATCGATCGCTTCGTGAAAACTCGTTCAAAGTCATGCTTGGCTTCCTTCCCTCTCCCCTTTGAAGTGCTGGATTGCCCTACTGCGGCATCAGTGCCCGTCCAACGGCAAGAATGCGCCGCAGCACCCCGCCGGCGGGCATCTCCATGCCCGCATGGGTGAGTTCCACGGGGCGTTCGCTGCCGCGGAGCGCGTGCTCCGCAAGCCCGATCGACGTCGCGTACGCGGGTGTTCCGATAAGGTCGGAAAGCCCGAGATAGCCACTTGGATTGCCGATGCGCGCCGGGATTCCCAGCCGCACCTCCGCGAACTGGGCAAGGCCCGGCAACAACGCCGTCCCGCCCGTCAACACCACGCCGGCCGCCAGCCGGTCGAGGTAACCCGCTCGTTTGAGTTCGATTTCAACCGCTTCGAGGATCTCGTCCACTCGCGCCTGCAGGATTTCTCGCAGGTAACGCAGCGGCACCGTGCGCCGGCCACTCGCCCCGAAAGTCGACACCTGCACGTCGTGACCGTCGTCCTCCGGCAGCGCGAACGCCGCTCCGTGACGAATCTTCGCTTCCTCCGCGGCCTCCCACGGGCAGCGCAGCACGTGCGTCAGGTCCTGCGTCAGCTGATATCCGCCGAGCGGCAGACACGCAACATGCGCGATCGTCCCTTCGTCAAACACCGCAATCGACGTTGTCGCATCGCCAATGTCGATGACGGCCACGCCCTGGTGGCGTTCTTCCTCGGTCAGCACACACTCCGCTGCGGCCACGGGCTCCACCACGATGTCCTCGACATGGACGCCCGCTCCCTCTACCACCTTCACGAGGTTCTGGATGGCCGAAACCGCCCCCGTGATGATGTGGGTCTCCGCGTCGAGCCTCGCGCCGTGCATCCCAACCGGGTCCGAAACCGGGTCGCTCCCGTCGATCCAGTAGCCGCGCGGCAACACATGCAGCACCTGGCGGCTGTTTGGCACCGCGATGTTCCCGGCCGCCTCCAGCACACGCGCGCGGTCATCCGTCGACACGATCCGCTTCGGGTTTGCGACTGCCACGATGCCGCGGTTGTTCTGGCAGGCGATATGTGTCCCCGCGATCCCGATTGTCGCGCTCAGCACACGCATCCCGCACGCTTGCTCGGCTTTCTCAACCGCGACCGCGACGGACTCCCTCGCCTGTTCGATGTGGTCGACCACACCGCGGGCCAGCCCCTGCGCGGGGGCCACGCCGGTCCCGATGATCTGCACGTCGCCTCTCGGGCCCACCTCGGCGACGATCACCGTCACCTTGCTGGAGCCGATGTCGATCGCCGCGACCGTTCCTCGTCGTTTCATTTCTCGTTCCTCACTGGACCAGCACCGGCCGGTCGCCAAATCGAAGGTCCACTGCCCGATAGCTGATGCCCTGGCGGTCCGCCTCCCGGGCCATCGCCGCCCACGCCGAGAGCTTGTATTCCATGTCCGCGCCGTCCCCGAGCAGAGCGAATTCCCCGTCCGCCGTCTGCACCTGCACGCCCAGGCCGGCGAGGAATGCCACCTCTGCCACCTTCACGCCCATCCGTGAAGGCAGGTCTGAGTAGATCAGGGCTGCTGCGTCAACCGCGCCTGCGTCCACCCGGTCACCCGGGATGCGCGTCCCGGATTCCGAGCTGCGGATGACGGGCCCGTCGGCCGGTGCCGGGATCGTGATACCCAGCACCACTCCTGTGCGGTCGATCGTGTAACCGACGCCACCCTGTTGCCATGTGCCCCAGGCTTCACGTTCGTAGACGGTGATTCGGATTCCGTGCGGCCAGGTCCGCTCGATTTCGGCGCCTTGCACCAGCGGCAGCGCCAGCACGCGCCCGAGTGCGCCGTTCAGGTCGACCGTCAGGAGGTTCTCACCCCCGAGCGCCGCCGCCGCTGCGACATCCGAAGGGCTCGCGTACGCGGTGCCCGCTACCTCGATCGTGGTCACGTCGAACATCGCGGAGTTCAGCAGCCAGTACAGGCCGCCTCCCGCAGCCGCCATCACCGTGACCGCGATGATGCCGAGCGTCATAAGCGGACGCAGTGCATGCCGCCTTCGCCGCGGCGTGTCAGGCAATCGGTGTACTCCGCGTGGCGCCTCCACTGGCGGGGGCGCGGTTGCTCCGATGACTGGCTCACGACGACGAATGATGCGGTGTTGACCCGGGCGGGGACCGGGATTGCTCATCGGCGAGACCTCCTTTCGTGGCGTGCCAACGCCAGTTCCAGGATCCGCGTCAGCAACTCGCCATAAGGCAGCCCCGAAGCCTCCCACAGCTTCGGATACATGCTGATACTCGTGAATCCCGGGATCGTGTTGATCTCGTTCGCCAACACGTCCCCCTTGCCCGTCACAAAAAAGTCGACTCGCGCATACCCCTCACAGCCCATCACGCGGTACATCCGAAGTGCGGTCTCCCGCACTTCGTCCGCGACGACGGCTGGAATGCTTGCCGGGATATGCAGCGTCGTCGTCGAAGCGGCGCTGTACTTGCTCTCGTAGTCGTAGAACTCGCGGTCCGGGACAATCTCGCCCACGACGCTCGCTTCCGGAGCCTCGTTTCCAAGCACCGAGCACTCCACCTCGCGCCCTGTGACGGCCTCCTCCACAACAGCCTTGTCGTCGTAAGCGAACGCCGCCGCAAATGCCGCGCCAAGGTCCTCCGAAGATCGCGCCTTCGTCACGCCCACGCTCGAACCGCCGTTCGCCGGCTTCACAAAGCATGGATAGCCCGTCGTTGCGCCGATGTATGCAGCCGCCCGGCCCTGGTCTTCGGCCGCCTCCCACGCGCGGAGGACCCCGTATTTCGCCTGGCGCACGCCCGCTTCCTGGAACAGCGCCTTCATCAGCGCCTTGTCCATGCCGATGGCGCTCGCGGCCACGCCACAGCCGGCGTACGGCAGTCCAGCAGTCTCGAAGAATCCCTGGAGCGTCCCGTCCTCGCCGTACGTACCGTGCACCAGCGGAAATGCAACGTCACACGTCGCCAGCGCCGCCAGCGCCGAATCTGCCTGCAGTAACTGCTGCCCGCCCTCGCGGAACGCCTTCGCTCCGCTGGCCAGCGCTGCCGCTGTCTCTCCCGGTGTCAGCCAGCCGCCCGAGCGGCTGATTCCGAACGGCACCACTTCCCACCGCTCTGGGTCGAGCGCGCCGATCACGCTGCGTGCACTTACAACGCTCACTTCGTGCTCGCCCGAGCGCCCGCCAAGGACTACTGCCACTCGTTGCCGGCTCATCGCCACGCCCCCACGAACGACACTTCCCGGTCGAGTTGCAGGCCGAACTGCTCGAACGTGCGCCGCTCTGCTTCCTCCACCAACCACGCCACGTCGCTTGCCTTCGCCTGGCCGAGGTTGACGAAGAAGTTGCAGTGGCGATCACTGATGGCCGCGTCCCCGCGCGTCGCTCCGCGCAATCCAACAGCGTCAATTAATTTCCACGCTGGGCTTTCCGGGGGATTCTTGAACATCGAGCCCGCGTTCCTGCCGCGGGGCTGCGCAGCCAGCCGCTTCTTGTCGTGCGCCGCCGCCCGCGCAATCAGTTCGCTCGCGTCCGCCTCAAGCAGTCTCAGTTCCACTTCCAGGACGACGGCGCCGTCCGCCAGCCCCCGTGTGAATGCGCTTCCCCGGTACACCAGCCCCAATTCCTCCGCTGGCGCCCAGCGGTCGCCGTCCTCATTCCCGAGCCGGACCGCCGTCAGCACATCCGCCAGGCAGCCGCCGTACGCCCCGGCGTTGTAGACCACGGCGCCGCCAAGCGTCCCGGGAATCCCAACCGCCCACGTCAGTCCGGCCCTACCCTCGCGGCCCATGCGCCGCGAAAACGCCGCGAAGCTCGCACCGCTCTCCACGCGGTACGTCGTCCCGCCGTCGTCCGTTCGTTCGGCTCGGGCCCGGTTGTCGATCACCAGGCCCCGGATGCCCGCGTCGGCGACGAGGATGTTGCTGCCGCTGCCCAGCACGAATGCCTCCACGCCTGCTTCGCGCGCTGCCGTCGCGGCGCCCTTCAGTGCCTCCGAATCCCGCACCGTCAGGTACAAGTCTGCGGGACCGCCAATGCCGAAGGTCGTGTGCCGCGCCATCGGCTCATCCCGCCGCAGGTCGCCAAGCCCTTCGATCCCTGTCGCCAGTGTCTCTATCGCGCTCATCGCAGCCGCTCCAGTAGCATCGGCCCGACGTCGACGACATCGCCCGCACCGATCGTGAAGATCACATCGCCCGGCCGCGCGAGGGCCGCGGCCTGGTCGGCTGCATCCTCAAAATTCTTCGCGTATCGCGCGATCGGGTCGCCGATCGCGGCCGCCAGGTCCCGGGCGCTTCGTCCCGCAACCGGGGCCTCGCGCGCCGCATACGTCTCCAGCACGATCAGTTCGTCCAGCGCCGCCCAGCACGCCGTCCACTCGTCCCAGAGATACGAGATCCGGCTGTACGTGTGTGGCTGGTACACCCCAATGATTCGCCTTCCAGCGAACCGGCTCTTCGCTGCCGTTAGCGTCGCCCGTACCTCCGTCGGGTGGTGCGCGTAGTCGTCCATCACGAGTACACCACCGGCCTCCCCGACCGTCTCGAATCGCCGTCGTGCGCCATGGAAGTTCCCCAGCCCTTCGGCAACCGTCTCGAACGGCACTCCAAGCCCGATGCACACCGCCGCCGCAGCGGTCGCGTTCCGCACCACGTGGATGCCGGGCTGCCGGACACTGACCCGTCCAAGCGCTCCTCCGCCACGCCGAAGCGTGAACGCTGAGCCGCCTCCTTCCGCCGCGATCCCGGTCGCCTGCCAGAACCGTTCTCCCTCCGTGCCGTAGCTCTCCTCCCGAACTGGGCCGTCTTCCACCGCCTCGCTCACCGCGCGCGCGCCCGCGTCGTCCCAACATGCGAGCAGCGTCCCGCCAGCCACGATCTTTCGGGCAAACACCTCGAAGGCTTCGTGGTATGCAGCTTCCGTCCCGTAGTAGTCGAGATGGTCGGCTTCGACATTCGTGATCACCGCCACGGCCGGCGTGTACTCGTGAAACGCGCGCCGGTATTCGTCTGCCTCCACGACACAGAGGTCGCCCTCGCCCCATGCCGCATGACCTCCGAGGTCGATGCTTTCACCACCCAGCAGATACATCGGTTGCCGTCCGGCTTGCACGAGGATGTACGCGATCATCGACGACGTGGTCGTCTTGCCGTGCGCGCCTGCAACCGCGATCACGCGCTTCCCTTCCATCAGACGGGCGACCATCTCGGCACGCAACAGCAGCGGGATCCCGCGCCGCCGTGCTTCCTCAAGCTCGGGGTTGTCCTCGGCGGCGGCGGCCGTCGTTACAACCAGGGCAACATCGCCTACGTTTGCGGCCGCGTGTTCGCCGATCAACACACGGGCGCCCATGTCTGCGAGCCGATCCGTGAACGCCGAAGCCCGCAGGTCGCTGCCCGAAACTGCAACGCCCCGCTCCAGCAGCAACTGCCCGATCGCTGACATATGCATCCCGCCGATCCCCACGAGGTGGACCGGGCCGATGATCTCACTCATCGCTTCGCCGCCTCTTCGAGAATCGCCGCAATCGTGTCTGCGGCCTGGGGCTTGGCCAGCAAGCTCGATGCTGCCCGCATTCGCTGGAGCTGGTCGCGGTCGCCAAGAATCGACAGCACCTTCTCGCCGAGCCCGTCGCCGATCTCTGCCTCGGTGAGAAGCTCCGCTGCACCCGCCTCGGAGAGCCACAGGGCGTTGTCTCGCTGGTGGCCGCCGGCGTACTCGCCCGGCAGCAGGATCGCTGCCAGCCCGGCTGCCGGTACCTCGCCAAGGATGCTCGCGCCGGCTCGCAGAACCGCGAGGTCCGCCGCCACCATCAACGCTGGCAGGTCTCCCCGGAATGCATACGGTTGGTAGCGGTCGCCCTGGTCACCCAGGTCCCGCTTCGCCGCCTCGGCCTCTGCTAACCCGGACGCACCGGTGATGTGCACCACATGCGCTCGCTTCGTGAGCTCGGGGAGGTGAGCGAACACGGCGCGGTTCAGCGCCTGCGCTCCCTGCGATGCCCCGGCAACCAGCAAGATCGGGTCGCCGTCGCCGGTCCCGAGTGCCTCATGCATCGCGTCGCGGTCGGTGGTGAAGAACGCGCTTCGTACCGGGTAGCCCGTAACAGTGGTCTTGCTTGCTGGCAGATGCTGGAGCGCCTGGTCCGTTGAAGTCGTCATCCGCGTGGCGAAACGGCGCTCGGCTTTCACAGCCCACCCGGGAGCCACGTCCGGCAGGAAGACGACGAGCGGCTTGCGGATCAGCCGCGCCGCCACGCTCTGCGGGAAGCTTCCGTAACCGCCCGTGCTGAACACGACATCCGGTTTGAAACGCCACAGTTTCCAGGTTGAAAGCGCGATGCCGCGCACGATCCGCAAGCCACCGCGGAACACTGACCACAGACCCCGGTCGCGCATGGCCGCCGCCGGAATCCGGTCCAGCCTTAGTCCCGCCCCTTCCACCATCGCGCGTTCGCCCCGGTTATCGGGTCCAAACACGCGCACCTCAACCTCCGGAGCGCGCTGCCGCAGCGCCTCGACGACTGAGATCGCGGGGAAGATGTGTCCGCCCGTGCCGCCCGCAGCGATCGCCACTTTCATGTCGCTCGCCTCTTACGCCTTGGCGGTGGCTCGCTCTCGGCTTCAGCCTCAGGCTGCATGCCATACCGCGAGACACTCGCCACAACGCCCATGGCCATCAAGATCGCGGCCAGCGCGTTGTTCCCGTAGCTCATGAACGGCAGTGGGACACCCGTCAGCGGCAGCGTGCTCGTGATCCCGCCAATGTTCAGGATCGTCTGTACCGCGATCCACGTTGTCACGCCCGTGACGATGAATGAGCCGAAGTCGTCCTTGCAGCGGCGTGCCAGGTGGAATCCGCGAAGGATCAGGAACAGGTACATGCAGAGCACCAGCCCCGCCATGAGGACCCCGGTCTCCTCGCCCAGAACGGCAAAGACGCCATCGGTGTGGCTTTCTGGGATGTAGAAGAACTTGCCCCGGCTCGTGCCCAGCCCAAGGCCCGTCAGCCCTCCGTTACCGAGCGCCAGCATTGCCTGGTGTGTCTGAAACAGCGCACCGTCGGTCTCGCCGTGCCCAAGGAACGTCAGCAAGCGGTCGTAGCGGTAATCCACCAGCAGGGCCAGCGACACCACGGCCACCATGCCCGCCCCAATCAACGCCGCTACGTGCGCTAGCGATGCCCCCGCGACCCAGAACATGCAGATCGCGATTGAGACCACCACCAGCGTCGTCCCGAGGCTCCGCTCCCACACAATCAGCCCTGCGACGACGCCCAGGATGATCATGAATGGGAAGAACCCCTCCTCGAAGCTGCGTAGGTTCCGCCCCGGTCGCGTCAGCCAGACCGCCAGGTAGACAGTGATCGACAGCTTCGCGAATTCCGCCGGCTGGAACGTCACCGCTCCTGCACCAATCCACCGCTGAGCGCCGTTCCGCTCTTCCCCGATTATCAGCACAGCAACCAGCGCGGCGATCGTCACGATCATGATCGGAAGAGCCCACGGCCGCAGCTTGCGGTAATCCAGCCGCCACATCGCCACGAACATGAACGCCCCGAGGAACGCGCCCATCAGCTGCCGCACGAGGTAGGCGTTCGGGTCTCCGAACTGGACGATGCCGATCACGAAGCTCGCGCTCCAAACCACGACAAGCCCAATGATCGTGAGCAGGAGCGTCAGTCCAAGTAGGACATAATCACTTCGAAGGTGATTTTGTTGCGGGACTGCCGTCATCGCGTGTCCTCCGATCGTTCATACCCTGGCAATGCCCGCACGAGCTCCCCGAAAGCAGCGCCGCGCGCTTCGAAACTCGGGAATGCGTCGAAGCTCGTCCCCGCTGGCGAAAGCAGCACCACATCGCCCGCTTGCACGCGCCGGCACGCCTCGCCAACGGCCGCCTCGAGTGTGTCCACCACCGTCACCGGCGCTCCGATACCCTTCATCGCCGCGCCGAACGATGGCCCCGCTTCGCCGAAGCAGATGACCGCCCGGCAGCGCTCGGCAGCCAGCGCCCGGAGGTCCGCCACCGGCAGGTTCTTCTCGCGTCCGCCCAGCAGCAGCACAACTGGCTCCGTGAACGCCCGCAGACCCGCCATCGTCCGTTCCGGCGCCGTGGCAATGCTGTCGTTCACCCACGTCGCCCCGAGCGCCTTGCCGGCCACCTCCAGGCGGTGTGGAACTCCCCGGAACCGCCTGCAGGCGCTGGCCATCGCTTCCGCTGGGACCGCTGCCGCCCCACCGATGGCGCAGGCCATGACTGCGTTCGCCACATTGTGCTCACCACGGATATGCAGCTCGCCCCGATTCACAATGGACCGTCGTTCGCCGGCCTCCGTCAGCACGGCGATTTCGTCGCCGTCGAGCCACGCACCGGGCCCTTCATGCTGTCCAGCCGTGGAGGCAAGAAAGGCAGGCCCGGCCCCTTCTCGCGCCCACGGGGCGCTCACAGCGTCGTCTACGTTGATCACGCGGGCGTCCGCCGCCCCCTGGTACTCCAGCAGGTGATGCTTCAGCGCCACGTACGCGTCCCAATCAAACTGGTCGAGGTGGTTCGGCGTCACATTCGTAATGGCCGCCACGGACGGCGACCGGTCGGTGTACTGAAGCTGCGTGTGGCTGATCTCCAGGATCACCGTCGTTTCGCGATCAATCTCGCTGAGCCGGCCGAGGAGCGCCTCGCCGATGTTGCCGCCCACCACATGCTTGATCTGCGCGTCTTCCGCCATCGCCGCGACCAGAGCCGTCGTCGTCGACTTACCGCTCGATCCGGTTATCCCCACCACCCGTCCCGGGCACAGCTGCAGGAAGAGCTGCATCTGCGAAATCACCGCGATACCGAGCGCCCGCGCTCGCACGACCGCGGCGTCGTGGCGCAGCACCGATTGTCCGACCGCCAACAGGTCGAACCCACCTGGATTAAGTAACGGCTGGCCCGTCACCACCCGGCTTACGCCCGCCGGCGCGACCGCTCCCGCGGCTTTCAGCTGCGAATCGTCACGCGTGTCGGAAATTGTCACCTCGGCGCCCTCGCCGAGGAGCCACGAAGCGAGATCGCGTCCTTCCTTGCCCAGCGAATAGACGAGCGCCCGCGCGCCCCGCACGTCCTTTACCCCGGCGGTCTCGCTCATTCCGGCACCGCCAGCGCCAGCGCCACGCCGAAAAACGCCGCCGCGATGCTCAGGATCCAGGCCCGGGTGACGACCTGAGTCTCCGCCCAGCCCGTTTCCTCGAGGTGGTTATGCAACGGGGCTCGCTTGAAAAAGCGCTTGCCGCCAGTCGCCCGGAAATAGCCAATCTGGATGACGTTGGAAACGACTTCGAGGACGAACACGAAGCCGATGACCGGTAGCAGCAGCCACTGCCCCGTCATCAACGCGACGACGGCAAGGCTAGATCCAAGGGCCAGCGCCCCGGTGTCACCCATGAACACCATCGCCGGGTGAGAGTTGTACCAGAGGAAACCCAGGTTCGCGCCGGCGATGATGAACGCGAACGTCGCCACGAACTCCTGGCCCTGGATGAATGCGATAATCCCGTAGGCCACGAAGGCGATGAGCGTCGTCCCCCCCGCGAGTCCGTCCAGTCCGTCCGTGATCGCCACACCAGTCGTTGTCCCCACGACCACCAGGATCGCCACGAGGATGTACGCGGGTCCGAGTTCCCAGCTTCCCGCCCAGGGCACGTTCACGGATTCAACTTCGATGTACCGGAAAAGGATGAAGCCGGCGAAAGCACCCAGTACCACCAGGAAGGTCACCTTGAACCGCCAGGAAAGGCCCGTCTGACGGCGGCCCTGCAGCGTGCCAAGGTCGTCCACGAATCCGGCCGCGCCCGTCAGCCCGATCATCGCCAGTGGCAGCAGGATTGACTTGTGGTCCCACCAACTGACGCCGACCGCCGTCACGATCGCCGTCGGAATCCAGATGATCAGCCCGCCGAACGTCGGAGTCCCGGCCTTCTTCTGATGTGAAGCCGGCTGATGCTCCGAAATCTGCTTGCCGGCCTTCTGGGCGCGTAGGTACTTCACGATTGGCCCGCCGAGGATCAGCGTCAGCACGAACGTCACCGCACCCGCCATCAGCGCCTTGATCATGTCGTCGGAGGTGATCACTCAGTCGCCTCCAGGGCCGGCAGCAGCGTCTCGAATGCCTGGCTGCGCGAAGCCTTCAACAGCACCGTCGCTCCGGGTGCCATCCGCTCCGCCACGAACGCTGCGGCGTCGTCCTTTGATTCGAACCAGTGAGCGTCCCGGTGCCCCGCTTGCCGCGCCGCCTCGATCAGCGCCTTCGCCGCATCGCCCACCGCTGCGATGACATCGCAACAGTTCGCCGCGATCACCCCCGCTGTGCGGTGCTCCGTCTCTTCGTGTTCTCCGAGTTCGGCCATCCTCCCAAGGAGCGCGATTCGGGGGCCCTCCTGGCGCGTCGCCAGCAGCCGCAGCGCGCCCGCCAGTGAAGCAGGGCTGCTGTTGTATCGGTCGTCGAGGATCGTGCTTCCATTGCGCCCCCCAGCGGTCCGCATCCGTCCCACGGTCCGCGCAGCGCCGAGAGCGTTGGCCGCCTCTTCCAGCGTCAGCCCGAGCGCAATACCCGAGGCAACCGCCGCGAGCGCTGCAGGCGCCGTGTGCGTCCCTGGCAGCGGCGACCGCGCCACAACGCTCGCTCCCCCGTACGCCAGCCGCATCCGGGTCCCATCGAGTCCATCGTCATACAGCTGCGTTGCCCGCAGCGTGTTCCCCTCGCCCGACCCGAACGTGATCGTCCGGCACCTCAGTCGTCCAGCTTCCGGCCCCACGCGCGGGTCGTCGCCGTTGAGTATCGCGATGCCCTCGATTGGCAGCGCCCGCACCAGCGAGAGCTTCTCGTCCCGGATCTTCTCTATCGACCCCAGCTTCTCGATATGCGTCAGTCCCACGTTCAGGACCACGCCGACCGACGGACGCGCAATCTCACAGAGTTCGGCGATCTCGCCCTCGCGGTCCATCGCCATCTCGAGCACCGATACCTCGTGCTCCGCTTTCAGCGTCAACAGCGCCAGCGGCAGCCCCTCGGCCGAGTTGTAGTTCCCGGGGCTCCGGTGGGTACAGAACCGCGCCGCAAGCGTGTCCGCGGTCAGTTCCTTGGCCGTCGTCTTCCCAACGGTCCCGGTGATTCCGACGACCGTGCCGTGCCATTCGTTGCGCCACGCCGTCGCCAACTCGCCCATCGCCTTTACGGTGCTGGGCGCCACAACGATCGTCCGGTTGGGCCACTCACCTTCGATTTCGCGGTTGCAGACGACAACGCTTGCGCCGCCGCGGAGGGCGGATTCGACATAAAGATTTCCGTCCGTGTTCTCGCCCGGGTACGCCGCGAACAGCGAACCATCGAGCACGGAACGCGAGTCCGCCGTTCCGCCCGTCACCGGCACATCAGGCCCCGCGCTCACTTCGTAACCGTGACGGCGCATCACGTCAGCGATGAACCCCGTGGTGATCTGCCCGCTGGTCATGGCCGCGTCACCAGGTCACCCGTGTCCGGCCGCACTTTCAGGTACGCCAACGCGCGGTCCACGAGGTCGGCGAACACTGGCGCCGCCGCCGCTGTCCCCGTCAGCAAGTCAGCGTTGTTATCGAGCTTCACCATGATCAGCAGCCGCGGCGATTCCGCCGGCGCAAACCCGATGAACGACGCGATCTGGGTCTCGTTGTAGCCATTCGGCACCGGAATGTTTGCCGTGCCGGATTTGCCCCCGGCCGTGTAGTCGCGCGGATTCCCCGGGTGGTAGTACGAGCCGTCCGGCGGGTCCACGACATCCTTCAGCATCGCGCGCAGCGTCGCGCTCGTTGCTGCCGAGATCGCCTGCCCGCGTACCTTCACCGGAATGTCGTCCCGTCTCCCCTGGCTGTCGATGGTCGCCCGGACCAGCCGCGGTTCAACCAGGTTGCCGCCGTTGATCACCGCCGCAAAGGCCGTCGCCATCTGTACCGGCGTCACGCTGATCGCCTGCCCAAACGCCTGGGTCGCGAGATCGACCTCCGTCCAGCCCTCGTCCTCGGGGTGCCGGAAGATCGCCTCCGGCTCGCCCGAAAGCTCAATGCCCGTGGTCGACCCAAACCCGAACCGCTCCATGTAGCGTGTGAAGGCGGTCGCGCCCAGCTTCTGCGCCATGAACACCGCGCCCGTGTTGATCGAGTGCTGTAGCACGCCCGTCATCGTCTGGTCGCCGTAGGAACCGTTGTCGAAGTTCTTCAGTTCCGTATCGGTGCCGATCTTCACGGACCCTGAATCGTGGTACCAGGTGTCGGCCGTCACCACGCCCGCGTCGATCGCCGCCGCTGCGGTCACAACCTTCATCACGCTTCCGGGTTCGTAGAGGTCCGTCACAGCCGCGTTCTTGAGCAGCGCCAGTTGGCCGCTGTCGTCCAGGTCCAGCGTGCTGTACTTCAGGCTCGGGTTCGTCGCCAGCGCGAGGATATCGCCCGTATAGGGGTCCATCATGATCACCGTGCCGCCCTTGGCACGGTGCTTGCTCACGGCGTCGGCAAGCGTCTCCTCCGCCATCTCCTGCAACACACGGTCGATGGTCAGGACGATGTCCTTGCCCGGCTCCGGGTCCTGTGTGACATGCTGCGCGTAAGGGATGGGGTCGCCCGTTGTGTCGCGTTCGAAGAACACCCGCCCCGGCAGCCCCGCCAGCACCCGGTTAAGTGACGATTCGATGCCGGCGATCCCGTGATTGTCGTAGCCAAGCAGTCCGATGATCGAAGCGCCGACATCGCCGTTGGGCTTCACCCGCTTTGTGTTGCCCAGCGCCTCGAGGCCCGTCACGTTGGCGTCGATCAGCGCCTTGCCCGTGTCGTAGCTAACGTCGCTCGCGATCTTCACATCGCCCGTGCCCACCGCCGCGACCTTCTCCCGTAGCTGCGAGGCATCCAGGCGCAGGGCCGCTGCCAGTGCAGTCGATCCTTCGACGGCGTCTGCCGGAAGTGCCCAGTCCTTGGCACGGATGTACAGGTCCCAGGTCGCCACACTGGTCGCCATCACGTCCCCGTTGCGGTCCAGGATGGCCCCGCGGCGGGCGTACAACGTGTTGTCGACTTCGAGTTCAGCCTGGGCCTCAGCGGAGAGCACGTCGTGCTGGTAGACCTGGATATAGACGACACGACCCAGCAGCGCCGCACAGCCGAGCGTGGCCAGCGCGGCGGGCACAAGGATTCGGCGGGACCTGCCGGCCCGGGGGTCTGTCATCCCGAACGCGCCTTCCGCCCGGAAGCCTCTCGGCCGCCGGACAGTTAATTAGTCCCCGATGGAAAGCCAGGAAAGGACGTCTCGCCACCAGGGTTCAGCCACGGGCTTCGCAGCCGCGTTGCTGGGGAGATACTCCGAAGGGATCCGCGCGGGACTCGGTCCCGGCGTGTCTACCGTCACGAACAGGGGCGGCTCAATGGATTGCTCCAACCCCAGGTCGCGCGCCCGGCGCTCGACGCGCTCAAGCGAGGTGAGCCGTGCCACATCGCCTTCAAGAAGGCTGATGTCGGTCCGCAGCTGCGCCTGTTCGGCCTCAAGGTCCCGGATCTCAAAACCGCGCGACGTCGCCGCGCTGCTCTGCAAGACCGGTAACGTTCCGCCAACCCCAAGCACCACTACGCCCCACACGATCCACCAGTTAAGGCGGACTCCCGGAAAAGGCAGTGGCGGACGAGGGAGATTAATCGCCGCCATTGACCCCTCCGATCCGGACAGCGGCACGCAACGTTGCGCTCCGCGCCCTCGGATTCCGGGCCACTTCGTCCTCAGATGGGCGAATTCCCCGCTTCGTCAGCAAGCGCAGCCGGGCAACATGGCCACAGGCGCACACCGGTATGGAAGGCGGGCAGATACAGCCCGTGGACTCCCGGCGGAGGAATTGCTTCACAATTCTGTCTTCAAGCGAATGGAAAGAGATGACCACGAGGCGGCCACCATCAGAGTCTGTTCCAGGGTCGAGCAGGTCGCAGGCAAGCGGAAGAACCGCGTCAAGGCTGTCGAGTTCGCCATTGACTTGGATCCGGAGTGCAAGGAAGACCCTGGTGGCGGGGTGAATTCGGGTTTGTCCCCCTGCCCTCCCCACGGCCTGCTCGACCGATCTGGCTAGATCCCACGTCGTTCGGAACGGCCTGTCCCGGACGATCGCGGCGGCGATCCGGCGTGAGCGCGTCTCTTCCCCATATCGGTAGATGAGGTTTGCAAGCGCCGTTTCATCCCATGTGTTCACAATCCCGGCGGCGGTTTCCCCGCCGGCCTGCGGCCCCATCCGCATGTCGAGAGGACCTTCCAGCGCGAAACTAAATCCGCGGTCCGGCCTCCCCAATTGCATCGATGAGACCCCGAGGTCGAACAGGACGCCATCCACCCGTTCGAACCCCGCTTCCGCTGCCATCGTGCCGATGTCACGGAAGTCCCCGCAGGCAAAGCTGATTCGCCTCCCAAACGATCTCAGCGTCGCCTGCGCGGACTCCAGCGCCTCGGCATCCCGGTCCACGCACAGCAGCTTTCCTTCAGGCCCGATCGCCTCCGCAATCCGGCTCGAATGGCCACCGAGCCCCGTCGTCGCGTCGATGTACGCGCCGCCCTCCCTCACGGCGAGGTACTGCAGCGCTTCTTCAAGCAGGACAGGGACGTGCGCGATAGGACTAGTCATAACCGCCAATGCTATGCGCCCTCCTGCCGCGTTCGGTATGCGCCTGCTTCCCAGGCCTCGACCCACTCATCCATGCCGATGACCACAAGCTCGCAGGGGCTCTTGATCTGGAGCTTGTCCAGGAGCCGGGCGGGGATCGTTGCTCGTCCCTGGCTGTCCGGTGTCACCTTCTCGGTGAACTCCCAGAACGATCGCCAGTTTTCACGGCCCTCCCGGCTCGTTCGGGAGTTCTGGCCCTTGACTTCCTCCCGCAATGCCTCGAACGTCTCCTCCGAAAAGATGGAAAGACATCCGTCCTCGCTTGCCATCAGGTACACGGGGCCTTCCCCCATGTCGTGCCGGAACTTCGCCGGGATCGCGACGCGGCTCTTATCGTCGAGCTTGGCGTCCGCGTACCCGAAAAACCCCATCCCGGCACGCTCCGTTTCAGGGAGAGATGGCCCTTCTCCCTGACGATTCACACCAGAGCGTGGGATTTTCCCCCACTTTGCCCCACTGCGTGGGACGAAGAGTATTGAACGCCCGTCAGGGTGTCAATGCCTGCTTCGCTCTCTGCTCTCACGTATGCTTGCATCTATGGTTCGCGTCGCCGTCCTCACCTGTTCCGACAAAGGCGCCGCCGGTCTTCGCGAGGACGCCAGCGGCGATCTCGCCGCCTCTCGCCTCGCCGCCGCCGGCCACCAAGTGGTCGCGCGAGCCATCCTGGCGGACGACCACGCCGCCATCTCAGCTCAGCTCCAACACTGGTGCGACGCATTCGTGGCCGACGTCGTTATTACGACCGGTGGCACCGGCCTTTCCCCCCGCGACATCACTCCTGAAGCCACCCGGGCCATCGCCGAACGTGACGTCCCCGGAATCCCCGTCGCCCTCTGGGTCGAAGGCCTCAAGAAAACGCCGTTCGCAGTCCTCTCGCGCGGCATCGCCGTCGTCCGCGCTCATACGCTGGTCGTGAACCTGCCCGGGAACCCGCGAGCCGTCCATGAGGGACTCGATGTGCTCCTCCCCCTCATCGCCCACGCCGCCCGCGTCCTCGCCGAGCCCGTGGAACACTCCACGCCCGCGGATACCGGCCACGCTACCGGCAGCGCCTCCGCCTGATGCGCGTCGACGTCCTCACGCTTTTTCCCGAAGCCTTCGCCGGCCCCCTCGACGTCTCCATCCTCAAACGCGCACGGGAGGCCGGCCTCCTCGACCTGACCATCCATAACATTCGCGACCACGCCACCGGTCGCCACCAGAGCGTTGACGACTATCCCTTTGGTGGTGGCCCCGGCATGGTGATGCGCGTCGACGTCCTCGCTCGCGCACTCGAGCACGTCTCCCCACTCGCCCCCGAACTGCCCCACGTCATCTATTTCACGCCTCAAGGCGAGCCTATGAGTGACCGCCTCGTCCGTGACCTCGCCCGGGAGCCCCGCCTCGTTCTCGTCTGTGGTCGCTACGAAGGCATTGACGAACGCTTCATTGATGGATGGGTGCATCGGCAGGTCTCGCTCGGCGATTTCATCCTCACCGGTGGCGAGCTACCCGCGATGGTCCTCATCGACGCTGTCACCCGCCACGTCCCGGGTGCGCTCGGCGACCTCGAATCGCCCGAAGACGAATCGTTCGCCGACGGCCTCCTCGAACACCCGCAGTACACGCGGCCGGCAGCGTTCGAGGGCCGGTCTGTCCCTCCGGTTCTTCTCTCAGGAGACCACGCCGCCATCGAACGCTGGAGGCACGAACAGCGCCTGCTCCGTACGGCGCGGCGGCGCCCAGACCTGCTGCCCGATACTCCGCCCGATCATCCCTCGCTTAAGACTTCAGGCATACGGATTCGCACCGGGCAACCCGGGACCGACCTCGACGCCGTCCTCGCGCTCTGGCGGCGGGCCGGACCGGGCGTCAAGCTCGGCCCCTCCGACGAACCAGCAGAGATCGCCCGCAAGCTCACGCGCGACCCGGACCTCTTCCTTGTCGCCGCATCAGGACGCCGAATTGCGGGTGCCGTCCTCGGCGGCTGGGACGGCCGCCGAGGCCATGTCTATCACCTTGCCGTCGATGCGCCATTCCGCAGTCGCAAGATCGCCACAGCCCTGATGGGTGAGCTCGAGACCCGCCTCCGGCTCAAAGGATGCAGCCGCATGAACCTCGTCATCCGCCAGGAAGCCGCCTCGGTCGTTCCATTTTATGAGCGCCTCGGGTGGGTCCAGACCAGAAACATCCAGCTCGCCCGCGATATCAGTTTCGATTGACCTCACCCTCAGCTTTGCAGTCGCAGATGTCGATAGTAGGATTCGGGTGCTCCCTGAGGGAGCCCGACGGAAGAGGAGGAACGAAGCATGACCTACGTCATTACCACTCCCTGCATCGACGTACAGGATCAGGCTTGCGTCGAAGTGTGCCCGGTCGACTGCATTCACTTCGATGAAGGCGACGACCGGATGCTCTACATCAACCCTGATGAGTGCATCGACTGCGGCGCTTGTGAGCCCGCCTGCCCGGTGACCGCGATCTTTGCCGAAGACGATGTTCCTGGTGACCAGGAGCCGTACAAGGAGATCAACGTTATCTGGTACACCGACAAGGCCGCCGCCCGTGCCAAGGTGGCCGAACTCAGCCCGGCCTAGTCCTACGGCCCCAGTCCCGGACAAAGCAGGCGATCTGGCGGATCGCCTGCTTTTCTGTGTCTTGCGCGTTGACCGTGCGCCTCCGTCAGATAGCCTGACACTTCACTTTGATCGTCACGTACAAGGCGTGGCCGCTCTGGAGCTTTCCCCAATGGCAGATCGCGTTTCCATTCCCGCCCGCCGCCGCGAGGTGCTCGGCAAGAAAGTCCGGCACATCCGCCGCGAAGGCCGCCTCCCGGCCAACATCTTCGGCAAGGGACTTGAGTCCGTCGCCGTCGAACTCGACGCACACGGATTCGCCGAGATCCTCAAGCGCAGCGGCGCCCGGCCACTGTTCGATATCGCGCTCGAAGGCGAAGCCGCGGCCCGGCCCGTCGTCATCCGCAGCATCAGCCGTCGCGGTGGCACAGGGCCGGTGCATCACGTCGACTTTTACCAGGTCGACACCCGGCGCCCGATCGTCACCTCCGTGCCCCTCCAGATCGTTGGCGAATCGCCTGCCGTCCGGGACCTCGCAGGTACTCTCGTGACGCAGATCGATACCGTCTCCGTCCGCTGCCTGCCTCTTGATATCCCCGACGTAATTCTGGCAGACGTGAGCAGAGTCGTTAGCTTCGATGTCACGCTGACCGTCGGCGACCTCGTGGTGCCAGAAGGCGTCGAGATCGTTACCGATGCCTCCGTCCCTGTCGCCACTGCCCTCGCGCCGCGGCTTCGCCTTGTTGGTGAAGAGGGCGGTGCTGAGGAAGCTGAACAGGCCGAGACTGCCGCGGAAGCAGCGGCCGACTTGGAAGAAGAGTAGCCGCCTGACTACGCCAGCCTATCCAGCGGACCTCGCAGAGGCTGGGCTGCGTATCTTCCTGTCGTGGTTCGGTCCCCACTACGCCCGCAGCGTCGCCGTCGACTCGTTGGAGTCCGACGGTGATACCGCCGTCGCCACGCTCACCGTCGGACGCCGCTGGTCGATGCAGGCCCTCGTCGCCAACACCCTCGGGCTCGACGCCACCATCGGTTGGGAGGCCGGTCGCGCCGCGATCGAAAAGCGTCTCGACGCAGAACGGCCGGGTACCGTGCTGTGGGTGCCACGCGGGGCCCAGCCTCCTTCTGCCGAACCGGGCCTCAGCGAACTCGTCCTCGCCGTCGAAGATGCTCGGACGCTTGATGACGGCCGCCGTGAGATGCGCCGGCCCGTCACCCTCCATCTTCGCCGCGTCGGTACCACCGGCTCTGTGATTACCGTCCTTGGCGGCCTCAGCGGCCACTGGGCGCAGTTCACCAACCGTGTGCCCGGTACCTTCCAGCTGAACTCACACGAGCTCTTTCGTCTGCCGTCCGCAGACGAAGATCGCGAGGCGATCTCCGAGCGCATCGTCCTCGCTGCCGGCCAACCAACAATCGATGAGAGCCAGGCGATCCCCGCCGAGGATTGCTGGACCGTCACGCAGCTGGAGGGCGGGCAGTCCTGCGTTATCGGCACGCCGTCACCGGATAACGACGAGCAATCGTCCGTCCTCCGTCGCAACCTCCGGCGGCTCCTGAAGCGGATCCAGGGTCTGACACCGTCCGGTGAGGTGCGCGCACTCATCGTCCTCGGCGCCGCTACCTACGCGTCTGAAGAGAAGCTCTCGTGGGCGCTTCGCGGGATGGACCCCACCCTCTACGCCGGATTCGATCTCGTGGCGGTCATCGCCGACGGTGTGGTCAAGACGCTCCTCTTGCCGGGCCGCGGCGCCCTGCCCTGGGACGCGCCCCTCCCCGGCCAGGCCTAGGAAACCAGCGGCAAGGCCCTTCGCCCGGCCTGCGCTGTCGCGTCCAGCCTTGCTGCGGCCGCTTCAAGCACAGCGCCCGGCGTTGTGTACACCGATGACAGCGGCGCCGCCCCGAACGCGGGGCTCACATGCAACCCCGGCCCTCCCGCGATTCGCGCGTAAGGTTTGTTCGCAAGCGCCCTCGTCAATCGCTCCGCAAACGCGCGCGCGCCCGTGACGTCAGTCTCCGCCAGGAGCACCCCGAATCGCTTCTGGCCGAGACGGGCGGCGACATCGGATTCGCGCATCACAGCCGTGACCACACGCGCAACGTGCTTGCCAAACGGCGGCGGTTCCTCGCCCTCGAACGTCGGCAAGAATCCAATCACCCGTACATCGAACAACACGATGGATGCATCCGAGTGATGTCTGGTCTTCCGGGCGAACTCGCGCTGTACCACCTCGCTGAAGTAGCGCGAGTTCCCGAGCCCGGACTCTTCGTCCACCAACCGTGCCGCTGGGTCTGCGCCCTCCACGCGCACGACGGGCGGCGCCAACCGTCGCACCAGGAGCGAAGCCCCCGCGCCCGCCCAGAAGAGGACCGTCAGCATCACTGCATCGCTTGCGCTGTGAGGGAACACCGTCTCCGCCGCGAACGCCGTCCCGCTCAGGGCGATCAGTGGCGGTGCCACGCGTGCCGCGAGGCGAACGCGTCGCTGGTGGATAGGGTCACTATGCCACCGATGGTCCAAGACCCTGCTCCGCGTAGGATCCGCCAGCCATCACCAGCGAAAGTGGTCGCCGGTGCAGAATCTCCTCGTCCGCCGCCTCGACGAGGGCCGCCGGGTCGGCGCCCACCGCTGTGGCGACACCGAACGTGAGGACGACGCGAGGTTCGCCTGGCCACGCTTCGGAGTTCAACCGGTCAACTTCCTGTGTGATCCGCCTCGCCATTCGCCGCCCGAGGTCCATGTCCGCGTCCCGCAGAATCACGCCGAACGCCGCATCGCCGACTCTTGCAGCGTAGTCGGCCGATCGGATCGCCCGGCTAAGTCCGGCCGCGGTCCGACGCAACGTCTCGTCCTCCGGCAGCGTGCACTCCGTACCTGTGTCTGGGGATTGGAGAGCCGCCGCAATTCGTACCAGCGTCAGCGGCCGCCCCGAGAGCCCGGAGTCTTCGCACGCATCGCGCAACTCCTCGTCAAACGTGCTCTTCGAAAACAGGCCTGTCACCTTGTCCGTGCGTGCGTCTCGCTCCAGCCACCGCACCAGCGTTTCTCGCCGCCTTGCCCCTCTCGTCTCAGCAACTGCTGCGTCAAGGCGGGCTACTAGCTGCTCTGGCACGATCGCGCCGCGGTCGATGCAGTCGTGTGCGCCAACATGAAACGCTGGTGACGTAGCCGCGTCGTCCGTAAGAACGATTACTGCCGCGTCGGGCAGGTGCCTCCGCACCAGCGTTCCTACACGGCTCTCACCATCAGTCCAGATGTGGTCGTCGATCAGGATCGCGTCGTACGGCTCCTGCTCAATCAGTTTGGCCGCCGACGCCGAACCCCGGGCAATGTGTACCCGGATAGCCGGCTGCTGTTCGAGCGCCAGCCGGATCGACTTCGCGGTCTCCGCCGATCGTTCCACCACGAGCAGCCGTAGCGCTCCCGGGAGAGCGGACCCGGTCGTCCCCATGTGTAACCTGGTAAGAGGCATACCTCTAGATTCGGCTGTCTTTGCCGGATCCGAAGGCCCCGCGGGCCACCGTCTATCCGAAGAGCGGTCCGCCAGCGTCGATGACGCTTCCGTCCAGCGCGAGGACCGCCGGCCGCTCTTCGCAGTAACCGTCGGCCTCGCACTTGTTCATCACGAATGCCCGCCGCTTCTTATCGAATGCAATCGACCATGTGCCGACCGCGTGGCCGGATGTGCCCTTGTCCCGCTCCGCCTGCAACACCGCGATAAGCGCGTCGATTTCTTCTCGTCCCATCTTTCTGTTCCCCCTTCTTTACGTTGCGAACCCGTCAGAGGCCGGGTTCGCAACGGCGATCGGTTCGGGCTCGGACTTCCGGGCGAATCCCCGCAGCACGGCCGTGAGTGCCGTCACTACGAGGACACCCGCGCCCATCACTGCAAGCGTACCCTGTTCGCCGATGCCATCGGCCAGCATTCCAAACGGAAGTCCAGCCAGGCTGTTGAATCCCCATGCCATCATCGTCAGGGACATCACCCTCCCGTAGTACGCCGGGTCCGATTCCTGCATCACGAGGGCACTGTTCAGCAATTGGAACATACCGGCCCCAGCCCCGATCACGAGCATCAGCACCAGCGATAGCCCGAAGTTCGGCGCCATTCCCAGCCCAATCAGCCCAAGCCCAAGGACCGCCGCGCCCGCCAGGAGTAAGGGCCAGGCTGCGGCCGAACCCGCACGGTTCGCGACCGCCACCGTCGCAGCCAAGCCTGAGATACCGGAGACCACCAACAACAGACCCATATCGCTCGATTCGCGGTCGAACACGTTCCGAAGGTACCCCGGCAGGATCACCTGGTACGAAAATCCGAAGACCACCGTGGCAATGAACGACATCGTGAGCAGTGCCAGGCGCGGTCTGCTCCTCACATGCCGCGCACCGTCACGTAGTCCGCTTAGTGCGGTACTGCCGGCATCCTTTGGTGGTGCCGGCGCTGGCGGCATCTTCGCCAGCGTCGCAACGACGATCGCGAGCAGCGCGCCCATGAACAGGTAGGCTCCCCCCGACCCGATAGCCGAGATCGCAATCAACGCCGCCGCCAGTCCTGGCCCCAGGATCCGCGTCCCGGTCATCGCCACCTGCTGCATGGCGATCCCGTTCGCCAGTCGCGGCCCTTTCAGTAGTGTGCCAATCCACGCCTGCCTCGCTGGCGCGATGAATGAAAAAACGAGACCCATGATGAACGTAGAAAGCACCAGTACTGGAATGTTGATCATGTCCAGGACGATCAGCACGCCGACGCCCGCGAAGTTCGCGGCTGTCAGTCCCTGTCCAACCAGCAGAAGTTTCCGCTTGGAAACGCGGTCCGCGATCACCCCGCCAAACGGGGCAGTGACGATAGTCGATACCCCCATCCCGAGGGCCACCAGGCCGACCTGCCCGTTCTTACCAGTAATATCGAACGCCACGACGCCCTGGACGATCCACGACATCGAAAACGCAAGAAATGCCAGCGACGTGCCCATCCACAGAATCCTGTAGTGCGGATCCTTCAGAGATTCGAACGTCGTATCCATCCAGTTGCGGAACATTCATCGCATCCTAAGAGTTCAGCGTGGCCAGCGCATCGGCCGTCGCCCTTCCCCGACTGCCCCGGCAGCGGCAGACTGCGCGCCATGGGAACCGTCTTCGTCACTCGCACCGTGCCCGGCGACGCCCTCGATCGGCTCCGGGCCGCCGGCCATAACGTCGACGTCTGGCCAGGCGAACTGCCCCCGCCCGCGTCAGACCTCGCTGCCCATCTCCGCGACGCCGATGCCGCCCTCACAATGGTGACTGACCGCATCGACGCGGCCGTGCTCGCAGCCTGCCCGTCGCTCAAGGTCATCTCGAACATGGCGGTGGGCTACGACAACGTCGATCCAGCGGTTGCTGCCGCTGCTGGTGTTTGGCTCACCAATACGCCGGGAGTGCTCGCCGAAACAACGGCTGACTTCGCCTTTGCCCTCCTCATGGCTGCAGCGCGGCGTGTCGCTCACAGCGATCGCGATGCTCGCGCCGGCCTCTGGAAAACATGGTCCCCAACTGGCTACCTCGGCACCGATGTCCACGGTGCCACGCTTGGCATCGTTGGCCTCGGAGAAATCGGCGAGGCCGTCGCCCGGCGCGCTCGTGGCTTTGGAATGCGCGTCCTTTACGCCAGCCGCACTCGTAAGCCGGCCGTCGAAGCCGCGAATGGCGTCGAATACGCCTCGCTCCCTGAACTCCTCGCCGCTTCCGATTTCGTCTCACTTCACGTGCCGCTCACGCCCGAGACCCGTGGCCTTATCGGCGCGCCCGAACTGGCGGCGATGAGGTCCACAGCCATCCTTGTGAATACCGCCCGTGGGACAGTCATCGATCAGGATGCCCTCGTCGTGGCTCTCCGCGCCGGCACGATCGGCGGCGCTGCCCTCGATGTCACCGACCCGGAGCCGCTTCCCGCGTCGCACGAACTCTTCTCGTTCCCGAACGTCGTCATCACACCGCACATCGCTAGTGCCAGTCTCTCGACACGGTCGAGGATGGCTCGCATGGCGGCAGCCAACATCGTCGAGGTGCTTGCAGGCCGGAAACCGGTCAATCCCGTCAACGCGCCCGCAACGCCGCGCATGCCCTCGACTTGACACATTACCGGGTGGGGGCCCAAATCAACGGTACATACGGCGCCTGCCTCTCTTGGAGCACATGTGGCCATGCCAACCCCCCCGGCCGGAAATCTCTGGCTGGCTGAAGAACTGTGGAACCTCAACGCCATCGAGTTTGGCGACTTCACGCTCGGCCGCACCGCGGTCCATAGCCCGCTTCACATCAACGTTCGCCGCCTCATCAGCAGCCCCCGTGCCCTTGCTCGCTGCGCGAACATCATTCGTGACGAGCTGGAAACGCTGATGGCGATGCGACACCCGCACGTCAGCCCCTTCTCCCTCGTCGCGGGAGTGCCCTTCGGCGGGCTCCACGTTGCTACCGCATACTCGCTCGCCGTCAGCGTCCCGATGATCTATATCCATCCCCCCGCCACGGCGAAATCGGACGTCATCGAAGGTCTCTACAGCTTCGGCCAGACCTGTCTCGTCATCGACGACCTCATCACCGGCGGCGGCAGCATCCTGCAGACCGCTACGACGCTCGCCGAGGCTGGCCTCATCGTTCGCGATTCCGTCACGCTGATCGACCGCCAGGAGGGAGGCCGAGCGGCCCTCAAAGCCGCTGGCATCAACCTGGTCAGCATCCTCACGCTTGAACAGATCGCCAACTACCTCATGTCTGCCGGACACATCGAAGAGCAGTGGTATCGCAAGACCATGGAATATCTTGACGCCCGCTCCACGCTCGAAGACTAGCCCGTCACCTTTTCCCTCCCCTGCGCCATAAAGAAGGTGAGACCCGCAGTGCGCGAGCTCAAGGAAGGGCAACATGGGAGCGGGATGCGGACAGGCGATCCCGAATCGCTCGCTCGCCGGGCAGCAGCTCGCGACGAGGCCGCGTGGGCGCTCATCTTCGAAGCCCACTATCGTTCCGTGTTCTCCTTCGTACGCTCACGCCTCGGAAATCCTGATGTCGCCGAGGACATCGCCTCCCAGGTGTTCGAAATCGCCTTCAGCCGTGCCGAATCGTTCGACTACCGCGGCGTGCCGATCGAGGGATGGCTCATCGGTATCGCCCGTAATCTCGTCCGCGATCACATCAAGAAGCTCGTTCGCCGCGGCCCCGAGGAGGAACTGGTCGAGGCCGTCGCACCCGCAGAAGCCGATGAGACTGGCGCAGTTGATCTCCGCCGCGACCTCTCACGCGCCATGGAGGGTCTCACGGACGACCAGCAAACAGTCCTCAGCCTCCGCTTTCTCCTCGACAAATCCGTCGAGGAAACAGCGCGCCTCATGGAGCGCTCCGAAGACGCCGTCAAGAATCTGCAGCGCCGCGCTCTCGCGGCCATGCAGCGCCAGCTCGTCGCGACCGGATACGAGGAGAGTCACTGATGGACCGCATTGATGCTCTCCTTGATGCCTATCTCGAAACAGGGTCATTCCCCCCGGATAGCACCGCGGCCGAGCGCTCCGAGGTCGAAGCACTCGCCGCATCCGCTGCCATCGTCCGCGCTGCCGCATTGCCTATCGCTGCCGAGGCGACCCGGTCGCTGCCGCACGCCCGCGCTCGCTTCGAACGTTTCGTCGCGGCGTCCAGGCCGGAGCCGGCGCCGGTCGTACAGCCCCGGCGGCGCACATTCGGGCTCCCCTTCCTCACGCTTCCACGCACCCTTGGAATAGCAGCTGCAGTGGCCGTCCTCGTCCTGCTCGCAGGGCTCGGTGGCCAGCGTCTCGGCGCCGGACCCGAGTCAGTTCAGGCCCTCGAAATCGGCGACTACGTCGAGATGCCCGGTGTAGTCACCGCATCGGAAGGCTCCGGCGACGACCGTCTTCTCACCATCAGCAGCCCCCTCGGCGATGTGGTCGTCGAGGCCAGTGCTGCTACCTCCATCGTCGAAAACGACCAATCCACGAGTGTCGAAGCACTTCGGCCCGGCGCGCAGGTCCTTGTGGTGGGCACAGTCCTTGCCTCACGCAGAGTGGCAGCGCAGACCGTCGCCGTTGGCGCCCCCGTGCCGGCCGTGACTGAGCCGGCAGCCCTCCAACGTCTCCGCGATTTGAAACCGGACCTTTCCGGTACCGTCGTCGTGCTGACACTCACACCGGACGGGACCCGCGCTCGCATCGTTCTCGACGTTCCCGGCGACCGCACCTACCTCGTCACCGTCGATGCCGCCTCCGCCCGGCCGCTCCTTGAACTCTCGCGCAGCCTCGGCGCCGAGGTTTCGGTCGTGAGGAATACAGCGTCTCCCGATGGCTTCTCCCTCGAAGTCGCGACATCGTCGCCGGTCCGCCCGTCCGCTTCGGCTACGGCCCCAGCGACCTCCGCCACACCCTCGCCCGTCGCTGAGCGGCCCTCGCTTGTCCGCATCGAAGGCGTCGTTGCGGCCGTGAATGGGCGGACGCTAACACTTGTCACGCTAGACGGCCGGAAGACAATCGTCGTTCGCCCCGAGGCGCGGATTCTCCCCGGAGAAAGCGGCCTCACCGCCGAACAAGTCGTGTCGGAGGCCTCCATCGGCCACCTGCTCATCCTGCGTGGGGGCATCGACCCGCGCACGGGCGCCCTCGTCGCTGATATCGTCCTCGCCGGCAAAAAGGTGGAACGGCCACTCCAAAACCGCTAGGGCGCGGGAGCCTGGCTCTCGCTGCTCGACCCAACTGCATTCATGTTCCCCTGCCGGTAGCCGCCGAGATCCAGCGTCACATAGCGGAATCCGAGCGACTGCAGCCTCGCGACAACCCGTTCCCTCGTTGCCACATCCAGCGCCAGTTCGAGTCCGCCGGCATCCGTCTCGATTCGGGCGATCTCGCCATGGTGCCGCACGCGCACCTGCCGCAGCCCCAACGACCGCAGGACTGCCTCAGCCGCCCCCACCTGGTCCAGAGCATCGACGGTTACCGGGGTCCCGTGCGGGATCCGGCTTGCAAGGCATGCCATCGCCGGCTTGTCCCACGTCGGGAGCCCCAGCCGCTGCGAAGCTTCGCGTATCTCCGCCTTCGTGAACCCCGCCTCCAGCAGAGGACTCCGGACGCCGTGTAACTCCGCCGCCTTGCGTCCCGGCCGCCAGTCCCCGACATCGTCCGCGTTTGTCCCATCCAGTACGACCGCCCCGTTCGCCTCCGCCGCTATCGCCCCGAGCAGCCCGTACAGCTCGTCCTTGCAGTGGAAACAGCGCATCGGGCTGTTCTCCACGTACCCCGGCCGCTCCATCTCGTGGGTGTCGATGAGCCGGTGGCGAATCCCAATCTGTCGAGCCAGTGTGATTGCCTCTTCACGCTCGGCTTCCGGCACCGACGCCGAAAGGCCCGTGATCGCCTCCGCCCTACGGCCAAGCACGCCCTGTGCCACGGCCGCGAGGTAGGTCGAATCAACCCCGCCCGAGAACGCCACGACGACCCGATCGCACGCGCCCAGCAATTCCTCAAGCACCCGCTGCCGATCTTCCATCCATACCATGCTAGCCGTTCCCACCGGTCAGGGGAGCACCGTCTCCGGGTGATCCCGGTACCACTGGGCGAGCCGCACGCTCAGGTCCTCCTGCAACTGCACCGACAGGCCCCCGTCAACCACCAACGCGTGCCCCGTGATGAAGCTCGCCTCCGCGGAACAGAGAAACGCCACAGCATTTGCGATGTCGTCCGGCTCGCCAACGCGCCTCAGCGGGTACTGCTGCTTAAAGAACTCCAAATAGCTTGGATTCGCGGCCCAACGAGCGCCCGAGCGCTCGGTCACGATGTGTCCCGGACAGATCGCATTCACGCGGATGCCGATCGGCCCGAGGTCCACCGCCATCTGGCGTGTCATCCCAATCACTGCCGCTTTCGCCGTGTCATACCCGAGCCGCCCCGGCGCTCCCAGCAGGCCGTGTACCGACGACATGTTCACGATGCTGCCGCCTCCGGCAGCCTGCATGTGCGGGATTGCCTGCCTGGTCGTTTGGTAGAGCGCTCGCACCAGCAGGTTCATCGATGAGTCGAAGCTCGCGTCTGTTATTTCGTGCACTCCGCGGTCTGGCTCCGCCGCGCTGTAGGCGTTGTTCACCAGCACATCCAGCCGTCCCCAGAGTTGCATCGCCTCCGCAATTGCGGCCGCCGCCGTGCCCTCAGCACCCACATCAGCCACCATCGCCGCGGCCGTCCCGCCCGCCTGCTGTATTCGCGCCACGTTCTCGGCGGCGGCCCCGGCTGCGGTGTCTACGATCAGGACACGCGCCCTGTCGCGCGCCAGCCGCCGGGCCGTTGTCCCTCCGATGCCCAGTGCACCGCCCGTCACGATCGCGACCCGCTGGCTCGTACCCATCGCCGGAATCCTACGGTGTTGCTCCGATCCGCACGACACGAAAGAGCCCTCCAGGCAGAGGGCTCTTTCGTGTCGTGCGGCTGAACGAAGATCGAGCTACCGGCCCGGCACCTCGAGATCGTCGGGCGGCGGCGCAGGGTTCACAACCCCGGCCATCAGCTGCGTCGGTACAAGCGCTCGCAGTTCGTCGAGGCTCCACTTGCCGTGCTTGTAGATGTTCTTGAATGGCGGGTACATGTCCTGCAAGAGGCCCACGTGGCCACCCGAAACCTGGAATATGCGTCCGTTGATGTTCCATGCCTCGTCAAGGAGCAGGTACACGGTCATCGGCGCCACCATCGCCGGGCTCCTCAGGTTTGCGGCTTCTTCCGCCGCTCGCGCTGCCGCTCCCGTGTTACCCGCGATCCCGCGTGATTCCCGCAGTTCCCGCGCCGATTGCGGCACCGTCGCTGTCAGCCGTGTTGATGCGCCCGGGGCGATGCAGTTCACCGTCACGCCATAGCGGCCAAGGTCCCTCGCCGCCACCCGCGTCAGCCCGGCAACACCCGCCTTGGCTGCGCCATAGTTTGCCTGGCCCGAGTTGCCCTGCAACCCGGAGACCGAGCTATAGTTCACGATCCGGCCGAAGCGCTGCTGCCGCATGAGGACCGATGCGGGCTTGATCGTCGTGAAATGCCCCTTCAGGTCGATGCGGACAACGTCGTCCCACTCCTGTTCGGTCATGTTGAAGATCATCCGGTCCCGCAGCACGGCTGCCAGGTTCACGAGGCCGTCGAGCCGTCCGTATGCGTCCAGTGCCGACTTGATGACGCTCTCGCCGCCATCCATCGTCGAGACGTCCGCGAAGTTGGCGGTTGCCTCGCCGCCGGCCTTCTTGATCTCCTCCACGACCTGGGCCGCCGGGCCGTCGTCGTGCCCGGACCCGTCCGGGTTTACGCCCGGGTCGTTCACGATCAGGCGTGCGCCCTCGCTCGCCGCCAGGATGGCACATTCGCGGCCAATACCGCGCCCCGCGCCGGTCATCGCGATCACACGCCCTTCAAGCAGTCCTGCCATAGCCTCACCAGCCTCCAAAAAATGAAAGGAGGGCACACCGGCCGCGTCGCGGTCACGGGTGCCCTCGCCTTGTGCCCCTGTTCGGGACGCTGTTACTTCGAGAAGGCGACGGTTGCCGTGCCCGGCGTCGTCTTGTTCCCCTCGGGGTTCTCGCTCCAGATTTCGAGGTCGACCAGCTTCTCGCCGCCCTCCTCGTACTTCCGTCGCACGATGCCCTTGCAGGTGATGTCCTGGTTCGGGTAGTCCATGCCGCGGTAGCTGCAACCGTACTTCTTGATGCGGCCGTTCGGGCCCATCCAGTCGTGCACCAGCTGCCCGAGGAACGCATTCTTCAGCGCCCCGTGCACGATGATGTTCGAAAGGCCGGTGCCGACGGCAAAGTCCTTGTCGTAGTGAATCTGGTAGAAGTCGCCAGAACCCGCTGCCCACTGCACCAACTGCTGCGTGCTGCAGTTCTTCTTCAGCTCGGTGATGGGCTGGCCCTCAGAGATGCTGTCCCATGTGACGGTCATCGTGGTTTCCTTTCTCCTAGTACCGGATGCCGGTGCCGGTCATCACGGCCACGACCTTGCCATCGCTCTTGCGCTTGTACTCGTTCTTGCTCGTCGTGATCAGCATGTCGCCGATCGAACCCTTGCGCTCCACGATCTCCGAAACGTAGTTCGTGGATTCCAGCACATCGCCGGCGCAGATCGTGTCGAAGTACTCGATCTCCGTCCCGCCGTTCAGGATTCGCTTGAGCGGGCGCCGTGGCTCAGGGGCGCGAGCCCCACCGCGTCGGCCACCGAACGTCGGATCGCTGAAGCGCGGGTCGTAGACCGGCGTCCCCAGGTATCCGGGCGGGCACACCAGGCTGCGAAAGCCTGCCTTCTTTGCCTCATCCTCGTCGTAGAAGATCGGGTCGACGTGTCCGACGCTGCGCGCGAACAGCCGGATCTGGAGCTTGTCCACCTCGCAAATCGTCGGTTCGCTGCGGACTCCAATCGTTGCCCGCATCTCATCGGTGATAAGCGACTCTTCGTCTGCCATCAGTTCCTCCGGGTAGTAAATGCGCCACGAACATTAACCCACGCGGCCTGCATTGAAAACCACACCGTCCGCCCCCTTTTCGTCGCCCGTTTGGGCTGCCACGATGGCCGTGGAAGGTAGTTTCGTGGCGAATCATTCCTGCGGGGCCGGCGGACGCTTCCGCCGCTGCCACAACCCGATTGTGAACAGCTGCCAGTACTGCGGCCGCGGGTTCTGTGAGGCGCATGCCTATTTCGTCAAAGGGTTCGAAGCCGTCTGCGCCCGCACCCGATGCCGCCGCAAGCACGACGACATGCAACTCCACATGGGTTACAAGGCCCGCGTCGGCGAACGAAACGGCGCCGGGCTCTGCGGAATCGAAGAGTGCGGTCCTCACCCCCGATACGAATGCTCTCTCTGTCGCGGGCATTTCTGTGAAGCCCACATCAGCGAACGTCAGTACCCAATCCGCGATGGCAGCGTCATTATCAATCGCCCCTCAAGCGTCTGCGCCTGGTGTTGGCGCCGCCGCAAGGTCTGGCGGCGGTGACCGTCGACCTTCCCGCGATCGAGCGCGCTGCGCGCGCCATTGAGCCGGCGGCACGCCTCACGCCCACCTGGCCGTCCCCCATTCTCGAGCAAATCACCGGCGTCCCGGTTGTACTCAAGTGCGAGCAGCTCCAGCGCACCGGTTCATTCAAAGTCCGTGGCGCCCTCAACTTCGTTGCCAACCTTCCGGCCGATGACATCCGCGGCCTCATCGCGGCAAGTGCCGGCAACCACGCCCAGGGCGTCGCCTACGCCGCTTCCCTCCGCGGCCTGCCGGTGACCGTTGTCATGCCCTCGTTCGCTCCCCTCGCCAAGGTCAACGCGGCCAGGGGTTACGGCGCCCGCGTCGTCCTCCACGGCATCTCGCTCGAACAGGCGCGTGACCATGCCCTCGCGATTGCTGCCGATGAGGGCATCCTGTTCGTTCCCCCGTTCGACGACGACCATGTCATCGCCGGGCAGGGCACGCTCGGCCTCGAACTTCTCGCTCAGGCCCCCCAGGTCTCCGAGGTACTGGTACCTACCGGTGGCGGTGGCCTGCTCGCCGGTGTCGCCGCGGCAATCAAGGAGTCGAACCCCTCGATCCGCGTCATCGGTGTGCAAGCTGCCGCGATGGATGGCGTCGCCCGTTCGTTCGCTGCGGGCTCGCTCATCGAGGTCCCGCCGCGCCGAACCATCGCCGATGGCGTTGCCGTCGCAGGACCTTCGGAACGCACCTTTTCTCTCATTCGCCGCTACGTCGACGAAATCGTTACGGTCCAGGAAGACGCCATCGCCCACGCCCTCGTCCTGCTCGTCGAACGCTCGAAGATGGTCCTCGAGGGCGCAGGCGCGCTCGGCGTCGCTGCTCTCCAGTCCGGCATCTACCGCCCCAAAGGCCCGACAGTGGTCGTCCTTTCGGGCGGAAACATCGACATAAACCTTATGGGCTCCATCATCCGCAGAGGCCTCGCCGATGCCGGGCGCTATCAGCAGCTCTCCGTGCAGGTTTCCGATACGCCGGGCGAACTCGCTGCGATCACCGCAGCCATCGCCTCCGAAGGCGGCAACATCCTCGAAGTCGAACACAACCGCGAAGCTCCGCAGCTCCCTGTGGGCGTCGCCATCCTGGACCTCGTCCTTGAAGTCGATGGCCCGGAACACTTCAACCGCATTCTCGCGGCGCTCTCCACAGCCGGGATTACCCCTGTCAGTCCGTCCTCGGCCGTCCGCTCGTCGCCGGCTGCCCGCACACGAGCCGAGCGCTGGGAGTGAGTGGCACGCCCCTCTTCGTCGTGTCGCTCCTGTCCATGTTCGTTGGCCCGTCAATGCTCGCAGGGCTCGCCCGGAGCACGCGCATAGGTGTCGTGGCCGCTGTGTGAGCCATGCTCGCCCTGCTGTACCTTGCCAGCCGCGGGGGCCAGGACAGTGAGTTCAGCGGGCCGCAGGTGCTGTTGCTGGCTGCAATGGTGTTGTCGCCCTCGTTGGCACTCGGTGTCGTGGGTGCCTTCATCGGCGCCGCACTTCGGGGCCCTACCCGCCAGACCCGCTAAGCGGCCGGTCGCCGGTCCCGATCCTTCAGCAGCACCGCGTCCAGCACGAACATCAACACCGTGACCGTCGCCGTCGCCAGCGACACGATCATCACCCGGCGTAACAAGCGCCCGATAGCCCTGGGAACTGCCTTCAGTATTCGCATCGTGCGGCCAGTCTACAGGCTGCGGTCGCGGCCCGGACGGTCGATTCTCCTAGAATTCACCGCTGTGACGTGGTCCCTCGCACTCGTCCTCGCGACCGTCTGGCTCGGTCCCCCGTTTCTCGCGGCCGCCACATGGGTACTCACCCGCAGCTGGCAGCGCGCAGCGGTCAACGCATCTCTCACGCTCGGAACCCTCACCGCCGTGATCCTCGTCTCGCGTCGCCCGCTCGGACTCGCCGACCCGGCCGAGATCGCCCTCGCGGCCGTCGTGTTCCTCCCTGCTCTGCTCCTCACTGGCCTCGTCGTCGTGATCGCCCGCACGTTCTCGGCCGGCGACCCCATGGGCTAGACGGGCCCCCTAGTGGCTCACCCAGCTCTCCTCCGGCGTCAGCAGGTGGTGCACATCGTTGATGCTGTGCACGGCCCGGATGCCTTCGGCCGCCGCGACAACGTTCACGGACGTATGCGCCGGCCGGAAAAACATGTCGTACGGCGAACCGATGATGTGTCCGATGTATGCGTTGATGACGCCGCCGTGGCATGCGATCACCACCCGCTTGCCCTCGTTCGTCGCGATAATCGCCTCGATCGCGTTCACGGTCCGCTTCCGGAACTCGAAGCTGGATTCGCTGTGTGGGTACACATCCCAGCTTCGTTCGCGCAGCATCCGTTCCCGCAGCCCCGCCCCTAGCTCCGGCCCTATGTAAGAGACGACCGACTGGTCTGCCGGCACGTCGCGGAAAAGCTCAACCTCCCGCAGGTCCTGCCACACAATCGGTTCCAGCCGGTGATGGCGCGCGACCTGCCGTCCCGTATCCAGCGCACGTTGGAGCGGGCTCGCGTACACCACATCCACCTTCTCCACTGACATGCGCCGCCCAACGAGGTCAGCCTGCCGCCGCCCTCGCTCACTGAGCGGCGGGTCGAATGTATCTCCCACCGGGCCCCTGCCCGGGTCCGGGATATGCTGCTCACCGTGCCGTATCAGCACGACCTGCGTCACATCCTCGCGACCCGTGAGAAAGGCGCGATCGAAAACATCGGGCGAACGCCCCGGTCGTGTGGCCTGTTCTGACACTTGCCGTGCTCCTCGCGAGTTGAGCCGAATCCTACAATCCCGTGCTTAACAGGCCCCGGCCATCCGTCCCGCTTTGCGACGCCTACCGCCCGAGCGTTACGTAATCCCTCGGCGTCTCGAACACATCGCCATCCACGTCGTCGGCGATGCTCGTCACCGCCAGCTTCACCCTCGACCCATCGCTCGTTGCGTCCAACCGCGTTGGAATGCCGCTTTCCGTCGCAAAGCAGGCGATGCCGTCCTGCCCGTCGCTGCTGGACTTGTAGCACCGGCTGGGGATGCCTCCTGGCGCTTCGTCATCCACCCGTGTCACTTCACCGTCGCCCGTGACCCGCTCCAGCAGCGCCGTCAGGTCCAACGGATTTCGGAACGTGTCGCCCACGTCACCCGACGCTTTCAGGCACGTCCCCCGGTCTCCATCGCCGAAGCACGCTGTAGTCTTCTCGCCGCCCGCGACCAACACGATCTCGCGGAAGGGGATGCCTTCCGCCTCGCTCAGTGAGAGCCGCGTGACCTCGCGCCCGTCCGCCTGCGCGAGTAGCAACGTTCCGCTCCCGGAAAGTTCGTCACCCTCGATCGTCGCGTCGTATGTCGCCTGGAAGGTCCGTCGGTCCGCCTGGGCCACGAGCGTCCGGAGTTCCGCGGCTGCAGCACTCTGCTGCGGCGAAGGAGTTGGCGAGACTGCCGCTTCGCTCGCTTCGCCTGATCCCCCGCATGCCGCACCAAAGGCCAAAAGGCTCGCAGCGCACGTCATTGCGGCCACCTTCCGCCGAATTGCGATTCTCATGTTCCCAACCTACCGCGCCGTCCCATTCGCTGCCGTAAAGCGCCCGCTTTCGCCATCGCCCGCTAGAATCCTCCCATGCAACGCCCGCACGTTTCCTGCATGGTTCGCGGATGGGATATTCGCGCCGGCACAACAGGCGACATGGTCCTCGACGCCGCCCGCTACGCTGAGAACATTGGCCTCGACGGCCTCATCTCCGGCGACCACGTCACCTTCCACGGATTCGGCTACGACGGCCTCGTGACGCTCACCGCGGTAGCCGCCGTAACGCACCGCATACAGCTCAAGACCGCCGTCTACCTTTTGCCACTCCGCCACCCCGTACCGGTTGCGCTGCAGGTTGCGCAGCTTTCACAGCTCAGCCAGGGCCGCTTCGTTTTCGGAGTCGGGGTCGGTGGCGAAGACCTGCACGAGTTCACGAGCTCTGGTGTCGACCCCCGCCACCGCGGCGCCCGCACCAACGAGTCCCTCCAGATCGTCCGCCGCCTCTGGACCGAGGACCACGTCACCTTCCCGGGCCGTCACTTCGATCTCCATGACGTCACCCTCTACCCCAAGCCATGGGACCACGTGCCGATCTTCATCGGCGGGCGGAGCGACTTTGCCCTCCGGCGAGCCGGGCGGTACGGCGATGGCTACACCGGGATCTGGCAGTCCGTCGACCGCCTTCGCGTCTGTCGCGAGCAGATCGACGAAGCATCCGTCGCCGCTGGCCGCGAACCTGGCAGCGTCGAGCTTGGCATGCAGTTCTGGCTCGCCGTCGACGATGACGCTACGACAGCGCGAGCCAACCTCGCCGCCGGCATGGAGAGTACCTACCGCGTCCCCTTTGAACGGTTCGAGCGCTATTCGCCCTACGGGCCCGTCGACCAGGTCGCCGAATTCATCGCGCCGTATCTGGAGGCCGGTGCCCGCCACATCAACCTGCTCCCGATGCAGGAGTCGCCCGAAGCCAATATCGAGGCCGCCCGGGCAATCCAGGAAGCCCTCAACAACATTACCGGCGACTAGCCCGGAGGAACCCAATGCCCGATGCAACCATGGTCTTCGTCAACGGCCACGTCCACACGGTCGATTCTGCCAACTCCGTCGCAGAGGCCGTCGCAGTCGCGGGCGACCGCATCCTGGCCGTTGGCAGCAACGCCTCCATCCGGCCCCTTGCTGATCCTCGTACTCGAATCGTCGACCTCGCCGGCCGCACACTCCTCCCCGGGCTGATCGACTCTCACTGCCATCTCGTCGGCGTCGGTACCGCCCAGCGCGCCATCGACTGCAAAGCCCCCGGCAACGGCTCAATCCGTGCCCTGGTCGAAGAGGTCCGCAAGCGAGCCGAACTCCAGCCCGCCGGCACCTGGATCCGTGGCCGCGGCTACGACCAGACCCGGCTCGCTGAAAGCCGCCACCCCAATCGCTTCGACTTCGACGCCGTTTCGCCCAATCACCCGGTCATCTTCACCCGCACCTGCGGCCATATCTCCGCCGCCAACTCGCTCGCCCTCAAGCTGGCCGGCATCGACGACACCACGCCCGACCCGCCCGGCGGGCGCTTCGATCGTGAAGGCGGCCGCAATCTCGGTGTGTGCTACGAAAATGCCCAGGGCCCCGTCCAGCGCGTTGCCCAGCTCTCCGGCCCTGAGCTGCGCGAGGGCATCCTCCTCGGCCAGGAAGCCTATCTCAAGGCTGGGGGCACCAGCGTCCACGATGCCGGCGGTTTTGTCGGCCCCGCATTCGTCCAGGGGCAGGACCTCCACGCAGACGGCGAGCTCAAGATCCGCGTCTACGCCTTCGGCACCGACAGTGCCGGTGGACGCCCCGGAAGCGCGCTCGTCGCCTCCGGTGTCCATACCGGCTTCGGCGACGACCGCCTCATGATCGGCGCCTACAAGGCGATCACCGATGGCTCCACCAGCGGCCCAACCGGCGCCACGCGAGACCCCTACGCCTCCAACTCCGACGACAGCGGCATCCTCTACTACGGCCAGGAGGAGCTCGACAGCATGCTTCTCGCCGCCCACCGTGCGGGCTTCCAGGTCACGATGCATACCGTCGGCGACAAGGCGATTGAGAACGGCCTCAACGGCCTGGCCGCTGCCCAGGCGGCCTTCCCGCGTGAGAACCTCCGCCACCGCCTCGAACACTGCGCGATCTGCCCGCCCGATCTTCAGCGCCGCGTCCGCCTCCAGGGCATCGTCCCGGCCATGCAACCCGCGTTCTTCTGGGAGTTCGGTGACGGCTACATCGTCAACTACGGCCGCCAGCGCGCCGATTGGATGTTCCCCGTGAAGTCACTGCTCGACATGGGCGTGGTTGTCGCCGGTAGCTCCGACGCCCCGGTCACCGATCATCGTCCGCTCTTCGGCATCGAACAGGCACTGACCCGGGCCACGAGCGGCGGTGACATCTGCGGCCCGGGCGAACGCGTCGACCTCGATACCGCCATCCGCCTCTATACGTACAACGGCGCCTACGCCCAGTTCCAGGAAGACCGCAAAGGCACGATCGAGCCGGGCAAGTTCGCCGACCTGACCATCCTCAGCCAGGACATCACCAGGGTCCCGCCCACTGAACTCCGCGACCTGCCCGTCTCCATGACCGTCATCGGGGGCGAAGTCGTCTACGAGGGTTGATCAGTTGCCGCCGACGAGCTGCGCGGCAACCGAATCGAGCCCACGTTCCGCAACCACGTCGGAAGTCTGCAGGTTCACCACGACGATCTTCCGGCACGCCGCCCCGAGGCACTTCCCTCCGTTCGTCATCGCTCGCTGCAATGCTGGCCCGTCGGCGAGGAAGAGCGCGAACCGCCCGTCGCGAGTGATCACTGGCATCTCGAACCTTCCCCCGGGTTCGATGACGGCGCGTACCGTCATCGAGGTGAGGTCTACCACCGTGACCCCGGAACCGTAGAGCGTCAGCCAGCCATCAGTCCGCACCGGCGGCCCCTGCCATGTGCCTACCCCGACGATCGTCTTCCCATCCTCCGAAATCGCGATAGCTCCGACATCTGGCACTGCCAGCACGGTCTCCAGCGTTTCCGCGTCGACGATGCGCAAACCGAGCGGGAGCCCCTCCCAACAGGCGTCAAGGCCAGCGCACTGTTCGGTGGTCGTTCCGCTCAGCGCCAGGTATCGGCCCCCACCAATCACCTCAACGCTCGGCCGCCTTGATGGTCCACCCTTTGCTTCGGCAGTGTCCCAGAGCCGTTCCGCCAGCCAGCCACGGAGCCTCTTCCACCCGCTCTTGGGCGTCCGTAACGACTTCTCCCCCACGACTTCTAGCGTGGACGTGTCGATTACGGTGATGGCGGAGGACTCGGCGTGTGCGACATAAAGACGAAGGCCGTCCGGCGAAATCGCGATCGCCGGGGAATAGAGGCCGTAGAAGCCAACTCCCTGGTCCTCCTCAAACAGCTGTCCCGCGAGCAGACCATCCAGCATCGCGCGCCCAAGTTCCGCGCCCGTGGCAATGTCGATCGCGACCACGAACCCTGGCTTGTCAGTCACATATCCGTCGGAGGTCTCGAACCCCGGCACGTAGAGGCGCGTGGCGTCCGGCGCCAACACCAGGTTGCCGCCCACGGTGAAGTTCAGCGTCGAGAGAACATGTGAGTTGCCGCCATCCGCCGGGATGAGCGTCACGTCCGTACGCGGCCCCCTGGCCCTCAACGCGACAATGGTCTGCCCATTCGGTAGCCACACATCCACGGTGTCATAGCCGGCCGGCGCATCCAGTTCCTGTGTCGACCAGCCAACCAGGTCGAGCACGTATGGCCCCACCGCCAGCAGCGATTTGTCCGGCGCCCCGACCCCGCCCGCGAACCCCGCCACATCGATCGGGTCGAAGCCATTGAGATCTTCGCCGGTGGCCGCGTCGACGGGCCGCAGCACGGCGCTCTGGCCGTCGCCGTCCCACACAGCAATCAGGACCATCTCACCGGCGCCTCCCGGCGGTGCGCCATAGTCGCGGACCGCCGGGCCGTGTGCGCTAACCGGTGGGCCGAAGTCCGAAAGAGTCGCTACAGGATCACCGCTGGCTCCATCCTCTTCATGCTGCCCTGCAACCAACTGCAGCGTGAGAACGATGGCGATTGCAGCAATTCCAGCCGCTGACGTCCCGGCGAGCGCGAGTGCACCGATCGCGATGATCGGCCGCCGCCGTCGTGCTTCTATTCCCGGCCAGGTTGCAAGCTCGGCGCGGTCTTTCAGCCCAGACTTCCCGAGCAAGTTCGACACGTGGTAACGCACTGTGTTCACGCTGATCCCGAGCCGCACGGCGATCTCCGCATTTGCCCGGCCCTGCCGAACTTCGGCCAGTACCCGCTCCTCAGCCGGCGTCAGCCCCTCGGCCCGTGGCCGTCCTCTTCGCTCTCCGGTCATGCGTCACACTTTAGCCACCGTCGGCAGGAATTACCCCGTCCACGCCGCGGGTTCCGTCAACAGATACCGCCGATTCCCTGCGGCTCTCTCGGCCGCCACTGCACCAGAGTCACGTCCGGCGTCACATCCACGAACGCCACCTCCACCGGCAGCCCGATCCGCACGGTGTCCGGGTCGCAATCGATGATGTTCGCCGTCATGTGCACGCCCTCTTCCAGTGCCACGATCGCGATCACATACGGCTCGTCCCCGTTCCACTGCGGCGCCGTCGCCCGCCTCGCCACGGTGTACGAATACACGGTCCCGCGCCCGCATACCTCCACCCACTCCAGCGTGTCGTCTGCCCCAAACGGCGAAATCGCCCGCGGGTAGAACACATACCGCCCCGTCTTCTGCGACCGCTGGAGCACCAGACGGTGTTCCTTTGCCGCGTCCCAGTAGCGCTTCGACACGGCGTTCGGCTCCGGGAGTGGCTTCGCGTACGCCATCGATTCCTCGCTCATTTGCCGTTCCGTCCCAGCACCAACGAAACCTGCTCACTCATGATCCCGCCGTTGCCGTTCACAAAGGCGTATTCACACTTCGGCACCTGCCGAACCCCGCCGCGGCCCATGATTTGCCGCGCCGCTTCCGTAACGTGCGACATCCCGCCCGCGATCCCCGCCTGGCCGAACGAAAGCTGGCCACCGTGCGGGTTTAGCGGCCAATCTCCGTCGAATTGGAGGCTGTGCTCGTCGACGAACGTCCCGCCCTGGCCCTTTTTCGCAAACCCCGCGTCCTCGATCGTCAGCAGCACCGTGATCGTGTAGCAGTCGTACAGGCTCGCGAGGTCGATGTCCCGCCGCCGTACGCCCGCCATCTTGAACGCGTCGTCCGCCGCCGCCGTGATCGCCGAATGCGTCAGGCTCGGCGCAAACGTGACGCTCCGGTGCGTCGTGTGCTCCCCGGCGCCGAGCAACCACGCGACCGGCTTCTTCAGCCGCTTCGCCCTGCGCGCACTCGTCACCACGATGGCGGCCGCCCCCGCCACGGGCATCACGATCTCCAGCAGATGCAGCGGGTCCGCCACCATCGGTGAATTCAGGACGTCGTCCACCGTGATCGGCTGCCCGAAGAAGATCGCGTCCGGGTTGTGACAGGCGTTGTAGCGCTGAGCCACCGCGATCTTCGCCAGCTGTTCCGGGCGCACACCGTACTCATGCATGTATCGCTGGGCGATCATCGCGTACCCGTAGTTCGCCCCAATCGCCCCGTATGACTCTTCAAATTCAGCTGCCGGCGTCCGGTCGATCCGGCGGCCCGAGAAGCTGCCGCCACCCGACCGCGAACTTCGCTGCTCTCGCCGCGCTGCCGTCGTGCACACGACTGTCTCGCACAGCCCGGCCGCGATAGCCATCGCCGCCCGCGTCACCATCCCTGCCCCGGTCGCTCCGCCGAGGTCCACCACTTCCGCGAATTTCGCGTCGATCCCCAGGTACTCCACCAGCGTCGCCGGGGCCATGAACGGCGCCTCCGCGAAGTTCGCCGTGATCACGCCGTCGACTTCGCTGGGTTCCAGCCCCGCATCGGCGATCGCGTCCATGGCCACCCGGGCCAGCATCCCCAACGTCGTTTCACCCACCGTGAAGCGGCTCGGTTTGAACTCCGCCACGCCAGCGATCGCGACACTCCCGCGCAGCGACATCGCCCTACCTCGCCCGTTGAATCCAAGTCCGCATGGTACGTTCCAGGTGCTTCGGGGGCGACCAGTCCCGCGTCCTTCACCGTCCGGCCCTTGTGGCCGCCTCCCCTGCTGCTACCCTGTCGCCAATGGCTGAAGCTCAAGAACACCTTCGCACGTGGAGGCGGGTCAATCTCATCGATGAGCCGACCTACAACCGCATCCTCCAGTACGAATCCGAAAGGGAGCCCGAATCCCGCGCCGGTTCCGTCTCGATGGAAAGGCCCAGCGTCGTCGAAGCGGTCCTGTATCTCGGGTTCATCGTCGTCGGCGCAGGCGTCTTCTTCCTTGTCGGCAATAACTGGGAGCAGATGGAGGGCTGGGCCCAGCTCCTGCTGATCGGCACCGCTGCAGCACTGGCCCTTGCCGCGGGTGCGGGAATGCACTTTGCCTCGCATCCGGGCGTCCGGCGCGGAGGACAGGCCGCATGGTTCCTTGCGGTCCCTCTCTTCGCTGCCACCCTGCTGGTGGCGTTTGACCAATACGGCGGTCACCAGCTGGACGATGAACGCTGGCAGATCGTCACCGTTGCGACCGCGACCTTTGCGCTCGCGCTCGCCCTCTGGTCGGTCTCCCCCGCCACGCTGCAACTCCTGGCCGTGGCCGGTTCCACGGTCTTCTTCGCCGAGGCCCTCGGCGCATGGCCCGATGAATACTCCGTCCAGCTCGCCGGCCTGATGATCACTGCTGTCGGTGCCACGTTCCTTGCGCTCACGGAGTTGGACATCGTTCGGCCCAGGTACAGCGCCCGGGCCTTGTCCGCGCTGCTTTTCGGCCTCGGCGCTTTTCACGCTGGCGTCGATAGTGCCCTCGCTTGGGAGTTCCTCGCCTTCATCGCCGGCGGCGTCCTGATCGCCCTGGGGGTCTGGCGTGCGTCGTTCGTCTATATCGCTGCCGCCGTGCTGACGTTGCTCGTCGCCCTCATCACCTTCATGTTCGAGCACTTCAGCGGCGATGCTGCCGCGCCGATCGCCCTGATCCTTTCCGGAGGTCTCATCATTGCTTCAGTGGTGATCCTCATCCAGGTCCGGTCGATCATTCACCGCCACCCTGAGACGTCGTGAAACAGCGCTTGGTGATTGCCGCAGCCCTCGTCGGGGCCGCCGTCCTGGTAGCTGTCGCGGTCATCGTCTTCCGGTTTGGCCGTATCGATCCCTCACCTCCCCTGCTCCGTGATACCCCGAACGCCAACATCCCTGGCGAGATCCTCTACATGAGCGACCAGACGTGCCTTACACGGGCAGCCGCCTCCGGCGAGGCCCGAGAGGAGATCTGTCACGCGTCGTTCCTCTACATCGGCCCGTTTGCCTGGATCGATTCGAACACGATCCGCACATGGTCACAGGGGGTCATCGCCGACATCGACCTCGAGAGCGGGGTCCGCACGCCGATCAGCTCGTCCTCAACCGGATTCGAAAAGTACCCGCCCCGCCCGCCAGTCTCCCCTTCCGGCGAGACCGTCATCACCGACCGGGGCGACATCTATGTCGTTGGCAGCGGTGGGAACACGAAGATCGCCAGCTTCGATATCGGCGACACCTGGATGGAGCCCATCCTCTGGTCACCTGATGGGGAGTGGATCGTCATTCGCTGGCAGCCCCCGCGCGACGCAGACTCCGAGCTCTGGATTATCTCTCGAGATGGGACTGTGAAGGGCACTCTCGCCAAGGACTTCCAGGGGAACTGGGCCGCATGGCGCATCGAGGGCGTTGGCACGACCCCCGCTCCCGATGAGATGTTTACGACAGCTGCCGCCCGCTAACCCGCTCTGGGGGGCTACCAGCGCTGTCCCTTCGGTGCCGATTTATCTGCCTCGCCACGCATCATGTGCGTGGCTGATGCGGCCGCTCGCCAGGGCCAGCTTTCGGCGTCCGGGGCATAGTCGCCCGCGCTGCCCGCGAGCGTCGCCCACGCGATGTCGAGTGCGCGCCGCGTCCCCTCCACGTCATGCACGCGGAACAGACGCGCCCCCTGCGCCAGCGCGAGCACGGTCGAAATGTGCGTCTCCAGGTCCCGCTCCCCCGGAATGCGCCCGGCGACGCTCCCCAGGTAGTTCTTTCGCGAGTGCGCCAGCAACAGCGGCAGCCCGAGCGACATGCACTCCCCGATCCGGCGCAACACCTGCAGGTCTTCGTCGTGGCTCTTGCCAAAGGCGATCCCCGGGTCCACTACGATCGACGCGCGCGGCAGCCCTGCGTCGTTCAATTGCGCCACTCGTTCGAACATCCATCCAACCGTCTCCGTCACCACGTCGTCGTACACGGGCGGCGCGTCTGGCCTCTGTTTCGGCACGCTGTAGCTGTAGTTCAACACGTACCCGGCCCCCGCACGCGCCGCCACCTCCGGCGTTTCCCTCCCCAGCGTCAGTCCGCTGATGTCATTCACGATCCACGCGCCGGCTTCCAGCGCCCGCGCCGCCACGGCCGGCTTGTAGGTGTCGATGGACACGACGTGTTCCTCAGCGGCTAGCGCGGCCACGACCCGCGCCACCGCTACTGCTTCGTCTTCGGCTTCACGCACTGGCCGGTCAGCCCGTGCCGTCTCGCCTCCGACATCGATGATGTCCGCACCCTGCTCTCGCAGCTCATTCGCGCGCCTGAGCGCGGCCGCCACGTCGCTCCCCACGCCATCACCGGAGAACGAGTCCTCCGTCAGGTTGACAATGCCCATGATCACCGGCCGGTCCACCGGTATCTCCCCACGTGCCGTCCACCACGTTGTGCGCGGCTCAAGGGCGTTCCACAGCGCGGTTGCTATCGGTGCCCGTCCAGCGTCGAGTGCTCCCGCCAGCCGCTTCAGCTCGCCTCGCGTGCCGCGGACCCTCGTCGCCCCGTTCTCGAGGCTCGCGTCGACCGACACCGCCGCCGCTGCTCTCCGCACGATGCCGGTGTCGTCATTGATGTGCGCGATCCAGACCTCGCCGGCACCGTGTGCCCATGGAGCCGGACGAATCACTCGCACCGGCGGTAACCCGCGCCGCCCCGACGCCGCCTCACTCACCGTGCTGGAAGCCCCTCGACCATTCGCTTCGCCTGCCACAGGTGCTCCAGGTCATGCTGGTAGAGGTCGCGCACCAGGTCCAGCAGCGTTACTTCTCCGCGGTAGGGATGCAGCCCCACGCGGGCCCAGTCCCGTTCGTCCGCGCTCCACAACAGGTACACAGTCTGGCGCCGGTAGTAGTGAAACTCATCGAGGAGTTCATCCTCGTCTTCGTCCTCATAGTCTTCACGAAGGGGGATGTCGTCCAGGTCCACCACCGCAACCCGCGGCATCCGCCGTCCGCTGAGGATCCAGTTGAAGTTCTCATTCATCCCCAGCTCGACGTCCCGCATGTGAGCGGCGAGGCCCAGCAACGTCCAGTCCTCGTCTGGCCGCTCGCCTGGCAACAGCAGTCGAACCCGCCGCGTGCCTTCCAGCATCCGGCGCAACTCGCCAGACGCTTCACCAATGGCCTTCAGGAGAAACGCGGGATCATTCGCCGCTTGCCGGACGTACTTCACGCATCGATTGTAGCGCGGACCGATGGGAGGCCCGCTACCGCCTCACGTGATCTGTAGCGGTTGTCCTGCCGTGCAAAGCGGGCACTCCTCGGGCGCCCACGAGACGATGTCCAGCGAAATGGCAGAAGCGAAGGGCACGCCGAAGTCGGTCTTTCCACCTGTCCTGTCAACAAGCACGCCCACGCCGGCTACCGTCGCGCCCGTTCTCACTACCGCATCGAGCACATCCCGAATGCTTCCGCCCGTCGTGAGCACGTCATCGACCACCAGCACGCGGTCTCCCGGGCCGATTTCGAACCCTCGGCGAAACTCGCGGCCCGGCTCTCCGTCACCGCGCCGCTCCGCGATAATCGCTTTCAAGCCCATCTGCCTCGCTGTTTCGAACGCGAGGATCACGCCACCCGTCGTTGGCCCTGCCACAACGTCTGCGGTCCCGCTTAGCGCGCTTGCGATTCGTTCGCAAAGTCCCGATGTGATGTCCGGCCACTGCAGGATGCGGAACTTCTCCACATACGTGTCGCCATGGCGCCCGCTGGCGAACTGGAAATGTCCGCGCATCAGCGCGCCGCGTTCGGCAAGAAGTCGTTCGAGGTCTTCTGTCACGCTGCGAGCGTATCCTCGCCGTTTTCCCCGGTCTACCGCGCGCTTGCCACCGTCGGCGATTGCTCCGCCTGCCACGCTTCCACGGTCTTTTCCGTCAGCTTCGGCGACCCGTTTGGCGCGAGCCCGAACTGGCTCGATGGCCAGTACGAAAGCAGTGCTTTCCCGATGATCAAATCCTTTGGCACGGGTCCGACCTGCGCGCTCCTGGAGTCGAGGCTGTTGTCCCGGTTGTCTCCCATCACAAAGTACTCGCCTTCAGGTATCGAGATCTTCGGGCCCGTGTAGTGCCACGCTTGCTCGATGTAGGGCTCCTCCAACAGCTTCCCGTCGATGAAGATCGTCCCGTTGATGATCTCGATCGTCTCCCCAGGCAGGCCAATCACGCGCTTGATCAGGTCCGTATCGGGCCGCCTCGGATCAATCAGCACGATGATGTCACCCCGCTCTGGGCCGTGGAACACGTATCGCTCCGGAGTCTCTCCCGCGTCAAGGAATGGCAGGAAGCGTCCCAGCTTCTCCACATCGACTTCGGAGTACACCAGCTTGTTCACGATCAAGAATTCGCCGTTCTCCAGCGTCGGGAACATCGAATTCCCGTCCACCTTGAAGTTCTGGAAGCTTGCTCGCACGGCCAGGAACACCAGCAACGCCAGCAGGGCCGTTTCCACCAACTCCCGCACAACCGTGCGCCCACGGCGTCGCCGGCTCTTCATCACCACCGGCACTACCGGCGGCGGCGGTCCCTCGAATCCCATCCTCCCCCCCAACGGCGGCGGCGCGAATTCAGCGGGCTCGTCCCAACCATCCTCGACATACGGCATAGCAGATGGCGCCGGTCGTGGCGGCTCGTCTTCCCATGGCTTCGGCTGGGAATCATCGGATTCCTCGTACTCGAACACCGGTCCCTCGATCGGCGATGCCTGTGCTGCCCGCACGATGGCGCTGCCGTCCGAGCCCAGGAGCGAATGGATCTCATCCGGATCTTCCAGCATCGGAGTCGCGGCCGGCGCCTGGTAACGCGCCTGGACCAGCGGCTCGGCTCGCGCATGCTCTTCAAACGCCCGGAGGACAACGTCGTCGTCCATCTCCCACTCGGGCTTGAGCTCGATTCCTGCTGGCTCTTCGTCGAATTCGGGCTCGTCAGAATGCTGCCGCTGTCCCCACGGTGACCCAACCACCATGTCGGGCGTCAGCCGCCTTCGCGCTGCCCGCCCGTCATCTGGGCGTCCACGATAAATGGGCGCCTGTTCGCCTGGCGATTCGTACCCGGCGGCAGCAACGACGGCGTCCCAGCCATCCGTCTCTTCGGGGGTACCCTCGGGCCGTTCCGTTTCCTGCACGTAGAGTCCCCTATACCCTTGCGCCGTTGTCGTCGGCTCCGGTCATCAGCTCGCCAACCTCGAGTCGCGGTCGCTCGTGAAGCGGAACCCAAGCGGCTCATCGCTTTCGCGGGAGACGAGGAACGCCGCCCAGGGGTCGTCGTCCGCAACACTTCGCACCGGCTGCTGTGGTTCCAGAGCCTCGGACATCAGATCAGCATCCCTGCCGTCTTCCATTGCGAGCACCTCGTCTTCCGCGTCGCTGGCGAGCCGAGCCTCCACGGCGAACGCCTGTCCCTCAGCATCGCCCCTTTCGCGCTCGGCGTCAGCCTCCTCCACGCCGAAGCTTTCCGCTGACTTTGCCTCCGGCCCCTGTTGAACCACCTCCATCCGGGCCTCCGCCACGTCGTCTGAAGCGGGATCCACAAGGAACGGCGATGGCTCTATCGCTTCCTCCGGTACAGGCGGTTCGATCTCAAGGCGCTCGGCGGCATGCTCCGCGAATTCAGGGGCCGCGACCTGCCGGGCTTCCTCGTATGCCCGCGCGAGGTCTTCCTCGATCGACTCCGCTGATGCTTCTGCAGGGATTTCGTGCTCCACCCCCGCGTCAGCCGCGGGCTCAGGAACCTGCGCCGTCGGCGCCTCCTCGCGGAGCCCCTGCGGCGGCCGCACCGGCACCCGGTCCTCGCCCGGCGGCTGTTCGAACCAGCCGTCATCCCAGACGTCCCGGTCCGTGAACCTCCGGGGCAGTTCGTATTTCAACGATCCGTCCTCGTCGCTCGGTGGGGCGCCCCATGCGCCCGGGCCAGGTCTGTTCGCCCCGCGCTGCACCGTCCCGAGTTCAGCCGCGTCGTCATCGTCGATGGTGCGCCGTTTCGGCTCTTCCGCGCTCGCCTCCATTGGTTCCCAGCCGGCCAACGCTGCCGGGTCAGGTGTGGCCGGCGACGGACCCCGCATCGAATCACCGCCCGCATTCCTGACCTCGCTAATCGCAGCCGGGTCGATTGACCACTCCGACCCGGAGTCATCCCTCCGTTCGGACCCGCGGCCGAAGAGCTTGGCGAAACGCGGCGACTTCTTTTCTGGTTCGCTGTGCGGCATCGCGGGCGCGATCTTCGCGGCGAATGTGTCCCAACCCCCCGCGTCGAGCGCAGACTGTTCCAGGATCGCGAGCGGTGGCGACTCCGGCCGTGCCTCGTCGTCAGCCTGACCGTATCCAAACAAGTCTGCGGTTGGTCCACGTTTCTTCGTCTCGTCGCCGTCGCTTCCGACAACATCTCTTGCGAGAGCGGGCGTGTCGGCGACGGCCTCAACTTGCGCCTCCGGCTCCATTGCGCCCGCTTCTTCCCATTCGAACGGCTGCAAGAGTTCCGGGGGGAGCTCCGTCAGTTCCCGGGGCCCCCGTTCCTCGTCGGTCTTCGCCCCGCTGCTCCAGTCGCGCATCGCCTCGATGATGGACGTGTCTGGCGGTCCCCCGAACATCTCGTCCCAACGGGAACGTTTCGGTGTGACCTCGCCCGCCTCAACCTCCGGTTCCGAAAGGGCATCGTCGTCCGCTGCGTTCTGTGGCCGCAGGGCTCGTGGCCGCAGCGGCGCCGGCTCCCATGCCGCGTCTTCTTCCCGCGTTGGCTCGTGTTGCTTTGCAATCGCCCCAGGTCGCCGGGGGCCGGTGCGGCGCTCGAGATCCTCTGGCGCGCCCCATTCAGGTTCTGGCTCTTCTTCCTGCCACGTCGTGCGCGGTTTCCGGTCAGGCAGTTCGGCCTTCCAGCTTCCGGGCTCTTCTTCGTCGAGCAGCTCTGATTCCAGCCACGCGTCTCCGGTCCGCTGTGAAACGGGTGCGTCGTCCATCTCTTCTCCCCATGCCGGGCCATCGGCGTGTTGTGCCAGGCCCAGAAGCGCATCGCGCGCGTGAAACGGGTCGCGCCGCGCTTCCAGTGCCCGTAGCGACGTGTCCCGCTTCACGTTCGCCCGGATGTTGTCTCGCAACACCCGGTTCTTGGCCTCCTGGCGCTCCCATGCGCCCGCGGGCAGGTCGAAATACCAACCTTCTTCGTGCCACGGGTCTTCACCGCTGGTCTCCTCGGGTGCTAGCTCATCTGCCAGCTCATCTTCCGGATCCATTGGCTCCCCTACCTGTCACCTGGTTGCGCCGGTTGTCCCGTTGCAGGGGCTTGACCTACCTTCGCCCACAATGAGCGACGTTGCCGATCTCGCCGACGCAACACTGGTCTCACTGGCAAAGAACGGCAGCCTTGATGCCTTCAACAGCCTTGTCGACCGGCACCAGGCCCATGTCTATGGTCTCTGTCGCCGCATGCTTGGCCAACCCGAGGCTGCCGAAGATGCCACACAGGAGACATTCCTCGCCGCATTCCGTGGACTCGCCGGGTTCCAGGAAGGCAATTTCCAGGGCTGGCTCCTCCGCATTGCCGCCAACCAGTGCCGTGACGAATACCGCCGCCGCGGCCGCCGCATCTCCGCGGGCACGCTCACTCCCGGTGAGCCCGGTGACGACGCAATCGATATCCCCGACTCGGGCGAGACCGCCGAAAGCGCCGTGCTCCGTAGCGAACTTGGTGCCAACCTCGAACAGCTTCTGCTCGAAGTCCCGTTTGAGCAGCGCCAGGCCGTCGTCCTCGTCGATATATATGAGCTCAGCTACGAGGAGGCCGCGCGTCTGCTCGATATCTCTCTGGGCACCCTCAAGTCTCGTATTCACCGGGGCCGGGAACGCCTTCGCCGGCTCGTCCTCGCGCACCCGGAACTCTTTGGCGAGGTCCGTCGTCTTGGAAAGTAACCGGCTATGAGGCTTCCAACACTGCGCCCCCACTCCCGTCACATGCGGCGGCTCCACTCATTCGTCGATGGCAACCTCGATGCCACCGGTGCCGCCTCGGTCGAACGCCATCTCGCGGGTTGCGACCGCTGCCAGGCTCTTCAGCTTGAGCTACGCGGCCTCCGCTCCGCCCTACGCGCCTTGCCTGCGCATGAAGCCCCGCGTTCCTTCCGGCTCACCCTGGCAATGGCCGGTGCCGGAGCCAGTTCCACGGCGCGGTCTTCATCCCGGCAGAGCGTACTCCCCTGGATCCAGAACGGGTCACGCGCAGTCGGGGCGGTGGCGGCAGCAGCCCTGGCGGTCCTTGTCTTCGTGGATATCGGACCCGGAGTCGGCTCCAACATGTCATCCAAAGACACAGCCAGCCTGGCCGCCTCGGCTGGCGAAGCGGCTGCGGGCCAGGCGCCGGAAAGTGCCAGCCCGGCGTTCGCGCAGGACTCAGCGGCAGCGCCCAAGGTTACCGAAGCAGTCCCCACCTTTGATGGGAGCCAGGTCACCGCGCAGGCGGCCCCAGACAGTCCTGGATCCGAGTCCTTGCCGGAGCCTCCGGCGGACGACCAGGCACTCACCCCCGAGCCAGAAATTCAGCAGGTCTCGAGGTACGACGAAGCCGCCGCGCAAGAGTTGGCGCCATCCGCTACCGGAGGGAGCACGAACTGGCTGCTTCGCGGCGCCCAGATCGCCCTCGGTGGCCTCGCGGCCATCGCCATTGCCGCCTCGTTCCTGGTCCCCTCTTCCAAACGAAAGGCCTCATCAAGATGAAACACCCACGCTCCATGCCCGGCATCGCCTTGCTTGCCCTTCCCATCCTTGTGCTCACCAGTGCCGCCTGCAGCGGCGACGGAGGGACTACCGTGGTCAGTACGTCGCCCGAACAGGCTGGAATCACCGTGAGCGGTACCGGTGAGGTTGTCGTCGAGCCCGACACGGGCTACTTCGATGTCGGCATCACGGTCACCCGGGCCACGGTCGCCGACGCCCGCGAAGCCGCAGCAGCCTCTGCCACCCGGCTGATCGACAGCATCAAGAAGAACGGCGTCGATGAAGAGGACATCAAGACCTCGTCGTTCTCCATCTATCCGCAGTACGACTATCCGCGTGACGGCGGCCAGCCCACCATCACCGGCTACCAGGTCTCTAACACGGTCTCCGTGAAAGTTCGGGAACTCGATGACTTCTCGCAAATCATCGACGACGCGGCCGAAGCCGGGGGCGATGACACTCGCATCAACGGCATTCGCTTTGGCCTCGAGGACAACCAGAAAGCCATCGACGAGGCCCGTGGCCTGGCGATGGATGACGCAAAGAAGAAGGCATCTCAGCTGGCGTCCGCTGGCGAGGTGTCGCTCGGTAAGCCCGTCGCCATCAGCGAAGTGAACTACAGCAGCCCCGAGATCTACTACGACGACAAGGTTGCGGGCGCGGCCCCTGCAACCGGCACGTCCACCCCGATCGAACCTGGCACTGGCAAGGTGACCGTGAACGTCACCGTGCGCTACGCGATCTCGGACTGAACCTGGCCCAAACCCTTTCCTTCCGGCGCCCCGCGTCCCGGCCGATACTGGAACCGTCGTGAGAATCGCCCTCGCCATCGTCGCCGGTCTGGCAGTGCTCGTGGTCGCCGGTGTCGCCGCTGGTGCCGCCCTGACGAGTTCAACTGCCGGCGGCGGCGATGTGCCCGCGGCACCAGCAACGTCGCCAACCGCAGTCCCAACAACCGGTCAGCCGCGGCTCACGCCGGGCCAGACGGTCTGCCAGGGCGTCCTCCACATCCCTTCGCCGGGCGAACCGCGAGTAATCCCTCCCGAGTACACACAGCAGCGCGAAGTCCTCGGGTTCGCCATTGTTGGCGGCCCTGCTGTGCCCGCTGAAGCCTTCGATGCCGCCGTCGCAACAATCGAAGAAGTCTTCGAGGATCCTGCGCTGCGTCAGCCCCTCGTCGACCAGGGCGCCTACGTGGTTATCGCCGAAAAGGGCCAGGGCGTGCTCGAACTCCCGGAATTCCGCTGCCTCGAAAAGGAGCTGGGCCGTGCCTTCTCAGACCACGTCTGCGGCATCGCCGACCGCGCTGATTATCCTCTGGTCACTGTCAACGCTGCCGATATGGTCGGCGACCGCGAAGGCCCCTGTGGCGGCGTCAACGTCCTTTATCACGAACTCGGCCACCTCGTGCAGGGCTGGGTCCTTTCGTCGGCGGATTACATCGAAATCCGCGTGCTCTACCAGGCGGCGTTGGATAGCGGCGCCTATCGCGGCGCCTACGCCAGTCGCAACGCCAACGAGTACTTCGCCGAGGGCACCATGGCCTACTTCGACGGCGATCCTGCAACGAACCTCGACCGTGACTGGCTCCGGCGGAACGATCCCAACCTTCTCGTCCTCCTCGAACAGATCTACGGGCCCCGCTAGCAGCCACTCGCGCCAAAGGGCCCGAATGCTACGATGTCCTTTCGCGTGGCGGGCGTAGCGTAGCGGTTAACGCGTCTGGTTGTGGCCCAGAAGATCGTGGGTTCAAATCCCACCGTTCGCCCCACTCCTTTCCATTTCCGGTTGGCCGGAAACCCGTTCGAGCGTCAGGCGATCTGATCGATCGCGACGCTCGCCAACCCGAGAAAGAACAAGAACCCCAGTACGTCCGTAATCGTCGTCACGAAGATGTTGGCGGCCAGCGCCGGGTCGACCCTTACCGACTTCAGCCCCAGCGGAATCAGCACCCCGCCAAGCGTCGCCGCGCAGATGTTCAGGAACAGCGCCGCCGCCAGGACGATCGAGAGCGCCCAGTTCTGCTGCCACGCGTAACTCCCAATGCCGGCGACCGCTCCGACCGCGAGTCCGTTGGCCACGGCGACGAGGATCTCCTTCCTGCAGGCGCGGAACACGTCGCGCACTTCCAGGTCACCCAGGGCGAGGCTCCGGACCGCGATTGTGGCCGTCTGTGTCCCGGCATTCCCACCCTGCCCAGCCACAATTGGCATGAACGCCGCGAGCACGGTCGCCTTACCCAGCGTTGAATCGAAAAGCCCGACCACCGCGGCCGCCAGGAATGCCGTCACCAGGTTCACCATCATCCACGGCAGACGTCGGCGTACGCTCTGCCGCACTGGGCTGAAGACGCGCTCGTCCTCGTCCAGGCCCACCATCCGGTACATGTCCTCGGTGGCCTCTTCCTCAAGGACGTCGATCAGGTCGTCGGCCGTCGTCACGCCAATAAGACGGCCGTCCTCGTCCACGACCGGGATCGCCAGCAGGTTGTACCGTTGCAGTGCCCGCGCCACCTCTTCCTGGTCGGTTCCCGCGGTCACCGCGTGCACATCGCGCGTCGTCACTTCGGCCAATGCCGTTGTTGGTCGGGAGACAATGAGGTCCCGCAGACTCACAACGCCCTGCAACCGCTCCTCGTCGTCCACCACGTACAGGTAGTACGCCTGGTCAGCGCCAGGTTGCAGCATCCGCAGGTAGTCGATCGCCTGCTGCACCGTTGCACTTTCGGGAAGCGTGATGAAGCCGCGCGACATGATGCCGCCTGCCGAGTCGCCGCCGTACTCCAGCAGTTCGCCCAGTTCTTCGCGGTCCAGCGCTGCCAGCGTTTCGATTCGCTCGGCCGGGGTCAGCTGCTGGATGACGTCGACGGTGACATCGTCCGGTGTCTCCTCCAGCACGGCCGCCAGCTCGGCGATCCCAACGCTCTCGATGAGCGCCTTCAGCTCCCCTTCTTCGGCGAATTCGAAGAGTTGTCCGACGATGTCGTTGGGCAGATGGACGAGGAGCGTGCTTCGCTCGTCTTCATCCAGTGCCAGCACCAGGTCTGCGAGGTCAGCCGGGTGAAGCGCCGAAAGGAGCGCGACAGCCTTCGCCCACTCCCCGGATTCGACCAGGGCGCGGGCGTCCTCCCGAAGCTCCCGGGCGACATCCTCTTCCGCCATGAACCACGTTCCTGTGCATAGCTGCGCCGGCCGCGCCGGGGCCAGCCGAACGTAATCCTCGCCCCATGAAGGGTCAACGAACTCGCGAATCGTTCATCTGCTGACCCGATCGAGCATCTCAACAGAATGCCCCGTATACTTGGAACGCCCCCAACCCCGCAGGGAGGTCACTCTATGAAGACAACGCACATGGCCGCCGCTCTTGCCGGCGCCGCCGCAATCCTCGCGCTGCCCGTGTACTCGGCCCTCGGCAGCGTCCTCGATCCCGGGCCGCCCCGCGACGCCGTCGTGCTCGCGGCCCCGTCTGAACTCACAGAGGCGTTCACCTACCAGGGCCGCCTCACCGACAACAACCAGCCAGCCTCCGGTGCCTACGACTTCCGCTTCATCGCCTACGACGAAGAGACCGGCGGCAGCCAGGTCGGTACCGTGGACCTGGCGGACGACCTCGCCGTCTCAGCGGGTGTCTTCACCACCACCCTTTCGTTCGGCCCCGGCGCCTTCAACGGCGACGCCCGCTGGCTTGAGATCGCGGTCCGGCCCGGCGCTTCCACCGGCACCTACACCGTCCTCTCACCCCGTCAACCCATCAGCGCCGTCCCCTACGCCATCTACGCGAAGACCGTCGGCTCGCTCGCGATCCCCTTCGATGCTGAGGGTGCGGTCACGGGCTCCGATTCCGTCTTCAAGGTCACCCAGACCGGTACGACCACGCCCGGCATTGCAGTTGAAGCCGATGGCGGCGATGGCACCGGCGCGAAGGTCTCCGGCGAAACCTCCGCCATCGAGATCGACGGCCCTATCACCGTCAGCGGTGCGAGCCCGGCGGCCTTTCGGGTGACTGTCGATTCGGGCGCGAACACGTGTGATCTCGCTGCCGCGAGCGACGACAAGGCGATTGGTATCAATAGCGCGCTAACTCTGGGCGATCCCGACGCCCTCGTGTTCATCACGCTCGCTTCAGGCAGCACGGGCCACCCGGGTTTCAGCGTTGTCTACGACACTGGCGTGGCAGGTTTTCCGAACTGTGGGACCGGAGACTGGATCATCCAGGCTCTTAATGGCGGTGCACTCGAAGACGGTCTCACGTTCAACGTCCTCGTCATCAAGCAGTAAGGAGGCCTGTATGTCCGCAGTGCGCCTCAATCGCTACCGCGCCGGTCGCTTTCTCGCGCTCACCGGCGCCGCCGTCGCAGCCTCTGCTGTCGCCATCGTCGTCCTTGCTCAGTCCGCAAGCGGCTGGGATCTTTCGTTCTCCGGACCCACTGGCGGCGGTGGCGTCAGCTCGCAGGACAATCTGTCGCTGGTTGGTACGATCGGCCAGCCCATCGTCGGCGTCTCCAGCCTCGAAACCTTCAAGGTCTCTTCCGGCTTCCTTGGCGGCGGCGGCAACGACAAGATCCGGCGCATCGTGCCCGCCGTCGCCTCCGACGGTATCCCCGGACAGTAACGCATGGAACCAGGGGCCGCTGCTTATCCGCGGCGGCCTCGCAATCATTCCCAATGCTCCGGCCGTCTGATCTACGCCGTGCTCTCTGCGAACAGCGCACGCAACGTCCGGATCGCCTCCGGCATTCGCGGCCCATACCACCACAGTAGCCTGCCATCGATGATGGTAGCGGGCGCGATCGCTGAGAACTCCGCCTGGTCCCGCTCCTTGAACCGGTACGGTTCGTCTGGAAGAAGAATCAACTCGGGCGCCAACCCGCTCAGTTCCTCGCGAGTGATCTCCGGATAACGGGGACGGTTGCCCAGCACATTCCTGGCGCCGCACCGTTCGATCAGGTCATGGCCGTAGCTCTCCGAGCCAAGGCCCAGCAGCGGCTTCTTCCACACGGCAACGAACACCTTCGGGCCTGACACAGGCTCGGCCAATCCTGCCTTGATGTCCGCCACCAGCGTCTGCGCTCGTTCGGCCGCTCCCAGTAGCGCCCCGAGCTCCACGATCATGGCTACCGCCTGGTCGATCGAGTCCGGATCCGTCAGCACAACGCGCAGTCCTGCCGCTTCCATCGCTACCACATCCTCTTTGCGGTTCTCCTCACGGTTGGCAATCACTAGGTCCGGGCGCAGGCCGGTAATCGCCGTGATGTCCGGATCCTTCGTTCCACCAACGCTCGGGACTCGCTCGATCAGGCCCTCTGGCTCCGCGCAGAACCTGGTCCGCCCCACCAGCCAATCCCCTCGCCCGAGCCACCACACCAGCTCGGTCAGGCTCGGCACCAGCGAAACAATGCGCATTGCCCGAGCCTATCGCGCCTGCGTCACGATGCAAAGGAAGGCCCCGCGACCGTTCGATCGCGGGGCCCGCCGGGGAGAGAACCTCCATGCGCAGCTGCGTTACTGCGTTGGAGGCGTGCCAAGCGTCAGGTCGACCGTCATCTTCTCTGACCCACGATAGATTTCGACCGCCACCGTACTGCCGGGACCGTTCCGGATCATCGCCACAGCCAGGTCGGCCTCGGTCGCGATCTTCGACGTGCCAATCGCCGTAATGACATCGCCCGAGCGGATGCCCGCCGCTCCCGCCGGACCGTTGAGCTGCACGGCGTCGCCCGCTGCGAGATAGATGCCTCCCACGTCCTCGGGAATGCCGAGGTCACGCGCGACCGCCGGACGTAGGGCCGTGAATCCCGAAATGCCCAGGAACCCTCGCTCCACGCGGCCCGTGTCGCGGAGCTGTTCCCACACCGCCTGTACTGTGTCCACCCCGACCGCGAAGCCGATCCCTTGCGCAACGCCGCCCGTTGTCGGGTCTGGTGCAAGCGCCGTGTTCACGCCGACGACCTCGCCGAACAGGTTGATCAGCGGCCCGCCGCTGTTGCCGTGGTTGATCGCGGCATCGGTCTGAATCGCGCCCAGGATCGGCGCGGACTCGCTGATCGCCCGGTTCTTCTGGCTGACGATTCCCGTCGTGACCGTAAATGACGGCCCTTCGCCTCGACTCAAATCCAGTGCGTACCCGATCGCCACCACGGATTGGCCGATCTCCACCTCATCCAGGCGCCCGAGAGGCAGCGGTGAGTACGGCCCACCGTCGATCTTCACGAGGGCCAGGTCAGAGCGTGGGTCCGTCCCCACAACCGTCCCGGGAATCCGGTCGCCGTCGCTCAGTGTCACGTTGACGGTCCGCGCCGCGACGCCATTCGCGCCCTCGACCACGTGGTTGTTGGTTACCAGGTAGCCGTCGGCGCTGACGATGAACCCGGTGCCCACCCCGCCGCCTGTCTCAATCCTCACGATGGCGGGCTCCGCCAGCCGCACGATCTCGGTCACGGCGAGTTCACCCGTCGTGCTGGCCGCGGCGGTCCGGGCCGCCTGCTGCGTCGTGGTGGCTGCCGTTTGCGGTGCCTGCGTAGCCGATATCGTGATCGCGGTGGCCGGTGATGCTTCAGGTGCGCGGTCCGAGCACCCGCCAATCGCGACCGCCGCTGTGACGGCCGCCAATCCCATGCCGAGGGTTCGTATTCGCATCCCGGTCGTTCGTTTCATGTATCAGTGGTTCCTTTGGGGGTCTGCAACCAGTGTTCGCCAACCCGTGGCAATCGAGCGTAAACCGCCAAACGGGCCGGTAAAGGCCTGGCGCGCCTCAAATAGGCTCGCTGTATCATCGTCTCGGGCTCGCTAAATGACTTGGCAACGCAATCCAGACCTCACCGGCATACGTAACGTAACTACAGCGGTTGTGCGTGGGGGTATCGACGACGCCCCTCGCGACATGGCCGCGTGGTCGGATGAGCGCCTCATGGAAGCCGTGGTCGTGCGCCAGGAAACAGCCTTCGCTGTTATCTACGACCGCTATGCCGAAGTGGTCTATACCGCCGCCTACCGCGTCCTTGGCGATGCTCAACTGGCAGAAGACACCACGCAGGATATCTTCGTCCGCCTCTGGAAGAACCCCGCCTCCTTCGTCGCCGATCGCGGCCGGTTTGTCTCCTGGCTCATGAGCGTCGCCCGCAACCGCGCAGTCGATGAGCTTCGCTCCCGTGGCCGGCGCCGTAAGCGTGAAGGCATACCCGGCGCACTTCCCGAAGATAACCTCCTCGAATCTGTCCCGGCCGATGATGATGACCCGCTCTCCAGTGCACAGGTTCACGAACGCCAATCGCTCGTTCGCGCCGCGCTGGCAGACCTCCCCCGTGAACAGCGACTCGCGCTCGAACTCTCCTACTTCAGCGGCCTCACCCAGCAGCAAATCTCCGAGATGCTCAACGAGCCCCTCGGCACCGTAAAGACGCGCGTCCGCCTCGGCATGATGAAGCTCCGCCGAGCCCTGGACGGTCAGGTTTAGCCATGCGTCAACACCTGACCCAGGAACAGGCCGACGACTACGCGGTCGGTGCGCTCGAACCCGAAGAGGCCGTGCGCATCGCCCTGCACGCGGAATCCTGCCACTCCTGCGGCCGCCTCGTCGCCGATAGCGAGCGAGTCGCCGCCGCCCTCCTCTTCGCGGTCGATCGCGTTGCCCCGTCGCCACGCCTTCGCGGCCGTGTATTCCGAGCGGCTGGCCTGTCTGCCCCCGGTCCCCTCGTCTGGGCCGCTCGTCTCGTCGGCGCCGGTGCGGGTGTTGCAGCCATCGTCGTTGCGATAGCCGCGCTTACCGGGCTTTTCTCCCTCCGCGGACAGATCGACGACGTCGAGGAACAGAACTCCCTGCTCCAGGCGCAAATCGATGATGCGCTTTCTCAGAAGGTCGAGATCGCCGCGCTGACCCAGAAGCTCGACGACCAGGTGAAGGAATCCGCGGAGATCCGCTCGACATCCCGCCTCGACCGCGACCTCCTTCTCGCCCTCCTCTCGCCGGACAGCAATGTCGCGGAAGTCTTCTCGGTCGACGAAAACAGCTTTGCGATCGGGCGCTTCATCTGGGATCCGGAACAGCGGCGCGCCTGGTTCGTAGCCTCCCGCCTTCCGAAGCTTCCGGAGGGCCAGGCCTATCAACTCTGGGTCAACGCGGCCGGGCACTACATCAGTCTTGGCTCGTTCAACGCAGACGAATCCGGATTCGCCCGCTTCCAGGCCCTGATACCCCAGGGTGTTGATGGCTACGAGAACGCCGTCGTCACGGTCGAAGCAGATTCGGGAGTCTCAGAACGCTCCGGTCCGGCCGTCTTCGTTGCTGACCTTGCCACCATCCGCCGCTAACTGCCTCTAACCCGGCCCCCGGCCCAGTAGGCTGCCATCGGCGGCGATCGTCATTGCCGCCAGCCCGGCGACCCGGCAGGCAGCGAGTGCATCGCGTCCGCCGATCACCACAGCCTTCGCCCACGCTTCCGCTCGCCAGCATTCGTTCGCCCAAACCGATGCCTGGACAATCTCCGATGTCGACGGCTCACCTGTCGCCGGGTCGATCAGGTGGTGCGCGAGCGAACCCGCGGCCGTCCGCCATCGACGCTTCGCGCTGGTTGATGTCGCCACCGCACCCCGCATCGCTCCCTCCCACGGGGTCGCGCCTGCTGCCCCGCCATCGATGCTTGCGCGCCAACCATCGACGCCCTCTTCCGAACCAGAGCATCGAAGGTCGCCTCCCGCGTTCACGAACAGCCCGTCCAGTCCGGGGCCGTAGCTCTCGATTAGCAGGTCAACAGTCCAGCCTTTGACGATGCCCCCGAGGTCCAGTTGGCCCCGGCTCAGACTCACGCGGTCAGCTTCCAGCCGTATCGCCTCTGCAGGAGCTGGCACAGCCTGTGCTCGTGGTTCGCCCCGTGCCCCCACCGTTTCGAATGACCGGTCGTACCCGGCCGCGATGAGTGCATCGAGCACCATCGGATTGAAGCGTCCGCCGGTGAATTCCCAGGCTTCGATAGCCATCCGGCAAACCCGCGCGAGCGCCTCGTCCTCAACCTGCCGTCCGGCGTTGACTTCGCTCAGCAGGCTCCCGGGCCGGAACCGGCTGAACCGTTGTTCCTGTTCTTCGAACAGCAGCTTGGCGCCGATGAACAGCTCCAACGGAGGTACCGGCGACGTCGTCTCTGCCAAAACCTCGATGTCCGTGTTCATCGCCCGGAAGTACGTCGAATGCTGCATCGCCCCGGCCACCTCGTTCCCAAACCGATGACGCGAAAGATTGCATATCCTTCGCGCCCGTGTACCTTCCCACAATGAGCATGCAACCCCTCTTCGTCGTCAACCCGGCCTCTGGTGGCGGGCGCACCCGTAAGCGCATCGCCAGGCTCGAGGCCGCGATTTCCGCGCGGGGGATGACGCCGGAGTTGCAGATCACCGAGCGCCGCGGCCATGCCTACGAACTGAGCCGCCGCGCGATCGGCCAGGGCCGTAAGTGTCTGGTGGCCTGCGGTGGCGATGGCACAGTCTATGAAGTCGCGAACGCAATCCTCGATGCTGGCGCCGGCGACGAAGTCGTTATCGGGACGATCGGTCTCGGCACCGGCAAAGACGTGGCGAAATGCCTCGGCATCGGCAAACCCGCGGCCGCCGTCCGAGCGATTGCCGCCGGCAACGAACGCCGCATCGATGCTGGTCGCATCCATCTTCGCGATGAAGAGGGCCAACCCGTGACCCGCCACTTCCTCCTCGAAGCCTCGGCTGGTTGGGTCCCTGAGATCTCGCAATCCACGCCCCGCCTGCTCAAGCGGCTCGGCGATACGGCGCCCTATGTCATCATGACTGTCGTGAAGATGGCCGGCCGCCTCGCCCGCGACTTCACGCTCGAGATCGATGGCGAACAGCTCGACGGCCGTTACAACAGCATCTCCGTCCACAACATGGAACTCTGGGGTGGCGACATGGTCGCAGTCCCGGGCGCGGCCCCGGACGATGGCCTGCTCGATGTCATCCGCTGGGGAGACGTCGGTCGCCGCGAGATCCTCAGGGCTGTCGATGCCCAGCGGAAGGCAAACGGCGCCCATCTCGAGATGACTGGCGTCGACCACCATCGCGCGCGCTCCATCGCAATGGCCTCCCCCCGTCTCAGCGTCGTGGACCTCGACGGGGAGCGCGGTGGCTATCTCCCGGCCCGCGTGGAAATCGTTCCGGCGGCGCTCCGGTTCCTTGCTCCAACCGCCCCTTCGTCCGGCTCCTGACGCTCGCCCCGGCGCAGACGCAAAGATGGCCGGACAGGTGTCCGGCCATCTCGTTCCGAAGCCGCAGTTCTCCTACTTACTTGCCACCGGCGGCTGAGGGTTCTTCAACCCCGCCCCCAGCGTCGAAGGGAACACACGCGCCAGGGTGTCGACATCCCATCCGCCTTCCCGGTAAATGGTGCGCTCCGCCCGCGGCAGGCTCACAAGGCTGATTTCGTTCCCGCCCACGATGAAGTCGCGACCGTTAATCTCCGCCGCCTCGTCCGTGCACAGATAGGCGACGAGCGGTGCCACCAGTTCCGGACGCATCGCGTCGAGACCGGCCACCGCGTCCTGCGCGGCTGTTTCGGCGGGCGCCTGCCCCGCCTGTGCTGCCTGCTCCCGGCGGGCCCGGGCTGCTTCCATCTCGGGGCTCAGCGTCAGCCGCGTCGCCGCCCTCGGCCGGATCGCGTTGGCCGTCACGCCGTACCGCCCCAGGTCGAGCGCGAGCGCTCGAGTGAGACCCGTGATCCCCTCCTTCGCCGCAGCGTAGTTCGTTTGCCCCATGTTCCCGAATCCGGATTCAGATGAGGTGTTCACAATTCGGCCGCTGCGCTGCTGCCGGAACACCATCGAAGCGAACTTTGTCGCGGTGAAATGCCCCTTCAGATGGACCGCGATGATTGCGTCCCACTCTTCTTCCGTCATGTTGAAGATCATCCGGTCGCGCAGAATTCCGGCGTTGTTCACCAGGATGTCCAGCCGCCCGAACGTGTCGAGCGCCTGTTTCACCATCGCTTCGCCGTCGGCAAGTGAGACGACGTTGCCGTAGTTCGCGACGGCCTCGCCGCCCATCTTCTTGATTTCTGCAGCTACCTCATCCGCGGGGCCCGCTTCGCCTCCCTCGCCTGCTGCGCTGCCGCCGAAGTCGTTGATCACGACTCTCGCGCCCTGCGCCGCCAGTAACAGCGCTTCTCCGCGCCCGATCCCGCGCCCGCCACCTGTGACGATTGCGACCTTTCCTTCAAGCCGTCCAGCCATGTTGAGCTGTCCTCCATTCCATTTGCTCCGACTCGAGAGCCGGGCGTTGGGCGCGCCAAATCTAGCAAAGTGCCGCAGAAGACACGAACGTCGCCAGCACCTCCGCTCCGCTTCGCGTCCCCAGTTACACTTGCCGCGTGCCTCACCTGCTCGCTGTCATGCCGCATCCCGACGATGAGGCCTACTCCATCGCCGGCGCCGTTGCGATCCTCACTGCCAGCGGCTGGGATGTCTCGATCCATTGCGCGTCTTCCGGAGAGCAAGGGAAACGCCACGATGGCGGCCCCGCCGAACCCGCCGCCATCGCAGCGGTCCGCGAATCAGAGCTGCGTCGCTCTTGTGAGTACGTCGGCGCATTCGAGCCATACTGCTGGCGCCTCCCCGACGGCCATCTCCGTGATGTACCGTCGCAGGCGAACCGACTGAGTGCCCTCATCCGCGGTGCTTCGCCCGATGTGGTAGTCACGCTCGGCCCGGACGGCGTTTACGGCCATCCGGACCACATCGCCGTCCATCGCTGGGTGGTAGAAGGCTGGAGTGAGTTACGCAGCCAGCGCCCGGCATTGCTCTTCACAGCGTTTCCGCACGGCCTCTTCCTCCCCCAGTACTTCAAGTGCCAGGGCATGATGGGCGACCCACCTTCGCCGCCCGCGGCCGAGATCGGCGCCCTCGCATGGGACCTCGAGGTCGATATCGCCGCCGTCCGCGGCCTGAAGCTGGCGGCAGTCGCGGCCCATCGCTCCCAATTGCCGGGCGGCGATCCCTACGCCCTCTTCCCGCCCGGAGTCCTTGCCGGCTGTCTCGACTATGAGCGCTTCACGCTGGCGCCGGGATCCGAACGCCCGGCCTTGTTTCCTTCTTCGCTTTTCCCGCGCCCGTTAACAGCCCATTCTTCTGGAACCGGTACTCAGGAACCGTGACTGTCTCAATTGCCGCCGTCCGCGAGCGCCTGCACTCGCTCCGTTGCGAGGTGGCAACGCAGGCAGCCGCTGGGCTCGACGGACCCCCAGATGCGCCGCCCGTCATCCAACGCAGCCGCGAAAATCTCTTCGCCTATCTCGCACTCCGCCAGCACGATCTCGAATCGCTGCAGATGGATCTGGCCGACTTGGGCCTCTCCTCCCTGGGTCGCGTCGAGCCAGCGGTCCTCTGGTCGCTCGACCAGGTGCTGGCCCGTCTCGGTTCGCCGATGGCGCCCTCGCCCGGCCAAATTGACCGCCACGACGCTGCCGGCCTTCTGTCGGAGCGGGCGGCCGCCCTCCTGGGGAGGCCGCGTCCCGAACGCGGCACGCGCATCATGGTCACGGTCGATTCGGACATGGCGCGCCGTAACGAACTGCTTGAGCGCCTCCTCCTCGCCGGCATGGACGTCCTCCGTATCAATACAGCCCACGAAACCCAGGACGACTGGCGGGAAATCGTCGAACGCCTCCGCGCTGCCGAACAGGCCCTCGACTCCGCCGGGATCCCACCTCCCCGAGCTTGCCGCGTCGCGTTCGATCTTGGTGGTCCCCACCTGCGCACTGTCGGCATTCCGGACGATCTGAAGATTCACGTCTCGGCCGGTGACCACCTCGTCCTCCTTCGCTCCCCGGACGGTATCTCAAGCAGTCCGTCCGAGTCGTCTCCCGCCGCGATTGCCGTCTCCCATCCGGGAGCGCTAGATGCCGTTCATGCCAGCCACCGAATCGCCATCAACGACGGCAAGATAACGGGCGTCGTCGAAGAAGTGCGTCCCGAGTCCATGTTGGTCCGAATTACCGGGCCCGAGAAGCCCGGCAGGATCCGCGCCGAAAAAGGGCTCAACTTCCCCGATTCCGTGATCGACCTCCCTGCGCTTACCGAGGAGGACCGCGATCACCTGCCCTTCATCGTCCGCCACGCGACCGCGATTGGCCTTTCGTTTGTCCACGGCCCCGGCGATGTGCAGGCACTCCACAAGGCGTTGGTCGAACTCGGCCACCCGAGTCTCGGCATCATCGCCAAGATCGAGACCCGTGCGGCGATTCACAATCTCGCTCGCATTCTCCTCGCCGGCCTTGACCTGCCGGCATTCGGCGTGATGGTGGCTCGTGGCGACCTCGCCGTGGAAGTCGGCTTCGAGGATCTTGCATTCGTCTCCGAGGATATCCTCGCCATGTGTGACGCCGCGCACGTCCCGGCGATCTGGGCCACACAGGTGTTGGAGACCCTCACGCGGAGTGGCCTCCCCGCGCGCGCCGAAATCACCGACGCCGTCCACGGCCAGCGCACGGAGTGCGTCATGCTCAACAAGGGTGCCCACGTCGTCCGGGCAAGCTCCATACTTGCCGGTCTCCTCGCTGCTGATGCACGCCGTCACAACAAGAAGCGCGAGGTGTTTCGCGCCTTTACTCGCCAGGAAGGCGTTTTCCCCGAGGGCGATCCCGTCTAGCCCCTCTCGGCTGCCTTCACCGCTTCCGGCCCCTTCCGGTTGTATCGGTTCCCCGCCACCTCCACACCGTCGGTGATCATCGCCTCCACCGCGTCCGCCGCCAGCCGCGTTGCGTCCTCCAGCACCGTTCTGTCCCCGCCGGATGGTGCGCTCAGCACCCATGCCGCCACCTCCTCGGGGTCCCAGGTCGGCTCGCCGCCCGGAGCGGGCCGGCCGATCCCGATCCGGATCCTCACGAATTCCGGCCCGATCCGCGCCATGATGCTCTTCAGTCCGTTGTGCCCTCCGTGGCCGCCGCCCTGCCGCATCCGAAGAGCGCCCGCCGCCATATCCAGCTCGTCATAAATCACGATGGTGTGCGACGCATCGCAGCCCGTCCATTCCTTGGCCTGGCCCAGCGCCCGTCCACTCTCATTCATGTACGTCGTCGGCTTCACCAACGCGGTCTTCGCGCCCGCGAGCGAGCCCACGCCGATCTGCATCGTGCTACCCGTGGTCTTCAACTGCGCCCCGGCGCGCTCCGCCAGCTCATTCACCACCCAGAAGCCGACGTTGTGCCGGTGGCGCGCGTACTTCTCCCCCGGATTTCCCAGTCCCACGACCAGCCAGTCGGCCTCAAAGCGCCGCCCGCTGCCTGAACCGAAGAGCTTCCTCATCGGCCCATAGTAGCGGTCGTGCGCTCAAGGCCGGAAGGTGGATTGGTCGCGGCCTCATTGCGCCGCTCGCGCCCGAAACCCGGCTACAATGCCGTCGGTGCGACCATGACCGAGCGACCCACCGGCACCGTCACCTTCCTCTTCACGGATATCGAGGGCTCGACCAGCCGCTGGGAGGAGCAGACCGAGGAAATGCGAGCCGCGCTGGCGCGCCATGATGACGCGCTGAAAACCGCCATCGAGGCCCACGACGGCTGGGCGTTCAAGCACACCGGTGATGGCATGCTGGCGGCGTTCTCCTCGCCCAAGTCGGCGATCGGGGCGGCGATCGACGCCCAGCGCACCCTTGAGCTGCCGGTGCGAATGGGCATCGCCACTGGGGAAGCGGAGTTGCGCGGCGACGATTACTTCGGCCCTGCCCTCAACCGCGCCGCGCGCGTCATGTCGGCCGGCCACGGTGGCCAGGTGCTCCTCGCGCCTTCGACGGAGGGCCTGGTGTCCGGCGTCGACCTGCTCGACCTTGGCGACCACCGACTCCGCGACCTCTCACAGCCACAGCGTCTCTACCAGGTCCGTGCCAAAGGGCTTCGAGAGAAGTTCCCGGCCCTCCGCACGCTGGATGCGACCCCCGGCAACCTTCCCCTTCAACCGACCAGCTTCGTCGGCAGGGAGGGTGAGGTGGCGGAGGTCATCGACCAGCTTACGCGGCACCGCCTGGTGACCCTCACCGGCGTTGGTGGGGTCGGTAAGACCCGGCTTGCGCTTCAGGTGGCCGCAGAGATGCTCCCGACGTTTTCGGAAGGTGCCTGGCTTGTCGAACTCGCACCGGTCGGCGACCCTGGAGCGGTCCCCGATGCCGTCGCCGGTACGCTGGGCATCGCTCAGCAGCCCGGCCTGTCGGTGGCCCAGAGCATCGCCGAGGCGTCCGTGGGACGGGTCTGCCTCCTCATCCTGGACAACTGCGAACACGTCCTCGATGCCGTCGCGAATCTGGCGGAACTGACCCTCTCGCGGTCGGCCACGGTGCGCATCCTCACCACGAGCCGCGAGGGACTCGGCGTGCCGGGAGAGCAACTTCGGCCGGTGGCTTCCCTCAGGACCGGCGGCGCCGACTCCGCGGCAATCACCCTCTTTGCGGACCGCGCCCGAGCTGTCGTACCCGGCTTCTCGCTCGACCGCTCTGCAGACGCGGAAGCCGTGCTCGATATCTGCCAGCGGCTGGACGGCATCCCGCTTGCGATCGAGCTGGCCGCTGCGCGCATGGCGCACATGAGCCCCGGGGATGTTCGCGCCCGGCTGAACGACCGATTCCGCCTGCTCTCCGGCTCACGGCGCGGGCTGGAACGCCACCAGACCCTGCGTCAGGCCGTGCAATGGTCCTACGACCTTCTCGACGGGAACGAGCGCGCGCTCCTCGACCGTTGTTCCGTCTTTGCCGGCAGCTTCGATCTCGAGTCCGCGGTCGCCGTGGGCGGCAGATCTGAGCTCGATGAGTACGAGATACTCGATCTCCTTGCGGCGCTTGTGAGGAAGTCGCTGCTGACGCTGGAGCACGCGGTCGATGGCCACGCCCGCTACGGGATGCTGGAGACGATCCGCCAGTTCGGCGAGGAGCGCCTCGGGTTGGCCGGGGAGGGGGAAGTGGCGCGAAGCGCGCATGCGGCGTACTTCGCCGCGAAGGCAGCGAGCATGATGGCCGCCTGGGCCAGTCAGCAGCAGCGAACCGCCCATGACTGGTTGGATATCGAACTGCCGAATTTGCGGTCGGCGCTCCACTGGGCCAGCGTCCGTGAAGACCTGGATAGCGCCGCGGCCATAGCGATCCCGTCTGCGTGGATCGGGTTCGACATCGACAGGTGGGAGCCTATGCGGTGGGCAGAGGACCTCCTTCCCGCGGCACGGCGTGCCGGTCACCGGCAGCTTCCGGGGCTCTACATCATGGCCGGCCGATGGGCTATGGCCGCGGGTCGGGACGCGGACGCCGTCGGCTATCACGAGGCGGCCTTCGACCTCCTTGACGACGCTCGCTACGACGAGCCACCGTTCGGCGTCGCGCATCAATGGCTGGCGGTGGTGCACTACGCGGCCGGGAGGTTAGAACAGGCGCTTGAGCAGCACACAGCCGAGATCCAACGTACCGGCGACCCCTTGGGGTTCGCCCGGGCAAATGCTGCCCTCTCACTGACGGCACTTGGACGCCCAGAGGAGGCACGGGCCATGGCTGGCCCGGCGACCGCGGCGGCGCGGTCCTCAGGGATCCCCTCGGCGCTTGCGTGGGCGCTCGCCTGCGAGGGAGTAGCGACCGGGGGCAGTGACCCGGCAGAGGCGTTGGCCCTCTTGAGGCGCGCTATGCAGCTGGCGCGGGAGGCTCGCGCGTTCGAGACGGTCGTGGCGTTCTTCCTCATCCCGTTCGAATCGCGGTACGGTGACCCGCTTCCGGCCCTTATCCTCGCGCGGCAGCTGCTGGACGGCTTTTTCCAGGTCGGGGCGGTGATGCAGGCGAGGGCTACGCTTGCCTCGGCCGCCATCCTTTTGGCGCGCGTGGAGCGTTTTCCCGAAGCGGCGGTGCTCTTTGGCGCCAGCGGTGCGGGATTCATGTGGCCGGGCACCGATGATGCGCTTGGAGCCTCCCGGGACGCCATCGGCGCGGATGAGGTCACGCGGCTCCAAGCCGAGGGAGCGGCGATGGAGTTGGCCGGCGCCCTGGCCTACGCCCGTGGACGGTTGGCTTTCGCGCAGGAAGAACTGGAATCTGCGGGTTAAGCAAGTGCACAGGAGATGCCTTCCCTCCAGTCCAACATCGAGCCGCCGCCTCCGAAAAGCTTCCTCATGCTGGTATCGTACCTTCCGGGCTCCACGCGCCCCAATTTTCGGGGAGGAACGGCTGATGATCGAACCACTGGTCGACATCCTCCTCTTCAACCTCTACGGTGCCCTCGTCACCGGCATCGGCCTCCTCCTCGCCATCCCGTACGCCATGTGGCAGGGGATCCGCTGGATTGGGGCTCGCGCCCGTCGAAGGAGCACATGATGGCCACCCGCGAACAGGTTGAGGAACTCAAACAAAAGATGGCGGAGGAACGCGCTGCCCTGATCGACGCTGCGCGCGGCCTTTCACCCGCCGACTCCCTCCGTGTCCCCAAGGACGCCGAAGGCGAAGAGCAGTGGACCGCCCTCGAACAGCTGGCCCACCTTCACGAAATGGAGCGCAGCTACGACGCCTGGGTTCGTGCGGCCCTTGAACAAGACGGCGCCGATCTCGCCGGCGTCCGCGGCGAACCTGTCCGCATCCCCATCGAAAATGCCAACGGGCACACGGTCGCGGAACTGCTCGATCTCCTCGATCGCGAGCGCCACTACACCCGCGGCCTCATCGACGGCATCTCCCTCGAAGGCTTCGACCGGACGGCCGTCTCACCCGTCTTTGGCCGCCTCACCGTGCTCCAGTACCTGCGGTCGTTTTACCGCCACGACCGCCAGCACGCCGCCCAGATTGCCGGCCGCCAGAGCGACTACAAGCCGAACTTCGCCTCAGGGAAAGAACCGAATCAGCGCCAGGCACGGATGGAACTCGTGGCGAAGCGTCAGCAATCCCAACAGCAGTAACGCTCCACGACGGAGATCAACTCAGGAAGGTCCATCGTGTCGCCGTCGATGCGAATTGCTCGCTTGCCTCGATAAAGCCGAACACGGTCGTCGGCCGCACGGCAAACACTCCGGAGTCCTCCGGATACCCCATCCCGTACTTCTCGAAATAAATCCCCGGCACATCGGCGGGCACCTCGGTCATGTGCTCCGCGTGCCCTTCAACGACGACCGCCTCATCCGCTCGCTCCGTCGTCACGACACACCGCGGATCAGCCACCAGGTTCCGGGCCTTCTTCGACCCACCTCCGGTACTGAACCACAAGCGCCCGTCGAGCCAGATCCCCCAGACCGCCATCGCGTGGGGAGCCCCATCGGCGCTCAATGTCGAGAGCCAGTAGTTCCTGCTCTCTGTTAGGCGCTGCTCTGCCCACTCCCATTCCAGCAACCCCGCAGCCGATTCCTCGATGCCGTAACCGGGCATGTGCGGCCTGCTCGCGCTTGGCTTCACCCCTCCAGGTGCCAATGTTCCTTCCCTCGGGCCAACCTTAGTACAGGATCTCCTCGGCCATCAGGTCGGCGATTTCGTCGCCGCTCAGCCCGAGGATCCGGTCGCAGACGTCGAACGTGTGCTCGCCTAACAGCGGCGCCGGTGCTCTGAATGATCCCGGCGTCTTGCTCAGCATGGCAGCGACTCCGTCGTAGGCAGCCCTTCCGGTTTCCGGGTGGTCCAGGTACTGGTAATACCCGCGCTGCGCTACATGCGGGTCCTTATCGAGGATGTCCTGCGCGTTCTGCACCACTCCCGCCGGGATGCCCCTGGCCTGCAGCGCCTCCATCAACTCCTCCGCCTTCCACGGCCGCGTCCATTCGCCCAAGAGCACTTCCAGCGCGTCCTCGTTCGCCTTCCGTGCCTCAAACGTCGCGAACCTTGGGTCCGTGGCAACTTCCGGATGCCCGAGCACGGCGCAAAGCTCGGGCCAGAGGGTGTGCACCCCAAACACGATCCAGCGGTCCGGTGAATTTGTTGACGTATCGTCATCGGCGCAACGGAACGCTCCATGCGGAGCCATGTTCGGATTCCGGTTCCCGCCCCGCGTTTGTACGTTGCCCGTCGCCAGGTAGTCCGCCACCGCCGTCCCAAGCACGCTGACGACCGATTCGACCTGGGCCAGTTCGATGCACTGCCCCTTGCCGGTGCGATTTCGGTAGCGCAACGCTGCCAGCATCGCCGTCACCGTGTGCGTTGGATTGATCACGTAATCGGGATAGTTGGTACCGACGCCAATCGGGGGCTGGTAAGGTTGCCCCGACATCTCGCTGATGCCCACCACTGGCGTAAGCACCGCGCCGAAGCCGAGAAAATCCTTGTGCGGCCCCCACATGCCTTGCATCGGCGCGTATGCGGCGATGATCCGCGGGTTCACAGACGCCAGCTTCTCGTAGTCCAGGTTCCATTTTTCGATGACGCGAGGAGTGAAGTTCGTCAGGAAGATGTCCGACTTCTCGACAAGCCGGTACCCCACTTCCTGCCCCTTCTCTGTGTTCAGGTTCAGCTGCATCGAGAGCTTGCCGGCGTTGAAGTTATTGAAGTAGCCGGAGACGTTGTAACCCGTCTTGAATGACCCATCCGCGTTCAACGCCGCCGGTTGCCCCGCGCGCAGCCCATCGAGCTTCGCCATCGACTCCACCCGGACAACTTCCGCGCCATAGAACGACAGGATATTGCCTGCGATTGGGCCCGCTCCGAACCAGCTGAAGTCCGCTACCCGGATGCCTTCCAGTGGCCGCTTCGTCATCGCACACCTCCCTGCTGGCCCGTGCCAAGACCCGCCAGGATCTCGGCGTTGTGTTCGCCCAGCATCGGCGGGCGGCTGATTACAGCTGGCGACTCCGAGAGCCGGTACGGCGGGCCGGGGAATTCAAGCGACGTGTCCAGGAAGTCCATGGCCAACGCCTGGTACCACTCGCGAGCACGTAGCTGAGTGTTCTCTGCCAGGTCCTTCGGGGTCGAACAGATACCGACCAACAGCAAACGCCGCTGGCCCTCTTCATACAACTCGCGCGCCGAAAGCGTCGCGCAAAATGCGACGACCAGGTCGTTCATGTGTTCAAGCTGCGGCGCGACGCTCGCGACCGACGACGGGTCCGCCATCACCTGTGTGAGGAATCGCATGTTCAGTTCGCTCGAGAGCGTTCGATACGGCTCTTCATCAAGGTCGCCCGCCATGCCCTTTTCCCGCATCCAGTCCACCAGCGCTGGGAAGTCTGCTCCGGCTGGCGCCGTGATGTAGAGGATGCAGTAGCCGTCGGTCGCCTTGTACACCCCAAACGCCGGGATGCTGACAGGAAGCATCCCGCGCGCGCCCGTCCGCGTCCGGTTCCGCTTCTGCATGTCCCACGTCATCATCGCCGTCTCCATCGACATCGAAACGGCGTCCTGGGCCGAAACATCGACGCACTGGCCCTCACCCGTTGCCTCCGCGTGCAGGACGCCAAGCAGCGTCCCAATCGCGCCGTATAGCGACGCGGAAACGTTTGCCTGGTTTCCGTAGATCGAGTGCGGCGGATCATCGGGGTCGCCGGCCAGGGTCATCAGGCCGCCCATCGCCTGCCCAACGATGTCGATGTATGCATACCCTGCGTGAGGCCCGCTCTGCCCAAACCCGGTCATCGAGGTGTAGACGAGTGACGGCTTCAGCGCGCTCAGCTCTTCGTAGCCGAGTCCCCGCGCTTGCAGGTACCCGGGCGGGTAGTCCTCGATCACCGCGTCGGCCGTCATTGCGAGGGCCTGCGCCTGCCGCTGACCCTCGTCTGAATCCAGGTCGAGCGCGACCGACTTCTTCGACGTGTTGTGCACCCAGAACGCGATCGACGTATCAGGGTTTCCCGCGTCCCGGTAGAAGGGCGGGGTCTTTCGTTGGATCCCCCCACCTACCGGCTCCACCTTGATCACCTCCGCGCCCAGGTCCGCCAACAGCTTCCCGCCGTACGAGCCAATCTCGTCGCAGAACTCAAGAATCCGCAGCCCTTCCAGTGCCTTACCCGTCACACCGTCCTCCTCGTTCATTCCGCCCGCGTGGGCCGTCGCCGCTATTCCGGGATCGCCGTAACAGTCTGTGCCAGCTTCCGGCCAAGGATCTCGGAAGCGCCCGCCACCATGTCGTGCAGAATCTCTGCCGCTGGCCGGCCCTTCGTGAGCAGTCCCGATGCCTGCCCGGCCGCGTTCATCAGCAGTTCCGTCCGCCCGGATTCGCGAATCGAGTACATCAGGTCGCTCGTCAGCACACCCTGTAGGCCCATTGGCAGCGCCGCGAACCCGGCCGCTTCCCACGCTTCGATCAGTGGGTTCGTGATGTTCCGCATCGTCTTTCCCGAGTACAGCCTTGTGATCCGCGTGTCCTCGTCGATAGCCGCAAGGATCCGTTCCTTCTGCATCTCAGGCTGATTTGCCTCGTCTGCCACCAGGAACGCCGTCCCGCACCATGCTCCAACAGCCCCGCAGGCCAGCACCGCCGCGAGCCCCCGCCCATCCGCGATGCCGCCCGCAGCCACTACGGGCTTCGGCGCCACGGCGTCGAGTGCCTGCGGGAGCAGTGCCAGCGTCGCGATGCGCCCGGTGTGTCCGCCTGCTTCCGTCCCCTGCGCGACGACCACGTCCACGCCCGCATCTGCCACGCGCCGGGCATTCTTCACGTTCCCAACCAACGCCAGCACCTTCGTACCGTTCGCCTTCAATCGGTCGATCCACGGCGCCGGGTTTCCGAGGCCCGATGCGAACACCGGCACCTTCTCCTCGATCACCACTTCCATCTGGCCGTCGCTCATCCCGCCGCCTCGCGGACGGTTGCGCGTCGGGTCAGCCAGTTCCGGGTTCTGCTTCCACTCGACCCCGAGGTCCTCGGCGATCTTCTGCAGCCCTTCGTATGTCGCTTTCGGAATCAGGTCGCGCGGGTCGCGGGGCATCTCGCCGCTCGCCGCGCCACCCAGGTAGTTCGAAGGCAACAGCAGGTCCACGCCGAACGGCTTATCCGTCATTTGCCGGATATTGCGGATCTCTTCCCGGAGGCGATCGGGCGAGAATCCTGCCCCGCCTATCACGCCCAGCCCGCCTGCGTTGGAGACGGCCGCGGCCAGTCTCCCGACTGCGACCGGTGCTGAGCCGCTCGCGACAGGGCCCATGCCCGCCGAAAGCACTGGGTACTCGATGCCAAGAAGGTCGCAAAGTGGAGTTCGGAGGACCGGTCGTCCCATGTGTCTGCCTCGCCGTGTCGTCTGGGGTTGGGTCGGCAGTATACGATGGCTCGGCGGCTACCGCGCTTCACCCGTCCCGCCGTGGGCCTCTTTGCTGAGCATCCGAAGCGGGCCGGCCCCCGCTACTTCAGCGGCGAAAAGTCCGTCGCGGACATGATCCGGTTCTCAATGTGGTGCACCAGCGGACCGGCCGCTTCGCTCGCCGCAGACACTTCGCGCCATTCCGGGTCGCTCGCGAACTCCCGCCACGCCCGCTGTCGGTCGCCGAGGTCATCGAACCCGACCATGTACCAGAGCTCGTCGCTCCGCCCGCCGATCGTGTTCGTCCAGTAGCCCACGTTCTTGATCCCGTGCTTCTCAAACAGCTTGCACGTGTGGTCCCGGAAACGAGCCTGGAGCGCTCCCATTTTTCCCGGGTTGGCCGTGTAGATACGCAGTTCGTAGATCATCCCTGCCACCATCCTTTCGCTATTCGAGGGACTATACGTGGCGGCGCCAGGTTCTTCGTGTGCCTTGCCACAGCCGTCCCCCGCGCCCACGATGCCTGCATCAATCCACCTTGGAGGAATCACATGACAGCAACTGTCAACAAGAACGGCGTCCTCGCCGGCAAGGTCGCCGTGGTCACCGGCGCGTCACGCGGCATCGGCGAAGCCATCGCCCTGCGCTACGCCCAGGAAGGCGCAAAAGTCGTCGTCTCTGCCCGCACCGTCGAAGACGGCGACCACATCCTGCCGGGCAGCATGAACAGCGTCGTCAAGCGCATCCGCGACGCCGGCGGCGAAGCCACGGCCATCCGCGCCGACCTCGCCAGCGGCGAAGACCGCGAAAACCTGATCAAGGAGACCGAGCGCATCTACGGCCCGGTCGACATCCTCGTCAACAACGCCGCCATCACCTACTTCATCCCCGTCGACCGCTTCCCGGAGAAGCGCTTCCGGCTGATGATGGAAGTTCAGGTCTATGGCCCCTTCCACCTCGCCCAGCTCGTCCTCGGCAAGATGCAGGAGCGCAAGTCCGGCTGGATCCTCAACATTTCCTCGCACGCGGCGCTGCAGCCGGCACTCACCTCGGCGGGTCGTGGCGGCACTGTGTACGGCATGTGCAAGGCTGCTCTTGAGCGCTTCACCACCGGCCTCGCAGCTGAAGTCCACGGCGACAACATTGGCGTGAACGTCATCTCCCCAGGCCTCATTGCCACGCCGGGCGTCGTCCACCACAAGCTCATTAACGAGAGCAACGAAGCCCAGGCTGTCCCCGTCGAGAACATGGCCGAAGCCTGCCTCCGCCTCGTCCACGGCGACGCGTCCACCCTCTCCGGCCGGATCACCTACGCCGTCGACATCCTCAAGGAGTTCAACCTCACCCCCGCCGAACTCATCGCCTGAGTTCCGCCCAAACACCACAGAAACGGGCCTCCAATCGGAGGCCCGTTTCGTTGTCCGCTGCAACCAGAAGAGCCCCTAATCCGCGCCCTCTGCCCACATCGGCGGCCGTTTCTCCGCGAACGCCGTCATCCCTTCCCGCGCCTCGTCGCTCGCGAAGTACCTTGCGGAAAGCTCCGCCATCCTCTCGAACGCTTCGGCCATCGGCATCCCCGGCACGTCGCGCACGAGCCGCTTCGCCCCGGCAACCGCCCCCGGCGCCCCTTTACGCAGCATCGCCACATACCGCTGGACCGCTGCGTCCAGGTCCTGAGTCGGCGCCGACGCATTGGTGATCCCGAACGCCACCGCATCGGCCGCGCTGAACGGTTCCCCGGTGATAAATAGCTCCATTGCCTTCGCCAGGCCCAATTTCGGTAACAACACCACCGCGATCACCGCGGGGATCACTCCGATGCGCACCTCGCTCAACGCGAACGTCGCCGTTTCCACCGCCACGGAGATGTCGCAGGCCGCCACCAACCCGAGCCCACCCGCTCGCGCCGGTCCGTTGATCCGGCCGATAATCGGCTTGGGCGATTGCCACATCGCCATCAGGATCTGCGGCACGCCCACCGGGCCGAGCTGCCCGCTACCGGCCTCGTTCGCCTCCCGCTGTTCCTTCAGGTCTGCACCGCTGCAGAACACCGTCCCAGATCCGGTCAGCACGATGACGCGAACGCCATCGTCGCCCAACGCCGTCTGCAAGTGTCCCCACAGCTCACCGGTGAGCTGTCGCGACAGCGCGTTCCGGTTGTTCGGCGAATCGAGTGTGATCGTGGCGATCCCATCGGCCACCGCCAGGTGGACCAGTTCGGTCGACATGGTGCGATCTCCTTTCCCGGGATACCACGTGAACCGAATTCCGGTCAGCTGTGCACGATCACTCCGCGGCCCGCCTTCCCCGCTACCAGGTCTTCGAACGCCTCGTTGATCTGGTCCAGCGAGTACCGCCGCGTGATCTGCCCGGAAACATCGATCAGGCCCCGCTGATAAAAGTCCAGCACCTTGTTGAACGTCTCGTGGGGGCTCGCGGACCCGTAATAGCAGCCCATCAAGTGCTTCTGGTTGCGGACGATACCGGTCACTTCAAGCGACGCCCGGTCGGCTTCCGGCGCCAGCCCCACCATGACCGCGGTGCCATTCGGCCGCAGCACGTCCACGCACTGGGCGATCGTCTTCCCGCTTCCGAACACCTCGAACGCCATGTCGACGCCGCCACCCGTCAACTCCTTGACGGCCGCCACCGGATCGACTTCGCTCGCGTTCACAAAATCAGTCGCGCCAAAGCGCTTGCAGAAATCCAGCTTCTCGCGCTTGATGTCGACCGCGATAATCCGGCTTGCGTTCATCAACCGAGCCCCCTGGATCACGTTCACGCCCACACCACCAACGCCGAACACCGCCACCGTCGCGCCAGCTTTCATCATCGGGTTGTTGATCACCGCCCCAATGCCCGTCGTCACGCAGCACCCGATCAACGCCGCCACTTCCAGCGGCACGTCCGCCGGGATCGGGTGGCAAGCCTGTGCCGGCACGATCGACTGCTCCGCGAACACGCTGATCTTCGAGAGCTGGTGCACGGCCTGGCCTTCGCCGTCCTTCAGTCGCGTCGTCCCGTCGAACTGCCGCACGCCGGTCGCCCGGTTCGTCAGGCACAGCTGTGGCGACCCCGATTGGCACATCGTGCAGTTCCCGCAATGCGAGACGAACGAAAGGATGCAGCGGTCTCCCGGCTTTACGGCCGTCACGCCCGGGCCGACTTCCGTCACTGTCCCCGAGCCTTCGTGCCCAAGCACCACGGGGCGAACCGTCGTTCCCGTCCCCTCCATGAAGTGGTGGTCGCTCAGGCAGATACCCGCCGCTCCCACGTTCACCTTCACTTCGCCCGCTTTGGGGTCTTCGATTTCGAGGTCGACCACGCGCAGTGGTTCGTGGATTTCGTAGAGGACTGCAGCCTTCAAGTTCGGGCCTCCCGGGTTGGTGGCCGCAATCCTACCAGCACCAGTGGCAGTGGCCCCCACCCGCGCTCACAGCTACCCTCCCACCACAAACCAAGGAGCACACGACATGCCGGAAACCGTCCCGCCGGACCTGCTCGATCTCCGTTCCCGAATCCAATCCTTCCTCGCTGCACTCCCCGTTGTGGGCAGCGACGATGTCTCGGCCGATTTCGCCGACCAGGTCCGCGCTCGTTCCCGCGACGCGGGCCTCTTCGCACTCCTCCAGCCGAAGAGCCTTGGCGGCGACGAGGCCGGCCCGCTCGCCCGTGTCGTAGCCTGGGAGGCGCTCGCGGCCGCGAACAGCCCCCACGGACACTTCGTCTTCGGACCGCGCCCCGGCATCGTCGCCCGAGCCGAGGGGCCACTCCGTGACCGTCTCCTCCCGGCAGTCCTCGCTGGCGAAAAGCGCGGCTCCTTTGCCTTCACGGAGCCTTCCGGCCCCGATGCCCCGCCCCGCCCAACCTGGGCCCGCCGCAATGGCGATGACCTGCTGGTCACCGGTCGCAAGTCCTACGTCTCCGGCGGGGCCACCGCGGATTTCTATGGTGTCCTCGTCAATGTCGATCCCGACGCCGATCGCCCAGCCGGGCCCGCGATGCTTGTCATCGAAGCAGGCACTCCGGGCGTTACCATGGATCGTCGCTTCTCCAGCCTTGATGGCGGCCATCACGTCAGCCTCGTGTTCGAGGATGCCCGCGTCCCCGCTGCCAACGTTATCGGCCGCGTCGGCGACGGCATGCGGGGCGCCCTCGGCAACATTACCGACGAGCGTCTCGAACTCAGCGCTACGTCCTGTGGCATTGCCATGTGGACCACCGACTTCGTCACCGCCCACGTCTCCGCGACCCATCCTTCCGGCAATCGGCTCGGGGATCGCGAAGGCGTTCGCCTGCGCTACAGCGATCTTCGCATCGAAACCTACGCGGCCCGCGCCATGCTCTACCGCACCGCCCGGATGGTGGAGTCAGGCGCCGACGCGATGAACGAGATCATGGCCACCAAGGTCTTCACCTGCGAAGCGGTCAACCGCATCGTCGACACTGCCGTCCAGCTCGTCGGCGGCAATGCGCTTATCTGCGGACACCCGCTTGAGAAGCTCTACCGCCGTGTCCGTAGCCTCCGCCTCGCTGGTGGCGCGACCGACGTCCTCCGCCTCAACATCGCCCGCGGTCGCATCGAATTCGAGTCAGGGACGCTTTAGTCTTCGATTTCTGCAAGGGTCCCGCTCGTCCACTCGACACTGAGTGCTCTTGGGCGTAACAGTGTGATACTGATGTACTACCGCCTGTGGTTGAGCCCAGCATGCTCGCTGGCTCTCCACCGGGTCGCTCATCATTGAGGTGCAGGCCCTGAGCACTCCCAATCGCGGCAGTAGCGCCTTCTCCGTACTCGGCGAACGCCAGTTCAAGCTGCTCTTTATCGGCACTACCCTCGCCCAACTCGCCTTCGGCATGATGCAGGTCGTCCAGGGTGTCGTCGCCTTCGAACTTACCGGAAAGAACAGCGCCGTCGGCTTTGTAGCCCTCGGCACCGGCATCTCCATGCTGTTCCTCGGGCCGATCGGCGGCACGCTCAGCGACCGTATGTCCAAGCGGCGCATCCTCATGTTCACCCAGATCGTGATCGGCGTCATGTTCGGCATCATTGCCGGGCTCATCTTCTCGGGCGCCATCACGATCCTTATCTTGGCGGGTGCGTCTCTCGTCATGGGCTCGATGTTTGCCGCCATGGGGCCCACGCGCCAGGCCTGGCTCGGCGACCTTCTCGAAGGCCCCGCCCTCGCCAGTGGCGTCGCCCTTCAGCAGCTCATGATGAACGCCACTCGCATCGTCGGGCCGCTCGCCGCCGGTCTCCTCATCGCGATTAAACCGATCGGTACGGCCGGCACCTACACCGTCATGGCCGCGATCTTCGCCGTCGTCGTGTTCGTGCTCGCGCTCATGGCTCCAACGCCTCCCCGCCCGCGCAAGGTCGTGACGTCGATCCGCGGCGACCTCGCGGGGGGATTCCGTTACATCTGGAGCTCGCCCGAAGTCCGGCTCCTGACCCTGGTCTTCGCTGGCGTCGTCCTCAGCGGGTTCTCCTATCAGACCATCATGCCCGGCTTCCTCGAAAACGAGCTGGGACATCCGGCAAGCCAGCTCGGCATCATCTTTGGCACTACCGCCGTCGGCGGCATCGTCACGACGCTCTACCTCGCCTCCCACCGGCCCACGAACGCTGCCCCGCCGATGTTCGCATTCGGCGCGGCGCTCGCCGCGTCGCTGTTCCTCCTGGCACTCGCGCCCGGCTTCTTCGCCGCTCTTGCGATCGCTGCTCTGGTGGGCGCATCGTCGTCCGGTTTCCAGATGCTCAACAACGTCAATCTCATGCAGCGCACCGCTCCCGAGTTCTTCGGCCGCGTCATGGCCGTCACCATGATGTCGTTCGGCCTCAACTCCATGGTCGCCTACCCGGTAGGCCAGCTCGCCGACCACATCGGTGAGCGCCCGACCATGGCTGCGCTCGCCTGTCTCTGCATGACGATCGTTGTGCTTGGGTTCACCGCCATGCGCACGGGCGATAGCCGGCGGTGGGCTTCCGCACAGCCGCGCGGCGTCGCCGGGAGCTAACGCCTCATCAGGATGTCCCTGCAAGGAAGCCAGCGACCACGCGGTTCCACTCCTCAGCCGCTTCCCAGTAGACGTTGTGCGGCGCTCCAGCCACCTCGTGGTACTGCGATTGCGCCACCATGCCGTGCAGCCGTTTCGCGTTCGGCACGAGCCCGTCCAACGAACCCACGATCACCAGCATCGGCGACGTCACGGCCGCCATCTTCTCGGCCAGTGACTCGGTTTCCGAAACGGTGAGCGGGTTCCTCTGCCGCGGATGGCGCATGTACTCGAGCCGTGTCGCCGTCGAGCGAATCCGCAGGTAACGCTCGTACATCAGCGGTCGTTCCTTTCGGAGCGTATCCGTCAGCGAGTCGCCAATCGGCAGGAACAACGTCTCCTGGTCGATCGGCTGGATCTCCCGGAACACGGCCTTTCCACGCTCCGCGATACCCATCCCGGAGACGACGAGTGCACGAGCTTCGCCGGGGTGTCTTGCCGCCCAACGCAGGATCGTAGCCCCGCCCATCGAGTTCCCCGCGAGGATCGGCCGCTCGATCCCGAGTGCACGCAGGAAGCCCTCCAGCTCGTCCGTCCGGTCCGGCTCAACTTCGCCCCGTGCCGAGTTCGCGGAGTGCCCGTGGTTGATGCTGTCGTACGCGATCACTCGGTAGTCAGTCGAAAACGCGTCGAATTGCTGCCACCAGGCCTCGCCGCACGAACTCATCCCATGCAGGAAGACCAGCGGCTGACCGGCGCCCTCCTCGCGGTACGCGATGTCGTGGCCGTTCACTTCAATCCAGCGCATGTTCGTCATCCCTCCGGCGCGGCAGTCTACGGCCTTGGGCCGGGGACTGCCGCGCCGGAAAGGAGTCCGTCCTGGCCAATCGGTGGGGATGCTACACTTTCCGGCGCCTCGCGGTGCCGGACTAGCCGGACGTCTCGCCGCCTTCGCCCTCTTCAGCCCACGCCGCTCGTTCCGCGGCCGTCCAGGCAGGGCCCAATTGCGGAGCCCGCTTTCGTTCCGGCTCTTCAAACGGCACGTCCGCCACCGCCTCGGCATTCACGATATGACTGCACGAAAGGCAGGACATCTCTTCGTGGTTCCGGAACAGCGCAGTCGCGCCGCATCGCGGACACCGCAGGACCGGACCGTTCAAGCGTTGCCCTCGTGCCGCCAAAACGCCCTTCTCTCTGAGGCTCCCGGCCATCCCGGGCACGCCTCCAACTCCTCCAAGGTACCACACGCTACGCCGCCCCGGACGCTTGCTAGCCGCTCGCGCTCGCGATAGCGTTCCGGAGAAGCCTCAGGCTCGCCGTCGTAAACGCTCCCATGTTTTCGACCCGGTCGTCGGAGCCTGTCTCCAGCTTCTCAGTCCGCGTCACCGGCCCCACGACGCTCATCGTCGTCCGCCCGGCAGCAGCGCCGGTCCGTCCCCCCGTTGGCCCCGCCAGCCCGGATTCCGCGATGCACCAGGTGGCTCCAAGCCGGTCCCGCATCGATTCCGCCAACGATTCGAGCATCTCCGTGGTTGTCCCCCGGTAGTTCGCGTACTGCGCCGGGTCGGCGCCGGCCAACGCCGTCCGCGACTTCAATGTGTAGACGACGCCGCCACCGGCGAAGTACCGCGAAGCGCCCGCCACGGAGAGCAGCGCCGCTGCGATCAGCCCGCCCGTGGTCGATTCAGCAACCGCGACCGTCTCGCCCCGTGCTATTACCCGCTCGGCGATGTCCGCCGCCAGTGCCTGCTGTTCAGCGTCCAGGAAGCTCATGGTGACCCTCCGTGGCGGTCGAATGGTTCCGGGCACTGCGGCGCCCGGGGTCATCATAGTCGCTGCGACTCTTGGTCGCCGGGCTACGGGCCCGCAGGTTCGCCGTTCGCACCGCCGGCCGTGTCCGCGTCCAGGTCAAGGAGGACCCGTCGAAGCACTTTTCCCGTCGCGGTTCGTGGCAATTGGTCGATCACGCGTACGGTCCGAGGGACCTTGTACGTCGCCAGCCGCTCGCGGCAAAACGCCCGGAGTCCGCTCTCGTCGAATTCTGCGCCTTCCTCCAATTCGACGAAGGCGATAGGCACCTGCCCCCGAGTTTCGTCGGGCACTCCCACGACCGCGGCGTCCTTCACATCGGCGTGAGCGGAGAGGACTTCCTCGATTTCGGCCGGGAACACGTTCTCACCGGCGACGATGATCAGGTCGCTGAGTCGCCCCGTGATGCTGAGGAACCCTTCGCGGTCGACGTTCCCGAGGTCCCCGGTATGGAAGAAGCCTTCGGAGTCGATGACCTTCGCCGTCAGGTCGGCGTGTCCGAGGTATCCGCTCATGAGGTTCGGGCCCCGCACGATGATCTCGCCTTCTTCCCCGGGCGGCACGGCATGGCCCTGGCGGTCGACGATCCGCTCTTCCACGTCCGGCAAGGCGCGGCCGACGCTGAGTGGCCGTCGGTCTTCGGGCCTGCACCAGTTCACGACAGGTCCCGTCTCAGTGAGCCCGTAGCCCTGGTTAATGCCCGTACCGAACCGTGCGTGGAAAGCATCTTGCAGCGCCCGGGGAAGCGGCTCCCCCCCGGAAATCAGGTACCGGAACGAGGCGAAGTCCACTGCCGTGGCCCGGCGGTCCGCCACCATTGCCCGGTACATCGCCGGGATTGCCACGAAGCCGGTCGGCCGGTGCGTGCGCATCAGTTCGAACAGTCGGCGCGGTACGAACCTTGCCGTGTAGACCACCTTGCCACCCACGGACAACGGCAGAAGCGTGAGCACGGTGAGCCCGAAGCAGTGGAACTGCGGCAGCACGCCGAGAAAGATGTCGCGATGGGTCACCGTTCCCCATTCCGCGCATTGGCTCACGTTCGCTGCCATCGCGGCTGAACTGAGCTCGACTCCCTTCGGCCGGCCGGAAGTGCCAGATGTGTAGATCAACACGGCGATCGACTTGCCCGTGAAGCGGCGGGGCCATCGCGGGCGCGGGATGCCGCGCCGCGAAATGTCCTCGAGGAACAGGGGCTCGACCCCCTCGGGGAGTTCGCCGAACCGCTCAATCATCGGTCCCACGGTGATCACGATGTCTAACCTCGCGTCGGTGATCACGTATCGAAGCTCTTCCGTGCGTAGCAAGTAGTTGAGCGGCACCGCAGTCCGCCCCAGGAGCCACGTCGCAAGCGTTGCCACCGGGAACATCCCCGAGGTCGGCAGCATGATTCCAACTCGGCGGTTGGAACTCCTCCTTGCGATCGCGGAAGCGACAAAAAGCGCGCCCAATAGGAGGTGGAAGCCTCGCCATGACCGCTGGTCATCAACAACCATCACGCGCCAGGGCCTTCGGAGAACTCCGCGAACCAGGGTGGAAAGGACGTTCGTCGGCCGGCGCCGGCCCCCTTGCCTGCCCTTTGGGAACTTCACAGCAGGTGACCTCCTTGTCTGCCCCCGGTGGTTGGCCTCACGGCTGGATTCCGGGAACGGCTCCCAGGAACCTCGTGACCTGGCTCCCGTATGCAGCAGGATCGCGGTTCCACGACTGGACATGCCGGACACCGGGCCACGACACCAGCGTCACGAGATCTGGAAGTCGCTCGACAAGCTCCTGGCTCGTCTCGATGGGTACGGAGGCATCGGCATCGCCGTGGAAGATAAGCATCGGAACGCTGACCCGGCCGGCCCCACTGAGGTAGTCGTAGTCCCCCCAGTCGAGACCGAAGCGAATGGCCGATACCCACATCCCGTACCGGATTACTGGCCCCGGAGCGAGGTCCCGGGCTCGCCACCGCACCGTCCGCTCCACGTTCAGCAGCGGCGAATCGAGGACTACCGCCGCGATCCTGTCAGCCGCCGCGCTTCGCTCGAGGAATGCCATCACCGCGCCACCACCCATGCTGTGACCCACGAGCACGACGCCGCTGGCTCCGTGGTCGATGGCATATGCGACGGCGGCTTCCACGTCCCGCCACTCTTCGTTTCCGAGATGGTAGCGGTGGTCCGGATCAGCGGGCGCCTCAACATCGTTCCGGTACGTGATCACAAGGCACGTGATGCCCCGGTCGTGCAGGATACTGACAAGGCGCAGCATCTCCGTCCGTCGCGCACCCTTGCCATGGACCAGTACCGCCCAGGTCGGGCTCGGTGCGTCAACCAGCCATGCTGGCATGTCTCCGAGCGGCCCCGTGACCAACACCTCATCGAAGGACAGCCCCAGTCCGAGTTCTGGGTCTCTCGGAAAAGCAAGTGTGTCCGTCCGTGCGGCGTCGCCCGGCGCAGGGAACTCACCCGTCAGCAGCGTGAATTGCCGCGTCACCGTCCTGGCATCCAGGGCGATGATCTCGCCAACCTGGCCGTAACCCGTGGCCCACTCGACCCCATACACGCCCGGCCGCGCCCAGTCGCCATCAGGCGTGTCGGAAGCGTCGAGTGTCAACCGGCCATCCGTAAGCGAAAGGACACGCAGCGGGAACGCGTCGGGAGCGTGCTCCACGGCAAGGACATCGCGCTCAAAACGCTCGCTGAAGTACCAACCGGCTACAGCGAGGCTTGCCATCGCGACCACCAACAAAGAGGCGCCCAAGACTGCCGCCAGTTGAAACCGTCTCCGTCTCTGCGACTTCTCCTGCCCGTTAGTCGTCATCGAGCCCATTGTGTTTCACGGCGGGAACCGCCGCACCGACCCAAGGGACCGTGTTTACAGACCCGTCATGCCAATCATTCGGACGGGCGGCATGACGGGTGGGAGGGTTGCGTCCCGCCGCCGGCCTCTACGCGTAGCTGCTGCCCGGGCCCTGTCCGCTCGCGACCGCCCGCTCGTGCGGAGCACTGTCGTAACGGCCGCGGTTGTCGCGGAACGGCCCATCGCGCCACTCCAGCGCGGACTTCAGACCATCCTCGCGCACGCGCTTGCCCCATTCGCTTGCCGCCGGCCGGTAGGTGCTCAGCCCCTGGATCTCCGTCCCGCTCCAGAGACCCGTACGGATGCCCATCACTTCGTACTGCCGGTTCACCGCCCGCTTCGAGTACATCAGCATGTCGTTGTCGATGTGCGCCATCCGCCGCGCGAACGATTCTGTGAAGCCGGCGAGTTCGTTCCCCGGCACCGCATAATTCGCCCAGCCGAGTTGCGCCATTTGCGCGCCGGTCAGGCTATCGCCCACATATGCGAACTCGCGGGCTTTCGCCATCGGCAGGTGCCAGGGCGCCCACATCATGTCCATCGTCGTCATCGCGCGGACCGGCGGGTAGCCAATCTGGGCATCCTCCGCGCAGATTCGGAAGTCGCAGATCGTCGCCAATTCTGTGCCGCCGGCGAGGCAGTAGCCCTGAATCTGAGCAACCACCGGCTTCGCCAGCTCCCAGATCGTCCAGTTCGTCGCGACCACGTGCCGCGACCACTCCATCGGGCCAGGGTGCGTGGAACCCGTGTCCGGGAGCCCGCTCCGGGGATGCACGAACTGGCTGTCCTCCGATGCCGCCCGGCTCGGCGAAAGGTCGTATCCGGCACTGAACGCCCGGCCTTCGGCCCGCAGGATGATGACGCCGACTTCTTTGTTCGCCTCGGCTTCCTTCATCGCGTGCATCACTTCGCCGCGGAGGTTGTTGCTCAGTGCATTGAGCTTCTCCGGTCGCGCCAGCGTCACAAACGCCAGCCGTCCGTCGGTCTCGTATCTGATATCGGAGTAGGCCATGTTCGGGCTCCTTCGAGGGGATGAGCCGCATTCTACGCACTCGCCCGTCGTCGGCGTCCCGCCCAATGTCTACCAGGGATCGATGTACGGGTACTTCTTCTCCGTCCGCGGCGTCACCGGTGGCAGTCGCCGAAGGCTGTTCGCGATCCAATTCCGCGTCTCCGCGGGGTCGATCACATCTTCGATCCCGCCGCCGACAACCGCGTTTACGGCCTTGGCAGCGTCGTACGCTCGTGCCACTCGGCGATCGAATTCGTGCCGCCGTTCCTCCGGGTCTTCAACCGCTGCGAGCTCTTTCCGATAGCCCAACTTCACCGAGCCCTCGATGTTCATCCCGGCGAATTCCGCTGTCGGCCAGGCAACCACCGCGAAGCCCACGAGCGCTCCCGCTCCCAGCATCGCCTGCGCGCCGAGCCCGTACGCCTTGCGCACGATGACGCTGATCAACGGTGTCGTCAGGTTCGCCCCCGCGTTGAACAGCCGCACGCAGTGGCGCACCAGCGCCGTCCGCTCAACGTCCGGGCCCACCATCATTCCCGGGCAGTCGATCAGACTCAGCACCGGGATGTCGAAGGCGTCGCACAGCTGAACGAACCGCGCTCCTTTGTCAGCGCCGTCAGAGTCGATTGCTCCCGCCAGGTGGTGCGGGTTGTTCGCGATCACGCCCATCGGCCGCCCCTCGACCCGGATGAAGGCAGTGATGATCCCCACGCCGAACTTTTCCCGGATCTCCAGGATCGATCCCTTGTCAGCCAGCGTCTCGATCACGTCGCGCATGTTGTACAGGCGCAGCCGGTTTTCGGGGACGATGTGCCGCAGCCGCCGCTGTTCCGGGGCTTCCCACGTCGGGATCGTTCCCTGGAAGTACGAGAGGTACTTCTTCGCCGCATCCACGGCTTCCTCCTCGTCCTTCACGAGGATGTCGACCACGCCGTTCGGCACCTGGAACGACATCGGCCCGCATTCCTCTGGCGTATAGATGCCGAGGCCGCCGCCCTCGATCATCGCCGGGCCGCCCATCGCAATCGTCGTGCTTTCCGTCGCGATGATCACGTCGCAACTCGCGACCAGCGCCGTGTTTCCCGCGAACGTCCGTCCGTTCACGATCGCGATCATCGGCACAAGCCCGCTCAACTTCGAAAACGTCGTGAACGTCGTCGTGTCCATCGCCACCCGCGGACCGTTGTTGTCGTCGCCGGGCCGCCCCCCGCCCCCCTCGCCGAACAGCACCACTGGCAGCCGGTAACGGTGCGCCAGCTCAAACACCCGGTCCTGCTTGTAGTGGTTGCGTCCCCCCTGTGTCCCCGCCAGCACCGTGTAGTCGTAGTGCGCGACGATCGCCCTCGATCGGTCGTCCGGGAAGAGGTCGCCGTTGATGCTGCCCGTCCCGGCGATCAGGCCATCAGTCGGCGTTTCCTTTCGCAGTGTCTCCATGTCATGCCGTTGGTGCTGCCGCGCCACCACAAGAGGCCAATACTCCAGGAACGATCCCGGGTCGAAAAGCTGCGCGATGTTCTCGCGCGGCATTCGCCCGCCCCGTGCGCGACGCTTCGCGACCGCCTCCTGCCGGTTTTCGTCCAGCGTGTACGCGTGCCGGTCGATGACCTCCTGCAGGTCTGCACGGATATGGTCGAGATCGAGTTCCGCTGCCGCCGTGACCGATCCTCCCGCGACATCCGCCTCTTCGATGAACACGACCGGGTAACCCTCCCGCACCACGTCCCCCACGGCCATCGTCACCATCCGGACGATGCCGCTCCGGTCCGCAGCGATGACGTGCTCCATCTTCATCGCTTCCATCACCGCCAGCTGCTGCCCGGCCCGCACTTCATCGCCCACGGCCACGTCGATCGACACGATCGTGCCCTGGATTGGCGCCACGAGCCCGTGCGATCCGTCCGGTCCGGCTGGCGCCTGCGGACCCGTTGGCTCAGCGCGCGCCGGCGCCGCTGCCCTCACCTGCGCGTCATGAGCAAACAGCGCAAGCGGGTCCCGGCTTGTGACCCGCGCCCCCGCGAATCCTGCGTCGCGCGCACCCGCCTCCGCCCCGGCAGCCTCTGCGAAGCGCGTCTTCCGTTCGCTCCCGGCGGCCGCCAGTTCGGCCACGTGCTCTTCCACCCAGCGCGTGTGGATCCTTCCGGCTGCGAAGTCCGGATGCGAGATGATCCGTTCCAGGAACGGGATGTTCGTCTTCACTCCTTCGATCCGGAACTCGTTTAGCGCGCGCACGGTCCGCGCCGTCGCCGCCACGAATTCCGTCGAAGGTGAGTGGCCTATCACTTTCGCGAGTAGCGAATCGAAGGCGCTGCTCGTCTTGTACCCGGCGTACCCAAATCCATCCGTCCGCACGCCTGGTCCCCCCGGCGCCTCGTACAAGGTCAACGTCCCGCCTCCGGGACGAACAGACCCATCTGCGCCGATGGTTTCCATGTTCACCCGCGCCTGGATCGCATAGCCCCGCGGCCGTGCCACGTCCGGGCCATCGAGCCCCATCTCTGCCAGCGTCTCGCCCTGGGCCAGCCGGATCTGTGTCTGTACCAGGTCAATCCCGGTCACCAGTTCGGTTACCGTGTGCTCCACCTGCAACCGCGCGTTCGCCTCGATGAACACGAACGGCGGCCGCCCGGCTCGCCCCGAAACATCGACCAGGAACTCGAACGTCCCCAGGTTGCTGTACTTCACGCCCGCCGCGAACCGCACCGCCGCCAGGATGATCTGGTCGCGCGTCTCATTCGCCAGTCCCGGCGCCGGCGCCACCTCCACCACCTTCTGGAAGCGCCGCTGAACGCTGCACTCTCGCTCGCCGAGATGCGCGATAGCGCCCGTCCGGTCCCCAAGCACCTGCACCTCGACGTGCCGCGCCTGCTGGATGAACTCCTCGACGTACACGTCTTCGCGGCCGAACGCCGCCTTTGCCTCGGACTGGCACCGCCGGTACGCCGAGGCAATCTGATCGGCCGCCGTCACCGCGCGTGTCCCCCGGCCGCCCCCTCCTGCGACCGCTTTGATGATCATTGCGCCGCCATCGCCCAACGATGCGAAGAACGCCTCCGCCTCCTCCAGGGAGACGCCGTGATCCAGGCCCTGGAGCACCGGTACGCCGGCAGCGATTGCCGCCAACCTCGCATGCGCCTTGTCCCCGAACAGAGCAAGGTGCTCGATCCCCGGCCCGACGAACGTCAGTCCCTCCTCCGCGCAGCGCCGCGCAAAATCCGCCCGCTCTGACAGGAATCCGTAGCCGGGATGAATCGCGTCACAGCCCGTGGCCTTTGCCGCGCCGATCACCGCGTCCATATCGAGGTACGCTGCCGCGCCGCTGCCCGGCAACGCATACGCTTCGTCGGCCGCACGTAGATGCAGGTTTTGTGCGTCGTCGCTCGAATAGATGGCGACCGTCCGCAGCCCCAGGTCCGACGCACCACGGGCGATCCGGATGGCAATCTCTCCCCGGTTGGCAATCAGTAACGCAGAAAATGGCATGACAACTCCTCGGTCAATCGGTTCAATGTGACTCGCATCACGCGTCGGGCTCGATGTTGTCGAGCGTGCCCGTGATACCTGCCTTCACAGCCCTGGCACGGCGCCATCGTCCCCGGATCTGAGTCGGCCGCGTTCACGCTGGGCTCCTCGGGATATTGCCTCGGACCTGGGCGCCCGGATGGCCCTTGGCTGGCTCACGGCGCAATAGTGGTCGGCCCGCCTGCGTCAGTCCAGACCCTGGCGGCTAACCCGCGAAGGGCCAACCTGCCGCCCGCGTCGGCGGCTCCAGGTCCAGGCGAAGCGACCGGCGCGCTTCTGCCAGTTGATCTTTGACGGGCGCCAGCATCGGAGCGATCGCCCTGGCGTCCTCCTCGCTGATGAATCCATACCCCAGCAGCCGGGCCATTCCCATGACCCACGCCGCCCCGACCGGAGAGCCGTCTTCGACCACCACTGGTGGCACTGACGCCGACCCGTATCGTGGCGGGACACGCGCCGGGATCGCTGGGGGCCTCCGGCTGGACCAGCCGGCTAGCTTCTCGTACGCATGCCCCAGCCGGAACAACGTCGCCTCCTCCCAGGGCCTCCCGACCAGCTGCATTCCCATCGGCGTGCCGTCTCTCGCGAATCCGATTGGCACTGACATCGCAGGGTAGCCCGTGAGGCTCAATGGCCGCGTCACGCTCGCCATGTCCGCCTGCCACCGTGAGCTGTGCGACACAGGTTGATCTGCGCGTCGGTCGGCGGGAGCCAGCGTGCGACTCGTTGGCGTCACGATGACGTCGATGTCCCGCATCACCCCGGCAAACTCTCGCGTCACCGCCTGCCTCACCTGTTGCGACACGATCCGCTCCGGCGCAGACGTCAGCCCGGCCGCTGCGATCTTGTGGTAGAACGCCGGCGTGTAGTCCTTCGAGCGTGTCTCGAACCACTCCCGGTGGAACACGAAGGACTCGCTGTACGCGATAGTCCACGACGCCGCCGACGCGTATTCGGATGCCGGCAGCGACACCTCCGAAATGTGCGCCCCGAGGTCCTTCATCCTTGCGATTGCTTCATCGAGCGCCGCTTCAATTTCAGGGTCCAGGTCGTCGAAGAAGAACGAATCCGGTACCCCCACCCGCAATCCTGCCGCTCCCTGGAGCAGGTCTGCGCTGAAATCTGGGACCGTCCGCGCGGCGGCCGTTGCATCCCGGCGGTCCGGCCCGGCCATCACTTCGAGCATGAGCGCCGCGTCGGCCACGCTGCGAGCCATCGGACCGATGCTGTCCTGGCTCCAGCTCAATGGGATGCATCCGTGCCGGCTCACGCGTCCGTAAGTGGCCCGCATTCCAGCAAGCCCGCAGAAACAGGCCGGATTGCGCACTGACCCGCCGGTGTCCGTCCCGGTCGCTATCGTCACAAGCCCGGACGCCAGCGCCGTCCCCGACCCGGAACTCGACCCGCCGGGATATGCAGCGAGGTCCCACGGGTTCCGCGCGAAGCCGTACACGCCCATGCTTCCGGACGCGAACTCGATCAGGTTCAGCTTCCCGAGACAGATCGCCCCGGCCGCCCGCAGGCGCGCCTGCACGGTGGCGTCTTCGGTCGCAATCCTTGGCGCAATTACCCGCGATGCGCCCGTCGTCGGCATTCCCCGCACATCGATGATGTCCTTGTGGGCGACTGTGATGCCATGGAGCGGTCCGCGGTAGCTGCCGCTGGCAATCTCGGCCTCGGCCGCCCGCGCCTGTTTCAGCGCCCCCTCGCGGTCTACGTGGATGAAGGCGCGAAGCACTTCGTCCTGCTCGGCAATCCGGTCCAGTTGGGCTTCCACGAGCTCGACAGGGGAAACCTCGCGCGCCTCGATCATCGGGGCTAACTCGGCCGCAGAAAGGAAGCAGAGATCTGTCGCTGAGGGCACGGCGTTCGCTCCTGCAATTGCGTCTGGACCACGATTTGGCCCCGGTGCAACCGGCGTCAAGGCCTTGGCGGCCGCCTCGCCCACTCTGTCGTAGGAACGTAATCCGCCGGAATCAAATGCTTGTCTTGTCTGCCTCGGCGCTGCCTTCTGCTCCCGTCTCCGCCGTGCCAGGCCCTCGTATCGCCCTCAGCGTGGCGCCCCCCGGTAGTCTTTCGTTTCCGGCCTTTGGAATGCCGATCCGTTGCGACAAGTAGATGCCTCGGTGTCCGCTCACTATGTACGCCACGAAACAGGCGACGGCGAGATATGGCGCCGCCGCGCCTCCGAACAATTCGATTCCCATCACAGTACAGGCGAGTGGGGTGTTCGCCGCCGCGCCAAACACGGCCACAAAGCCCATCCCCGCGAACAGGTCGGCGGGCGCATCCATCAGCGCCGCCAGCCGGTTTCCGAGCGTCGCGCCAATGAAGAACAGCGGAGTCACCTCGCCTCCCTTGAACCCGCTCCCCAGCGCCAGCGCAGTGAATGCGATCTTCCACCACCACGAAAATGGGTCCGCGCCGCCGGGCTCGAAGCTCGACACGATCGTCGTCGCCCCTGCGTCCGGCGACGTCACCCCGAGCCCCAGGTAGTCTCGGGTCCCCAACAGGTACACAAGGGCGATGGTCAACGCTCCGCCAACGGCCGGACGGAAGAGCGCGCTCCCGATCGCGCGGCGAAACACCCGGCCCAGACCGTGGGTCAGCTCCGTGAAGAACAGCGCCGCCAGGCCAAAGGCGACACCTCCGAGTGCCGCCTTGGCCATGAGCAGCGCATCGAACGGCAGTCGGCCGTCGCGGGCAACGATCGATACCTGGTACACCGTGTGATGCGCGTCCCACGCTGCGGCCGTGTAATCCGCGACCAGTGCCGCATACAGCACGGGGATCAGCGCCCCGTACTCCATTCGTCCGATCGCGAGCACTTCCATCGCGAACACGGCGCCGGCCAGCGGAGTCCCGAACACCGCCCCGAACCCGGCAGCAACCCCTGCCATCAGCAACGTACGCAGCTCCGGCGGCCCGAGGCGCAAGACACGGTTTGACGCGCTCGCAATCCCGCCCCCCATCTGCACCGCTGTCCCTTCTCGGCCCACCGATGCTCCGAAAAGGTGCGCGAGCACCGTCGTGCCGAAGATGAGCGGCGTGATCCGTGCCGGAATACCGCCGCCCGGCTGATGGATTTCATCCACGATCAGGTTGTTGCCGCCCTCTACCGCCCGGCCATATCGCTGGTACGCCGCAGCGCTCACGACCCCGGCGACAGGCAGCATGAAGAGGAGCCAGCCGTGCTCCCACCGCGTCTCCGTCGCCCATTCGAGTGACCAGAGAAACGCTGCCGACGCCGTACCGATGGCTGCCGCGACGGGCGTCAGGATGAACAGCCAGCGCACCATGTAACGGGCCACGGCCGCCTGCTCCCAGAGACTCGTCCGTAGTGCCGTCATGCCGGCCGCCTCGGCCGCGGTTCGTTCATCGGGAAGGTGGCAAGGTCCAGGGCGCGGCCTCCCACGATTTCGTAGGAGTCATCAGCTCGCCGCGCACTCGTTTGCGCAGAGAGCGGTTCACGGCAGGACCCCATCGCCGGACACGGACGGTAAGTCTAATCCGGGGTTCAGGAAAGGGACGACTGGACGGCGCCGGCCCCGGTAACGGACCCCGCCAGCGGCACGTCGCTGCACACATCCCGCGCCAGTCTCGTCGCGACGATGTTCTTGAGTTCCGCCACATGCGGTGCGAACCGGGCGTCCCATTCAGCCTGGATCTGCGCATCGCCAGCGAAGCCGCGATCGTACGGCGGACTTGGCCGCTTCGACGCCAGAGAGAGAAAGAGCTCGCGCCAGAGTCGGAGTACTCCCGCATCCGGGTTCGCCCCGCTCCACCGAAGCGTCCGCTCCTGCATGAACCACGATGCCCACTGGTGGTCCCATGACTTCTCCATGAGCTGCGCCCGGGCTTCTTCATGCCAGAACGGCTGCAGCAGCTCCTCGCGGTCGATGCCCTGGTGGCTCGCCCACAGGTACCCGTCGATCCGCAGGGCGCAGAGGCGAAGGACCTCGATCTCCGTCATTGCGGCGTCCTCGGCGACTGGCGCTGGTCCCGACGCATCACGGCGTGGCTGCTGGCCGTCCACGCCGCCAACTCTAGCCCAATGAGCATCGCCCTTGGAACCCGGCCCCGTGATTCTTCGGTCACGCCCTCGCCCGGCGGGATATACTTGGGGCCAGTCCGTCAGACCTCGCGGTCGTTTGGTGGGCAGGGGGTGGAACGTGGAGCAGTTCAATTCCACCCGCGATCCCATTTCGGATCCGTTCTTCGGGGACCACACCATCCAGCCCGCTGCAACGGCGATCGCGGACGAAATTCGCTATTCCGGCGATTGGATCTTCCTCCGAATGTCGCCCGTCTTCTACGGAATGGGGGTCCCACGGGGCCATCGCGAGCCCGTGGTCCTCGTCCCCGGCTTCTTCGGTGTCGATCTCTCGCTGGCACAGATGTACTGGTGGCTCTGGCGCATCGGCTACTCGCCCTATTACTCAGGGCTCGGGCTCAACGTCGACTGCCCGGATGCCTCTGCCGACGCCCTCATGGGCGTCGTCCGCCGCGCAGTACGCGAATCCGGTGGTCAGCGCGTCCGCATCATCGGGCACAGTCTCGGTGGACTGCTCGCCCGCAGCGTTGCAATCGACCACCCGCATCTCGTCGAGATGCTGATCTCACTCGCATCCCCGTTTAACGATGTCGCCCGCGTGCATCCGCTGCTGATCGAAGCGATGTCTGCCGTTCGCAGCCGTGCCGGCCAGCACCCTGTGCGCCGTATTCAGCCCACCTGTTACAGCGGCCACTGCAGCTGCGCATTTACCAGGAACCTGCTCCAGGGTAGCCACCATGGATTCCGCAAGTACGCCCTCTACGCAAAACACGACGGCCTCGTCGATTGGACGAGCTGCATCGAGACTGACGCCACCCTCAACTACGGGATCTCGACTTCCCACAACGGCGTCATCGCAAACGCAGAGGCGTTCAGCCGGATAGCTGAACGCCTCGCAAATGGGTAACCGGGAACTCGTCCGGGAGGACTAGGACTTCGAGCCTGCCCCCGCGAACATATTCACGCTGCTCTGGATGAATTCAGCGAACGGGTTCGCCGCAAGCCATTCTCGCGAAAGCGCTGCTGCCGCTTCGCCGGCCGTCTTGCTTGCTGCCATCAGCGTGTCCAGCGTCTCGCGCGCTTCGGTGCCCGCCGCTACCGACTCCTTGTATGCCATCTGCGCGAATTCCAACGCCTGGCTCTGCGCCGCGGCTGTCGCTTCCATCACCGACGTGTAGGCGAGGCTCACGTTGCCGGGCTCGGCCGCCACCTTCTTCGCAAGCTCGATCGTCGCGCGTTGGCGCTTCACGACTTCGGCCATGTACTGCTGCGAGATCTTCAGCCCTCGTTCGCCGGCGTGTTCGGCCGCCTTGGTCATCGCGTCGTAGCTCGTGAGCAGTGCGTCGAAGTATTCGCGAGTGCGGGTTTCCGTGGTCATTTCTGGAGCCTCCATCAGCTATCTGATCGAAACGTATCCGTTGCTGCACGTAAGTGCAATGTGCACATTGCACCAAATGGCAGATAGAGGCACACTGATCATCATGACCCCAACCGGAAAGCGCTCGTCCGCTGAAAAGGCTCCACCCGTCGCCGAGCCCCGTCTCAATGGTGACCTGCTCGCGACCAGCCTCCTCGCATTTCTCAAGAGCTATAACGCCTATGGCTATCAGCTTTCCCAGCAACTGAGCGGCGCCGGCCTCCCCCAGTTCGACTCTGGCACCGTCTACCGCACGCTTCGCCAGCTTGAGAAGTCGGGCATGGTCTCGTCGTTCTGGGACACGTCGGCCAACGGCCCCGCCCGCCGCATGTACAGCCTCACAAAGGCCGGGGACCTGTTCCTCGGGAGCTGGATCGAGACCATGCAGCGCTACCAGGCCGTGCTCGCCACAGCCCTGACCGGGTTCGCTCCGGCGGACCAAACGCCAGCGAAACCGGAGGAATCATGACCAGCCAGCAGCAATCCCCCAACCCCGATTTCGCCGCCGCCTGGCGCGATTGGCTCAGCAAGTCCGAGGGCCAGTGGAACAGCTACCTCAACCAGGTCATGGGTACGCCAGAGTTCAGCCAGAGCGCAGGCCGCTCGATGGACCTCTACCTCCACTTCCAGCGCACCATGAACGAAGCGATGGGTGCCTGGTTCACCGCCATCAACGTCCCCACCCGAAACGACGTGCTTGAACTCGGTGAGCGCCTCCTTGAGATCGAGGGCCGCCTCGCCGCCATCGAAGCCGCCCTTTCACGCGTCACCGGCCCCGCCAACGACGCGCATCCCTCCCGTCCCCCCCGGACGAAGCGCCCGCCCTCCCCTTCCAATTCCTAAACGCCTCGTAATGCGCTGTTCATGCTTGTCTGCGATGCTGCATACGCGAGTGGAGGGACCATGCCTGCCGGTACACGAAGTTTCGGTGGGCGCCAGGGGTCTCACCCCTCTCAGCGGCAGTCCGGGAAGCGGCGAAAGGACCAGTCCGTGGCGACTCAGACGCAGTCCGCCCCACGCGAAGCAGACGATCCGGAACTCCGGGAACGCATCCGCACGACCGTTGAGCGGAGCATGCGTCGCGGCCTGGTCGGTCTCGAATACATCACGATCGAGGACACCGATGTCGGCAAGACGCCGAAGGAAACCGTCCTTGTCAGTGCAAACGGCGCCCACAAGCTCTACCACTACCGGGCCCAGACCGACGAGATCTACCGCGTCCCGCTCCTCTTCGTGACGTCTCTCGTCAGCAAGCCGTATATCCTCGACCTCACCCCCGGCCAGAGCCTGATCGAGTACCTCGTCCGCCAGGGATACGACGTTTACCTGATCGACTGGGGCATCCCCCGCGCGCGCGACTCCAGTCTCCGGCTCGAGGACTACGCGCTCGATTTCCTTCCGAAGTGTGTCGATAGGGTCTTGGAGCGCTCTGGCGAGGAAGAAGTCACCATCGCCGGCTATTGCCTCGGTGGCACGCTCGCCCTCTGCTATGCCGCCGCGCACCCTGAAGCGCCGATCAAGAACCTGGCCTGCATCACGACGCCGGTGAACTTCCACGGCATGGGCCTCTTCTCAAAGTGGACCGACCGCCGCTACTTCGATGTCGATCGCGTTGTCGATACCCTTGGTAACGTCCCCGGTGAACTCCTCCTGTCTGCTTTCGATGGCCTCCGGCCGGCTGGCCGCATGACCAGCACGCTTCAGGCCTGGGATCGCCTTCAGGAGAGCGAGTACGTCCGCACCTTCCTCCTCTTCGACCGCTGGGCTGCCGACCAGATCCCCTTCGCCGGCGAAGCCTTCCGCCAGCTGACGAAAGAACTCATGTGGGATAACAAGCTGCTCGACGGCACCCTTGAGTTGGCCGGACACACCATCGACATTCGCGGACTCGATATGCCCGTGTTCCACGCCATGGCCGAACACGACCATATCGTCCCCTACGAAGCCGCCAAACACCTCACCGGTATGCTCGCGTCGGAGGACAAAGAAGAAATCGTCTTGCGTGGTGGACACGTCAGTCTGGTCGCAGGGGGCAACGCCCTCTATCGTCTGTGGCCGAAGTTGGATCAATGGCTATCGACGCGCTCCGTCTAACGCACGCATCGCCGGATGCACGCTACCCCGCCAATACCACCATTGGCGGCCGCCCCTACACGCTCCGCCTCATGACGCAGGATGACGCTCCACTCGTCATAACGTTCGGGCGTAGCCTGAGCGACGACGATCAGCTCTACCTCCGCCGCGACATCACCCGTGTCGGCGAAGTGAACGCCTGGGTCCGCCGCCTCTCGCCTCAGTCGTTCCAGACGCTGCTCCTGGTCGATGCGAACGGTGAAGTTGGCGCCTATGCCAACATCGATCGCAGCCCAATCCCCTGGATGCACCACGTCGCCGAGCTTCGTGTCCTCGTGGGCCAGCCTCTCCGGGGCCTCGGCACCGCGCGCCTTCTGACCGAAGAAGCGTTCCGCGTCGCCCTTGAAATGGGCGTAGAGAAGATCATCGGCCAGCTTATGGTCGAACAGGTCGATCCGATCGCCATCTTCCGCTCCCTCGGCTTCCAGCCTGAAGCCCTGCTCCGCGATCACGTCAAAGATCGACAGGGCGGGCTTCACGACCTCGTCATCCTTAGCTGCCAGGTCGGCTCACTCGGTTCGAAGCTCGAGATGTACGGCGTCACGGCCGCCCTCGCTGATTAGCAGCGACCTTCCCCCGCCCGACACCGCCGCCTGCTACCATCCTCCGACTCTGAGCCACGGAGCCCGACGATGCTGTTTGTGACCGGCGCCACTGGATACCTCGGATCTGCCCTCGTCGAGTTGCTTGTCAACGAGGGCCACGCCGTTCGCGCGATGGTGCGGACGCCCGCGAAGGCCAGCGTCCTCCCTCCCGGCGTCGACCACTTCGCCGGCGATATCTCCGATGAGGATGCGCTCGCGGACGGCATGAATGGCTGCGCCGGCGTCTTTCATTTCGCTGCCGCCATGGGCGTTTCGTGGGAAGAATCGCGCGAGGGCAACCCGGGCGGCACGGGTCGCGTCCTCCGCGCCGCGCGTCGTGCCGGCGTCAAACGCGTCGTCTACACCAGCAGCAGCGCCGCGATCATTCAGCCGGATGGCCTCGTCAGCGAACGGAACGAAAACGCCACCGGACTTGTCGACCAGTACTCGGTCACGAAAAAAGAGGCCGAGACCGTCGTCTTCGATGCCGTCCGCGACGGTCAGGACGCCAACATCGTCAACGTAGTCAACGCATACGGCCCCAGCCCCGCCGGTCCTCTGAGCTACAACCGGCTCTTCCTCGCGGCCGCGGCCGGCCAGGTCCCGGTCGTGGTCGATGCGCAGGTCGCGTGGGTGCTGGCCTCGGACGTGGCACGGGCACACCTCCTCGCCTATGAGAAGGGAGAACCTGGAAAGCGGTACGTCGCCAGCGGCGAAGTTGCCACCTTTCCCCGCGTCCTGGATGTGTTCAACCGGCTCTGGGGTGTCGCACCCAATATCGACGTACTGCCTCGCGGTTCGGACATCCCCCGCGACCGTCTCTGGGGTCACGCCATCCGTTCGGAGGTCTACGGCAAGCTCGGCCCCATGACCATCGATGACACGAACGCTCGTGCGCTCGGGTTCGCCCCCACGGGGATCGACCAGGGTCTTCAGGTCACCGTCGACTGGCTAAGGGGCATCGGCGCCTCCTGATGGGGCGCCGCTCGATCGGGACTAGCGCCCGCCGCCTCGGAAGCGGTCGAAGAACGAGGAGCGCTTTCCGCCCCCGCGCAGCCCACTCAGAAACGAACCCCATGCAGCTTCCGCACCTGCTGCCCGTTCCAGTCCCCGAATCCGGTCCTCGATGATGTCCCGGACTCGGCCTTCTTCACCTGCATCCAGCCAGTACCCGTGCTCCTCGCGGCACGTGTCCAGCTCGAGGTCGTATGCCCGGTAGTTGAAAGCCGTCATCTGTTTGCTACAGACCGGGCAGTTGAGGTCGCTGTCACGGTTCGAATACTGGACCATCGCCCGCCGCTGGCCCTCGGTTGATTCGACCGTCGATTCCAACGCGTCCAGTTCGTGATGGTCGAGCCATCTCCCATTGCAGGCCGGACAATGGTCGACCTCGATGCCGTAGTGGTGCTCAACTGCGAGTTCGGCTCCGTCGCGGGGACATTGCAACGCCTGCCTCCTTGGGTTCTTGGCTCGGACCGATGGAGCACGTCCCGTAGCTCGGAGGAGCGGTTACACGGAAGCCTGGTCACCATTCCGGCCCTCTACTTTCTAGCACATTGGCCCTCTTCGTTTGGTCAGGAACGTTTCGCTGGTACGCTCGCTCTGGCGATTGGGCAGAATGGCCGAGCGCCGTTTCGGCGCCAGAAGGGGACTGACCAGCTTTGCGAGGAATTGGCGTGTTCGAGTTCGGAGGGCCGGAAGTCCTCAAGGTCGTCGACCTGCCGGAAGCGCACCCCGGTGCCGGCGAAGTCCGTATCCGCGTCTATGGCGCCGCAGTCAATCCGACCGACACGGGCATCCGCGACGGCTCCCGCGCAGCCATGCTCGCGACCATCGCGCCGCCTTATGTCCCCGGCATGGATGCTGCGGGAGTCATCGATGAAGTCGGCCCGGGCGCTGGACATCGCTTCAAGGTCGGCGACGCCGTCATGGCAATGGTCATCCCCACCGGCGCCCACGGTGCCTACCGCGAGAGCGTCGTCCTCGCCGCTGACGCCGTTGCCCTCGCTCCGCATGGAGCCAGCCACTTCGAAGCTGCAACCCTGCCTATGAACGGCCTCACCGCGCGCCTTTCGCTTGATCAGCTTGCCCTCCAGCCCGGCGACACATTGGCTGTCACCGGCGCCGCTGGCTGCTATGGCGGCTACGTCGTGCAGCTTGCGAAGGCGACTGGACTCCGCGTGATAGCCGATGCCTCCAGCGCCGACGAACAGCTCGTCCGCGACCTTGGGGCCGACATCGTCGTGCAGCGAGGAGACAACATCGCCGCAACCATCCGTGGAGTAGCTCCCGATGGTGTCGATGGCCTCGCCGACGGCGCGGTGCAAAACGAACTCGCCGTCGGCGCCGTTCGCGATGGCGGAGGCTTCGCCTCCGTTCGCGGCTACAAAGGCACCGGCGAACGCGGCATTCGCTTCCACTTAACGATGGTCCGCGAGTATGACCACCGAGCCGACCTGCTCGACCAGCTCCGCCAGCAGGTCGAAGCCGGCCTCGTCACCCTGCGTGTCGCCGGGACGTATCCGCCCGAAGAGGCGGCAGCAGCGCATGCCCGGCTCGAAGCCGGGGGCACCCGCGGGCGCTGCGTCATCAGCTTCTAGCGTCCGGGCCCGGAGGCCTACTCCGGGGGACAGAGCCGCGTGGCAATCGGAAATGCACTCAGCGTCAGCTCAGCCCTCCGCCGGAAATTGTCCCGCGCTTCCGGTGCCGGTGTCCGCGATATCTCCCACGAAGCGAACCCGTCGTACCACGTCAACAGAAGCATCGTGCTCCGGTCGATCGCTGGTTCGCGCTCCCTGAACAGCGCCTGCGGCTTGGCCTGGTACGCGGCGGTGTCCTCGAACGTTGTCCACGCCTCGTCCGAGAGCGCGGCAACCTGCCCAATATCAGGCGTGCGGACATCGAAGAATCGGAAGACATAAAGTCCGTCGCGCGTCAGCGGAGCGTCCGTCTCAGGCCGCACGGTTGGCACGAACGCGTACTGTTGCGTGATCTCCGCCTCGCCCGGGAGCGTGCCCGCGAGCACCCCAACAGCGTCCGTCGCTGCATCCCACGACGTGACCACGATCAGTTCGTTGCTCCGCAGTCCGAACTGGCCGAACCATGTCCCCCAAATGCCGCCACCGGCTCGCCCGATCGCCGGATAGGTGGTGCTGCGAAGCGCCGCAAGCAGCGGCTGGTACCCCGCTGCCCGGTACTGGCCCCCGGCGGCGATGGGCGCCGGTTCCGCAGTGCTACGGATGCGTGCCCAGTGGAAGGTTCGTTCAGAAGGCATCTGCTACACCTTCGGCGCCAGGCCCGTCCGCTGCCCGCGCAGGCCCCGCAGCGCAAGGTCGACAGGGCCCAGCCGACGTACACCCTCGGGCCCGCGCGGCCCACCCTGGTTGCGCATCATTATGACATAATCGCCGAAGCCGGCTTCCATCCCGCTCGCATAGCCCATCAGGTCCTGCGCCTTGTTGATGGAAAGCTTGGTCATCCGGACGATCATCCGGTCGTTTTCGGCGACCCGCAGCGCGTAGTTGACGGTTTCCCGCTCCAGGTCCTCCGGCGCGCAGACGCGGTTGACGAACCCCGCTTCAACGGCCTCCGCGGCGGTCAGGAACCGGCTCTCGAAACACAGCTCCTTCGCTTTCTTCGGGGTGATGTCCCACGGCACCGAGGGGTACTCCAGCAGTGCCGGCAGGAACACTGCGCGGTCGCTGGCGAACACGAGGTCCATCGACGCCGCGATCATCCAGCCTCCAAAGATGCAGAACCCATCCACCATCGCGATCGTTGGTTTTGGCATGTTCCGCCACTTCAGGGTGATGTCGAGGTTGTAGTGCTTGAATGCGTCATAGAACTCGATACCCGACTCCGGGAGTCCACGCGCTTCGCGGTCTGCAACGCTCTCCGGCGTGCCCAGGTCGTGCCCGGACGAAAAGTTGCCCCCGGCGCCTTCGAGGATCACCACCGCCACCTCGCGGTCGGCCATTGCCCGCTCAAGCGCCGCATCCAATTCGTCCAGCAGGTGGTAGCTCTGTGCGTTGCGATACTTCGGGCGGTTCAGCGTGATCCGCGCGATCGCGCCTTCAGTCCGGTACAGGACGACATCCTTCTCTCGTTCAACCATCGGTGCTGCATCTCCCTTCGGTTCCCCCACTCTACGGAGGGCAGCTCCCCGGAGCACGTCTGCGCAGCGTCGGCACGCGAACGGTCGTCGTCCCTCGCGTTCTCCTCTACGATGCCGCAACACCGCACCAGGGAGCTTCCACCAGTGGATTTCGAGGACATCATCTACGAGGTCGATTCCGACGGGGTCGCCACGCTCACCATCAACCGCCCCGAGCGCATGAACGCGCTTCGCCCCCAGACGACCGCCGAAATCCGCCAGGCGATTGCCCTCGCCCGCGATGACGATGCTGTCCGCTGCCTCCTCGTGACGGGCGCCGGCCGCGCCTTCTGTGCCGGCGACGACTTCCAGGCCATCTTCCTCGCCGACAACCGGTCCAACAGCCAGTTCAACCGGCAGGTACGCCGCATCAAGGAGGGGGAGGTCTCCCTCGACGACCTCTTCGCCCTCGAGAAGCCCACCGTCGCGGCGGTCAATGGCGCCGCCGTCGGCTACGGCATGGACCTCGCCCTCTATTGTGACATCCGCTTCGCCTCGGAAAGCGCCCGCATGGGCTGGTTCTTCGTCCGTCGCGGCGTCCTCGGCACCGTTGGCGGCACGTTCATCCTCCGCCAGCTGGTCGGCCTTTCAAAGGCCCTCGAACTGACGATGACCGGCGACATGGTGCCCGCCGAGGAGGCGCTCAAGATCGGCCTCGTCTCCAAAGTCGTGCCCGATGACCAGCTCCTCGCCGAGGCCCGCGCCATGGCCCGCAAGCTCGCCGGCGGCCCGCCCCTCGCCCAGCGCGCCGTCAAGCGCGCCATGCACAAGGGATTCCAGATGGATTGGAAGACCCTCGGCGAATACCAGCAGGCCCTCGGCGATGTCCTCTGGCAAACAGAAGACCACCGCGAAGGCGTCGATTCGTTCGTCGAAAAACGCGAGCCGTCGTACAAGGGGCGCTAGCTGCGGCCCCCGCCCGGTTGGGGCGGGCCCGGCGCAGTTGCCGGAGTATTGCGCCGCGGACCGCATCGCATCCGCCCGTCGTACACAGTCCTCGCGAAAACGGGCCCGTTCCGGCAGGGCCGTCTGCATGATCGTCAATCCAGAGATTCAAAGAGGGTGGTGGAGCTGGAGGGATTCGAACCCTCTACCTCAACACTGCCAGTCTTACGCATGGCGTTCGCGGTCGTCCGCTCAGGTTCGCCAAGTTGACAGTAAGTCCTTCGCCGGTTGCCGCTGGCTGATGTCATCCGTGACAATTAATGTCAGCATTGATGTCGGATTCGAATGACCTCTGGGAACCAAGGCGGCAGCCAGTCGTGATCAGGCGAAATCGATTTAGATCGTCTGGTTGCAGAGTGCAACCTGATGCCGTGTGTATCGCTCGAGGTTCGCAACCTGGGCCGTTGTGAGTCGGTCGCAGGCCCAGCCCCAGTGGATTGACACCCACTGCCCTGGCGACACATCGTCGACGAACCCTTTGCCGTCGATCCACCGCTGGACTGTCTCCGACTGTGGGGCGGCCAACTCCAGCGTTCCTTCGCGCAGCACGAGCGGCTGGACGCTCACCACCAGGTTCGCGCCGTCCACTGCGGTGACCTGGCCCCAACGAATGCGGCACTGCTCCATGGTGTGGAACAGGTGACTCGTGACCGCGCCAGACTTCATGAACCCGGCCCGAGGGTAGATCTCGAAGACATGAAAGCTGTGATGGGGCCGCGCCCCGGCCGGGATCTTGGTGACCAGCCAGTTCCAGTCGCCCGGCTTCGTTCGCGCCTTGAAACGTGTCTTCATCGAATCGAACAGCAGCCCCATGTCCACGTTGTCCAGGAGGCTGTTTCCGACCCAGTAGGCATCCACCACTCGCGCATCGAGCGGGTCCGCGATGTTGTTTGCTCGCGCGATCAACTGAAGGTACGGGTACGCACCCTCGAACTGTCTCTCCAGTTGCAGCAGTCCCCCATCGACCACGCCGCTGGTCGTGTACTGGAAGAGAGCAAGGTCGTCGTCTCCTCCGCAGAAGCCGAGTTCGTTCGGACGGAACGCGTAGCGCGCGAAAAGGAGGGGGCCGGGGACCGTCCCGTTCACGCCCCGCCTCCCGCCGCTTCGAGGGCGCCGGCTTGGCCGCGGTCCCTCCCTGCCCGCCAGGCAAGCACCGCCGTCAGCGCCACACCGACCATCAGGAGTGAATAACCGGCCAGGCGTTCGGCGTCCGGCATCGGACGCCCGTCCCAAATCTGCAGGGCTGCTGTTAGGGGTGCGGCCACGGTCAGCACGCATGTCACAGCGGTTGCTGGCGCAAGCTTGAGCGCCCCGTACCAGGTGCTTACGTACGCGACGAGAAACGCTGCGGTGAGTAGCAGCCACCGCCATTGCTCGGCATCGAACCCAAAGAGATCGCTTGCCTTGCCGGTCACGGCGAGGTAGCAGAAAAGGACCAGGGCGCCGCCACCCATCCGCGCTGCCACCCCAATCGAAGCCGAAACGCCCCGCAGCACCTGCCGCGCAATGACCGTCTCGACTGCCCAGAGGAGCGTCGCGGCCAGGATCATGAGTTCGCCACTCCCGAACGATGCCTCCGCCGGCCGTCCGATGAGCACCTGTGCCAGCAGCAGAACGCCGATCGCCAGCAGATGGCCCGGGCCGAGGCGTTCACCCAACAGGGGGACTGCCAGCAGCGCCACCCAGATGAACAGCGTCTTTTGGATAAACGCAGCGTTCGCCGCCGTCGCCTGGCTGAGCCCTTCGAAGAACAGGATGAACGGGATACTGCCGCCGACGACGGCGATCGTTCCCAGCTTCAACAGTGTGGCGCGCGGTAGTGCCCGCGCCTCCTGCATCGTCGCCGGTCGCAGCAGCGCTGCCACGATCACGACGCCGACCAGACTGTTCTTTGCTGCGGTGAACACAGCGCTGTCGTCGAAGTGGCGAACAGCATGGCCGTTCAGGAAGATCGAGACACCGCTGATGAGCGCTGCCGTGAGGGCGAGGCTGATACCCAGGCGAGGCGTCGCGGCCACGGGGCCCGATCGGTTCATTTGAGTCCCTCCGTTGGTTGGTTCGTCGGTTCGTTCGTCAGGTCTTCCCAGGCCCCGAGCAGCATCGCCCCGAACGTGTTCCGCTCGGTCGCTTCCTCCTCGGTAACCCGCTCGATGACGGCCCCGCCCGCTACCAGCACGCGGTCTCCGCAGGCAAGGTCTTCGACATAAGAAAGGCACTGCATCGTCGGTGCGTATGGAAAATCGACGGTCGCCATCACCAGTCCGGCGCTCTCGTGCAGCGCTACGACCGTCCCGGCAGTCCCAAGGCACATCAGGACACCTTCCCGTCGACCACTTCCAGTTCGACCGATTCCTCCCGCGCGGGCAGCGGCGCCCCACCGCAACCTGGGCATTCCACGTCGCCGGTGTCGGCTGTGTATCCGGCCGCGCAGACCGAGCAGGCGAGCTCCATCGGCATGTGCACGATCTGCAGGTCCAGGGCCATGCCAGCTCCGCCGAGGTGCGCTAGCAGCGCTGCGTCGAACTCCTCCGGCCGGGCATGGTGACCTCCCGAGACGAGTAGCCGAAGCTGCCGCCCGGCGAGGCCCTGCTCCGCCACCGTCGCGGCGATCGCCGCAGCGAGGCCCGCTTCATGCATGCAGCATCGCCTCCCGTAATGCCCAGGCTTCGTCTCGTGCCGCCGCAAGCGCCCCCGGCATGGCCGCGCTGACGACCGCGCTCAGGTCGAGGCAATAGTCGATGGTCTGCGGCTGTATTCCCACCAGTGCCACCGCTTGCGGCAGTGCGCCCGTCAGTCGTGCGACGGCTAGCAGGTCGCCCGCGCCCACCTGGTGCGGCGACATCCGCGTCCCGAACGCCGCCGTCAGATCATCGCCGCGGAAGATCCTGACGGTCCCGGGTTTGGCTCCCACGTTGAGCGCATCGAGTAAGAGCAGCGCACCGGCGTCGGCCACCAGTGGCAGCAACTCGATCCCCAGCGTCCCGCCGTCCACCACCATTGCGCCCCCAGGGAGCAGCGCAGGTTCCAACTCCAGCGCCTCTGCGAGGTGGATTCCGACACCCTCGTCCTGCAGAAGAACGTTACCAACCCCGAGGATGAGCAGCGGTCGCTCAAGGGCGATGGGGACAGGCGCGACTGACACCGTTACAGCACCCGTACCTGGACACCAGACCCTCTGGCCGGGTCGTACACGTGCACCGCGCACGCCATGCATGGGTCGAATGAGTGCACCGTCCGCAGGATCTCAACAGGTTGTTCCGGGTCAGCGACCGGGGTCCCGACGAGGGCCTCCTCCCATGCCCCTCGGCGGCCCCTTTCGTCCCGGGGAGATCCGTTCCACGTGCTGGGCACTACCAATTGGTAGTTCGCCACCTTCTGGTCCTTGATGACAACCCAATGACCCAGTGCTCCCCGCGGCGCCTCCTCGAATCCCCAGCCCTGGGCATCCGTCGGCCACGACGCAGGCTCCCACTTCTCCGTCGCCGCCACCTCCAGCACCCCGGTGTCCATGTTGCTTGCGAGCTGATCGACCCATCCGCCCAGACGGTTGGCCAGCACTTGTGTCTCCAGCGCACGCGCTGCAATGCGTCCCAGTGTGCTGAAGAGGGCGTCTTTGGTGACGCCCAGCTTGGAAATCAGGCCGTCGACCGCCGATACGAACTCCTGCCGTCCCGACGCGTACGCCACCAGCACTCGTGCGAGGGGGCCGACCTCGTAGGGCTCATCCTCGTATCGTGGTGCCTTCAGCCAGCTGTATTTCTCGTACCCCTCGAGCGTCTCATAGGGTGGGGGTGGCCCGGCGTACGTCGGCTTCGTTTCTCCTTCCCACGGATGCAATGCACGGTCCGAGGCGTACTCGTACCACGAATGCGCGACCGTCTCGGCAATCTGCGCCTGATCCACCGGGAGCACCTTCGAAAGGTCCCGCCCTACGATCCGGCCGGCCGGGAACACATAGCTGCTCTCCGCGCCGGTGGCGTCGGGGAAGTCGCCGTACACCAGGTAGTTGCCAATACCCTTCCCGATGCTCGCCCAGTCCTTGTACTTTCCGGCGATGTACGTGACGTCCGGAATGTACACCTGGTCGACGAACTCCTTCGCGCCAGTGATCTGCTGCCGGATGGTAGCCAGGCTTGCCCGGTTCAACCCGGTCGGCGAATCGTTTGCCATGCGCAGCGCCATCCCCCCCACAACATACGTCTGAGGGTGTGGGTTCTTGCCTCCAAGGATGGCGTGCACCTTCACGATACCCCGTTGCCACTCCAGCGCCTCGAGGTAGTGCGCCACGAACAGCAGGTTCTCTTCCGGGGTCAGGGTGTACGCCGGGTGGCCCCAGTAGCCGTTGGCAAACGGCCCGAGCTGCCCTGAACTCACGAACGTCTTGAGTCGCTCAAGGACGGTTGTGAAGTAGCTCGCGGAGTTGTTCTTCCATGGGCTGATCGATTGTTGGAGCGTCGCGACCCTGGCCGGGTCGGCCGTCGTCGCCGAGACCACATCCACCCAGTCCAACGCGTGCAGGTGATAGAAGTGCACCACGTGGTCATGGACGAACTGGGTCGCCCCGATCACGTTTCGCACCAGCCGCGCGTTTGCCGGGATGGTGATCCCGAGCGCGTCCTCGACTGCTCGCACTGAGGCGAGCGCATGCACAGTGGTGCACACGCCGCAGGCCCGCTGTGCGAACATCCACGCATCCCGCGGGTCCCGTCCCTGGATGATGTTCTCCAGCCCCCGGAACATGGTGCCCGTGCTCCACGCATCCTTCACCGTGCCGTCGGACACTTCGACTTCGATGCGGAGGTGGCCCTCAATGCGCGTGATCGGGTCAATCGCGATGCGAGTCAACGTTCCTCCTCCGTCCCTTCATCCGGGCTTGCGTCATCGGCGTTCTGCCCTGCGTCATGGCCCCGTCGCGACCGTACTGCGATGAACGCACCCGCCCCGCCCGCGGCCGCCACGGCGACCGCCCCGAGCCCTATAAGCAGGGCGCCGTTGTCGTCGTCGCCGCTCGAAGGACCGGAACCTGGCGTGGCGGTGCTGCCTGGCGGCGCTGGCGTACGCGTTTCGGGAACGGGTGTGCGGTAGTCCACCGGCGTCGGCGTTGGCACCACCTGCGGTCGCCCGCTGGCGTAGAAAGGCGACATCGCATCCCAGAACTGCGGCATCGTGCAGCCTACACACCCGTGCCCCGAGGAAACCGGCCAGCTCGTCCCGCCGTTGAACTTCAGGGTCGAACAGTTCGCGTCCGTTGATGGCCCCTTGCAGCCCATTTCGTACAGGCACCAGCCCTTGCGGTGGCCTTCGTCCCCCCACGCCTTCACGAATTCCTTGGCTCGATAGTGGGGCAGGCTCTCGCAGGTCGCATGTACCTGGTCGCCATAGGCGAACAGCGGTCGATTGAGACTGTCTACCTCGGGCCACTTCTGCAGCGCCAGGTACTGGATCACCAGGGCCGTCAGGTTGTCCGGGTTCATCGGGCAACCCGGGAGGTTGATCAGCCGGATCGTCGGGTCGTTCAGCCACGTGCTCACGCCCACCGCGCCCGTCAGTCCACCACGAGCCGCGGGGAGGCCCCCGTCAAGGGCGCAGGTCCCGACCGCGACCGTGGCCAGCGCCCCCTTCACGATCTCCCTTGCAACCTCAGCAAACGCACGGCCGCCGATCGTGCAATACACCCCGCCGTCCGCCAGTGGGATGGCCCCCTCGATCACTGCAACATATCCGTTCGGAAACTCGCGCAGGATGTCTTCAATCGACTTCTCAGTGCGCTTTCCAGAGGGAGCCATCAACAGGTGATGGTGGTCCAACGAGAGCGTCTGCAGGATAAGTTCCGAGATCGTCGGCTGCTCCGCTCTCAGCAGCGCCTCCGAGTTTCCCGCGCAGTCCTGCCCTTCCAGCCAGATAACCGGGATGCGGGGTGAAGACTGGAGACCTCTTGCAATCTCGAAGGCGAACCGTGGCGGAAGGGCCAGGGCGGCGGCCATCGTCGCGCAGTACTTCAAGAAGCGCCGTCGCGAAACGCCGCGCTGGGCGAGTACCTCTGCGAGGTCGATCCGGCCGGCATCCATAGCGTCGACTCCTCCGCTGTCAGCTGTGGCGTTTGCAAGCACGGCGCGCCTTTCGCTGACTCTGGTCGACACTACGCCGTCAGACACGGGCCTGCACCGTCAGCTAGGCGGAAGCGTTTGGTCCGAACGGGCCAAAGTCCACGCGATGTCCCGATCGTGGCGATCCGTTCCTGGGGTCGGCCGTCCGCAGCTGGTCTATCTGGACGCCGTGCTCCATGCCGTGCTGGGTTACGTTCTGCAGGACGCTGAGTGGCCGCCACCGGTCGCGGGGACCGGCTCGATCTCCGCATCTGTGGCCGCCAGCTGGATCGACATCGCCGCCTGCTTCTCGACCCGGGCGTGGGGTGGGCGGTCAGCGAGACGGTTGCCGGGAACAAGGTCGCCACCTGCTCCGCGTGAGCTGTTGCCAGTCGTTCCTATGAGCGTCAGCGGTCCCAAGGAAACATGAGGGGGAATGAAAAACAAAGGCCAAGAATGAAACAACTGCTACTCAGCGATCCCGTCATCTCCTCTCATGGTCGGGCCACACCTTGGAGAGCACACGGAATTCGTCCTGACCGCGCCCCGGCCCGTTTGGCAGGGTTGCAGCCGTTTCCAGCATCCTCGAGAGTGTCGGTGGGTTCACTCGCGCGTGCGCCAGCCGGCGCTCTGGAGTCGGAATGCTGTCACGAATCTCGCCGCGGCAACTGCGCCGGCTTGCAGTTACCCTCCTCGTGCTGACGCTCGCCTACAACGTGGCAGAGGGCGCCATCGCCATCGTCGCCGGACTCCGGGCGGACAGCATCGTCCTCCTGACATTCGGCGCCGACAGCTACCTCGAAGTCCTTGCCGCCTCCGCCGTCCTCTGGCGCCTCTCTTTTCGCGACGAAGAGAGCGGGGAACGGGCCGAACGGAAGGCCATGCGCCTGATTGGCGCCAGCTTCCTGCTGCTCGCCGCAGCGGTCGCCGTCCAGGCCGCCCTTGCCTTCGCGGGGGACGGTCAGGCCGAGTCGTCCCCGCTCGGCATCGGGTTGCTTGTCGCGTCGCTCGTCCTGATGCCCCTGCTCTCCTTCGCCAAGCTCTGGACAGCTGCCCGGCTGCGCCTCCCGGTCATCGCAGCAGAAGCCCGCGAGACGATCGCCTGTTCCTACCTCAGCCTCACGGCACTTGCTGGCCTCGCTGCCACGGCCGCGATCGGAGCGGCCTGGGTCGACCCATTCGCGGCGCTGCTGCTCATCCCGTGGCTCGTCCGCGAAGGCCTGGAGGGCGTCCGCGGTGACGCCTGCTTCGACGGGCTTGGCGTGTGCTTCTGCCGGCAGTGCCTCTGGGGCGTTCGAAACTGCCCGCCGAACGATGCTTGCGTCCCGCGTTGCTGCTGATCCCCGGGCGGCCGCGGCACCTTGCATGGCCCCGCGGCCACAGGCACTGAACATCCGATTGCATCCGCGCCGCGCACAGAACAGTCCCGCGTCCGCCCCGGTTCGTGGCTGACTATCCCGGAAGTACGGCGCGGTTTTCGAAGATATCGAGAGAAGAGGGTGGTGGAGCTGGAGGGATTCGAACCCTCTACCTCAACACTGCCAGTGTTGCGCTCTCCCAAGTGAGCTACAGCCCCTCAAACCGTTAGCGATGGTACCAGCGCCCCCTGCTCAGCGGCAATGAACGCCCCGCGCCCTACTTCCGCGTCCGCGGGTCCAGCGCGTCCCGCAACCCGTCCCCAAGGAACGTGAAGCACAGCATCAGGATCGCCACCATAACCGCCGGCCAGATCAACTCGATCGAGTTCGTCTGGATGTTGTCCTGGCCCGACCGGATCAGCGACCCGAGGCTTGCGTCCGGCGGCGGAACACCCAGTCCGATGAAGCTCAGTGCAGCCTCCGCGAAGATCGCCAGCGGGATGCCGAACGTCGTCGCCACGATGATCGCGCTCAGTGTGTTCGGGAGCATGTGGTACCGCACCACGCGCCACGGGCTCGCACCGGTCGCCTGCGCCGCCAGCACATAGTCCTGCTGTTTAATCTGCAACATTTGCCCGCGCACCAGTCGCGCCACCGTTACCCACGCCACCAGCCCGATGGCAATTACGGTCACGAGGAACACGCCGCCGAAACCCGGGATCTGCGGGTTCCCCTCACCGATGATCGGCCAGCCGCGCCCAAACAGGATCTGGCGCATGAGGATGATCGCCAGCAGGTCGGGGAACGCGTACGCCAGGTCCGTGAACCACATCAACACCCCGTCGCCACGCTTGCCGCCAAGTGCCGCGCCCATGCCTACGGAGATTCCGATCACCAGCACGAACACTTGCGTGATCAACCCGAGCTTCAGCGAAAACAGCGTGCCCTGCATCAGTCGCGACCACAGGTCCCGCCCGAGCCCATCGGTGCCAAGCCAGTAATTGCCGCTCGGCGCGGCCCGGATGTTCTGGTAGTTCTGGATCGCCGGGTCATTGTTCTGGACGAACGTCCCAAGCTCGGAAAGCACGGCAAGGGCCGCAATCAGCAGCAACAGCAGGCCGCTGGCCAGCGCCAGCCGGTTCCGCGCCAACCGCTGAAACGCCTGGCCCCAGAGGCCGCGCTCTTTCGTGTGCAGGGTTTGCTTGGTGAAGTCATAGGGCTCCGCGGTTGCCTGTTTCGCTGCCACGCTGCGCTGCCTCTCCTACAACCGGATCCGCGGGTCAACAACCGCGTACAGCAGGTCAACCACGAGATTCATGATCGCGATTACAACCGTGAAGAACACCGTCACGCCCATGATTACTTCGTAATCACGGATAAGCACTGACCGGACGAACAGCTGGCCAACTCCTGGAATGCCGAACGCTGTCTCAACGATGAAAGACCCGACCACCAGCCCCGCAAAGATCGGCCCCAGGATGGTCAGGACGGGGATGAGCGCGTTCTTCGCCGCGTGCCCGATGAGGACCTGTCGCTGCCGCATACCCTTCGACCATGCGGTGCGAATGTAGTCCTGTCGCAGGACCTCCAGCATCGCCGCTCGCGTAATTCGGGCGATGAATGCCATCGACAAGAAGCCAAGCGAGAGCGTCGGCAACACCACCTGTCGCCAGTTCCCGAAGTCGCCACTGAACCACTGCGTGAAGCCGTAGTCGTTCGCCAGTACCGTGAACCAGCCGAGCTCTACCGAGAAAATGATCTGCAGAATCGGCGCGAGCACGAAGCTTGGCAGCGCTGCCCCCGCCGTCGCCACGAATACGCCCGCGTAATCGCCAGCGCCGTTCTGGTTCAGCGCAGCGAGGCTCCCCAACGCCAGCCCCACGGTCGTCGCGAAGAGGAACGTGGCAAGCCCAAGTTGGATCGAGACTTCCATGCGCTCGCTGATGATCGTCCGCACTTCGCGATCGTTCGTCAGCGAAACGCCGAGGTCGCCCTGGGCGAGGTTTGCGATGTACTTCACGTAACGGACTGCGAACGGGTCATCAAGCCCGTATTTCTTTTCAAGGTTCTTCCGGGTTGCGTCCGAAAGCGGCCGATCACTATCGAATGGGCCACCCTCGACCGCGTTCATCAGTAGGAACGTAATCGTGGCAACTGCAAGTACGAGGGGAATAATCGCGAGGACGCGCCGGAGCGTGTAGGCGAACATGGGCGGCTCGGGTCCTGGATCTGAAATGAGGTGAGGGGGACCCGTGAGGGCCCCCCTCGATGCTTCGGCCATGAAGACCGGGAACCTACTTCTTGAGGCCCCAGTATTCAGGATTCCAGTCGCCCGGGACGAACGTGTCGCCAGGGCGCTTCCACTCCACCATGCCCGTGATCGTGTCCTTCACGATGAACGCGGCCAGGGTGTGGTAGATCGGGGCGATGCCGCTCGCCTGCTCCAGCAGGACCTTCTCAGCGTCGCGGTAGGCCTTCCGGCGGGCTTCGTCGTTCGTATTGAACTTGGCGCCCGCAATCAGGTCGTCCAGCGCCTTGATGCTGGTCTTGGTCTTGTTGATCGAGCCGTCGGTTTCCCAGAGGCCGATGAACCAGTTCTCCGGGTCCGGATAGTCTTCCTGCCAGCCGCCGAGTACGAGCTGGAAGTCCGTGGCGTTGAAACGCGCAGAACGCGTCTTCGAGTCCACGAACTCGAGCTTGATCTCGATCCCCAGGTGCTTCTTCCACTCAGCTTGCAGGAACTCGCCGGCCAGCTTGTTGGTCTGCGAATCGGTCTGCAGCAGCGTGATTGAGGGGAATCCGGCGCCGTTTTCGTAGCCGGCCTTCTTCAGGTTTTCCTTCGCCTTCGTCACGTCGAACGCGAGGTACTGGTCGTATTCGCCGCCCTTCAGCGCGTTGCGCTGCGGGGGAACCCAGCTCGTGGTGGCGGTGTTCCCGTTCTGGAAGACCACCGTCATCATCGTCGCGCGGTCCGTCGCCTGCGAAAGCGCGAGTCGCACTTCCGGCTTCGACAGCGTCGCGTCCTTCATGTTGAATTCGATGCCGATCGTGCGGGTTGCCGGGTACAGGAACAGCTGCTTGTCTTGGCCGAATTCCGTCTTCAGCTTGTCCAGCTCAGCCTTGTTCGCCAGTGTCGCCTGCACTTCGTTGGTCCGGAACGCGTTGTTCAGGACCGAATCATCGTCGACGTACTTGAGGACGATCTTGTCGAGGTTCGGCTTCTGATCGCCGGCCCAGTTCGGGTTCGGGATCAATTCCATGCTCGACTTCTCGGTGTACGCGCTCGGCATGAACGGGCCGTTGTACACGTTCTCCATCGGGCCAGGCCACGCCGCGTTCGGCGATGCAACCTTGTGGCTCGGGATCGGGAAGGTCGGCCAGAGGGCCAGCAGGATCGGGAACGTCGGCTGTGCCGCGCTCAGCTTGATCTCGACCGTCAGGTCGTCCTTTGCGGTGACGCCAAGAGCCTTCAGAAGGGTGTCCTTCTCGGCGTCCGATGCCTCTGTGGCAGCGTAGTAATCATCGCAACCGACAATCGCGGTCAGGATGTACTGGTAGTGCCCGGCATTGTCCGGATTGCACGTGCGCTGGATGCCCAGCACGAAGTCCTTCGCGGTCAGCGGCTCACCGTCCGACCACTTCAGGTCCTTCTGCAGTTTGATCGTGTACGTCTTGCCGTCTGACGAAACCGTCGGGGCCCCGTCAGCCATCGCCGCCACTGGCTTGTTGTCCAGGTCCAGCTCGTACATGCCGCGCCACACCTTGAAGTAGTGGGCGATGTCCTGGGCGAAGTCGCTGAAGTGCGGGTCCCAGGTCTCGAACTGCTTGGCGCCGATCGTGATCGTGCCACCCTTTGCTGCGGCTGCGCCGCCCCCTCCGCCCCCGCCGTCGTCATCATCGTCATCGCCACAGGCGACGGCGACGCTGAGCACAGCGAAGAGCGAAATGAGGCCGAGCAACAGCCTCCATTTCGAACTGGTCATACGCGTTCCCTCCTTGGTTAGACCGAACGGTAGGTTAGGCACAACTCACCGCCAAGGTCAATGCAACTTAACAGAATAATGGAGTACAGACGTCGGGTTGTGTTTGGCCCGTCACCTCCGGCCCAGCAGCGTCTCCGCCGCGCAGCTGCGCGGCCGCAAGCGGCTATCTACGGTACGAACCCGCGCGACCCGGAGATCGCTCCAATCCTGCTCGCTTTGGTGTTCAACTGAAGTGTCGGCAGTCGCGGCAGCGCCACTCAGGTGTCACGCCGCCCCGGCCCGGTGTAGCAATGGTGACGAACACGTGTTGCAGCAGCTCTACCGCCTTAGCGGCAGCTTCCGCATAGCCCATACAGCTCCACGCTGTGGCCTGCCAGGTCGAACCCGCGGCGGTCCGCGTTCGCGCGGATGATGGCGTCCAGGTCCGGGTCAACGAACTCCGACACGCGTCCACACTGGCTACAGATCAGGTGATGGTGATGGTCGCCCTGCGAAAGCTCGTAGCGGATGCCGCCGTCCTCCAGCACCATCCGGCACACGAGGTCCGACTCCTGCAGCAGCTTCACCGTCCGGTAGACCGTCGCCCGCCCGACCTCCGGCAACGCCGCGGCAAGCTCTTCAATGGTGAACGGCCCCTCGATCACGGCGATGGCCCGCAGCACCTCGCGGCGCGCTCCCGTCACTCGCACTCCCGAGTTCGCTAGCCGGCTCGTCACGGTCTCAGTCACGTTCACTACCCGATGGTAGAAATCGCCGATCAACGCTGTCAACGAATGTTCAGCTTGATTCCCTCCCCGCCATGCGTAGAATCCGGGTTGAGCCCGGTTTCCCCGCCGGTCCGGTCAGCACAAGGTCGGAGATTACGATGCGCGCTGACACTTCTGATGTGGCGTTCCGCCTGCTCCTCGCTCTCGGCGATATCTGGGACGGTCTCCAGCGGGCGGACATCGACCCGGCCGTACGTGGCCTCTACCTCACCCGCGACTTCCTCGGCGGCTATACGCGCTACTCGGCTGGACCGTCGTCCACGCCGCGGCTCGTCGTCGAATGGAACGAATCCTCGCGCCACCTCCGTGTCCTCCGCTGCACCGAATGGCCTGGCTTCGACCGGCTTATCTCTACCACCATTGGCTACGTCCGGGCCGAGGCTCGGAAAGCCGGAATCAGCGAGACAGTCGAAGAGGCGCTCGTTCGTGCTTGCCAGGACCCGATGCCTGTCCGTCGCACCGTCTTTTCCAACGCGTCCGAACCTCTCGTCGCCCGCCGCGCCTGAGTGCTACTGGCGCGCCGCCCACTCCTTCGCATGGTAGGTAATCACGATATCGGCGCCTGCTCGCCTGATAGAGGTTAGCGTCTCGTCGATCGCTCGTTCGCGGTCGATCCATCCTCGCTCGGCAGCAGCCATCAGCATGCTGTACTCGCCGCTCACGTTGTAGGCGGCGACCGGCACGTCCACCGAATCACGCACGCTCCGGAGCACGTCCAGGTACGGCATCGCCGGCTTCACCATCACCATGTCGGCGCCCTCAGCGATGTCCGTGAGCGCTTCGTCCAGCGCCATCCGTCCATTCGCCGGGTCCATCTGATAGCCGCGCCGGTCACCAAACGCCGGAGCGCTGTCCGCCGCTTCGCGGAACGGTCCATAGAACGCGCTCGCGAACTTGGCCGAGTACGAAAGCAGCGCCGCCTCACCAAGTCCCGCACTGTCCAGCGCCGAGCGGATCACCGCGACCCGTCCGTCCATCATGTCGCTCGGCGCGATCACGTCGCATCCCGCCTCTGCCAGGCTCACACTCGTTTGCGCCAGTAACGGCAGCGTCCCGTCGTTGTCCACGCTGCCATCGGCCCGCAGCAGCCCGCAGTGCCCATGGCTTGTGTATTCGCAAAGGCAAACATCCCCGATCACCACGAGATCCGGCGACGCTTCCTTAATCCGGCGCACAGCGTCCTGGACGACCCCGTCTGCGTCCCAGGCCCCGCTGCCGACCTCATCCTTTGTTTCCGGGAGCCCAAACAGGAGCAGGCCGCCGATCCCGAGGGCCGCTACCGTCCGCGCCTCCTCGGCAACCGCATCCAATCCCAACCGGAACTGCCCGGGCATGGCCTCGATCGGCGTCCTCCCCGAAAGCCCGGCCTGCACAAAGATCGGGTAGACGATGTGCGCTGGCGTCAGTTCGGTCTCGCGGACGAGGCCGCGGAGCCCGGCGGTCCGCCGTAGTCGCCGGTGCCGCCGGAAGTTCAGGTTTTCCATGAAGTCTCTCCTCCGCCGGGGCCGAAGGACCCCCTTCAGGCCGGCCGGAAATAAGGCATTGCCAGGTCCGCTGAGACATCGTCGTCCCAGACCACCGTCACGGGCCCGCCGATCGGGACGTTGTCCGGGTCGGCTTCCACCAGCAGCGACGACATTCTTGGACCCTCTTCCAGCGTTACTGCCGCGAGGATGTACGGGGTGTCTTGCGCGAAGTCCGGGGACTGCGCCCGCCGGCACACGGTGTAGCTGTATAGCGTTCCCCGGCCGCTCGCTTCCACCCACGCGAGTTCCTTCGAAAGGCAGGCCGGGCAATGCGTACGTGCGTAATAGAAGACGTGCGAGCACGTGCTGCACTTCTGCAGAAGCAGTTTGTGCTGCTTCGTCCCGTCCCAGAACGGTTGCGTCACCGGCGTCGGAAACGGTACCGGCTGTGTCCCATTGCGATACCGCGGCATCTCAGTCTCCCCTCAGGATGAGCGAAACCTGCTCGCTCATGATTCCGCCGTTTCCGTTGACGAACGCCGTGTCGCACTTCGCCAGTTGCCGGCCATCCGCTTTCCCCGCGATTTGCAGGTACGCCTCGGTGACATGCGACATTCCGCCCGCCAACCCGCTTTGGCCGAAGCTCAGCTGGCCGCCGTGGGTGTTTATCGGCCAATCGCCCAGGTAGGTCATGTTGTGCTCGTCCACGAAGCGCGGCCCTTCGCCTTTTTCGCAGAACCCCGCGTCCTCGATCGTCAGCAGCACCGTGATCGTGTAGCAGTCGTAGAGCGACGCCAGGTCGACCTCGCTGCGCTTGACGCCTGCCATCGCGAACGCCCGGTCCGCCGATGGCTTGATCGGCGAGTGCGTAAAGTCCGGCTCGTAGGTCACCGACCGGTGTGTCAGGTGCTCCCCCGCGCCAATGATCCACGCCGGGCGATTCTTGCTCTCCCGCGCCTTGTCCTTGCTGGTGATCACAAGCGCCGCCCCGCCGAAACACGGCATCACGATTTCCAGGAGCTTCAGCGGGTCACAGATCATCGGCGAGTTCATCACGTCGTCGAGCGTGATCGGCTGGCCCCGGAATACGGCCTTCGGGTGTTGCTGGGCGTTGAAGCGTTGCTCAACGGCGATCTTCGCCAGCTGTTCTTCCTTCAGCCCAAACTCGTACCGGTACCGGTTCGCGATCATCGCGTACCCATAGGTGCCCTGCACGTGTCCAAACGGGATCTCAAACTCCGCCTGTGGCGAACCCCAGATGCCGCCACCCCAGTCTCGCGCGACCGCCGTCGGCTCAATCCGCGGGTCCGGCGGACTCATCTGCGTCTGCACCAGGCACACGACCGTCTCGCAGATCCCGGCTTCGATCGCGGCCGCCGCCCGCCACGCCATCGCCGCCCCCGTCGCTCCGCCAAGGTCCACGACGTCGAAGAAGTTCGCCCGGATCCCGAGGTACTCCGCGATCGCAGAAGGTACCAGCATGCGCGCTTCCATCAGGTTCGTGCCCGTGATCACGCCATCCACGTCGGAAGCCTTCAGGCCCGCGTCGTCCAGCGCCATCCGCGCCAGCTCAGCATAGGATTCGAGGCCCATCCAGAGCTTGTCCGGCTTCCGCTTCGGTGCCCATTCCGCACTTCCAACGATCGCCGCCTCGCCCCGTAACCCTGCCATCGATAAGGCCTCCTTGCACACGCCAGGTGTCCGGCGCGGCCACGGCCTCATAGTAGGCCGGGCGGTTTGAACCTGCTACGCCGCCTTGGTGCTGTCGCAGCCTGTCGATACCGGCACGAGTGTCGCCAGGGCGATCAAGCACGCACTTTGCGTCAGCACGCCGGCGGCCAGTACTGGCGCCGGACCCACTCCTTTGGTCGCCGCCTGCCACCATTGCTCGACAGTTGGCATCGAATCCCACCGCGCCGCGTATCGGAAGTCGAGGGGCCCCGCCGTGTGGTTCTCCAGTATGTGTTCGTACACGCCGAACCCTGAGACGCCGACCACCGCCACGCAAACACCCCAGACTACCCAACGGCCAGCCCTGGGAACCCAAGTGGCCACTGGCCAAATCGCGAGCAGCGCCCCGAGCGCGAACCACGGGACCAGCTTCACGGGCGAGTTCCAATGCCGTTCCATCGCCAATTCCGCTGCCGTTCCCGCCATGCTCGCAAGGGCGAGCGCGAGGACTCCGGCCCTGAGCGTGGTCGCTCCCTTCCACCGCCGCATCATGGCAGCGAAAGCACAGCGATGATGGCGTCCACCACGCCCGGTCCCGGATTGTACTTGGCGAGGTTCTGGCGAAGCTTCCCCATCGTTGGGTCGGTCTCGTCATATGGGCGGTACTCATCAACTTCACGCGCCCAGCGGCTCCCGTTTGCGATGCCGGCCGCATCGAATGCTGCGGCGAGTTCGTCGATGGAAGCATTGTTCGCCGAGACCTTGGCCACCGCGCCGGGCGTGGCGTCCGTCGCTGGCGCAGACGACTGGACCGGTGCCGGCGCGCCCGGCGTTGCGACAACCGATTCAACGGCTGTCGCGCTCGAGGTTTCCGGTTTGTCACCCGCTCCGCCGCACGCCATCAACAACAGCGGCGCCAACGCCAATCCCCACATCCAACGTATCACTGAGGCCCCTCCCCGGGGTTCGCGGTTGCATCTCGCACCTTCTGCCCCGGCACATCTCAGCGCTGTTGCCTGTGAGTTCGCTGTGACTGGTGAAGTACCCTTGCCCTCGCCTCGCTGCCCCCAACGGGAACGGAGGAGACCCGCGCGCCCCTCCCTGGTCAGGCCCGCGTTACCACCATGAAGACCATCCAGCTGATGAGCGTGAGTCCGCTGAACGTGTATGCCGTCTGCACCCGTCCCAACTTCGATGCCGAAATGCTACTCACCACGTGCACCTGGTGAAGCACGTCCTCTTCCAGCGCGTCGAGGTCCACCGTCTTGCTCCGCGCGGCGAACTCGATGTAGTCCATGGATTGGATATCGTCGAAGTAGAAGAGCGAATGCCCGTGGTGCTTCCTTCGGCCGCGCACCGGTGCCGTCGGGATGTACACGATCGCGACTTGCCGGAAGGCCAGGAGCGAAAGGGCGATATACGCCGCGAGCGTCCCCCATGCCGCGGCCGTCCGCCACACGGCAACGCTGTCAGCAGTCAGCACATCCCCCAGCCCCGCCGACTGAGACACCGTCACGGCAGCGAGCGTCGCGTGCAGCGCAAGGACCGGCGCCACCTTCGCGTCGGCCATCTGTGTCATTCGCACTGCCCGGTCGAGCGTGCGCGTCGCGTGCTCGATCCGGTGCCACTGCGAAAGCACCTCCGGCACAGCCTCGTCGATCGTGGGTCCCTGTCGCCGTTCTGCCGTCACATCAGTCACCTGCACGCAGGCGAGCATGTTTGTGACTATGGCAACAATCAACCCATTAACAATCGCAGGTGGGCCCATCCGTGCGAGTATGCTGGCACCAACAGCAGCATCTCCAGGAGTGTTCAGTGCCCTACGCCGACCTCGTCTTCGAACGCCGCGACCACGTCGCAGTCATCACCCTGAATCGCCCCGAGAAGCTCAACGCGCTCGGCAAGAACCTCCAGGACGAGATGCGGGCAGCCTGCGAAGAGGCTCGCGCCGACGACTCCATCAGGGCCGTTGTCTGGACCGGGGCTGGCCGCGGCTTCTGCTCCGGCGCTGACCTCACAGGCGTCCGCTCCGATGACGCCAGCGTCCCTCCGCAAAACGAACGCCTCGACGAGATGGGCTGGGTCGGCCGCCAGGCGATGGCCGTCTATAACCTCGACAAGCCCACGATCGCAGCCGTCAACGGTGTCGCTGCCGGCGCCGGCATGAGTCTCGCTCTCGCCTGCGACATTCGCGTCGGCTCTCGAAACGCCCGCTTCAAGACCGTCTTCATCGAACGAAGTCTCTCGCCTGACTCCGGCATGAGCTTTTTCCTTCCACGCCTGATCGGTTACGGGCGCGCCGCCGACCTTATCTTCACCAGTCGCGCCGTCGATGCGCAGGAGGCCTACCGGCTAGGACTGCTCGACCGCCTTATCGAGGGCGACGACCTTGTCGACCAGGCGGTTGCCCTCGCAAACGACATTACTCGCTGGCCCCCCGTCGCCATGCGCAGCGCCAAGCGCGTCCTCCAACACAATCTCCAGGTCGACCTCGAAGAGGCGCTCCGGTTCGAATACGCGGGGCTCACCTACGCTCGCCGCGCACCTCACGATGTCGCCGAGTCATTCAGGAGCTTCGTTGAAAAGCGCGCCCCCGAATACACGGGCGAATGAGGCCCGTCCCCGCCTTAGCGAGCCGCCCGCAGCCCTCCGCTCCCTCGCGGGCTCGCCGCAGCCGCTCTCGCGAACCACTCCGCCCCGTCGACTCCCGGCCAGAGGGCCCTGAGCGTCTTCTTGATCGCCAGCGCCCCCGACGGCGGATACGCCCCTAGACGCTCTGCCAGCGCCCGCGCTTCAGCGACCACATTCCCGTCATCGACAGCGACGTGCGCAACGCCCATCGCCAGCAGCTGTTCGCCATTAATTCGGTCGCCCGTGAGCGCCAGCCGCGCTGCCACTGCTTCGCTGTGCCGTAATCGCAGCCAGGCCAGGTTCATTGGCGCGCCAATCCCCTGCTGGACCTCGCCGACCTGGAGATACGCTTCCCGCCCGGCCACGAGCAGGTCGCAGGCGAGCGCCAGTGCCCCTCCGCCATTGATCGCATACCGTTCCAGCGCCCCGATAATGAGCTTCGGGCAGTCGTAGATCGCCGCGTGGGCCCCTCGCCAGTAGGTCTGGAAGTCCCCAAGCCACGCCGGCTTTGGCTCGGAGTTAAACTCCTTCAGGTCCAGGCCCGAGCTGAACGCGCCGCCAGCACCGCGAAGGACGATCGCACTGACAGCGTCCTCCTCGGCCAACGTCCTGAATGCGTCACGCAGCCCTTCCGCCAGCGGCCCCGTCATCGCGTTCTTTCGCTCCGGCCGGTTCATCACGACTTCCGCGACGGCGCCGCGCCGTTCGATGTACACCACTTCATTTGCCATGACGCGGATGCTGCGATTGACCGCACCGCCCGTCAACCGGGGCCGCCGCAGCATGGTGAACTGCCGGCAGCGCGCGACGCAGGTTTTCTCCGGATCCCCTTCCGGCTCGTCCACGTAGAATCTCTCACACCAACGAACCGGGAGTTTCACCATGGCCTACGAAGCGATCCTCTACGAAGTCGAAGACCGCGTTGCCACGATCACCCTCAACAAGCCCGAGCGCCTCAACGCCTTCGACGACCAGATGCTCGCCGATTGGCACGATGCCATCGTTGAAGCCGACCAGGACCCTGGCGTTGGCGCGGTCATCATTACCGGCGCCGGCCGCGGCTTTTGCAGCGGTATGAACGTCCAGGCTGAAGTTGCCGGCAGCGGCGTCCTCCGCAGCGAAGCTACCGTGGCCACCCGCCGTCACAGCCTCCGCGACCGCGTGCACCCCATTCCCCGTGCCCTCATCCAGCTCGAAAAGCCCTACATCGCTGCCATCAACGGCGCGGCTGCCGGTGCTGGCATGGACATGGCTACCATGGCCGACATCCGCTTCGCTGCCTCCACTGCGCGCATGGGCATGACCTACGTCCGCATGGGCCTCATCCCCGGAGATGGCGGCACCTATACGCTCCCGCGAATCGTCGGTACCCAGCGTGCCCTCGACATGATCTGGACCGGAAAGCTCATCACCGCCCAGGAAGCGTTGGCCATTGGCTACCTGATGGACGTCTTCGAGCCCGAAGAACTGCTCCCCCGCGTGAAGGCCTATGCCCGCACCATCGCCAACGGGCCCGCCACCGCGGTTCAGCTGTCCAAGAAACTCGTCTACCGCTCCGCGAACATCCCATTCGACGAGCACCTCGACATCGCCCAAATGGCTATGTTCATCGCCCAAACGACGGAGGACGCGAAGGAGGGTCCGCGAGCGTTCGTCGAGAAGCGCGAGCCGAAGTGGCAGGGCCACTAGCCCTGGCCGGTGCCGGGATGCCTGCTAGAGGCGCGTGTAGGCCCAGGCTTCCATCTGGACTTCGAATCCGGCATATGGCTGTACGCCGTGAAACGGTCGCTGGTCGTCGTCGAACACCAGCGGTAACCACAGCCGATCGCCTGCCCATGTGTTGATCTTCCCGTCCACGAGGTCCCGCACCCTCACCCACTCCAGTTCGCCCTCGTGGTTCCCCGTCCCGGGCGTTCCCTCGTACTCCTCGATCACGAACACGAAGCCGAGCCAGCTTTCGTTGGCGTCTCCGAAGCCGGGCCACGAAAGCGTCCCGCGCATTCGCATCGCCGAGACGGTCACTCCGGTCTCCTCGAACACCTCACGGGCCATCCCGGCCGCAACGTCCTCGTCCTCGTTCAGCTTGCCGCCGACGCCGTTGTACTTGCCCAGCGCCGGGTCATCCGGCCGCGTCCGCCGTATCAGGAGCACGCGCTCACGGTCGGGAGAGACGATATATCCGAGCGTCGCGAGCACCGGTGTGTACGCCATCGCCAGAGGCTACCACGGACGGCCGGGCTTTCGCCCCGTCACTTCCCTCCATAGAATCCGCATAAGTTCGCACAGGAGCCCTCAATCAATGGCCTACGTCCGCATCTCAATCGTCCGGCCCCATCGGGGCCAAGCCGAACGCGCCGAAAAGCTCATGCGTGACCTTGCGGACAGCGTTGCCAAGCACGAAGGCTGCACCCAGAGCCTGTTCCTCAAGGCCGACGACGGCACCGGCGAGATGGCCCGTATTGCCGTCTACACGGATGTCCACGCCTCGGCCGTGACGGCTAACGATGCCCACATCATGGCCATCCGCTCCGAACTGCACCTCGTCATCGAACCTGGCCACATCGAGCGCTCATTCGAAAGCGCCTAGTCCTTAACCCAACCGGCTGCTCGCTGTTGGTACCCCACCGCTTGCGGCGTAAGCTGGTCGAAGGCTATGAGTGACGAGAAGCTCGCACCTCGACGCTACCGGTCGCTCCCGGCGTTGACCCAGGAAGCGCCGGTGGATTTCGCCCATGCCAGGCGATTGGCTGACCTGCGCCGCCGCATCCAGGACGGGACCTACGTACCCGACCCAGAGCGCATCGCTGCCGAGATACTCGAACAGGGCATGGAACCGCGTCTCTGACGGTCCTACGGGCGCCCGCGAAATGACGCGTGTGTCGCGTCGATCGACGTCTCGGCGAACCGGTGCTGGTAGCCGTCTGAAGCATCGATCGGGAACGACTGCACATACGGCCACGTCAGCACCACCAGTCGCTCGCTCACGAAGTTGACCGCCGCGTCCAGTCCCATCAAGCGCCGCTGCACATCGTGGCCAATGGCCCGCCGGGCCTCCGTTTCGAATGTCGTCCTTTGGGACTCGATCAGTGCGTCCAACTCTGGGTCCCTGACAGCCATAGAGTTCTTCAGGCCGCTGCTATGGAAATACGGATAGAGCCAGTCATCGAGGTCGATGCTTCCCGTATCAGGCCCGGCCGCCCACGGGGCCTCCCCCTGGAAAAGTCGCGAGACAAGCTCCGAGATCGTGATCGGGTAGACCGTGACATTGAGGTCTAACGCCGCCTTTAGCTGGTCTCGCATCAGACTGCCGATCCCGACAGCCGCTTCCGCCTCGTTGATCACAAAGAGCGCGTTGTCCGCTGGCACCGTCCCCTGGGATGCAAAGGCTGCCATCAACGCCCTCGCCTCGGCCACGTCCTGTTCGCGCCCGCCCGCGCCGGCCCGGTAGCCCGGCAGTGTCGTGAGCTCAGACTGCGGGAGCGTCCAGCCCGACATCGGCCAGCTAACCCACGGGCTCATCTGCCCCGAACCGTCGAAGAACCGGTCAATCATCGCTTGCCGGTCCAGTGCTATCGAGACCGCCCGCCGGAACCGGGGATCGTTGTAGGGAACCTGCGGCGTGAAGAACCGCATCCCGAAGAATGCCGACGCGCCCCCCGTGGTTTCCACCAGTTCGGGAATGCTCGTGCGCAGCGCGTCTGCCTGGCGCCGGCCCAGCATCGCCGCGTCGAGCTTCTTCACGCGAACCTGCGCTTCCAGGTCCTGGCTGTCTCGCGGCTGCACAACGTCGATGCCCGAAAGCGCCGGCCGCCCGCCGCCGCCATACCAGTCCGGGTTCCGGGACGCGCTTGCCAATGACCCCGGAGACCACTCAACCCAGCGAAACGGTCCGCTCCCGGCCTGTAGGTCCAGATTGATGTCCTGGCCGTCGGGGCTCGTCTCCGGCGCCACGATGAAGGCGTTCACGCCGGCGAACGTCGGCACCATCGTTGCAAGCGGCGCCGCGACCGTGACCTTCACGACGTCCGGCGCCGGTACTTCTATTGATTCGACGTTCTGCCAGCGCGCCTTGCGGACAAAGCTCGCGTCGCCATCGCGCTGGCGCTCGATCGAATACTTCACGTCTTCGGCCGTCACCGCACGGCCGTTGAGCGGGAACCGGTCATGCCAACGCGCTCCCGGACGTATCCGGAAGATGTATGTCCGTTCGTCTGGCTGCTCCGGCATCGCCGCTGCCAGGTCGCTCACGATCGTGCCATCCGCCTGGCTCTCGTATGCCAGCAACCGGCTGAACACCAGCGACTGCTGTCCGTAGAACGGCCCCGCCTGGGTCTTGTGCGGGTCGAACACGCCATCGTCCGCAACTAATCCAGCGTACCGGAGCGTCGGTGCCAGCGGAGGTTGTGTCGGTGTCGCCGTCGTGCCCGCAGTTCTCGTCCCCGTGGCGCCTGTGGTCCGCGTCGCTGCTACAGTCTTCCCACTTCCACCGTTGCCCGAACCACCACCGCATGCCGCCAGGGCGAGGGCTGCTGCCCCGCTGCCACCTGCTCGCAGAAATGCCCGCCGCGTCAACCTGCCCCGTTTCAATTCCATCCGGCTTCCCATACTATCGCCCGGCGCAGTCTGGGCACCGGAAGGAACACAACCGCGTATGCCACGCAAGTTCACGGACGTTGAGGTCGCCGCCGCTCTCGTCGGCGCCCCCGGGTGGCAGACCGGCGACGATCAAATCGTTCGCGAGTTCACCTTCGCCGGTCACATCGAGGCGGTCGGTTTCGTCGTCCGCGTCGCCATGGCTGCGGAAGTCATGGACCACCACCCGGACCTCCGCATCGTCTACAACCGGGTCGAGGTTCGACTCAGTTCCCACGATGCCGGAGGTATCACAGGCCGCGACATCGCGCTCGCAAAGCGCATCAACGAGTTGCTCTGATGGTTGAAAGCCGCCTTCGTGTTCCCGAATCCATCGCCGTGCGCGTCCCCCAGGAAGTCATGCGTGCCACCGTCGAAGACGTGTTCCGCGCCCTTGGCCTGTCTGACGCGGACGCGGCCCAGTCCGCCGATGTGCTCGTCTGGGCCGATATCCGCGGCGTCGATTCCCATGGCGTCAGCAACATGATGCCGACCTACGTTACCGGCCTCCGCGCTGGAAGGATCAACCCGACGCCCTCGTGGACGATTACGCACGAAGCCCTCGCCACTGCCACGATCGACAGCGATCGCGGCCTCGGTCTCTCCGTCGGACCCGCTGCCATGAACCTCGCGATGGAGAAGGCCCGCCAGTGCGGCATCGGCTCGGTCGTCGTCGGCAATGGCCGCCACTTTGGCGCTGCGGGCTACCACGCAGCCATGGCCATCCCGCAAGACATGGTCGGCATGGCGATGACCGTTGGCGGGCTTCAGGTACCGCCCACCCACGGCTCGAAGCCCATGGTCGGCCTCAACCCCATCGCCGTCGCTGCTCCCGCCCGAAACGAAGCACCGTTCGTTTTCGACGCCTCCATGAGCGCTGTCGCCGGGAACAAGATCAAGGTTGCCCGCCGGCTTGGCGTCCCCGTCGGCCCCGGCTGGATCGCCCGGACGGACGGCACCCCGATCATGGAACAGGCCCAGGTACCGGAAGAGTTCCAGGTCCTCCCGCTTGGCGCCACACGCGAGATCGGCTCCCACAAGGGCTATTCGCTGGCCATGGTCGTCGACATTCTCAGTGGTCTCCTGTCCGGCGTCGGCGCCGGTTTCCTCAACGCCGGTAACGTCTCCCATCACTTCCTCGCCTACCGGATCGATGCCTTCACCGACCTTGAGGGCTTCAAGGATCACATGGACGAATTCCTGAAAGGGCTTCGCGAGACCCCTTCCGCGCCAGGTCAGGAAGCCGTCGCCTACGCGGGCCTCAACTCCGCCCGCACCGAAGCAGAACGCCGCGAAAAAGGCATCCCCTACCATCCCGACGTCATCGCCTACTACCGCGAACTCGCCGCCGAACTCGGCATCAAGAACCGCCTTTCCTGAACCCGGAGTACGCCATGAACTACGAACAGATCCTCACTGAGACTCACGGCCGCGTTGGCGTTATCAAGCTCAACCGTCCCGAAAAGCTCAACGCCTGGACTGACCAGATGGGCAAGGAGATCTCGCATCAGGTCTCCGCCTGGAACGATGACCCGGCCGTCGGCGCCATTGTTCTCGCTGCTGAAGGCCGCGCCTTCTGCGCCGGCGCGGATCTCGGAGGCTTCGCCAATCGCGCCCAGGCGAACTCCGAGGGCTCCGGCGAGCAGATTCGCCGCGGCGGCGCCGCCATCACCCACCTCTTTCGGCGCTCCAAGCCGATTGTCGCTGCCGTTCAGGGGTACGCCGTTGGCATTGGCCTCACCCTCATCCTCCCCACCGACATCCGCATTGCCTCGACTGACGCGCAACTCAGCATCCGCTTCGTCAAAGTTGGCCTCATGCCCGAGCTCGGCTCCACGCGGCTCCTCGCCCAGATTGCCGGCCTTGGCCACGCGACCGACATGTGCCTCAGTGGCCGCATGGTCCCTGCCGCCGAGGCGCTCCGCATGGGGCTCGTCACCGACGTAGTCGAACGCGACGCGCTCCTTGGCGCTGCCGTCGCGCGCGCGGACGAAATCGCCAACAACCCGCCCCAGGCCGTGGCCATGATTAAAGAATTGCTCGCCAAGAACCCGCTCGATCCTGACCTCGAAGCGGTCATGGAGCGCGAACTCCTTCGCGACCAGATCGCTCGTCGCCTTCCTGATCACACCGAAGCTCTCGCCGCCCTTCGCGAAAAGCGGCCCCCGAACTTCAACCGATCCTGACCAACCGTCCGTCCGCTCTCCCAGGAGGAATGCCCATGCCCGCAGCCGTTACCCCCGAGACTATCTACGAGCCGGTCTACTTCTGGGCCAAGATCCCCCACGGCATCTGGCTCCGCGAGGCTACCTCCGTCGCCGTCGATTCCGAAGACCACGTCTACGTCTTCAACCGCGGCAACATGCCCGTCCTCGTCTTCGATCGAAACGGCAACCTCGTCCACCGCTGGGGTAATGACACCCCCTGGGCCGGAGTCACCGAGATCACCGATCCCTACGGCAACCCGATGAAGAAGTTCGAAGGCTGCTGCTACACCTGGGCGCACTCCATCCGCGCCGACCACCAGGACAACCTCTGGCTGACCGACACCGTTGGCAACCAGATCTTTAAGACCGACCGCCAGGGCAACCCCCTCATGACTATCGGCACCGGCGTCCCCGCGCCCAAACAGAGCGGCCAGATGTTCAACCGGCCAACCGATGTCGCCATCCATCCCAAGACCGGCGAGATCTTCATCAGCGACGGCTACGGAAACTCGCGCGTCCATCGCCTCGCCCCCGACGGCAGCCATATCTCCTCATGGGGCGAATCGGGCGCAGACGACGGCCTTTTCAGCCTCCCCCACAACATTGCCGTCCTCGATGACGACCACGTCATCGTCTGCGACCGCGAGAACCACCGAGTCCAGGTCTTCACGCTCGACGGCCAGTACGTCCGCCAGTGGCACGTCCACAAGGCCGTGGCTGTCTGGGTCGACCGCGAGCACGGCTGCGTCTACGTCGCCGAGCAGGGGCCGCCGCAAGTCCAGTTCGGCGTCAAGAACCTCGGCCACCGCGTCTCCATCTTCGATACGCACGGCAAGCTCCTCAATCGCATCGGCAACCCCCTCCCGGGCGAAGCCCCCGACCAGTTCCTCTGGCCGCACAGCGTCGCCGTCGATAGCACCGGCAGCATCTACGTCGCCGACGTCAGCTACGTCGAAGTCGGCAGCAAGCAAACCCCGCCCCGCGAAATGATCAGCCTCCACAAGTGGCGCCGCGTCAGCGGCTAGGCGGCAGGTCGTGGCCGTGGGTTTTGTACGAGGCTGTCGCGCATGTGGTGGACACCAGGCGAGCTCCCCAAGAGTGCTCCCTACCATGTGAGCGCGCGCACGACGAGTCTTCGAACGCGGCTGGCAGTCGGCACCCGGCTATCTCGACTGCCTCCCTGATCAGGTCATCCTGTGGCAGTTCGACAAACGGCGGATTCGTTGGTCGCGTCCGGTCGGAGAGATACATGGCTACCGGATCGAGGGTTGGCGGAGACGCCTCCTGTTCGACTTTGGCGCTCCCAGCGTCGTGATCGTTTGTGTCGGCGGACGCAGCCGCCGGATGGGCGCCTACATTGGCTCCGGAGTTCGAAAGATCGCTGCCGACCTCGAACGAGCAGGGATTAAGAAAATCTGATTGGGTGCCGGCCTAAGCGCTGAGCAACACCTTGCCCAATGCAGGCTCGGGGATCGCCATCCCCCGGCTCAGCGCTGCCTCAAACCAGGCTGCCATCGCTTCGTCGAGATTCCGCAGTGCCTCCTCTGGTGTTTCGCCGGCAGTGGCACATCCCTCGAGTTCCAATACCTCAGCGAGGTAACCCTCGCGGGGCTCGCCGGAGATCACTCGGTGGTATGCAAGCTTCGTCAGTCGTTCGATCTCAGCTTCGATGTCAGTCATCGCCGGCCTCGTTGGTTAGCGCCAGCACTCGGCGCACGTATACCGCCAACACGTTCGGGACGCGCCGCGGAATCACGACCTGTTCCGTTGATCCGCGTCCGTAGACGTGGTGACTTCCACGTATCGTAACAAGCTCCCAGCCGAACAGGCGCAGGAGCCTGTCGATCTCTTGAAAGCGAACGCTGTTCGGCCGTGCTGCGAGTCGCCGCCGGTACTCCCGCCGGTCCGCGAAGACAACGCCCCTACCGCTCCGCCGCTTCCGCCTTCCGCGCCGCCACCACCAGCTCCTTCTCGTGCTCCGTCAACGATTCCCACGGCTTCAGGATCTCTTCGCGCAGCGGGAAAATGTGGATCGAGTCCCAGCCGCACACGTCCTCGCACAGGCGGCAGCCCGTGCACTTCTTCTCGTCCACCGTCGAGACGCCGAAGAAGTCGTCGATCTTGTCGCTGTGCTGCAGGCTCAGCGCATCGAACGGGCAGATGTTGATGCACAGCTCACACCCGGAGCCGATGCACTTCTCCTCGATGACCACGGCCTTCGGCCACTCGTTCTTCTTGAGCGACTTACAGACCTCGCCGACCGTGTCCAGGATCGCTTCCGGCGGGCAGACCAGTCCGCACGCCCCGCAGTCGATACACAGCGTCGCGTCGATGACATGCATCATGTTGCGTTCGCCCGTAATAGCGTTCGTCGGGCACCGCTTCGTGCAGGCGGTGCAGCCAATGCATGTCTCGATGATCTTGTACGCCATGCGAACCCTCGTCCCTCTGCGGTTGGGCCCTATCATACAGGGGGATCGCGGTTGATGCCCCGTCCCCCGACACCCCCGCGAGGTCTTCATGCTCCCAGATATTCGTCTTGGCCCCACGGATCGAACCTTCCGGCCGCTCGGCCTCGGCACCTGGCAGTGGGGCGACAAGTACTGGGCGTTCGACCCCGCGGAAGGCCCCCGTGCTGCCCGCGAAGCCTTCGATGCCTCGGTCGCCGCGGGCATCACCTTCTTCGATACCGCCGAAGTCTATGGCGGCGGTAAGTCCGAAGAGATCCTTGGACAGGTCCACCGCGAGACCGCGAGCGACGCCTTCATCGCCACCAAGTTCTACCCCCTTGCCCACCTGCGATCGTCGTCTGTCGAAAAATCCCTCGATGCCAGCCTCGAACGCCTTGGCGTTGAAAAGGTCGGGCTCTACCAGGTCCACCACCCGTTCACCGTCTTGCGGACCGAAGCCATGATGGGCCGCCTCGCCGACGCCGTCCGCTCCGGCAAGGTCGAATACGTCGGCGTCTCCAACTACCGCCAGCGCCAGCTCCGCGCCGCCCATCGCGCCCTCGCGAAGCGCGGCATCCCGCTCGTCTCAAACCAGGTCCACTACAGCCTCATGCACCGCGCCCCCGAGACAGACGGCGTCCTCCAGGCCTGCCGCGAGCTCGACATCACCCTCATTGCCTACAGCCCTCTCGCCCAGGGCGCCCTCACCGGCAAGTACGGGCCCGGCCGCGGCAACGTCGCCGGCATGCGCCGCTTCCGCGCCGTCTTCCGCGGCCTCAAGAAGGCGATGCCGTTGGTCGAGGCGCTCGAAGAAATCGGCCGTGCTCACGACCGCACCGCTGCCCAGGTCGCGCTCAACTGGTTGGCCGCCCAGCCCGGCGTCATGCCCATCCCCGGCGCGAAGAACGCCCGCCAGGCTACCGAGAACGCCCGCTCAATCGACTTCACCCTCACGCCCGAAGAGACAAAGCGTCTCGATCGCCTCAGCCGCCGTTACCGCAAACACGGCCCGCCGCTTATCGGCATGTAGCCACCGTTGGTTCCCCGTAGACATCGTAGGTGTAGCTGTTCTGGACGGCGCCCGCGTCATCGACGATCGCCATCGTCGAACCAGGCCGTCCGCCAGGAAGCAGTACCAGTCTCCCGACTGTTCCATCGCCTCCAGGCCGAAGCCGTAGAGGTAGGAGCTGCCGTCGTAAAGGACCACCGGCAGGCCCGCGTTGACGTCCCAGGTGAACGTCGTCGTGCTCATCCCCACCGTGCGGCTCTCGCGCAGGCCATCGCCGCGGTAGCTGAAGGGCGCTCACGTGGCGTGCATCTACTAGCCGTCCACGTCCCAGACCCGCCATACGTACATGAATCCGTACTCCTCCTCTGCCGGTCCCCTCACTTTTTCGAGGAACTGCTTCGCCGAATCCTCGTCGATAAATAAGCCCCGGTCGTTCAGCTGGATCCCAACGTCACCGACGAGATCAAGGAACTCCGCTGCAGCCGAATATGTGGGCGGTGCGGTGCAAACATCATAGCCAAGCAACCGTCCGCTTGCCATTCGTTGAAGATGGTCATCGGACTCTCCCTCATCGGCCCCGTACACTATCTCGAACGCATCGTCCACGAATGCCAGCTGCAATGCCTCACGAACTTTTGCAGCATCGTCTACCGATTGGCATGTTCCCTCTTCATCCTCAATCGCTAAAATCCGCATGAATGTTGCGCCGTGACGCTGGAGATCTTCGGGGCTCCAGGCTCTAGTGGTGGCAAGTCCCTGATAACGAATCTCATGCTTCAGGTACTCCGATTTGGCGTCTCTGCTCAGGACGAAGAAACCCTTCAATCAGCGCACCCCACTGCAGAACCCCTTTGCGACAGGGATATGGACGTTGCTACCTCCCACTTGCACGTTGATATGATCAACATCCTTTCAGACTGCCGTCCGTACGCCGCCTGAATCGCATCATGGCTTGTAGCCGCGATCCTTCAAGGTCTGCCATATCTTTTGAGAATCCTCTTGGCTGAACGGCCTCCCTGCCGGGCGTCTACTTCGTAACCATTGTCTCAGGAGTAACTCATTCGAAAGAATGTCATCGAGGGTGCCGGCGACAAGGAGCAGGAGGGCACGGGCGTAGACGTAGAGGGCGTCATCCTCCAAGGGCGCCACCGCTACGATGCGGAATTGTTCTCCGCATACACGCTGAACGGCGTGGCCCTTTTCTCCAGCCAGTGCACAGACTCGGTGCCAAGTCGTCCCGGTGCCTGACTGGTAGCCCTCCAGCCACATGAGGGGTCCGTCAGCTTCGAGGGATACCCAATCAACGAACCGCCAGCCCGCCGGGGCGGGCGGCAAAGGTCCATCAGTGCCCAAACACGTCGGGCTCCCGTCATCACACAGCCCAGTCGGGTCCGTCGCCATCGCAGGGTTGCCGCTCGCGTAGCCGAAGTGACTCCCGAGCCATGAAGGCATCGCCGCCAGCGGGTCGCGACTGAAGAACACCCCCGTCTCCGGGTCCATGTACCTGGCCCGCAGGTACTGCAGCCCCGTATCCCCATCCGTCTGCTGCCCCGCGAAATCAAACTCATTCTGGAGCGACCCCGTGACCGCCGCCTCCCCGTAGACATCGTAGGTGTAGCTGTTCTGGACCGCGCCCGCGTCATCGATGATCGCCATCGTCGAACCAAGGCCGTCCGCCAGGAAGGAGTACCAGTCGCCCGACTGTTCCATCGCTTCGAGGCCGAATCCGTAGAGGTAGGATCTGCCGTCGTACCGTCTTCTGGCACATGCCGCACTCACTGTGGCTGTGGCTTCGCCAGGCTCGTCGCGAGTTCTCGAATCTCGGGGTCGTCGGCGAGCGTTGGAATGGCGGCTCGCACGGTTTCCGGGGTGGCAGGGTGGTCAAGCTCCAGGAGGCCAAGGAGGGCGCTCATTTGCAGACGCCTGTCTCGCCCCAGCAGCTGGTCTGCCAGGTGGCGAGCGATGGCATCGTTGATCTCCGGCTGATGACGCTCTCTGAACCCGACGATCTCCTTCCATAGCCACTCCACGCCGGAGCCATTCTGTCGAGTGAGTGGCCCAATTTCCTTTGCGAGCCTCGCCACCGACCGAAGGACATCAAGTCGCAGATCGAGCCGTTCACGCGCGTCCCAGACGGTCCCGCCAGCGTACCCGGAAAGCGTCCAGAGAAACTGCTCCCATTCTTTCGGCATGAGCTGAACCGCGTCGACATCGAATGCCCGTAGCCGGTCCGCGAATTCCTCGTGATGCCATCGCAATGACCAGTTGATTTCCTGATAGGGATCGACGAAGTCGTCGGCCCACGCCTGGTCGGTCGCTCGAAGCTCAGTCATTTGGATCCCACTGTTGAGCAGCTGCGGCCACCGGCAGCCCTCCATTGCGTCGTGGCCGTCATCCTGTTCGCATCATCATACGACTAGGCGATCACATTCGAGTCCCAGCCGGTGACAGATGAGAGGCGGTTGGCGGCGTCGTTAGATCCGCGCCATCTCGATCTGCATCAACAGGATTCCCTTGCATCCCAGCTTCGCCAGCTCGTCCACCGTCCGGTGCGATTCCCGCTTCTTCAACATTGCCTTCACCGCCACCCAGCCCTCGTTCTGCAGGGGGCTCACCGTCGGCGATTCGATCCCCGGCGTCAGCTCCGACGCCCGGGAGAGCAGGGAGATCGGGCAGTCGTACTCGACCATCACGTATTCGAGCGCCACCATCCGCCCCTCGATCCGCCGCTGGAGCGTGGCTACCTCCTCGAACGTCTCATGCCCGGGGCGCGCGAACAGCGCCGCGTTCGACCGGAACAGGGGCTCGCCCACGACTCGAAGGCCGGCCTGGTCCAGCGTCCCGCCCGTCTCTACCACATCCACGATTGCTTCGGCGATCCCGAGCTGCACCGAGATCTCCACGGCCCCCTCGAGCGTCACGATCCGCAGGTCTCCGTTCCCGAAGTACTTGCGCGTGATTTCCGGGAACGATGTCGCGATGCGAAGGCTCGCCACCTCGGCAAGGCTCCCACAGGCGGATTCCTTCGGCACAGCCGCGCACAGCCGAGACCGGCCGTACTGCAGGTCGACCAGCAGCGTCGGCTCCACACCCTTTTCGGCGGCGAAATCCTTCCCCGTCACCCCGGCATCGAGAATGCCAGAAGCGACATAAAGCGGAATGTCGACGGGTCGCAGGAAGTAGAACTCGACGTTGTTCTCCGGGTCCAGGCAGGTCAGGCTTTTCGGTGTCTTCGTCAGCCGGTACCCGCACGATGTCAGCAACTCCACGGTCGGCTCGAACAGTTGGCCCTTGTTGGGGATAGCGATCTTGATCACAGTCGCGCGTAGACCTCGTCCAGGGAGATGTCCCGGTCTGCCATCATGCAGGCCACGTAATAAAGAACCTGCGACAGCTCCAACGCCACGTCGTCGCGCGCCTCGTAGCGGGCCGCCATCCAACTCTCGGCAGCCTCCTCCACAAGCTTCTTCCCGATGGCGTGCGTGCCCTTGCGGAACAGCTCCGTCGTCGAGCTTCCATCCGGCATCTGGGCCTTCCGCGCGGCTGCCACTGCCACCATTTCATCGAACGTCATCCCGAGAGCATACCTGCCCTCGGCGACACGTTCGCCCTACAGCGGCCCTGCGCTCGCGAGGCACATCCCGAGCAGCCTTTCAGCGCTTCCGTCGAACGGATACGCCCGCGAATGCAACATCCGCTCCGCCAGCGCTACCCCCTCCCACGCCGCCGCCACCACATGCTCCGGATACCCCCAGCGCGCCCGGTTCGCTTCGAACTCGTCCTCGTCCCGGGTGAAATACGAAAAGTCCGGGGCGGCAATCACGTCCAGTTCCAGGTCGACGAACGCGATCGTCCGGCCCTCGATCGTTGTGGGCAGGCCCGCGTCGCACTGGTACTGCAGCACCGCCCCACGCTCATCGAACGCCACGAGCACGCTCAGCGGCGCCGCTGTCGCGAAGTACCGGATCGCGAACCGCGTCTCGTCCGGCATCCCCTTCCATGGGGGAGGCCACTCGTAGAACACCGCGAGCCACTCATCCGTTGCCTCGACCAGGTCGCCATCCCACGCGGGCTTCTCGCTGCCGTCGTACTTCCGCTTGAGCGTGCGTACGGGGTTAGCCATGACGCGGCTGCGGCGCTCCATCGATCCGATCGCGCACCAGCCCTCGCAGTTCTCGCATCTCCGGGAACCGGCCCATTTCGCGCGTCGACCACACCTCCGTGCCGTCGATCGAAACCGCGAAGATGCCGCCTTCGCCAGGCACCAGTGAGACCTCAGCCACGAACTCCCCGAAGGTGTGCAAAAGCTCCTGAGCCACCCACGCCGCTCGCGGCAGGAAATGGCATTTCTGGCAGTAGGTGACCGCGATCCGCGGCTTCGAGTCGGTCATCCTCAGATCAGACCTCGAAATCCCGCTTCTCGCCCCACGTGTCCCAGTACGTCACATCCGATGGTGGCCGCCGTGGACCTTCGCCGAATCGCCCGACCGGCCAGCCGATCGGCAGCAGCGCCGCCGTATGCGCGTCTTCTGGTATCCCAAGCAGTTCGCGCACCGCGCCTTCGTTCTGGCGATGCAGCGTCGTCAGCACCGTCCCAAGGCCCATCGCCCGTGCCGCCAGCATTAGGTTCTGAATGGCGGGGTAGATACTGCTGCCGCTCGCGATCCCGCTGTTGATCGCCAGCAGAAAGCTGCACGGGATGATGATGTATGGCGCCTCGTGCAGGTGGTCGGCGAGGTATTGCCCGCGCTCCAACGTCAGTTCCAGTGACTTGCGCTCCCCCTCGCTGACCTCCGCCCGCTTCTGGTTCCCGCGCCCGGCCGTGTACTTCGCCCACTCGGCCGCGTAGATCTCCTGCAGTCCGCGCTTCCTGCCGGCGTCCTCCACCACCATGAAGCGCCACGGCTGTACGTTGCCGCCGTTCGGTGCCCGTGTCGCCGCCCAGATAAGCCGGTGGATGTACTCCACCGGCACCGGATCGGGTTTCAGCCGCCGCATCGCCCGCTGTGTGCGCATCGCCTCGAAGATCGCGGGCTCCATGATCGGCAGTTCTGTGCTCATGCCGCGACTATACGCCCCCGTCGGCCGGCACCTGGGCCGTCGCATCGCCGGATTTGTACAGCTGGTCCCGTGACGCCCGGAAGGCCTCCCATCCCTGCTCGCGAAGCACTTTCAGGTGTGGGCTATCGCCGTGCGTCCCTTCGAGCATCGCCGCGATGAGCGGGTCGTCCCGGTAGTTCAGCGCCTGCCGGAACCCGGCGATCTCGTACGTCCGGTTCACGAGCATCTTGTTGCTTTGGACCGTCTTCTGCGGCAGTGCCGCCAGCTTCTTCGCCAGGTCCTCGGCGGCCGCCAGCAACTCGTCCGCCGGGACGACGCGGTTGACGAGCCCGAGCCGCAACGCCTCCTGGGCGTTAATTCGTTCGCCCAGCATCAGCAGCTCTTTCGCCTGCTTCAGCCCCGTGATGAACGGAGAGATCAGCATCGGCGGCCCGAACCCGTGACGGATCTGAAGTTCGCCGAACACGGCATCGTCGGCCGCGATCGTCATGTCGCATGTCCCGGCCAGCTCGTGCCCCTGCCCGACCGCGTAGCCGCGCACGGCCGCAATCACCGGTTTCGGCATATTCCAGATGCGCAGGTTGATGTCCACGCCACTTGGTGTCGGGTCATCGTCCGGGGGCGGCGTCGATTGGATGTCGCCTCCAGAGGAAAAGGCGCGCCCGGCGCCAGTCAGGACGACGGCTTTCACATCGTCGTCCGCCTCGGCTTTGTCCAGCGCTACCGACAGACGGCGCAGGATTGACCAGTTGATCGCGTTCAACACGACCGGGCGGTTCAGCGTGATCAGCGCATAGCCCTCCCGCTTCTCGTACAGCACATCGTTTGGCGATGGCGGTGGGATCTCGATCTGCTGTGGCTGCTGGCCCATTCCTACACTTCCTTCCTTCACGACGAAGGCCCGCAGCTGCGGGCCTTCGTCATTCATACCGGGAGAGAACCGGTTGCGCTAGTTGCCGGCGCCGACCACGAACGAAACGCTCGTTGTGCCGCTGCCGCCGATGTTCAGCGTCGCGACTTTCTTCGCGCCCTCCACCTGGTAGCCGCCCGCCGTGTTCGTCACCTGCCGGTACGCGTCCAGCAGCTGGCGCACACCCGTGCCGCCCACCGGGTGGCCGGTGCCGATGAGGCCGCCGCTCGGGTTGATCGGCAGCTGGCCGTCGAGGTCGATGATCCCTTCCTCGATCGCCTGCCACGACTTCCCCGGAGGCGTCAGACCGAAGTGGTCGATTGCCATGTACTCCGAGGTCGTGAAGCAGTCGTGCGTCTCGATCGCGTCGATCCCCCAGACATCCGCCACCTTCGCGCGCCGGAACGCGTCCAGGATCGCCTGCCGGGTGTGCGGCAGCACGTACGGGTTGTCTTTGCTCTCGGCCACCTTGTCGTCGAAGCCCAGCGGCGCCGTGTGGTGGCCCCAGCCCTGGATCTGCGGGATCGAGTTGATGTCCATGTTGTGCTTCTTCGCGTACTTCTCCGCGTACCGCTTGGAAGCCAGGAAGACGCAGATTGCGCCGTCGGTCACCTGCGAGCAGTCCGTGATCTTGATCCGGCCGCCGATGAGCGTGTTGAAGCGATCCGTGCGTTGGGCGTGCTCTTCGCTCATGTACCAGCTGCGCGTCTGCGCCAGTGGGTTCTTGCGGGCGTTTTCGTAGTTGATCGCCGAGATACGCGCGAGGTGCTCGTCCTTCAGGCCGTAGCGCTTGTCGTACTCGTCGCCCAGGCGCCCGAACAGCTTCGGGAACGGGAACGAAACGCCTTTCGCCTCCTTCTCGTACCACGCGGCTGTCCCGAGGAAGTCGCCGCCGCGAGCCGAGTCCACGCTCTTCATTTGCTCCACGCCCACGACTATTGCAAGGTCGTAGCGCCGCGCCTCGATTTCAGAAGACGCCGCGAGCAGCGCGATCGATCCGGACGCGCAAGCCGCCTCATGTCGGCCCGTAGCCATCCCGCTGAACGCCGGATGCGTTTCCAGGAGGAACGCCCCGAGGTGTCCCTGCATCGTGTAAAGCTCAGCCGCGAAGTTGCCGACGTGGCCAACCTCGACGTCCTCCGGGGGAATCTGGGTCGCCTGCAAGGCACCCGTCACCACCTCGTTGAACATCGCCGAGATGTGCTTGCCTTCCTTCGTCCAGTTGCGGGCGAAGTCCGTCTGGTATCCACCAAGAATGAAGATCGGTTCGGTTTCAGACATCGGAGTTTCTCCTCCCGCAGCTAGCCTGCGAAGTACCGGCCAGGCGTAAGGAACGGCAAATTGAAGAGAGGCGTCCTGACCTCGCCCTTCTTCGCCGCGTGCAACAGCGCCGGGACCGGGATCCCGTAGCGCTCCATCTGGGCAATCGCCCGGTCAACGCCGATGTAATCCACCAGGCCCGAAGGTGGCGCCCAGTTGAATCCTGCAGTCATGATCCGGTCCGCATCCGCGTACTCATCCACCACCTCGCCGACGCGGTGCAGCGCATAGCTCACGTAGCCCAGCACCACCTTGCGGGCGATATCCGCCAGCGGGTCCTGCGCATCCATGAAACTGTCCATGCCCTGCTGGTACCGGCCCTCGTGATAAAGCTGTTTCACCTGCTCAACGAACGGTACGGTCAGCCCGCGGTCCATATCGATGTAGGCGCCCGTCGCCGGGTCCAGCGCCTGCACGATAGCTTTGCCTTCCACGGTCGACCTCTTGAAGAAGCCACCCATCAGCGGCGTCTTGTCGCCCATGTGGCCCGCCTGGAGCGCCTTCGACATATACGCGGGCATCTTGAACGCGCCCGGAGCCTCGTCCTGCATGTTCGCGTCCACGTTGTCCACGATTGCCTTGTGCACGTCCCAGCCGACGAGGTCGATCGTCGCGAGCGGCGGCATCGCCCGGCCTGTGTAAGGGCCGATGATCGTGTCCATCAACTGCACGCCGTGCGTCTCCGCCAGCTGTGCCACTTCGTTGAGCACCTTGAACCCGATCCGGTTGCCCGCAAACGCCGGCAGATCCTTGCAGATGACTACGGACCGCCCGAACCGCTCGGTCATCATCTCCGCCAGTTCATTCACCAGCGCCGGGTCCATGTCCGGGTGCGGGATCAACTCCACGCCGCTCATCACGTGCGGCGGGTTGTACAGGTGGATCCCGAGGAAGTGCTTCTTGAACCCGTCCGAACACCCCTCGGCCATCTCACGGATCGAAAGCCCGGACGAAACCGTGGCCACGATCGCGCCCTCTGGCCGGTGTGCGTCTACCTCGGCGAAGATCTGCCGCTTCAGCGACATCTCCTCCGCCACCGCTTCGAATATCAAGTCCGCCCCGGGGAGGAATGCCCCGTAGCCTTCGCCGTAGGTGCGGGCTCCCATGCTGGACGTGATGTGTTCTGACTTGGCGATTCCCTGGCTCGCCTTCATTGCGCCTTCGACCTTGGGCAGGTCACGCGCTACGAGGTCAACCTCGCAGCCCGCGCTCGCAAACATGGCCGCGGATCCCGCGCCCATTGCTCCATTTGCTCCAAGGACGACGACGCGATTGATCTCCAGGGACGCGCTCGTTGCTGCTCCCACCAAAGACCCTCCGCTTATCGGCCGCGTGTCGCTGTTGCCGGAGCCCGGATTATATACAGTCCTTCCCGGAAGGGACAGTCTTGCTCGATACCATCTCCCCGGGCCATCAGCCCGGGCTATCTCAGGGACCGTTTTCCGCTACCCAAGCGCCCCAACCGCCTCGGACCAGGCAACGCCCTCGGCTCGAAGGCGGGAGATGTCGTCGGCTCCATACCCCAGCTCTGCAAGGATTTCGTCCGTGTGGTCCCCCGCCAGGCTCCCCGCGCCAGGCTGCAGCGGTGTCCGCTCAAACAGCGCCTGCGTACCCCATCGATATGAGTCGCCGTAACGCGGGTGCTGCACGGGGAAAATGAACCCGTTCTCCCGGACGTGCGGGTCTTCCAGCCAAAAATCCCCTGGAGTCGGGCCGTCGGCCCTCACGCAGCCGATTCCCCTGGGCGCTAACGCCGCCTCCCACGCCTTGGCGCCTCGCGTCTTCAGCACCGGTTCGAGCGCCGCTCCGAGGGCAGCGTTGTTCGCCGACCGCGCCGCGGCTGTCGCGAACCGGGCGTCTTCAGCCAGGTCCGTCCCGGCCTCAGTGCAGAACGTCCGGAACTCGTGGTCTTCGGGCGTAGCCAGGAAAACCCAGCCATCGGCCGTCTCATACAACCGGTAGGTCGCGTTGAGCCCCATCAGGTTGGCGTCCGGCACCGGTCGTTCAGGCTTCCCCGCGTAGTGGATAAAGTCGTCCGCGTTCGCATAAGCGTTCGTCGCCATCATGTCGACGAACACCTGCTGCCCTACCCCAAGCCGCCGGGCTGCCGTTAACCCGAGCATCGCAGCCGTCGCCACAACGACTGAAGTATTCGGATCCGGGTTTGCCTCGTTCGATCGGAACAGCTGCTCCGCCGCTCTGCGCGTCTGCTGTGGATCGAGAAATTCGAGAGGCGGGCGTCCCGCTCCAACCTGCATCAGTGCGCCACCGAGCGCGGCCCCCGGGATCGGGTGCGTCGACGGCCGATGCGCGCTCGGGCCCGATGGCCCGTACCCGTTCACCGACACGTACACGATGCCCGGTCGCGCTTCCTTGCAGTCCGCATATCCGATCCCCAGTCGCTCCGGCACCCCCGGCCGGTAGTTGTGGATGAGGATGTCTGACCGCTCGACGATCTCCCGCACGATCCGCTGGCCCTCTTCGCTCTTCAGGTCCAGTGCAATGCTTTCTTTCGATTGGTTCGTCCGCGCCGCCATGATCCCGGCCATGCCCATCCCGCGGTACGGATCGCCGCCCACCGGCTCCACCTTGATCACCCGCGCTCCCATGTCCCCAAGGAACGAGACACCCAGCGGCGCCGCGATGATCGTCGCAAACTCCACGACCGTGACCCCGGCCAGCGGTCCCTTTCCAGTCGAAGCCTTCGTACCCGCGCCATTCCGCCCGTTACGAGCTGCAGGAGTGACCGTATCGTGCGCGCCAGGCGCCGGGGCCGGCCCACCGATCTCGCCCGGCGTCGCTGTCAGGTTCGCGACAGGCCCCAGCTGCCTCACAACTCCCAATTCGGGGTGGGTGTGCTCCTTCACCATCCCATTCAGGACCAGGTCCGGGTCGTCCAGCGCGTCCTGCGTCGGGCGATAGATCGTCGCTGCGACGCCCCCGTTGTCCGTGAATACCTGCATCCATTCGTCAGCAGTCTTTTCCCTCATCCGCACGAACATCCGGTCACGCAGCTCCTCACGCGCTTCCTCGCTCCACAGTGCCGGAGGCCCTTCGTACCGTGGGTCCGCGTAGATATCCGCCAGGTCGGCCGCCCCAAGGTAGTTGTCGAACAGGTGCTGGAGCAGGTTCCCCATCTGCATCCACCGGCCATCGGCCGCCTGCAACGGGTGATAGTTCAGCGTCGGCGACCGCAGCGCGGCCGAGGCCAGCGGGTCCATCGCGTACTTCTCCGGGTATCGCTGCAGCAATTGCGACCGCAGGAGCGCCAGCAGGTCATACGGCTGCATCCCCTGCAACATGCTTGTCTCCACCACCTGCCCTTCGCCGCTGGCATCGCGCTCGTACAGCGCGCCGAGTATTGCCGCCACGGCCGACTGCGAGGTCGAGTGCATTCCCACCTGGACCGCCGGATACGCTGGCCCTTCCCGGTCTGCAATGCCCTCGAAGCTCCGCATTCGTCCGGACTTCGCCGCCACGATGCCTTCGTACCCCGGGTAGTCCCGGTACGGACCCTTCGATCCGAACGCGGTAATCCTGCAGTAGATCAGCTCCCGGTGGTCGCGTCGCAGCGTTGCCGCGTCAGCACCGATCCTCGCGGCCTCTTCGTCTTTCCCCGTCACCACGACCACGTCTGCGGAATCCGCCATCGCCTTGAGTTGCTCGCGGCCTGCTGCCGCTTTCAAGTCGAGCTCGACGCTCTGTTTTCCACGGAGCCACATCGGGCTATTTGCGAGCGCGCGGAACCGGTCGCCGCCTGGCGGTTCCACCTTGGTCACGGTTGCGCCGAAGTCCGCCAGCACCATGGTCGCCATCCCGCCCACCGGGCCGGTGCTGATGTCGAGGACGTTGATGCCGTCGAGCGGTCGAATTGCCATGGCGAAGTTGCCTCCTTGCGCTACCGCGGGAGCATACCGTGCATCGTCTGCCTGTCGAGTCCGCCGCCCGCCGTTCGCGAGCGCTATGCTTCCGCCATCACGATTCGAGGGTTCTCCGTGTCCGCTGTCAGCGATGACTACGTACTGCTCAACGGCATCCGCTTCCACTTCCGCGATTGGGCCAGCGATGGCGCGATGCCGCTCGTCCTTCTCCATGGCTACACCGGCCACAGCCGGTCGTGGGACACGCTCGCCAAAGCGATGGCCCCAAAGTACCGCGTCCTCGCCCTCGACCAGCGTGGCCACGGCGAATCCGGCTGGGCTTCCGACTACACGCCCGAAGCAATGGTCTCCGACGTGGCCGCCTTTGTAGGTGCACTCCGGCTCGACCGCTTTGCACTTCTCGGCCTCTCCATGGGCGGGCGCAACGCCTATCACTACGCCGGCTCGCGCCCGGCCGGCCTTGAGCGGCTGGTCATCGTCGATATCGGCCCAGACATCGTCGCAGCCGGCTCCCAGCGCATTCGCTCCGGCGTCACGGTCAACGACGTCTTCGAGTCCCCGGAACACGCCATCAATGCGGCGCGAAAGGGCAATCCCAGCGCAGACGAGACCGAGCTTCGTGACCGTGTTCGCCAGAATCTCATGCTTCGCGAAGATGGCGCCTGGACGTTCCGCTACGACCCTTCGCTTCGCAACCCGGAAACTCCACTGCCGCGTCCAACCTCCGAAGCCGGCTGGGCCGCCGTCGCGAACATCAACGTCCCCACGCTGCTGGTGCGCGGCGCCCTCAGCGACGTCCTCTCAGTCGAGACGGCCAACCGAATGGTCCAGGCGATCCCGGACTGCAGCTTCGCCGAAGTCCCTGACGCCGGTCACTCCATCCCGCTCGATAACCCCGCGGGCTTGATCAGGGCCGTCCAGACGTTCCTCTAGCCCGACGCCCCCGGGACGCCACACGTTGGTCCCCCTCACGGGAGCGGGGGCCAGCAGGTGAGGGGCCCCTACCCCAACACGGCCTTCGTATCCTCCCCCAACAGCGGTGCACGCCGGTGTACAGCCCACTTCGACTTCTCGAACGCGTATGGCGCTCCCGGGTACGTGAACGCGCGCCCGTGTTCCGGATGATCCACCTCTACCGGGAACCCACGCGCTTTGAAGTGCGGGTCCTCCATCACCTCTTCCGGCGAGTAGATGATCCCAACCTGGAAGCCGCGCTCCTGCGCCCCCGTGAAAAACTCAAAGGCGCTGAGTTTCGAGGCGATGAAGTTCACGCATTCGCGTCCAGCCCCGAAGATCGCCGCCACCTCTGGGTCCGTCTGGATCTTCGAAAGGTCGATCCGTTCCTGCCCTGCCCCTATTTCGAGGAACGGGTACTCGGGGAACTGCTCGCGGCCGCCGATTTCATCGAGCCACATCAGCATCCGCCGGTAGTCATCGCCACGTCGCGGCGGCAGACCCGAATTCACCATCCGCCCGTCGCCACACAGGATCTGCGAAGGCATCGACGGGTTTACGCCGGCATGACGGCCCGTCTGCCGCTGCACCGTCGACTGGTTCACCAGCCACGAATACGACGCCGCTTCCGTCGTCACGTTCTGTGACGCGTGTGCGTTCACATCGATGAACTGCCCTTGCCCCGAAACGTCCCTCTCCAGCAACGCAACGAGCGCTCCCATGAACCCGTAGTGGCAGGCCGTATGGAAACCCTGGTTCCCGCCACCTCGTACCGGCGGCAGCGAGTGGTCGTCGTAGCCGCAACTCCACGCTGGACCGCCGCCGGCGAGGAGCGTCAGGTCCGTGTACTCCTCTGTGTTCCGTGGCATGTCCCGGCCGAAAGCGGTAATCGACACGTAGATCAGTCGCGGGTTCAGCGGCTGCAGGTCTGCCCAGTCGAGCCCCAGCGCAGCCATGCGGCCGGGCTGCTGGTCCTCGATCACGATGTCGGCGGCAGTCATCAAGCTCTTAACCGCCGCACGTGCACCGGCATCGTCAAGATCTGCGACGACGCTCCGCTTGTTCGTGTTGTAGTGCCAGAACCACAGGCTTCGCTCTGGACCCGGCTGATCGTCCAGGAACGGCCCGTACGTTCGCGTGCGTACGCCCCCCTGCGGCTCAACCTTGACGACCTCGGCACCCATATCGGCAAAGAGCTTCCCGGCCCATTCGCCCATCTCGTCGCAGATTTCGACCACTTTCAGTCCCGAAAGCGCCCCGCTCACAGCACTCCCTCCGACTTCATTTGGGCAATTTCCGCCCCGCTGTAGCCGAGGATTTCCCCCAGCACGTACTGGTTGTGCTCGCCCAGCATTGGCGCCCCTTTGGTCATCTCCCAGTCGGTCCGGCTCATATGAATCGGGAGTCCGTCTACCCTCACATCGCCCATGTGCGTCTGGTGTACGGTGGGCCAGAGGCCCCATGCACTGGTGTTCGGGTCGTTGTCCACCCGGTCCTCTGGCAGCTGTACCGGCGTCGCTGGCACGTGATTGGCCTGCAGCAACGCTGCAACTTCCTTCGCGTCCTTGTCGACAGTCCATGCAGCCAGGGCCGCATCCAGTTCGTCCTCGTTCGCGATGCGGCCGGCCAACGTCGCGTAACGCACGTCTCCTGCGAATGCTGCGCCCGTCGCCGCCCCGAACCGCTCCCAGTCCGCGTCATCGCGGCAGGCTATGGCGACCCATCGGTCGTCGCCGGCGGCCTGGTAAATCCCGTGCGGCGCCATTTGGGGAAACTGGCTGCGGTTCGAATCCGGCGATCCCGGCCGTCGCAGCGGCCGACCGTTCACCGTGTAATCCAGTAGTGCCGGACCATTCAGCACTGCACCGGATTCCGTGCACGCGAGGTCTACCCACTGACCCTCGCCCGTCCGGTTCCGGTGGTACAGCGCCATCATGATCGCCATCGCCATGTAGTACGCCCCGGTGTGGTCCATGTACGAATAGCCCCACCCGGCCGGCGGCTGGTCCTTCAGCCCCGAGCTGAACGTCAGCCCGGATACCGCCTGGACCACGGGGCCCCACGTCTTGAATTTCTCATACGGACCGACGTGCCCGAATCCGCAGTTGGAGACATAAATGATGTCTTCGCGGATCTGCTTCAGCTCTTCGTAGCCAAACCCCCAGCGGTCCAATACCCCGGCCGCGAAGTTCTCCGTCACGCAATCCGAGGCTGACACCAGCTTGCGAAGCACTTCCTTCGCCTTCGGCGTCCGCAGGTTCAGCGTGATCCCGAGCTTTTCCACGTTGTGGTTGTTGAACGACCCTCCCGCCTCAAGTCCGCCCTGTCCCTCTTTGTACGGTGGCATCCCGCGAAGGATGTCCCAGTGGCCCTCGTTCACGGGGTCTTCAATACGAATCACCTGTGCGCCGAAAGCGGCCAGGAACTTCGTTGCACCGGCGCCGGCCAGCTGACCCGTAAAGTCACAGATTCGAATATGAGATAACGCGCCCACCGGCACCCTCCTCGGCAAGTGGCCGAAGCATACCGGCCGTGGGCCTGCGGGTCATGCTCTCCTTCTACCGCGCGCCCGGACCCGGCTCAGCTGCTGGCTGTTCTTTCGCCCGTTTCCAACTCCACGACACCGATTCGTTCCCGAGCATCAGGAACGCCGCACCCAGCATCGACACAGGGATGACGTTCACCAGGTGTGCAGCGATCGCGAAGCTCAAGGCCCTCGATCCACTCACATCGAACGGCACCAGCGCGAGCGTCGCCGCCGCGTGAAACACTCCGATGTACCCCGGCGATGACGGCACCAGCATCGCCATGTTGGTCACACACGTCACAAGCACCGCCACCGTAATCGGCACATCGATGTCGAGTGACTGGAAGATCATGTAGTTGATTCCAAACGCCGTCAGCCAGGCAAAGAGCGACGCTCCCCAGATCGGCAGCACGCGCCGCCGTGATGCAAGCTGCGAGAGCCCCTCTTGGAACGACAACGCCTCCACGCGCACCCGCGCCGCTCCCGGGAAGCTGTCCGGCATCTGCACCCGCGCTGCAATTCTCTGGATGTGGCGGCGGAGCAGCGCAAACGTGATCGCCGCGCTTGCCAGCCCCGCAAGAACCCACCAGGCCAGGTGCAGCCAATCGATGTATGCCCGTGGTAGTGGCAAGAACGGGCTCACGAGGACAAAGCACGCCAGCAGGGTCACGGTATCCGTCAGCCGCTCCGTCACCAGCGACGAAATAACGAGGCCCACGCGCATCCCCGGCGTCGCAGCCGTCATCGCGATCCGTGCCACGTCCCCGAGCCTCGCGGGCAGCACGTTATTCAACAGAAAGCTGATATGCAGAATCCGAAACAGCCTCGGCGTCGTAACGTGGGCATCGGCCGGCAGCAGCATCCGCCAGCGGATTGTCTTCGCGACCAGCGAGAGAAGGAGGCACACCACCGCCGCCCCCACGAAAAGGGGGTCTGCTCGCTTCAGGACGGAGATGGAACTCCGCCAATCGATGATGTTGATCAGCAGCCCAAGGCTTACCGCGGTGACCAACAGGCCCACCAGCAACCGGCGCATACCGAGTGTCTGCCCCCTTTTAGCCGGGCGGCCAATCGAGCAAGGATGCCACACGCCTGCCCTTTCGTCAGGGCCTGCACGGCGGTACGTTGATTGGCATGCGCGCACCCGTTGTGCAGGATCATGTGGCCGCGGGCCCCTTGGGACGCCTGACGCCGTGGCTCGAACGCGCCAGTGCCAGCCCCGCGCTGCTCGCCGTCCAGGTTGGCCTCCTCGGCCTCATGACCCTCTCCGTCGTCACTCGCACATGGCAGGACCACATCTGGCTTGGCTTCGCCCTCGTCGGCGTCACCGTGGCCGCCTGGTCGATTGAGTTCGGCCAGTCGCGCGACCGGCTCTGGTGGTTCGCCTACGTCGCGGGCATTTTCTTCTACACGCTCCTCCGCGCCTTCGCAGATGAAACAGCCATCCCTATCCGCTCCGATTACGTCATCGAGGCGGACCGGGCGCTCTTCCTGGGCATCCACCCGGTCGAATCCCTGCAGAGCGCCTTCTTCTCCACCACCCATGTCGGTCTTGCCGACTACTTCGCCGTCGCCATCCACTGGTCCTTCTTCGTCGCCCCGCATGCGATGGCAGTCCTTATCTTCCTCTACCGGCGTCCGCTCTTTCGGCCCTACACAGCCACCGTCGTCGGCACGATGTACCTCGGTCTCCTCCTCTTCTTCCTGCTGCCCACCGCTCCGCCATGGCTTGCGGCCAGCGAAGGCCAACTTGATGGCGTCTACCGCGTCATGGATTTCGTCGGCGGCAAGGTCAACCAGGGCACCTACGAAAGCGTCTACGCGTCCCTTGGCGAACCCAACTCTGTTGCCGCCATGCCCTCGATCCACATGGGCGTGACCTTCGCCATGTACCTCTGGAGCCGCATCCATGCGCCCGCTTGGCGATGGCCCCTGCTCGCCTACACGGCCGTCATGGGTCTTGCCCTCGTCTACATGGCTGAGCACTACGTCCTCGACCTCGCCGCGGGTATGGCCTGCGCGTTCGTCGCCTGGTGGCTGAGCCGTCCTCTCGCGCGGCGTGCCGTCGCCCTATCGCATTCACCCGCCCGCGAATAGCATGGGCACATGCCCGCCCGTCAGACGCGCCGTCCGCGCCGCCGCACAGTCCCTGCCTCCTCGCTCCCCCGGCCCGATGCCGAGGCCGGCGCCCCCGGCGCCTCCGAGGAACACATAGAGGCGGTCTCAGTTGTCGAGCCCCGTGCTCGCCGCCGCCACGCTGGCCCCACGCACCACGTCGCCCAGGACTACCGCTACGTGCGGACGGACCTCATCGCGGTAGCGATTGTCGGCGCCATCTCTCTCGCCTTCGTTTTCGGTGCCTCGTTCCTGTTCTAGCGGCCGCCCCGGCTAACGCAGGTTCTGGTAGCTGAAGTAGATCCCAACGCCAACTGCGACGAGTCCGTAGAGCATTCCGAACGGTGCGATCACGCTCATCGTTCCCCACGCCAGCAAGATCCCGGCCACGGCGAGACCGATCATCACCGGCCCCCGCTTCCTGCCCGACGCCCACTCCAACCCACGTGTGAACGCATAGCCCAGGCCCGCGCCCAGGAAGATCGACAGGAATCCGAATGTGAAGGGCAGGAGCACCACGCCCCACGCCACGCCCGTGACCAGGCCGCCGATCACCGCCACTGCGATAGAACGAAAGAGGTTCGCACCCTTCACCGTGTAGATCGGGGACTTCATCACGCGTGCGCAATCCCGGCACTTCGCCCCAACCGGCGATTGCACCAGGCAGCGCGGGCAGATCGGACTGTCGCACTGCTGGCATCGCAGTGCCGTCTCTATCCCTGGATTCCGAGGACATTCAACGACCGTTACCACGCTGGACATCCTAGTAGAACCCCAAATCACGTTCGACCCGGTGCCGCTGGCCGTCGTTCTACTATCGGCTGTCAGGTCCGATGAGCCAGTAAAGCCGCTCCGGCCTCAGGCCCCGGAAGGGTTCGCCAGCGCGAACATAATCGTCCCGTCCGCCGCTACCTTCCCGTCCACGGTCGCCTTCACGCGCCCCTTCCCCACGGGCCCGCGCATCTTCTCCAGCTCGAATTCCATGCGCAGCTGGTCGCCGGGGACAACCGGCTTCCGGAACCGCATTGACTCGATCCCGCCGAACAGCGGCAGCTTGCCGCCAGTATCGCCCCCGGCGTCGATCAGCCCCTGCATCAAAGCGACCGCCGCCACCTGCGCCATCGCCTCCACAATCAGCACCCCCGGCATGATCTTCTGGCCCGGGAAATGCCCCTGGAAGAACCACTCGTTCGCTGTCACGCTCTTCAGGCCCACGGCGCTCTTGCCCGGGTCCAGCTCGATAATTCGATCGACCAGCAAGAACGGGTACCGGTGGGGAATGATCGCCTCGATCGCGTCCGCTTCCAACATCGCCTAGCTCTCCGTGTCGCCCGTGTCGATGCCTGCCTTGCGCAGGAACCTCAGGAATTCGTACACCGCTTCGTCCGGAAACGGGATGTCGCCGATCTCACGGTCGTCCGGGTTCCCCAGTCCGTGATAGTCGCTCCCGCCCGAAAGCCCGAGCCCGAGCCGCTTCCCAAGCGCCGCGTGGGCCGCGACCTGTTCGGGCGAGTAGTGCTTGTAATACGTCTCGATCCCGTCCAGACCCCACCCCGCGAACTGCTCCACGACCGTCGGGTAATCGTCGCCGATGAAGATCGCGTGCGCGACGAACACGACACCGCCCGCCGCGTGCACCTCGCCGATCGCGTCCTTCGGAGAAAGCTTCTCGCGCGGGACATCGGCGGGCTTCCCGTCTCCCAGGAACCGGTCGAACGCCTCCTGCACACTCTTGACGTGGCCCGCTTCCATCAGCGCGCGGGCCAGGTGAGGCCGCCCAACCGTTGCCTCGCCCGCGATCTCGAAGACACGCTCGAGGCGGACCGGCACGCCCAGTCCTTCCAAAATCGCCACGGCCTTCCGCGTCCGGCCGAGCCGCCCTTCACGCAGCCACGTCAGGTAGTCCTGCAGCCGCTTCGATTCCGTGTCGATCCCGAACCCGAGCAGGTGAACGTCCGTTTTCTCAAGATCAGTGCTCAGTTCTATCCCGGGTGTCAGATGCAGCCCCAGCCGTGCAGCCGCCTCCCGCGCCTCGGCGATGCCCGCTGTCGTGTCATGGTCGGTCAGCGCCACCCATCTCACGCCGTTGGCATGGGCCGTTTCCATCACCCATGTGGGCGAGTGCATGCCATCCGAGGCTGTGCTGTGAAGGTGGAAATCGCCGATGCTCATTGTCTGCTCACCCTACCACCCGCCACCCACAGGCGCCCTGCCCTCGGCCCTTAGACCGATGAACTCTGCCTCCGTCCGGCGCATAATGCCGGCGCCGTGGACCCGCAGGTGCAGTACGTCCGCACGCCCGATGGCGTCAACATCGCCTTCGCCCTTTACGGGCGGGGAGGCATGCCGCTTGTCCTGATTGAACCTCCCCACGTCAGTCACCTCAAAGACGAGTGGGAGATGCCTTGGAACACCCAGAGCCGTAAAATCGAGCGTCTCTCCGCCCATCGTCTCGTCGTCCGTTACGATCCGCGCGGATCGGGACTGTCCGATCGCCAGGTCGTCGACCACTCGCTCGAAGCTCGCGTGAGCGACCTCGCTGCCGTCGTTGACCGTCTCAGGCTTGAACGGTTCGCCATCCACGCGGTCAGGAACGCGGCCCTGGTCGCGCTCGGCTACGCTGCCTCCAATCCGGGGCGCGTCTCCCATCTTGTTCTCGAGGATGCCTTCGCTCGCGGGCTGGATTTCTGGGACACGCCGATAAACCGGGGCCTTATCGCCCTTGCCGAGTACGTCTGGGACGTGTTCACCGAATGCAACGCCCGCGTCGCTTGGGGCTGGGACCACTCCCGCGAGACGCCGATGGGCCCCGCCGGTGACGCCGCCCTCCGTCACGCGGCCCATACGCGAGCTTGCATCAACCAGGGCGATTTCCTCTCCTGGGCCACCGCCGAGCTCTCGGTCGATCTCACGGACGTACTTGAGCAGGTCCGCGCGCCCACCCTCGTCGCGCGCCCCGAAACGGCCCTCGTCCGCGGGCACGACCGCGATGCAGCCCGCCGCCTCGCAGCCGGCATACCCGGCGCCCGGTACCTCGTCCACAGCGGCTTCAGGAGCCTCGGCGACGCGATCGACGAGCTTCTGGACGATGCCCCGGAGCCGCCGGCCGCTGCCCCGTTTGCCGACAACCACGGCCTGAGGATCGTCCTCTTCACCGATGTGGAGGGTCACTCAGCGATGATGTCCCGTCTCGGTGACGCGCGCGGTCGTGACATTCTCAGAGAGCACGAGCGGATCACCCGCGTCGCCCTCGCCGCACACGGCGGCCAGGAAGTGAAGACGATGGGTGACGGGTTCATGGCCTGCTTCTCCAGTGCCCAGCGCGCACTCGAATGCGCCGTGGCGCTCCAGCGCGCGATCGCGGACCCAACCTCGACGCTCACCGCCGAGGGGCTGAGGGTCCGCATTGGCCTGAACGCTGGCGAGCCGATCGCCGAAGACGACGACCTTTTCGGCGCGTCAGTCATCGCTGCGGCCCGTATCGCCGCCACGGCCGCAGCCGGGCAGGTCCTCGTCGCCAATGTCGTGCGCGAGCTCGCCGCCGGAAAAGGCTTTCGCTTCAGCGACCTCGGACACCACGAGCTTCGTGGCCTGGCAGAGCCCATGCGTCTTTGGGAGCTTGGCTGGGACGATTAGCCTCGTTGCTGCTCTGTCCGGTCTGGCCCCCAAGCGGGCCCAGATGGCCGTGATAGCGCCCGGCTCTCATCGGTATCGTTGGATGCGTACGCAAGGAGGCAGCGTGGCGCACCTGACGGACCTCATGATTCGAGACCTCATTACCGTTCCCGCCAGTTCCTCGATCGCCGAGGCCGCTCGCTGCATGGCTGAAAACCGCGTCGGTGCTGTACTGGTCATGGAGGGCGAGACTCTCGTCGGCATCCTCTCGGAACGCGACCTCGTTGCCCGCGTGATTGCCGCCCGCGTCGATCCGGCACGCGGCACGGCGGGTCACGTCGCCAGCACAGGCGTGGTCACCGTCGAGTCATCGGCCCCTTTCCGCGAAGTCCTGCGGGTGTTCCGGGCCGGTCGCTTCCGCCATCTCCCGGTCGTAGAGAACGGCAAGCCGGTCGGCATCCTCTCCACACGCGACTTTCTCGCGTTTCTCGTCGACGGCTTCGAGAGCCTTATCGACGACGCGGCCTATCGCGACAAGCTCGCCACTGGTGCCGACCCGTATGATCACATCGGTGGTGGCTACGAAGTCTGAGTCCAACGAACTGGCCGGTACCGGCCGCGCCCTTGACCTCGACGATGAGGCGCTGCTCCGTCAGTGCCGGATCGAGACGACCCGCGGCACCGGCCCCGGCGGTCAACACCGCAACAAGACCGACTCGGGCGTCCGCCTGCATCATCTTCCCACCGGCTGCATTGGCCAGGCATTCGAGCGCCGCTCGCAGCGTCAGAATCGCGACGAAGCCCTCGTTCGTCTCCGCCAGGCGATCGCCCTGGGAATCCGTACGCCCGTCGATCCGTCCGCGGACCAGGTGTCCCCGGCGCTCGCGGCACTGCTCCCCGGCCATCCCGGCGGGCCGATAGGCCCGAACAACCCGCGCTACTGGAGCGGCGTCCAGATCCTGCTCGACCTCCTTGTCGCGCTTGGTTGCTCTGTCGCCGAGACCGCAAGCCAGCTTCGCATCAGCACGGGCGGGCTTTCGCGTGTGCTGGTCGGCAGCCCCGAACTCATGACGGCCGTCAACGCGCTCCGCGCCTCCCGCGGTCTCCACCCCCTTCGCCGCTAGCGGGAGCCAGCGATTCGCGCATGGCTATAATCCCGGCCAGCGGCGCTGCCTGCGCCCGGAGGGTCCAGATGGAACAGCTTGAGGGCCGCATTGCGGTCGTCACCGGCGCCGCCAGCGGCATAGGCCGTGGCCTCGCCCATGCCTTTGCCGATGCCGGGATGCGCGTCGTCGTCGCTGACGTTGACGCTGCTGGCGCAAGCTCCGTCGCCAACGAACTCGTCGCGTCAGGCCACGAGGCGGTCAGTCACCAGGTCGACGTGACCAGTCCAGAATCGATTGCCGGTCTCGCTCAGGCCGCCATCGATGCATTTGGCGCTGTGCACCTTCTTGCCAACAACGCCGGCGTCATGCCCGTCGGCCCTCTCGCTGATGCGTCCGAACACGACTGGACTTGGACGTTCGATGTCAACGTTCGAGGCGTCGTCCGCTGCGTCCAGGCCTTCCTTCCGCACCTCGAGGCGAACATCCCCGCGCACATCGTCAACACTGCGTCTATGGCTGGTCTCGCTCCTCGCGTCACAGCCAACCTCGGCGTGTACTCGACATCCAAGGCCGCCGTCGTCGTCTACTCCGAGATCCTCAGGGCCGAGCTAGCCGCCGCCGCCATTGGCGTTTCCGTGCTCTGCCCGGGCCCTGTGACTACGCGCATCTGGGAATCCGAACGGAACCGCCCGGCTCACCTTGGCGAAACCCGCTCCGTGAGCGCGCCCGAACGCGCATCCACTGGCCTCGATCCGCTCCAGGTCGGGCAAATGGTCGTCGAAGCGGTCCGTCATGATCGACCCTACATCTTCACCAACGCCGGCTCGAAGGGACGCATCGACAGGCGCATTGCCGGCCTTCAGGAAGCGCTCGGTATCGTCGAATCCTGACGCGCACGCCTGTTCGCATCACGCTCCTGTAGAATCGCCGGACCCTCTAAGGAGCGCGCGAATGGACTGGCGAGACACCCCCGAACAGGCCGAGTTCCGTGCCGAGGTCCGCGGCGTCGTCCGCGATCGCCTCCCGCGCCGCTACAAGGACATGGCCCAGAAGGGCGGCCCCGGTGAACGCATCTGGGAGTTCGATCGCAAGTCCCCCGACGCTGAATCCCGCCAGGCCGCGGTCGAATGGCACGCTGCGCTCAACGAGCGACGCTGGGTCGCGGCCCATTGGCCGGTCGAGTACGGCGGCGCTGGCCTTTCGCCGATGGAGCAATTCATCCTCAACCAGGAACTCGCTCGCGCCGGCGCGCCCCCCGTCGGCGGGTCCGGCGTCGGCATGCTCGGCCCCACCCTCATCGTCCACGGCAGCGACGCTCAGCGACAGAAGTACCTCCCCCCGATCCTGGCGGGCGAGGTCACATGGGCGCAGGGCTACTCCGAGCCCGGATCGGGCTCCGACCTCGCCTCGCTCCAGACCCGCGCGACCCGCGATGGAGACGACTTCGTCATCAACGGCCAAAAGATCTGGACATCAGGCGCCCACACGGCGGATTCGATCTTCGCGCTCGTCCGGACCGACCCCGAGGCCCCCAAGCACCGCGGCATCTCCTTCATCCTCATCGAGGACATCAAGTCCCCGGGCATCACCGTCCGCCCGCTCGTCGACATGGGGAATCGACACTACTTCAACGAAGTCTTCTTCGAAGACGTGCGCGTCCCGGCGGCCAACCTTGTTGGCGAAGAAAACCGTGGTTGGTACGTGGGCATGACGCTCCTCGACTTCGAGCGCTCAAATATCGGCGGCGCCGTGGCTGCCCGCCGCAGCCTCTCCCGCCTCCTCGAGACAATCCGCGCCGACCCGGAACTCCGAGCCTCCGTCAACGCTTCCTCCGCCCGCCACGAGATCGCCCAGCGGTACATAGAGACCGAGGTCATGTACCAGTTCTCCATGCGCATCATCTCCATGCAAAACCGTGGCCAGGTACCCAACGATGAAGCCTCCATGTCCAAGCTCTACAACTCCGAGCTCTCGCAGCGACTGGCCCAGACAGCCATGCAGGCTACGGGCCTCCGCGGCAATCTCGTGGAAGGCGATGACGCTTCGTTCGCCCACTCCTACGTCGGCATGGTCCCCGCTACCATTCGCGGCGGTACCTCGGAAGTGCAGCGAAACGTGATCGCGACCCGCGGTCTCGGCCTCCCGAGGGGTTGAGCGTGCCCGGAGCCCTCGACGGAATCCGTGTCCTCGAGTTCTCGCAAATCGTCGCGGGGCCAGTCATTGGCGTCCTCCTCTCTGACCTCGGAGCCGAGGTCGTGAAAGTTGAGCCTCTTGAAGGCGAAGCCCGCCGAAACGCCGCCGCCATCGTCCCCAACGAAGGCAAGTACTTCATGTCGCTCAATCGCGGCAAGCGAAGCCTTACGGTTGACCTCGCCCGCCCCGAGGGGCGCGACATCATTCACCGGCTCATCCCCACGTTCGACATCGTCGTCTGCAACTTCCGCGCGGGAGTCACCGCTCGCCTCGGTATCGACTACAAGAGCCTTGCCCCACTCCGTCCGGGCCTCATCTACGCGACGGTGACCGGTTTCGGCGAGACCGGCACAAACGCCACGCGCGCTGGCTCCGACATCGTTGCCCAGGCCTTCACAGGCCTTATGGCCGCCGAGGCCAAGGTAGACGACTTCGGCGCTCCTGCGCCCATCACCAGTTCCACATTCATCGACCGCTCGTCCGGCATGGCCGCGACCATCGGCATCTGCGCTGCGCTCTATCATCGTGAGCGCACGGGCGAGGGCCAGGAGATCAGCGTCTCACTCGTCCACACGGGCCTCGAACTGCTTGCCAGCCACGTCATGCGGGAGCCGGTCCACGATGTCACCGTTCGTGATCCGCTTCTCCAGCAGTTCACGGACACCCGCGCGTCCGGCGCTCCATATTCAGAGATCGCCGAAATTCGCCGGTCCCAGGGCCCGCGCTTTGCCTCGCATCGCCTCTACTACGGCGGCTACCACACGGCCCAGGGAGCCCTCGTCCTCGGTGCCCTCACGCAGCACAACCGCGACGCCATCCGTCGCATTATCGGCATGGATGACGACACCGATGCAGCCGGCTTCGATGCCGGAGATCCTGCCAGCCGCCGCAAGATCGAGGACCACCGGCTCCGGATCCAGGAGATCCTCATGCAGCGCCCCGCCCTCGAATGGGTCGAGAAGTTCGTTGCCGCCGGTGTACCCGCCAGCGTCGTCCACTTCCCCGAAGAGATGTCCGACGACCCCCACGTGCTCGAAACTGGCATCATGGCCGACCTCGTCCACCCGCTAACCGGCCCGCAGCGCGTCGTCGGCCCGATCATCAAGATGTCCGCAACACCGACCGCCGCGAGAATCTCTGCCCCTCCGCTCGGCGCCGACACCCACTCCATCCTCGCCGAAGCGGGCTACACGGAAGCCGAGATCGCCGCTCTCGCTGCCTCAAAGGCGATCTCCACCCGCGACTGATCGCCCGGGCAACGCCCGCCCGAACCGAATCGCGTCCTGCAATGGCTGAACGTTCTCCCCCTGGCCGCGGGCTTCTGATCTAACCCCAGGGCGCCACAGCCAACGCGCCGTCTGCAGAACCCTCTCGGGAGAAGGGGCTGAGGGTGCGAACAGCCAATAGCCCCTCTCCGGGGCCTCACGTCCTAGAGAACCCGGTCGTACCGCTCGATCCTCGTCGCCATCTTCGTTACCGGGTCCGCTTCCACCAGGATGCCGTTCACCATCGGCGTCCCCTTTGCCGCCGGAAGCCGCGTCGGCATTTGCGTCCGGAACCGCTCCAGCACCGCCTCGATCTCGTCCCCGATGATCGAGTCTCGTGCACCGCACATCCCTGCGTCCGTGCAGTATGCCGTCCCTCGCGGCAGCAGCCGCTGGTCCGCAGTCGGCACATGCGTATGCGTCCCGACGACGCACGTCGCCCGCCCGTCCAGGTACCAGCCCATCGCCTGCTTCTCACTTGTCGCCTCGGCATGGAAATCGACCAGTACGAACTGCCCGTCCGGCACGTCCTTCAGCGCAGCGTCCACTGCCCGGAAAGGGTCGTCGTAGTCGACTGCCATGAATGCGCGGCCAATCACGTTGATCACCGTCAGGTCGCCACACGTGGCCACACCCTTGCCGGGAGCCCCCGGTGGGTAGTTGATCGGGCGCAAGATCCCGGGCGTCTGATCGAGGTATGGGTACACCTCCCGCACGTTGAACGTGTGGTTGCCGCCGCTAATCACGTCCACGCCCCATGAAAAGAACTCTTCCGCGATCTGCGCATTGATCCCGCGTCCGCCGGCGCTGTTCTCCCCGTTCACGACCACATAGTCGAGCTCGAGATCACGCCGTGCCTGCGGGACCACCGCCCGCACTGCTTCCCGGCCGGTGTTCCCGACCACGTCCCCAAGAAACAGCAATCGCATCCTAGCGAGCGTAGTCCGTGGCCCGCGTCTCGCGTACCACCGTCACCTTGATCTGTCCCGGATACTCCATCGTTTCTTCGATCTGCTGGCTCACATCACGCGCGATCCGCATGGCCGCCAGGTCATCGATCTGCTCCGGCTTCACGATGATCCGAAGCTCTCGCCCCGCCTGGATGGCGAATGCGGACTCCACGCCTTTCTGGTCCCGGGCGATGCCCTCCAGCGTTTCAAGCCGCTTCACATACGACTCCAGCGATTCGCGCCGTGCGCCCGGGCGTCCTCCGCTCACGGCATCCGCCATCATCACGATGACGGCTTCCACGCTGTTCGGCTCCACCTCTTCGTGGTGCGCTTCGATGGCGTGCGCCACCGCCTCCTTCACCCGGTAGCGGCGCGCAATTTCCGCCCCGATCTTTGCGTGCGTGCCTTCGACCTCGTGGTCTACCGCCTTGCCGAGGTCGTGCAGGAATCCGCCCGCCCGTGCCACTTCGACATCCGCGCCCAATTCGCGGGCAATCATCGCCGCGATGTGCGCGGTCTCGATCGAGTGCCGCATCACGTTCTGGCCGTAGCTCGTCCGGTAACGCAGCCGCCCGAGGACCTTCAGCACTTCCGGATGCAGGTTCAGGACGCCCGCCTCAGCGGATGCTGCCTCAGCCGCGTCCGCCATGGTCGATTCGACATCGCGCCTTGCCTTGTTCACAGCCTCCTCGATACGCGTCGGATGGATGCGCCCGTCCTGTACCAGCGTCGAAAGCGCAATCCGCGCGATCTCGCGCCGCACAGGGTCGAAACAGCTCACGGTCACGGCGTCCGGCGTATCGTCGATGATCAGATCCACGCCCGTCGCCGCTTCGATGGCACGGATGTTCCGGCCCTCGCGGCCGATGATGCGGCCCTTCATCTCGTCGCTCGGGATCTGCACGACGCTCACCGTGCTCTCGGCCGTAACCTCAGACGCATACCGCTGGATAGCAGTCGCGAGGATCTTGCGCGCGCGTGCGCCCGCCGTCACCTCTACTTCTTTCTCCATTTCGCGTACCCGCCGGCTCGCCTCTTCCCGGATTTCCAGGTCGACTGCCGATAGCAATTCTTCCTTCGCCTCGTCCAGCGTCAGGTGCGCTACGCGCTCCAATTCCGAGCGCTGGCTGTCACGAAACTGCTCCGCTTCGGACCGGATTCGGTCGATCTCCTCTTCCCGCGTGCGCAGGCTCTGCTCGCGCCGTTCGAAGCTCTCCACCTTTCGGTCGAAGTTCTCTTCACGCTGGGTCAGGCGCTGTTCGATGCGGGCTGCTTCCGCCCGCCGCTCCCGCATCTCTGTCTCCAGCGTCGTGCGGAGCGCGAGAGTCTCCTCCTTGGCTGCGAGGAGCAGGTCCTTCTGTTGTCGTTCGGCCTCAGCGAGTAACCGGTTGGCCTGCTGTTCAGCTTCCAGCAGGGACGTCGTATCACTGCGCTTGCGGGTCGTGTACACGGCCCCAGCGCCAACCAGCAAACCCACGAGGGCCGCGATAATCGCCGCGATCACGAGGCCCATCTAGCGTCTCCAGGGAATAAACCGGGGCAACATAACGAGATGTTGGGCGGCACCAAACGTCCGCCATCCCTTCCCGCGATCGTACGCGGAAACGTAAGAGCCGGTCAAAGAGAATCCGGCCCCTCCCGCTCCTTCCCCACTTCTTCCCACGCCGTCTTCGTCGCCTTCATCACCACGTCGTACGAAAACCCCCTCCGCCGGAGAAACCCACCGACATTCGTCACGAACGATTCGTAGTCGGAGGTCTTTGTCCGGCGCGCACGTCCCCGCGCCAGCTCAAGCGCCAGCGCCCCGTCGTCCACGTCCGCCGTGACTTCATCGACGGCCTCCGGCGCGATGCCCCGCCCCAGCAACTCGTAACGCAACATCCGCCGGCCCCGCGGGGCCAGCCGTTTGCGGTCCTCCACCCATGCCCGCGCAAACTTCGCGTCGTCCAACAGCCCGGCGTCGCGCAACCGTTCGATCTCATCCTCTATCACTCGCGGATCGATGCCGCGCATGGTCAGCCGCGTCCGCATTTCCGTCTCGCTCCGCGACCGGTGGGAGAGCAGCCGCAACGCCGCGTCATGTGCTTGCACCCGCTGCTCCGACGCCTCAAGTCCCGCGAGCGTCTCCTCGCGCACCGGCAGCCCCGCCCGCACTCCCGCGCGCACACACGCCTCTTCGCTGAACACGAAATCGCGTCCGTCTGAAAGCCGGACGAGCTGCATCCTGCGCTTCCCCGTGACCACCTCGACGACGGTCAGCTCGTTACTGGGAGGCTCGTCCATCCGTCTTCCTAGGCTCCTGCGAGCACCGGCTCAGCTGGTGCGGCCATCACCGGCAGTCCGGCCTCACGCCGGATATCTGCCTCGATCTTCTCCGCCAGGTCGCTGTTATCCGCGAGGAACTGCTTCGAATTCTCACGGCCCTGGCCGATCCGCAGGTCGCCGTAGCTGTAGAAGGCGCCTGCCTTCGTAACGATGCCCTGGTCCACGCCCAGGTCAAGGATGTCCCCCGTGCGACTGATCCCCCGCGGCATTTCAAACATAATTTCAAATTCAGCCTGCTTGAACGGCGGCGCGACCTTGTTCTTCACCACCTTCGCCCGAACGCGGTTGCCGATGACGTCGGTCCCCTTCTTCACGGATTCCACGCGCCGCAATTCGATCCGCACAGATGAGTAGAATTTGAGAGCCCGTCCACCCGGCGTCACTTCCGGATTGCCAAACACGACGCCGACCTTTTCCCGCAGCTGATTGATGAACACCACTGCCGTGCTTGTCTGCGATATCGTCGGCGTCAGTTTTCGCATGGCCTGCGACATCAGCCGTGCCTGCAGACCCATGTGCGTATCGCCCATCTCACCTTCGATCTCGGCCCTCGGCACGAGCGCCGCGACCGAGTCGATCACGATCGCGTCGACGGCATTTGAGCGCACCAACGCCTCGCAGATCTCCAGCGCTTGTTCGCCTGTGTCCGGCTGGCTTACCAGCAGATCTTCGATCCGGATCCCAAGGTCCCGCGCATACTGCGGGTCGAGGGCGTGCTCCACGTCGATGTACGCTGCCGTGCCGCCAGCCTTTTGCGCCTCGGCAATGATGTGCTGCGCCAGCGTGCTCTTCCCGGCGGATTCCGGCCCGTACACTTCGGTGATCCGTCCACGGGGAATCCCGCCGATCCCGAGCGCTACATCGAGCGCCAGCGATCCAGTTGAGATGGCATCCACGCGCAGGCTTTGCTTGTCGCCCAGCCGCATCACTGCGCCGCGGCCAAACTGCTTTTCAATCTGCCCCAATGCCGTATCGAGGGCCCGGATTCGGTCGTTCTCTGCCATGTCTCACCAGGGAGGGCGGGTATCCGCACGGGATTCTAGCACCGCTGCGACCCTCGCTACGCATACTACGCCGGATAGAACGGACGTTCTAGTGCCAATGGCTCCCTGTCACAGTAGCGGCAGGTATTCTTTCAACTCGAAGTCGCTCACATGCCGCCGGTACCGTTCCCACTCGATCCGCTTGTTCTCAATCAGGCTTTCGAACACATGGTCGCCGAGTGCGGAGCGCAGAAACGGTGTCGCTTCTGCCTCTTCAATGGCATCGATCAGACTGCCGGGGAGCATCTCCAGCCCGCGCGCGTCCCGGTCGGCCTGGGCCATTTCGAAGACGTTCTCCTCCACCGGCGGCGGCAGCGGACGTTCGTTCGCGATGCCGTCCAGGCCAGCGGCAAGCATCACGGCGAACGCCAGGTACGGGTTGCACGCCGGGTCCGGCGACCGGTATTCGATGCGCGTGTTCACGTCACGTCCGGCCTTGTAGTCGGGCACCCGGATGAGGTCACTCCGGTTCCGGCGTGCCCACGTCATATACACGGGCGCCTCGAAACCCGGGAGCAGCCGCTTGTAGCTGTTCACCCACTGGTTGCACACGAGCGTCATCGCCTTCGAGTGGTGCAGCATGCCGGCGATGTACGCCCGCGCCACCGCGCTCAGGTGGTAGGGGTCGGCTTCATCGAAGAACGCGTTCTGCTCGCCCTTGAAGAGCGATTGGTGGACGTGCATCCCGCTACCGTTTTGGCCTTCCACCGGCTTCGGCATAAACGTCGCGTACAATCCGTTCGCCGCCGCGATCTCCTTCACCACCAGCCGGTAGGTCATCGCGCTATCTGCCATCGTGAGCGCATCCGTGTACCGCAACGTGATTTCGTGCTGGCTCGGCGCAACCTCGTGATGGCTGTATTCCACCTCAATGCCCATCGCTTCCAGCGTCAGCACCGTGTCGCGCCGCAGGTCCGTGCCCGCGTCGGCCACCTGGTCGAAGTACCCCCCGCGGTCCAGCGGTTCCGTCCCCGCACTCGAACGGAAGTAGAAGTACTCGAGTTCTGGACTCACGTAGAAAGTGAAGCCGAGATCCGCCGCCCGCTTCAACTGCCGCTTCAGCACATAGCGAGGGTCCCCCTCGAACGGCTGCCCGTCAGGCCGGTAGATGTCGCAAAACATCCGCGCAACGCCCTGTTCGCGGGGACGCCACGGCACGAGCTGGAACGTCGAAGGGTCCGGGATCGCCAGCATGTCCGACTCGTCGATTCGTGCGAATCCCTCAATGCTGCTTCCGTCGAAGCCCATGCCCCCGTCGAGCGCCTTTTCAAGCTCCTCGACCGTGATGGCGAAGCTCTTCAGGCTCCCGACGATGTCGGTGAACCAGAGGCGGATGAACTTCACATCGTTCTCCCGGCATGCCGAGATCACGTAATTCTTTGAATCGTCGCTCATGCGGTCACTCCCACGCACAAGCATACGTGAGCCGTGTTACAGGCACGTGTAGCGCCCCTTCCTCGTTAAATTCCCTTCACGCTTTCCCCAGCAACTCTGCTGCCAACGCCCGCCCCAGTCCCGCTGCGGCCTCAACCGGCCCCGTCGTCTTCGCCCGCACCACGCGTCGTCCCGGCGCCACCATCCCATGGAGCTTGATGGTGCTGCCGAAGTGCTCCGCATACGCCCCGGCGGGGAACGAACATCCCGCTTCGAGTGCCGCGAGGAACGCTCGTTCTGCAGACACAGCCTGCCCAATCGTCGGGTCGTGGATGGCACCGAACAGCCGTCGTGCGCGCTCATCGTCCGCCCGGCACTCCACCGCCAACGCCCCCTGCGCCGGCGCCGGCACCATAGCCCAGATCCCGAAGATCTCGTTCGCGCGACGCTCTGCCCCGAGCCGCCGCAAGCCCGCTAGCGCCAGCACCGCCGCGTCATAGTCACCCTCGTCAACCTTCCGAATCCTCGTGTCCACATTCCCGCGAATCGAACGCACCTCGACGTCCGGGCGCATTTCCCGCACCTGCTCAGCGCGCCGCGGGCTGCCAGTGCCCACCACCGCCCCGGCAGGCAGCTGCTTCAGCGTTACACCCGTCCGCGAAATGAGTGCGTCGCGCGCATCCTCCCGCAGCGGCACTGCCGCGATCACCAGTCCTTCGGGCCGTCGAGTCGGCAGGTCTTTGTAGCTGTGGATCGCTGCGTCCACCTCGCCCGCCGCCACCGCTTCCTGCAGCACGGACGTGAACCATCCTGCGCCGCTCCCGCTCGCCAGTGGCGTTACCTGGTCGCGGTCACCGCGCGTGGCGATCTCCACAACTTCGATTTCGATGCTCGCATCTCTGGAACGCAGTCGAGCAACCACCTGCTCCACCTGGATCAATGCCAGCCTGCTGCCGCGAGTGCCGATTCGAAGAGGCGTCAACCGGCGCCCCCGGCCATCGAACGAAGCACCTCGTGCGCCGCGTTCACCACCTGGTCAGTGTCCGCCTCCGTGTGCGCCGCTGAAACGAACCACGTCTCGAACTGCGACGGCGGCAGTAACACGCCCCGCTCGAGCATCCCTCGGTGGAACCGCCCGAACGCCTCGGTATCGCTTTCGCGCGCCTGCGCATAATCCCGCGGCTCGTCGTCCCGGAAGAACAGCGTCAACATCGATCCCGCCCTCACGATGCTCCCGGCCGTTCCCGACCGTTTCATCGCCGCTCGCAGCCCGTTCTCGAGGTGCCGCCCCAGTTGTTCCGCTCGCTCGTAGGGCTTGCCCGTTGCCAGCACGCCAAGCGTCGCCGCCCCGGCTGCTGAGACGAGCGGATTGCCCGCGAGCGTCCCTGCCTGGTATACGGGGCCGTCCGGCGCCAGCAGTTTCATCAGCTTTGCGGTCCCGCCGACGGCCCCTACTGGCAGCCCGCCCCCGATAACCTTCCCCAGCGCCACGAGGTCCGCGCCCGGCAGCATCCCGGACAGTCCGTACCGCAGCCGGAATCCAGTGATCACTTCGTCGGCAATCAGTAACGCTCCATGCGCCCGTGGCACCCGCTCCAGCGCGTCGAGGAACGCCGGCTTGGGCCGTACCAGTCCCATGTTTCCGGCAATCGACTCGACGATGACCGCGGCCGTGCGCTCGCCGTGCGCGGCGAACCACCCTTCAAGCGCACCCGGGTCGTTGTACGGAAGCACGGCCGTCAGCCCTGCGATTGCTTCGGGCACGCCCGCCGAATCGCTCATGCCCAGCGTCGCCACGCCGCTGCCCGCCTTCGCCAGCAACCCGTCGCTGTGGCCGTGGTAGCAGCCGTCGAATTTCACGATGACATCGCGCCCTACTGCGCCCCGTGCCAGCCGGATGGCCGTCATCGTCGCTTCTGTTCCTGAATTCACGAAGCGTAGCCGCTCCAGCCCAGTCGCATCGGCGATGAGCCGCCCCATCGCTACCTCGCCCGGCGTCAGCGCCCCGAACGCTGTCCCGAGCCCCGCCGCCTCCCGGATCGCCTCAACCACATCCGGGTGTGCGTGACCGAGCAGCAGAGGCCCGAACGCACCCAACAGGTCGACGTACTCTCGTCCATCGGCGTCCCACACCCGCCCTCCTGTCCCGCGGACAAGTACGACCGGTTCGCCCCCGACTGACCGGAACGAACGCACGGGGCTGTTCACGCTCCCCGGAAACAGTTCCGCCGCGGCCGCTCGCACCTCAACGCTATTCATTCGCTGGCGCCATTCCACGAAGGTACGCTTCGCGCACCACGTTCCCCGTCGTCTCGAACGCCGCAAACGCCACCGCCCGATCGGGCATCGACAGTGCAGGACGGTCGCGTTCCCACATTGCGCCCTCGCGGCAGAGCGAGACCATCATCGAACACGCCTCCGGGCAGGGAATGCCGTTTTCCTCCGGTGGAGTCTCCCCGCCCCATACCGGCGTCCGCACACAGAATCCGCAGAGAAGTCTCTGTGCCAGCGCTCGTGCCGCCGCGCTGAGGCCGGCTGATTCCTCATAACGTCCGCTCTGCCGCCCCAGAACCTCGTCGAGCGAGACGACGCGCAGCGTGCCTTCCTCGAACTGCGTTACGTGGCGCTGAGCCAGCGGGTAGACGGCGTCCAACACTTCCGAGAGCGCATCGAGCGTCGGAATCCGCGCGAACCATCCCCCCGGCATGTCCTTCGTCCCGCTCAGTGGCCTGAATTGCCCGGCGTCCGTGTGGCGTACATGCTCGCGGACCGCGTCAGGGCGTCCGGCGATTTCAGCAGCATCCTGCCCGGCGCCTGGGCCCAGGACCACTACCTCATCCATGCCGATGAGTAGCACAAGCTGCCCAAACGGAGCTTCGATCGCGTCGGCGGGAAGAATCAAGCTCACCCCGGCATTGTCACACGTCTTTGTTTGATGCAGGCAGGGACGCCGCCAGCCGCATGAGAGTCATCGCCACCTCCTCCGGCTGGTTAAGCATCTCAAGGTGGGTGCCTCGCAGTGTCTCCACCGTCCATCCTCGGGACGCCGCGGCTCGCGCGAACCGTTCGTAGTAAGGCGAAAACGCGATGCCCTCTCACACCAAGCTCAGTTCTCGCTCCATCTGGCCCAACCCCATCGGCCCGAGGTCCAACGCCCGCTTGTGCCATTGCTTCAGATCAAACGCGTTCCCCGCCGCTTCCCTCGCTGCCGCGCGTGCCTGCATCCAGACCCGCTCGCCGACCTTGTAGCTGATCGCCTGTCCCGGCGTTCCCAGGTACCGAGTTACCTCCGAAGCCATGAATTCCGGCGGGAAGCACGACCGTTCCCGCGCGAACGCATCGGCCAGTTCGGCCGTCCATGTCTCTCCGCCGTAGAACGCCTCCGCCTCGGGGATCGGGAGCTCCAGGTGGATGCCGATGTCGAGAATCACGCGCACGCTCCGCAGCGCCTGCGCCCGCAGCATCCCAAGGTAGTAATCCGGTACTTCCAGGTACCCCAGTTCGCCCATCAGCCGCTCTGCGTACAGGGCCCATCCTTCCACGTACCCGCTCGTCCCACCCATCAGCCGTTGGAAACGGGACAACGAATCTGCAAGGTGCTTGGTCGTACCAATTTGCAGGTGATGCCCCGGTACGCCTTCGTGGTACGCGATCGAGACCTCTCCCCACAGCGGGAAACGCGTCTTACCACCCGTCGGGTACCACGTTCGCCCCGGCCTGGTGAAGTCCTCGCTTGGCCCCGTGTAGTACATCGCCAGCGCGCCGCCCGGCGGCGCGATCATCGCCTCGATTCGCCGCAGCGGCTCCGCGATCTCGAAATGCGTACCATCGAGTTCCGCGATCGTCCGGTCCTGCAGATCCTGCATCCACCGCTGGAACGCTGCTTCCCCTTCGATCGCCCGCCCGGGGTCTGCTTCCAGGTAGGCGATCGTCTCCGCTACCGTCGCCCCCGGCAGGATCGCGGCGCACGTTTTCCGCATCTCGCCTTCGACGCGGTAAAGCTCTTCCCATCCCCACGAGTATGTTTCGTCCAGGTCCAGATCGATACCGTTCATCGCCTCCGATTCGATCGCGTAGAGATCTTTCCCGGCTGCGTCCCCCTCGCTGGACGAATCGTAGTACCGCTCGCGCAGGAATCCCGCGAACCCCGCGTATGCCGCCGCTGCTGCGGCCGCGCCCCTTTCCAGGTCCGCTCCAAGTGTGGGCTCGTCTATGCCCGTCGCCGTGAATGCGCCGGCGAGCTCGGCGAAGAACGAACCCTGGCCCTGCGCCATGCCGGCCCACGCTTCCGCCTGCTGAATGTTCGCCTCCACCTGGCGGCGCGCCGCCACGACGCCGCGCCGCACCCCCTCTGCTAGCGTCCGTTCCGTCCCTGCGATCCCGTCCGGCACGGCGCTCAGCCGCGCTGCGATGCTTCGCCATTCTTCGACCGTTGCCCGCGGCATCAGGTCGAACGAACTTCGGATCGTCCGGGCGTTCGAGCGGATGATGCTCAGCCGCCGGAACGGCTCGCCCGCGTCGATTCGTTTCAACGATGCCCCGATGCTTTCAGCCATTGCGTCCCGGCAAATGCGGTCGCGTTCATCGGCGACCGGCGCCTCGTCCAGGCTCGCCAGCGTCGAACGCAGGAGCCGCTCCTCTGCCGTAATTCCCTCCGGCGAGAAGTCCGTCATTTCGTGGTCGTGTCCCGCGACTCCCATCCCCGTCGCGCCGATGGGGTCGAGTGCCGCGTACCGGTCTACGAAGTCCGATGCGATCGAGTAGACCGGAGAAAGCTCACTCATGAGTTACCTGCCCGTGGCTCTGTCTTCAACATGTGGTTGCACGGGAGATTCTTGCAGGAATCAGCCAATGAGTCTCGACCCCCGCTGCGTATACTCCGGGCCGTGGACGCACCGCCGGTAACAGGAATCGATGGAACGAAGGTGTCGCGCTGGCTCGCGGAACACGTCCCTGGCGCGTCCGCGGGCCCGCTCCAGTTCGAGCTCATCGGGGATGGCCGTTCCAACCTCAGCTACCGCGTCTCCAACAGCGCTGGACAATGGGTGCTCCGCCGACCGCCTCTCGGTCAGATTCTCGCCACCGCACACGACATGGCGCGGGAGTACCGCGTCCAGGCCGCCGTCACCTCGGCCGGCTTCCCCGCGCCGGCCATGCTCGCCCTCTGCGATGACCCCGAGGTCAACGGCCAGCCGTTCTACGTCATGGATTTCTGTGACGGTGTCATTCTTGTCGACGGCCTGCCCGGCGGCTTTGCAGCGACCGACGAATGGCGCCGGCAGCTTTCCGCCCGTTTCGTCGAAACGCTGGTCGCGCTCCACGCGATCGACTACCAGCAGGTCGATCTCTCCGGCTTCGGCCGCCCCGAGAACTATGTCGAGCGCCAACTCGCACGCTGGTCCCGTCAGTGGGAACACAACCGGACGCGGGATCTCCCCGAAATCGATCGCGTCACGTCGCTCCTCTCGCGTGCGATCCCTGTCTCCCCCGCTCCCACCATCGTCCACGGCGATTACCGCCTCGGAAACATCATCTGGCATCGAAGCAATCCCGGGGAACTGCTCGCTGTCCTCGACTGGGAGATGTCCACCATCGGCGACCCGCTCGCCGACCTCGGCTACACGCTCCTCTGGTGGGGCGAACCGGGCGACGGTCCCCGCCCGCAAACACTCGACTTCTACGCGCAGGTCACGTCATCGAGTGGGTTCTATTCCCGGGACCAGCTTGTCAGCGCGTACGCCGCACAGAGCGGCCGGGACGTGTCGAGCATCGACTTTTACCGCATCTTCGCTGCGTACAAACTCGCGGTGATCTTCGAAGGCCTCTACAAGCGTTTTCTCGATGGCCAGACTGTTGCCGAGGGGTACGAGGACTACGCCGTGTCCGCCCCGGAGCTCGTCCAGTACGCCATCGATATCGCCGCCCAATCGAGCGACCCGCGCCTCACATAGCGGGCCCGGTATCCCTTCCCCGTTGAGTCACGCGGCCCGCGGTGTCCCCTCCATGCGCGATGCGAAGTCCGTGTGCTTCCGCAGCAACGGTGGTGGCGGAGCGAGGGCGTCCAGTCTTGCGAGCGCGTCGCCCAGTCGCGGGCGGCTCAGCGCCCTTTCGATGCGCGTCAGGACTGCCGTCCAGGCCTCGTCGTGGGTATTCATGTGTGCCATCACGCCCTCCGAAGTGTCTCGCCTATTTGAACAGTCGGCAGCGCCCGCCAAACCATCCCTTCTGCTGGCGTTGCCGTCAGACTTCCGATGGATTGACCGCGCCGGGACAGGTCCGGGGCCGTACCATTTCGCCCATGACGTTCCTCTCCTTTCCTCAGGGGTTTCAGTGGGGTGTCGCCTCCGCGGCGTATCAGGTCGAGGGGTCCGCTAACGAAGACGGCCGCGGCCTCAGCATCTGGGACACCTTCTCCCACCAGCCGGGCCGCATTCACGACGGCTCAAACGGCGACACCACCTGCGACCATTACCGTCGCTACCGCGAGGACGTCGCCCTCATGCGCGATCTTGGCGTGCAGACCTACCGGTTCTCTGTTTCCTGGCCGCGCGTCATGCCCACGGGCCGCGGCCCGCTCAATGAGGCCGGGCTCGATTTCTATGACCGCCTCGTCGACGAACTCCTGGCCAACGGCATCCAGCCGGCCGTCACTCTCTATCACTGGGACCTGCCCCAGTCGTTGCAGGACCTTGGCGGGTGGGCCAGCCGCGACACGGCGGGGCGGTTCGCTGACTATGCCGCCGCCGTCATCGCTCGCCTCGGCGACCGCGTTACTCGCTGGATCACGCTAAACGAGCCCTACATCTTCGTCATGTTCGGCCATAGCACAGGCTGGATGGCGCCCGGAATCGCGGATGACGCTATCGCTGCCCGCAGTGCCCACCATGCCCTCCTTGGCCACGGACTCGCGGTCCAGGCGTTTCGCGCCTCAGGCCGTCCCGGAGAAATCGGGATCACCAACTTCAATACGCTCTTCGAACCAGCCGACACCGAGCCCGAGACCCTTGCCGCCGTTGAGCTCGCTCGCGATTTCGAGACGCGCCTCTTCCACGGGCCCGTGTTCGGGAAGGGATACCCTGCATCGGTCCACACGTTCTACGCCGAGCGCGGCGCGCCACTGCCCATCCTCACGGGCGACATGGAGACTATTGCGCAGCCAACTGACTTCCTCGGTCTGAACATCTACTCCCGCCAGCGCATCGCCGCCGGCGAACCCCGCGGCCGCGGCTTTGTCCACGCTCCTGCGACGCTTCCTTTGCTCCCCATGGGCTACGAAGCAGCTCCCCATTGTCTCGGCGATTTCGCCCGCTGGATCAGTGCCGAGTACGGGAATCCGAAGATCTACATCACCGAAAACGGTGTCTGCGACAACGCGGACATCGGCCCCGATGGCCAGGTGCACGACGCAACGCGTGTCGATCTGCTCCGTGGCTTCCTCGCTGGCCTCCACTCTGCCATTGCGGATGGCGTTGCCGTGCGCGCCTACTACCAGTGGTCCCTGATGGACAACTGGGAATGGGCCTGGGGCTTTTTCAACCGCTTCGGCATCGTCCACACGGACTTCACCACGCAGGTGCGCACCCCGAAAGACAGCGCCATGTTCTTCAAGAACCTCATCACCCGGAACGGCCTGGACGCCTGACGGCGCTCGGGCTTCAGGCGTGGTTCGGCGCGCCCGGTCGCGCCCTCGGCCCGGCAAATCGTCTCGGCAGGGTCACTTCGAACCTGCTCCCGCCCTCGGCCCGGTTGGCCGCCTGAACGCTGCCGCCATGGGCTCGCACCGTGTGCTTCACGATCGCCAGACCCAGGCCCACGCCCGGCTGTGACCGCGAACTGTCCGTCTTGTAGAAGCGCTCGAATACGCGCGGCAGGTCCAAGGGCGCGATACCGGGTCCTTCGTCCGAAACAGAGAACGTGACCGCGTCACCCGCATCGGCCTCGAACGCCACGACCACGGTTCCACCCTCGGGGCTGAACTTGATCGCGTTATCCAGGAGGTTCGAAAACACCCTCAACAGTGAATCGGCGTCCGCTTCGACGGTAGGGCCCGTTTGGGCTGTCTCCACACGCACCTTCCCCTGGTCCGCCCGTGTCTTCAGCAGATCAACCGCCTGCGCTGCGACCGCCGCGAGGTCCACTGCCACAGGCTTCAGTGCAATCGCACCCGACTCGATCCGGCTGAGCTCAAGCAGTTCGTTCGTTAGCAATGTCAGCCGGTCGACCTGCTGGCGGATTCGCCCGGCGAACTCTGCCGTCTCCGGTCCCGGGTCAACGTTGCCCGATTCAATCGTTTCCGCGAGGGCCCGGATCGACGCCAGCGGAGTCCGAAGTTCGTGACCGACGTTGCTGACGAAGTCCCGCCGCACGGCATTCACCCTGTTCACCTCAGTCAGGTCCGTCAGCATGAGGAGCACCGACCACGCCCCGCCGTCCGAAATCGGAAGCGCGGCGGCCCGCACCGGCAACCTCTGCTGCCCGTATGTAATTACCGCCGATTCGGCCTGGCCTGATCGCGCCGCTCGCCGTACCAATCCGTCCAGTTCGTAGTCACGCGCCGATTCGATGAGCGGCCGATCCAGCGCGTTTCCCGCCGCTGTGGACAAGAGATTCGCCGCCGCAGTGTTGGCAAATCGCACCGTCGTGTCCGTCGAAAGCGCCAAGATCCCGTCCGTCGATGCGTTCAGCACGGCCTCCAGTCGCGCATGCTCGGCGTTGACCTCACCGAACAGCTGCTGGATTCGCCGCGACATCACGTTGAAACTCGCCGAAAGGTCGCCTGTGGCCCCGTCCCCCAACCTCACGCCGCCGCCAAGCTCGCCGCCCGCGATCCGGCTCGCAGCGCCCACCACATCCCGGACCGTTCGCTGCGCCGGCCGAAACGCTGCATAGCCCGCGGCGCCGGCCGCCGCACCGGTGACCAGTGCCACGGCCAGTCCCGCCGCCGGGTCCGAATCCGCGAGCGCCAGCCCCGCGAGAAACGCGACAACGGCGAGTGTGGCGGCCAGGAACGCGGCACGCTGGGCCAGCCCGCGGCTCACGGTATGCTACCCCTCGAACAGGTACCCGCTTCCGCGCACGGTCCGCAAGCGCTGCGGATTGGCAGCGTCGTCCTCGATTTTCTGGCGGATCCAGCGGACGTGAACGTCAACCGTCCTCGGGCCGCCATAGAAGTCGTACCCCCAAACTTCGTCCAGTATCTGCTCGCGCGAAAACACACGTCCGCGATGCTGAGCGAAGAATAGCAGCAGGTCCATCTCCTTGGGCTTCATCCTTAGCGCCGCACCACCTTTCCGCACCTCTCGCCGCTCACGGTCGATCTCGAGGTCGCCAGAGGCCACGGTGGCAGGCCCATGGTCCAGGGCGGCTCGTGCCCCAGTCCGTCTCAGAAGCGCCCTGATGCGGGCCATCAGCTCGCGCATCCCGAACGGTTTGGCAACATAATCGTCGGCGCCGCAGTCAAGGCCTGCCACGCGGTCGCCTTCGCCGCCCAGCGCCGTCACCATGATGATCGGGACATCCGTGTCCCGTCTCAGCATCCGGCAGACCTGCATTCCATCGATCCCGGGGAGCATTAGGTCCAGCACGATCAGGTCTGGCCGGTGCTCACGAGCGAGCCGGAGCCCGTCGTCGCCGCGCGATGCCGCAAACACGTTGTAACCTTCGCGTTTCAGGTTGTGCTTGAGAGCAAAAAGGAGCGTTTCTTCGTCTTCGACGACGAGCACCTTCGGCTGCGAGTGGGCGGTTACTGCCATCGGATGTGATCGTCCTGTTACGAGATTAACAGGGAATGAACGTCGGGCTGCTACGATCGTGCCGGATGTTGGGACGTGCCGGGAAGACCGCCCGGCCGGGGGAGTGCGCCATGACAGACCAGCAGCAGCCCGCCGCCTCGAAGCTGAAAGGGCAGATAGCGCTTGGCGTCGCTGTCGTTGCTGCACTTGGTATCGGCGGGCTCCTGTTCTTCCGGGCCGGTGGCGACGACACCCCTGTTCCTGCGGATACCGGTCCGTTTACCTCCGTGACTACCACTCCCACCGGCCGCACCGACCTCGGTCCGCTCGTCGCCGCTCGTCCGGCCGTCGGCGAGCTGGCGCCAGACTTCGCCCTCATTGATGCCCGTGACGGGACAGTCCGCAAGCTCTCCGAATTCCGCGGAACGCCTGTCCTTGTCAACTGGTACGCAAGCTGGTGCGGGCCCTGCAAAGCCGAGATCCCGGAATTCAACGCCGTCATCGAAGCCGTCGGCGACGGCATTGTCGTGCTCGGTGTCGACTACCAGGAATCGGCCGCCCGCGCTATCGGCATCCTCGATGAGCTCGATGCCACATTCCCCGCTGTGCTCGATAGCGACGGCGAGGTTGCGGACCATTACCGCGTTGGCAACCGCCTGCCGTCTAGCTTCTTTGTCGATCGCGACGGCATCCTGCGGGCCATGAAGATCGGTCAGGTCACTCCCGATGAGTTGCCCGCTCTGCTCGCCACGATTGGCATCGAGTACACGCCCACGAATTGACCGCATTTCGGCCGCCGTTGACGGATCAGCGCAAATCCGCGATCGTTCCCCTGTCTATTTCGATTTCGCGGTCAGGGCTTCCATCCCGATGGGAGTCTTGCGGGGGAAGCCGGTGAGATTCCGGCGCTGTCGCGCAACTGTGAAGGCCCACTCGCGGCCAAAGCCAGAGCGCCCGTCCTGCACCGCACCGAAGACCTTCGCGTGAAAGGGGTCCGGGGCTATGCAGCACTACTCGTCTTCCTGATCCCCAGGTGAGCCACTCGCCTTGCTTCCGCGCGCTTCCGTGCGGTCGCCGGACCCGGGCGTGTTCGCGTCCCTATGTGCTTCCAGGAAGGATGATTCCCCTTGCGCCAAGCTATTTTCCGTGCCGCAGCGGCCTTCGTTGCCGGCCTCTTCGTGTTTTCCATCCCGGCTGCTACCAGCGCCGAAGGTCCGGCCGATGCGGTTCTCCACGCCGCTCGCTACATCGCCACGACCCAGCAGCCAGACGGCGGATTCGGCGGGTTCGGCGATGGACAGACGTTCGATGCCATCTTCGCCCTACGTTCAGCGGGTATCGATCCCGCACAGGTGAAGAGCGGCGGCAAATCCCCCGTCGATTTCCTCAACGCCCGTGCGGTCGAACAAACTCAGGCAGCTTCTGCCGCCAAGGCAGCCCTCGCCGCCCGCGCTGTCAACCTCGACCCCCGCTCCCTCAACGGCGTTGACCTCCTCGCCATCGTTTCCGATTCGTACGATTCACCAACTGGCCGCTACGCAGCGGATGACTTCAGTCACGGTATCGCCATGCTGGGTCTCTCCTGCAACGGCGTGGACCTCCCGAACGGCGCCCTCAATGCCCTGCGAGCGGCGCAGCTGGGCGATGGCGGCTGGGGCTTTGATGGTTTCAGCGACCCCGACACGACCGCCATCGCGCTCCAGGCCCTCATTGCGGCCGGTGTCCCGGCCTCGGATCCCTCGGTCGCGGCCGCGCTCGCTTACTTCGAAACAACACAGGCTCCGGACGGTGGCTGGGGCTTCACTCCCACAGAGTCCAACACATCGTCCACGGCCTACGTCGTGCAGGCGCTCATCGCCGCCGGCATCGATCCCCGTAGCCCCCGCTTCGGCGCGCCCATGTCGCCGCTCGACTATCTCGCTGCGCAACAGGCGCCGGATGGTTCGTTTGCCGGGTTCGACCCGGCGTTCGCCACCAACCAGGTCGTTCCGGCGCTGGCGGGCCGCAGCTTCTGCTATGCGCCAGTCACGCCGGCATCGGGCGGCATTCCCTCCGCTCGTCCGGTGGCTCCGCTCCCCCCGAATACCGGCTCTGGCTCCGCAGACCCTGGCAGCCCTGCGGACGGCGAAGCACTCGCACTCGTGGCCCTGTTGCTCTCGGTGACCGCCATGGGCCTGGCCGTGAAGCGTCGCTGAATCATGCACCCCGGCTCCTGGGTCGCATGGCTGGCTCTGGCGATGGGTGTGGCGCTGTCGACGACGAACCCGCTCTACCTCGTCGTCCTCATCCTGACCCTGTCGCTCGTGGCTGTCCTTGCGCCCAGGGCCGAAGGCGTCGCGACCGGCGGCGTCCGCGCTGTGCTCCTCTTCGGCGGTGGCATGTTCGCGCTCTCCCTGATCGTCGCCGTCGTTAACGGCAGCTACGGCGACCACATTCTCTTCACGGTTCCCGGACCATCGTTCCCGTCGTGGATGGGCGGCCTCAGCCTCGGCGGCCCCATCTCCGCTGAGGGCCTGGTCGCGGCCGCCATTCGGGGCACTGCTATCACCTGCATCGTCGTCGCCTTTTTCGTGTTCTCTTCGTCTGTCAGTCCCCAACGCCTGCTACGAACCAGCCCGGCCGCCCTCTTCCAGGCGGGCCTCGTGCTCACGGTCGGCCTCACGCTGGTCCCATCCGTCGTCGAGGACCTGCGCCGCGTCCGCGAGGTGCGTGCGCTGCGTGGCGCCTCCAACGGCTTCCGTTCGCTTCCCTCGCTCGCTGTCCCCATCCTCCTCGGAGGCCTCGAACGGGCCATGCGCACGGCCGAGGCCATGGAAGCGCGAGGCTATGCCGCGGCCTCTCCCGTGCCCCGTATCGCCAGCGTGGCGGTCGTCGTTTCCCCGGCTCTCGGCCTCGCTGCTGCTTCCGTATGGTTCTTTTACCCCGGCTTCCGTTGGTTGGCCGTTCTGGCTGCCGTTGGCGGCGGCGTCGCGTTCGCCGTCTGGCTTCGGTTTGCGGCCCGCTCGCGCCGAACCACGCGCTACCGCCCGGAGCCCATCGCCCCTGCTGAGCGAGTTGCCGCGCTCTGCTCCTGCTCGCTCGCAGTTGCCGTGGTCCTCGGGCTGTTGCCCGGCCTCGACCTCGGCTACAACCCTTTCGCCGGGCTTCCCTGGCCAGCGTTCGGTCCTCAGTCTCTGCTCCCGATTGCGGCCTGCGCCTGGCCGCTCCCCTTTGTGCTTGCGACACCGGCGTCATCCGGCCGCGCACGCCGTCTCGCGGAGGTCCCCGCCTGATTGCTTCCCTGCGCGATGTCACCTACACCTATCCGGGCGCTGCGGTCCCTGCCCTCGCCTCACTTTCCCTGGAGGTCGCTGAGGGCGACTTCACCCTCGTGGCAGGCCCATCCGCCGGTGGGAAGTCGACGTTCCTCCGGCTCTTCAATGGGCTGGTACCCCAGTTCCACGGCGGCCGGCTGGCGGGCTCCGTCACCGTGTCCGGCCTCGACGCCAGCCGCACTCCGGCTCGCGTCATGGCCTCGCGGGCCGGCATGGTCTTCCAGGAACCGGAAGCTCAGTCGGTCGCACTCACCGTCGAAGAGGACCTTGTCTTCGGGATGGAACAACAGGGTGTGCCCCCGTCAGTGATGGAGGCGCGCGCGAGCGAACTTCTCGGTCAATTGGGTATCGTGCATCTCCGGTCCCGCCGGCTGGCGACCCTTTCTGGCGGGGAGAGGCAGCGGTCGGCCATCGCCGCCGCACTTGCCCTCGCACCTCAATTGCTGCTCTGCGACGAGCCCACCTCTCAATTGGACCCCGGCGGCGCCGCTGACGTCATGGCTTCTCTCGCAACCCTTCATCGTGCGGGGCGCACCACGCTCCTCATTTCGGAACACCGCCTCGATCGACTGTTGCCTGTCGTCTCCTCGGTCGTCGAAATCCGCGAAGGCCGCCTGCGTTCCGCCACGCCTCTTTGTGCCGCGCGATGGTTGGAAGCGGTCCCTCCGCACGTCGAACTCGCCCGTGCCCTTGGGATATCCCCAATCCCGCTCACGCTTGACGCGGCCCGCGCTGCTCTGTCAGCCCGCCCAGCTGCGCTCGGCGCCACATCTCCCGGTGCACCTCCGGCGCCCGGCGACCAGCTACTCGCAGCCCGCGGCCTCGCTGTCAGTTTCGGCGATACCCGTGTGCTCCACGACATCGACATCTCCCTGGCCGAAGGCGAAGTTATCGTGCTGCTCGGCCCCAACGGAAGCGGCAAGACGACGCTCCTGCGCTCGCTCGTGGGCCTCCAGTCCATCGCCCGTGGCAGCGTAGCCTTCCGCGGTCGCCAGGCGCCGTCGGCCGTCCAGGAACGCGCCGCCTTTGCCGGCTACGTCCCGCAGGACCCCGCCGTCGCCTTGTACCGCCAGTCCGTCCGCGACGAGGTTGCCGACGGGCTCCGCCATCGCGACCGGGCACGGCAAACCCGTGATGTGCTACGTGAATGGTCCGTCGAAGAGCTCTCCGATTCGAACCCGCGGGACGTCAGCGTCGGGCAGCAGCTCCGCGTGGCGCTTGCCAGCCTTCTCGCTCACAACCCGCCCGTATGGCTGATGGATGAGCCCACACGCGGCGCCGATGCCACGGTGCGCCGGTTCCTCGCCACCCGGATCCGCGAGCATGCGGCCCGCGGCGGCGCCGCGATCGTCGCCACTCACGACATCGAAGCCGCCACCCATTTCGCCACCCGTGTGATCCGGTTGGACAGCGGCGGCATAGCGTTCGATCTGCCTTCCCGTGCCGCGTTCGGTCACGGAGGCCCCTGCGAGACCGCCATCGCGTCTCTTGTGCCCGGCGCGCTGACGCTCGAAGAGGTTCTGGTTTGAAGGGGTCAGTGCTGTTCGTCGTCTTAGCCGCTCTCGCCGCGCTCCCCCTGCAGGGCTCGGTCCGTGCAGACGGCGAAGCCGGTCTTGTCATCCAACAAGGCGGCGACGTCCAGACGTATTGCATCGCCTTCGAGGGAGACAGCATTAGCGGCGAGGCGCTGCTCCGCGCTGCCGGCCGTTCCTTCGGTCAGTTCGGCGGCGGTGCACGAGTCCTCTGCTCGCTGGACGACATTGGCTGCGACGACGCCTCGTCCTTCGAGAGCTGCTTCTGCCAGTGCAAAGCCGGCAGCGGAAGCTGCACCTACTGGGCGTTCTTCACCCAGCGCTACGCTGCCGCCTGGGCCTACTCAACCGTCGGATTCAATCTTGCTCGCGCGGGCGACGGTGACCTGCACGGCTGGAAGTGGGGCGAGGGCGGCGCCCAGAGTGCACCCGCGCCTGCAGCCATTACGTTCGAGGATGTCTGCGGGCACCCTCCGCGTGGCGGAGCCTCGGTCGCGACACCCACGAGCACGACGACTCCAACGCCAACCCCAACTCCAGCGCGAGGTTCCCCTGGTCCGGGGTCACCAACGTCGTCTTCTTCTGCGTCCCCGCCGATGGTTCCCTCAACCAGCCCAAGCGGCCCGGCTGCTTCCGCTACTCCCGCCTCCGTGCAGACCGCCACGGTCCGTCCTTCTGTGGCACCGTCGTCGTCCAGCGCCATTGCTCCCACGTTTGAGTCATCGGTCACGATCACGATTGGCGGCCGGTCCCCGACGCCTGTGCCTTCGGGCGCGGCCCCGCCCGTGAACGGTGATGGCGGCGGCTCCAATACATCCAGCATCGTCGCCTTTGCGGCTGTCGCAGGTGCGTTGGTCGCCGCGATTGCGGGGGCGCTGATCTGGAGGTCCCGCCGTGACCACTGAAGCCCGTAGCCTCCCGCGTCCCACCCGCGTCCCGGCGTTTGGCGAATGGGTGCCCTTCATTACACTCAACCTGCTCGGCGCTATGGCGTTCTTGCACCCCTTCTTTTCGGGTGCCGCTGATCCGGACTCGCGCTGGTTCGAACATGCGACCGATGCGCCGCTCGTCTTCGGTGGCCTCGCCGGGCTTTGTCTCCTGCTCGTCGTCGCCGACATGGCCAACGGCCGCCTCGATAGCAAAACGATCGCAGGGCTCGGCGTCCTCGCGGCCATGGCCGCCATCCTCCGAACCGTAACGCTTCCGGCGGGCGCCAACCTCTTCTGGACACTCGTGATCGCCGGCGGATGGACGCTTGGCCCTCGGTTGGGATTCCTCCTCGGCGCCCTGGCGCTCGTCATCAGCGCCTTCATCACGGGAGGTATTGGTCCCTGGATGCCGTTCCAGGCGTTCGCTGCTGCGTGGGTTGGCCTCGCCGCCGGGCTCGGCGGCGGCGTCGCCCGGAGCATCCGCCCACCTCACCGCCTCGAAATTGCGGGCCTCGCCTTCCTCGGCGCCGCGGCCGCCATCTTCTACGGGATTGTGATCAATCTCTGGTCGTGGCCGTTCTTCGTTGGCGGCCCAGACATCTCCTATCAGCCGGGTCTCGGCGCCGCTGAGGCGGTTCGCCGCTACGGCAACTACTACCTCGTCACCAGCTTCGGCTGGGACCTCGTCGGCAGCATCTGCAACGCGCTTGCCCTCGGGATCGCAGGGGGCCCGCTGGTGCGGGCCCTCAAACGATTTCGCGAAAGGTTTTCCTGGCAGTCCGTCCCCGTCCACGACAGCTGAACTGCCGTTGGGCGACGAGCCACCGTGGCTACGTGGTCACTCGTCGTCGCCGTAGCTACCAGGCCCACCGAGCCCGGCACGAGGCGGCGGCGGAGGCGTCGGCGGTCCGTCGTCGCGCCGGGTCCAGCCGCGGCTCACGCCACCGATGGGGGCGCTGCCTTCCCGGCTCCCACTGTCCCGCGGTCCACGGTCGTAGCTGCGTCCGCCGCGATCTCCACCGCCGCGTCCGCCGCGATCTCCACCGCCACGGCCACCACGGTCGCCGCCGCGATCACCACCTCGGTCGCCGCCGCGGTCCCCACCCCGGTCGCCGCTGCGAGGCGGTCGTCCGCTGCGGGCCTTCACGGCCTCGGGATCGAACGGCTCAGCGCCCGGAAGCGCAGCTCGACGTGAGACATTCACGCGGCCCATCGAGTCGATCTCGGTAACGATTACCGTCACCTCGTCGCCAATGTTCAGGACGTCTTCGACGCGGTCGATGCGCTCTTCCGCTACCTCGGAGATGTGGCACATCCCGTCCTTACCTGGCAGCAGCTCGATGAATGCGCCAAAGTTCAGGATCCGGACGACCTTGCCCGTGAACACCTCGCCGACCTTGATCTCCTTGGTCAGCCCTTCGATCATCCGCACCGCTGCTGCGGCAACCGCTTCGTTCGGCGCTCCGACGAACACCGTGCCATCTTCCTGGATGTCGATGGTGGCGCCGCCGGACTCTTCCTGGATGCGGCGGATCATCTTGCCGCCCGGTCCGATGACGGTGCCGATCATGTCCTGCGGGATGGATACCCGGTACATCTTCGGGGCGTGCTCGGAGACATCTTCCCGGGGGTCCGAGATGATCTCGTTCATCTTCGAAAGGATGAACTCCCGCGCTTCCTTCGCCTGCGCCAGCGCATCCGTCAGCAACTCGCGTGAAACGCCGCCGATCTTGATGTCCATCTGCAGGGCGGTGATGCCCTCGGTTGTCCCGGCCACCTTGAAGTCCATGTCGCCCATGAAATCTTCCTGGCCGGCGATGTCCGTGAGGATCTTGTACTTCCCTTCGTCGCCCATGATCAGGCCCATCGCCACGCCGCCAACCGGCGCAGCAATCGGGACACCCGCGTCCATCAGCGCCAGCGTGCTGCCGCAAACACTCGCCATTGACGTCGATCCGTTCGAAGACATGACTTCGCTCACGACGCGGATGGCATACGGGAATGTGTCCTGGTCCGGCAACACCGGCTCCAATGCGCGCTCGGCCAGCGCTCCGTGGCCGATCTCCCGGCGTCCGGGGCCGCGCAACGGGCGCGTCTCGCCCACCGAGAACGGCGGGAAGTTGTAGTGGTGCATGTACCGCTTCGATTCGTGCGGCGAAAGCGTGTCCAGCTTCTGGACGAGGCCAAGCGTATTCAGCGTCGCGATGCTCAGCACCTGCGTCTCCCCGCGCTGGAACAGGCCCGTGCCATGTGTTCGCGGCAGCACACCGACGTGTATGTCGAGGTCACGCACTGTCTTCGTATCTCGACCGTCGGCGCGAATTCCCTCGTCGAGGATCTTCCCGCGCATCGCCTTCTTGATGACGTTGAACAGCGCGTCGCCGATATCGCCGGAGCTGAACTTTTCGCCGAACTTCTCTTTGAGTTCGGCGCGGATCGCCTTGTTCGCATCGCTGCGCTCGCTCGCGGCAGTCGCCACCAACTCTTCGATGCGGGCCTTCAGGTGCTTCGAAACAGCGTCGAATGCCTCCTGGTTATCCACGTGTGCCTTGAATTCTTTCTTCACAGGCGCGGCCGCGGCGGCCATCCCTTCCTGCACAGCGATGATCTGGCGGTTCGCCACCATCGCGACCTCGATCGCTTCGAGGACGACGTCTTCTGACACTTCCTTCGCGCCCGCTTCCACCATCACGACCGCGTCCTTGGTGCCGGCAACGATGATGTCGATGTCGCCCTCTTCCGCCTGCTCAAACGTCGGGTTCACGATGAATTCCCCGTCCAGGCGTGTTACCCGTACGGCACTCACCGGGCCGTTAAACGGGATGTCACTGATCATCAGTGCCGCGCTCGCGCCGATCGTGATCAGCGTGTCCGGCTGGTGCTCGCGGTCCGACGAAAGCGTCATCGCGGTGATCTGCACTTCGTTGCGGAAGCCCTTCGGGAACAGCGGCCGCAGCGGCCGGTCCGTCAGGCGCATCGACAGGATGCCGTCGGTGCTGGCCCGGCCCTCACGCCGCGGGAATCCACCGGGGATCTTCCCGATGGCGTAGAGCCGCTCTTCGTAGTCCACCGTCAGTGGGAAGAAATCAATGCCTTCCCGCGGCTCCGACATGCAGGCGGTCACCAGGACCACCGTGTCGCCCTGCCGGACTGTTACGGCCCCGTTCGCCTGCTGGGCGAGAATGCCGTGCTGGATTGCGAGGGTCTTGCCCCCAATCTCAAGTTCGTACGTACCCTGGTTCATCTGTTTGCTTTCCGTTTCCTACCATCGTCGCACCGTCGCTCTCAGCGCACGGCGCGTTGGGCCGGCCGCAGCCGGCGTGGCCCTGGCAAAGGGCATCATGGTCCTGACCCTGTTGAGCATCCCGCCTGGGGGTCTAAGAGAAAGGCCCCCGGTTATTTCCGGAGGCCAAGCCTGGCGATCACGTCGCGATACTTGTTCACGTCGCGGTTGTTCAGGTAGCGCAGGTGTCGCCTGCGCTGGCCCACGAGCTTCAGGAGCCCGCGCCGCGTGTGGTAGTCGTGCCGGTGGACCTTGAGATGGTCCGTCAGGTACTTGATCCTGTCCGTCAGGATCGCGACCTGCACTTCAGACGACCCTGTGTCGCCTTCGTGCGTCCCGAAGCTCTGGATCAATTCTTCTTTGCGCTCTTTGGTCAGCAACCTTCGTCCTAAGTTCCTTTGCCTATCGTCTATCCGTTGGCAAGGTATCACTCACGATGTCAAGCGGCAACGAATCGCCACCGCCTGCGCTCATCATCCTCTCCGGACTTCCCGGAAGCGGCAAGACCACGTTCGCCCGCACACTGGTCAACACGGTTCCTGCCGTCCACGTGGAGAGCGACGCCGTGCGTCGCGCCCTCGCCCCTGCCCCACGCTACACGCAGTCCGAAAACCGTCGCGTCTTCGATGAGGTCGAGCGGCTCGCTGACGCGGCCCTTGCATCCGGGCGGATCGCCCTCGTCGATGCCACGAATCTCCGCCATGACGACCGGCTCCGCTTCCATTCACTCGCTGCCCGCTCCCGGGTCCCGCTTATTGGCATCCGTGTTATTGCTCCCCCGCGTGTCATCCGGGCTCGCCTCGCCGCTCCTCGACGGGGGCACTCGCAGGCTGGCCTCGATGTCTTCGAACGAATGCGAGGTCGCGCCCAACGGTTCCTCGACCCCTCTATCGTGGTCGATACGCGCTATTCGTTGGACCCGTCGCTTCGCCTTCTCGCCCGGCTTCTGAAAGAATCGAAGCTATGGACCCCGCCCGTCCCATGATGCTGCTCCGCGCCCGCCCTTCGGATGCCATCCACGATCGCTTCGTGCCCTGGTTCCAGAAGGTGCACCTCCGCGATATCGAGCGAATCCCCGGTATCAGCGGCGTCCGCAGCGGCAGGACCCCCGGAGGCGTCTTCCTCGGGTTCTACGAATTCAGCAGCGCCGAGGCGGTTCAGCCCGCCCTCGCCAGCCCTCAGGCAGCCTACGCTCGCGGCACGTGGGAACAGTGGTCCAGCGATTTGTCGGAACTCTTCATCGAACTCTGGGCTCCTGTTGGGCCGCTTCCTCTCTATCACCCGATCAACTGACCCGTGCCCGCTCCCGCTGGCGTATCGGCTTTCCGGCGGGAGTTGTCAGCCCGGGATCCTGGCCACGGACGTTGAGCCAGTATCCCGCCCAGATCAGGCAAATCCCGATGAATTCCGTCACGTACAACACCTCGACGTGCCCGAATCGAGTGAACGTCCCGCCGATCCCAGGGAGCACGGCGCCGACGGCGATAAGCACGTTCCCGGCGAACGCGTCGCGCGCCCCTTCGCGCCGCCGGTAGTGCATCGCTGAAACGATCGCGCCGCCGACCAGGAAGATGAACGCATAAGTGTTCACGAACGGGCTGAAGGCCCGCACCCATGACCAAACGAGGACTTCGCCCGAGAGCCGGTGCTCGTCGGCCAGGCTTGCGTCCACCGGACTCAGAAACACCAGCGTCGCGGCCACTGTGACCACTGCCATCAGCACGGCCGCGCTTGCATTCGCGAATCGTTTCCCGAAATGGAGGTAGACAGTTCCTTGTGCAAGCGGGGCCCCTCCCAGCAACGCCCCGGCCACGTACCAGGACCGAAACAGCCACTCATTCCATCCGATCAGGGTAGTGGCCCCTTCGAGGAAAGTCCCCGCGCCGAAGAGGATGATCCCCGCCCCCCACCACGCGAGGTGCTGGACTCTCCGCACCCTGTATCTCTTCAGCACCACCGTGGCGAAGGCCGCCGCCACACACGTGGTCACAACCGGGATGTACAGCGCGGCATCCATCATCCCGCCTCCAGGCCGGGAGCTTGCTCAATGGCAGCGCTTTCGTACCATACCGTCGAAACCTTCCACAAGTTCAAGGAGATTCACGAGAGTTGATAAGTTTGAAAGCTAGACGTCTCAGCTGGATTGTTGCCGGCTCCGCGCTGCTCGCTTCCGTGTCGTTTGGGGCCGTGGCCTGTGGCGACGATGACGACGGCGCTGTCGCCGAAACCCCTACTGCCGCCGCGACCACCGCAGCCGCGACAACGGCCGCCCAGGCATCGACGTACCCAATGAATGTGACGGACCTGCTTGGCCGCGAAGTCGAGATCAAAGCGAAGCCCGCCACGGTCGTTGCCCTCAGCCCGTCGGCTGTCGAATACGTCTATTCCGTAGGCGGCACGGTCGTTGGCCGGCCCGAGTCAGCGGTGTACCCGGAGGCCGTGAAGTCCGTAAAGTCCACGGGCACCTCCTATCAGCCGAGCTTCGAAGAAATCCTCCAGCTCAAGCCTGACCTTGTGGTCGCGGACTCGGTCATCCACGCCCAGCCGCAGCTGCGCTCGGCCATCGAGGGCCTCGGCATCCCCGTCATCTTTGCCGGCGCCGAGACCTATGCCCAGGTGCTCCAGGGTGTCGAACTGGTCGGCAAAGTCCTGGACGCCAACACCAAGGCTACCGAAACAGTCGCGCGTATCAAGAACGCCCACGATGCCGCCAAGGCCGCCGTCGGTACGACGAAGGTCTCGGCCGTCGTCCTGATCGCCGGCCGGGACAACACGCTCTTCGCTGCGAAGAAGACCAGCTATCCCGGCGACGTTCTCGCCGAGCTCGGCGTCACCAACCCGGCCGCCGATGGCCCCGAAGCCGGCCAGGGCTTCCCTGGTTACACCCTCCTGGCCCCAGAAAGCCTTGTGCAATATGACCCCGACGTGATCTTCACGATCACCCCTGGCCCGGCCAGCGTGCCAAGGCTCAGTACGCTGATCCCGACCATCCCGCCCTTCAAGGCGCTCAAGGCCGTTACCACAAACAAGGTGATCGAGATCCCCGTGGATATCGCGCTGGAAGCGCCTGGTCCACGCGTCGAGCTGGCGTTCCTCGCCGTCGTCGCGGCCCTCAAATAGCACTCTCGTCCTGACCAGGAGCTTCAATGACAGGGATCGCCGCCACGGGCCGTCGTCAGCGTGATTCAGCGCTACGGTCTGCCCGTGGCCGCCGGTCCGCGGTCATCACGCTTGCGCTCGTCGCTGCCGTCGTCAGTCTGGCCTACGGGAACCTTGCGTTCGGCGCAGTGACCCTCTCGCCTTCAGAGGTGGCATCGGGGCTCACCTCTTCCTCGGACACGTTCGCCCGCACCGTCGTCTGGGAGATCCGCCTCCCGCGACTCCTTGATGCTGTCCTGGTTGGCGCCAGCCTCGCGGTCGCCGGGAGCCTCCTCCAAAGCGTCACGCGCAACCCCCTTGGTGACCCTACCATCCTCGGCCTCACGGCCTCCACCGGTTTGGCGAGCGCGTTCACGCTCGTCCTGTTCCCGGGGTCCCCGCAAACAGTGATGGCCGCGATGAGCTGCGCCGGCGCACTCGTCGGCGTGTCCCTCCTCTTCGTCATCGCCTGGCGTGGCCAGGTTAATCCGGTCCGCCTCGCCCTCTCCGGCGTCGCGCTCTCCGCCTTCTTTGGCGCTGTGATCATCGGCCTCCTCTCCAGCTCCCGTACCTTCATCCAGACCAGCGTCGGTTTCCTCGCCGGCGGCCTCTACGCCGGGGGCTGGGCCGACTTCTATGCAGCGTTGCCATACGCCGCTGCCGGGATCGTGCTGGCGATCTTCTTCTCTGGCCGCCTCAATATCCTCGCCCTTGGAGATGATGTCGCCGCCGGGCTCGGCGTCCTCACCGATCGCACCCGCTTCGGCGTCCTCATCGCGGCCGGGCTGCTGACCGCGGCGGCCGTGTCGATCGCCGGCCTTGTCAGCTTCGTCGGTCTTCTTTGCCCTCACCTCGCGCGGTTTACGGTCGGTTCAGACAATCGGGCACTCATTCCCGTTGCAGCCATATACGGGGCGCTTCTCGTCGCCGCCGCCGACCTTTTCGCCCGTATCGTCATCAGCCCCGCGGAGATCCCCTTCGGCATCGTCACGGCCGGGCTCGGCGCTCCATTCCTTCTCTACCTCGTACGGGTCCGCGGATGAGACTCGCCGCCGAACACCTCACGCTCGACTACTCAGGCGCGAATGTGGTTCGCGACGTCAGCCTCGCCATCGAATCAGGTGAATTCGTCGCGATCGTCGGCCCCAACGGAAGCGGAAAGAGCACCCTCCTCCGCGGCCTTGCACGCCTTCATCGTCCCCGCAACGGCCGCGTCCTCCTCGGTGAGACCGACATCCGGTTGCTGGGTTCGCGGGCCGTTGCTCGCGTCCTCGCGCTGCTCCCGCAGGCGCCATCCGGCGCGCTCGACCTCACGGTGCGCGAATTGGTCTGGCGGGGCCGTTATCCGCACCAGGGCGCTGTCCTTCAGCGGGCCCGCCCGGAGGACGCTGATGCCGTCGAGTGGGCCCTTAGCGCTGCTCGCATCGAAGCACTCGCTGGCCGCGCCATCGGCTCGCTGTCGGGAGGCGAACGGCAACGCGCATGGATTGCCCTCGCGCTCGCTCAGCAGCCCCGCGTCCTCCTCCTGGATGAGCCGACCAGCTACCTGGACATCGAACACCAGCTGGAGGTCATGCACCTTCTCAGCCGCTTGCATTCCAGTGGCCTCACGGTCGTGACGGTTCTGCACGACCTCCTTCTGGCCGCTCGCTTCGCGCACCGCGTCATCGCCATGCGCGAAGGCGCCGTCATGCTCGATGGCCCCCCCGCGGAAGTGCTCCAGCCCGGTCCGCTCGAAGAGGTCTTTCGCGTCCCCATGATTACCCTGCCTGATCCGGACACCGGTGTGCCGATCGCCATCCCCCGGCACGTCGTCCAGCGCGAATAAGCCCGTTCGCCCGACGGGCGCCTCAGCGGCCCGCGAACTGCCGCAGCCGTCGCGCCACCCCTCGGTAGTCGTCGATCTCCCGCCGCCCGAAGCGGACGACGTCTGACAGAGGCAGCCGCTCACTTCGCAGGAACACGGCAAGCGCACCCGCCATCGCGAGGCTGTACGCCAACGCACTCGCCAGAGCGGCGCCGTCGACGCCCATGACTGGCACCAGTGCGACTGCGAGGATCATGTCCAACACTAGGCCTACTCCCGCCACTACAGCCGATACCCACGGCTTCCCTCGCTGATACGTGTAGAACCCCGAGAACGACTGTGCCAGCCCGTACACCAGCACGCCGGGCAGGATGAACCGGAGCGCCGATGCCATCCCCTCGTACTTCGTGAAAACGAACGCTTCCAGCGGCTGTGCCAGGATGAACACGACCGTGCAGATCACGCCGAGCAGCAGCACCGTGTGGCGCATCACCCGCGTTGTCAGCTCCGCCGCTGCCGCACGGTCCAGCGCCCCAACTCGCGGGTAGGTCGCCAACGCGAGCGAACCGCTCACCTGCCACACCGATTCAGCCACGTACACCGCCAGCGAGTACGTGCCCACCCCGGCGCGCCCCTCGAAGTGTTCGACCACAAACAGGTCCGCTCGGTAGTTCAGATACGAAACGCCGCTGGAAAGCCCCGCCAGCGCTCCGAACGCCACCATCGCCCGCACGAGCGTTCCGTCCGGACGCGCCCCGCGAACGAAGCTCCCGCCCCCCAAACCCGCAAGCACGAGTGTCGCCAGCCACTGGCCAACAGCGTACGCGCCAAGCAGCGCTCCCGGGGTCCGCATGTCAAGCGCGAATGCGGTGATTCCAATTGCCGTGAGTGCGATCGCCGGCGGCGCGACAAGCGCGACGTTGTAGCGGACCAGCCGGTTCATCCCCAGGAAGACGCCTGCAGCTACGCCATTGATGATCACCGCCGTCGCTGCGAATGCCACTGGCAGCGCCACGTCCCCGGCAATGCCGCCGAGCGCCGAGCGCCCGGCGAACCCGGCCGCGAGAGCGACCGCCCCAATCCCGAGCGCCGGCGTCAGTCCCCCGGCGAAAACGCGTCCCGGTGTCTCGCGCTTGTTCGCCACCTGATACGCGGCCGAGGCCGTCAGTCCGCCGGTGACCGCGTTCACAATGCCAACGACCGTCAGTCCGAGGACGAACGCACCGTAGCCATCCTTCGTCATGGCGCCCTGCGTCAGCAGCACTGTGGCAAGTGCCACCACCAGGTTCATGCCACGGAACAGGAAAGCGACAGCGCCGCCGAAGGCGATAGACATCAGTTCAGGCCTGCCGCGGCCCGGTCGTAGCACTCGCCGGCCCCCGGTCCACTTTCGCGATGGCATTCAACGTCAGCCGCCGCACGATTCTTCGCGAGGGCTTTTCGATGGCCTCGTATGTTGCCACGGCCGCGGCCGCCAGCAGCAGGGTGTAAATGAGCAGGACGCCGGCTCGCACCGCGACGTTCGATCCAAGGTAGTCGCCAGCCGGCAGGTACTCCCACACAAATCGCTGCACGACCGCATGAGTCATGTAGAGCGCGTACGACGCTTCTCCCGCGTAGACCGTCCACCGCAGCCCGAGCCAGCGGCTCACCGCGTCCCGTTCCAGCGCAAGGCCGTAGATGAGCCCGCAGTACAGCGGCGCCGCCAGCACGGGTGCAACCGAACCGAGCTCGTTGGCTGCGACCGTCCCTACGACCGAAGCAAGGAGAAATGCCGGTGTCAGTCGGTCCCATCGTGCATCCGCAGCCCATCCTCGCCGCCAGATGAGCAGCAGGAAACACCCGGCGAGGAACTCGCCGACGATCCGCACACCGATGATTTCGCCCTCCATCCCCAGCTGCGCGATCAGGAGGAACGACGCGAGGTTGAACGCGTGCGCCGCCGCCAACCCAACCCCCGCGCTCCCAAGCGTCCGCACCTTCGCCAGACCCAGTGCTACGGCGGGGAACGCCAGGTAGGCCATCCATTCCGAACTGATCGACCAGGCGGGGTAGTTCCACGCGCGATTCCCGTCCCAGCCCCACCCGTGCACAAGGAGCACCTGCCGCACGAAATCGGTCGAGGCGACGTTCCGCCACAGGTCACCCGGTCCCACTCCGGAGACCGCTCCCGGCGTCACGATGAAGGCGAAGATTGCGAGCGTGAACAGGTGAACCGGGTAGATGCGTGCCAGCCGAAACCCCAGAAACCGGATCGTCGCGGCGCGCTGGGGTTGTTTCAGCTGCTCCAGGTAGGTGTACGTGATGATGAAGCCGCTCAGTACGAAGAAAACGTCCACGCCCGCATAGCCGCTGTCCATGAGCGGCCACAGCGGCTCACTCCGAGGCATCAGGAGTTTGATATCCGCGCGGAAGTGATAGAGGACGACCCATGCCGCCGCGAATGCCCGCAGGCCCGTCAGCCCGTGCAGCATGCTCCGTTCCCGCACGCCGCCTATGACGTCCATCAGAGCTTTGGTTCCGGGGCCATTGCGGGGATCATCCGTTGGTCAGCCCACCTCGGCAAACTGCCGGACAAAGAGAAGGCCGGCAGAGCCGGCCTTCTCGTAGAGTGCTGATGGTCGCGTTCTTAGCCCGGGAAGGCGTTGAAGAGACCGTCGTTGTCGCCGGGGAAGATGTCGTTGGTCGAGACCGCGATTGCGATGATCGGTTTGTCCGACGTGATCGTCATCCCGCCCCAGAGGCAGGCAGGGTTGGCCCCAAGGCCGTTGTCGCTGTTCGCGTTCTGGTAGAACACGAAGCTGCCGGTAATGGTCTTGGATGCCGTGTATGTCGCAGCCGCTCCGCAGCTGCCCGGCGTGCTCGTCGTGTCGGTGACCGTATTCAGGTTCACCGTCGCCGAACCGCCGTCGACTGTCGCCACGCTCACCCAGGTGTTGTAGCCGTCAAAGCCGCCACCCTGGCCGATGCGCCGGAAAATCAGCGGCACCTTCGCAGTCGTCGATGCGCGGTCCGTGGGGACACCGCTCACCGCCGTGTAGAGGTCCTCATCGATGAACGTGCCGGGGCCAGTCATCTTGATCCGGAAGAGCACGGCTGCAACGTCGCGGTCACAGGTGACCGTCGCAGCGCCGAGGAATCCTTCCGGAATCGGGCTGCCCGGCGCATACACGCTGTGGTTGCTCGTCCCGTTCGCGGGAATCGACAGCGGCACCGTGTACGTCGCGCCGGCGTCTGATTTGTAAAGGATGCTGCAGGTAGCACCCTGCGCGTTTGGATTCGAAAGCAGGATCTGGCTGTAGAAGCCGCCCAGCTTCAGCGCAATCGGGATGATGACTGTCGTCCCGAGGTCGTCGCCCGTGGCGCCGGGCCCGCTGTAGAGGAAGCCGTCGTACGAACCGAGCTTCGCCTTGCCGTCGCTCACGTACGCATCGACCGCCACCGTGACCGGTGCTCCTGTGGACGTCACCGTTGCCGACATCAGCTTGCCTGCGGTCGCCCCGGGCATCGCCTGGGTCGCCTCCGCGGGGACGCTGTTGGGACCGAACGTAATCTGTCCACCCACCGGCACGGAATAGCCGGTCGTGCATCCCGCCTGTCCGCTCGGCGCGTCAGTGTGGCTGCCGCCGCCGGAAAGGACCGGGTCGAACGCGTACTGCACGCTCACGCATGCCACGGCCGAACCGGTGTTGGCGATCGCGAACCGCGTCTGGAAGACGCCGCCAGCGTTGTTTGCGATGAACGGCAACGTGACCGTGTTGCCGCCTGAGCCGAACGAGTTGTGCACGGAATAGGACTTCCGGCCCGTGCCGTTCTGTTCGATGTCACGCACCAGCAGCGCGTTGATCGACTGGTCGGACGAGAGCACGCCGACACCGCGGAAGCCTGGCGAAAGGCCGGTGTTCAGCGCCTGCGCGAACGTCCTCGTGCCGCCGACCGGTACCCCGGTCTCTACGCGGCTCGCCTCCGGGATCAACACCCCGGCCGGCGTGTAGACGTCCATCGCGATCGTCGCGGCAGCCGTCCCGTTGTTCTGAGCGATGACCGACGTGTTCTCCTTGCTGTTCGGCAGGAGCGCCGGCATGAACTTCTGGTTTGGTAGGTCCGTTCGCACAATCAGCGTTTCCGCTGGAGCGGCGCCGGTCTTTGCGAAGACCGTTCCGCTGGCGAGGGTTCCGGTTGCGAGTGCTGCCAGGGCAGCACCAACGAGCAGGGGTCGCATACGCACCATTGGCACTCTCCTCTTGTCGAAGTGTCCGCGCGGGCCTAACTCCCGTCAACGAAGACGCATTACACCCACGCGCTGCACGTGTAAACGGATTGTAACTTCTTGTTCCCTTGACCGGGGCCCTACGCCGTGGCTTTCGGGGCGTGCTCTCTCAATGCCTGTAACACCCGCTCTTCCCGCACCTTCGCGTCCGGGTGCCCCGAGAGCATCCAGAGCGATGCCGTGTCTACTCCCGCGTCCATGTATCGCTGCACGTGTGCCCGGCGTTCGCTCGCGCTTCCGCGAATGATCAGCTCATCGACGGTCGCCGCCGGGATCGCCGCAACCGAGCCGCGGCGGTCGCCCGCGTCCCACGCATTCCACATTCCCTCCAGCGATGTGCGGCCCAGCCAGCGGTGGAACTGCTGGTACACGCCCACCGTCAGGTAGGCCGTGATGTGGCGCCGGCAGAAGGTGTCCGCCTCCTCTCCCGCAGGGTCTACGTTGACCATCAACCGTGCGACCACTTCGATGGCCTGCGGGTCCCGTCCGGCCCCGGCCGCTGCGGCCCGCACCACCTCAACGGATTTTGGCACGTCCGTTGCCGCCAGCCAGTTCAGCGTCACGCCATCGCCCACCTCGCCTGCCACTCGCAGCATCCCTTCGCGCAGCGCCGCAATGTGGATCGGCACTGGTGGCGAAGGCGGCCGCGAAAGCCGGTACCCATTCACGGAGAACGTCTTTCCTTCAAACACCACTCGTTCGCCGGCTAGTGCCTGCCGCAGGAACATCGCCGTCTCCCGTACTCGCGTCGCCGGTTTCTCGAACTTCAGTCCGTTCCAGTTCTCGACAATTGGCGCCGACCCGGACCCGATCCCCAGCACAAATCGGCCGGGCGCGATGTCGGCCACGCTGGCCGCTGACTGAGCCAGCGTTGCCGGCCCCCTCGTAAACACGTTCACCGTCGCCGTCCCGAGGCGCATCCCCGTGGTCGCTCCAACCACGCCCAGCGGAGTGAATGCATCGCTTCCGTCCGTCTCGAGCGTCCATGCATCCGTATACCCGAGCCCTTCCATCTCGCGGCCGACGGCTGCCAGGGTGCTCATCGATCCCTCCAGCGGTAGCGATAGGGCGATCCGTTTCTCAAACGCCATCAGAGCCTCCGTTCCCGGATGCTCCCGGGACTTGGACTATCGCCACCAGCACGCCCACCCGCAAGCCAATCCACTTGGCCGCTAGAATTGCGTGCACGCTCAACTATCACTCAGGAGAACTCACGTGCCCATTGCGCTCACTGACCAGATGCGGGACGAACTCGCATCCGCCCTCGAAAACCGTGTCCCTGCCCTCGTGGCCAGCGCCTCTCCCTCAGGCGAACCCGACATCGCCTATAAAGGCAGCGTCATGGTCTGGGACGACGAACATCTCGCGTTCTGGGAACGCGCCCACGGCCAGACCCGCCGGAACCTCGAAGCCAACCCTGGCGCCTGCGTCCTCTTCCGCAATCCTGAATCCCGGCTTATGTGGAAATTCTTTGGTACCGCCGAAGTCCTTCCTTCCGGCCCAGTGCGCGACGCGATCATGGCAAAGACCGTCCAGGCCGAACTCGATCGTGACCCTGACCGCAAAGGCGCCGCTGTCGTCATCCGCGTGGACCGTGTGATCCAGGCCGGCCAGGTCCTCATGGAGCGCGAAGTCTGACCCTCGTTCCTCGCGTTGTTAGCGGTAGACCACGCCGAAGTCCCAGCCCTTGCCCGCCGCGTAGTCCTGGACAATCCGCCGCGAAACCACCATCCGGTGCGTCTCGTCAGGCCCGTCCAGGATGCGGGCAGTCCGTGCCTGCCGGTACATCGATTCCAACGGCGTGTCCCCCGAGACTCCGCGCGCGCCATGGGCCTGGATCGCGCGGTCGATCACGTTGTGCAGTACCTGCGCGCCGAAGAACTTGATAGCTGAGATCTCGACGCGAGCCTCGTCCCCGGAATCAATCTTCCGGGCGGCATCCAGCGTCAGCATTCGCGCCGCCTGGATCTCCACATACGAATCCGCGATCCAGTTCTGCACAGTCTGCTGCTCGGCCAGCGAGCTGCCGCGTACCTCGCGGACCAGCGCGTACTCCACCATCAGGTCGAACGCGCGCTGCATCTGCCCGAGCCAGCGCATGCAGTGGTGGATCCGCCCGGGCCCGAGACGCTTCTGCGCGATCCGGAACCCGCCACCCGGCTCACCCAGCGTGTTTGTGATCGGCACGCGCACGTTGTCATAGATGACTTCGCAGTGCGATCCCTCTGTCTCCCCCATCACCGCCACGTTGCGAAGCACCCGGAAGCCTGGCGTGTCTGCCGGTACGACAATCTGCGTGAACCGCCGGTGCGGCGGCTCCTCCATCTCGGTCGCAGCCATCACGATTGCGAACGCCGCTCCCTCGGCCTGGCTCGTGAACCACTTGTGTCCACTGATTACCCACTCATCCCCATCCCGCACCGCCCGCGTCTGCAGTGACGTGGGGTCCGAACCGGACACTTCCGGCTCCGTCATTGAATAGCACGAGTAGATTTCGCCCGACACCAGCGGCCGCAAGTACCGCTCCTGGATCTCCTTCGTCCCGAACTGGAACAGGATCTCCCCGTTTCCTGCGTCCGGCGCATTCGACCCAAAGACCCATGGCGCCAGTGCGCTTCTTCCATATATCTCGTTCAGGTACACGAACGGCATGAAGCCGATCCCCATGCCCCCGGCCTCCTTTGGCAGGTGCCCCGCCCAGAGCCCAAGATCCTTCACCTTCCCCTGGAGGCCCCTCAGCAGCTCCCCCTTCTCAGGGTCGCGGGGCCCGTGCGGGAAGAACGGCTCGTTCGGGTAGATGTCCGACTTCATGAAGGCGAGCGCCCGCTGCCGGAGCGCCTCGATCTCTCCCGGCGACAGTTGACGGTCGCTCGCGTGGGCGTGCGTCGGTTCGGACATGGAGCTTCCCTCCGTGGGCGAGGCTCCCGGCACTCTAACGGCGTTCGGCCGCGGCCTCTAGGTCCGTCGTGGACGGCCTATGATGCGGTCTCGGTCTCTTCTTCCATGGGATGGTAGTGGTGCACGTGATGCTCTCCGCGGCGGCGTTGGAGCCAGCCCGCGATGAGACCGTGTCGTGGCGCGCCCGCGACCGCCGCAAGGAAGAACGCCGTCGAAGCCAGGACGATCGAAGCCCCCGCCGCCGTGTCCGCGTGGTACGAAGCCAGCAACCCGGTTACGCCGCTCAGGAACGCCACGACGGGGCTCACGAGCAGCATTCGCCCCAGCCGATCCGTCAGCAGCCGCGCCGTTGCCGGCGGTGTGACAACCAGCGCCAGCACCAGCACATTCCCGACCGCCTGCAGGCTCACGACAATTGTCATCGTCACCAGCAACAGCAGCACCATGTCCAGCGCGAACACCGGGTAGCCCGCCGCCTGCGCCATCGTGCTGTCGAAGGCGACGAGCGTGAGTTCCTTCAGTAGCAGCAGGGTCACGGCCAGCACGATCGCGGCCAGCACCAGCGTCGTCAGGATGTCCCCATTCGAGATCCCAAGGATGTTGCCGAACAGCAGCGACGCAACGTCCCGCCGGAAGCCCACCTCCCGGCTGATCAGCACCACGCCTAGCGCGAAGAACGCGGCAAAAAGGATGCCAATCGCCGAATCCTCGCTCACGCGCCTGTTGCGGCCGAGAAGACCGATTCCCAGCGCTGTGATGATGCCGAACACCAGGGCTCCCGCGATCACGGTCTTGTTCAGTAGGTAGCTCAGCACCACCCCCGGGAAAACAGCGTGCGCGAGCGCGTCTCCGATGAAGGCCAGCCCGCGCAGCACCACGAAACATCCGACGACCCCGCACACAAGACCCACGATCGCTACTTCTGCCAGCGCACGCTGCATGAAGCTGAACGTCCACGGCTCGAACAGCCACTCGTTCATGCCGGCACCACCGCCACCTGCCCGCCGAACGTCTCCCGGATGACTGATTCCGTGTACGTCTCGCCGGTCTTTCCGAAGGCCACAAGCCGGCCCCGCAGCGCCGCGACGTGCGAGCACGTCGCCGTCACCTCGTCCAGGTCGTGGGTTGCCATCAGCACGATTGCGCCCCCCGCCGCCAGCCCGGCGATCACTTCGTGCAGCACCTTGCGGTTCTCTGCATCCACACCCGTGAATGGCTCGTCGAGCAAGACCAGCCGCGGCTCCTGTGCGACGCCCCGTGCAAGAAAGATCCGCTGCTGCTGTCCTCCGGAGAACTCGCTAATGTGCCGGCGTTCCATCCCCGCGAGACCCAGTCTCGCGAGTGCCGCCATCGCAGCTTCACGATCCCGCCCACTCGGCCTTCGTATCCACCCGGCCCGCCGGTACCGGCCCATCAGTACAACGTCGAACGCAGTCACTGGGAAGTCCCAGTTCACCTGCTCTCGCTGCGGGACGAACGCTACCGCCAGAGGCTGCGAGCGGAGCGGCTTTCCTCCCAGCAGCACCGATCCGTGCCGCAGCGGCAGCACCCCCGCGATCGCCTTCAGGAGCGTGCTCTTGCCGCTGCCGTTCGGTCCGATCAACCCAACGACGCTTCCTCCCGGCGCTTCTAGGCTCACGCCGCCTAGCACGAAGGTTGTGCCAAACCCGGTGGCGAGGTCGTGGATCTGGAGCGTTTGGGTCACCTCGTTCGCTGCGCCTCCATGCTTATCGGAGCGCTTCCGCGATCTTCTTCGCGTTGGCCAGCAGCATACCCTCGATCGTGTCAGCGCCCGATCCGGGAGGCCCCAGCGAGTCCGCGTACAGGCCTTCCACGATCGTCACGCCCGTGTCCTTGGCCAGTTGTGCCGCGACTTTCGGGTCCACCGAACTCTCCGCAAAAATCGCCTTCACTCCCTCGGCGCGTATCAGGTCCGACAACTCCACCAGGTCCTTCGCCGACGGCTCAGCGGCGGTCGTCTGCGCCGGGATCACGGCGCCAACGAACACAAGACCGTAGCGGTCGAGAAAGTATCCGATTGCGTCGTGATTCGTCACGACCTTCCGGTTTTCCTCCGGGATCTGGTCAATAAGCGCCTTGATTTCGGCGTCCGCCGCATCCAGCCGCGCCCCGAGTGCCTCCGCGTTCGCCAGGTACGTTGCAGCGTTGGCCGTGTCGATTTGGCCGAACGCGCGTGCCAACCTCAACGCCATTTCCTTCGTGTTGTCCACGTCGTGCCAGACGTGAGGGTCCTGATCGCCGTGATCGTCGTGCTCATCTTCGCCTTCGTCATGTTCCTCCGCGCCCCGAACCACGGGCAGGCCCTCGCCGAGGACGACCAGTTGCTCCTTCGCCGCCGCCTTCTCGACGAACACATCCAACCCCAGTCCGACCTGTGCGACCACGTGGGCTTCATCGATCCTGCGCCGGTCGGCCGGTGAAAGCTCGAAATCGTGGACATCAACACCGGCTCCTGCAAGGACGCTCAGGTCGATGAGGTCACCGCCAACGGCCTCAGCGACGGCTTCAACTGCTGCCACGGTGGCCACGACGCGGAGTCGGTCGCCGTCTTTGAACTCCGGCGCCTTCGAACTATCGCCGCACGCGGCTACCGACAGGGCGGCAAGTGCCACCATCGCTATGAGCCCTTTGAATGCAGTCGGCTGGATTCGCTTCACGACCGTCTCCTGATACTAAGTGTCCGTCCTTCGCGAAATGATACTTAGTTTCAGGAGCGAGGCGCAACACGTTGTCTCAATGCGCCACGCACGTTCCTTCATGTACCATTGCGTCCGCACGAAAACCGCGGGGCGACCATGGCCGAAGGTACCGATCCCGGGATTCCCGAAAGTCTCAGCCATTACCGCCTTGCCCGGCTCCTCGGCAAGGGCGGCATGGGCATGGTGTACGAGGGACGCGACCGCCGCGACGACTCACGCGTCGCAATCAAACTGCTTTATCCACACCTCGCCACAGACCCTGAATTCCGCGAACGTTTCGAGCGTGAAGCGCACGTCGCCGCCCTCCTGCGCTCGCCGTACACCGTTCACATCATCGATTTCGGCCTGGAGCAGAACTGGTACTACCTCGTCATGGAGTTCGTCGAGGGCGAAGCCGTCTCTGATCGGCTTCGTGAAGGGCCCCTGCTGCCGGTCGACGCGCTCCGCATCGCCGGCGATGTCGCCCGTGCTCTCGAAGAAGCAGGCGCGCGTGGGGTCGTCCATCGTGACATAAAGCCTGAGAACGTCCTCCTTACGAAGGAAGGCCGCGTCAAGGTCGCCGACTTCGGTATCGCCCGTCAGATGGGTGGCAGCAGCCTCACCATGGGCGGCGGTTTTGTCGGCACACCGCTCTACGCCGCCCCAGAACAGGCGTCCGGTGACGCCGACCATCGCTCGGATATCTATTCCCTCGGCGTCACGCTCTACGCCATGCTCACAGGCAGGCCCCCATATAACGGCTCACCATTCGATGTCATCCAGCAGCATCGCTCGTCGTCCATCCCAATGGGCCCGCTCGCCTACCTGCCCGATCCAATCGTGAACGTCGTCCGCAGGTGCATGGAAAAACACCCGGCGGACCGCTACCAGAACGCGAGCGAGCTTAGCGGAGCACTCGAACGCGCCCGCCAGTCACTCGCTACCTGGGGCGGAGGCCAGGCGACCGCACCCGCCCCGGGAACTCCCATTCCGCCCTCGCAAACACCAGCTTCGCGCAGCGGCAGTGGCACCGTTGCCGCCGCATCCGGCCAAATGCCGCCGCCACCACCCCGGCCCCAGGCCGCGCCACCACCCCGGCCCCAGGCCGCGCCACCACCCCGGCCCCAGGCCGCGCCACCACCACCACTTCAGACAGTTGTTGCTCCCCCGATTCCGGCATCTGCCGGCTCCGCGACCCGCATCGCCGCACCGTCTGGCCCCATGCCTTCTGGGCCACCCTCACGCGTTGCGGCCCTCGGCTCAATGCCCCCTCAGGGCGGTGTCCAGGCGTCGCTCACGCGGCGCGGTGGCAGCTCCCGTCTCGGATGGACGAGCTTCGATCTCATCCTCGCCGGCGCGCCCGGAACCGTGGCTCTTCAGGCCGTCGACCCATCGAACACCGTCGAAATCAGCGCCCCGGCAAGCGCGGCCATCCCGCCATCCGGGCAGGTGACAGTCCCCGTACGCGCCCGGCCCCGCAGCCGGCGGTGGTTCGGGGCGCCCGTCGACCGCTCGTTTTCCATCATCGCCTCCGGCGGCGGTGGCGGTACCGGCGGAGCTGCCGCCAACGGCCAGTTCGACGACATGCCGCGCGGCTGGCCTGTCGTCGGCCCCGTCCTCGGTCTCGCTGCCGGAGTCCTCGTGCCCGTCGCGCTCGTTGCGGCCGGTGCCCTTGGTGGTGGTGACGACGACGGACCCGTCTCGCCCGGCGACGAATCTCCTACACCCAGCGCCTCCGCACAGCGGTCCCCCTCCGTTGCCGCATCTGCGACTTCTTCCGCTGCGGCGACGGCGAGCGCGACGACCGCGACGACCGCGACCCTCACATCGACCGTCCCGCCAACCGCGACGCGCCCCGCCCAGGCCACTGCCGCCCCCACTCCCACCGCACCGCCGCCTACCGCTACACCCACGACCGCCGGACCACCGCCGAACTCGATCGCCGTCGGGACATGGACCTATGCTTTTACAGTCGTCGAAAACACCTGCGCCTTCGGCCTCGAAGTCGGGGAGACGTTCGAAACCTCGTTTGATTTCAACGAAGTCGGGAACGGCGACGGGTACATTTCTCCAGGCGAGCGAGTCGATGTAGTCCAGGAGGGCCAGTTCAACCTCGGCCGATTCACCTTCTCCTATCCCGAGTTCGACTTCAGCTTCGACGTCGTCGGCAACGATGGCACCGTCCCCGGGTTCGCATACGTCAGTAACGAATTCACAGGCACCAACAGCGGCACAGCCACCATCTACGAAGCCTATGAGACCAACCCCGAGTGCGAGATTTTCGGGACCGAGTAGCACGTGCCCGTCCCCGTCGTTCAATAGTCCCAGCCGCCGAGAGCCCCTACCATGCCAGTGGGCCCGTAGCTCAGCTGGAAGAGCAGTGGACTTTTAATCCATTGGTCCAGGGTTCGAATCCCTGCGGGCCTACCAAGAATTGAATCTGGGCGTTGACGATAACGACGCTTTACGAATGTTAAGGGCGGGCGGCGCCCAACGGATACCCAACGGCGTTTCGCGCTGGGGTTGGTTTAGTGGGCGATCCGGGGGCGGTTGGGGGCGAGGATCCGGTCCATTGCGTCGGCTGCTTCGCGTTGAAGGTTGGGCAGGACGTGGCTGTAGGTGTCGAGGGTGATGTTGACGGAGGCGTGCCCGAGGCGCTCGCTCACGACTTTTGGGTTTTGTCCCGCTGAGAGCAGCAGGGTGGCGGCAGTGTGGCGAAGGTCGTGGAAACGGACGTGCGGGAGCTGCGTTCGGCTGATTAGGCGGGCGAAGGCTTTGGATACCTGGCCGGGTTCGTGGGGGCGGCCGTTGGGCTGGCAGAAGACGAGGCCGTGATCTTCCCACGCGGGGCCGACGGCGAGGCGGTGTTCGAGTTGAGCGGCGCGATGTTCGCGGAGGATGACAACGGCGGTGGCGGAAAGGGCGATAGGTCGGCGGGATCGGTGGGTCTTCGGCGACGCGAAGACGATGCCGCGTCCGGGGATGCGCTGGGCCGTGCGGGTTATCGAGAGGCGGCCGTGTTCGAGGTCGAGGTCCGTCCAGCGAACGGCGAGAAGTTCGCCGTTGCGCGCGCCGGTGTGCACGGCGAGGTAGACGAGGGGCCGCAGGTATGTGCCTTCGGCTGTTGTGAGAAGGTGTTCGACCTGGGTAGGGGAGAGGGTCTGCATTTCGTGGCGTTCGAAGCGAGGCGGGCTAATGGCGGTGGCTGGGTTGGCGGGGATGAGCTGCCAGCGGACGGCGTGTTTCAGAGCCTCGGAGAGGATGCGGTGGTGCTGGGTGACGGTGCGCGCGGAGACGCCTTCTGCGAGGCAGGTGGCGTGCAGGGATTGCACGTGGGCCGGGCGAACGGCGGAAAGCTGGAGCGAGCCGAGGTGGGGTACGAGGTGGCGGTTGGTGGCGATGGTGTAGCGGGCGAGGGTTGATGGGGCGACGTTGACGGCCGCGTAGTCGCGGAGCCATCGGGCAAGGAACTGGGCCAGGGTGATACGGCCGGGGAGGATCTCGAAGCCGGTGTCTCGCTGGTGGAGGGCTTCGGTGAGGACGCGATCGGCGTCCTTCCGGGTGCCGCGGACGGTGAGGTAGCGGCGGCGGCGCGTGCCATCAGAGGGATCGGGAGAGAGTTCGTAGGAGACTTCCCAGACGCCGCGGGAGCGGGCGCGGATGTTGCCGGGCATTGGCTCAGTCCTCCGGTTCTATGTTGAAGCGCTGGGGATTGCGCTGGGCGAGGGAGGCACGGCGCGCCGCCTGCTGGCGGTACCGGCCGCCTCGGTGCTCGGGGCAGTAGAGCGGCTTCCGGCCGCGGGAGACGCCGGCCCAGAAGGGAGCGGCGCAGATCTTGCAGAGGAAATAAGGGCTGGTGTCGAATTCGCGGAAGAGAAATTCCCAGACACGGGCCCTGAGCGTCCTCGGGAGGACGTCGTAGCTGAAGCTGTCGTTGCGGAACCGTGGAAGGACCCAGACCTCCCTGAACGCGGCTTCCGAGTAGTCGATGAGGCGTCCGGCCAGGATGGCGCGTTCGTCTCCCCACATGTTGCTGGCGATGCCGACGTAGATCTCGGCGAGCTGACGGATGTCCTCGAGAAACTCAGCCGCGTCTACAGCGACCAGCTCGCCCGGACGTTCGACGGAAGGTTCTTGTTCGTCGGGATTGCTGCGGAGGGGCCCGAAGTCGTGCAGGAGGGAGGCGAGGGCGGCACCGGTGTCGTACGGAGGCTTGCCCTGGCGCGCGTCAAGCGCTGCGGCGATGGAGGACGAGCGGACGTTCACCTCGCGGTACCGGAACAGCAGTTGAACCGCCGTTTCGTCGCCGAGGTCGTAGGGCACGTCAGCGGTGCCATCGCTGACGCGAACGAGCGTGTGCGAGCCGCGTGTGGGGCGCGAGGCAGGTTCGGCGAGCAGAGGGGGCCGACATTCCCATGTGCCTGCTCGCAGCCAGGTAAAGGTGACTTGGAGATTCTGTGACATTTCGTGACACGAAACTCTAATGCCCCCGACGAGCCGCCACAATCCCTTCGTAGCCGGATTTCCGGCGACGAAAACGCAACATGAAGGAGTAGCAGCGATGGAACGGGAGACGCTGAACCTCGAAGAGGTGGCGGTGAAGCTGGGGATCGGGCGGGGGTCCGCCTACCAGGCGGCGAAGGACGGGACGTTGCCGGTGAAGGTGATCCGGGTGGGGCGACGGATCGTGGTGAGCCGGGCGGCGCTTGACGCGTTGCTGGCGGGGGGCGCGGACGACGGGGGCGCGCGGTGAACGGCGAGGACTTCGAGGAGGACCTGGGGCTGCGCGACGGCAGAAGGATGCTCTCAGAGGTCCGTGTGCGGGAAACGACCTGGCTGTGGCCGGGGCGTGCGCCTTTGGGGGCACTAACGCTGCTTGAAGGGGATCCGGGCGTCGGGAAGAGCACGATCGCGGCGGACATCGCGGCGAGGGTGACGCGGGGAACCGCGATGCCAGACGGGAGCATCGGAAGCCACGGTGCTGCCGGAGTGGTGTTACTCGCCGCGGAGGACAGCGTGGAAGAGACCCTTACGCCCAGGTTCCTCGCTGCCGGAGGCGATGCCGACCGGGCCGCTATCCGGGAGCACGTGAAGCCGAACTATGAGGAGGCGCTGCCGACGATCGCAGACCTCAAGGAGATAAGGGGGGATCTCCGGGACTTGCGGGCGCGGCTGCTCGTGATCGACCCGCTTTCGGAGTTCCTTCCCGGCGAGACGAACACGAACAACGACATGCAGGTGCGGCAGGCGCTCCGGCCGCTGCTGCGCCTCTGCGATCAACTTGGCGTCGCGGTCCTCGGTGTTCGCCACCTGCGGAAACAGGAGACCCGGAACAGCCTCCACGCCGGCGGGGGCTCGATTGCGTTCACCGCAGCGGCGCGGTCGGTGCTGCTATGCGCGCGGGCAGCCGGGGGACCGGCGTCCGAATTTGTGATTGCGCAATCGAAGCTGAACCTGGGGCCAAGGGCGCCGTCATTGCGCTACCGGATTGTTGCGGCGGATGGGACGAGCCGGGTGGAGTGGCTGGAAGAATCCAGCGAGACGGCCGACGAGCTGCTGGCCGGACCCGAGGAGCGGTATCGACGTGACATGCTTGAGGAGGCGAAGGAGTTCTTGCGAGAGATCTTGCGAGATGGCCCTGTGCCGAAGACGCACATCGATCGGGAGGCCGAGTCTGCCGGGATCTCGACGGCCACGCTTCGACGGGCGATCCACGCTCTCGGCCTGGGGAAGCACAAGCAGGGAATGAAGACTGGTTGGCTGCGCTTCCTGCCCGAGCACGCCGAAGGTGCTCAAGAATCGCCGAAGGCGCTCACCCCAGAACAGTGAGCATCTTCGGGGGCGGGTGAGCGCCTTCGGGGCAGACCGGCGCCGTCGAAACACCGCGCTAGCAGGCGAAATGAGGATACTTTCGTGACCAACCGGCGGACAGAACTGAAGCTAAGACAGCAGGCGGCGTTACCTTCGCCTTCTTTCGCGGGGGTTGGCCGTCAGCCCGTCGCCTGCCCTTTCTATCTATCCCCACGGTCTTGCAGACTTGGCATCGTAAAATTGGATGGCCAGTCCAGGGTACTGGTCGCCTCGCGGTGTTCTGTTCGCCCGACGCCGCCGGTCGATCCGGTCCGCGGCGGCGAGGACAGCCTGGCCAGCGGGGCTGTCCGGGCCATCGAACAAGCCGATGTAGACGTGCTCCAACTTCGGGTTATCGGCGATGACATGGGCGATGTGTGCGTCGCTTTCACCGAACGCGAGGCCGAAGGTGACCAGAGCTTTCTGAATTCGCTCAAGCTTGCCCAAGCCGTACGAGAGGTACCCGCTGCGCTGAATCTGCTCCAGCTTTGTATGCGCGTCTCCCTCGGCGACGAAGAGAGGGTACTGGTACTTGTCCAGCGCTTCGCGGATGAGGTCGACCAGGGCGATGCCGCTGCGTATCCACGAATGCTTGCGGACCTGGCCGTGATGCACGTAGAGATGAAGAGCGCCGTGAACAAAGAAGAACCCGCGATCGCCGCCGACATGCTCCTGGAATAGGAGGTGCGGAGCCTCCGGGTCTTCGGGGTCGGCACGGAACCCGTCGCGCCGAGCGAGGTCCGCGTGCTCGTCGTTTCCCTGCATGGTGATCCAGTAAAGGAGCAGGTCGTAGTTCGTCGTAAAGACGTTGTGGTATGGAGACAGGAACTCGACCGCAGCGGCGCGCTTCGCCTCGTCCACGTCAGACGGGCGCTCAAGGTGGCGTTGAGCGACGGCTGCCACGAGTGCGTTCTTTACCGATTCGATGTCCTCGGCGATCGAGGGCCCGCCGTTAGCCGAGCCGGCGGCGAGGCCGTAGGTGGCGGCGATCCATTCGGTATCGCCGAGGGCGCGAAGGACCCCTTCGAAGTTGCTGGTGCCGATCTTCTCAAAGACTGCCTGGGCGCGCCGGGAAAGGCCATGTTCCCTCGCGAATTCGTAGAGGCTGTCGTACCGGAAGGCCGGGTCGCAGGAGATGCTGAACCCGTTGCCGAGAAGGAGGTGCTTGGTTGGAGGGAGCAATTCGAGGACTTGATGGTAAGTGAGTAGATCCATGATCCAAATATAGCGTGCTTCAGTGGCAATCTATACCGTTTAGTGACGCTGCGTGCGACGAGGGCCCGTAGGATGCGGCTGTGGTGATAGCGGGCGTGCTGCTCTCGGTTGCTGGCGGTGTCCTCCAGGTCGCAGGAGTCTGGTGGGTTGCAGGAGACGCGGGCGTAAATTGGAAGCAGGTGCTTCACAGGTTCTGGCGATACCGGTGGTTGCTCAGGGTTAGGGCAGCAATTCCGGGGCTCCGCCCGCGGCGGCAGGCAGTGGTGATTGGCACCGCTGCGGAGGCGGAAAGTGCGGGTGGAATCGCTGCCGTGACGACCGGCCACGATGGCAGCGTGGAGGGCCGGTGGACAGCGTTGGAGGCGAAGGTCACGCAGGTTCAGGAGGACCTGCGTGACCAGATCGTCCGTTCCCAGCGCACGGACGAGGCAACACGCAGCCTCCCGGAGCAAGCTCGCGAAATCGCTCGCGATGTCGCGCAAGCGGCAAGGCGCGAAGGAATTGAGTTCCGGCAGCGCAGCTTCGCATCGCTGGTCATCGGTCTGTTGCTGGCGACGGTCGGTGCTCTCCTGACGGGGATTGACGCGCTCGCCGCTTAGGTAGGCCCTACCCTCGCCCCAAGCCGTCACCTGCTGTCGCGGGGCGTGGCGTAGAATCGCGGACTATGAGCGATGACGAGCTTTCTTCCTTCGACGAACTGCGACGTGACCTGGCGGGGATGGGCGAGCGGGTGAGCCGCGTCTTCGGGGACGTAGAGGACGCGCCGCGGACGGAGATCGTGGAAGCGGATGTGGCTGAGGCGGGGACGCGGGACCTGGACGCGATCCAGGCAGAGTCCGAAGCGCAGGCTCTGCCGTCGCAGGAGAAGCAGTTCCGGATCGCTGGGCGGGTGCGGAGCAAGCTGCACAACCTGCCGGACCCAACTAATCCGCCTCTGGGGTATGCGCCGGGCAAGGGGTTCGACGCAGTCTTCCCCTTCATCAAGCTGCCGGACCTGGCCCCGGACCTGAACGGCGACTGGGTGCAGTTTGGGAGCCCGGAGTTGGAGCCGAACCGCCTGTACTACGGGGACAACCTGCACGTGCTACGGACGTTGCCGAGCAACAGCATCGACCTGATCTACATCGACCCGCCATTCTTCTCGGGCGCCAACTACAACGTTATCTGGGGCGACGATAACGAGGTGCGGACATTCAGCGACATCTGGGAGGGTGGGCTGAACACCTACCTGATCTGGCTGAACGCGCGGTTGTGGGAGATGCGGCGGGTACTGAAGGAGACGGGCTCCATCTACGTGCACTGCGACTGGCACGCGAGCCACTACATCAAGGCGGAGATGGACAAGATCTTCGGGTACGAGAACTTCCGGAATGAGGTGGTCTGGCACTACCGGAGCTGGCCGACCAAGGCGAGGCAATTCCAACGCAACCATGACGTCTTGCTCTACTACTCGAAGAGCACGAATCCGCGGCGGACGTTCAATGTGTTGTTCATGGAACGCACCGAGTCGACCCAGCGAAGATTCGGCAGCGCGAAAATAAGGTCCGGCTATGCAGCAGATGGCAAGCGCATTCCCTCGGAAATGGACGCGGAAGACTCCGACGGTGTCCCCTTGGACGACGTGTGGTTCATCGGGCGCGTGCCACCAATCAAGCAGCTGTACCCAACTGAGAAGCCCAGGGAGCTCCTGCGTCAGCTGATATCTGCTTCGAGCAAGCCCGGTGATCTCGTGGCCGACTTCTTTGCTGGGGGTGGCGTGGGTCTTCAAGTCGCACTGGAAGAAGGCCGCCGCTGGCTCGGCTGTGATTCGTCCCGTGTGGCCGCCTCCGTCTCGCTGACCCGTCTTGTCGAGATTGGCGAAGCCCAGTCCGGCGTGAAGTCGAACTACGGGAAGGCGGGGCAGCTGCAGGGGCGAATGGACCTGCCGAGCCCCGACAGCAAGGTCCCCGATATCCGCGTGCATTACGTGGGCGTCTACCCGATGGACCGGTTCAGGGCGGTGGACCAGGAGACGTTCGACGCGTTCATCCTGAAGTGCCTGTCGGCACAGCAGGATGCCTCGGAGCGGGCGATCACGGGCTGGCGGTCGGCGCGGGAGCCCGTTCTGGTGGGGCCGGCGGACCCCGAGTCGGCGCCGCCGGCGCGAGATGTGCAGGCGTTCTTCGATGCGTGCGTGAAGGAGCTGCAGCCGAACGTGCGGCTGCTGGCACGGGTGGCGTGCTGGCGGGTGACGCCGGAGCTGCAGCAGTACCGGCGGCGGCTGCAGGACTACGTGCGAAAGCACATCCAGCCGCGCGGCGCGGACCTCGACCTGGACTTCCTGTTGATCGACAGCGAGGAGTTCCGGGAGCGGATCCGGCGGGCGTACCCGGACGCGGACGAGCACGAGTTCCTGTTGCGGTTCACGAAGGAGCCGATCGTGGGCGAGATCGTGGCGAAGCGGACAGGCTCGCGGGCGTACGAGTTCGAAGCGGTGGACGCGGACAGCACGAACACCGGGGGCTACCTGGTGAACTGCCAGTGGGACTTCGACTACCAGCGGGGGCACTTCTCGGCGGATCGGAACTTCGTCCTGTGCCGGACGGAGCTGAAGGGGAAGGACGCGAAGGCGAAGGGACGGAAGTTCGAGGCGCTGCTGACGGCGAAGTATGCGTTTCCGGGCGATGGGCCGCGGACGGTGGCCTGCCGGGTCCAGGACAACTTGGGCGCGGAAACGGTGAAGACGCTGACGCTGGACGTCCGCTGATGGCCCCTCACCCCCTGGCCCCCTCTCCCGCGGGGAGAGGGGGAACAACACCCGGAGATGCCGAGGAATGCGGCGCCCTCACCCCTGGCCCCCTCTCCCGCTGTCACGGGCGAGGGGGAATGAGAATGGGCCTGTGCTTGCCGTGACGATGGAGGGTAGGTAATGCAGTACGCGTTCAAGGCGCATGAGGGGAACTTCCGGGAATGGCGGCAGGCGGGGTTCCCGGGAATCCCGGCGAAGGGGCAGGAGTTCCTGCGGCACATCGGGAGCCCGGCGTTCGCGCCGACGCTTTGGAAGCACCAGAGGGAAGCGATCGAGCGGTCGGTCTACGCGTTCGAGGTGCTGGGCAAGAAGGACCTGCTGACGAACATCGTCACCGGCGGCGGGAAGACGACGATTATCGGCGGGATGATCGCGTACCTGGTGCAGGTCCACGACGTGCGGCAGCACCTGGTGATCACGCCGAACCTGATCGTGAGGGAGCGGCTGCACGACGCGTTCAAGGCGAACGACCCGGGGAACGTGTTCACGGTGTTCCCGTTCTTCTTCGGCGCCGAGGCTGACTGGCCGAAACGGCTTTCGACCCATGTGCTGGGGAGCGGCCGGGACGCGGCCGGGATCCGCGCGGCGAATATCGTCATCGGGAACGTGCATCAGCTGTACGAGGGGACGGATAACTGGCGCGTGGTCGCGGAAAACTGCGACCGGCTGGCGATCTACAACGACGAGGCGCACAACACGCGGGCGGAGAACTACAACGACCTGATCAACAAGCTGCGGCCGAAGCGGGTGTTCCGGCTGGACACGACGGCGACGCCGGACCGGTTGGATGGGCTGCACCCCGACAGCGAGATGATCTACGTGTACACGATCCGGGAGGCGATGGCGGACCGGGTGGTGAAGCGGGTGATCGTGTACGAGCCCGAGATCGAGAAGGTGAAGTTCACCTACTACGACTGGGAGTCAAAGAAGGAGATCAGCGCGGAAGAGGTGCCGTGGGCGGAGATCGAGGCGCGAAAAGTGCCGGCAGTGCGCTACACGATGAACCCGGAGCCGATGGCACAGCAGATCTCGATCGCGCTGGAGTGTTTGAAGGCGCAGCGGCAGGGCGTGCCGCCGGGGCCGGACGGGAAGCCGCTGTACAAGCCGCTGCTGTTCGTGGTGGCGCTGAACATCATCGACGCGGAGAACATCGCGCGGACGCTGCGCGAACAGAGCCTCGGCGGGGAGCGCCTGCAGGTGCTCTTGATCCACAGCGACTCGGAGGACGAGGCGAAGGAAGAGGCAATGTCCATCAACAAGGACATCCGCAACAGCAAGTACGACGCGATCGTATCGGTGATGATGCTGCGCGAAGGCTGGGACGTGAAGAACATCTCGGCGATCCTGCTGTTCCGGAAGTTCAGCTTCACGCAGATGGGCGACCAAGTGTTTTCGGTGTACGGGCCGCAGATCATCGGCCGGGGGCTGCGGCGGGTGAACGCGCACGGCCGCGACTGGGAGCGGTGCGACGTCATCGACCATCCGATCTTCAAGCACGATTGGCTGTGGGAGATGTTGTCGGCTGAGCGGTATTCCGGCGCGCTGAACCCCGGCGACGCGATCGACGAGAGCAAGATCCCAAAGCCGAAGGAACAGGCGGAGCTGGACCTGGACGGGGACGAGCCGAAGCGGCCGGAGCCGTTCGACCTTTCGGGACTGCCGCCGATCCCGGAGCCGGACGAAGAACTGCAGCCCATCGCGGACTGGCGTGCGTTCCTGGACGACTACCGGTACGACTTCCGGGGGCAGGTGATCGACCAGACGATCAGCCAGGTGTTGTCGCGGAACCTCGATTCGGGGCACGACACGCTTGACGCGGCGCCACTGCCAAACATTGACCCTACAGAACTGCGGGTGACGATGCCGGACGACGCGGGGGAAGCGCTGACGCGGCTGTTGCGGGACGTACGGGAGCTGGCACGGAGCGCGCTGCTGCAATACGACGGGCAGGCGGACACGCGCCAGGAGATCTTGCTGCGGGTGCTGCATGAGCATCTTTCGCGACGGTTCACGGGCGGGGCGAAGCTGCGGGAGGTGACGGACCGGGCGGTGATCGGCATGGTGTGGCACGTGATGCCGCAAGTGAAGTCGAACTTCTACAACCCGGCGCTGGTCAAGGCGATCCTGGCAGCGCCACCGGGGGAGGGCGATGCAGAGCAAGCGCGGCAGACTTTCGAACCTGCATAAGACGCCGGGGGGCGCTGCGGAGTATGACTCGCACCTGGAGCGGGACTACATGGAAGAGCTTGACCATGACCCGCGCATCCGGGAGTGGACGCGGTACCACAACATCAAGATCCCCTACCGGCTGCTGGGGATCCCCCGGAACTACCACCCGGACTTCCTGCTCACGTTCAACGACGGGAGCCAGGAGTTGCACGAGACAAAGGGGCTGCCGCTGATGTTCTGGCTGAGCACGAAACTGAAGCGGCAAAGCGCGGAGGCGTACTGCGCTTCGCGGGGGTGGAAGTACAAGATGGTGACGACGAACTGGAAGCGGCGCGGAGAAGTGATGGGGGGACGGGGGTGAGCGGGTTAACGAAAGTGGCGGACTGAACCGATGGCATCGAAGTACCTCTCGGACCTGAACGCGACTGACCGCGCGGAACTCGAGCAGAAACTGCTTGCGATGCAGCAGGGCCTGTGTTTTATCTGCGAGTACAAGATCGACTACGCGCTGCAGAAGGCACACCTCGACATCGACCACGTGCAGCCGCTGGCGAGGAAGGGGCCGGACGACCCGTCGAACTTCGCAATCACGCACAGCTCCTGCAACAAATCGAAGCAGGCGGCCGACCTCCGAGTCGCAAGGCTCATGGCCCGGTTCAACAGAATCGCCGCTGCGGCACAAGAGAAGGGGCGGGATGCCCCGAACCTCGACGACATCCTCGGGTCGCAGCAGGGCGCGCGGTTCCCGGTCTCGCTGACTGTAGAGAACGACCGGGTGCGCTACGCGTTCCCCGAACGGTCCGGTGCCGCGGGCCTCGCGGTCCATGAGACGGAGCTGTACAAGGACGAGCTGAGCGAGTTGCGGTACTTCTTCGCGAAGGTACCAATCGCGTACTTACACCACGACGACCGGATCAATCCCCGAGGGATTGGGGCGAGTTTTCGAGGATTGGTAGAGGAGTTCTTCGAAGGCCTTCCCCAGCTGCACATTGCGTTGGGCTGGGTGAAGACGGCGGGTGACCGCGCAGGCGAGGTACGAGTATTCGACGGCCAACACAAGGCGGCCGCGCAGGTGATGCTGGGGGTTGACGAGCTCCCAGTGCGCGTCTTCGTGGACCCGGACCTTGAGCAGCTCCTGGCCGCGAACACGCACGCGGGGAGCACGCTGCGGCAGGTGGCGTTCGACAAGTCGGTGCAACGGCACCTCGGGAGCGCGCTGTATCGCGACCGAATCGAACGATTCCGGCACGAAACCGGGAGGCCCGCGGACGACTTCAGCTTCTCCGAACAGCAGCTTGTGGGTTTCTTCAGTGGCCATGCGGCGGAGATGCGGAAATATGTTGCGGACGCCGTCCGCGATGCGATCACGCACCACCCGGAGAACCGGTTGCGCACGTATATCGACCTGGGTGGGCGCGCAGTCGCAAAGCCGCTGTCGTACTCGACCGTCGACAAGACGTTCTATTCGTTCTTCATCGGAAAGGGGATGCTCTCGACTCCGCTGGATTACCTCGCCGATACCGGTGACAACCCGCGGGCGCTGGAGGTGGAACAGCTTGTCCGGCTGATGAACATCGTGGCGGAGCAGCTCTTTGAGAAGAAGTTCGACCTGGAGATCGGAACGTACCGGCTCGAATACAAAGTGCAGCACGGGGAGCAGTTACCGCCCGAGCATCTTCGGGCGTACCGCATGGCGAAGGAAGAGAACCTATACGTCTGGCTCTCGTATGTTGGACAGATCGTGACGACGTTTTACGCGATGCAGGGCGCTCCGGTGACAGACGGCCAGCCGTTTCAACGGAGGTTCCCGGAACAGCTGTGGTCTCACATCGCGAACTACGTCCACAATCTGGCCGCTCTGCCGCTCTGGTACAACAATTCGCTCTCCGCGACGGTGTTCGGCGGCAAGCAAACGTATGACTTCTGGCAGGCGATCTACTCGACGGGGAAGTCGCCTCAGGGCCAGCAAGTGCTTGCTGAGCCGCTGAACTTGATAAAGCTGAGCCAGGGGAGCTAGGCACGCAGGTTCGTTAGGGAACGAATGCCAAAACGAATCGACTCAAGAGTGCGCTCCGGGCTCCAGGACGGAGATTCCGAATCTGAGATCGCGGCTGGAACGGCTCTCTGCCGGGAATCTTCGATTCGCGCGCGAACGAAACGAATCGCGCGAGCCCGGCCGCTATTGGCGGCCGACGGGTGGGACGCGGAGATCGCTGGCGGGTCCGCCAAGCGATCCGGAGCGGCGCGGCCGGGCCACGGCGTCTCCGCCGCGGCGGCGCGCTCGCCCCTGCGGCACGGCCGCGCACCCCGGAGCGCAGCGGAGTGTGTCCCCGGCCGGCTGACGGAGGCGGATTTATTGAAGGGTACGCCACAGGGCGCGCCCCGCCGGAGTGGGCCGGGCGAGGCGGCGCCGCCGGTGGTGGTGGTTGGAGGCGGCGCCGCGCACATCGGAGCCGGGCGCGCGGAAGGGCCGGGGAGGGAGCGCGCGCGGCGGAGTGGTCATTCGCCAAGGCGGCGCTGGGCAGGGGAGGGAAGGGGAGGGCGCGGCAGCCATCCGGGCAGGCTGGCCGGGCGGAGGTCCACGGAGCCGGGCCGGGACGCGCACCTCGGAGCGAAGCGGAGTGGGATGCCGAGGGGCGGAAGATGAATTGTCACCCAACATTTCGCCAACGAACGGTTGGGTAGCGGTTGGGAGGGGTCGGACTGGGTGTCAGGGAGGGGTGATGGCCCGAATCTGGGAGTAGACGTAACGGAACGCGAAGGCATAGGTTGTCAGGAGGAGCTACGAACTTTTAATCCATTGGTCCAGGGTTCGAATCCCTGCGGGCCTACCAAGAATTGAATCTGGGCGTTGACGATAATTGTTCGTCCCAGCCCGACCAAAACCGTCCTTCCCCGTCCGCTATGGTTTACGGAGACGTCGGTGGAGGTCGGTTTTGGGCAGCGGGTCGAAAACGTCGCCGGAATCACGGCGTAATAGGGGTGAGGGTTCCGTAACGCTCTTTAAGCGGAAGGGTGTACGACTAGCTGTCGCTGAACAAATCTACGGCCAGCATCACTCGGAGCCAGATGCCGCACTCCGACGGGCGCCGCGCCTGTACGGAGTGCGCTGGATGGACTTGAAGCGCAGAGCCCTGGCTCAACTGAAGAGCGGCCTTCGTGCCGGTCCCACGAGTCGGTAAGGCGCCACTAGCCGGGACTCAATTGTTTGGCGCCTTCTTCATCAACCATCCGCCTGTGCGCCGGTTCAACGTCGATGTGGGCGACACAGAGGACGTACTGACCCGCGGCCTGCCGACGTCCTTCGAAGTGATCGATGAGCCCTACATGATCGAGGTGACCCACCCGGAATCGACCCGCCTGCTCCTCACATCGAAGCTCGGCCCCGATACAACGAAGGGAAGTTTCGGGTTCGACTACGACGAGGACACTGGCCTCATGTCCGACGGCGTGACACGTGCCATCGGCTTCACGCGAACTGTCGGAAAGGGTGGCGCGACGTACATCTCGCTCGGGCACTGCCACACGCCAACCACCAACAGCCAAACCTATGTCGACACGAGCGTCGATCCGGAGGGCAAGACGCCGTTGACGCTCCGGTTCACCTGGGAAGTGCCAGCCTTCGAACAGCTGCTGCGGAACTCAATCCAATGGGGCGTCGGAGCGACGTAGTAGTTCACTCCACACGCTGACGGTACTGGATCGCCTCGCCAACGTGCGCCGCGGCCACTGCTGGCTCCCCCGAAAGATCCGCCACTGTCCGCGCGACACCATCGGCTGCTTCTTGTTCAAGCTGTCGATGACCCGCCAGGCGGCCTCGGAGATCTCCGGCATGAATTGTCCGGGGACGATGATGGTCGGACGCTCATCCTCCGGCTTCCTTCGGACAAGCTCCCCGGTTGCATATTCGTCGAGCGCCATGCGCGCTGCGTTGCCATCAGCGCAGCGGTGACGAGATTCCGACCCGCCTGCCGCAAGAAGTCGTGACCGACATCATGGCGGCCTGGAACAAGCCCGTCCCCGAACTGCGAGGCATCACGGGTACGCCGTCATTCCTGTCGGACGGCACCTTAATCGAGAAGAAGGGCTACCAGGCGGAGACGGGCCTGTTCTTCGATTCTGCGGGGATGCAACTCCCCGCAGCCCCGACAACGCCATCCGCTGAGGACCTCCAGCGGGCCACCCACCTTATCTGTACAGAATGGCTCGGAGACTTCCCCTTCCAGGACGATGCATCCCGGGCTGCCGCCATCGGCGACCTCGTCATCCGCTTCTACGGCTATGACTCCCACCAGAAGGGCTCGGTGTATTCGCTCGAAGTTGCGGAGGGTGATGGTGACGAGGCTGCACCCTCCGCAGCCGAATGCCCTCGATCCAGATTCAGTTGCGGAGGGTGCGGAGGACGAATCCTCCTCTCGCGCACGCAAGATGGCCCACACCCGGGGCGGACGTACCTATTCGGAGAGGGCCGATGGTAGGGATGATTCTCCGCACCCTCCGCACTCTCTCAACGCAGGTTCGAAATCACCCCCGCAGCCAGCGGAGAGTGGTGCGGAGGGTCGAGGGCGACCGCCTGACACTCCGCGATGCCGCGGCCGCGGGATGCGGATGAGCGTGGTCCGGATAAGCGAGTGGTGCCTTAGCTGCCTGCGGGAAATGGCTGGCCAGAAATGACGGATGCCGTGCTCGTGCCCGTGAAGTGTCCCTACTGCAGCCGCAAGCACTGTGACGTCTCGCCCGAAGCGACGGTCAGGGTCCACTGCCGGAAATGTGGGCATTGGTACACGTGGACCAGCCGGTAGTAGCGCGAACAGCGACGGTCTAGGATCGCTCGAAACGTATGAAGGCGGTGGATCCATGTTCGGCAGTATCGCGATCATGAAACCAAAGAGCGGACAGGAAGCGGCGGTTGTGAGCCACTTCGACACGTGGTGGCAGAACCGCGGCAGCCAGGTTGCAGGAGCCCTCGGCGGGGATGTGCGCCGCAACGCTGGCAATCCTGCCGAGCTCATCGCGACGGTCACGTTCGCGAGTGAAGCTGAATACAAGGCCAACGCGGACGACCCCGGCCAGGGCACCTGGTATCAGGAACTGGTGGCGCTGCTCGAAGGTGAACCGCATTGGATCGATGGCGAGGTTCTCTCCCGCCACGTCCGCTGAGGTCCAACACACAGCTCCAGACTCACCCGACTGCGGATGCCAGTCGACTTCGGGTTTCGAAGGCTGGCGCGGCCGGCGCGTTTTTTTGCATCGACGACTGTCCAGCAAGGGAGGGGCTCAAGCCGCCGTCCTGGATCGAGGTGGCATCGCATCGAACGGATTGCGTCGCGATCCTGCTGACACTAGGCTGCGGGGGTGTTCCGTAGGTTAACGCTGGCGGCAGTCGCAGTCGGTGTGACGGGGATGCTTACCATCGCCTGCGGCGGTGGCGGGGGCGTCGACGAGGGCGCGCCTGAACGAATGCCAACGACCTCCTCTGCTCCTATTGGAACCGCCCTCCCCGTCGTAAAGGCAGACGCGTCCTGGCCCAGGTTGTCAATTGCCGACGGGGCAGCACTGCAGGTCCCTCCCTCCTGGGCCGCGGTCGCAACGGACGACCTCAGCCTCGAGCTTCGACCGCCAGACAGCCTGCCGACTGAGGCCGGTCCGCTGATCACCGTCACTTTCCATGCGGGTGCGGCGTTCCGGATGGACGGGCCGCTACCGGCACGGCAGACAGCGCCACGGCCGATCGGGGTCGCCGGGGTACAGGGGCGGGCCTATGGCGATGCCGAGGCGGCTGTTCCCCATCACGGCTACACCATCGAGATTCCCTGGCACGGGGGGACGCTGGAGTTCTTCGCCGTGAGCGGCCCGGCCGTGAACCTGGTGCCGCAGCTCGAAGAGATCCTGAAGACGGTGAAGCTGCAATGAGCCGCAAGCGAGTGCTTGCTGCCTTTCTGGTGCTGCTCGTCGCGCTGGGAGCTGCTCCAGCCCATGCGGGCCGGGCAGCGATCGACGTGCGCCTCGAGGTGCCCGTCATCGCCCAGCGGTTTGAGCCAGCGGACGAATACACCGTGAACAGCAAGCAGTACCGGGACCGCGGCCTGTACGACTGCGCGGCTGCCAGCCTGGCGATGGTGCTTGGCGCTTTGAAGCAGGCCGGCAGGATTGATCAGGGAACCGCAGTGGACTACGCAGCCGTGCGGAAGTGGCTGCGTCAGGAGCAGCCCAACGCGGCGAAGGGCATTCACCTGGCCACCGTGGCTGACGGCGCCTCGGCGCTGACCGGGACGAAGGTGACGGCGGCCTTGAAGCAGTCTGCTGGCGACACCTGGAAGACCACGCTGGGCGATTCCCTTTCCGCCGGTGTCCCGGTGATCGTGCAGGTAGCAGGTCCGAACGGCCTGGGCATTGCCTACGGCAGCGGCGATCACGCAATCGTTGTCACGGGTCTGACGGAGAGCGAGGTGTTCTACAACGACCCGTGGGAGGGGACAGCGGGGAGTATGGCAGCTGATGAGTTCGGGAAGTACTGGGGCCGGGAGCGGACACGCTACTGGGCGCTTGTCTTCTCGGCGGGTACACCGGCAGACGTGGCAGCATCGCCTAGTCCCACAGCCCCACCCCAGAAGAGCGTGCGGGACATCGACTGGAATAACCGCGAGTATCTGATCGTCGGTTCCTCGGTGAACGAAGTCGTTCGCGTGGCAGGCGGCGAATACTCATCGACGGCTACCTGCTGCGCTTCGGTCGTCCGTGCGATCGTTGGACCGCTGCTCTTCGGAGACGTCACGGACGATGGCGCTGAAGAAGCGGTCGTCACAATGCGCTGGCACCACGGCGGCAACTTCTGGGAGTCCACGGTCGCCGTCTTCTCCATGCGTGGCTCTGAGCCACATCAGATTGCCACGACAGCCCTGGGGGCGGACATGGATGGAGATGTGCGGGGCGTGCGGTTAGAGGGGGCTTGGATCGTGGTGACCGTAAGCCACGGCGTTGATGGAGACAGCCATGCGCGGGGGCCGACCCATGTCCGCGATGAGTTCTGGCGCTGGAACGGCAGCGAGCTCATTGAGGATGTGGCGAGACGCAACGTGGTGGCGCTCGCGTCACCGAGTCCTGCGAGTGGCGATGCACAGAAGGTGAATGCTGCCGCGGTGGGAATCATTGGCGGCCCACTGGTCCCGCCGCCGTTGACCACCGACGCCTGCCGCAAGGCCAACCCACCAGCCGGGAAGGGCTGTGTCGAGCAGGTGGGGGAAAGCGAGACGCTCCGTCGGGGCTATGCCATCGTGCGTGCCGCCAATCCGCCCGATATTGGAGGTGGAGGCACACTGATCCTGGGAAGGACCGCTTCGGGCGCCTGGGGGTACTACTTCAGCCAGCAGCAGGCGGTTAAGCCCGGGCCCCTGCCTACGACCGGCCGCATCTGTTCGAGTGGTGGGTTGAACGTGCGGGACCGGCCAAGTGCCGACGGTGGGATCGTGACCGTCCTTCCCGACGACTCGCTCCAGTCCCTGGAGCGGTTCGAACTCGCGGAAGGTCCGACCGGGCAGGGATGGTTTGGCGTGCGGACCAGTAGCGGGGCGACTGGCTGGGTAGCCGGCGCGTACGTGTACGCCGAATCGTTGCCCTGTAGCGCGGCGCCCCTTCGCTAGCCAACGCGCTCCCGTAACCATCCGCCACCACCCTTGGACACGATGCGAACATCGTATCGCTGTTCTGGGTGCCATCGTCCGAGCCGCCCGGCAGACGGGCGGTCGTGCGGACTAATCGAGAGGGACGGCCGGATAGTCTGTTACGCACTGGCCGGTGGCTGTGTTCGTCAGGCAGACGTACATGCCGACGGCCTTGTGGTCAGGCGGGACATCGATGACGACGGACTGCCCGGCGCCAGTTGGAAGCGCTGGCGTCTGGCTAAGCAGAAAGAGACAAGACGGGTGGGGACTGCATCCCTCGGTGTAACGGCCAAAGGCACGTGCGACCACGACGTCGGCGAGATCGTGAGGAAGGCTGTAACTGAGGAGGAAGCGAGTGTCCGTCGGTGGATTAAGGCGCTCCAGCGAGTGGACTCGGGCGGAGATGGCGACCGTCGTGGGAGCCGGAGTCGGCGCAGGTGTCGGTGTCGGCGGCGGTAGCGACGGCTCAGGGGTCGGGGTGGCGGTTGAGGTGGCCGTCGGCGCGTTCGTGGCAGACGGCACGGGTGACTCCTGCGAGCGCCCCGTTGGCGTGGCAGCAACGCTTACCTGCGAAGTAGGGCGGGAAGAACCGGCGGACTGGACTGCTGACCCTGTGGCTCCTGACGTGTCGGCGCTCGCAGCGCCCTCGGGGTCGCCGGATTGCGCGATCGCGAGCCCCGCGGCCGTAACACCGAGGACCAGGAGCACGAGCAGGAAAGCGGTGACGGCGACCGCGGGACGCCGGCGTCGGCCGGGTGGCCCTACAGCAAGTGTCTGCATGGCGACGGACCTCGTTGGTTCGTCTTTGCCTTCGGGGCGTTCAGATTCCGGACGAGGCCCAAGGGGCGTGCCGTGGGTGACGGCCATGCTGTTGTGGCGCAAGGCCGCGGCCAGGGCTCCAACGAACGCATTTGCGCTCGCGAACCGCGCCCCGGGATCTTTGGAGAGACAACATGAGAGCACTGCATCCACGTCGTCGGAGAACGCCGTGCTATGGGCGGCGAGAGACGGCGGAGCATCCTGCAGGTGCATTCGCATCAGTGCGAATGGCTCATCTGCCACGAATGGCCGGCGCCCGGAGAGCATCTCGAACGCGACGACGCCAAGGCTGTAGATGTCGGAGGCCGGTGTCACGGGCGACGTGCCCGCAGCCTGCTCGGGACTCATGTAGGCCGGAGTGCCGATGCTCGCTCCGTGCGTCAGTGATGTTGCCGACAGCGACCCGCGAGCGATCCCGAAGTCGGCCAGGCAGGCGTTGCCGCTGGCATCGAAGAGGATGTTGGCTGGCGCGACATCGCGGTGGACGATGCCTGCTTCGTGGGCGTAGTCGAGCGCCCCAGCGATCCTCTGCAGGATAGCTATGGCGCGCTCCTGAGTGACGGGACCGCTCCCGAGCAGGTCCCCTAACGAGCCCCCCGGCATGTAGGCGGACACCAGGTAGGGTTGTCCGTCCTGATCATCGAAGTCGTGGATGCGAACAACAGCGGGATGGTCGAGTGAGGCCAGGGTCCGCGCCTCACGTGCGAAGCGAGCCCTTGTCTCGTCGCCTTCTGCAAGGTGAGCCGCGAGGAGTTTGATAGCGACCTGGCGTCCCAGCCGCGGGTCGCGAGCAAGGTAGACGGTGGCCCAACCTCCGCGACCGAGGACCCGCTCAATCTCGTATCTGCCAACGTGGTCCGGAGTCGCCAACCCTGTCTTGCCTCGCGGGAACGATAGTCCCGCAACGTGAGGGACGCCATCCTGGAGGTGACCTAGCCGTCAGTGCACGACTTCCCTGATCGGATGGCACATAACGTGCTAGCCTGAGGGCGACCTGAGAGCCATGACGAATGAGAGCGCCAACGAGCGCCGTACCAGCAATGGGCGGCGCTCTTCACGTTCCAGGGGGAGGGGGGACTCAAAACTCTCGGGGGTGGCGAAGGAGGTTCGCCTTCTCATCGCAGACTTCGCACACGCGCGAATTAGGGTCGGGGGGGCGCCCCTGGGGAGGAGGTAGAGGGGATGACCGCGAGGGGACGGAAGCCGACACCAACGGCGCTGAAACTGGTGCGGGGCAACCCTGGCCGGCGGCCGCTGAACCAGGACGAGCCGACGCCACGCGTGCGCGTCCCGGCGGCTCCACGGCACCTGAGCGACGAGGCGAAACGGGAGTGGCACAGGGTGGGCAGGCAGCTTGCCGATGCCGGGCTTGTGACCGCACTGGACCGCGCCGCCCTGGCCGCGTACTGCCAGGCGTGGGGACGCTGGGTGGAGGCGGAGGAACTGCTGAAACGGCACGGGATGCTGGTGAAAAGCCCGAACGGGTATCCGATGATGAGCCCGTATCTGAACGTGGCGAACAGGGCGATGGAGCAGATGCGGCTGTTGCTGACTGAGTTCGGGATGAGTCCGAGTTCACGCAGTCGTGTGAGTGTGGTGAAGGCCGAGGCGGAGTCCGCGTTCGAGCGGCGGTTCGTGCGAGGGCACTGGTAGCGGATGGGCAAGCCGGGACAGATCCGGGGGCTGGAGGAACAGCTGGGCCTGACGCCGGCGGCGCGGCTGCGGCTGGGGATCAGCCTGATTGCGTCATCCAGGGTCGGAGCGACCGAGTCGGGTGGTCATTGACTCTGCGCTGAACGCAGATGAGACTCTGCCGACACTTCGGGAAAGGTCGTTCCGGACGATGAGCGCGCCTTCCGCGGAAGCAGAGCAGACTCGGCGGCTCCGAAGACGAGTGTTCGAAGCTGCCCGGCCGCAAAACACGGCGCATGTCATTGCCGAGGGATCTTCGAGCCCGCAGCGCACCCCTGCCGTCACTTTCGTCGCGTCCCCCCTTCCTCCCCGGTCGAGCATGACCCAGCGGCAGCAAGCGACTCTGGTGCTGCAGCGGACGCTCGGCAACTCCGCCGTCTCGCGGCTGATCGAGAAAGAGACGGCGCCCGTACAGCGTCTACCGGACCTGAGCGCTGGCGTCGACTGGCTTCAGGACCTATTCGGGATGAACAAGGGGCCAGTGGCGGCGCCCCCGCCGAAGGACATCAAATTCACCATCGCCGCCGACAAGGAAGCGGAATGGTGGACGCCCGAATGGTACGAGCAGTTTAACGTGGGTCATTCGTGGATCATGGTCGAGATGGCGAATGGGTCCCGGGATTCGTATGGGTTCTGGCCGGCGAACCTGGGCAGCGGTGGCGGGTTCAACCCGAGCCGTCCGTGGCAGGACGTCGATGGCGAAGTGCGCCAACCGGATAGTGCCCACAGCCCAACGGCGAAGCAGACCGTGAATATCGACGCGACGCAGTTCGCCGAAGGCGTGAAGTACGCAAGCGGGAAGGTGTCCGCGAAGTACAATCTCCTCCGCTACAACTGCACCACATTTGCCCGGGAGATGTTTGAGAAAGCCACCGGGCTCTCGGCACCTTTTGGCGGTCTTCTAATCGACGACCCGAACGACCTCGCGGATTCGATCGCCATGGGGAACGCCCAGCATGGCCTAGACCCGAAGGAGGGTCCGCTGCCGTCGAAGAAGGCAAAACCGTAGTTCCGTGCGGGGCGGGATCTGGCCGGGGGTGGCCCCTTCAAATGACAGAGGCGATCCGAACTAGAGGCGCGCCACCACTTTTCCGTGCGCCCAGAGTTCGGCCTTTTTTTCGCTGGGCAGGGGTGCCGGGGTAGAATGACGTAGACGACATCGCTCGATGCGGGGGCGGGGATAGCACGATGTCTTCATCGTCGAAGGCAGGCAGGAGCGCCACGGCGACAAGAGCGCGTGGAACGTCTGCCGCAGGTACTAGCCGATTCGAAAAGAAGCCCGTAGCGTTCCCAATCGAGGGCCCCGTGATGGCGTCCGCTCCGCCTTCCGGGGCCTTCTTACATGTCTCCGGTAGCGCTGGCGCTGGGTCGAGAGTCGCGATCCGGTCTAGTAGCGATCGATGTGGGCGAAGTCGTCGAGCGGCTTCCGTCCGGGGTTTGCGTTCTTCGGCCGCGCTTTGCGGGCCAGTTCGTCGGTTGCGCCGAGCGTTACAACCGCCCAGGGCTTCAGGCTATCCGGAACACCGAGCGCCTCCTTGATCGTGGCGATGCCGTCGCCCTTCAGCGTGCCGATGTTTCCACCGAGGCCGTGAGCGTGTGCTGCGAGGAGCACACGCTCGACCACCCTGCCGGTATCGAAGGCGTTCACTTCAGCGCGCGATGGATCATCCGGCGTGAGAACGACGATGGCGAGGGCTGCGCCGGATGCCGGCTGAACACCGCTCCCGGCGATCTGCTCCAGGATGGAGCGGTCGCGAACGACAACGACCTCAATCGGCTGACGGTTGGACGCACTCCCCGTCCACCGGCCGACTTCAAGAATGTCGGAGAGCGCCTCGTCCGGCACTGGCTCAGCGGTGTAGTCACGTACGGCGCGCAGGCCGCGTAAGAACCGGATGCGTTCGTTCATCGCCCTCTTGCTCTCAGCCACCAATGTGTACTCGAGAGCATAGCGGGCGGAAGCAGCTTCTGGAGAGCCACACGGTGACTAGATTGTGTCGGCGTGCGGCAGTTCCGAGGATCGGACGCCTTGTGCTTGGAACTCGGCATCAGCCATGCGACACAGCCGCCGTGCTGGGTCCGGCCAACGAAAGAGCCGAGAGCGACCGACCTCAATGCCTGTCGACGGCACGTCTAAGGTCGCCGGTCAAACATTCTGGTCGGACGACGATTGGCGCAGGATACCGAGACTGATTTGCCGGGGACGGAGCGGAGGCAAGGCACACCATCTTACGGACGGGCAGGAAGCCCTAGCGCGCGACCGAATTGGGCGCATCCGCCTCCCTCCGCTTGGAGAGACGATCTCATACCTTCGCCTTTACGCCGATCGCTTCTTCAACGCCCTGCTAGGATTGCCGCGTGACGGCGATGACGCGGGCCATTCTCTTCACCGACCTTGTTGATTCGACAGCCTTGCTGTCACGGATCGGCCAGGTGGCGATGGAGCGAGTCCGCCGCGAGCACTTCCGCCTTATGCGCGCCGCCATCGCCGATGCTCGAGGAACAGAGGTGAAAACTGTCGGCGACGCGTTCATGGCCGCCTTCGATAACGGCAGCGACGCCGTCACCTGCGGGATAGCGATGCAGATCGCGCAGCGGACGAAAGGGCGCGAACAGCGGCTTAATGGAGTCGCGATGCGTGTCGGTGTGTCCTTCGGTGAGGTCGACGAAGAGGACGGAGACTTCTTCGGCATTCCGGTGGTGGAGGCGGCGCGGCTCTGCGCGAAAGCCGAGGGCGGCCAGGTACTCGTAGCAGACTTCGTGCGAATGCTTGCGCGCGGCGCTCTTCAAGCGTTCCGGAGCGTGGGCTCGCTTGAGCTGAAAGGCCTGCCTGAGCCAGTCGCCGCAAGCGAGGCCGTCTACGAACTTCCGTCGGCGGAGCCGTTTCTCACTCGAACGCCGTTCGTGGGGCGTCCTGTAGAGACAGCGAGACTCCGCGAAAAGCTCGCGTTGGCGGTGAGTGGGCAGGGCGGCGTCGTGATGCTGGTAGGCGAGCCGGGCATCGGCAAGACAAGGATGATCGAGCAGTTCTGCGACGACGCGGTTGCGGACGGTGCCGTTGCGATAGGTGGCCGTTGCTTCGAGGGCGAGTGGGCCCCTCCTTTCGGACCATTCGTGGAAGCGCTCTCCGCGCTCTCGAAGCTGGCAACTCCCGCCGAGTTACGCGCGGATATGGGATATGGAGCAGCCGCGCTGGCGCGTCTCGTCCCGGCTATCGGCGAAGCCCGCCCCGAGACGCTCGAGCCCACGCAATTGACACCGAACGAGGAGCACTTCCGCATCCTCGACGCCGTTCGCGAACTCCTTCTCGCCCAGGCGAAGCGCAGGCCACTGGTGCTCGTCCTCGATGACCTCCACTGGGCCGACGCTGGTTCTCTCGCCATGCTGCGACACTGCGCACGTAGGGTTCGTGGCTCGGGGCTGCTCATCATCGGCGCATACCGGGACGTCGAGCTAGACCGCCAACATCCTCTCGCAGAGGCGCTCCAGCAACTACGACGCGAGGCCGAGTACGAGCGCATCGTCCTGCGCGGGCTTGACGCGGCCGCGGTCCGCGAGATGATCTCGCTCGCCGGCGAGCAAGAGGCTGACCCTGCGTTCGTCCAGGCCATCAGCGACGAAACCGGTGGCAACCCGTTCTTTATTCGCGAGACCCTCCTTCACCTCGTAGAAGAAGGAAAGCTCGTACAGGAACGCGGACAGTGGCGCTCGACCGTCAGCAGCATCGAAGAATTGAGCATCCCGGAGGGCGTACGCCAGGTCGTCGGCCGCCGCCTGTCCCGCCTTTCAGAGGCGGCGAACAGGCTGCTCACCGCCTCTTCCGCGTTCAGCGGCCCGTTCGCGTTCAGCGTCGCCGCAGCAGGCGCCGGAATCGACGACGACTCCGCGCTCGACGCCATTGACGAAGCACTGAGCGCGCAGCTGGTTCGTGCCAGCGTGCTAACCGACACGTACGAGTTCTCGCACGCCCTCGTGCGTCACACGCTCTACAGCGAAATGAACCCCAGCCGCCAGGTCCGTCTCCACCGCAAACTCGCGGAGTCACTGGAGAGTGCATCGGCTACGGCCAGGGGGTCGCGAGAGACCCCGGGGACCCCGGCGAGCGCCGCCGAAATCGCCTACCAGTACCACCGCAGCGTCGCGTTGCCGGGCGGCGAGCGGGGGGTTGCGTGGGCGCTGAGGGCGGCGGACGACGCCGAGTCGAGTTACGCCTGGGAGAAACTGATTGCGAGCCTCGACATGGCTCGGGAGCTCGCACCTGAAAGCGATCCCCGCCTCGGTCCTATTCTGAGACGCCTCGCGCTTGCCCTGCCCTATGTCCGGGGGGCCAACCGCCTGGATGCCGCTCTGGAAGACGCGACTGCTCTGACGGCTACGGCGGAGGGCAATGACGCCGGGGCGGACTTCGTCAGCCAGGCAGTGACGGCCCTCGCGGACGCCGGCAGGTGGGGGAAAGCCATGTCATGGGCGCCGCGCGGGCTCGAGCTGATGTCTCCCCGAAGAAGAGATGAAGCGTGGGCGAGGCTGGCGCACTGGGAGATGATGCGAAGGTCTTCGGAGACTTCCGAGGAGGTTGGAATCGTGCTGCCTGCCGACGACCTCGCGGAGCTCTGGCCAATAGCATCGAAAATGGACCGGGGCGCAGGGACGATGTTCGCTTTGTCGGCAGCAAGGTTCGCGAGCGTCAACGACATTGACGCTGCCGACGAAGCGAACATCCGCGCGTTCATCCGAGGAAATTACCGTGAGCAAGCAGCGCAGGCCGCCGCACTCAGCGCAAGGTCGATGGAGGAGGGCAGGTTCGAGACGGCCGCCTCTACGGCCGCAATTGCGGCAAGATGTCTGCTCGCACTCGGCGAGCTCCGGGAAGCGGACGGGATGCGGGAACGGGCCGATGAAGCGGCAGGCCACGTCTCCAGCCAGGGCGTGGGAGCGGGGTACGTGATCACCTACCTCTCGGAACGCCAGAAGTTCGTCGACGAGGACTGGGAAGGCTTCCTTTCCCACCGGGACCGGGAGCTCAGCGGAGTGCCCGGCGCCTCAGGTTTCGGCTCCTGGAATGCTGCCGCGATCCGCGCCTACAGGGCGTCCGCCGAGGCGCGCGTTGGGAACGTCGACTACGCCCTTGAGCTCGTGAGACGGGTCCAACGGGCAGTGGAGCTGGCCCCAGGCAACGCGGTGGACTATCCGCTCATAACCCACGAGGCCACGGAGGCACTGTGGCTGACGCGGCGCACGGACCACGCCGAGAACCTCGAACGAAACATCCGCACGAAAGTCGTCGCCGGCGGGTTCACCTACCCATCGAGGGACGGGCGCCTTTCGCTCGCACGGCTCTGTGCCCTCCAGGGACGGCTGATCGAGGCGCGGGAGGCGTTCGCCGAGGCGCGGATCGTCCTCGAGAAGCAGGGCGCTCGACCCCTCCGCGCCATCTGCGACTACGACGAAGCGCTGGCGCTGGTGAGAGACGAAGGGCGAGGATTGCGGGACGCGCAGTTCCCGTCGACACCGCGTGAACTGTGCGAAACGCTGCTCGATGCCGCCCTCGCCCAATTTCGCGAACTGGGAATGACCGGCTGGGTCCGGCGCGCGGAAGCGCTTCGGGCCGGGGGCCGGGGGCCGTAGCGTTGGATGCGGATGCCGACCACGTTGGCTCATACAACTCACTTTCGCTCTTTCCCGTCCGGGTGAGGAGCACAGGTCCCGGATCAGCCCCAAACGATGTCACTGCTGCCGGCACTCGGCTACCGCCTGCTGCGATGAAAGTGCGGAGCGTCCCCATGCCCCGCCCGAGCACCCGGCTGATCGACCGCAACGACTCCCCTGTGCGGCAGCGCCGCCAGACCTCTGCCTTTTCTGCAGCCGTCAACGCCGATCGGGTCATACCGACCACCTCCACTGTTTACGAGTTACTTCGAGTCGTTCACCACAGTGGTGCGTTCATCACTTGAGCCCGCCCACCATCGTGACAGCCTCGCCGTCGGTTCGGGTCACGGCCAGGCGATTCCTGCGGCGATGGAAGCGGACCGCTCAGTCCGCATAATCACGCTACGGTGCGTGCCACGGAGACGGGCAAGCCGGTAGTAGCTGAGGCTCTGGGGTATTCCGGGTTCGGTACCTTCGGCATGATCGCCCCGTGAAGTTCGTGCGAGTGCCAACGTACAGCAGTGACGTGCAGCAGGCGTGTGGAGTCCCGGTGCAGGCGATAGCATCGTCAGGGCCGATCGAGTAGCTTGCGGCCAGCACGTCGAAACCGGGGCACCCCTGTGAACGCCACGAACTATGGCCGGTACCGCGTAGTACAGGAGCTGGGCCGTGGAGCGATGGCTGTCGTCTACCTGGCGGAAGACACGACCCTCATGCGGCGGGTGGCGTTAAAGAGCCTCTTTCCGCAGCACGCTTCTAACAGTGGATTCCGGGAACGCTTCGAACGTGAAGCACGTATCCTCGCGCGCGTCCAGCACGAGTCCATCGTGCCAATCTTCGACTTCGGCGAGCAGGACGGCATCCCGTTCATCGTTATGGAGTTCATGCCAGGCGGGACGCTCGCAACTCGCATCGAGCGAGGAGACCTCCCGACGGACGAGGCGATCGAGATACTGGAGCGAGTGGCACGGGGACTCGACGCGGCCCATGCCGCAGGCGTGATCCATCGCGACCTGAAGCCCGCCAACATCCTCTTTGACGGCAAGGGCCGGGCCCTCGTCAGCGACTTCGGTGTCGGGCGCATGGACGGCAGTTCTACCGGCATGACGATGCCCGGGACGGTCATCGGGACGGCCCAGTACATGAGCCCCGAGCAGATAGACGGCGCTCCGCCAACGCCCGCGGCCGACATTTACTCGTTCGGCGTCCTCGCATACGAAACCCTCTGCCATCGGCAGCCGTTCGCGGGTGACACGGTCTGGGCCGTCATGCGCAAGCACCGGGAAGAGGTTCCGCCGCCGCCATCGATGACGGATCGCCGCCTGGCGTTCGCCGACGTGCCGATCCTCCAGGCCTTGCAGAAGGACCCCGCCCAGCGCCCGCCCGACGCATCAAGCATCACGTCCCGCCTCCGCGAAGGACTGGCGCACCGGGATCGCACGGCTGCAGCCCCGGCTTCTTCGGCGTCCCGTGCCGCGCCGACGCCTTCGCGAGCCCGCAGCGGGCGTCTCATCCTTGGCTCCGCCGCAGCAGCGTTTGTCATCGTGGGCGCCGGAGTTGGCGTTGGCGCCCTCGCGCTCGACGGGGGCGAAGGCGCGGAGATCCCGTCGGTTTCCATTGTCGACACTGCGAGTCCGACAGCCGCGGCTGCCACGGCGACGTCAGCCACCGCGACGGCCACCGGCTCCGCGGCGGCGCAAACTCCTGCGGCGACGAAGTCGGCCACCGGAACGGTGGTCATCGACGAGCGCTTCGACGTGCCCGAGGGAGCCGTCGCGCCGGCCGAGGGACGATCCGGCCGCGGGTTCACGAAAGACGGTGTGTTTGTGGTGGAGGATTACAGTGCGGTGGACAACCAGTACCCGCAGTCCGTCCTCTCAGCCGGGGGCGCACAGAACCACTCAATCTCGGTCGACGCATTCGCGCCCGCTGCGACGGTCCTGCTCACCTGCCGGGGGAGCGACCGCTTTGAGATTCGGGGGCTGTACCGCCAGTCGGCGGGCGAGGTCAGGATAGAGGTGCTCGACAAGGGCCAGGCGAAGATCACCGCGCTGCGCGACTGGGCGCCAACGACGGCCCTCCGTCGGGACTCGTCAAACCGGATCGAACTGATATGTGAGGAGAGCCGGGTGTACGCCGTCGTCAACCAGGTAGTGGCGGCAGAGGCGACCGTGCCGGGGGTGGAAGGGGCCTTCGTCTCGTTCGGCATAGATGGTGGCGCATCGGCCACCTTCGACAATCTCGAGATCCGGCGGGACTGACCGGGCGTCTGCCGCAGGTACTAGCCGATCCGAAAAGAAGCCCGTAGCGATCCCAATCGAAGGCCCCGTGGTGCGGCAACGCCGAGCACGACGGTAATCCCGACCACTGCAGCCACCGCGACGCCAACACGAACGCCGACACCTGTTGCAACGGCAACGACGCCGCCACCGGGGAACTGCCATCCGTCCTACCTGACGGTCTGCATCCCGCCTCCGCCGCCGGACCTGGACTGTCCCGACATCCCCTACCGGCGCTTCACGGTCATCGGCAGCGACCCGCATCGCTTCGACGGCGACAACGACGGGATCGGCTGCGAATCCTGAGCGACAGTGACACGCCGGCCTCGGCGCTCCGCATGGCCTGCACCAGGCTTTACGGCATGGGCGACAACGGACACCTCAACAAGCGTGGTCCCGGGCCAGGACGCCAGCTCTGCCCGAAGTGCCTCGGAAGACCACCACTGATCGCTCGCGACGGCCGCCTGGTGCCGGACTATTGCGAGCGCTGCGATGGGCGCGGCGTTGTCCCGACGACAGCAGGAAAACCTTCAACACTATGACGAATCGTGCGAACGCTCTGCGTCGGCGACACGCGAGTCTACGCGGCCAAGCGTGGGTCCCGTGAAAATAGCCGATTGAGTGGTGTCTTAGCGCTGGCGGCGGAGCGCCGCCGCCGCCGTCTGTGGCCAGCCAGCAGGCAAGTTCGCCACCAGACCCGGGTCGACGGCTGCGACGGTCCGACGGGACGCCACGAGGGCAATCGCCTCTTCCAATGCCCACCCGTCAGTCGCCGCGATGTACAGCGCCACAGTCAGGACAGACCGGCTCTTGCCCTCCATGCAGTGGACGAGCACCTTCCGACGCGCCTCGACTTCCTCGTGGAGGAACTCAAGGGCTTTCAGGAAGCGGTCCGGCTCGTTTCCCGGCCCATCGATTAACCGGATCCCGCACCACCGGAGGTTCGGGACATACGACAGAACCGGAAATCCCGAGAGGCACAGGACCGAATCAACGACCGGCGGCGGGCCGGCGATGCTCATCGCGTCCTCCAGGTTGCCAACGGCGATAGCTGGCGTTATCCAATCCAATCTGGCCCTCCGTTGCACTTCGAAAGATCAGTATCCGGAGCATACGACCGTTCCACACGATGACCTGATGGTGTGGGAGCACCTAGATGCAGGCGGCGGCCATCCGGCAGTGGCAGCGGCAACGGGCGTTCGGCGAACCGTCCGCGATAGCGACGATGACCGCAACAGTGGCGTAAACGGTTGGCGCATTAGCGCGGGCCTTCCTATTATCCCGCCCAGCGCAGAGGGGCCGGGAAGGGCAATCGGCGGCACAATGGTGCCGCCGATTCTGACCACGCAGTGAAGCACCAAATCGGTGCGCCTCCCCCTGCGACCGACACTACGCGAGGGGGCTACCATGTTCTTCGTTTCCCCGTTCCGCCGGTGCCGGTCCAGGCGACCGGAACGTCATGGTTTGAAGGCGGTCCGGTCGTCGCGGAACGGTCTTGGCTTGGGAGCGAGCTCTCCGAAGGCTCGTTCTGGAGGTGCAATTCATGCACCTTGAACTCGACCCGGCCGACGTCGAGCTGTTGCGCCGCATTCTTGAACGGCACCTGGGCAACCTGCGCATGGAGATCTCGAACACCGAGAACTTCGACTGGCGCAAGTCGCTCCATGCCGATGAAGACCGGCTGAAGGCGCTCCTGGCAAAGCTCTCCTAGGTCTCCACGCTTGATCAGCGGCTGGCCGCCCGTGACTCACGGGCTATTCGCCGTGTCGTCCTCGTTTTCATGGAGGTTTGGTCAGTGCTGCTTGCACAAATCATGATCCCGGCAGCGAGTGCGGCTGCCGTGCTCTTTGCGGTCTGGCTCGCTTACGACGTCTTGAAACGCGATAAGGGCACTGCCTCAATGCAGGAGATCGCCGAAATAATTCTCGAAGGCGCGAACGCGTTCCTGAGCCGGCAATACCGCACCATCGGGGTGCTCGCGCTCGTGACATCCGTCGTTGTGGCAGTTGTGGTTGGTGTATTCAAAGAATCGACCGAAATCGGCGTCCTCACAGGTGTGGCTTTCATCGTCGGCGCGCTTGCATCGGGCGTGTCCGGGTACATCGGTATGTCGATCGCGGTTCGCGCCAACGGCCGCACGGCGGCTGCTGCACAAAACAGCCTTGCCGATGCGATCAACGCGTCTCTCCGCGGGGGCGCCGTATCCGGGTTCTTGGTCGTGGCGCTCAGCCTCATCGGCGTCAGTTCGATCTTCGCGATCTACAGCAACCTGCTCGGCCATGGTGTCCAGGAAACGCCATTCCTGATCGTCGGCTTTGGGTTCGGTGCGAGTTTCGTCGCTCTCTTCGCTCAGCTTGGGGGCGGCATCTATACCAAAGCAGCCGATGTCGGGGCCGACCTCGTCGGCAAGATAGAGGCCGGCATTCCCGAGGACGACCCGCGGAATGCTGCCGTCATCGCCGACCTTGTGGGCGACAACGTCGGCGACTGTGCAGGGCGCGGTGCCGACCTGTTCGAGTCGATGAGCGCAGAAAACATCGGCGCTATGATCCTTGGAGCGTCTGTGTATGTGGCGACGGGCCGGATCGAGTGGGTTCTGTTTCCGCTCGTGCTCCGCTCTTTCGGTGTGTTCGCCACGATCATTGGCATGCTCACCGTCCCGTTCTGGGCGAAGCGCATTTCCGATCCGATGGGTGCGCTGAACGGAGGCTACTGGACCATCACGCTGCTCAGCATCATCGGTCTCGGAGTCACCACGTATGTGATGCTCGACGACGTCTGGTACTGGTTCTTTATGTGCGGCCTCGTCGGCATCGCTGTCGGGATCGCGTTCGTGTATATCACCCAGTACTACACGGCGGGCGCGTGGCGACCTGTGCAGGAGATAGCCAACGCGAGCCGGACCGGCTCGGCAACCAACATTATTATCGGGACGGCCGTCGGTTTCGAGACTACAGCGGTCACCGCGATCACCGTCGGCGTCGGGCTCGTAGGGGCCTTCACGCTCGGGGCACAGGCCGATCTTCAGAATGTCAGCACTGTCTCCACAGGCGTATTCGGCACCGCGGTCGCGACAATGGGTATGCTGATGTCCGCAGCGTACGTGCTAGCCATGGATACCTTCGGACCCATCACCGATAACGCGGGTGGCATCACCGAGATGGCCGAGGGGACGAAGCCCGAAGCACGCCAGATTACCGATGCCCTCGACACCGTTGGCAACACCACCAAGGCGCTGACCAAGGGTTACGCCGTCGGGTCGGCGGCGCTGGCCGCCTTCCTCCTGTTCACCGCCTACCTGGATGAAGTCCGGATAGAGATCTCCAAGATCGCGGGAGAGGACGCCGACCGGTTCGTCGAGTTGGTTCAGGACCAGGACCTCCTCCCCGGCGGCGCAGCGGCGGCCGATTCGGCAGCGCAGGCAGTCGCTGCCTACGACAGGCAACTGGCCACCGTCGCGACGGCCGTCGGTGAAGACAATTTCTCTGAGTCCGACCGCAACGCGTTGCTGGTCGCGGACGAGCGGGAAACACAGGCGATCCTCGACAACAAGATCCGTAACGGTGACGTCACGGCCGCTGATGTGGAAGGGTTGAGAGGTGCCCCCGTCACGTTGCCACGGATCATGCCCGTGAACCTGGCCAAGGTCGATGTGTTCGTCGGCGCTCTGCTTGGTGTCATGCTGGTCTTTCTTTTCAGCTCGCTGGCAATTCGCGCAGTCGGAAAGGCTGCCGGTGGCATCATCGAAGAGGTTCGACGGCAGTTCAGAGAAAACCCCGGGATCATGACCGGAGAGGTTCGTCCTGATTACGGACGAGCGGTCGATATCACGACGCGCGCTGCCCTCCGTGAGATGATTGCCCCCGGCCTCCTCGCGATCGGCCTGCCTGTGGTCGTGGGTCTCGTCTTCCGCTACGCGTTTGGCGGCGACGGCAACGAAGGCTGGTCCTCCGTTGCCGGTATGCTGATGGTCGGGACCATTGGTGGCGTGATGGTAGCCACCTACCTCAACAACGCCGGTGGCGCCTGGGACAACGCCAAGAAATTCATCGAGAGCGGTGGCATGCGAAACGCTGATGGCACCGCTGTCGGCAAAGGGTCCGAAGCTCACGCCGCCGCGGTCGTCGGTGACACCGTCGGCGACCCGTTCAAGGACACTGCGGGCCCGGCATTGCACGTGTTGGTGAAGCTGTTGAGCACCATCACCCTGGTCCTAGCTCCGCTATTCATCAGCTGAACAGGGCAGGCGTCGACCGCGATCGGTCGACGCCTGCCCTATCTGACACTCCGAAAGCCGTCGCCAGATCCATGCACCCCCACCACGAGGAAGAGATGAGCCATCACCGACCCCACGGTGACCAAGGTGCGGTAGCAACGGCGGCGACGGCTCTCGCGGCGCTGGGAATTGTCGTTGGCGACAGGTCGCCTGTCCCCAGCGTTCGGGCCGAAGGCTAAGGAGGGCGTCAACGACGCGCGGCTCGAGTGCTGGCCGCGGAGCGGCGGCTCGGCCTACTGCGTGCGAGCGCTGCGACGGTCGAGAGGTTGTCGCGACTGTGGTCGCGGATCCGTCCATACGACGAAATGGTGTCGAGCCGGCGTTTCGCCGGCGACCAAGCATCTGGATATGTCTGCTGTCTTGACGGGCCGTGGACCGAAGTGACTCAAGGCCGCGAACCCTAATGTGCCGAGAAGATCATCGTCGTGGGCCTGGAACTTGTATCGCTGGGCGACGGAATGCCGTTCAGGGCTGAGAGTCGGTACGTCGCCTTCGCCGCACGGCGGCGACTGCACCAAGCTGTGCTGCTGTGAGGCCCGCGAGAACTGCCACTCCAACGATCGCTATGAGCGTGCTGCCAGGTACGGCAAGGTCGAGCGCGGCACGAAGACCCGGGAGATAGACCCCTGCCAGTAACAGCCCGAATGACACCAGGACAGCCAGCCACAACGTGGCGTGGCGAAAGCGGGCCACCTGGTCGCCGGTATCCTGAACCCCGATGAGAAAGGCCTGCCCGATAAGCACGGTCGCCATAACGAGATAGACAATCGTCTGCTTCTCGGCGAGGCCGTCCACGTACTCGGCAGCGATGATGAGCGCCGCAACGGCGCTCAGTGCTGAAACCGCTGAACGCCAACCGATCTCTATCCAGGTCGAACGAAGGAACAACGAGCGGGTCGGTGACGAAGTTCGACCTGTCGCCTACACGCTGGTTGCCAGCGCGAGCGCTGGAAAGACGTGCACCGCGACGTTGAGCCAGAGGATCTGCAAAGCACCGAGGGGCAGAGGCTGATTGGCCGCGATGGCGAGGGCGATCAGTCCGATGGTGCCGAAGCTGGCGGTGAGAAGATAGACGATTGCGCGTCGCAGACTGTCGGTTACCTGGCGGCCTTCCCTGATGCCTTCGACCAGCGAAAGAAGACTGCCGTCGGCGAGGACGATATCAGAGGCTTCCACGGCAACGTCGGTGGCGCCCGGCCCGACCGCCACGCCAACGTGAGCCGAACGAAGCGCCGCTGCGTCGTTTACGCCGTCGCCCGTCATTGCGACGATCTCGCCGAGCCCCTGGAGCCGGCGAACTATTTGCTCCTTCTGCTCGTGGGTGGCCCGGGCCACCACGGCGACGCGCGCGAGGTCGGCCGAGTCGAGTTCCTGTCCCAGAATGGCGCTCGCATCATCACGAAGGATGCCCGTCTGACTGGCAATACTCGTCGCCGTCGTGAGTTGGTCGCCCGTGACCAGCATCAGGTTCAGACCAGCGGCACGAACCGCCGCCGTCGCTTCTGCTGCGTCAGGGCGCAGCGGGTCATCAAGGACCACGGCCCCCCGGAGCACGGCGGCATCGCCATTCTCCTGTTCGGCCACCGCCAGGATGCGAAGTCCGGACGAGCCCAGCGTCGAGATACGGTCGAGAAGATTCTGGTCTGGCCCGGTGCAGAATCGAGCCACTGGTTCGACTGCCCCTTTGATGGCATGGAGCATGCCGCCGTTCGTTTGATGCACGGTCCGCATCATCCGGGTCGAGGAACTGAACGGCTCGGTTTCGACGCGCGGGTAAGCCGCCATGAGAGCATCGTTTCCGAGACCCAACCCAGCAGCGGCGAGGGCGAGCGCACCCTCCATCGGGTCGCCGTGAGCGTGCCACCCGCTCTCGCCGTCATATTCGGCGACCGCGTCGTTGCAGAGCGCGGCCAGTAGAAGGACTCGGCGCACCTCAGCACCCTCTGCATCCGTCAGATCGGCGAGGCCGCGGCCCGTGAAAGTCGTCCTTGCTTCCGGACCCGCAAACGAAACATCGACCGAGATTTCGGTCCCGTCACTGATGAGGACCGACCGCAGCACCATACGGTTCTCGGTCAACGTCCCTGTCTTGTCCGTCACGATGATCGTGGTGGAGCCCAGCGTCTCGACCGCACCCAGCGTTCTTACGAGAACGTGCCGTGAGGCGAGTCGGCGCACGGCCACCGCGAGAGCAACCGTAGCCACGGCCGGCAAGCCTTCGGGAACGGCACCAATCGCCAAGGAAACGGCGGTCTCTACCACGAGGCGGAAGTCTCGGCCCTGCGCAAACCCGACAGCGACGATGGCCGCGGTAATGGCAAGAAAGACCACTATCAACCGGTTACCAAGTTCGTCGAGCCGTTCCTCGAGCGGGGTCGGCGGGCGTTCTCCTCGCTCAACAGCGCGAAACACCTGCCCAAGCGCCGTTGCGGCGGCTGTTCCGACCACAAGGCATCGCGCGCTCCCTGCCACGACGGTAGTTCCGGCAAATACCTGGGTTGCGGGCGTGGCGCGGTCTTCGTCAGGGAATGCCTGCACCGCGGCGGACTTGATTACAGACTCTGGTTCACCGGTCAGAATCGACTCGTTGACGCTGAGGGCTCGCGATTCCAACACGCGAGCATCCGCGGGAATGATGTCTCCTTCGTTCACGAAAACGAGGTCGCCGACGACCACTTCACGTGCCGCAATGTCGCTGAGTGCCCCGTCCCGGATGACTTCCGCTCGTCGTGCAGTCAGGTCGCGCAGCGCCGAGATTGCACGCTCCGAACGGAGCTCGTTGATGAAGCCGATCAGGGTGGTGAAGACGACGGTGACCCCGATGGCGGCGGCGTTGAGCCAGTCGCCGAGCCCAACGGACACCGCCGTTGCCAGGGCCAAGATCCAGATGAGTTTGCTGGCGAACTGGTGGCGAAGGATAGCCAGCCACGACGGGGCTTGGATAGGAGTCGGCTCATTCGGGCCATCCGATGCCAACCGACGCTGAGCTTCAGCGCTGCTGAGCCCCCGGCTGGCGTCCACACCCAGTTGTCTGACCAGTACATCAAGATCCGGCAGTGTAGAGCGAAGGCCCAGCGCAGGGGGAGAGTATGTGAATGTCATGCAGTGGCGGTGCCCATCATGCTACAGCTGGCACAGCGGATGCGGTCTCACGAGGTCTTCGCGCCTCAGCCAGGGGGTTTTGGGCGTCATCTGCGCGTGTGGAAGCCCAAGCTGCGCCTCCACACTATGAACGGATCGTGTCCCGTGGCAGCCGAACTGATCCTGCTATGCACGTATGGCGCCGTCGGGAAGCAGGATCAGCATTGGCACGGCCGCCGCGGAGTGCTAGAACTGACGCCCGGTAACCGCGCTCGCGGCGGCCTTGAAGCGTTCCGACTGTTCGTCCGTGCGGAGTGCTCCGTTCGCTGCTCCTTCCAACTTCATCAGGTCTGTTGGCCGGACCGTGTCGTCGATGAGCCGCTTGCTCGTGGCGAGCGCCCCGACCGAATGCTTCGCGATGCTTGCGGCGACCCCGAGCGCATATTCCTTAACGTCAATGTCGACAACCTGGTTCACGAGACCCAACGACAACGCCTCGTCGGCTTTGACGACCCTCGTGGTAAAGATGAGGTCCTTGGCGCGGGAAGGCCCGATCAACTGAGCGAGGAGGCCGGCACCCACTGCCAACCCGTAGGCCGCGCCCGGGAACCGGAACGTCGCCGAGCCCGCCGCATAGCGCAGGTCGCACATCAAGGAGAGCAGGGCACCGCCACCGAAGGCATAGCCGTTCACCGCTGCGATGGTTGGTTTGTCCATCTCTACCAGTAAAGTCATCGGGCTCGGGCGTTCGACTCTGGACGCTCGGCCATCGGAGACACCTTCGTTCATGTCGCGGCCGGCGCAAAACGCCTTCTCGCCGGCTCCGGTGACCACGACAACCCGAACCTCCGGATCGTCGCGAATGGACAAGAGGTGGTCGGACATCTCGTCCATGAGCACGTTGCTCAGCGCGTTGTGCTTGTCGGGCCGGTTGAGAGTCAGGATGGCGACGCCTTCCGGCGTCTTCTCGAGGAGTACCACGGGCTCTGCTTCCGTCATGGTATGAGTTCCTTTCCAGGTGAGTGGTTAGTTAGACGAGGGCGCCCGAATCCGCGAGCGCGGAGACCTCTGATTCACCCAGCCCCAGGAGACCGGTGAGGACGAATTCGGTGTGCTGCCCCAGGCAGGGAGCAGGTGATGGCACCGACCCATCGGTGCGAGAGAGCCGAACCGATGGACGGTCGAACGTCACCAGTCCGGCATCGGGGTGGTTGAGAACGACGTGATGTTTTCGCGCCGCCAGCTGCGGATCTCGTGTGAGCAGGTCGCTCGAATCGATCGCCGGGTACGCGGGAATCCCGTGTTCCTGGAGCAGGTCCATCAGTTCATACTTGTCCTGCCTGGAGCTCCACGGGTTGAGTAACTCTCCAAGAGCCCGGTGGTTTTCGGCGAGGCCCAGCGGTTGGAGTTCGACCAACACTGAAGCACCCAGCCCAGCCAGCTCCAACAGCACGTGCAGTTCCGCCTCGTCCCGGCAGGACACCGCGCACCACTGGTCGTCACCACGGCAACGCAGGACCTCGTTGAAGAGACTGTCGGCGGCCACATTCCCCTGCCGTGAGGGCGATGTGCCAGTCCGTTGCGCCTCCACGAGCGCTTCCCCGATGAACGAGATAGTCGATTCGACCTGTGCTAGCTCGATCACCTGTCCGGCACCTGAATCTCGAACGGCAAGCAGACCTGCGATCAACGCGGTGGCAGCGTGGTAGGGATTGGAGCCATAGTCCGGGTAGTTGACTTCGGTCCCAACCGGAGTTCGGTCCGGGTCGCCCATGAGATGGACGAGCCCGCTGACTGCCTCAATCGTAGCTCCGAAGCCGACAGCTTTGCGGAGCTCGCCAAACGTCCCGCCCATTGGCATATGCAGGATCACGGCCCGGGGGTTCAGCTCATGGATCCGTTCATCTGTCAGTCCGAATCCCGCGAGGACACCCGGTGAGAAGTTGTCGGAGACGATGTCTGCCACGGTGATCAAACGCTCGGCGACGGAGACGCCGCCCTCGCTGTGCATATCCAGAGTGATGCTCTGCTTGCCGGAGTTGAAGTTGTTGAAGAAGCCGCTCTTGTTCACGCCGGGCTCTCCTCGGAACGGCGGCGCCAGGCGGATCCCGTCGATCCGTTGTGAGGATTCGATCTTCACAACCGTCGCTCCGAAATGGGCCAGCACGCGGGTGGCCATGGGGCCGGCACCGAACCAGGTGAAATCTGCCACGACGACACCGGCCAGCGGAGGGCCCGGCTTTGATGCTGAAACGTCCGGTGCCACCGCCGGAGGGGATACGGGCGGTGGCACCTGCTTGATCGAGACGGACTCGATGGGGACGACGAGACCGGCCGGCGCGATCCGGAACGGGCCTGACGGCACGCGGATCGACGTACCGGCCTCCGTGTCGGATACCTCGGCCCAGAAACCTCGTTCCTCAAGCTCTGGCATCTCAAGGACCTCGGCAGCCGTGTTCACGGGCGTGAGCGCGATCCGCCGTTGGAGTGCCTGTCCGAAGATCTCTCGCTTCGTTTTCGACGCAAAGAGCGGGGCCAACGCTGCCTCGATACGATTGGTCAGGCTGTCACCGAGTCGCTCGGAAGGGCTGATCTGGCTTATGAGCGAGGCGAGGTCCCCGGACATCTTCTCGTCGTCGAGCCAGTCAACGAGTGCTTGCGAGCCCCGAGCGATGCCCAGATTTCTCACATAGCCGTCGGCGCATTCCGCCAACCGGGAACCAACCCGCTTTCTCACCTGTCCCGTCAGGTCGTACATCTGCATCGTCGTTTGCAGCGAATTCGCGACGCACTCCTGGACCGACACATCCACAACCTGGCCCCGGCCGCTAGTGAGGCGCTCGAAGACCGCGATCAGCGTCCCATAGGCCCCATGGATCGAGCCCTGCTTGTATCCCTGGAGTCCTCCGTATCGCAGCGGCCGCCGATCGGGGTAGCCGGTGAGAAACAGCTGCCCGCCACTTGCCAGCATGATGGTGTCAGTGGCCGCCAGATCCCGGTATGGCCCGGTCAGCCCAAACGGCGTGATCGCAGTCACGATCAGCCTGGGGTTTGCGGTCGTCAGGTCGTCGAGCGGGAGCCCAAGCGTCTCCATGGTTCCGGGCTGCATGTCCGTCAGCAGGATGTCCGCATGGTTGACGAGGGCGTCGAAGGTCGCTCTTCCCCCGGCCGTGGCCAGGCCGCAGCTGAAGATCTGCTTGCCGAGGTTGTTGTACCAGTAGGTGGAACCGGACGTGAAAGCAGTTCCCTCCGCGGCGCTCATCATGTGGCGCGCCGGGTCCCCGTCCGGGGCCTCCAGCTTGATGACCTCGGCGCCAAGCGAGGCAAGGAGCTTCCCGCAATAGGCGGTCAGCAGGCCTTCCGTCTCAATAACGCGCAGCCCCGTCAGTGGCGGTTGAGTTTCTGAATGTGTCAGGACGATAGCCTCCACTTGCTTATCGATCTCCTACCGGAGCCGTGGGTCGAGAACATCCCGGAGCGCATCCCCGAGCATGTTGAACGCGAAGACGACGCTCGCGATCGCCAGTCCGGGCCAAAGGGACATCCACGGGTTGCTAATCATGTAGACACGAGACGACCCGCTCAGCATGGCGCCCCAGGAAGGCGTCGGGGGGACAACCCCATAGCCGAGAAAGCTCAGCGACGACTCCGCAAGGATCGCCACGCCCATACCGATGGATGTCACCACCATCATCGGAGCCAGAAGTCCAGGCAGGACGTGGCGAACGATGATGCGCAGGTCGGAGCAGCCCACCACCCGCGCGGCCTCCACGAACTGCAATTGCGAGACCTGTAGTGTGGTCGCGCGTGCGATTCGAATCGCGAAGGCCGACTGGATGATCGCCAGCGAGAGGATGAGGGTTACGAGGCCGCGGCCAGCGACGGAGACCACGACCAGCAGGATGATCAGCGCAGGCATTGCCATGATTGCGTCGACGCATCGTTGGGAAACAAGGTCGAAGACACCACGGAAGTAGCCAGCGCAGAGCCCGATCGCGGTCGCCGTCGTAACCCCCACAGCGACGGCGCCAAACGACACGACAACCGTCACCCGCGCTCCCCAAATGATCCGCGAGAAGATGTCCCGCCCCAGGTCATCGGTACCCATCCAGTGGGAGAGGCTTGGACCCTCCAGACGCGAACGGAGCGCCTGCTCCTGATATGGGTACGGTGCGATCAGTGGAGCGAAAACTGCGAGGACGATGCATCCAAGAATGATCAGCAAGGAGACTACAGCGAGCGGGTCGCCCAGCAGCAACCTGATTGACCGAGGTAAACGGTGACGAGCTGTCCGCAGCGCAGCTGTATCCAGCGGTGCCGAGATCGATGCCTGTTCTCCGGTCATGCTCGGCCCCCACTGAGGCGCAGGCGCGGGTCGACGGCAGTGTAGAGCAGGTCAACCACGAAATTGATTGCCACCACACCGATGCCGATGACGAGCACGATGCCCTGGACTACGGGATAGTCCCGCCGGCTAATAGCGTCGATGAGGTAACGGCCGAGGCCAGGAATCCCGAAGATCTGTTCGAGGATCACCGTGCCACCCAGCAGGGCGGCTATCTGTACCCCGAGCAACGTCAGGATCGGGATGAGCACGTTCGGGAGGCCGTGGCGCAGGATGGTCGAGCGTTCGCCCAGACCTTTCGAGCGGGCGGTCCGAATGTGGTCGTTACGCAGCTCCTCCAGCATCATCGTTCGCGTCATGCGGCTGAGCGACGCTGCCAACGAAAGGCCGAGGATGAGGGCCGGAAGCCAAACCTGCGACAGGTTCGCTATTGGGTTCTCCCACAGCTTTTCGTATCTCAGAGGTGGCGCCCAGTTGAACCAGAGCGCGCCATAGACAATGACGATCGTAGCGATCCAGAAGTTCGGCGTGGCCAGGAATGCGACCACGGTCGATCGAATTACATAGTCGAGAAACCGGCCACGGTTCACCGCCGCAAGAATCCCGGTAGCGATCCCGACAAGGGTTGAGAGAGCCAGCGCAATCAGTGCGAGTTCGCCCGTTGTCACGATTCGCGAGCGGATCTCCGGCAGCACGGGCGAGCCGCTGATCAGCGACTCCCCGAAATCTGCGCGGAGGATCCCAAGAACGTAGGTCCCGAACGCACTGAGAGCCGGTTCGTCGAGCCCGAGCAATTCTTCGAGTTGCGCGCGGGACTCGACGGTGGTGTTGCCGTCGGTGATCACGTCGATCACGTCGCCCGGGAGGAATCGGACGAGCGAGAACGTGGCGATCACCAGCAAACTGATGGTTGCCATCGAGGTGAGCAACCGATTGACGATGTAGCCGGTCATGGCTGCTTCCCCTAGGCCTTGATCCACCACGCGGCAGCCCTATGCCCCGGGTCGTATCCGCCGATGGTGCCTCCCCAGTTCGCGACATGGCCGATGCGCTTGCCAAATCCTTGAACCGTGGTCTCGCACGGCATCGTCACGTAATACGGGTTCTTGGCGAGATACCGCTGGACGTCCACGACAAGGGACTTGCGCTTTTCGGCGTTCAGCTCGCGTTGCTGGGCTATGAGTAGCGTGTTGAGGTCAGCGTCGTCGACGCGCACGTAGTTTCTACTCTGGCCGGGATAGTACATATTCACCAGGTAGCCGCTGATGTCGGCGTAGAATCCTCTCGGGCTGAACGCCATACCGTCGTAGCCTGCTTCGCGCGTGTTGTTGACGATGGCGGTGAATTGCGCATAGTCGTTGAGCGACAGCTTGGCGTTGATGCCCACGGCGGCGAGCTGTTGCTGGGTAACTTCAAGCAATTGGTTGAACGTCACACCGAAGGCGGTTTGGGTGCTGTGGTAGTTGGTGGAGAGCCCGGAACTGAATCCGGCAGCTGAGAGGAGGTCTTTCGCTTCCTTGGGCGCATAGCGCAGGAAGTTATCGCTGGCGGGCCCGAGGTCCTTCGGATGCACCCACCAGTCCGGCCACCATGGCGGAAGGGCGGAGCTTTGTTCGCCGTCACCCCCGAAGAGGCCGTCGATGATGCCCTGGCGATCAATCGCGAGGGCGACCGCTCGCCGTACGCGTATGTCGTCGAACGGCTTCTGATCGGCCCGCATATATATCAGATTGAAGCCGCCGAGCTCGGGGTCCGAAAGCACGACGCCGGCGTCCTTGTAACGCGACCGTTCCTCACGTGGGATTGCTCCCCCGGTGATGTCTGCCGTGCCTGCGAGCAAGCCCGAAGCGAGCGCCGTGACATCGACGGCGATGGTCCAATCCACGCCGTCGACGTATGGCCGGCCAGGGACAAAATAGTCCGGGTTCTTGTCGAACGTGAGTGAGCGATCCGCCTGGGAGTCTTTCAGGACGAAGGGTCCCGTGCCAATCATCGAGGAGTCCGAGCGGAAGTCGCCGTCTTTGGCAGACTCCGGCGCCACGATCCAGCTGTAGTCGGATGCAACGTATTGCAGGAAGGGGGCGTAAGGCTCGCTCAGGTCGACGCGCAGCGTGTTCCCGTCGACTGCCGTGATGCTTTTGATGAGGCTACGAAACTCGCCGTACTGGAAGGCGCCCTGCTGCGCACCCCGATCGAAGGACCAGCGAGCATCCTCTGAGGTGAACGCCCGGCCGTTCACCGGGTCCACGTTGTGGAACTTCACGTCCTTGCGCAGCTTGAAGATCCATGTCAGGCCCTCGGGGTCGGGGTTCTCCCACCCTTCGGCGAGCTGCGCCTCAAGGCGGCGCTCGCCTCGGCCGACGTCAGGCCCGTACGCATAGGTGATGAGCTTGTCGTTCGTGAAGCTCCTTGCCCGGTGGGTCACGTTGGATCCCGTCGTAAACGGGTCAAAGTGAATCGGCGCCTGGTCATGCATCCGCAGCCTGCCGCCTGCAACGGGCGTTTCCGCGGGCGCCTGCGTGGGAGAACTCGATGTTTGTGTGGACGTCGTTGCCGTCGCTGAAGGTGCTTCTTCGTTGTCGTCGCCACAACCGACGGTCGCGAGGCCGATGGCTCCAACTGTTCCGAGGCCCGCACTTTGGAGGACGCCGCGTCGACTAAATCGGGCCGGACGATGAGTAAGGCTGCCTTTCATGTGTTCCCCTCCGACGAATTTCAGACTGTGATTCGGTTCGTCGTCGAGACTCTAGAGTGTCGGTATCGGGCTCGTCAATTCCTAAAATGGACAGTATTGTTCCGAATATGGTACAAATAGACATGATGCGGAAACATTCTTCCCTGAAAGTGTCTCAGGCGAGAAGGTGGCCCATCGGAGGTGCAGATGTCGAAAGCCGTCGGCAGAAGTCTTGATGTGATCGCTGCCCTCGTCCAAAGCGGAACGCCGCTCTCGGCGGGTGAGGTCGCGACGTCCCTGAACTTGGGGAGAACGAGCGTTTATCGTCTCGTCGAGGCGCTCGAGAGCGACGGATGGATAACCGGCGAAGGATCCCCCAAGCGCTATCAACCGAGCTTCCGGATCATCGAGGTCGCAGCCCAATCGCTCCACAGCCTTCGATTCAGAGAGGCACTGGTGCCCTTCCTGGCGGACCTGGCCCGACTCGTCCCGGCGCAGGTTCTGCTGAACTACTATCGCGACGGGGAGGTCGTGATTACTGACGGTGCGGTCCTCGACGGTGGCGGGGTCAGGACCTTCACACTCGGCCGGCGCCATCCCGCGGGCGTTACCGCATCCGGCAAGATCTTGATGGCATACCTCTCCGCTGCTGAGATTCGCGCAGTCGCAGAGCGTGGACTACCGCAACTTACCCGGTTCACGAGGGCCACCCCGGACGAGCTGATCGCATCGATTGAGCAGTGCAGGCGGCTTGGATATGGGGTCGCCGACCGGGAGATCACCGAGGAGAGCAGTGCGTTGGCGGTCCCGGTGTTCTCCCGGGACGGCCGGCCTGCTGCGGCGATCGGGTTGTCACTCTCTGGTCCGTTGAACGAAGGGCTGGTTTCAGCTGTCCTCCCGGATGCTCTGGCAACGGCGAGAGCGGCGTCTGCCATGCTCGGCGGACGAGTGCCGAATACGACCGTCGTGTCCTAATCCGTGGAGTGCTCGGCCACCAGCCGAATTCCGGCATCCTGAACGGGGTCAATCGACGGCTAACACGATGTCACGATCGTGGTGCAGGACCTTGTCACGGCGGCCTTGGTGGTGAGTCGGCCAGCCTTGGTGAGTTCCGTGAGTGATCCGCTTCAGCCAGCCGTTGCCTCCAGGGATCGCTCCAACGGAACGGATTCCGTGGAGCAATCGTCCTCACCGTTGCCGCCCATGAGGAGCGACGGGCACGGGCCACTCGGATCGGCCCGGAGGGCATCATGGTTGATCGCCCGAGGACTCTGACCGCGAACACCTGGTCGCCGCCGCGCCCTGCGTCGGCTCTTAAGGCGCGATAGGCTCCTGCCAAGGCAACGGTGCCGGTGCATTCAGGGCTCACCGATGTCTGGCTGCTGCGCAGCCGTAGCCACGCGCCGCACTGACAGATTTTACCATGATTTTGCCTGGCGTTCGTGAGTTCATCACGGTATGAGATGCCTACTACGCGGAGACGGTCGGCGGGCAGAGCATTGCCGAGCTCTGCGGAGGTCAGTTCGTGACACACGGGAATGGCCCGCTCTCTCCCCTGACAGCACGAGAGTTCGAAGTGTTGGAACTCATAGCTCTCGAACACTTGACGAATCGCGAGGTCGCAAACCGACTAGTGGTAAGTGAGACGACGGTCGAGTCCCATGTACACCATCTACTACTCAAGTTGCACGTGAAGAGCCGGAACGAGGCATCGCGTATTTTTCTGAAAACAACAAAAATCCATGGTCACCATGGAGCCCATCAGTCCTAAAGTCCGGATGGCAGCCGAGGGAGATACAACTCTCTGGTCAATCTGGGATTCGAGTCGTCCTCCCCGCGGTCGTCGTTAGAAGGCGCTCCATGCGGGCGTTCTTTTGTGACTCGTGCTCGCCGACTGGCGAACACGGTCATTTGCTTGGCAACACGAGGAGGATGTCCATGCCAGCTGACTTGACCTCAATTCCGGATGACGAACGCGACGATTTCGCGAAGAGGCTAGGCGTTTTCGGCCTTGATGCGTCGGCCGTTAATGAGCCACTCAACTTGCAGCGCAACGGGCGGATTGAGTTGGCGCATGGCGGCGGCCGTGATTCGTTCGTAAAGCCGGTGGTCGTCCACGTCCGGGATTTTGATGATCTGAACAAGATGATTGGCGTCGATGACCGAGTCTTCGAAAAGGCGCCGCAGCGAGTTCCCCTGCCCCAACGGTTGGAGTTCTCTACAACGCCGAACGGACCGGGGGTCTATGCGGCGCCGGGGATGCCCGGTGCGAACCGGTTGCACGAATCCATCGCTGACCTAGACGTGAGGGAACTTGACGAAGACAACCTGGTGTCTATTCGTGCGGCGGCACGCGCGTATCTAAGAGGGAATTCGCGCGTGGTCGCAAGTTACAAGCCCATCATCGAAGCGGTGATCGGGACAATTGAGCTGCCCGTGTGGGCGTTTGTGAAGATCCGGGTTCCTTCCGGTTCGACGCTCTCCTTGGGTCCTGGGATCAATTCCCTTGTCGCATGGGAGGTCGAGGTGGAGCAGGGCGGAAGGATTGTCTCAAAGGGCCACCTCACGATCAGCTGCACGCGCTTCCGCAAGCCTTCGCCTGTGGTCGGCCCGATCACGGGATTCCACGACTTTGCGGTCGCCCGCCGCACTATTTTTGGATAGGAGAACCACAATGGCTGAAGTAGAAATCGAGTCCGCAAGCGGCGCAGCGGGTCCGGCTGGCACCGCCGGTGGCACGGGGGCGAGCGGAGCTGGCGGCCACGCCGCCGAATGCCACTGGAATGGAGATGATTCTCCATCCAGCGGCGGACCCGGTGGACCCGGAACCGCGGGCTCGCGGGGTGTCGACGGCGGCAATGCTCCGGCGCCACTCGACCTCACAATCCGTGTGCGAGACCTCATCGGGAACATCGAAGCCACGAACAAAGGCGGTCGCGGGGGGGTCGGGGGAAACGGGGGCCCCGGCGGCTCGGGCGGCTCCGGCGGTGACGGAGGCAGCGGAAGCGGTTGTGAAGACCCCGCCAACGGCGGTCGCGGCGGTGACGGAGGCAATGGTGGCAACGGTGCCAACGGAGGTCGGGGCGCAGATGGTGGCGACATCATTCTGCTCTACAAGAACATCATCGACGGGGACTTCCATGGCACGTCGGAGCTTGGTGCTGGCGGCGCAGGTGGAGCTGGCGGCGCGGCTGGGCCGGGAGGCCTCGGCGGACGCCGCGGCGGAGCCAGCCCTCGAGCGGCACAGGGCAACCCCGGGAGTCCAGGTGCACCTGGTTCGCCGGGAGCGCCTGGCGTGCCCGGCGAAGTGTTGATTCAGCTCGACCCGGCGCCCTGATGGCGCCGGTGCACCGTTGGCATCGGCGTTCGCTGCCAACGCCAATGAGTTCGCGATGATTACCTCGCAGGAGCAAAGATTCCTCATCGAAGCTGCCGGCGCAGCAGGCATCTCTGCGCCGGAACTGCTTCGGTGGGCCAATCATCTGACCGGCGGAGTGAAGCCCCGTTGTCGCCCGTCGACCCTCAACAACGACGGCACGGCCGTCCAGTTGTGCGAGTCGGCGAGGTCGCGGTCGACGAGTGTCCGACTCCTCGCAGACCCATCGGTGGCGGGCGAGCAGGTCGCCGACGGATGGGACACCTCGCAGCGCGTTGTAGAAGAAACACTTTTGGGAACGAACTCAGCCGGGCTCTTGTCAGCCTGGCGGATGACCGTGCGGCATGCCCTCCCAGACAACGTCGCGGCATACCCGGAACTTGCGAGAGGGTGCTGTTGGACGGGCATCGAACCAGGTCGGCCGGGTATCGCTCTGTACGCCAACGTGCGATGGGGGGCGGAAGACGAATGGTGGCCCCGTACAAAGTCGTGGCTAAGCGCGGTGACTGGCACGCCGCGAGCCGCCTCCTGCCTGCCAGCGTCGTTTGTGGAGCAGACGCGGGTCGCCAGCGTGGCCGTTGAGGGTCGAGGGCCCGAGGACGGACGGGCGAAGGTGTATGTGCGCTTCGGCAGCCCCGGGACGCTTGCCGGGCTCGGTATCGACGTCTTACGGAGCGAGGTGCTACTTGGGTTTCTTGAAGAAGTGCTGGGCGACGAAGGCATGCCGGTAGCCGGGTTGACGGTTGCGGCCGGGTTTGAGATCTCAAGCGGGGCGCTTGTCGATGCGAAGCTGGACATCTGTGCGCATTGCCTTCCGCATACCGGGGAGCGGTGGGCTGATATCGCGGAGGTGCTCTGCAGCCGCCTCGGCATCGCGCCGTTGCTCACGCCGGGAATGCTCCGTGCGCGATTCGCAGAGACGGCCCTCATCGGCTGCGCAGTCAATCGCACGGGGGGAGTCCGCGTAAATCTCTACTCGAAAGCCCCAAATTACGCATGAGTGGGGGACATGAGAAGGCGATGTTGTCCGCCGCCGGATATCTCCTCGCCGGGCAGGCAGCCGACGGGCATTGGTCGGATTATCAACTGCCGGTAGGCGAGTCGGACGCGTGGGTGACTGCATACGTTGCGGTGGCCCTGACACGGCTCAGGGTGCAGCAGGCCGCCGGTGTCGGTGCCGCGGTCCAGGCTGCGGTCCGTTGGCTCATCGCAAATCCTGCACACCCGGCCGGGTGGGGTTACAACGCCGCCACTGGACCCGACGCCGACACCACGGCACATGTCCTTCACCTTCTGAAGGCTGCCAGCACGCCTCATGACGTGCGGGCTGATGAAACATGGCTGCTCGGGATGTGGCGGCCCGCGGGCGGCTTCGCCACGTACCCGCGAGATGATGCGTGGGGACGCCCACACCCTGATGTCACGCCAGTTGCGTTCCTCGCATTATCGGAGCCGGCACGTCGCGCGTTGCGGCCCGCCGTGGTTGAAGTGCTGTCCGCATCTCGCGATGAGTTCGGGGGCTGGCCGTCCTACTGGTGGCGGACCGCCCACTATGCGACGCTGCAGGCGGCCCGAGCGATCAAGCAAGACGGCCTCGAACTTGCGGCGCCGGCGCCGATCGTGCATGAATCCGGTACCCGAGCCATCTACGGCGATTTCGACCTAGCCTGCCTCGCCGGGATCGCGGCAGTCGGCGGCCATGCCGCGGCGGCGGGTCTAGCGGCCGCCCTCGTCTCGCGCCAAATGGTGGACGGCTCTTGGCCGGGCTCACTGAGCCTGCGCGTTACTGATCCAGAGTGCGAACAACCCTGGCTGCACCCTCTCGGACGCCTTTACACCGATCAGCATGGCTACATCACCACGGCGACGGCACTCAGAGTCCTTGCGGACCTCGATTCATGACCAGATCAATGCTTCTGTATCGCGATAGCTGCCCAATGTGCCAGCGATTATCAGTCGTGGCCCTTGCAGCTTCGCTGGGGACCATTCGCCGCGTTGCGCTCTCAAGCGCCGAGGCGACCAGGCTGCTCGCGGAGTCTCCCTGGGCGGCGGGGAAGGTCGCTCTGGTCCGGCACGGGGAGGTCTACTTGGGCCGCCGCGTCCCGCTCGGGGTCGCCAGAAGCCTGATCGGAACGGTGATCGGACGGTAGCACATCAGTTCCGGCTCAGGGGGCCGCACTCGTTCAACGGCTCGCAGCGTTGCACTGCCAAGCGGCATCCACGCACCTTGGGATCCTAGCGCGCACACGATGTCACCATCGTGGGGCCGGTCGAATGAACTACCTCGTGCCACTTTATCTGCGGAGCCGCGAAGACATCACTCAGGCGCCAGACGTGATTGCGCCGATTCAGGTGAACGACCGATCGGTAATGGTCCGGACGGTTCTGGAGCCACACATGCCATATGCGAATGCGCGTGTTGCTGTAACGCGCCACGACCAGTTGCCTCATTGGATGCTGGCAGCCTGGAACCAATTTGCGGCGACCGCGACGGAGGCTGACATCGACGATCCAGAACCCGCGGTGCCGACCGATGGCTCACCATGACTGAATCGTGCGGCCCAGCCGCCCCGCTCCCCGGACGCCCCCGCCCTCGCGTATGATTCCCGGGCAAGGCTAGAGGAGCGCGGTGGCCGAGTTCTCAATCGTTCCTGAAGAGTCGCAACCAGTCGTTCAGCTTGAGCTATCCGAGGCGGGCGGCGTCACCCTCGGTAAGCTCGAATCGCACCTTTGGGAGGCCGCGAACATCCTCCGCGGGCCGGTGGATGCGGCCGACTTCAAGACGTACATCTTCCCGCTTCTCTTCTTCAAACGGATTTCGGATGTGTACGACGAAGAGTTCGCGCAGGCTCTCGCCGCGTCTGGCGACGATCTTGAGTACGCCGCCTACCCGGAGAATCACCGCTTTCAGATTCCGGACGGATGCCACTGGCGCGACGTCCGCGAGCGCGCCGAGAACGTGGGCCAGGCGTTGCAGTACGCGCTTCGACCTCCTTCAGGGCGGGCACGGGGCCCGACCATTCATCACTAGACCGGAGGTGGCCGTTCGGGCAGCCGTGCGCGGAGCGTTGCAGCGCGGCGTGGTGGAGGTTGCCAAGAATCGAACCCCAATGTAAGTTCAAAGTACAGACTCAAGACTAAGAGGCCCTATGGATTGGAAAGAGGTGGCACCCACCCCGTGTCCGGTCGCTTCCGCGCTCGACTTGCTTGGCGACCGCTGGAGCATGCTGATCGTCCGTGACGTGATGAACGGTGTCAGGCGGTTCGATGACCTTATCGACCGCCTCGCGATCAGCCGGGCGACGCTTTCAGATCGCCTTCGTCGACTAAGCGAAGCAGGGATCCTCAAGACTTCCGATTACCACGACAGTCGTGGTCGGGCACGGTCCGAGTACCGCTTGACCAATCGTGGCTGGGACCTGCAGTTCGTCCTGGTGGCGCTTCGGGAGTGGGGCGACAAGCACGCGCTCGGGGAGGGCAACGAACCCCTGCGCCTGGTCCATCGGGAAACCGGCCATGGCGTGCGGCTTGCATTGGTGGATCCGGTCTTGGGCCAGATTGTTGACTCGCGGGATGTGGAGCTGGTGCCGGGGCCGGCATTCAGGACCCGTAGCTCCATCGGAAATGCAGCCTCGGACCAAACACTTATAGCGACAGAAAGGACAACTCAATGAGACTGGCAATGCGCGTTGTTGAGGGAGACTCCTCGGCCAAAAACCCTCGGGCAGGAGCGCCGACCGAGCTCGACCATGGACTTGCAGCCCGCAGGTCTGAGTCATGAGGGCCGTCCGCTTGACCCCTGGCCAGGGACCGGGGGGCCTCCGCTTCGTCGAAGAGCCGTCCCGGCCGCCGGGTCATGGCGAGGTCTCCATCCGCGTTCGGGCGACCTCGCTGAATTACCGCGATCTAATGGTCACGAAGCGGGCCCCGGGCACCGTGGTTCCACTTTCGGACGGGGCGGGTGAGGTGGTGGCGGTCGGCGACGGCGTTCACGGCATCTCGGTCGGAGACCGCGTCGCGGGCTGCTTCTTTCCCTATTGGTCCGACGGAGAGGTGACTGCCGACTACGTTCGCGACGCCCTCGGCGGCGCCATCGACGGGATGTTGGCCGAGGAGGTCGTCCTTCGCGGCGACGCGGTGGTGAAGCTGCCCGACTACATGACGTATGAGGAAGCCGCGACGCTCCCGTGCGCTGCGTTGACAGCATGGAATGCGATGTTCGTGCAAGCGAAGCTCGTGCCTGGCCAGAGCGTGCTCCTCCTCGGGACCGGTGGGGTCTCCATCGCTGGGCTTCAGCTTGGTCAGATTGCCGGTGTGCGGACGCTCATCACCAGCAGCAGCGAAGAAAAGCTGGCCAGGGCCAGGTCGCTTGGTGCCGATGTGACCATCAACTACCTGACTCGCGAAGACTGGGACGTCGCAGTGATGGAGGCGACTGGCGGCCGCGGAGTGGACCTTGTCCTCGAAGTGGCCGGGACCGCCACGTTCGCGCGATCGATGGCGGCGACGCGGTTCGGCGGGAACGTCGTACTAATCGGCGCGCTGGCTCACGAAGGCGGAGACCCGGGTACAGCTCCGATGGTCGGCCGCAACATCCGGGCGACGCGCATCTACGTTGGGAGCCGGGCGATGTTCGAGGACATGAACCGCGCGCTGGCCCAGCGCGCGGTCCACCCGGTAATTGACCGGGTCTTCGAGTTCGACGATGCGGTCGCCGCCTACCAGTACATGGAGTCGCAACAGCACTTCGGCAAGGTCGTGATCCGTGTCTAAACCGCAAACGAACTCGTCAAAAGACAGCAGAGGTGAGGGTAGCCGTGAGTACTAACGATGCGACCATCCACACGGAGGAAACTGTGGCCGCCGCAGAGTGGCGCAAGTCCGCCTGCATCCTCTGTGAATGCAACTGCGGAATCGAAATTCGCCTCGGCGATGACGGCCGCACCTTCGAACGAATCCGAGGGGACAAGGATCACCCAGCCTCCAGGGGCTACACCTGTGAGAAGCCTCTTCGCCTCGATTACTACCAGAACGGTCGGGGGGAACGGGTCTTGCACCCGCTCCGCCGGCGCCCCGATGGTTCATTCGAGGAGATCGATTGGGACACCGCGACGAGAGAGGTTGCCGAACGACTGAGCGCCGTTCGCGACGCGCATGGGGGCGAAAGCATCCTTTACTACGGCGGAGGCGGCCAGGGAAACCATCTCGGAGGCACGTACAGCGGTGCCATGTGGCGAGCGTTCGGCGGGCGCTATCGCTCGTCGGCGATCTCCCAGGAGAAGAGCGGCGAGATCTGGGTCAACGGCGCGATGTTCGGCACGCCGGTGCGTGGCGATTTCGAAGACTGCGAAGTGGCCTTCTTCGTCGGCAAGAACCCGTGGATGAGCCACGGAATCCCCCGGGCCCGGGCAACGCTGAGAGCCATCGCGAAGGACCCGAGCCGGTCGCTGATCGTTATCGACCCTCGCGTTACCGAGACGGCCGCCATCGCTGACTTCCACTTGCAGGTCAAGCCAGGGCGAGACGCCTGGCTTCTTGCCGCTCTCGTTGGCGTCATCGTCCAGGAGGGCCTGGTCGACGAGGAGTGGCTGCGGGCACACGCGAATGGCGTTGAGGATATCCTTCGCGCCTTCACCGCTATCCCCGTCGCGGCGTACAGCGAAATATCGGGAGTCGACGAGGATCTCGTCCGCCGGGCCGCACGGCGGCTGGCATCGGCAGCGAGCGTGGCAGCATTCGAGGACCTCGGGGTCCAGATGAACCGCCACTCCACGCTCGTCAGCTACCTCGAGAAGCTCGCGTGGGCGCTAACGGGCAACCTTGGCGTGCACGGGGGCCAGTACGCGCCATCGATGATGGTGCCGCTGCTGAAGGCTAACTCGGCGGAGTTGAACCCGGAGTCGTTTCCAACCAGTCCCGTTGTTGGTGCCCGCATCCTCGGTGGCCTGCTGCCCTGCAACGTCATCCCCGATGAGATCCTCACGGACCACCCGAAGCGTTACCGGGCGCTGGTCGTAGAGTCCGGCAATCCCGTCCATTCGATCGCCGACAGCCAAAGAATGCGGCAATCCCTGGAGGCCCTCGATATCGTCGTGGTCATCGACGTTTTCATGACGGAGACCGCGCGCCTGGCGGACTACGTCCTTCCGGCCCAGACCCAGTTCGAGAAGCACGAAGCCACCTTCTTCAATTTCGACTTCCCTAAGAACGTGTTCCAGCTTCGCTGGCCGGTAGTCGACGCGCCCGCGGGGCCGTTGCCCGAACCCGAGATTCATGCCCGCATCGTCGAGGCCGCCGGGTTCCTGGACGGGATCGAACTCCAGCCCCTCAGCGAAGCGGCGGCACACGGGCGGGCCGCATTCGCGGACGCGTTCGAGTCGGCCGTTGCCGCCCATCCGAAGCTGGCGATCCTGGCGCCGATCGTGCTCTACCGGACGCTCGGGCCGACGCTCCCGCACGGCGCGGCTGCCGCGGCCGCGCTCTGGCCGATCGCCCGGCGCTGTGCTGCCGCGAACCCGCTGGGTGTCGAGCGAGCGGGCTATGGCACTGGCCCCGAGGCAGGCGATCGGTTGTTCGACGCCATCCTTACGAGTCCATCTGGTGTGGTCTTCACTGACGACGCCACCGACGAAACGTGGCGCCGAGTCTCCACACCCGACCGCCGCGTGAATACCGTCATGCCCGAACTTCTGGACGAACTCGAGTCGTTACGCACGGAGGTACCACCCGGCGACGACCCGGACTGGCCGTTCCTCCTCTCTGCCGGTGAACGGCGTTCTACGACCGCGAACACGATCTTCCGCGACCCGAACTGGCGCAAACACGACGGAGAAGGCGCCCTTCGTGTCTCACCTCAAGACGCCGAGCGGGTCGGCCTGGTGGATAAGGGGCTTGCGACGCTGACGAGCCCGCGAGCCTTCGCCGTGGTGCGGGTCGAGATCGACGCCGGGATGTCCAGGGGCCATATCGCTCTGCCAAATGGCCTCGGGCTGGACCACCTGGACCGGGGCCAACGAGTTCAGACCGGTGTCGGCCCAAACGAGTTCACCGCGAGCGCCGCACGTGACCCGTGGGGCGGCACGCCCTGGCATAAGAGCGTACCCGCCCGTCTCGAACCGGTGGAGGTGAAAGATGGCCGATGAGCGAGACTCGCCGGCGTCCATGTCTCGAATGAAGCCTGAAGAGTGGCTCTCGGCCTTCGCAGCGGCACTCGGGGTGGCACCGCCAGATGCCGGGACTGTTGAGCAACTCCTAGAGATAGCCGGCGTGGCGGCCCGCGCGTCTGAGCGAATCGCGGCGCCCGTTGCCTGCTATCTCATAGGCATTTCAGGCAGCGATTTGCCGGCCGCCGCAGCCGCGGCGTGTGCCGTCCAGCGTCAAGGCCCGTAAGCGCGCGCCACACAGAAGGATGCCTCGATGACTCTCACTCAAGACACCCCGAATGATGGTGTCGTCACCTCCTATGCCCACGCCCCGGCGCGCACCATCACCGCCGGGGATGTCACGTACGCCTATCGGGAACTCGGGCCCACCGGCGGCATCCCGGTGATTTTCTTCGTCCACCTGGCCGCCACGCTGGACAACTGGGACCCCCGCATCATTGACCCCATCGCGAAGAACCATCGCGTCATCGCTTTTGACAACCGGGGAGTCGGTGCGTCCACGGGTCACGTGCCGGATAACGTCGAAGCCATGGCGGACGACGCTTACACCTTCATCCGCGCGCTCGGCTTCGACAAGGTCGACATCTTCTCGTTCTCCCTCGGGGGCATGGTCGCCCAGGCCCTCCTGGTCAAGCATCCCGAACTGGTCCGCAAGCTCATCCTCACCGGGACCGGTCCTGCCGGAGGGAAGGACATCGACAAGGTCGCCGGTACGACCTACTGGGACATGCTGCGCGCGGCCCTGACCCGCTCGGACCCGAAGGAGTTCCTGTTCTTCAACCGCAACGCCACCGGCAAGGCCGCCGCCCGCGCGTTCGTCCGCCGGCTCAAGGAGCGCACCGTCGACCGCGACGCCAAGATCGCGCTGAAGGCGTTCCGGACGCAGCTCACGGCGATCCAGAAGTGGGGTCGCTCGGCCCCCGCTGATCTCTCGATCATCACCCAGCCCACCTTGATCGCCAACGGCGATAACGACCGGATGGTGCCCTCGGTGCTGTCCGAGGACCTGCACCGCCGGATCGCAGGCTCCGAGCTGGTCATCTACCCCGACTCGGGCCACGGCGCCATCTTCCAATACCACGACAAGTTTGTGCCTGTCGCCGTCGAGTTCCTCGACCGCTGAGCGCGCCCTGCGAAGAGAGGCAAGAACGTGGTGACGATTCACTCAGCGAAAAAGCCCCTGGTCTCATCGATCCTGCTGTGGATGCGGACCGACCAACCCCGACAGCGTGGAATGGACTACTGGAAGGGGCCGCACTCGAAGATCATCGCCGCGACTCCGGGGATCGAGGAGTACCGCCAGATCCACCTGGCGGACGACCATCCCGGACTCTGGCCGGAAGTCTTCGGGGTCGAAACGGTCATCCCGGCCGAACGCCGGATCGATGGGATCGCCGAGGTCACATTCACCTCTGCTCTCTCCCCGCTCTGGGGCCGCAAGCAGACCAGGCTCGCGTACAAGGACGAAGTGAATGTGTTCCGGCGAACACTGCTTTACGCGGGTCTACCGTACTCGGCACGCTGGTACGACACGGCCGATCCCGGAGAGAGGACGGGAGCGCGAAGCCTGATCTACCTCCGCAAGCGTGAAGGGGTGAAGACTCGTGCATTCCGGAGGTTCCTCACGGACGAGCTTGTTCCCGCTCTCCTCGAGGCAGGTTCGCTTCGAGAACTTCGAACGCAAGTCTTCATGCCCTGGATCAAACGACTCTGGGACACGCCGAACGTGGCGCACGACAACCCCGCCGACCAGCACTTCCACGCCTCGCTGATCCTCGGCTTCACCGACGCGAACGCCCGACGCGCGTTCTTCGGTGGCGGCGAGATCGCGACCCTGTCAGGCAGGCTGTCCCGGTTCGTTTCCGCCGTCCACGCCTACGAGGTAACCGAAGGGCTGACCTACGTCAGAGACGGCAAAGTCCTCCCGAACTTTCAGTCGTAGTCCTACGCGCCCGGCGCGGCCCTGAGCGGCGGAGTCGCGGACTCCCGTGCTAGAGGTCGCGTATCGCTGGCATCACGTGGCTCCCAATGAGTTCGAACGAGCGAAGCATCTGCTGGTGATCTCCAACGGTGTGCCGGACCATGACATCTTCAAAGCCCATCTCGCGGTATTCCCGAAGCTGCCGGATGACCGTCTCGGGCCCGCCAACCAGCAGCGCGTCGTAGCCTGCCCCTCGGTAGCCCTCGGCCAGGATGGGGTCAACCACGGCCCGCGCCTCCGCGTCCGATTCGCCTACGTAGATATCACGCCGGAGGACGGGTAGCGCCGGGCGGCCGTGTCGCGCGGCGGTCTCGAGGTAGAGACCGAGCTGTGCCTTGAGGTCGTCCCGACTCGCATTCTGTGCTGTTAGCCAGCCGTCAGCCAGGCGTCCGGCACGCTCAACAGAGGCCCCGAGGGTGCCAGCCATCCAGATAGCGACCGGCCGGCGCGGCAAGGGCGCGATTGTGGCGCCCCTCAGCGTGAAGTAGCGCCCGTCATGCGTCACCTGCTCGCCCGCCAGCAGGCGGCGCACCAGCGGTACTAGCTCCTCCAGCCGGCCGACTCGGGTCCGAAGCTCCATCCCGTAGGACTGGAAGGCTCGGCCGTTGCCACCCAGCGCGAAGGTCAGGATGAATGGGGCATCCGTGAACGCACAGATGGTGCCCACCTGTTCTGCCAGCAGGAGCGGGTGATAGAAGGGGCCGAGCAGCACGAAGCCGACCGGCATATCGCCCGTCACCGCCGTTATCCGTGCGAGGGTCGGTACGGGCTGAAAGACATTGGCATAGGCTGGAGACATCGCATGATTGTCGCCCCATAACAGTCCGTCCAGCCCCGCCGTCCGAGCCGCGGTCGCCACCTCCAACAGGTTGCGCGCCTGCTCGCCCGTATCGAAGGCGCCCATCGGCCGCTCCAGGAACGTGCCCGGTGGCGCCGCTGCCAGCGTCCGTTGGAAAGTGGCCAGCGTCTTTGGCGATGTGGGGAACATGAAGCGCAGCGACGTGCCCACTCTCATTGGAGAGCAAGCCTGGGAACTCGCTTGGTGTTTCGCTCGTGCATGGCGTTCTCCTGTCTGTGAAAGTCTGTCCGCTCAAATCCCCGCCTCAGGCGCCGACTTTCGGCGCGAGCGACGGGTACAGGAGGGTGGGGTCGGCCGACAGTGCACTCCTAACGCGCCGGCTGGACTCATCCGCCAGGACTTCAAACGCGCCCGCCCGGAGGCCCGCGAGCGTCTGAGCGGCGACGTCGTCGGGTGACGACTTCGAGCCACGCAGTCTAGCCGCCATGTCCGTCTCCATGAGCCCGACGTGGAGCGCCATCACGTGGGTGTCCTGGGACTGCAGTTCCTGCCGAATGGCGTTCGTTAGGGACCAGGAGGCGGCCTTTGACGCGCAGTAGAGCGCAGCGCCCGGATTACTCAGCCACGCCAGGACGGAGAGCACGTTGATGATCGCTCCGCCGCCATTCGAGCCTAGGGTCGGAGCAAAAGCGCGCGTCATGGCGAGCGGTGCAAAGACGTTGGTTTCGAATTCCCGGTGCCCGGCCTCGATCGCGTCCTCGGAGAACGCTCCAGCTCCCGTGAGAATGCCGGCATTGTTGATCAGGAGATTGACATCGCCGCATCCTGCCACTGCCGCCTGAATGTCGGCCTGCGAGGTGACATCGAGCCGGACCGGGATTACGCCGGGCATGTCCACCGAGGCGATGTCGCGGGCGCCTCCATACACCTTCGACGCTCCGGCTTCGAGCAACGCTCGGCAGAACGCGGCTCCAAGCCCACGGTTGGCCCCGGTCACCAGTGCAACAGATCCTGAAATCTCCACGTGTATTCCTCGATTCTTTTTGGCAGCGTTCGTCCCGCGATCGGACGGCGGCAACGTTCACGGTTCACAGCGATGCTTCACTCCGAAGTCTCAGTCTCTAGGCAGGCCCAGGCCGCGCGACGCGATGATGTTGCGTTGAACCTCGTTCGACCCGGAGTAGACCGAGGCCGGCGAGATGAGCATGTAGTTCTCGGCGAATTCACCAAGAAGCGAAGCATGGGGGTCTCCGGGTCGAAGTTGCCCCCGCAGGCCCAGCGCGTTCAAACCGAAGTTGTACATTCGCTGGCTCAACTCAGATAGGAAGACCTTGACCATCGAGGCTTCGTAGCTGGGATGTTTTCCGCGGGTTTGCATATCGCCGATGCGATACCCAAGTGCGCGGGCGACGTTGTTTTCAATGAGCAGTTCGGCATACCCAAGCCGCGCTTTGCGGCGGGTTTCCGTCGAAGTCCCCCGCAACCACCTGCCGAACAATTCGAGCGTCCGGCGCTGGGCGCCCGAACGTGCGACGCCGGATCGCTCGAAGTCCAGCAGAGTCATGCCGACGTACCAACCCCGGTTCTCCTCACCGACAAGGTTGGCGCGAGGGATACGGACATCCTCGAAGAAGACTTCGTTGAAATCGTGGCGGCCGGCCATGTTGACCAATGGCCGCACCGTGACTCCCGGTGTGCGCATGTCGAGCATGAAGAAGCTAATGCCCTTGTGCTTCGGCGCTTCCGGGTCGCTGCGCGCCAGGAGGAAGATCCAGTTCGCCCCGTGGCCGCCGGAGGTCCAGATCGTTTGCCCGTTGATGATGAAGTCGTCGCCATCCCGAACTGCGCGGGTCTGAAGGCTCGCCAGGTCCGACCCCGACCCGGGCTCCGAGTATCCCCGGCACCAGACAGCTTCCGCGCTCGTGATCCGCGCCAGGTGTTCGCGCTTCTGGTCTTCGGTGCCGTGGACGATGAGCGTCGGTCCAAGCATTCCCACGCCGAAGGCGCGCGTTCCGTTGTCGGGAGCCCCGTAGTAGCCGAACTCTTCGCTGAACACCATCTGTTCGTAGATGGTCGCGCCCAGGCCGCCGTATTCCTTCGGCCAGGCGGGTGCGATCCAGCCTCGCGCAGCGAGCTTCTTGTTGAAGGCGAGCGCCTCGTAGAAATCGTCCCCGCCGGGAACATCCGGGTGAAAGTGAGTCTCGACTGCTGGGAGTGCTCCCTGAAGAAACGCGCGCACTTCGGTCCGCAGCGCCTCTTCAGCATCACCAAAACGAAAATCCATCTAGATGCTCCTGGCGGACGGCAAGGCGAAGTGGGTTGCAAGTGATTGCAGTTGCCGCATGTGGTCCAGGTCGTGCACACGCATGAAGAGAAGCCACTCCCGCCAGGTCAGGTCGCCGAACGAAGACCGCACCCTGATTTCGAGGTGCTCATCTCCGCGCGCGCCCCGTACTCGGTCCAGGAACGGTTCTCGTTTGGCGAGATAGGATTGCCAATAGGCTTCCGCCGACTCCAAACCAGCTCGCGTTTCGCCGGTCATCTCGTCGACCACGGCGGCCGGGGCGGTGCCTGTATCCAGTATCCCCGTGATCAGACCGACGCCTCGGTCGTTCATATCGAGGATGTGGGTGAAGACCTCCGCAGCCGACCAGTCGTTTGACGCTGGCCGCTCGAAAAATCGACCCGCCGGCACCGAGGCAGCCGCCTCGCGCAGCGGAGCGGTGTCGGCGCGGACCTTATCTACGAGTTCGGGAATAGTGAGCTTGTTCGCCTGGGCGAGAATGTAGGCGCGAACACGTTCGGCTTCTGATGGCTGTCCCATGGGTTCCTCCTGCGGGATCAGATAGCGCCGCTGAAGGCGCTAAGGGGCCGCGTTGATTTCCGCTACAAGCTTCATAAACCGGCCGAGGGTCTCGATGCGTTCACCGAGCGTTGAACCTGCCGGCGAGACGCTGATCGATGTGATTCCGGCATCCCGGTAGGCGCTGATGCGTTCCTTCACCATTGCTTCTGTGCCCAACAGGTTCGCCTTGATGACGAGCTCGTCCGGGACTGCTGCCGCGGCTTCTTCGCGCTTCCGTTCGAGCCAGAGCGACTGGATCCTGTTCGCAGCTTCGGCAAAGCCTTGCATCGCGTAGGCGTCCTTGTAAAAGTTGTGCTCTGGTGAGCCCATCGCCCCCATCTCAAAAGCGAAGCCGCTCTTTCGCGGCGCAATCAACCTGTCCAGGTCGTCGCCGAACTGGACGACGCCACCGGCCTGGCGCTCGATGGTGTCGAAATCGCGACCGGCACGTTCGGCACCGCGACGAATGGCATCGAGGAGTGGCTTCGAGTTATCTGCGGTGAACGACGATGCGAGCCATCCATCGGCGATCTCGCCGGTCACTTCGAGGCTCTTCGGGCCCAGCGTCGCCAGGTAGATCGGCACGTGGGCCGGCGGGGCGCTCACTTTCAAGGCGCGGCCTTCGCCTCCCGGAAGTGGAAGTTGGTAGACCTTTCCGTTGTAGGTGACGCGTTCGCCGGAAGCGGCCATACGAACGATCTCGACGATCTCGCGCAAACGCTGCACCGGGCGGTCGAAGCGGATGCCGTGCCAACCTTCGATGACCTGCGGTCCGCTGTTCCCCAGTCCGAGGATGAATCGGCCGTTGGAAAGCGATTGCATGGTGAGGGCCGTCATGGCGACTGCGGCGGGCGTGCGCGTGCCGGCCTGCATGATCGAAGTACCGAGTCTCACCTTTTCGGTCTTGCCGGCGAGATAGGCGAGCGGCGTCACGGCATCGAAGCCCCAGGCTTCGGCCGTCCAGACGCTGTCGACGCCAAGTTTCTCGGCCTCTAACACCCAGCTCACGGCTTCGGCCCAGCCGCCGCCCGAACCGAAACCTGTAGCAATCTTGACCATGGTCAGTCTGCCTTTCGTTCGCGAACCCGCTAGCGGCCCGTGAAGACCGCGGGGCGACGTTCGATAAAGGACTGCATGCCTTCCTTCATGTCCTCGGTTCCCATCACCGCCGCCCGGATTTCGGGAAGGGCGGCAATTGCCGTTGCTTCTGCCGCTTCGTAGAACTTCCTCGCGGTGGCCTTTGTGATCTGGATGCCGATCGGGGCGTTCCTGGCGATGATCTCCGCCAGTTCGAGCGCTCGTTCCACTTGCGTGCCCGGGGGCACGACTTCCTGGGCGAGTCCGATTCGGTGCGCTTCCGCGGCGCCGAACTCATCGACCAGGAGCAGGTGATACATCGCGTCTCCCCAGCCCATGCGGGTGAGGAATCGGAAGTTGCCGCCCGCCAATGGCGCCAGTCCGCGCTTCGCCTCCATCTGGCAGAAGCGCGCGTCATCTGCCGCGATGACGATGTCGCAGGCGAGGACCATCTCGATCCCGATGGTGAAGGTGATGCCCTGCACGGCCGCGACGATCGGCTTGCGGCACGTCTTTGTCAGCTGGAAAGCATCAACCTGGCCTTCCGGGGTTGTCCGCGCGGTCGCGCCGGGACCGAAGAACTTCGGCATGTCGAGGCCCGCGGTGAAGTGCCCACCTTCGGCGCAGAGGACTCCGGCGCGAAGCTCAGGGTCTTCATCGAGGAGCGTCAGTGCTTCGGAGAGCTGCTCCATCATTTCCGGGATGAACGAGTTTCGGCGGGTGACGTTGTCGATGGTGATCTTGAGAACGTGTCCGATGCGCTCGTGGCGCACACGGCCGGGAGGTGCTTCTTGAGTCATCGATTGCTGCTCCAAACTTGAGTGGGATTGGGATCGCCCAGGTTCCCCGGGGATGGTTATTCGCCCCTGAAGACGGGCGTTCGCTTTTCAGCGAAAGCGCGGGGGCCTTCCTTTGCGTCACTCGTTTGGCCGATCGCCCAACGCATGGTGGAAGCGAGGCGCATGGCTTCGCCTTCGGGGAGATTCCCCTGGCGCTTCACCAACTCGAGCATCGAACGGACCGCGAGCGGCGCGTAACCGGCGATCTTCGCGGCCATCGCTTGGGCGACCGGAAGTAGTTCGTCGGCCGGGACGACGCGGCTGACGATGCCGTATTCGTAGGCCTTCTTCGCGTCGATCCGCTCGCCGGTGAAGAGCATGTCATTGGCCACCACTCTTGAAATGCCACGCGGCAACTTGACCGGAGCGCCAGCCAGCGGGAAGAACCCGAGCGTGATCTCTGGCAAACCAAACGTCGCCGATTCGCTGGCGATAAGGAGGTCGCACGAGAGGGCAATCTCGAAGCCCCCGCCCAGCGCATATCCGTTGACCGCGCCGATTATGGGCTTCTTCGCGTCGAACTCGTGAAAACCGGGAGAATCGTCAGTGCGGAAGAGTCCCGCCACTCCCGTCGCGGCTGCTGGCCCGTCGGCGCGGCTCCGGAGGTCGGCGCCGGCGCAGAAGGCGCGGCCGTTCCCCGTGATCACGGCCACGCGTATGTCATCGCGGTTGCGTACCTCTCGCAGGGCTTCGATGAGCCCGGAGCCGAGTTCGGCGTTGATGCTGTTCATCTGTTCCGGACGGTTGAGGGTGATGGTCACGACCCCATTGAGGACTTCGAAAAGGACGGGCGAATCGGGGCTGGACATGCGCGGACTCCGTTCTCGGTCGAAAGACTTGAGTATGTATTAGTAACTACTACACTTTGTACTCGGAAGGCTTGACCTTCGTCAAGTCACTAGCAGAAAGTAAACCCACCGAGGAGGTTCGCATGCCGGATTCACGCTCGTACGAAACCCAACAGGACTGTCCCGTAGCCCGTACGCTCGATGTCGTCGGCGACCGCTGGACGATGCTGATCCTGCGCGACCTTTCCTGGGGCCGGCGGCGCTACTCGACCCTCCTTGAATCGCTCAAAGGGATCTCCACTAATCTCCTCTCCGATCGCCTAAAGAAGTTGGAGGAAACGGAGATGGTCGTGCAGGTGCCGTACAGCGCGCACCCGCCGCGTTCCGAATACAAGCTCACCGCCAAAGGAAAAGCGTTCGTGCCGGTCTTACAGGCGCTGCGCCAGTACGGCGAAGCATGGGAGCCACGAACTGAGCCCGCGCCCGCTCAGAAGCACTGACGCAGTGGAGAGGGCTGTGCCGATGCGTAACAAGAGACCCCAGTGAACCGCATGAATTTCGCGGGTCGCCCGTCGGCAGGGAGCCTTCGATGACGACTGGTTCATCCCGTGGACTTGACGCGAGACAGCGACCGACGACCGGAACCAGAACCGCGGAGATCCATATCTGCGATTGAGCAACATGCCGATGTTGCGGACTGGTGAAGGTTTTTGGATTCGGATTCGGCCGTCGTAGACCGATGCATCTTTTTCGCTGATCTTGCGCGCGTGGAAAAAGGGGGAGGAGCGACGGTTCCGGGGCCAAAAGCCGTAGAGACTTGAGCCGCCCTTCCCTCAACCGGCTGCGTGTCGGGGCGGTGATCCGAGAGGTCGCCCGCCGGTTGGCCGAGCATCCTCGGGGTGGCGATTTACGAGACCGTCCGTTTTCTTCATGGCTGTTTGCGATCTCCGTCGGCGGCGCCGTGCGTCGGTGCGGTCGTGGGCCGGAGGGTCGAATCTGCCGTACGATTTCGAGCATGCGAGGACTTCCCTCAGTTCGGATGCCGGCCCGGGCGGCTGACGTGCGCGCAGGCGCCGCTGCGTCGCTACTCGTGCTGACGGGATTGACTGGCTTGCTCGCGCCCCTTGTCAGCGAGGGCGAACTCACAGCAGTCACCATGCTGTTTCTACTCGTGGTTCTGCTCGCCTCCGCGCTGTGGGGCTACGTCGTTGGGCTCGCAAGCGCAGTGCTCGCTGACTTGCTCCTCAACTTTTTCTTCGTACCCCCACTGAACACCGTGACCGTGCAAGAACCGCGAAACGTGGTTGCGCTCGTGATCTTCCTGGCGGTCGCCGTCGTCGGCGCCTCGATGCTGTCGTTGCTTCGCCGTCAATTGGCGATTGCCCAGGAGCGCCGGGACGAGCTGACCATTATGCTCGGGCTCTCGCGAGAGCTGGCCGCGGCGCCCAATCCGAAGCGCGCACTCGATGTACTGGCTCGCGCGGTTGCGCGCGCTGTACAGGCTAAACGCTGCGAGATACTGCAAGTGAGCGGGCGCGAATGGCGCGTAGTCGCATCGACTGCCGACGCGCGTGAAGTGAGCCGTGACGACGCCGCGCTCGCAGTCGCGGCGGTGGATTCAGGTGAGGTATCTCGCCGGCTCTCAGAGAGAGGTCTTCGCCACACTGGTTTCCGTGTTAGCGGTGCCAGTGCCACGGATACCTTCATTCCGTTTCGCCGTCCGGCTGGCCAGCCTGGAGTCATCCACATCGTCGGCGAGCTGACCGCCCCCGCTGGAGGCGACCTTGACGTATTGCTTCATGCATTCGCTGACGAGGCCGGTGTTGCCGTTCATCGCGCGCGGCTCGCGGAGGAGGCCCGGCAGGCGGACGCGTTGCGGCAGTCCGACGACTTCAAGTCCGCGCTCCTCTCCAGTGTGTCCCACGACCTCCGGTCGCCGCTGACCGCGATAAAGGCAGCCGTTGGCAGCCTGAGGTCAGACGAAGTTGAGTTCAGCGACGCGGACCGCAAGCAGCTGCTGGCGACCATCGAATCGCAAACGGACCGCCTCACCGGCACGGTGACGGACCTATTGGACATGAGCCGGCTCGACGGCGCCGCCGTCCGGCCAACGATTGAGCCCGTCGAGCTTCGGCCGCTTCTGAAGGACGTGGTCGTTGCCACGAAGGCGGCGACCTGCGAAAGGGACGTGTGCGTGGACGCACCGGAAGGGCTCTGGGCGAGAGCAGACTACGGCCTGCTCCTGCAAGCACTGATCAACCTCACGGAGAACGCCGCGAAGTACTCGACGCCAGGGGCGGCCATCCAGCTTCGCGCGCGCGCCGATGCGGGCCGCTTTGTACTCGAAGTATCTGACGCTGGTCCCGGGATCTCGGCCCAAGACCTCCCTCACATCTTTGAGAGGTTTTACCGTGGAGCCGAAGGGAAGCGCATCCACGGTACCGGGCTTGGTCTTGCAATCGCACGGGCCATGGTCGAGCTCTGCGGCGGTCATGTGACGGTCGACTCGTCGCCTGAAGGAAGTACGTTCCGGGTCAGCCTTCCGCCAGCGAGTCCGCTGCGATGAAGGGTGCCCGCATCCTCGCCGTCGATGATGACCCTGCCATCCTCCGTGTCGTGCGGCGAGCGCTGGAAGCGGCGGGCTACAACGTTGAAGCACTTGACTGCGCAGCACCGTTGCTCGAACGGGTCTCAACGTTCGGCCCCGACGTGATCCTCCTCGACCTTGTGCTACCGGACGCCGACGGTATCGAGCTGGCCCGTACGCTGCGTTCGGGCCATGCCAGCATCATCGTCCTCAGCGCGGTGGGCGACGACCGCAAGAAAGTCGAGGCGCTCGATGCTGGAGCGGACGACTACCTCACCAAGCCTTTCAATGTCGATGAGTTGCTTGCCCGGATCCGCGTGGCACTCCGCCACCAGGCGCGAGCTGAGGTCGAGCCGGTGGTAACGGCAGGTCCCATCCGCATCGATCTCGCGAGCCACGAAGTAACGGTCGATGGCAATGCCGTTCGCCTCACCCCCAGGGAATTTGATCTGCTTCAGCAATTGGCTCTGAACGCAGGACGTATCCTCACTCAGCGGATGCTGCTTGCCCAAGTATGGGGTCCACAGTATGTCGATGACGCCCATATCCTGCGGACGTTCGTGTACCAACTGCGGTCGAAACTCGATCAAGCGAAGCCGGGTACCGGTCCGCTGATCGTGACCGATCCTTCGGTCGGGTATCGCCTGGTCCTCCCTAAACCCTGATGCAGCCCGGATATCGGACAGTGCTTTGCCTGACACCCTCCGCATGTGTGTCGCGGTACTCTTCCACCTCGTCCAGTCCAGTGATCTGCAGCGGTCGACGGACCATCCAGTTACGTCCGCCCGGTCACTTAAGAGCTGTGTGAGGTGCAGGAGGATAACCGCGTGATTCAGCATGTCGCCTATCGCGAAGAGCACTTTTCAACGGCTCGAAGCTGTGTCCGCGGCATACGCAGACTGCTCGCGCTGGGCTGGACGCTGCTCGAAGGGCGCGGCGCCGCGATTAGACCGTTCCTTGTCCTTTGCCGGAAAGACGAGCCGTCATGAGCGCGAGAGTGCTGCTCGTCGACGACGAGCCCCCGATCGTCGTCGTGCTGGCGACGACCCTTCGCGCGCACGGCTACCAGGTGAGGACGGCCGAGACAGCGCAAGACGCACTGCTGGCCCTCGCCGAGGAAATCCCGGATGTGATGCTCCTGGACATTAACCTGTCTGATCTCACGGGCTGGGAACTGCTACGGCGGCTCTCGCCGGTCGACCGCCAACGAGTTCCGGTCATCGTGTTCTCCGCCTCGCCGCTCGCACCGTCGCGGGTCGAGGAGTTCAAGCCATCCGGCGTGCTGACCAAGCCATTCCCGGTCGATGCGCTTCTGCGGTTACTGGAGGAAACGACCGGTGCTCGCTCAAGCGAAGGGACACGCACCGATGCTTGAGCAGTCGATGAGCCGGCTCCATGCCTTCCACAGGGAGCCGAGGGAGTGCCTCGCCTCCATCGCATGGCGCGTCCGGTCCGGATGGTCGCTAACGGGAGTCGAAGAGACGGCAACCGGCGCCTGGATCATCCGCTATACTCGGCCGCGCCCGGCCGCGCCCGGCCGCCGCCCCTCCCATCAGTGAATCGAACTGATCTCAAAGGATTGAGTCCAAATGCCTGACGTCGCATTTCTCGCCGTGGGAGTCGGATCGTTCGTCTTCTTCTACCTCGCGCTCGAATTCCTGAACAAGGTTTGAGTTGGATATCGAAGACCTGGTCGCCCTCATCATCGCCATCCTCGGCGGCGCCTACATGCTGTATTGCCTGTTCCGCCCCGAGGACCTGTAGGAGTGGGTGCCCCGTGGCAACGCAAGACATCGCCTTCCTCGCGCTCTACGTAGCGCTGATTGTTGCCCTCGCGAAGCCGCTCGGTCTGTACATGACCGCGGTCTTTGAAGGGCGCCGAACCTGGCTGCACCCGATGCTGCGGCCGGTCGAGCGGGGCATCTACCGTGCTGCCGGCGTTGATGAGACGCGCGAACAGGACTGGAGGCGCTATACCGTCGCCCTGCTTCTATTCAACCTCTTCGGCTTCCTCATCCTCTACGTGATCCTGCGTGCCCAGGGCAGCTTGCCGCTGAACCCGGAAGACCTGCCCGGGGTCAAACCCAGCCTCGCTTTCAACGCGGCCGTCAGCTTCATGACCAACACGAACTGGCAGTCCTATGGCGGCGAGATAACGCTGAGCTACTTCTCGCAGCTCGTTGGGCTCACCTTCCAGAACTTCGTCTCCGCAGCGGTCGGCATGGCGGTGCTGGTCGCACTGATCCGCGGCCTGGCCCGCCATTCTGCCTCGACCGTCGGCAACTTCTGGGTCGACCTGACGCGCGGCACGCTCTACATCCTCCTGCCTCTGGCCCTCGTCCTGGCCCTGTTCCTGGTGTCGCAGGGCGTCGTCCAGACATTCGATTCCTACAGGGAAGTGACCACCCTTGAAGGCGCAGAGCAGACGATTGCCGTGGGCCCAGCAGCCTCGCAGGTCGCCATCAAGCAGCTCGGGACGAACGGCGGCGGCTTCTTCAACGTGAACTCGTCACACCCGCTCGAGAACCCGACCGAGTGGTCCAACCTGGTCGAAATGCTGGCCATCCTGCTGATCCCGGCCGGGCTCGTCTACATGTTCGGGAAAATGGTGGGTTCGACGCGCCACGGCTGGGTGGTCCTGGGTGTGATGACCGCGCTCTTCGTCGCGGGCGCGGTGACGGCGAACATCGCCGAACAGGCCGGTACCAATGCCGCAGCTGGCCTCGGCATCGCCACTGGCGCCGGCGACGGCCAGCCCGGCGGCAACATGGAGGGCAAAGAGGTCCGCTTCGGTATCGGTGAGTCCACCACCTGGGCAGCCGCCACGACCGCCGCTTCGAACGGCTCCGTCAACTCCATGCACGACAGCTATACGCCCATCGGCGGGCTGGTCGCGCTCGTGAACATGCAGACGAGCGAGGTCATCTTCGGCGGGGTGGGTACCGGCATGTACGGCATGGCCGTCTACATCATCCTCAGCGTCTTCATCGCCGGGCTCATGGTCGGCCGCACGCCCGAGTACCTCGGGAAGAAGGTGGAAGCACGCGAGATGAAGGCCGTGATGGCAGCGCTCCTCTCGTTCGCGTTCGTCCTTCTGGTCTGGACAGCCGTTGGAGCCGTGAACAACTTCGGCACCGACACCCTGAACAACGCCGGCCCGCACGGCTTCTCGGAGATCCTGTACGCCTTCACCTCAGGCTCCGCGAACAACGGCTCAGCGTTCGCCGGCCTGGGCGCCGACGGGACGTTCTACAACCTCGGCATTGGCGTTTGCATGCTCGTCGGCCGATTCCTCTTCATCGTCCCCGTGCTGGTCATCGCCGGCAGCATGGCCGCGAAGAGGCGCGTCCAACCGGGGCCGGGCACCTTCCCGGTGGATGGCCTGGTCTTTGGATGTCTCCTGGCGGGCGTGATCCTCATTGTCGGTCTTCTCACCTTCTTCCCTGCGCTGGCGCTCGGGCCCATCGTCGAACAGCTCGCCATGGGCGACGGCGCCACCTTCTAGGAGTCCAACATGGCTACCGCACCGGCAATTCAGAAGCGCCCGAAGACCGCCTCCACCTGGACAGGTCCGGTGATCCGCCAGGCGCTGCGCGAGTCCTTGCGCAAGCTCGACCCGCGGACGCTCTTCCGCAACCCTGTGATCTTCCTCGTGGAGATCGGCGCAGTGATCACGACGGTGCTCTATGGACGAGACTTGGTCCAGGGCGACGAGTTCGACCTGCTCCGGTTCGAATTGCAGATCACGCTCTGGTTATGGTTCACGGTCCTCTTTGCGAATTTCGCCGAGGCGATCGCCGAAGGTCGTGGCAAGGCGCAGGCGGCAAGCCTGCGTCGCACGCGCACTGAGACCACCGCCCGGCGCGTGCGTGCCGACGGCACAATCGAAGACGTGCCCGGCAGCGTGCTCCGCAAGGGCGACATCGTCCTGGTGGAGGCGGGCCAGCTTATCCCCGGCGACGGCGACGTTATCGAAGGCGTGGCCTACGTCAACGAGGCTGCCATCACCGGTGAATCCGCGCCTGTGTTGAAGGAGCCTGGCACCGACATCCGCAGCTCCGTGACCGGCGGTACGACGGTCGTGAGCGACGATCTCCGGATCCGCATTACAGCGAACCCGGGAGAGACGTTTCTCGACCGCATGATCTCCCTCGTCGAGGGCGCCTCTCGCGCCAGGACGCCGAACGAGATCGCCCTCAACATCCTGCTGGCGGGTCTAACGCTGATTTTCCTCATCGTCACGGTGACTCTTCAGCCGTTCGCCATCTACGCCGGCCAGGAGATTTCGATCATCGTCCTGGTAGCGCTGCTGGTGACGCTCATCCCGACGACCATCGGCGGACTGCTTTCTGCAATCGGCATCGCGGGCATGGATCGGCTGGTGCAGCGCAACGTACTGGCGATGTCGGGCCGCGCTGTCGAGGCAGCCGGTGACATCGACACGCTGCTCCTGGATAAGACCGGCACGATCACCTTCGGCAACCGCATGGCGGCCGAGTTCATCACGGTAGACGGTGTGGAGCCGGCACGCCTCATCGCGGCCGCGGTAACGGGCTCGGTGCTAGACGACACGCCCGAGGGCCGCTCGGTCATCGAACTGGCGCGTTCGCAGGGCTTCGGCAGCTTGGTGGAGTCCACCATGAACAATGTCGAGGGCGGCGACTTCGTCCCCTTCGCCGCCGAAACCCGCATGAGCGGCATCCGTCTGAACGGCACCGGCACCTTCAAGGGCGCGGTCGATGCGGTGGTCGCTGCTTCCGGCCGGCCGGCCCCGGCGGCGTTGCAGACTTCGGTCCAGCGAATCTCTGGCGAAGGTGGCACGCCGCTCGCCGTCATCGAGAACAACGAGGTCCTGGGCCTCATCTACCTCAAGGACACCGTGAAGCCGGGCATGCGCGCGCGCTTCGAAGAGCTTCGCAAGATGGGCATCCGCACCGTCATGGTCACGGGAGACAACCCGCTTACCGCCGCCACCATCGCGAAGGAAGCGGGCGTCGACGATTTCATGGCAGAAGCGAAGCCCGAAGACAAGATCCGCCGCATCCGCCAAGAACAGGCGGCGGGCCGCCTCGTCGCAATGACCGGCGACGGCACGAACGACGCGCCCGCTCTCGCCCAGGCCGACGTCGGCGTCGCCATGAACACCGGCACCCAGGCCGCCAAGGAAGCGGGCAACATGGTGGACCTCGACAGTGACCCGACAAAGCTGATTGAGATCGTCGGGATCGGCAAGCAGTTGCTCATGACTCGCGGCGCGCTGACGACGTTCAGCATCGCCAACGACGTGGCCAAGTACTTCGCCATCCTGCCCGCGGCATTCGTGGTCGCCTACCCGGAGCTCGACGCGCTCAACCTCATGCGCCTCGATAGCCCGGAAAGCGCCATCCTCTCAGCGGTCATCTTCAATGCGATCATCATCGTCGCCCTCGTGCCGCTCGCTCTGCGCGGCGTCGCCTACAAACCGATTGGCGCCGGTGCGCTGCTCGCGAGGAACGCTGCCATCTACGGCTTCGGTGGCCTGGTCGCTCCGTTCATCGGCATCAAGCTCATCGACCTCGTCATCAACGCCCTGCGGTTGGCCTGAGGAGGCGCCCGTGAACACCACACTTAACACCCTTCGCGACGAACTCCGGCCGCTTGTTGCAGTCACCGCGCTCCTGATGCTCATCACGGTGGTCGCCTACCCGCTCGCCGTCACCGGCGTCGCACAGGGGCTATTCGACCGCCAGGCGAATGGGAGCGTGCTCGAAGTCGATGGAGTCCCGGTGGGATCGTCGCTGGTCGGGCAGACGTTTGTAGGTGCCGAGCACTTCCATCCTCGCCCGTCTGCGGCCGGCTCTGGCTACGACGCCGCCAGCTCCAGCGGGTCGAACCTCGGCCCAACCAGCCAAAAGCTGATCAACGGCGTCAAGGACGACCCGGCGACTGCTGATGTCGACGAGTCCTTCGCCGGTCTTGCGCAACGAGCCGCAACCTATCGCGAGGAGAACGGCCTTTCCGCGGATACGCAGATCCCCGCCGACGCCATCACCGCCTCTGCCAGCGGGCTCGACCCGCACATCTCGCCGGCCAACGCGCGACTCCAGGCGGCGCGCGTCGCGCGGGCGCGCGGCGTCTCGGAAGGCGACGTGCTTGCCCTCGTCGAGGATGCAATCGAAGACGCAACGCTCGGATTCATCGGTGCCGAGCGAATCAACGTCCTCAAGCTCAACATCGAACTGAACAAGCGGTTCCCGCTCCCGGAGTAAACGCGTGCGTCCGATTGACGACCCTCGCCCGGACCCCGACGCCGTTCTGCGCAAGGTGCAGGAGGCGGAGTCGACTCGCGGCCGCTTACGCATCTACCTCGGGGCAGCACCCGGCGTAGGAAAGACGTATGCCATGCTCAACGAAGGCAAGCGCCGGAAATCGCGCGGCACGGATGTCGTCGTAGGGTTCGCCGAGACCTACAACCGGCCGCTCACCGTGGAGGCGCTCGAAGGCCTCGAGGTCGTCCCCCGCAAGCGCATCGAATACCAGGGTGTCGTGCTCGAGGAGATGGACACCGCGGGCGTCATCGCCCGTCACCCGCAGGTGGCGCTCGTCGATGAGCTCGCCCATACGAATGCGCCCGGCTCGGCCCACGAGAAACGCTGGCAGGACGTTGAAGAGATCCGCGATGCAGGCATCACGGTGGTCAGCACCCTCAACATCCAACACCTCGAGAGCCTGAACGACGTGGTGGCTGGTATTACCGGCGTACGCGTGCGGGAAACAGTGCCGGACCACGTCGTGGACGAGGCCGACGAGGTAGAGGTGGTGGATGTCTCCCCTGAGGCACTCCAGGCGCGCATGCGCCACGGCAACATCTATCCGCCGGAGCAGGCGCAGCGGGCGCTCGATAGCTTTTTCCGGAAGGGCAATCTCGCTGCGCTGCGGGAACTTGTCTTGAAGCGCGTCGCACTGGAAGTCGAGCAGCAGTTGCAGGAGTACATGCACGAACACCGTATCGAAGGCTGGGAGGCCGGCGAGCGGGTGCTCGTCCTCCTCGACAACAAGCATGCCTCCGAAGTTGCGATCCGCCGTGCCTGGCGGCTAGCCCATGCATTCAACGGCGAACTCATTGCCGCTTACCCGGCGCCGCTGCTCAAGGAGCAGGGCATGACCCACATCCTCACGGTGGCACTCGACCTCAACGCGACTACTCGCGAGATCCCCGGCGCCGATGTGCCCGCTGAGCTCTCGTCCCTCATCACCGCAGAGGGCATCACTCACGTCACGCTCGTCGCCCAGCCGCGTGACCGCCTGGCGCCATTCGCGCGGCCAACCCTCGCCGACCGCCTCCTGCAGCGCCACCCCCACCTTGATGTGCACCTCGTGCGATCGAATTGAGTGGTCGAACGACCCGCCGTTCCCTCGCCGTCTTACCCCCTAGCCCTGCACCTCGGCGTCCGCTCCGGGAAGACCACCTCGACCCTAAACGGGACCTCGAACCCCGTTCGGTTTATCACGATTGAACAAACATCGGCATCACTGCACCACGGCGCGTAGGGACCGTGCCATTCCCAGTTGAAGTGCGCTTAACTCTAAACAGAAGTAGCGCTTGAAGCGCGCTCGCCTCGCGATCCGCGAACGCCGCAACGTCAGACGTGCTACAGAAGCTTTTGACATAGGACGGTAGCATCGCATTCGTGAGCGCGATGCTACCGGCTGCGCTGAACGTTCTTCTGACGGGCGCGACCAATGACCGTTCGGGCGCCGCTTGCGTTCATCCGCCACCGCGCAACCGCCAGACTCACGTCGAACGCTGTCGCCGCGTCCGAGTCGGACGCGTCTCGAGTTGCCAGCCGGAACGCGCCATCGGTCGGGAGCAGAATCTCTCCCGAGAGCTGCAAGAAGTGATGCCGTTCCTCACACGGCAATTGACTGAGGGCGACAACTAGCACTCCGTACTGCCTCGCAAGTGCGAAAGGGTCGATAGGAACGTGGTGCGGCCCGAGAGCCACACGTCGATGAGCATCTCGCGCTCGCTGGTCGGCCGCACTCGCCGCGTACCGAGTCAGCATGTTTCTCGAGCGCCATCCCGCAAGCCTCATCAGATCACCCTCATGCCCGCCAGCCGCCAGCCATGCATGTGCGAAGGTATGCCTGGACTGGTCGTCTTGAGCCCGGGAATCCCAGCTTCAGCCGCTCGTGTCTTGGCGACCTGGTACACGCCACTTGGCGTCAACCGACCTCGGATTCCGAGCCACAGCGCCTCGTGGTGCGCGTCCACGTGGGCTCGGCGGATGCGCAAATAGCGGTCGAGCGCGAGCGCCGTCTTTCGTCCGAAGGGAAGCGCCCGCGGACGGCGGTACTTCCCGAGGACGACCACCATGTTCTGCTGGAAGTCGATGGCGCCGATGTGCTCACGGCGAACGTTAGCAGTGTCGGTGGGCAGGCCTTGGGCTACGAGGACCTCGTAGAGGAATCGGCGACGAGAGCAACGACCCGAGTTCATCGACCTGGGGAAGGCGTTCGCCCTGGCTGCGGCGATGCACGGCCGTCATGACGGCATTGTCGGGTTGCCGTCAAGCGGTTCAGCGAGCGTTGTCAGTAAAGTTGAGAATGAGATCTCACGACCTTACTTGACGCCTGTTATTCCACTAAAGCGCTGAGCTTAGATTCAATGCGCGTTGTCTGGAGCGGGCGGCGGGAATCGAACCCGCGTATCCTGCTTGGAAGGCAGGCGCTCTACCATTGAGCTACGCCCGCGCGCTCACCGACTGGCGATTCAACGCAATCCTACCAGCAGCCCCGGTTGGGGGCAGCATTGAATGCAGGCCCCCGCGTAACGAGCTACCGCCCTCCGAGCACCGCGTACCTGCCCGATCCTGTCAGCTCAACGGGCTCGCAACGCCCGGCTCGGATCGCCGACGCTAGCTGGTCGGTCGAGGCGATATCGTCCTCGAACGCCGTTGCGTACCGGCCCATGTCCTCGGGAGCATGGGAGTCGCTCCCCGCCACGATCGGGAGTCCGCGGATACGGGCGCAACGGGCGGCGAGCTCGTTTTGTTCGACTGTGGCGCGATAGTTCCAGGCTTCGACCGCGTCCACGAGGTCGAAGAGCCGGTGTTCGGCGAGCCGTTCATCTGGCCACTGTCCCGGCTCGTGCCACTCCCTCGGATACAGGAGGCTTAGGGGGCTCGGGTAGAACCGGAACGGGTGCGCCAGGATCATCAGGCCTCCGGCCTCCAACACCATCTCGCGCAGACGTTCGACGTTCGCTGCGCGCGTCACATCCGGGGCGCCAATGACGAGGATGTGCCCCTGGGGGGTATCGAATTCCCGTTCGTTAAACACCATCAAGTCTGCCGGTAGCTCGTGTAACGACTGGGCGGGCCAGCGGTGTACGTGCTCTGTGAGCGCGAGTCCATCGAGCAAGGGGATCCGTTTTCGCACGGCGGCAACGTCGGCCCGGTTCGTACGCGAGTCGAACGAGCCGACATCCGTGTGTGTGTGGAGATCGATGATGCTGGCCAGAACTGGTCCCTCCGGGGCCCCGATTTCACACTATCGAATCATCACGCTCAAGCTGCGCCGGACGTGCTTCCGGCGCGCGTCCGGGTCCTTCAGAGTGCCCCGCTCCCTGGCGGGATCGCGTAGGATTGCGCCTGGTCCACGAGAGGGGGGTGCATGAAACTCGCACTTAGCATTGGCTACGCCGGCGCCCAGATGGCGGTCCCGGTCGAACACGTCCAGAACGCCGAACGGCTCGGTTATGACTCGGTCTGGACCGGGGAAGCCTACGGCTCCGATGCCATGACTCCGCTCGCCTACCTGGCGGGCTTCACCAGCAGGATTCGCCTTGCCACCGGCATCATCCAGCTGGCAGCGCGCACGCCCGCCAGCGCCGCAATGCAGGCGGCCACCATCGACGGTATGTCCCGTGGCCGCTTCATCTGTGGTATCGGCGTGTCCGGGCCCCAGATTGTTGAAGGCTGGTACGGGCAGCCGTGGGGCAATCCGACGGAGAGGATCCGCGACTACGTCGCGATCATGAAGAAAATCTTCGCCCGCGAGGCGCCGGTTACCCACGCCGGCTCGGAGATCAGTCTCCCCTACACGGGGCCCGGCTCTTCCGGTCTCGCCAAGCCTCTGCGTCCGATCCTGCATATGCGCCCCGACCTTCCGATCTGGCTGGGAAGTTATACCCCGGCGAACCTTCGTCTTGCCGGTGAGATTGCCGACGGCCTCACGGGCGGGTTCGTGCCCTCGGAGCTCCCGCGCGTCCGAGCCTCCATCCAGCAGGGGTTCGATAAAGCCGGCAACGGTAAGTCGTTCAAAGACTTCGAACTCTTCTCAGGCGCCAGCGTAGTCGTGACCAACGATGTGAAAGCAGCACTCGATAGCATCAAGTCCCATCGTGCCCTCTACATTGGCGGGATGGGCGCCCGCACCAAGAACTTCCACAACGACCGCATGGTGAAGCGGGGCTACCCCGAGGCTGCGGCCCGTGTGCAGGAGCTCTACCTCGCCGGTCGCAAGGACGAAGCCGCCGCCGCAATCCCCGACGAATTCATCGACGAAGAGGCGCTCGTTGGGCCGCCCGACCGCATCCGCGAAAAGTTTCGCGCCTGGGCCGATGCAGGCGAGAAGGGCCTCGATGGGCTGAAGATCACGGCCTGGCAGCCGGAAGCGCTGGAACTCATGGCAGAGCTTGCCGAGACGCGAGCGTCACTCGCCAGCTAGGCACAGATGACTGCAGCTGTAAGAACGGAAGGGCGCCGGACACGAATCGTCCGGCGCCCTTTCATTGTGTGGCGTTGACCCCCGCTGCTATCGCCCGGTGAATTCCGGACTTCGGCGCTCGAGGAATGCGCCCACGCCTTCCTTGAAATCGTCCATCGCGAACAGCGTCCGCAGATGCACCATCAGGTGGTCCACCGTCGTCTCATACGTCTCGTTCAGGCCGAGGCGCATCATCCGCTTGGTCGCCTGCACCGCCATCGGAGCGTTCAGCGCGATCTCCTGCGCCCATTCCATCGCCACGTCCATCAGCGCCTCGTTGGGCACAACTTCGTTGACGAGTCCGGCTTCTTTGCACTGCTCGGCGTTGAGCGTTTGGCCGCGGAAGAACATTTCCGAGGCCTTCGCCCACCCGACCAGCCGCGGCAGCAACCATGTGCCGCCACTCTCCGGGAGAAGGTTACGGCGCGCCGTCACCGCGGCCATTTTCCCGTTCTCTCCCGCGATACGGATGTCGCAGAGCAGCGCCAGGTCCATGCCGTAGCCGGCTGCCGCGCCGTTCAGCGCGCAGATCACCGGCTTGTCCATGTTCCAGAGAACGGTCGGGGGCGAATCATGCAGGTCGAACAACTGCTGGACCGGCTTCTCCGGCGTTTGGCGTGCGCCTGGCCCGCTGTCCACAAGGTCAAGTCCCGAGCAGAAGCCCCGGCCTTTTCCGGTCAGGATGACGACGCGCACGTCGGGGTCGCGGTTCGCCTCCACAAGCAGCCGCGAGAGGTTCTTCAACATCGGCCCGCTAATCGCGTTGAGCCGCTCAGGCCGGTTCAGTGTGAGTGTCAGGACGTTGCCGTCGCGCTCCGCTAGCAGTTCCTCTGTGCCGGTGTCGATCGCCGTTGCCATCTGTTTCCTCCTGTGTCGGGCCGATCCTACCAGCGCATGGGCGCGGCTACGAATCCCCGGAGTGCCCGCGGCCCGTCGCCGATCGTTCGTTCGCGACGCCGTCGACCACGGCTTCAGCCAGTACCTCGCGCGTGTGTTCGCCGGGCGCGGCTGTCCTGTTCGGCCGGCGCGCCACACGCACCATCCTGAACGGCAGGTCCGGCGCGGGGATGGTCGCTGTTCCGGTTTCTAACGGCTCGAACGCGCCGCGCGCCTTGAACTGCGACGTGTCTGCGAGCTGGGCGACGGTATGAATTGGCGCAAACGTGTACCCATGCTTCGCCGCCGCCGCAAACCATTCGTACCGGCTCTTGCTGGCAATCGACGCTCGGTACACGGGCTCGATCTCGTCCCAACCGTCGATCTGCGTCTTCGCTGCATTCCACTCCCGGCCGGCATAGTCCTCCAACCCCATGAATACCGCGAAAGGTTCCCATGCCGCATTCAACGCGAGAACGTAAAGCCAGTCGTCTGCCGCCATCACCGTGTGTGGGAACCCCTGCCGGCCCGTGCCTCTGACCTCTCGCTGCATCCCGAAACCGGCGTGTCCCCATTCCTGGATGTGGCGAACCCAGTGATGCATCCACGCCTCTTCGAGTGAGATCTTGATGTTTGCTCCGGACTCCGTCCCCAGCCTCACGCCGAGCACTCCTGTGAGCACCGCCGTTGCCGCATGCAACCCGCCGATGAAGTGGGCCGGAAGCCCCGCGACCCGCAGCCCGGGCTCGCCTTCGAATCCCGTCGAATGCACGATTCCGCCCATTGCCTGGATCACGAGCTCCGAGGCTTCCCATTCCGCCCGCGGCCCTTCGCTGCCAAAGGGCGAGATGCTCGCAACGACCAGGTCGCGGTGACCACGCCGCAGCGCTCGGGCGTGCACTTTCAATTCGTGAGCCCGCGGTGCGCCGAGATCCTCGACCACGCCACTGGCGTTCGACACCAGCTGTTTGAAAGCGCGGCGGCCCCCTGTGGCAGACAGGTCGATGGTAGCCCGGCGCTTTCGGCGGTGCAGGAATGCCGCTGCTGGTTCATCGATCCCGGCGGTGCCGCGATCCTGAAAGGTCTCACCGTCCGGGTTCTCGATCCGGATGACGTCGGCTCCGAGCGCCCCGAGCAGCATGCCCGCAAACGCCGCTGACGGTCCCCCGGCGATTTCGACGATGCGAAGTCCGTCAGCGATTGGCGTCAACGTGCGCTCGCCCCCTGACCGGCAGGTTGAGCCGCTCCGCAAAGTCCGGGTCGACCGGGATACCGGGTGCCGCTGCTCGCCCCGCAAGCGGCCGATGCGGTTCCTGCAGAAGCGCCCCTGCCTCCTTGAGCGCACGAACGCGGGCCGCTGGCAGGCCGAGCCAGCGCTTCAGCACTCGCGCGTTGTCGGCCCCGGCGGGCCGGTAGTCCGTGAGCCAACTCCGCCCACGACCGTCAACGGTCCATGGCAGCCGCAGGTACCCGTGCGCGTCATAGCCGACCACCGGCTGTTCATGGTGGACCTGCGTGAACGCCTCGTTCTGTCGCAGATGCTCGTCGAAGAACGCGTCGCCTTCCTTTCTTACCGGTCCAGCCGCCACCCCATGTTGCTGAAGCAGCTCAGCGACGGCGCTCTTATCCCGTCCGGCGGTCCAGGCGCCGATTGCGCCATCAATCTCATCATGCCGCGCGTGTCTTGCAGCTGCCGTTGCCAGCTCGGGCGTTCGGAATCGTTCGATAGCCGTCGCGACGGCAAAGCGCTGCCACGCTTCGTCGTCTTTCACCGTGATTGCGACCCATTCGTCCGTGCCGGCACAGGGGTAAACGCCCTGCGCCGCGTAGCTCTCATCCCGGTCTCCCGTCCGTGGCGGCAGCCTGTCCTCCTGCCCCGTTCGGACCACATTGCCGCCGAGCAGCGTGCTGATCGCCTCGGTCATCGAAAGGTCGATGACCGCGCCTTCGCCGGTAGCCCGCCTCCGCTCGAGTGCAGAGACGATGGCGAGCGCCGCGAAACGCCCTGCCAGCTGATCCGAGAAAACGCCACTGCCAATGCGGACAGGCTCATCGTCCTCGCCGCCCATCGAAGCGTTCAGCCCACCCGCTGCCTCCGTGCTGGGCCCGAAGGCCGGATATTCGGACCAGGGCCCCGGCGTCCCATAGCCGGAAAGCTGCAGCACGACCAGGTCTGGTTTGATCGCCACGAGTTCCGGTGGCGTCAATCCGAGCGCCGCCATCGCCCGGGGTGTGAAGTTTTGACACACCACGTCGGCCTTTGCCACCAACTCCCGTGCAAGCGCGATGCCCTCGGGATGCTTGAGGTCGATGCCCACGCACTCCTTCGAAAGGTACACACCGTCGATAACTCCGATATACGGACCGCCGCCACGTGTTGGCCCCGCGACCCGCACGACCTCCGCGCCGAGTTCGGCCAACGCCCGCGTTCCTGCTGGCAGCGAAAATGCCACTTCGAACGAGAGCACCCGGATGCCACGGAGCGGGAGATAGCGTCGCCGTGCCATCGCGGAAGTCTGGGGCAAACCGCCGGGGAACGTCTATTGGTCGGCCGAGGAGTCCCCGTCCGGCGGTGTTCACTTCCTTCCTGGCTCGGTAACGTGGGATTCGTCGCCCCGGCCGCCACCTCGCGCTGTGATTCCCTATGATCATGCAAGAAATATCCTCACCGGATAGCAAGGGCCGCCGTTGGCACACCATGACAGCCTCGGACGTGTCGGTTGCCCTCGACACAGGCCCGCACGGTCTCGATCCAGGCCAAGCCGAGGCCCGCCTCGCCGAGCACGGCCCGAACGCCCTCAAGGAGGTTCCCCCTCCGGGAATCCTGAAGGTCTTCCTCCTTCAGTTCCGAAGTCCGCTGATCTACATCCTCCTCGTCGCCGCTGTCGTGACTGCGGTGCTGCGCGAATTCATCGACGCAAGCGTCATCATGGCTATCCTCGCCCTCAACGCCGTCATCGGAGCTACGCAGGAACGCCGCGCGGAATCGTCAGTGCGGGCTCTTCTCAAGCTCGTCTCCCCCCGGGCGCGCGTCGTGCGCGGAGGCGTCGAGTACGACGTGGAAAGCAAAGACATCGTCCCCGGCGACGTTGTCCTGCTTGAGTCCGGTCTCCGCGTGCCAGCTGACGTGCGTCTCTGGGCCGTCAACAACCTGCACGTCGATGAGTCGCTCCTTACCGGAGAGTCGCTCCCCGTGAGCAAACGTGAAGAGCCGCTTGCAGATGCTGCCCTGCTCCTCGCAGACCGCCGCAACATGGCCTACGCCGGCAGCATCGTCACGACCGGGCGCGCCCGCGCCTACGTGGTTGAGACCGGAGCCAATACCGAACTGGGGACCATCGCTTCCCACCTCCGTGCCCAATCTGTCACCGAAACGCCGCTCCAGCGGCGTATGGCGCAGTTCGGCCGGCTGATCGGCGTGGCCGTCGGTGTGCTTTCGGTCCTTGCCTTCGCGCTCGGCGTCGCCGTTGGCGAAAGCGCCACGGAGATGTTCTTGGTCGCCGTCGCACTCGCCGTCGCCGCGGTTCCCGAAGGCCTGCCGGTGGTCTTTACGATTACGCTTGCGCTTGGCGTGCGCCGCATGGCGCGGCGAAAAGCCATGGTCCGCCGGCTGCCGGCCGTCGAAACGCTCGGCAGCACAACCGTCATCGGCTCCGACAAGACCGGCACGCTGACCGAGAACAGGATGACGGTCCGGGAGCTGTGGTCCGGGGGCGTGGCCTACCGCCTCGAGTACGGGGCACTCACCCGGAGCGACGGCAAAGCCGAAGCGCTGGCGCTCGCGGAGCATCGGCCGCTCTACCTTGCCCTGCTCGCCGGCGTCCTCAGCAATGAGGCCACGCTCCAGGGAAGTGGCGACACCCTCACATCCGTCGGTGATCCGACGGAGGCGGCTCTGCTCCTTGCAGCTGCCGACCTCGGCATTGAGGCGGCGGAGGCGCGCATCGCCTACCGCTCGGAACTCGACATGCCGTTCGAATCTGAGCGTCAGTTTTCGGCCATCGTCTGCCGCCACAACTCCGGCCGTTTCGTCTTCGTGAAGGGTGCCCCAGAACGGGTGCTTTCGATGTCGTCGACGCTGCTCACCGACTCGGGCGCATCCCAAATCGATCCGGAACAGGTGCACGCCGCCGCCGCAAAGATGGCGAGCCGCGGCCTTCGGGTGCTTGCGACGGCCTACGGAAAGCTTGATGACGACGGCTTCAATCCCGCCGTGATTTCGGGCCTCTCGCTGCTCGGACTTCACGGTTTGGTCGATCCTCCGCGGACGGGAGTCCGCGAGGCAATTGCCGGCTGCCGGGAAGCGGGCGTGCGCGTCGTCATGATCACCGGTGACCATGCGGGCACCGCCGTCGCCATCGCGCGCGAACTCGGAATCCAGGATGAGGCGGCCAGTGTCGTCACGGGCGCCGATATCGAAGGAATGTCCGACGCGGACCTCCTTGGCCGGGTGGGCACGACGCGTGTGTACGCACGCACTGCCCCGGAACATAAGCTCCGCATCGTCCAGGCCCTTCGGAGCAGTGGCGAAGTGGTCGCGATCACTGGCGACGGCGTCAACGATGCTCCCGCGCTTCGTGCGGCTGATATCGGCATCGCCATGGGCAAGGGTGGCACCGATGTTGCGCGCGAAGCTGCTGATATGGTGCTCGCCGACGACAACTTCGTCAGTATCTACGCCGCCGTCGAAGAAGGGCGCGTTACCTTCGAGAACCTCAGGAAGGTGACGTTTTTCCTGCTTTCGACGGGAGCTTCGTCAATCATCGCGATCCTCGTGGCCGTCGCGGTTGGGTGGCCGATCCCGATGGTCGCCGCCCAACTGCTCTGGCTAAACCTGGTGACGAACGGCCTCCAGGACATGGCGCTCTCGTTTGAACCTGGTGAAAAGGGCGTCCTGCGGAGGCCGCCCAGGCCCCCGGCCGAGGGCATCGTATCTGCCGTTCTCTGGGAGCGGACACTTATCGCGGGCGCCGTCATGGCTGCTGGCACGCTGCTCATGTTCCGCTGGGAGCTGGGCCAATCGGATTCCATCGAACAGGCACGGACCGTCGCACTCACCACGATGGTCCTCTTTCAGAGTGTGCACGTTGGGAACGCGCGCTCCGAGCGCCTCTCAGCGTTCGCTAAGAGCCCGTTCTCGAATCCCTTCCTGTTCATAGCAACCGTAGCCGCGCTGCTCGTCCATGTTGGAGCGCTGTATTTCCCGCCCGCGCAGTTCGTGCTCCGCGTCGAACCCCTCGGCCTCGCCGAGTGGGTACGGATGGCGGCAGTTTCGCTGTCGGTCGTCGTCGCAGTGGAAATCCACAAGGCGGTCCGACGCGGGAATGTGGGCGCCGCTACGATGCCGTAGGCCAAAACAATGCTCGTGTGTGCCCGGCGGCGCGACTGCCTTCGCGGGGCTTCGCTGATATCCTGCCGCGATACGGGCGCTGCTTGCGCACTGGGGGAGTATCGCCATGCCGGAGTGGTCCAACTGGTCGGGAAGTGTGCGCGCCAACCCCTCAGACATAGCCAGTCCAACGTCTGAAGCGGAGCTCCAATCCGTCGTTGCCGAGGCTGCCGTCCGGCGCCTGAACGTTCGTGTCGCCGGGACCGGGCATTCGTTCGTGCCGCTCTGCGCTACAGACGGCGTGCTTGTCAGCCTCGACAAGCTCCAGGGGCTCGTCTCCGTCAACGCCGGCGACTCAACGGCGACGTTCTGGGCTGGGACGAAGATCTGGCAGATGGGGGAACCGCTCCTCGCCAGGGGCTTCGCCCTCTCGAACCAGGGTGACATCGACAAGCAGGCCATTGCCGGCGCCGTCTCCACGGCAACGCACGGCACGGGACCCGCGCTCGGGAACCTCTCTTCCATGCTCGTCGCTGCTCGACTCGTGCTGCCCGATGGAACGGTCCTGGAGGTTTCTCAACAGTCCGATCCCGACATCTTCCGCGCGGTCCGGGTCTCGATGGGCGCGGTCGGCGTGCTGTCGCAGGTCACGATGCGCGTGCTCCCGGCGTTCCGCCTCCACGAAAAGTCGTGGGCAGAGTCGTTCGATGCCTGCCTCGAACAGCTCGACGAGCGAATTGCCGGGAATCGCCATTTCGAGTTCTGGTGGGCGCCGCCGGTCGACATGTGCGCCGCCAAGTCGCTCAACTCCACCGCCGAAGACATCGGAGTGCTCGACTCAGAACCGCCGGCGGGTCTGCTCAAGCGGTACATCAATCCTGAACGCGTGGACTGGAGCTACCGGATCTTCCCGTCCGAGCGGAACAACCTCTTCAACGAGATCGAGTTCTCTGTCCCCGCCGAGAACGGCCCCGCCTGCGTCCGTGAGCTGCACCAAATGATGAAGACGGTGCATCCGGAAGTGCTCTGGCCAATCGAATACCGGACTGTGGCTGCCGACGACGCGTATCTCAGCCCGCACTACGGGCGCCCGTCCGTCACCATCTCGCTCCACCAGGCCGCAGAGCTGCCGCACGAACCGTTCTTCGCCAGCGCCCAGGCCGTCTTCGCCAATCACGCCGGGCGGCCACACTGGGGCAAGTGGCAATCCTGGTCAGCAGACCGTCTCCGGGACCTCTACCCCGAATGGGATGCGTTCGCCGCCGTGCGCAAGCAGCTCGATCCGCGTGGTTGCTTCCTGAATCCGTTCCTTGAGCGCGTGCTCGGCGGCTAGGACGCCCGCCAACTCACAAGCCGGTAGCCAACGTCCATGGTGTCCCGGTTCAGCAATTCCGCGTTGCGCCGTTCCCACGCGCCCGATGCGAGGTCATCCCTGAGCCGGTTGACCCCGTCATTGACCTCTGCCTCGCTTAGCCGCTTGAAGATCGACATCCCCGCCCGCACCTCCGGGTCGAGATATGCCTCCGGGCGCCGCCAGAACGCCAGGAAGAACCCATCAGTGCAGTCCCACGGTACGGGCACGGGCGCGACCCTGGTCGCACCCAGGCCCCGGCGCACGGCTTCGATATCCATGATCGGCCGGTCCAGTGCAGGCGCCCCCGGAAAGTAGTCCCGCAGGACCCATGCATCCGTAGATCCGTCCGGGTCATGCGTTAGGATGACCACCGCCCTCCTCGCAACTCGCCGCAACTCGGCGAGTCCTGCCTGGCGGTCGCCCCAGTGGTGTGTGCTCAGCACGCTCATCACACCGTCAAAAGATTGGTCCGCGAACGGAAGCTGCTCGGCGACAGCCATAACCGCCGGTGCGCCGTTCGCCGGCCGTTGGTCGATCATCGTCCGGGACGGTTCGACGGCGGCGACAACCCTGTCCGGGTCTTCATAGTTCCCGGTCCCTGCGCCGACGTTTAGTACGGAGTCGCAGCCATCGAGTTCCCCCCAGAGCAGCGCCTGGATGCGCGGATCGGGCCGGCGTGTGGCGGAGTAGGTCCGTCCAATCGAGTCGTACAGCGCCATCGCCGCTAGGCTACCAGTTGTCCCGCCTCCGGTGGCTTGCCTGCCACCAAGTGCTGATGCCTACTGTCACGATGCCTTCAATTGCCTTCCATGGCGCGGCCGGCATGGTCACCGGATCCCGCTTCCTGCTCGAATCTGACGACACGCGCGTACTCATCGACTGCGGCCAGTTCCAGGGCCTCAAGGAGCTTCGGCTCCGCAACTGGGATAAGCCCGCGTTCGACCCAAGAGACCTGGATGCCGTCCTCCTTACCCACGCGCACATCGACCATTCGGGCATGTTGCCCCGGCTCGTGAAGGAAGGCTTCCGCGGGCCGATCTACACGACTCCCGCGACGGCCGACATCGCCCGCATCCTCCTCCCGGACGCTGCCCGCATCCAGGAAGAGGACGCGGCCTACGCAAACCGGAAGGGTTACTCCAAGCACCGTCCGGCACTCCCGCTTTTCACGGTCGAAGATGCCGAACGTGCGCTCCGGCTGTTCGAAGACGTGCGATACGGCCGCACGCTCGAACTCCCCGGAATGGAGTGCACATTCCATAACGCGGGCCACATCCTCGGTTCTTCCCACATCGAAATACGCCTTCCGCGCGAACAACACACGCTGGTGTTCAGCGGCGACCTCGGCCGTTACGACGTTCCACTGCATCGCGACCCGGACCCGCTGCCCCGCTGCGACACCCTCGTGCTCGAATCCACTTACGGCGACCGCGAACACGAGCACCAGCCGCTGGAGGACCAACTCGTGAGCGCGCTCACGGAGACCATCCAGCGCGGCGGTACGATCCTCATACCGTCGTTCGCGGTCGCCCGTGCCCAGCTTGTTACCATGCTCATTGGCCGGCTGATTGCCGATGGCCGCCTCCCACGAATCCCACTGCACATTGATAGTCCAATGGCGGTGGACGTCACCGGTGTCTACCGCGAGTACGCCAACGACGTGCACCTCGACGAAGACGTGACTGGCGCGCGCGGCGGCCCGCTTGTGCCAGCGATGCTGACGTTCCACCGCTCGGTCGAAGAGTCCCAGCGGCTGAACGGCCTTAAGGGCCCCCGCATCATCATCTCCAGCTCGGGGATGCTCACCGGCGGGCGGGTTCTTCATCACCTCCGCCGCCTCGCTGGAAACCCGGCGAACCTCGTCCTCCTCGTGGGCTATCAGGCCGCCGGCACCCGTGGGCGCGCGATGTTGCAGGGCGCTCGATCCGTCCGCATCCACGGCGGCCAGGTCGAAGTCCGCTGCCAGGTACGGTCCCTCGATGGGATGTCCGCGCACGCGGACCGGAACGAACTCGCCCGCTGGGTTCAAACAGCACCGTCGAAGCCGTCCACTATCTTCCTCGTTCATGGCGAACCGGCGGCCTCCGAAGCCCTGGGCGAGCGGCTCAAGGCATCCGCTGACCAGGTCACGATTCCACGGCTCGGGCAGTCGTTCACGCTCACCAATGAGGGGCGCTGGCGGTCTGCGTAAACCGGTAGAATCGCGGCGGCGGCGATCACTGCCGCCTGGGGGTTAGGGTGGCGCGCATTTCCGTCATCGGCGCTGGAGCATGGGGTACCGCGCTCGCCAACGTGGCTGCGAGGGCCGGGCACCAGGTCTCGCTTTGGGCGCGTGAGCCTGAAGTCGTCTCGTCGATCCGCGTTCGGCGCCAGAACGCGCTCTTCCTCCCGGGCGTCGAGGTCGCTGAAGCGGTCCTGCCAACCGGGTCGTTCGAAGAGGCAAGCGCAAACGCGTCCCTCATCCTCCTCGTCGTTCCCGCGCAGCACATCCGGGCGACGTCGGCAGCGATGCGACCATCGTTGCCGACTGGTCTACCGATCGTGATCTGCGCGAAAGGGATCGAAGCGGGCACGGGCGCCCTGCTCTCGGAGGTACTCGCTGAAACGCTCCCGGGACAGCCGCTCGGAGTACTCTCCGGCCCCACATTCGCAAGAGAAGTGGCCGTCGGCCTTCCGACGGCAGTGACGGTGGCCGCAACGTCCCCGGGCATTGCCGAGACCGTCGTCTCATTGCTCAGCGGGCGTAGCTTTCGCGGTTACACGTCCTCGGACATCGCCGGTACGGAGGTCGGTGGCGCGGTGAAGAACGTCGTCGCGATTGCGGCGGGCATCACCACGGGCCTTGGCCTGGGCGAGAACGCGCGAGCTGCCCTGGTGACTCGCGGCCTCGCTGAGATGGTCCGCTTCGGGGTCGCACTTGGCGGACGCCCTGAGACCCTGATGGGTCTATCTGGCCTCGGCGACCTGATGCTCACCTGCCTCAGCGCGGCGTCGCGTAACACTTCTCTTGGCATGGAGCTTGCCGCCGGACGCTCAGTCCAGGACGTGCTGGCATCCCGCCGTTCCGTCGCCGAGGGCGTCGCGTCCGCCGGCTCAGTGCTTCAGCGCGCCCGGGCGCTCGGCGTCGAAATGCCAATCGTCGAGGCTGTCCACGCGGTAGTCTCTGGCAACCTGTCCCCGGCCGAGGCGATGGGGCGGCTCGTCGAAAGGCCCTTCCGTCCGGAATGGGATGCGGCCGTCTCTCCGCCGAGGGACTAGTCGATCCCGCCCGGTTCACTTTCCCGCCTCCCGCCGCCGTTACCGCGTCGCACTGCCGCTACGCCGGCCGCCACAACGAGGGCGACCGCGCCGCCGTACGCCGGTCCAAACCAGCCCAGCTGCTTGATGGGCACCGACTTGAGCGTTCGCAGATCGGCGGCGCCGTCCGCACGAACCTCCGCTCGATGCTGATACCGCTCGATGATCCCGGGCATCGCCACCAGGCCCGCCGCCACCTCTGGGAACTCCCCGGCGATCAGTGCGTCGAGGCCCTCCCGGTCCGTGCCCGCCACCGTTGCGAGGTCGGGCAACAAGCGCTCGTCCAATTCCAGCCACCCCGCGTTCGCCGTCGCGAACGCCTCTTCCGTCCGGGCGACGGCGGCTTCCGTCGGGCTTAGCGAGTCCAACACCTTCTGTGTGTCGGCTGCCTTCCCCGGCTCCTGCAGCACTAACGGTACGACGATCAGAAGGGCCGCGACCGTGCCCGCTGCCGTCAGTCCGGTGCCCGCCCTTCCGGCAAGGGCCAGCCCGCCTGCGCTCAGCAGCATCGCGGCTAGCAGGAGCGTGAGCAGCGCGCTCGTCCATGCCGGGAGGCCGGGGACCGGCAGCGAATCGGCCCGTTCGAACCGGCCCTGCTGTTGCTCAAGGTTCGTCAATCCGGACTCCGCGAACGCCAGGAGTTCATCCCGCTGAGAGATGACTTTTGCGACATCCGGGTAGCCAACGTCGACCAGCGCTCGGAGCTGCTCTTCCTCTACACCCACACCGGCAGCGGCCGCCGGGATGACCTCGTCGTCCAGGCCCTCGAACACGGTCTTCGCCTGTTCATAATCTGCCCGGTGCTGCGCCAGCCCTTCGTCCGTCAGCTCGCTCCGGACCAGGTTGGCCACAGATTCCGCCTTGAGTCCGACCCACAGCTCGCCGCCGCCGGCTGCAAGCAGACCCACGGCGAACAGCATCAGCAGCCCGCCGATGACGTGCCGGGCAGAGACGGTAGCTGTCGGCTCTGGCTCCACCCCGGCATTCTAGCGCGGCGGATCGTTGCGAATTCTGGTAGGATGCCGCTCTATCACGGATATAGGGAACGTGCATGACACACCCGCTCGCTGGACTCCGCGTCCTCGACTTCACTCAGTACGAGGCGGGAACCTCCGCCACACAGACGCTCGCCTGGCTGGGCGCAGACATCGTCAAGGTGGAGCCGCCCGGGTTAGGCGAACCCGGCCGCGGCCGCGCCGCCGGTTCGCTCGACCGTTCGTACTTCCTCACGCTCAACGGAAACAAACGCAGCCTCTCGCTCAATCTCAAGAAGCCCGCGGGCCGCGAACTGCTCCTCCGGATGCTTCCTCGTTTCCACGTTGTCACCGAGAACCTTGGGCCCGGCACGATGGAGTCCCTCGGCCTCGGCGAAGACGACCTGCGGAGGCAGCATCCGTCTCTCATCTACGCCACCCTGAAGGGATTCGGGACAACCGGCCCGCATGCGCACTACCGGAGCTACGACATGGTTGCCCAGGCGGTTGGCGGCAGCATGTCGATCACCGGCACATCTGCGACCGAACCCCTTCGTTCCGGCGTTACCTACGGCGATACCGGTACCGGTATGCAATTCGCGATCGGTATCCTTGCCGCCTACACCCGCTTCCTCCAGACGGGCGAGGGCGGCCACGTCGAGGTCTCGATGCAGGACGCGATCGCCAGCTACGCGCGTGTCGGCTTCCTCGCCCGGGAGAACGTTGGCGACCCCGTCCCTCGCGTGGGTAACAACCTGCGCCAGCTTCCGCCCACAAATACGTTCCCTTGCAAGCCGTTCGGACCGAACGACTACGTCTATGTGGTCGCGAACACGGCGCTCATGCTCGAACGGTTGCTGATCGCGATCGGCCAGCCCGCGCTCGTGGACGACCCAAGGGTCGCCACCGTCGCCGCCCGCCAGGAAAACGAAGAGTGGTTGCAGGGCCTGATCTGCTCCTGGTCTTCACAGCTCACCAAGTTCGAAGCCATGGACCAGCTTCAGTGCGCCGGAATCCCCGCCGGCGCTGTCTACGATTCGGGCGACGTTTTCAACGATCCGCATCTCATCGAACGCGGCATGATCCAGCAGATCGACCATCCAACGCGCGGCCCCGTCGAAATCCTTGGGAACCCGATACGGGTCGACCGGCAGCCGTCGCAGCTCACCCCGGCGCCCTTGCTCGGCCAGCACACCGAAGAAATCCTCTTTGAGGAGCTATCGCTCGCAACGGAGGAGGTTGCCGCTCTGCGGGACGCAGGGGTGGTCTAGCCCCACCCGGCGTCCCGCGCCCCCGCTAGGTGGCCGCCCGTCCGATGTACTCATCTGGTGTCGCCACGAACTTGTGACGGCACGCGATCGAGCAGAAGTAATACCACGTGCCTTCGTAGAACCGTTTGGTTCCGGCCGCCGGATCCGTTTCGGGCGCTCCAGCGGGAGTGCTCCCGACTCCGATATTGACCGCCGACTTGTCGATTTCCTTTCCGCAAACAAGGTCTCTCGCCACTTGCGCACCTCCATGTACCAGCTTCGGATAGAGTCACGGTCGCCCGTCGCCTGCAAGCGATCCACCGTCCGTTCAATGCCGGTTCGGCTGCGGCCGGGCGCTGCCAAAAGGTTCCTCTCTAGATAGCCCCGTGCTCGCGCAGCTTCTCGATCTCCGGCGCCGTCAAACCGAGCAGGCCGCCGAACACACGAGCGTTATCGGCGCCGGTCCCGGGGACCGTCCGCTGCACCCCGCCCGGGGTCCCGGTGAGCTTCCAGACGACTCCCTGGTAGATGTCATCGGCACTCACACCCACGGCCGGCCCGAGAGTCAGGGCGCTCCGCCGCAGCGCGTGGAAGTTCTCGTCAGCAACGAGGGTTGCGGCACTCATCACGGGCGTGGCAGGTACGCCCGCTGATTGCAGCCGCCGCGTGAGGTCCATGGCGTCCTCGTCAATTGTCCAGGCCGTGATGGCCTCGTCGAGCGCATCCTGTTCTGCCAAACGTCGCTGGAGCGTCTTGAACCTCGGCGAGGCGAGGTCGTGCCCCGCTACCGATGCGACCGAGACAAGTGCCTCCCATTCGCGTTCGTCCCGGGCCACGATGGAGATCCAGTCGTCGTCACCCATCGCCCGGTAGACGCCATGGGGAGCGACGCCCGGGTAGCGGTTGCCCTGCGTGCGCGCCACTCGTCCGTTGAGCATGTAGTCCATCAGCGGTTCTGCGATTCGTTGGATCGCCGCTTCGCCCTGCGCCATCTCGATATGCTGTCCGGTTCCCGTCCGCGCGCGGTATTCGAGGGCCGCGAGGATTGCGAACACGGCGTGACCCGCTGCCGTGGGGTCAAGGTCGGCCATGTCTTCGCGCGGCATAGGATCGTCGTGATAGCCGAGCAGGCTCTTCACGCCGTACAACGCACCGAGCGATGGGCCGTAGGTGACGAGGTCCCGCCATGGACCTTCGGTCGCCCCCGTTGCTGACATCGAGCAGAGGATGATGCCCGGGTTCACTTTCTGCAGGTCTTCGAATCCCAGCCCGAGGGACGGCATCACCCGCGGCGAGAAGTTCTCCACGACGATGTCGCTCACGGCGATCAGCCTTCGATACAGTGCTTTTCCTTCCTCGCTGGCGAGGTTGATAGAAACACCGAGCTTGCCCCGCTCGTAGCCGTGGTACTGGGCCGGATCCGTCGTGTCCACCTGGCTCACTCCACCAACGGCTCCCGGCATGACCCTCCCGGCCATCGACACGCCGGACGAACGCGAAGGTGAGAGCACTTTGATCACCTCTGCTCCGAGGTCGGAAAGGCTCGTCCCGACGAGCGGTCCGGCCCAGACGTGGCCATGGTCGAGCACCCGGATCCCTTCGAGTGGTCCTGCCATGCTCATTGCGTCACCCCGGCGGCGTTCAGCTCGTCCAGCTCTGCTCGCGTATGCCCCAGGACACCGCAGAGCACATCCTCGTTGTGTTCTCCCAGCAGCGGCGGCCGGGACCGAAGTTCCCACGGCGTCGCTGAGTGCCGGTACGGCGGCCCCAACGTCGTGTACGACCCCAGGGCAGGGTGCTCGACCGTCTGCCAGAATCCCCGCGCCTCGAGGTGTGGGCTCGCCACCACCTCATCGACCGTCTGCACTGGCTGGAAAGCGATGTGGTTCTCCCGGAAGATCTGCCAGAGTTCGGCCCGCGTCTTGTCCCTCATCCACGGGTGCCAGTTTGCGTCGAGTTCGTCTCTCCAGGCCGGGGCCGTCCACCGGTTTTGGAGGCGCTCATCGGCGCCCCATTCCGGGTTTCCCATGATCTCGACGAATTTCCGCCACTGCGCGTCCACCATCGTGATGACCTCGAAGTACCCGTCCGCGACCTGTGCCACTTCCCACGGGTAGAACACTGGCATGTGCGTGCCCGACCGGCTGGTGGCCTGTCCGGTGAAAACGAAAGCGGGCACACCCGAGCCGCCAAGGTAGTTCCCCAGCACTTCGACAATCGATACCCAGGCATGTTGGCCCTCACCCGTCGCGCGGCGTGCCTGGAGGGCGGCCAGCGCCGCGGTCGCCCCGTGCAGCCCGCCCTGGAAGTCTGCCCCGCAATAAGGGATCCAGAGCGGCGCTTTGTCCGGATCGCCGATGCGGTGTGCGAGTCCCGACGCAGCCGTCGCCGTCAGGGCGCTCCCCTTCCAGTCGCGGTAGGGGGTGTCGTACCCGAAGACCGTGATCGTGGACATGATCAGTTTTGGGTAGTCACAGCTGAGGTCTTCGTAGCGCAATCCCAGGCGTTCGAGTTCTGCCGGCTCGATGTTGTGGATGACGATGTCCGCCCAGCTGGCCAGCTCCCGGAAGAGCTGCCGCCCGACTGCGGACTCGATATCCAGGGTGACGCTGCGCTTGTTTGCGTCGAGGAACAGGTGCAGGCCGCCCGTTTCGATGTTGGCTTCATCGCTGGGGAAGGGGCCGTGATGGCGGATGCTCCCGCCGCGCGGCGGCTCGACCTTGATGACGTCGGCGCCAAGGTCGGCCAGCAGCTTGCCGCCGTAGGCTGGCGAGATGAAGTCTCCAGCCTCAACGACCTTAAGGCCGGACAGGGCAGAGTCAGCCACCGAAGCCTCCCAGGTATGCGCTTGCACATTCGCCGGCAGGCGAAACATGGCTGGCGCCTCCGCGCACTTCTACCAGTGCTCGGGGGGCGCGGCAATGCTCTCCGCGGTTGCCCTGTTCCGCGGGCGGTACCGGATCTGGCCCACGATGTCCCAACCGGGGCGAATGCCGGTAATGCGGTAATGCGTTGACCAGCCCGGGCGCGATCCTGTAGAAACATGAAGATCGTCGCCAGACGGTCCATGCACCGGGGGACAGATGACACTCGACAACGCCACGATGATGCTGCTGCAACAGATGGCTGCCGCCGGGGGCAAGCCCCTCCATGAGAGCACGCCAGAGGAGGCCCGCGCGTTGGGTGCGGCAATGGCGCAGCTGGCCGGCCCCCCACCAGTCACTGTTCGCGCAGAGGATCATTCCGTCCCGGTAGTTGATGGCGCGGTGCCCGTCCGCGTCCTCCTGCCTCAGCAACCTGCACGCGGCATCATCGTCTATTACCACGGTGGTGGTTGGGTCATCGGTTCCATCAATGACTACGACACGCTTGCGCGAAAGCTCGCGGAACGAACGTCGTGCGCGGTCGTGAACGTCGAGTATCGCCTCGCACCGGAGCACCGGTACCCGGCCGCGGTCGACGATTCATACGCCGCTCTCGAGTGGGCCGCTGCCAACACAAAGCAGATCGCCGGCAAGAGCGTCCCGCTCTTCGTCGCTGGCGACAGCGCCGGAGGTAATCTGGCGGCCGTGATGGCGCTCCGCGCACGCGATCGAAGCGGTCCGGCCATCGCGCTCCAGGTGCTCATCTACCCCGTCGCTGACGCCGACTTCAACCGACCCTCCTACACAGATCCGGAAAACCAGCTGCTGCTCACCCGGGAGGCAATGGTCTGGTTCTGGGATCACTATGTGCCCGATACGGCCCGCCGCCTGGAGTCCGATGCATCGCCGCTGCGCGCTCCCAGTCTTGCCGGCCTTCCGCCCGCGGTGATCCTCACTGCCGAACACGATGTCCTCCGCGACGAGGGCGAAGCCTACGCCGAGCGCTTGAAGTCGGCGGGTGTGTCCGTCGATTGCAAGCGCTACGAGGGCCAAACGCACGGGTTCTTCTCAATGATCCCGCTCCCCGGCAGCGAGCGGGGCTTCCAGCATGTCATCAAGGCAATCCGAGCAGCGATAGCCTCCGAAGCAAAACGTCAGCCCGCCATGAGCGCGCGTTGACATTGAGCGCTCCGCAGGCTTACCCACACACAGGAGAGATGAAATGACCGCAGCGAAAACCGCGACCACCGAACTCGACGCAGTCGTCGTCGGCGCCGGCTTCTCCGGCCTCTACATGCTGTACCGCCTCCGCGATGTGCTCGGCATGTCGGCGCGCGTGTTCGACGCAGCTCAGGACGTCGGTGGTACCTGGTACTGGAATCGCTACCCCGGTGCCCGCTGCGACTCGGAGTCCTACATGTACTGCTTCTCCTTCGATAAGGACCTCCTGCAGGAGTGGGAGTGGAGCGGCAAGTACCCGGAACAGCCGGAGATCCTCTCCTATCTCAACCACGTGGCGGATCGTTTCGACCTTCGCCGCGACATTCAGTTCAACACGCGCGTCACGAGCGCCCATTACAACGAGGACACGCGTCGCTGGGACATCGAGACCGACCAGGGTGACCATGTCACGGCCCGGTACTTCATCACCGGCATCGGCTGTCTCTCTACCGGCCAGATCCCGGATATCAAAGGCCGCGACACGTTCAAGGGCCAGTGGTACCACACAGGTTCCTGGCCGCATGAAGGCGTCGATCTCACCGGCAAGCGCGTGGGCATCATCGGGACGGGATCCAGCGCCATCCAGGCGATTCCCGTCATCGCCAGGCAGGCCGGCCATCTCTTTGTGTTCCAGCGCACGCCGCAGTTCACCATCCCCGCACGCCACGGCAACGTGGACAAGGCCTTCCTGCAGGACGTGAAGAGCCGCTACGACGAGATCTGGGAAAAAGCCCGCTGGTCCGCCGGCGGCTTCCCTGTGGACCCTGTCGATCGTTCAGCACTCGAAGTAAGCGCCGAGGAGCGACAGGCGGTCTACGAGGCAGGCTGGGAACAGGGCGGCTTCAACTTCTTCTTCGGTTCGTTCAGGGATGTAGCCGTCGATCGCCGTGCCAACGACACCGCTTCCGAGTTCATTCGCTCCAAGATCCGCGAGATCGTGAAGGACCCGGAGACGGCCGAGAAGCTCACGCCGACCGACCACCCCTTCAGCTCCAAGCGCGCGCTCATCGACACGAACTACTTCGAAACGTACAACCGCGACAATGTGACGCTCGTGGACATCCGTCACTCTCCCATCCAGGAGATCACGGAAACGGGCATCCGCACCGAGGACGAGAGCTACGACCTCGACGTAATCATCTTCGCCACCGGCTTCGACGCCATGACCGGCTCCTTCTTCAAGATGGACATTCGCGGTAAGGGCGGACTCCCGCTCAAGGAGAAGTGGGCTTCTGGCCCCCAGACGTACCTCGGCCTCTCAAGCGCCGGATTCCCCAATATGTTCATGATCACCGGCCCGGGCTCCCCATCCGTGCTCAGCAACATGCCCGTTTCGATTGAGCAGCACGTGGAGTTCATCTCCAATTTCCTCGAGTACATGACCGAACGTGGGATCGACACCGCTGAACCGGACCCGAAAGCGGAGGAAGACTGGGTCGCCCATGTCAACGAGATCGCCGACATGACCCTCTATCCGCTCGCAGACTCGTGGTACCTGGGTGCCAACATCCCCGGCAAGCCGCGCGTCTTTATGCCCTACCCGGGCGGCGTCGGCCCCTACCGTACGAAGTGCAACGAGGTCGCGGAGAAGGGCTACGAGGGCTACGTTCTCGGTGCCGGCCAGCGCGAGCCGGCCGCCGTTTAGCAGGGCAGCGCGCCACATCCCCGTTCGGGACTCGCGGGTCTTTCCGGCCATTCCCACGCGCGAGAGCATGTACCGTTCGTGTGCATTGCATGGCGCGCCATCGTGCCCCGGCGCGGCGCCCCACCGCACGGGAACACCTGTCCCCGTTCCCGAACGTCGCAAGCAGCGACCGCCCGCGCCAGCACAGAATGACAGCGCCGCATCGCCCGCTCTGCCATAGACATATCGAAAAGCCGACCACCACAGCGTAGCGTCGCCTATTCCCCTGTCACGCTTTCGAAACATGCACGAAGCAAGCTTGCATCGAGCATCGAAATGAACACCAAAACGCGCCCCGGAAGGATCACGAAATGAAAGCGGCAGAGCTCTTCGTTCGCTGCCTGGAGAACGAAGGAGTCGAGTACATCTTCGGCATTCCCGGTGAAGAAAACATCGACATCATGGACGCGCTGCTGGACAGCACGATCACCTTCGTGACCACTCGCCACGAGCAGGGCGCCGCGTTCATGGCGGATGTCTACGGACGGCTGACTGGCAAGGCAGGCGTCTGTCTTTCGACGCTCGGCCCTGGTGCCACCAACCTGATTACGGGCGTCGCCGACGCGAACATGGACCGATCTCCGGTAGTCGCAATCGCGGGCCAGGGCTCAACCACGCGGATGCACAAAGAGAGTCACCAAATCCTCGACCTGGTGCAGCTGTTCCAGCCGATCACGAAATATGCTGCCCAGGTCCGGGCTGCAGACACGATTCCGGAAGTCGTGCGGAAGGCGTTCAAGGTCGCGCAAACTGAGTCCCCCGGCGCCTGCTTCATCGAAATCCCCGAGAACATCGCCGAGCACGAAACCTCCGCGCGCCCGATCACGGTGCAGGTGCCCCTTGCACCGTCGCCCCACCAAACCAAGGTCGCCCAGGCGATCGCCCTTATCTCCGCGTCCGAATGTCCGTTGGTGCTGGTTGGAAATGGCGTCATCCGCCAGCGGGCGCACGATACGCTGCGGTCGTTTGCCGAGGCGACCCGCATTCCCGTAGCCACGACGTTCATGGCGAAAGGCGCGATCCCTGCGTCCCACGAACTGAACCTCGGGACGATCGGACTGAAGGCCCGGGACCTCCCGTGGTACGCCTTCGAACGCGCAGACCTCGTGATCTGCGTTGGCTACGACATGGTTGAATACCATCCGGAGCAGTGGAACCCGGACGGCGATAAGACCATCATCCACGTCAGCGCACTGCCGGCAGAGGTAGACGGCTGTTATGAGGTCGCGTGCGGAGTCCTCGGCGACCTCGGTGAGTCTCTCGATGAAATCGCAAAAGGCCTGACGCCGCGCACGGACGAGCCCTTCGCCGCGTTGCGGACATCCATCGTCGATGAGCGGCGCTCGTATGCGGACGAGACGGCGTTCCCGCCGAAGCCTCAGAAGATTCTGTGGGACTTGCGCCAGGTGCTGGACCCGGCTGACATCGTCATCTCCGACGTGGGCGCCCACAAGATGTGGACCGCGCTGTTCTACCCGACGGAGCAGCCGAACACCTGCATCATCTCCAATGGCTTTGCGTCCATGGGCATTGCAGTCCCGGGAGCCATAGCGGCGAAGCTTGTTCATCCTGGCAGGCGCGTGCTCGCGTTGACCGGGGATGCCGGGTTCATGATGAACTCCCAGGAGATCGAGACCGCGATGAGAATGAAGACGCCTTTCGTCATTCTCATCTGGAATGACGGCGAATACGGGCTCATCAACTGGCACCAAACCCGGACGTTCGGGCGGACGAGCCATATCGATTTCACGAATCCGGACTTCGTGAAGTACGCCGAGAGCTTCGGCGCAAAGGGCATTCGCGTGACCCGTACGGAGGACATCGTCCCGGCGCTCCGGTCCGCGCTCGCTCAGCCGATAGTGACGGTCATCGATTGCCCCGTGGACTATGCGGAAAACATGAAATTGACTCGCCGGCTCCAGGACCTGGCAGCCCCGGCAGCGAGGTAGATAGTTGAAGATTCGTGGTGCAGTACTTGAAGAAACCGGTCGCACAAGCCCCTACGCCGAATCCAGGCCGCTGAGCATCGCCAGCCTTGACCTGGAAGGACCCCAGTCCGGCGAGGTGCTGGTGAGAGTTACGGCCGCCGGCCTCTGCCACTCGGACCTTTCCGTCATCAACGGCGACCGTCCCCGGCCGACGCCGATGGCGCTTGGCCACGAAGCCGCGGGAATCGTCGAGGAACTCGGGCCCGGCGTCAGCGACCTTGCCGTGGGCGACCAGGTCGTCATGGTGTTCGTCCCCAGCTGCGGGTCGTGCTTGCCCTGCGCGGAGGGGCGACCGGCCCTGTGCGAACCCGGCGCGGCGGCCAACGGAGCGGGGACGCTGCTTGGTGGAGGACGCCGGATCTCCCGCAACGGCGTGCCGGTCAATCACCATCTCGGCGTCTCAGCATTCTCCGAATACGTCACCGTGTCCCGCAGGTCCCTTGTTAAGGTCGATGCTGACTTGCTGCCGGAGCACGCGGCGCTGTTCGGCTGTGCCGTGCTCACAGGCGTCGGCGCCGTGGTGAACACTGCCCGGATCGCCGCTGGCTCCACTGTTTCTGTTGTGGGCCTCGGTGGCGTCGGCCTGGCGTCGCTGCTTGGCGCCATTGCAGCTGGCGCTTCGACCATTGTCGCCGTCGACCTGTCAGATGACCGCCTGGCGTTCGCCCTGGAGCTCGGTGCGACGCACGCGTTCAATGCGAAGGACCCTAACTGCGTTGACGCCATCCGTGCGGCGACCGGCGGAGGTACCGAATTTGCGTTCGAACTGGCCGGCTCGGTGCGGGCCATGGATACGGCGTACCGGATAACCCGGCGGGGCGGCACCACGGTGACAGCCGGCCTGCCTCCGCCCGATGCGCTGTTCTCATTCCCGCAAGTTGGACTCGTGGCAGAAGAGCGCACCGTGAAAGGAAGCTACATCGGCGCGTGCGTCCCGATCCGCGATATCCCGCGCTACGTCTCCCTCTTCCAGAAGGGGCGTCTGCCCGTTGACCGGCTGCTGAGCGGCCGCCTGTCGCTCGACAATCTAAACGCCGGGTTTGATCGCCTGCACGCTGGGACAGCGATTCGCCAGGTCGTGATGTTCTAGGGCTGGCAGCAGCGTTCGGCTCAGCGCGGAACATCCCCGGTTCCGCGCGGGCCAGGCCATGGTCTCGTTGCGGCCGTTCAGGCGTCGCGCGTGCGCGCGACGGCGAGGGCGGCGCCCAAGGGGGCGAGCGACCAAAGCGCCAGCATCGATCCCAGCAAGGCGACCCCAGCGCCCGTTCCGACTTCGTTCGCCACGTACGATCCGAGAGGCCCGAGGACTTCGAGGTTGGATTCGAGGCTCATGATGGCGAGGATTCGCACGCATTCGATCGGGTTTCCGAGCACGACAAGGAGCAGGGTGCGACCCGATGAGGAAACGGCGAGTGCGAGTCCGACAGCACCGAGGTCATAAAGCAGCACCATGATGAACCATGTGACGATTGCGATGGAGAGCGCTTTCAGCCGCCCATCGGAAAGCACGGAGATGAGCATGCCGATGCTCAACATTGCAGTCGCCAGCACGGCCGAGAGCGCGATGAACAGCAGGTAATGGTTTACGTCCGTGATCGGACTGACCAGGGCCATGATCATTCCGGCCGCGCCGAATCCGAGCGCGATGGCAGCCCACACGGCGGCCACGAGGCCGAGGTACTTGCCGATGATGACCTGGCTGGATGAGATGGGCTGGGCGAGCAGCGTCGCCAGTGTGCCGCGCTCCCGCTCGGCGGCGATCGAGCTTGCGCCCAACACCAGCGCCAGGAGCGGCACGAGAAACAGACAGAGGTTGATGAGGCCGGCAGTCGTCCGGCTGAACCCTTGCCGGCCGATTTCGCCGCCGCTGCCCTGGACCATGGATAGCAACAGGGCAACGAGCGCGAACGTGGCGGCGAAGGCGATGAGCCAGCGGCCCCGGTACGCGTCGCGCAGCTCTTTCCGGAAGATGACGGCGATCTCTCTCATCGAATGTCCACCTCGTGGGTAAGATCGTGAAACGAAGACGCGGTTTCGTCGGGCGCCTCTTCTACACGGAAGTCGAGCACGCCGATTCCGGATGCGAGCAGCCGTTCAACGACCATCGCCTTGTCGGGGCCTTTGCACCGAACCACGACCCAATCGCCGGAGCGGGCGATTGCGCCGGCGGGGGCCGCCTGCTGGATGATGCCGATGGCATCGGGTGTGTGCCCGTTGAGCCGAAGATAAAGGCGGCTCACCGGCGATGTGGCCGCGACAGATTCAGAGGCGGGCCCAAGGAACGCGCACTTTCCCCTATCGAGAGCGAGGACGCGATCGGCGATATATGGGACGTCCTCCAACCAGTGCGTTGAAAGCACCACGGCACGGCCGGAATCGCGCTGCTCCAGGACAAGCCTGCGGAGTTCGAGCCTTGCGGGCATATCCAGGCCGGCGACGGGTTCGTCGAACACGAGGAGCATAGGTTCAGCGAGGAGCGCGACGGCAAGGCTGAGCCGTTGACGCATGCCGCCGGACAGGGCTCCAACCTTCTTGGCGGCGTGCTCTCCGAGGCCAACCGAGTCGACCAGGGAGCGAGCGCGACCAGCCGGCACGCGCTTCAGGTCCGCGTAGAACAACGCCGTCTCAGCCACGGTGAGGTCTGTGTGAAACGCTGGACTCTGGGGCAGGTAGCCAACCTTCCTACGCGCTGCCGGGCCATTGCGGGCGACATCGATTCCGTCAACCGTGACGGTGCCCTCGAACTTGACCAGGCCCATGAGGCACTTGATCAACGTCGTCTTCCCGGCGCCGTTGGCGCCAATGACCGCGAGGACTTCGCCGGCGGCCAGGTCGAATTCGACGTCATCGAGCGCGGCGACATCCCCGTAGCGCTTCGTCAGGCCGGTGGCGCTCAGCATCTTGCCCACCTCCTGCGCGCAGAGCCAGCGACGAACATCAGCCCGCCAAGGGGGACGAGGGCGAGCGCGGTGACGATGGCGAACGCGACCAGAGGCGAAGTTCCATCGGACGAGCGCCCCAGCTTCATCGTCGGTGACATGAGTGGATGCGCATCGACCGCGCGAGCCTCCGGGCGATACACGGGGAACCAGCGGGCTGCGAGATCGAGCGCCATCCGGGCGGGAGTGTAGTCGTAGGCTCGCAGCGCTTCGTTCTTTTTGACGAGCGCATCGTAGGCACCGGCGTAGCGGTACGGGAGATCCCCGACCCCATCGCCATCGGCGTCGTACCCCTGGTAATCGTCCCAGTAGTTACCGCGGCCATCCTCGGACCAACGGTTCTTTTGGCCGATGTTCCCGGCGACGGCATCGATCTGCTGGAGGTTTCCAACGAAAGTGTTTTCGCGGAATGTCACGTCCGTCGTGGTGAACAGGCCGACTGCGGTCTGGTTGTAGCCGACCAGGTTACCGTCGATCTTCACGAAAGCGCCGGGCGTAAACGGGGCGCCCTCAAGGGCAAGCCCGATGCGGTTGTGGTGGATGAGGTTCCCGGAGATTTCAACGTCGTCTACGTCCTTGAACATGATGCCGTATCCGGACGCGAGTGAACGATTGTACGAGAACTCGTTATTGCGAAAGACCGTGCCATTCGAGTACATAAGGACGCCACCGTTCACGTTATGAGAAAAGACATTGTCAATCATCTGATTGTCGCTTGCGTACATGAAGTGAATTCCGTAGCGGACATGCGTCACAGTGTTGCCACGAATAAGGTTGCGATCGGCGAAAAGAAGAAGGATGCCATCCTTTGCATCTGTGATCGTGTTGCTTTCGATCGTATTGTCATACGAGTTGTGGAGGTAGATGGCGTTCCCGCGTCGTTCCTGACTGAACTCCTGGACGCTCTCCACATGGTTGTCTCGAACTGTGTGGCTTCCCGTTTCCTGGAGGACGATCCCATAGAGGACATCCCGGACGACGTTGTCCTCGATGGTCGCGCCAGCCGCCATGACGCGAATACCAGCGGGCTCGGCGGAAACACCCCTGCCAGAGCCCTGGATGACGAAGCCGCGGAGCGTGACCCCTTCCGCGGCAATCACCACGACATCCCCGGTCTGGCCTGCATCGATAACCGGAGAGTCTTCACCGATGAGGACGACGGGTTTGTCGATGACGAGCTGTTCGTGGTGGACGCCGCCTTTGATCCGGACAGTGTCCCCGGGGAGCGCTCGTGCCAGCGCCTCCGTGATCGATTCCCCCGCGACGGCTGTGGAGTACCCGGCCCCGGGCCCGACGGGGCCACCTATCGCTACCAGCGCCGTCGCCAGCACTGCCACCACCGCGGCGGAGGCGGTACCAGTGTTCTTCCAGGTAGCTCGCAGCCAGCGAAAGACTGGCGGCCCGGCCAATAGCAGGGCCGCGGCCGTAACCATGAGCCAGAACCCAGGCGCAACAGTTGTCACGCTGTGGAAGTTCAGTACGCGCGTATTTCCCAGCACCTTGGGAGTGAAGGGATCGAGATGGAGAGCTGAGTGAGGGTCGATGTCATGGCCGTAGGTGTAGAGCCAGTATTGAAGGTCGGCGAGCATGACGACCGGGAGCGACGCGGCCGCGAGCACGCTCAGGGCGCGAGCCTTACGCGACTGGAAGCGGTAGGCGCCAAGGATGATGACTGCCGCGACGCCAGCCACGCCGAATGGGAAGAGTTTCAGTTCCACCACGTCGTCCGGCTCCAGCGGCCGCAGGCCGACGTAGTGGTTGAGGCCGTTGACCTCGGTGATGTCGCCGGTCATGTCGTAGCCGTAGGCGGTGATGAAGAGGCCATTGGGATACTGGGGCGCCACTAGTTCGAGTCGCCACAGTGGGAGAAACGCAGCCACGACGATGAGCGCCACGGCGATGGCGGAGCAGACGGCCCAGACGGGATCAGCCGGACGCGCCAGTATCCTGATGGATCGCGAGGGCGAAAGCGTCGACGTTGGCATTCCAACACTCACAACTAGCCTCGCGCCGAGACAGACGTATCGAGGCCCGCCCACTTCGAAACCGTAGCCCCATCGAAGCGCCTGGCGAGCGCATCGGCGCCTTCGGGAGTGGCGCTCGCGGCAATGCCATAGGCCATTGGCGAATCAATAGCCCTGGAGAGGACGAAGGAGGCAACGGCCACGTCGACCCAGAGTTCAGTCTCGTAGTCATTGACCCAGAACTGCGTCGAATCGGGAGCGCCGTTTTCGCGCTGGAGGAGCACCATGCAGCCGATATCGTCGAAGTGCTTTTCCTTGCCGCCGGGTTCGCGCCAGGCGGCGGCAAAGCGGGCGTCGCTGATCGTCATCCGGCAGCGGGCGCAGTTTTCCTGGCCGTAACGGACGACCGGGTCGCCAGTGGGGGCGGAATCGCCCGGGAGGAGCTGAATCCCGGCCACCGTCGCGACACCGGCTGCGCCGGCGGCACCAACGAGGGAGAGAAATGCGCGTCGTGTGACCATTGTGATGGCCCCTTTCTGAGGAATGAGATGGGGCGGGGTGGAGCTGGCGGAGGGAGGTGCCAGCCCCACCGGGCCTTCTCGGGCGGCTAGCCGGAGACCAGCATCCAGCCCTGCATCTCGAGGTGGAGCGCCGAGCAGAACTCGGTGCAGTACGTGGCGTATGAGCCTTCGGCGTCAGCGACGAACTCGACGTTCGCGACCTCTCCCGGGTCGAGGCTGACGTTGACGTTGTACCGCGGGATCGAGAAGCCGTGCGTCGCATCAGGGGTCTTCTCGATATTCGTGATGTGAAGGATGACCTTGTCACCTTTGTTGGCGCGGATGATGTCGGGCTTGAACTGGCTGCGCTTGACGGACATCCAGACCTCGACGGTCGTCCCTTTGCGTTCATCCCGCTCTTGGCCTGCCTCGACAGCGTCCGGGTCGGGCTTCATCGTCATGGGGTTCGTGCCGGGGGGGTAGACCTCCCAGGACTTGATGCGGTCTACCTTCATAGCCTGTACGTAATGCGGCTCTCCAACGCCGATTGGGGTGTCGGAGAGGACATCCATCTTCTCGCCGTTGAGGTCGACGAGCTGGAAGTTCTGCGGCTTCAGCGTCCCAACGACCGGGAAGCGGTCGATGGACCACTTGTTCAGGGAAACGAGATACTTGCCGTCCGGCTTCGTCGTGTCGCCTTCCATCGTGACCAGGTGGCCGATGTTGTAGTTCACCTTCAGCTTGTCGACGAGCTGGAAGGCTTCGTCGCCCTTGAAGTAGGGCTCGCCGAGGGACCACTTCGCAACGGCACTGTCGAGGAAGAGGCTCGTGTAGCCGTGTCCCTCAGCGTCGTACTGAGTGTGCAGCGGGCCAAGCCCAACTTCGACGCGACCAGCAACGATGGAATCGAACTTCAGGATTGGGACCCCATACTGGTCGTTCTTCTCGAAGTCCTTGGCTTCGATTGCCGCCTTGACCTTCGTGAACGAGTACACAGTCACGTGCGGGTCGAGCTTGCCGGACACGGTGAGATACTCGCCGTTCGGCGCGACATCAACTCCGTGTGGGCTCTTTGGCTCGGGCGCCAGGTAGAGGATGCCCTCTGAGACGGCGGTGTCCAACTTGATCACCCTGACGCCGTTGATCGTGGTGGTCTTCCCGGCTGCAACCACTTCCTCGGCCCGGCGCCAGTTGATGATATGCATCATGTCGAAGTCGTTCTGGGAGGCGCCTACCTCAAGTGGCTGGCCGCCTTCGTTGTTGCCGCCGACGGCCATTTCAGAGTTGTAGGAGTTGATGAACACCCAGCCGTCGCTGACGAGCTTGCCGGAATCGGCAAGGTCCTGTGTGTACGGAGGCAGCTCAACCTGGAAGCTGCGGTCCAGTTCCATGTGGCCTGTCTCCTGGTTGATGGCGAGGAATGTGGAATAGCCGCGCATCAACTCGGGGAACTTGGTGAGAGCATCCGCCGCCCGGGAACGATCCGTGAGCGTTGGCGTCATCGTGGAGATGTGCACGTACTCGCTGTTCTGGGTGACGAAGCAGCCACCATGCGAGGAATCGAGGTTCGGTACGTCTAGAACCTGCTTGGTCTTGAAATCGCGCAGGTCGATCATGCCGATACGCCCGTTGGCGCGGTCGTTGATATAAAGGAAGCGCCCGTCGTACTCGCCGCCGGTTTCGCTCAGGGCGGGATGATGCGTGTCACCCCAGGTAATCGTTTTGCGAGCGTTTGAGATACCGCCGCCGGCAGGTGTGGTACCCCCCGCGATCAGGGCGTCTGCGTCCGAGCCATAGCCGTAGCCCTGCCATGGTTCCGGGGTGAAGACGCCGATGATCTTCATGATCTTCATCGACGGCACGCCCATGACCAGTACCTGGCCGCCGTGGCCGCCAGAACTGAAGAGCATGTGGGTATCCATGTCGGGCTTGCCCGGCGGGACGAACGTCTTGACGGCGCGCGTAACGTCGTCGGGGACGAGGCCTCGCTCTTCCGCAACAGCCTGTGCTTGCCCGGAGAGGCCGCTCGCACCGCCACCGCCACCGCCGCCGTCATCGCCGAGGGCAACCTTGCCGACGACACCACCAACGACGAGGCCGGCGCCCCCGACCGCAGCCCCCTGGATCAGCTCTCGTCTCGTGATTGCCATGGTATTGATCCTCTCCTCTTCCCCAATGAGCGCCCTTCCATGCGGACGGGCGTAAGTCCTGTAGCTCTTGAACTGCGCGCTATTTGGCCGTGATGGTCCCGACCATGTCCGGCATGTGGTAGTCACACTGGAAGTCGTACTTCCCGGCTTTGCTGAACTTCACCGTGAACTCGTCGTCCTTGCCAGGCTGCACGAGTGCTTCGCTCGTGTAGTCCTTGCCCTCGGCCTTTTCGCTAAGGACGTGCATGTTGTGCACAGCGGCGCCTTCGTTCTTGACTTCGATCGTGACTTCTTTTCCCACCGGGACGGTGATGTCCTTGGGCGTGAAGACGTTGTCAGTCATGACGATCGTGATCTCGTCCGCTGGCGCACCGTTGTCGCCGGAGGCCGTGGTCGCGGCAGCGGTCTTGCCGGATGCGGTCGCGGTCGATGCGGTGTCGTCGTCGTCGCCGCCACAGGCGACGAGGCCAGCGGTCAGCAGCGCACTCAGTGCGATCGCCGTCAGCAGGCCGTGCTTGCGAAAATTCATATCTCCCCCTTCGCCCGGGCTCTCCGGGCTCTTTCCTACTAATCCTTTACCCCGGCCTTCCTGGCTGATGTGACGTTTCTCACAAGCAGGGAATGGCAAGCGGTGCTTGTGGGGTATGGAGGCGATGAAGCCCAGTAGGTCGCGGCGTGCAACCGGTTCGAGCCGACCGAAAGAAGGACCGGCCGGAGGCTATGCCATCGAACGCGCGCCAAGGCATTGGTGCCTGCCCGGCACCTTCCATCGTGGATATGCGTGGTGGCTCTTAGGTCAGCGCGAGCGTCCGGCGCGCGGCCTCGACGAGGCCTTCGCCCATGCTTGGGTGCCAGAACGTCATGGCGGCAAGATCGTGCAACGAAATCTCGGCTTGCATGACCGCAGCCGCGATATTGGCTGTCTCCGCCGCGCCAGGGCCGGCCGCGTGGACGCCGAGAACTTCGCCGAGTTGGCGGTCGGCTACTACCTTGACGATCCCCTCCCGGGCGCCGAGGGCGATGGCGCGTGCGTTGTAGGCGAGATCGAAAACGCCGGTAACCACGTCCCGGTGAGCGGCGATGGCCTGTTCTTCGGTGAGGCCGATCCACGCGACCTCCGGGAACATCTGCAGGACGTGAGGAATGTGGGCGAGCCGTGTGCGCGCCGCGCCGCCGGCAGCGTTGAGACCGGCAACCTGACCCATGTGTGTCGCGCCGCTACTGAGCATCACCTGGCCCGTGACGTCACCGGCAGCGTAGACGGCCGGGTTCGACGTGCCGCAGAAGGAATCGACTGCGATGCCGGCTGAAGTCGCCTGGATGGCGGCAGCATCGAGGTTGAGTGTCTCGAAGTATGGCCGGCGGACGTCGGCGGCGACGAACACCTCGGCGGGGACTGTCTCGGTGCGTCCGTCGCTGGTGACGACCGCACTTGAGCCTTCGGCACGGACGGTCGCACCCGTGAAAACCTGAATCCCCGCGCCCTGCAGCATGCCGTGGACGACGGCAGCGACGGATGTATCCAGTGCAGGCAGGATTCGCGGTTGTCCCGTGACGACGGCAACGCCGCAGCCGGCCGCTGCAAGCAGGAATGCGTATTCGAGGGAGAACCCTGAACCGGCCGGACCATCGGCCAGCACGACGGCGGAGGGAGGCGCGGAGTGGAGCGACTGGACAGAGTCCGCCGTGAGGACCCGGTCCGGATCTGCACCCGGGATCGACGGTGGATCCCAGCGCGTGCCGGTCGCGATCACAAACGCCTCGGCTGTGACACCGCGCTGGCCACCAGAACCTGTGATAGCGACTGACGACATGCCGGAGAACGCGGCACGGCCCTGTATCACCTCGACCTTGCTCATGCGGAGAGCGGCGGCGATGCCTTTTGCCATCTGGGCGACGAGGGCGTCCTTGCGGGCGGCGGCACGCGGCAGGCTGAAGCGTTCACCCATCTCGAAGACGCCGTGAACAGAAAGCTCGCGGGCATCGAGGAAGCTGGCGGCCGTGCTGGCCATGATATTTGTGGGGATGCACGCGTAGTGGACGCAGGCGCCGCCGGGTTTTTCGGCCTCGACAAGGGCTACCGTCGACCCACGCCCGGCCGCGGCGATGGCGGCGCTGTAGCCGGCTGGGCCACCACCGATAACTACGACATCGTACTCAACCATCAGATCAGCAGCCGGTAGGGAGACTGGAGGAGGTCGCGTACCGATTGCAGGAAATCGGCGCCGGGCGTGCCATCGACGGCGCGATGGTCGATGGTGAGACTGAGCGTCATCTGCGAGCAGCGGAGCGGACGGTCTCCGTCCCAGCGAAGCGCATCGCGGATGCGGCCAACGCCGAGGATTGCGGTGTTTGGCGGATTGATCACGGGCGTGAAGAAATCGATCCCGGACATCCCAAGCGAGGTGACTGAAAAGGTACCGCCTGCCATGTCGTCAGGCCCAAGCTTTCCATCGCGAGCCAGGGTGGCGAGGCGGGTGGATTCGGAGGCGATCTCGCGGAGCGGAACTCGATCGGCATCACGGATTACGGGCACGAGCAGGCCATCTTCGACTGCGACTGCCATTCCCACGTGAATCTCGCGTAATAATTCGATGCCATTGGCGGTGATCGTGGAATTGAGGCGAGGATGAAGGCGCAGGGCCTTCGCCACGGCCTTGATAACGAGGTCCGTATAGCCCGGTCGGATGTTCTCAGGGGCCCACTCGGCGATGAGAGCGGTTCGAAGCTTGACAGCCTCGTCCATCTCTACCTCCATTGCCATGGTCAACTGCGCCATCTGCTGCAGACTGGCGTGCATGCGTTCGGCGATGACCTTCCGCATGCCGCGCATGGGGATGACCTGGCCCGCGGCCGAGACAGGAGAAGCGGATGCCGTGGAAACAGCACGGCCAGAGGCGGCTGCGGCCTCAACGTCTTCTTTCGTGATGCGTCCGCCCGGTCCAGTGCCGGTGACACGGCCAAGATCGATCCCGAGCTGCTCTGCAAGCGCGCGGGCAATTGGCGAGGCCGCGACTCGCGACCCGGTAGCGACCCCCGCTGCTGCCGATTGCTTCGCGGCGGTGACGTCAGCCTCGGTGATGCGGCCGCCAGGGCCGGACCCGCTGACGCTCGCCAGGTCGATGCCCAACTCCGCCGAGAGGCGGCGGGCGGCGGGTGAGGCGAGCGTCCGGGCGGCTTCACCAACGGTTGGGGCCGCGACAGCGGCTGTGGCCGCAGCGGGGCCGGCACTCGTCACGGCAACAGTCGCCGCCGCCGACGCAGGAAGTGCTTCGCCGGGGGCGAGAATGTAGCCGACCACGGCGCCCGGCGGCAGAGTCGTCCCAGCGGGAACACCGTGGCGTACGATGCCAGCCGTCTCGGCTTCGACTTCGAACTCAATCTTCTCGGTCTCGAGATGGAAGACGATCTCACCCTGCTGGATGGTCGCGCCGTCGGGCACGCGCCATTCGGCAACTGTGCCTTCGGTCATCGTCATGCCCAGTTTCGGGATAAGTACTTCAATGGCCACGGTTCTTCCCCGGCGGTGGAATCTGGAACAGTCCCGAACGAGCGGCAGTTTCGAGGGCGCTGCGTACATCGATGACCCACGGGCCATCGCGGCGGATTGAGAGTGTCGCACCCTGTCCGGGCAGGAGCCGGCGCTCGCGCTCGCCATCGAGCGCGATGATCCCCGGTCCTTCGAAGCGGACGGTTTCGCCCTTCTTGATGCGCAACCAGTCCCGGATCGGGACCGGGGCATAGAGGCCCGGAGCAACCGGCGCGCGAAGCGTGACCGGGCCGCCTTCGCAGACATCAATCACCAGGCCACCACCGGCAGAGTCTTCCAGCGGGCGAAGCAGACCCCCGATGGCCGAGATGCCAACAGCAGCGGGCTCGGCACGGGCGAGGACGATGCGGCGCACGGCGGCAGGGTCCCAGATCGCACGGGCGCCGATGAACGCGGCATCCAGGAGGACAGCATCGATCAACGCGAGGTCATCTGGCTCATCGTCGATTTTGACGGTGATTGTCTTGGCCTGGTTCGCGACGCGAGCGAGGCGCACACGGCCCGTGGCGACGAGCGCGGCGGCCGCTCCGGCGAGAGTGCCTTCCACCATCTGCGGGAAGACATTGTTCGTGCCTGTAGAAACCGCGACCAGCGGGATGGTGCGCCAGCCGCGGACCGCCGCGCGGTTCGTCCCATCGCCCCCGAGGGTGAGAACGGCACTGCAGCCATGTTCACGCATCTGGGCGGCGGCGCGCGTTGTGTCCAGGGCGCTCGCCGTGTGCGGACTCTCTACGGGAGCGAACTCAAGGCCGTTGATTCCGTCCGCGGCCGACTCAACGATGCGGTGGCTGTCCGGCATATAAAGGACGCGGCGAACACCCGCGGCAACGGCGCCGAGAATGGCACGGCGGACAATATTCAGCTTCTCCTGATTATCGAAGACGGAAGCAGCGGCGATGAGGCGCCGAATATCTTTGCCCGAGGCAGGATTCGCAATGATGCCGATGGTGCCGCGCACGCCGTCGTGGGCCCTACCGGCCAAGCATCCGGCGCACTTCAGCGACGATGCGGCCGGCGTTGGGGACGTAGAGCTTTTCGAGCGGTGGGCTAAATGGAACGGGCGCGAATGGCGCACCAACACGGCCAACCGGCGCATCCAGGTAGTCGAAGACCTGCTCCTGCACCTGGGCCGCAATTTCCGCTCCGATGCCACCGAAACGGACGGCTTCGTGTGCGATGAGGGCGCGGTGGGTCTTGCGGACCGAAGTGACGATCGTCTCGATATCGAGCGGCTGGAGCGTGCGCGGGTCAACGACCTCAACGTCGACGCCTTCGGCCGCCAGCTGATCGGCGGCGATGAGGCTTTCGGAGACCATGCGGCCAGTGGCGACAATCGTGAAGTTCGTACCGGGACGGACGATGTGGGCCTTGCCAAGAGGAATGGCGTATAGCTCCTCCGGCACGTGGGCGCGGTGGGCAAGGATCGTCTTGACGTTGGCCACGATCACGGGGTTGTCGTCGCGCACGGCGGCAACAAGCAGGCCCTTGGCCTCATAGGGACCGGAGGGCATCACGACCTTGAGGCCCGGGACGTGGCAGAACCAGGCTTCGAGGCTCTGGCTGTGCTGGGCAGCCATCCCCGTGCCACCGCCTGACATTGTCTGAATCGTGAGGGGGAGTACTGCCTTGCCGCCAAACATGTACTTCATCTTGGCGACCTGGTTCACGATTTCGTCCATGCAGACGCCCATGAAGTCCATGAACATGATCTCGATGATCGGGCGAAGGCCAGTGGCGGCAGCTCCAAGGCCTAAACCGAGCAGTCCCGACTCCGCAATCGGCGTGTCGATGACACGGTCGCTCCCGAATTCCGCCAGGAGGCCCCGGCTGGTGCCGAAGACGCCACCGTAGAGCGCAACATCCTCGCCCGCGAGGAAGATATCGGGATCGGCCCGCATCAGTTGGGTAAGGCCTTCGTTAATCGCCTGGACGTAGGCGAGTTCGCGCTTTGGCAGAGTTTCAGTCGAGGTCATTTGGTCACCTCCGGGGCGCCGGTACTAGCCGCCGGTAACGGTATAGACGTCTTCGAGCAGTGCAGAATCGGCCGGGAAAGGGCTCGACTCAGCGAAGGCGATTGCCTCCTCCACCTCAAAGAGGACACGGTCTCGCATCTGCTGAAGATCGCTGGCACTTGCGGTGTTCATTTCGCGCAGGCGGGCTTCGAAAAGCACGAGAGGGTCGCGCTTCCGCCACTCGACGACTTCAGAATCATCGCGATAGACCACACCCATGCCGCGAACGCCGACGTGATCGAAGAAGCGGTAGGTCTTGCATTCGAGGAGCGTTGGCCCTTCGCCGCGACGAGCACGCTCAATCGCCTCGCCGGCCGCTTCGTACACGGCCATCACGTCCATGCCATCGACGACGACGCCTGGCATGCCGTAACCACTGGCGCGGTCGGCGATGTCGTGGATCGCCTGGTGGCGTTCCTGGCGCGTGAATTCCCCGAAGCCGTTGTTTTCGCAGACGAAGACAACGGGCAGCTTGTAGAGCGCGGCCATGTTCGCCGCCTCGTGGAACGTGCCCTCGTTGCTTGCGCCATCACCAAAGAAGCAGCAGGTGACGTTGCGCGTCTTGCGGTACTTATTGGAGAAGGCCGCACCGATGGCGATTGGCGGCCCGGCGCCGACGATGCCGTTGGCGCCAAGCATGCCGAGGTCGAGGTCGGAGATGTGCATACTGCCGCCTTTGCCGTGACAGTAGCCGGTTTCGCGGCCGTAGAGCTCGGCAAACATCTTCTTGAAGTCGCCGCCCTTGGCAACGAGATGGCCATGGCCGCGGTGGGTGCTCGTGATCTGATCTTCATTAGAAAGATGCACCATCACACCGGAAGCGACGGCCTCTTCGCCAACGTACAGGTGGAGAGCGCCGGGCACTTTCCCGGCCTCCTGGAGCTTGCCCGCCTGCTCTTCGAAGGTGCGAATGCGCACCATCCGAAGATAGAGGTCGAGGAGCGTATCGCGGTCCGTATCCATGTCACCACCCCCGCAAACGGCTGATGGAGCCCGTTCGCGGGGACTGTACTCCGCGCGAAGGTGTCTTACAAAGCGGATCTCTGATGGCGCGACAGCGTGAGTTCGCTCGACCCTCCGGAGCGCGCGGTCGTTGGCATCTCGGCGTATCGACTGCAACGCCTCTCTCCGCTGCGCATCAGCGCGCAAGCGGACCTCGGTGCCGCTGGCCTCGAAGCCCGCGAAGCTCAAAGAGCGACTCCCTGCATCGCCGCGGGTGCCAGCTCCGTGAGAGGACCGGGGGATGGGAATGTCGAATGTGGTACGCCCGGGAGGACTCGAACCTCCGACCTTTAGGTCCGCAACCTAACGCTCTATCCTCTGAGCTACGGGCGCACGAAAACTGAACCTTGGTGCCGAAGGTGAGATTTGAACTCACACGCCCTAATGGACACTACGCCCTGAACGTAGCGCGTCTGCCATTCCGCCACTTCGGCCCAGCGGCTAGTATCAGTGCCCCGCTCCCACGGTTCAAGCTGCCTGCCACAGTCCCGTTGTACGCCGGCGGGCGAAACACTAGACTCTTCCTTCTGCCGGGGCGGTTAGCTCAGTTGGTTAGAGCGCGTCGTTCACACCGACGAGGTCACTGGTTCGAGTCCAGTACCGCCCACCATTTTCCGGGCTCTACCGTTTGCTCGTGGTTCTGACACCGCGCGTCAACGTCTGTCGCGGCAACGCGCTAGCATTTCAGACATGTACGAACTCAGCCCGTGGACTACGGATCACCCGGCTGTTGAGGTCTGGAGCGAGCGTCGCCTTCCCTTCGAGCCAAAGGGAACTCTTCTTGAGCTTCGAACTCGAATGAGGGCCGAGCTTAGAAACCTTCGAGTCGCCGATGACGAAGTCATCGAAGCGGCGTATCAGTCCGACGATCTCGATTTCTGCGACGTCGAGAACGTGCTCTTCTATAACGTCGGAGCGGTAGCGTTCTCGGCGTCTAGGGCCCGGGCCGTTCGGTTCTGGCGATCGTTTGGATCGCCACCGACAGCCCCTTCGGGCGGCCAACTTCCACACTACTCGTGCTACCGAGCGGGCACTGCCATCAGTAGATTCCAGAGCGAAGCGCGGCTGTCCGTGCTTCGAAGTGCTCCATTTCCTTCGGCTAGCAAGCTTCGCGATCCCTGGTTCGTGTGGCATAGCGTCCGAACGGGGGATTTCGAGGGTGAGGCCTTTCTGGCATCGACGGAGAAGTTCTCGCTGCGGGTCGCGCTTGAGATCGGGGCATCACACTTCCGGCCGACTGTCGTCCCGCTGCTCAAACCGGTCCTTGACGGTCTGGTGACCGCTTTGCATTCCCACGACGGAAGGGACCTCGACCAGATTTGCGCGCGGCTTTCCACCCGGCTGCCTATTCTGGCTAATGAGGTCAGCGCACTGCTGGTCCACAATCCTGCGACGCTTCTTGGGACACGACGACTCGTTTGGCCGTTTCGGGACGGTCTTCAGCTAAACCCTGCGGATGACCGCTTGGCAGCTGCGGAGTTCGCCGTCACGCTATCCGGCGACGGTGAGACACGGATTTGTGCTGAAATCTTCCGCGCTGGCCCGTAGCATTCGGGTTACCGAACCCTACGAATACGTCCCGCCGTTCACCACCAGCGTCGTTCCCGTTGTGAAGCTTGAAGCTGCGCCGGCGAAATACAGCGCCGCACCTACGATCTCTTCGGGCTCGCCTCCGCGATGCATCAGGATTGTCCGCGGCGCCCGCTCCAGGAATGCCTCCATATCCCAGGCCTTGGAGATATCGGTCAGGAACGGCCCTGGCACGATGCAGTTCACGCGGACCTTCGGCGCCAGCGCCCGCGCAAACCCAAGCGTCATGTTGTTGACGCCCGCTTTGGCCGCCCCGTACGGGATCGTGTTCGCCGATGGACCCGTCGATGCCGTGCTCGACACAAAAATGACGGAACCGCCTTCGCCCTCGGCCATCCGTGAGCCCACCAGCGCCGTGAGCCGGAACGGCCCCTTGAGGTTTACGTCCAGCACCTTGTCGTAAAGGTCCTCGCTCACGTCGGCCACCTTGTCGTAGAGCGGCGACATCCCAGCGTTGTTGACGAGGATGTCGACCTTGCCGAATTCCCCGTGGGCCGTCTCGGCAAGCTGCGTCACCTGGCCCCAATCGCCGACGTGGCAGGCGACGGGCAGGGCGCGGCGCCCCGTTTTCTCCCGCACCTCGGCTGCGAGCGCTTCGCAGGCGTCGAGTTTGCGGCTCGCGATGATGACATCCGCGCCTGCATGGGCGTAGGCGAGTACCATCGCTCGCCCCAGCCCCCGGCTGCCGCCGGTCACAAGCGCGACCTTCCCGGTCAGGTCGAAAAGGTCTCCGTTGCTCAACGTCATTCCCATCTCCTCGCGGTGCGCCGCGATGGCCGCCACCGATTCCCTTTTGCGGGACTCTCCCGGCCGGGGCGGCCGACGTCAAGCAGAAGCCTCGGCCGGTCGGTCCAGTTGGGGGAAAAGGGACGGGCCCGCTCCAGCTGGAGCGGGCCCGAAAGGGGGTGCCGGACGCGGTTGTTAAGCGTCGAGCCAGAGATCCTCGACGCGGACGTTGTATCCATCGATCGAGTAGAACCAGTTCTTGACCTTCGGGTCGATGAACTGCTGGAGGAGTTGGCTGAATCCAAAGGCCACCGGGTATTCGGCGACGATCTTCTTCTGGACGTCGTCCACCAACACCTTCCGCTTCGCGGGGTCAAGTTCCTGGGATTGGGCGTCGATGGCGTCCCAGATGCCGTTCTTGGAGCCGTCGTACTTGTAGTAGGTCGAGGTCCGGCCGTAGTACGCGGAGAGCGCCTCGTCCGGGTCCGGTGTGGATGTCGTGTTGTGCGACGCCATTCCGTACTTATACGTGTAGACGAGGTTGTAGTAGGCCGCCGTCTCCATCGGAGTCAGTTCAGTACTCACCTTAATCTTGGAGAGCTGCTGCTTCACGATCTCGGAGACCTGGTCGGCGGCCGGGCCGGAACTGGCCCAGATGAACTTCTCGCTGAAGCCATTTTCCAGGCCGGCAGCCTTCATCAGGTCCGTCGCCTTCTTCAGATCATGGGCCGCTGGGTCCTCTTTCAGCGCCCAGGCTGTGTAGGCCGGAGGCATCGGCCCTGTCGCCGGGATTCCCTGGCCCGAGTAGACCAGGTCGTAGATTTCCTTCTTGTTGATCGACCGGACGACCGCTTCGCGGACGCGTACGTCGTTATACGGCGCGGCGTAAGGCTGCGTGTCCGGGATGGTTGGGGGCATGCGGATGATGACCATCCCCTGTTGCGGCTGCGCCTTGTACACGGCGTCTTTTCTGCCGTCCTTGACGCGGGGTCCCGTCTGAGCCGTCGTCGAAATCGCGTCCAGCTTCTTCTCGATGAACAGCGTAGCCCCGACGTCCGGGTCGGTCACGACGAGATACGTCAGCGCATCGATGTAGGGGCGGCCCTTCTTGAAGTAGTCCGGGTTTTTCACCAGGTCGATGCGGACGTCCTTCTGCCATTCCTTAAAGATGAACGGTCCGGTCCCCATCGCCGTCTGGGTCAGGTCACCGAACTTCGAGATGATCTCCGGCGCCGTGATCTGTGACCATGCGTTGGCGGTGTACGCCGTGAACGGCGCGAACTTCCGCGACATCTTCACGACGACCGTGTTCGCGTCGGGCGTCTCAATCCGGTCGACCTTCCCACGGTAGAAGTATGCGTGCTGGAACTTCCCGGCCTGGTCGGTCATCTGCCGTTCCATGCTGAATTTCACGTCAGCCGAGGTCAGGACCCTTCCATTGACCGGGTCGAGGTTCTGGAACTTGACGCCCGGCGTGAGCTTGTACACGTACGTCAGGTCGTCTGGCTGTTCAGGAAGCGCCGAAGCCAGGTCGGTCTCGATCTTGGTGACTTCGGTATTGAACTTCAGGAGTGCGTTATTGGTGTGCGCTGCGATCGGCACGAACACGTCAAAGTCGTAGTCGAGGCTTCGCGGCTGAGTAGGCATGTAGACCGTGAAGGTCCCACCGCTCTTCGGCTGGGAGGCTGCGGCCGTTGTTGCGCTGGCCGCTGCGGTGCCGGTCCCCGTGGCAGCGGATGTCGCGGTACCGCCGGTGTCATCGTCATCGTCGCCGCAGCCAATGAGGGCTGCAGCCCCTGCGCCGAGGCCGGCTAGCCCTGCGCCCCGGACGACAGTCCGTCGCGAGTAGCGCCTCGATGCCCTGTTCCAGTAGTTCTGTTCGTTGTCTGACACGGGTCCCCTCCGTTGGAACTCGCCCGCCATCATCAGATGTGTTGGCCGGACGGGCTTCGCGCGATTCTGTCAGATTGATGCGGTCTATGCTAGTGATAATTTACATCAGCATGAATTTCTCATGAGAATGCCCAGCGGCGGCAAGCTCTGTGAACCGCATCTGCGAACGACGGCGCTCGCTCCGATACCATGTGCGCGCGGCCGCCTTTGGCCCGGAGGAGAGGATGCAGCCAACTGCACGTCGAACGTCCCCGGCACTCATCCGCGCCCTCATGGGGCTTGCCGTTGCGGCCTTCTTCATCGCAATCATGGCGAACGCCGCCCAGGCCGCGGTCCTGAACCCCTCCTACTATCAGAAAGTGCTCAAAGATGAAGACGCCTACGAGCGCGCCTACGCAGAGCTGCCCGCTGACGAAGTCCTGGCGCCGTTCTCGGGCGACCTCCTCGGCGGCGTCCAGGTCCCGATCTTCAGCGCGGTACCTGGTCTCCTGAAGGCAGCCATCGCCCCTTCGGTGCTGGAAGCTATCACTGAGGCCGCGATCGACGACCTGATCGCGTATCTCAAGAAGCACAAGGACCTTGAGCTCGCGCTCGATATCACGGATTTCGTAAACGGCGTGCCCAACGCCGGGGTTCTCACGGCCGGCACTCAGATTGCCGGCGCGCCGAAAGAAGAGTCGCCGGATATGGAGTCCTTCACCGACGCCCTCGATAACCTCATCGGCGGAATGTCCACAGAGGGCCGCATCCCCGAGACGGTGCCGACGTTCGACGTGCCGCCCGATCAACGAGATGACGTAACGAAGCTCATACTCACAAGGTCCGGAGCCGACGACGGATCGATCCAGTCCCTTGGCACGCGCGCGGCGGTCACGGCCGCTGTTGCCGCCGGCGCCACGGATGTGGCAATAAAGGCCACCCTCGTCCCGATGCTTGCTGATGTCTCCGGGGGCGCGAAGCTCGACCTCGCCGCCGGGGAGTTCGTCCAGGAAGAAGAGCGGGATGGCCAGACGCGGTACATCCTCGCGCCGCCCCCAGATGTCGTGAAAAAGATAAGCGACTCGCTCTTCGCCGTTCAGCTGGTCTCGTCCAATGCGTTCTGGCTGCGGCCGGCCGGCGCGGTCTTGTTCCTCATCGCCCTCGGCGCCGTGCTTTATCTCTCATGGGGCCATACGCAGACGGTCGCCATGCGCGCGGGCCTTGTCCTCGGTGTCGCGGGCCTGCTGACTGCGGTGGTCTGGCTCATCGCCATGCCGATCACCCAGGGCCTCGTTATCGACGCGGCGTTCGAAGGTGGCAGTGCCCCCTCGGCGGCGTTTGATGACCTGGCTCGGGACGTGCTTCGCCGCTGCGTCAGCAACCTCTCGCCGTATGTCTTCCTTCCCGCGTTCGTGGCTGCAGGCATCGGCGTCGCGCTGTTCGTGCTGTCGCGAACGGCCCTCCGCCCGGCCGTCCGCGGCGGGGTCGCTCGCTAGGATCGTTTATAATCACTTCAGCCCCCGCGAGGAGACCGCAGAATGCCCTCCGCCGGAGACACGTCCGGGCCACGGGCCGTCAAGCACTACACGCTGCTCCGTCTCCTCGGCCGTGGCGGTATGGGTTCTGTTTTCGAAGGCGAAGACCGTCGCGATGGAAGTCGCGTTGCCGTCAAACTCCTTCACCCGCACCTCGCAGCCAGCGACCCGACATACCTGGAACGCTTTGAGCGCGAGGCACATGTGGCTGCCCTCCTCCGGTCGCCGTACACGGTTCACCTGCTCGACTATGGCGTGGAGGACGACCAGTACTTCATCGTCATGGAGTACATCCAGGGCGAGTCGCTGGCCGACCGCCTCGGCAACGGCGCCATCCCGCCGGAAGAAGCCCTCAGAATCGGTGGCGAGATCGCACGTGCCCTGGAGGAAGCCGGGGCGCGCGGTATCGTTCATCGCGACATAAAGCCGGAAAACGTGCTCCTCGACACGCGAGGTCGCGCCAAGGTGACCGACTTCGGCATCGCGCGGTCGACCACCGCTCCCGGCCTCACCGTCACCGGTGGCTTCGTTGGTACACCGGCATTTGCCGCGCCGGAACAGGTCGATGGCCAGGTCGACCACCGGGCCGATATCTACGCCACCGGCGTCACCCTCTACGCGATGTTCACGGGACGCACGCCGTTCCAGGGCAAGACGGCGATGGACACGCTCTTCCAGCACCGCACCGCCACACTGCCGATGGGCCCTCTGAGCTATCTCCCGGACACTGTGCAGAACATCGTCCGCCGATGCATGGAGAAAGACCCACTCGACCGCTACCAATCCGCAGCCGAACTTGCCGGCGCAATCGATCGCGGGCGCCAGATCATCTCGCGCGCAAGCCAAGGGGGGACCTCTCCCGCCTCGGCGGCGGCCTCTCCCCGTCCTTCGCGGGGCAGCACGGAGTCGCCTCGCCCGCCTGCCGGGGCGTTTAGCCCGCCAGCTCCGTCGGCAGCCTCCAGCCCCTCCCGGCCCGGCGAAATGCCGACGGCCGTTGGCCGTGGCCCGGCCTTCACCCCGTTGCCGCCGCCACCACCACCTCCGGCCCCCGTGGTCGCTACTGCCGCCCGCAGCGAACCCTATCCGCCGCAGAGCTATAGCCCGCCCCCAGCGCCCGCGGGCCGGCCGCCATCCGGCCGCTGGCCGGTCGTGCTTCTTGCGGGCCTTGGCGGGGCCTTCGCAGTCGTTGCGGCCGTCGTGGGGGTTGTACTTGCGATGGGTGGTGGCGATGACGGGAAGGAGAAAGCCGAACCATCGGTATCGCCATCTGCCTCCACCTCGGCATTAGCAGCGGCAACCGCCCGGGCCACGGCGACGCCAACGAACACGCGGGCTGCAGCGGCCACGCAGCCCCCGCCCACGGCAACGCCCACGCCGCAGGGTGGGTTCGCGACCATCACCGGCATCCGCCTCTCCGGCGGCAAGTACGCGGTGGACTTCACAACCTCAGGGTTCAACTACAGCCTTCCCGGGATACACCTGCACTTCTTCTTTGATACGGTTTCGGTAGAGCAGGCCGGGGTTCCCGGCGGCGGACCATGGGTCGTCTATGGCGGAGGCAGTCCATTTCAGCTGAGCGGCCCCGGCGACCGTCCCCAGGGGGCCACGCGGATGTGTGTGCTTGTCGCCAACGCGAACCACTCCATACGTCCCGGCACCGGAAACTGCGTCTCCCTTCCCTGATTCCACTTCGCCAGTCCTGTACGCTGGGCCCAATCGTCCGCCGGAGTTGACCCATGTCCGCTTCTGGTAGTTTCCCGGCGCCTGACCGGATCAAGCACTACCAGGTCAAACGCCTCCTTGGGCAGGGCGGCATGGGCATGGTGTTCGAAGGCGAAGATCGGCGCGATGGCAGCCGCGTCGCCATCAAGCTGCTCTACCCGCACCTGGCCGCCAGCGACCCAACCTATTTTGACCGTTTCGAACGCGAAGCCCACAGTGCTGCCCTGCTCCGGTCTCCCTACACCGCCCATCTGATCGACTTTGGCGTCGAAAACGGGCAGGCCTACCTGGTCATGGAGTACATCGACGGAGAGCCGCTGTCCCGCCTGCTGAACCGTGGACCCCTGCCGCCGGCCGAGGCTCTCCGTGTCGCTGGCGAGGTTGCGCGCGCGCTCGAAGAAGCAGGCGCCCGCGGGCTTGTGCACCGGGATATCAAGCCCGAAAACATCCTCCTCGACACCGCCGGGCGCGTGAAAGTGATCGACTTCGGCATCGCCCGATCATCATCAGCGCCCGGGCTTACCACGGCCGGCGGCTTCGTCGGTACGCCTGCCTTCGCAGCGCCCGAGCAGATTGACGGCGAAGTGGACCACCGCTCCGATGTCTACGCCCTTGGTGTCACGCTCTACGCGATGCTGACCGGCCGCCCACCCTTCGAAGGCCGCAGCGCAATCGAAACCCTCTTTCAGCATCGGACCGCGCCCGTTCCCACAGGGCCGCTGCAGGCGTTCCCCGATAGCATCCAGAACATCGTCCGTCGCTGCCTTGAGAAGGACCCGCGGGACCGCTATCAGTCCGCCGCCGAGCTGTCCGGCGCGATCGACCGGGGCCGCCAATCCGTAACTCGCATGAGCGTTGGCGGGCCGACGGCCGCACCGCCAGCATCGCCGTCCCAGTCCGTCGCCCCTCCGCCAGCACGTCCCTCGGCGAACATCACAGGCGCGCCATCAGCGATGGGTGCAGGGATGCCCCCAGTCCAGCGGGCGCCCGAGCCGGTGGCCCAGTCCTGGCCCGCCCAACATCCCGTCATCGACAGGAGCAGCCGATCGAAGCGTCCTATCTTCCTTGCCATCGCAACGTCCGCGGCCGTGGTCGCCGTCGTTGGCATCGGCACGGCGCTGGTCTTCGGCCGAGGCGGCGATCCGCCTCCTGCCACGCCCGGCGGGCCGACGGCGAGCGCAACAGCTTCACCGTCGCCAGGCAGCAGCGTTCAGCCGTCTTCGACGTCCAATCCCAGCCCGGCTCCGAGGGCGGCCCCCGTGTTGCTGCCCTCCGTCACTCCGCCCGTCTCCACTTCCCGCCTCAGCTCGGGCGGCGGTGCGATCGTCAGGGCCGATGGCGTTGCTGTGAACGTTTGGCAACTCCCCTCGGAGTCCACTCCCGACAACGTCGTGCTCGCCACGCTCTTTGCGGGCGAAGGTGTCGTGGTCGTCACCAACACCCCTCCGGAAGCGACATTCAAGATCACAGAAGGGCTGGTTTTCTGGCGCGTCCTTCTCCCCGGTACATCGATTGTCGGCTGGGTGAAGGAAGTCGGTGCGGTGGATGGTAATCTTCGCTACCTCGACCCCGCGAAGACCCACCTCTCGAAACTTGGCGACACCTGTTTCAGCGTGAGCATCGGCAACAGCGTCAGCACCGGGACCTTTCAGACCGTCAACAGGCTGGATGATTCAACCTGTCTCGCCCTTCCTGCGAACCAACTCTTCGTTCTCCCAAACTGAGCCGCCGGCACACGCGCCGCGCGTCACCCGCTCTCACACCCGAGCCCGTTCTTGTCTGCATCGAACCGGTGCGGGTCCGGAGGCAGCACCCGGAACCGCCGGTACGGGATGTCTCCGCAATCAAGGTCGCCCACGCTCGCGACCGGAGCGATGCAGACATCCGGATACGCCGGGTCGCAGTCACCGCCGGCTGCCGGCGGTGGACTGGCGAGCGGCTCTGCAACACCGGCGGTCGTTGGCGTTGATGTGGCCGTGAGCGCCCACAAGCCCAACCGCGCGGCCTTCGCCTGCACCTCAGCCGGCTCATAGCGGTCCGCGAGGTGGCGAACATCGGGCGGAAAGGTGACCACCGTGGCCAGTCCCAGCAGAACGAGAGCTTCATTCACCAGCACGCCGGATTCGGTCCAACCGTAGCGCAACAGCCTCCCGAAGCGGTCCCGATCGGTCGTGTCCTTTTCAAGACACACCCTGGTCCCGAGTGATTCCGTCAGGGATGTGGTCGCTTCGACTGAAAGCGGCTTACCCCCTTCAGGCGCGTCGATGCCAATGAGCCGGACCCGATCCTCGCCGCCGCTCACGGTCCTGATCCGGAACGTATCGCCGTCGTCCACGCCAGTGACCTCAGCCCAGTCGCATACGACCGTCGGCGGGATCGCTGGCGTCGGAGTGGGGATCAGCGTGGTCGTCCGCGTTGGGGCCGGGGTGGCGGAAGGTGAATCCCCGCTGCCGGTGTTCGCACCCTCAGTGGCCGACCGTGAGGCCGGCGACGCCGGGGTGATGGTCTCGGATGCGCCGCACGCGGCAGCGAGCAGCAAGATGACGCCCCCCAGTGCAGCGGCAGCCATTCCTCGCACGCCCGGATTATGCCGAATGCGCGTTGGCCGCGCCGCTCATCGCCCGCGCCGTGCTAGGATTCCGCAGCTCTGAACGAGGATGTCTATGGGTCCGATTGACGGCGTCCGCGTGCTCGACCTGACGGTCGGCATTGCCGGGCCTTACGCAACTCGCCTGCTCGCCGACTACGGCGCGGACGTCATCAAGGTCGAACCCCCCACGGGCGATCTCACCCGCAGACTGGGTCCGTTCCCTGGAGATGAGCCGCACCCCGAAAAGAGCGGGACGTTCATCTACTTCAACACCAATAAGCGCTCCGCAGTCATCGACCTCCGCGCTCCTTCTGCTCGGGATGTCGTCGAGCGGCTGGTCGATTGGGCCGACGTGGTCGTCGAAAGCTTCAAGCCAGGCGTCCTGGACGCGCTCGGCGCCGGGTGGGACGTCATCCGCTCCCGCAATCCGTCGATCTCACTCGTCTCGATTTCCAACTTCGGCGAGGTGAGCCCCTACCGGGACTACGAGGGAACGGAACTCACGCTCTACGGATTCGGCGGCGAGATGTATTCGATGGGAGTCGCCGAGCGGGAACCGGTGAAGATGTTCGGCACGGCTGCTCTGGTGGAATCGGGCGCCGCCGCCGCCAACGCCGTCATGGCTTCGCTTTTCCTCACACATCGCCAGGGCATCGGCCAGCATGTCGATTTCTCAATCGTCGATTCCCAATTTGGGGGTGCCGACCGGCGCCATGTGTCCGCGATCGCCTTCGAATTCTCCGGCAGGCGCACGCCACGCAACCCTCTGGATTCGAGCGGTATTCTCCGCGGGGTCTATCCCTGTGCCGATGGGTACGTCGAGTTCACGGGCGCGGGCACGCGTCTGGACCGGTTCAGGCAGATGCTTGGCTATCCCGAATGGCTCTCCGACCCCCGGTGGGATGTGCCCGGCGCGATCTTCCTGCCCGACAACACGGCCGAGTTTGACGGTCATTTCTACCCCTGGCTCTACCAGCACACCAAGAAGGAGATCTGGGAAAAAGCCCGCGATGCCCGCGTCCTCTGCGGCCCGCTTTTCACAATCGATGAACTGGTGGCGGACGACCACTTCCGTGAACGCGGATTCTGGCAGGCGGTTGAGCACCCCGCGGCCGGCGCCTTCGAAATGCCGGGACGGCCGTTCATCATGAACGCCTCGCCCTGGGAGCTTCGCCGGACCGCCCCGCTGCTGGGCCAACACACGCGGGAGATTCTCGGCGAAATCGGATTCACCGCCGCACAGCAGGACGGCCTGTTCGCAAAAGGAGTCGTGGCATGACGGACCGTCTCTGGCTGGAGGGCATGCGCGTCGTCGACATGTGCGTGGTGTGGGCCGGGACCTTCGCCACGCTGTTGCTCGCTGACCTCGGCGCGGAAGTCATCAAGGTCGAGAATCCGTTTGTCCTCCCGCCGATGACGCGCGGCACGCGCGCCCGGCCCTCGAAGGAGTTGCTCGCAGCCACGCCTGCCGCAGCAGGCGGCTACCCGAACGGCGAACCCGGGCCCCGGCCATGGAACTACAACCCGACCTTCGTCTCGCTCTATCGCAACAAGAAGAGCTTTACGGTCGACTGGCGTACCGATGAAGGCCGCGACATCGTCGGCCGCCTCGTCGCCAGGTCCGACGCAGTCGTCGAGAACAATGCCACGGAGACACTGGAGAAGCTTGGCGTCACCTACGACTGGCTGCGCTCCTACCGGGACGACATCATCATGGTTCGCATGGCGGCCTACGGCGCCACGGGTCCGTACGCCCAGGCCCGCGCCCTCGGCGTCCATCTTGAGAGCGTGATGGGGCACACCCTCCTCCGCGGCTATCGTGACCTCGACCCTACATCAAGCACCGCGATCTTCTCGGGCGACTACCTTGCCGGCGCTCAGGCGGCGCTCGCCGTCCAGATGGCAGTCTGGCACCGGGACCGCACGGGGCAGGGCCAGCTCATCGAACTCAGCCAGGCCGAAAACGCTTCTGCCATGCTTAGCCAGGCGTTCATGGACTACGCCTTGAACGGCCGGAGCCCGGACCGCATGGGGAATCGTTCGCTCTACGGGTTCGCTCCACAGGGCGTGTTTCCCTGTCGTGGCGGAGGGCCGGCCGACTGCGAAGACCGGTGGATCACGATCTCGATTACCAGTGATGACCAGTGGAGCGCTCTCTGCCAGCTTATGAACCGACCGGACCTGGCAGCCGACGCTGTGCTGGCAACCAACGAAGGCCGCGCCGGCCGTCAGGACGAAATCGAAGCGGCCATCGGCGCGTGGACCCGTGAACAGGACGATTACGATCTGTTTCACCGGCTTCAAGCCTCGGGGATCCCGTCGGCGCCGGTGCTCGAAGGCTCGCGGGTGTTCGACGATCCCCATGCCAAAGCTCGCGGCCTGTACAAGCCACAAACCTTGTACGACGACATCGGATCGTTTCGCTACGTTCAGCCCTTTTACCGCATGCCGGAAACGCCGATCACGACCCGCCAGGCGCCGGTCGCCATGGGCGAACACAACGACTACGTCTACCGCGACGTGATTGGCGTCAGCGAGACCGAATACGAGGCTCTGAAGTCGCGCGGGCACGTTTCGATGGACTTCGATCCGTCGATCCCGTAGACATCCGTTTGACTGGCGCGAACGGCGTCCGTAGTCTCGCGCCGCTACTCCGCTTGAGCAGGAGGCACAGGAATGGCTCAACAACATCTCGAAGGTAAGGTCGCCATCGTCACCGGTGGCGCCGGCGGTATTGGTACCCAGATCTGCACCGAGTTCGCTCGTCAGGGAGCCAAAGTCATCGTTGCTGACACCGGCGCCGACGTCGAAGGCCGAATGGGCGTTGACCCGTCGCGCGTGAATGCAGTCGTCGACACGATCCGTGCGGCCGGGGGCGAGGCAATCGCGTCTATCGGCGACATCGCTGAGATGGACTACGCCGAGAGCGTCATACGCCTCGCGCTCGACACATACGGCAAGCTCGACATCCTCGTCTGCGCCCACGGCATCCTCCGTGAACGCATGATCTTCAACATGACCGAGGATGAGTGGGACGGCGTCGTCCACACCCACCTCAAGGGTTGCTTCGCCCCCACGAAGTTCGCGTCCATCTACTGGCGCCAGGCCAAGCAAGGCGGCCGCCTGATCTACTTCACGTCGTCCGCGGGCATCCGTGGCGGCGCCGGACAGCCGAACTATTCGGCCGCGCACTCCGGCAAGATCGGGCTGATGCTCTCCTGCGCGCAGGCGCTGGGCCGCTACGGCGTCACCGCCAACTGCATCTCGCCCGGCGCATCAACCCGCATGACCGACCGCGGCCGCGGAGTCGATCAGTCCGGCGCTGCACCCAGCCTTTCGGCAGCGGGCACGGCAATGGACCCTGCCAACATCGTGCCGCCGATCGTGTATCTCGCATCCGATCGCGGTGCATCGACCACAGGTAAAGTGGTCGGCGTCACCGGAAACAAGATCACGATGTGGCGGCAATCCCAGTGGGAAGCCTCCATCTACTACGAGGAGCCGTTCTGGGACATCGACCGCCTCTTCCAGGAGATGCCCGCCACGCTCCAGGCGATTGGCGTCGCTCCTCCGCCCCAGCAATTCCCCTAGCCACTCCGGAGGTTTCCTATGGCCCGGCATCTCGAAGGAAAAGTCGCAATCGTCACCGGCGGGGCCGGGGGTATCGGTAGCGGCATTAGCAAGACGTACGCCGCTCAGGGCGCAAAGGTCATCGTCGCCGACACAGGCGCCGATGTTGAGGGGCGTATGGGCATGGACCCAACGCGCGTGAACGCCGTCGTGGACGCGATCCGCGCGGCCGGTGGTGAAGCCATCAGCTCCATGGGCGACATCGCCGACATGGACTACGCGGAGAGCGTCGTCCGCCTCGCGCTCGACACCTACGGCAAGCTCGACATCCTCGTCTGCGCCCATGGCATCCTCCGCGAGCGCATGATCTTCAACATGACAGAGGACGAGTGGGATGGCGTGATCCGCACCCATCTCAAGGGCTGTTTCGCGCCGACCAAGTTCGCCACGATCTACTGGCGGCAAGCCCAGACCGGCGGCCGGATCATCTACTTCACGTCCGACGCCGGCATCTTTGGCAGCGCCGGGCAATCGAATTACGCAGCCGCCCACGCCGGCAAGCTCGGGCTGATGCGCTCCAACGTCGGCGCGCTCGCCCGCTACAACGTAACGACCAACTGCATTGCTCCCTTCGCCTCGACGCGCATGACCGACCGCGGCCGCGCCGTCGACAAGGACGCGGAGCCGCCCAGCGCGCGTGCCGCTGGCACGCCCGGAGACCCCCTTAACGTTGCTCCGATTGCCGTCTGGCTCGCCTCGGAAGAAGGTGGCGTCGCGAACGGTCACACGTTCGGCGCGACCGGCCACCGGATCTCGCTCTATAACGAGCCGGTCCAGGAACGAGTGATGTTCATCAACTCGCCCGCATACGACATCGACCAGATGTTCGACCAGTGGGATCGGACGTTCGGCGAGGAAGGCTATTACTGGGGCCGCCGCGACCAGTATCGCGTGGAAACGCCTTCCAGCTAACCGGAGCCTTGACCTGCACTGTGCCCGGGCCGGATTCGTGTCCCGCCCGTGGTAAGCTGCCCTGCGCCCCGGAAGGAGTCACCGCGTGAAGTTGTTTCGCACGCTCGGTCCCGCCTTGCTCGTCGCAGTCGCCGCCACGCTGGTGGGAGTCACCGTCACGACTCGGACGCCGCTCCAGGCCCAGAGCTTCGAACTGAGATCGCGGGTTCCGATGATCGCCGCAGATTCAGTGGCGACGCCAACCTCATCCCCATCGCCCTCCGTAACGCCGTCGCCCAGCGTTTCCCCTTCCCCGTCAGCCTCACCGTCGCCCTCACCGTCCGCTTCGGCATCACCATCCACGAGTCCTTCTCCGACGTCGACGGTCACGGGCCAATGCTCCACGCGCAAGGTCGGATCGTTCCTCGACGGCGACGGCGTCCTTCATGTCGTCGGTGAGTTCGTGAACGGCAGGTCCACCGTGATAGGCCCGAACGACACGAATAATGGCGCCGAGGTGACCGTCACCCTAAAGAACGCAGCAGGCGCCGCCGTCGCTACCGATACCGGACTCGTCCTGCCGCTCTTCATCGACCCCGGTGGCGACGCTCTGTTCGAAGCCTACTTTGACGATCCGCCTGCCTTCTCATCCTTCGATGTGTCAATCTCGGCCTGCGATACGGCGAGCGCGTTGCTGTTGCAGTTTTTCTTCCGCGTCGAAATGACCACGATCGCCTCAAGCGTCACCTCAGCAGGCGGACTCACCGTCTCCGGTACTGCCCGCAACGACGCCAGTGAAGAGACCTCCGCAGTCGCCTTCGTCGCGATTTACGGGGTGGACGGAAACATTCTCAGGATCGCATCCGGCGATGTTTCCCCGGACCCGCTGGCGGCCGGGGCTACCGGGTCGTTCTCGGTGCCGCTGCCCGAGTCGAACGGCCTCACGGCATCATCACATCGCGTCTGGTACGGGCCCTAGTCGAGGCTTCTTGGTCCTATGCCGGGCGGAGAGTCAGGGTGTGGGCCGCGTTCGCTTCCACGTCGTCCCCGCGGTAGCGCATCGGGACGCGCGTGTGCGTCCGCCAATGCTCAAGCTGGTCGCTGTAGTGCGCGGTCCCCGGCAGCCCGGAGACACCCCCAGGGATGACGAAGCTCCCGTGGTCCGGGTCCGCAAAGTCCACGACCTGGCGGTAAACGGGGAGCGTCGTCATCACGAAGTCGCTCTTACCGCTCCATCCGTAGGCTGCGGCCTGGAGTGTGTCTGCATCGCCTCCTGCGGGCACGCGGGGCGGGTCAAGGGCGCCATCGAGTTCCGGGAATGCGGAGCTCAACGCATGCTTCGATGCGAGCCCGTGGTTCTTGTCCCATCGCCAACGGACGGGATCGCTCCCCGAATGCGCGACAGCATCCGCCCACGCCTGCTCAAGCGCTCCCGGCAGCACATCACTCCACGGCCGTCCCGAGGGAGCGTTCGTCGCGAACTCCGATTCCAGCCGGTAGACAATGTTCGACAGCCAATGGGAGAGTACCCGCCCGGCGCCCGGCGACATCTCGTCCATGAGCCAGCGGCAGGTCTCTTGACCGATGATGGGAGCCAACGCGGCCGTCGTGATGGCGCGCCGGAAGAACGCATACAGCAGACCTTCGCCCCGGTCTGGCAGCAGTGCGCCGTCCCATGGCGACAGCATCGCCCGTGCTTGCTCGGCCGTGCCCGCCAGGGGCCCCGTGCGCGCCAGCAGCCTGCTCCAGCTCCGGGCTGCCACCGAAAAAACATCGCCCTGCAGCGACGCGATGCGCTCCGGCGTTAGCTGGTCGTTGCCGCCGAGCAACTCCTGCAGGCGATCTCCTCGGAACGCCGGCGCATAGAGGTCGGAGATATACGGGTCGTCGCCATCAAGTACGCGCTGGTTTGAAGTGGCGATGTAGCCCGTGTCGGGGTTCACGAGGCGGGGCATTCGCTCCAGAGGCACATCCCCGTGCCACTCGTGTTCGCCGGTCCAGCCGGCCACCGGCATTCGGCGTCCTGCGCTCGTCTTACGTATCGGCAGCCGGCCCCGCGTCAGATACCCGATGTTCCCGCTCGTGTCGGCGGCGACAAGGTTGTTGACCGGGTCCACCCACTCACCTTGCGTGTCGAACAGTCCGTCGACGGTGGTCGCACGAAGCATCGGGCGGAGCACCTCCCACTGACGGCAAGCACTGTCGGTCGCGGTGTAGCGCATGGCGATCGCGAGCCCTCCACGCGGGTCGCCATGGACAACTGGGCCGTGCGCGGTTGCCCACGTTTCAATTGCCACGTCGTCTCCGCCGCGGACGCGAATCCGTTCGTCCCGGCGGTCAGCCGGCTGCGGACCAGCGGGCGTCGCATAGCGGCCATCGGCGTCAAAGCGCTCGACGTACAGGTCCTGGTAGTCGGCCTGCGTGTGCGTGATGTTCCACGCCACCGAGCCGTTGTAGCCGAAGTGTGGGAACCCCGGCAGGCCCGCAAAGGTGGCGCCGATGACGTTGAACTCAGGGCAGGTCACGTGGATCTGCCAGTAGGCGTTGGGCACGTCCAGCCCACGATGGCTGTCATTGCAGACCACCGGCTTTCCGGTCGTCGTCCGTGATCCGTGCACCGCCCACGAGTTGGAGCCCCCGTCACCGTGAGCCAGGTAGCCGAGCGTCTCGGCTGCGGCAGCTATCTCATCGGCCGCTTCGTTGAGCAGCGACTCGACCTTTGCGCCCGGCGGCAGAATGACGGCGCTTCCCGGAGGTGAGCCTGCTTCGAGCCGCGCATAGGCATCTGGTCCGATTCGCGCGAGCACCTGTCCCCACGTGACCTTCTGTTGCCAGCTCCCCATCAGCACATGTCGGATCTTGAACAGCGCGAGCGAATGCCACGCTTGCCAGGGCTCCGGGGTCACGCCACAGAGCGCGAACTCCACTGGCAGCGGCTGGCCCGAGGTGAGGTACGCGTTCACGCCCTCGGCATAAGCGTCGAACATGGCCCTGGTTTCCGTGGACATCGCCGCGTAGTCCGCTCTCGCCGCGTCCTCCAGCCGCAGACGGCGCCCGAGTATGTCGGTCGCCACGGCGCCGCTCCCGGCGAATCGCGCATCCGGTCCGGCCGCTTCGGCCCAGCGGCCCGTGGCACGCCGCCGGTCGCATTCCATCTGCCAGAGCCGGTCCTGTGCGGAGGCGTACGCCTGCCCGAACCAGGCATCGTGCTCGGTCGTCGCGGAGACGTGCGCGATGCCAAAGGCGTCTCGCCGGATAGCTACTGGCCCCTTCAGACCTTGAACGGTGAGTTCGCCGCTCATCTGGGGAATTGCTGCTGCGAAGTCCGGGGATTGTGCTGCAGGCATCGTTACGTTCTCCGTTCGTGTTGTGGCGGGGTATCGGGCGTTGCCGCCCTAGCTGATCGCGGCATAGAGCGCGTCCACGAGGGCGATGTTCCGTGGGTCTCGCCACGAGCGCCCCGCGCGGTTACAGACGTAGCCAAATCCTACGCCAGCGTCCGGGTCAGCGAACCCCAGGACTGCCCCATTACCGTAGTGGCCGAAGGCACGGAGGCCGGGCCCAAGCGGCCGCACGCCGGGGATAGTGAGCTGAAAGCCGAGCCCGAAACGGTTCGGCCGCATCAGCATCGCGTCCTCACCGTCCGACTCGATCGTGTTCGCCCGTTCGATCGATTCCGCCGAAACAAGCCGGCCCGTCTCGAGAGCCCCTCCGTTGGAAAGCGCTCCGTAGAATCGTGCGATGGCGCGGGCGTTGCTGTGAGGGTTGGTCGCCGGGTATTCGGCCGCCCGCCACGTCCTGGAGTTCATGTCCGCGCCCGGAAGCGGTGGGGGATTCCGGTAGGCCATGTAACGCGCGAGGTCCACGCCGCTGAGTGTTGCCGGGTCCTGGTCCAGCCATGGCCGCTGCGACGGCTCGTCCGGCGGCGGCACGTAGGCAACCCATTCTGCGACCCGTGAGTCATGCTCCGGGCCGAAGCCGGCCCGGAAATCGATCCCGTGCTTCTCGGAGATTTCATCCCTTACATATGCCCCGTAGCGTCGGCCGTCGACTCTGCGGATCACTTCGCCGATGAGGAACCCGAACGTGTTTACGTGGTAGCCAAAGCGGGTACCTGGCTCCCACCACGGAGCTTGCTCTGCGATGGCCTCGACCATGCCCTCCCAACTCGTCAGCATAAGGCCCGCCGGAAGCGGCTTGCCGATGCCGGGCAGCCCGCAGGAGTGGTTGAGCACCTGCCGGATCGTGATCGCTTCCTTGCCGGCCTGCGCGAACTCCGGCCAGTAGCGCGCGACAGGAGCCTCAAGCTCCACTTTGCCTGCATCGATCAGCTGGAAGAGCGATACGGCGAGGAACGGCTTCCCGACCGACCAGACGTTGACGATCGCATCCCGTTGCCAGGGCAAGGTGCGGCCGCGGTCCATCCATCCGCCCCAGAGGTCGACCACCTTCTGTCCTTCGGCCACGACGGATACGGCCGCGCCTATCTCGTCCCGTTCGGCGAAATTTCGTTCGAACGCTTCGGCGACCGCTTCGAATCCGGGAAGGCAGGTGCCCTGGGTTGTCGCGCTAGCCGCCATGGTGCATGGCCGCGGCCGTGTCTCCGAACTCCACCAGCGCGTCGCCGCCCGAGACTCCAATCGGAGCCCCATCGGCCCGCCAGCAGGCGCCACCCTCGATGAGGCCGCGGTCGCGGTGCCGCATCAGTCCGTTCATCCCCCCGGCGACTTTGAACATCGGGGCCACAGCGTGTCCGCGCCGCCCCATTTCGCCTGCGAGCGCCTCGAACTCCGGGTACCCGCGCTCCAGTTCGAGTTCCGGGCCGCGGTCCCACAGCCTCGGCGCTTCGAACGCCTGTTGAACGGTCATCTCGTGCACGACCACGTTGACGATTGCCTGCATCACGGCGCCAAAGATCTTCAGTCCGCCCGGCAAGCCCAGGGCCATCCATGGTTCGCCATCGCGAAGGACGATCGTTGGCGACATCGACGACAGGATCCGCTTGCCCGGCGCGATCGAGTTGGTCCGTCCCGGGATCGGGTCCATCAGCTGCATGCAGTTGTTCAGCAGCATCCCTGTCCCTGGCACGGTGACCGCCGATCCGAATCCGTAGTGGAGCGTGTTTGTCGTCGCTACAACGTTTCCATCTGCATCCATGGCCGTGCAGTGCGTCGTCGATTCCGACTCCCGGTCTGACGGCAATCCGGCCGTGAACGGCTGTGCCCGGGAGAGGTCGATCTGGGCCCGCCGCTCAGCCGCGTACCGGTCCGACATCATCCACTCGAGCGGGATATCCGTCGTCGTCGGGTCCGCCATGTATTTGAACCGATCGGCAAACGCGATCTTCATCGCCTCGGCCGTCACGTGAACCGTGTCGGGCGCCCCGAACCCCCATTCCTTGATCGGGAATCCTTCGAGGATCTTCAGGATCTGGACGATGTGAGCTCCGCCCGAAGACGGCGGCGGAGGCGCCGAAATCTCAACACCAAACGCCTTTCCACTTGCCGGTGGCCGTTCGTAGACGCGGTAGGCGTCCAGGTCGTTCTGCGTGATCAGGCCGCCGTTCGCCGCCATGTCGTCGACGATCGCCGCACCCAGCGGGCCATGGTAGAGGTAGTCGGGCCCGTTCTTGCCGATCGTTTCGAGAGTGTCCCCGTACTCCGGCCGGTTGATGCGATCACCCGCAGAGGGGACCGACCCACCTGGAAGGAATACCTTCGCGCTGTCCGGCGAGAGCTCCAACCGTTCGCGATTCGAGCGAATGCTCTCATGCAGGTAGGGGCTCACGCGGTACCCCTGGCGGGCGAAACGGATGGCGGGGGCAGCTACCTCTGCCAGCGAGAGGCGGCCGTACTTCTCGACGGCCAACGACCACCCCTTGATCGTGCCACCGACGGCGACAGCCAGGTGGCCTGTTGCATTCAGGTCGCCGGCGACTACGTGGTCGATGCTTTGCAAGTCAGCATCGAATAGATCTGGTGTGGCCCCTAGTGGGACTGTTGCGTAGTTATCGACAACAACGGCGGTCCCGTCGGCCAGGCGGATATTCACAAACCCCGCGCCGAAGATGGTCACCATCATCGGTTCGACCACAGTCAGCGCGAGCATCGTCGCGATAGCGGCGTCGACGGCGTTGCCCCCGGCCAAGAGGATCTCGGTTCCCGCCAGCGAGGCGAGCGGATGATTGGATGTGACCATCCCCTTCGACCCGAAGGCCGGCTCTTTCACCGTCCACGGATCCCGGCCATTCGGCACTCTCAGCATTTCGGCGCACCTCTCGTTGCGTGTCGTCGGCCAGTTCTAGCCTCAAGCCTTCGTGGCCGCAACTCGTCGCGCTGAGCACTGGCAGGCAGTTCAACGGATCCATCCGGGAGTTCCCGCCGGGTTGGAACCCAAGGACGGAGACGCCGCCTTCTCCTGCGCTCCCCGGACCCGTCTCCACTCCACGCGCTCCGCTGCGCCTTGGACTGGACTTGCCTACGGGCCCGGAGCTGCTGTCCCGGCGCCGGTTACCCCGGGGCCCGTGTTCGCGGGGTCGGAGCCACCATGCGTGACGCTCACCTGCTTCAGCCGCGGTGCGAGGCGGCCGAACGTGTAGCGCGTGTTGATCAGCGCGACCACGACCATGAACCCGGCGACGATGGCCCCCTCCACGAAGAAGGTTTGCTTCGCCCCGTACGCGTCCGCGATCGCTCCGAGCGGATATGCCATGACCGGCATCGCGCTGAACGTGAGCATGTTGATGCTCATCACGCGTCCGTAGTATTCCGGGTCTGCCTCGTCCATCAGCATCGTGTTGTTCAACGTTTGGTAGGCCGTGAGGAAGAATCCCAGGAAGAGCACCGCCACCAGGGCGCCGCCGAAGCCGAAGATGCTCGATCCAATCGCCAGCAGGATCAGGCCAACGCCGGCCAGGATCCCGGCGACCCATTGGATCAGCGGTTTCCGGTCATGCCCAGTGAGCGTGGCGATACCAAGGGCGCCGACCAACGCGCCAACGCCCGAGACCATCTGCAGCAGGGCGAAAGCGCTCTTGCTGCGGCCGAGGTCGTCCTGCACAAAGCCGGGGAGCAGGATGATATACGGCGATGCGAAGAATGTGAGGATGAAGAGCATGCCGATCAGGAGCCGTAGCCGCGGATGACGGGCAACATATGAAAGCCCGCGTCCAATCTCGACGAACATATTGCCCTGGGGTCGCCGGAACGACCCCGATTCTTCCCGCGCCAGCTGGCTAAGGCCCGTTGGCACTCGCAACATCGTGATAATCGCAAGCGCATAGAACGCCGACATCACGTAGTAGGCCGAATCGATCCCCCACAACGCAACGAGCACACCCGCGATGGCAGGCCCGAGCAGCCGGGTCGCGTTCATCGCTGCGTTGGACATGGCAATCGCACTCATCACGTTTCGCGGCCCGACGACTTCCGCCATGAGCGGCGTGCGGGCCGGCATGCCCAATGCAAAGAACGTCCCCTGGACAAGGCCGAGGCCTAGCAGGATCTGGATCGTGATGACGTCCGTCGTGATCAATACTGCCGTAATCAGCGACAGAATGCCGACGCCGGTCTGGGTCATGAGCGTCAGGTTCCGCTTCTCCAGCCGGTCCGCGAGCGACCCGCCGATCAGCGAGAACAGCATCATGGGCAGTCCGAAGGAGAGCGAGACAGCGCCGACAGCGCCGTAGGACTTGGTGAGCTCCCAGGCGAGCAGTGCGCGCGCCACCTGCTGAATCTGCATCCCCGTGAACGAGAGCGCAGAGGAAGTCCAGAGATAGCGGTAGTGGCGGTACTGGAACACCACCATCGCCGCGCGGAGCGATGGCTTCGAGCCCTGTCTTGGTCCCGCACCACCCGGCGCGCCACCGCGCATGCTTTCCGAGGCACCCATCCGCAACGCTCCTGCACGTTCGCTCTGTCGTTAGCGTGCGCGTGGGTAACCTTTCCGTCAACGTCAGAGTGGCTGGCCCCTCGACTATGCCACCCGGGCGTCCCGTCGTTTCTGTTCGTCGAACAGGTATTGGTCGAGCTCCGCCCGCGCCAGCGGCTTCGCGAAGAGGTAGCCCTGTCCCCGCGTGCATCCTGCGCGCCGCAACGTCAGTGCCTGGTCCCGGACTTCGATGCCCTCCGCCACGACTTCGAGCCGAAGCTTCCGGCCGAGTTCGAGCATCGACAGGACGATCGCGTTGGATCGCTCATCTTTCCCAAGTCCATCGACGAACGACTTGTCGATCTTCAACACGTTGATCGGGAGCGACTGCAGGTACTTGAGTGACGCGTAGCCCGTGCCAAAGTCGTCGATCGCCACCTCGACCCCGAGTGCGCGCAGGCTGGCTATCACGCGTGCGGCCACGCCCAGGTTTTCCACGAGGATGGTCTCCGTCAGCTCGATCCGCAGGCTTTCGGGCCGCAGGGCGGACTCCCGGAGGGCTGAGCGCACCGTCGAAAGCAGGTCCGGTCCGAGAAACTCCGCGGCAGAGAGGTTCACGCCCACGACCATGTTCGATGCGACCGCGTGGCTCCGCTTCAGGGCCGCCAGTTCCCGGCAGGCGGCGTGCAGGACCCACTGCCCGATCCGGGTGAGCTCCCCGGACTCTTCGGCGAGTTCGATGAAGCTTTCTGGACTCAGCCGCCCGAGGTGCGGGTGGTTCCAGCGCAGCAGCGCCTCCATGCCCACGGTGTGTCCGGTCATCAGGTCGATCTCAGGCTGAAAGGCCATCTCCAGTTCGCCCCGCTCAACCGCGCGCCTCAGCCCGCTCTCAAGCGCAACCTGATCGATGTCGGGTTCGTTCAGCGGCGCACGGTAGATCGCGTGCCGGCCTTTGCCTGCCGCCTTGGCGCTATACAGTGCGATGTCTGCCCGGCGAAGCAGTTCCGTCGTCGGCATCTGCTGGAATGCGAACGCGATTCCGATGCTCACGTTCGCGAACAGCTCGTGGCCATCGAGGTTGACCGGCTTCGTCGAGGCTGCGAGCACGTCTTCTGCGATTTTCACCGCGCGCTGTTCCACGTCCAGTCCCGAGACCAGCATCGTGAACTCGTCCCCTCCCAGCCGCCCGACCCGGACGTTGCCCTTGCGCTCTTTCATCGTCACCGACTCAGCGACCTGCTGCAGGCGGCGCGCAACCGCACGGAGCAACTCGTCGCCGACCGCGTGTCCGAGGTTGTCGTTCACCTGCTTGAAGCCGTCGAGGTCCAGGAACAGCAATGCGACGCACTCGTTGCCGTCCACGCGTTCGAGCACCTTCGTAAGGCTGCGCGTGAATGAGTTCCTGTTCTCCAGGCCTGTCAGCGCGTCGGTGTAGGCGTCTTTTGTCAGCGACTGGTGCCGTGCCGTCCAGCGGAGTGCCATGTTCGAATACGTGTGGGCGAGGTACTGCAACTCCTTCACCGGCGTCCGCGGCAAGTTGCCCACGTTCGTTCCCGGCATCGCATCGAGCATCCGGCAGGCCGAGGCGATGAATCGCGAGGTGTGGAGCCACAGCGCCAACCCGACCGCCGCCCCCAGTGCTGTCAGAATCAGTGCACCGGTCACCAGCGGCCACTCGGCAGGGTGCGCGACCAGCAGGGTCAGGGAAAGCGTGGCCACAGCCGCGAACGGCGCCGCCGCGCAGATCGCGGCCAGCCGGATCAATGGGAGGGGCTGTCTTAACAACTTCGCTGACTCACCTGCATCTAACGTCGGCAGACCGGCTCACCCGGCGCACCCTTGAAATGCGCTTGCCGTCCGCTGGACCGCGATGCAGGTTGACATTTCGTTGCCGCCCGGCGAGTCCGGGCCTGCGCCCGCCGTGATAGACTCCGGCCCGCATTTCAGACCCCGGAGGCACCACATGCGCGTCCTTGTCATGGGCGGCAGCCGCTTCAACGGCCTCGCGCTCGTCCGCGAGCTGGCCCGCTACGGGCACGACGTCACGGTACTCAATCGCGGCCAGACAGACGCGGTCTTTCCCCGTGGCGTAAAGCGCCTCTCTGCTGACCGCAACGACCCCGGGTCGCTTCAGGCCGCCCTTGGCAAGGGTGAATACGATGTCGTCCACGACGTCAGCGGCTACACCCTCGACCAAGTGCGCTCCGCCGTCGACATCCTGAAGGGGCGTATTGGCCACTACATCTTCGCAAGCTCCACCGTCGGCTATGCCGCCGCCCGGCTGTTGCCGATCAGGGAAACGCACGCCGATGACCGGTCGGCCGGCCAGAACGACTACGCCCGGAACAAGCTCGACTGCGAGGACTACTTGTTCGCCCAGCACCGGCAGCATGGGTTCGCCGCCACCACGGTGCCCTTCTCGATGGTCTTCGGACCCAACAACATCGTCCCTGACCGGGAGCAGCGCATGTTTCAGCGGCTGCTCCAGGGTCGCCCGGTGTTCGTGCCCGGTGACGGCACTACGCTCGGAATGGTCGGGCACGTCGATGACCAGGCTCGTGCGCTGCGCATGATGATGCTGAACCCCGTCACCTTCGGAAAGCGATACAACCTCACCGGCAAGGATGCCTACAGCGATGAAGGCTACGTAGACACGTTCGCAGAGGTCCTGGGGGTTGACCCCCGCCGCATCCACGTCCCCGCCGACGTGATGGACGAATTCTGGGCGGCTTCCGGCCCACCACTGCACCAGGCCGCGCACCTGATCCAGAAAGTCGCTCCTCACATCCACCGCTGGAACTCCAGCGTGATCTTCAGCATCGACCGGCTTCGCGCCGATATTGGATGGGAGCCGGAGTACACCTTCCGCTCGATGGTCGAACAGACCTTTGACTGGTACTGCTCAGAGGGCCTCGACAAGACAGGCACGTTCGACTTCTCGTTTGAGGACCGCCTCCTCGAACGCTTGGGTTCCTCGTAGCCCTTGCGAGGTTCCGCCCGCTGGCTCTGGTAGTTCGAGGCCATTGAACTGCCGCCCCGCCTGTGCAGAATGCGAACCGGACGCCCCTCGCGGCGACCTTGACGGAGAAAGGCTCAGTCCATGACGCAACAGACCGACGCAGATGTCACCACACCGCGCTTCCTGCGCGACAAGTACGCCATCATCGGCGTGGGTGAGACAACCTACACCCGTGGCTCCGGCCGCACGACGCGCGCCCTCGGGACCTGGGCTATCCGCAACGCCATGCAGGACGCCGGGATCAATCCCTCCGAGATCGACGGGATGTTGTCGTACTCCGGCAACGACTCAACCGCGTCGACGATGCTCGCGGGCGACCTTGGCATACGCCTGAACTTCTACATGGACGTTATCGGCGGCGGCTCCAGCACCGAGGCGTTGATCGGCATCGCGATCGGCGTCATCGAAGCCGGCATGTGCAAGACCGTGGTCCTCTTCCGGGCGATGAATGGGTTCTCACAGGTGCGAATCGGCGGCACCGGCTCGCGAGCCGCCGCGCCGATCTCAGGCGACGGCCTGCACGCCCGCACCCATGGCTGGATGAGCGCCGGGCAGAGCTTCAGTCAGAGTTTCATGCGGCACATGTACGACTACGGCACTACGCCCGAGCAGCTTGCCATGGTCAAAGTCATCCACAGCGAACACGCCAGTAGCAACCCCAAGGCTTACTACAAAAGCAGGGTCAGCGTGGACGACGTGCTCAATAGCCGATTCATCGTGAAGCCGCTCCATTTGCTCGACTGCTGCGTGGAGACCGACAACGCCACCGCCATCATCATCACCAGCGCCGACCGCGCCTATGACTACAAGCACACGCCAGCGCGGATCCTCTCGGTTGTGGGTCGCTGTTGTAAGCCACGAATCGACATGCACTACCAGCATGGTCCGATATCCACCGTCGCGGGCCACTACGCGAAAGAAATCCTCTTCCCTAACGCAGGCCTCGGGCCCGAGGATATCGACGTCACGGGCGCCTACGACGCCTTCACCTTCACCTCGATGCTTCAGCTCGAAGACTACGGCTTCTGTAAGAAGGGCGAAGGAGGGGACTACGTCAGTAGCGGCATCATGCGGCTCGGCGGCAGGCGCCCGAACAACACCAGTGGCGGACACCTCTGCGAGGGCTACACCCACGGCATGAACATGGTTATCGAGAACGTCCGCCAGCTTCGCGGTGAGATCGATGACTACTGCCCCGTGGACGCCAATGGCGTCCGTCAGCATACCTACAACTACGTCGAACGTGGCTGCCGCCAGGTCAAGGACGTGAACGTCACCGCCAACCTTGGCTGGGCAATGCCGGGCACCGGCTCCGCCATGATCATGCGAAAGGGCTGAACCATGCCACTCACCGGCAACTACCTCGGCATGCCCATGGAGGTCGACGACCTCGATATCGAGAACCTGGAGTACTTCCGCGCCTGTGGTGCTCACGAATTCAGGTTGCAGCGGTGCAAAGCCTGTGGCCTCGTCCGCTACCCTCCGGGCACCGCCTGCCCGTGGTGTACGGGGCTCGAATTCGACTGGGTACCAGTCGATGCTCGCGGTACCGTCCATTCATATGGAGAGGTACACCAGGCCATCCAGCCCGCGTTCCGCGCTCACGTGCCGTACATGGTCCTGCTCGTTGAGCTCGACACCCAGAAAGGCCAGCCGAGCCCCGAGGAAGCTCTCCGCGTGATTGGCAACCTTGTCACGCCGGACGGGGAACTGGCTCCGTACGACGTTGTTCGCACCGTTGGCATTGGGAGCCGCGTTCGCGTCGTCTATGTTGACGTGGGCGATGGGTTCGCCGTGCCGCAATGGACGCTTGACGAGGACGCGGCCCAACCCGCCAACCCGTGGCGGTATCCCCAGGAATAGCCGGCACGGGAGTCGCCATGTCTGTCCGCCCCCTCGAAGACCTGGTGGTCGTCGATTGTTCCGAAGGTGTGGCTGGCGCCTACGCCGGGAGGCTACTCGCTGACCTCGGCGCGACTGTCGTGAAGGTGGAGCCTCCCGATGGCGACCGCGTGCGCAGGCACGGGCCCTTTCGTGACGATGTCCCTTCGCAAGATGGTGGCGGGCTTCACCTCGCACTCAATGCAGGGAAGCGCAGTGTCGTCGCTGACCTCACGACGGCAGAGGGGCGCGAGCGGCTCAGAACACTCGTGGCCGGCGCCGAGGTGTTTCTCGAATCCGCTGGACCGGGCGTCATGGACGGGCGCGATCTCGGCTATGCACGGCTGGCAGCTGCAAACCCGTGGCTGGTCTACGTCTCCCACTCGCCCTTTGGCTGCGATGGCCCGTACGCGGGGCGGGTAACGTCCGAGATCGTGGACTACGCCATGGGCGGATACATGTACTTCAGTGGGGACCCCGCCCGCCACCCGCTCCTGCTGCCCGGCCACCAGGCCGAGCTTCATGCCGGGATGCACCTGGCAGCGGGTGCGCTTCTCGCAGTGTGGCACGCGCGCGCAACGGGCCAGGGCCAGCACGTCGAAGTCTCGACGATGGAGGCCATCCTCAACGATCACGCGTGGCTGACGACCATGTGGACGCACCTTGGCCAGGTCCAGGGTCGCGAACCCAGCGCAATGATTCCATGCCTCGATGGCTACATCTTCTGGATGCCGGTCGCCAATCCGCAGCTCTGGCTCCTCATCGAGCGGCCAGATCTTCTCGATGACCCGCGCTGGACTGCGCTGGACACGTGGAGGGCCGCAGTCCCGGAAGTGCGCGGGCTGATCGCGGACTGGGCCGCCGACAAGACCAGGGCCGAGATCTATCACGCCGCGCAATCGATGCGTATTGCCATCACGCCGGTTAATTCGATGGCGGACATAGCTGCCTCGCCGCAGCTGGCCGAGCGGGGCTGGTGGAGGACGCTTCGCGGCACCGCGATCGGCGATGTCGAGGTTCCCGGGCCACCATGGAACTTCTCCGCTTCAGAACCCGGACCAGTGGCGCCGGCGCCCGGGCTCGATGAGGCCAGGGAGATGCGTCTCCCGGTACGCACCGCGACATCACCCGTACGCTCTCCATCCGCCCTCGCGCTCGAAGGCATCCGCGTCCTTGAGGTGACCGCTAACTGGGCCGGACCACTCGCAGGCCGCCATCTCGGCGACCTCGGCGCAGATGTGATCAAGTTCGAAGCGGGCCGGCGTCCCGCGACGCGAGCCGCGCACCAGGCCGGCGGACAGATGTGGACCCGCCCCTATAACCGCGCCGGCTATTTCAACCTTTTCAATCGCAACAAACGTGACCTCGTGGTCGACCTCGGTTCTCCGGAAGGCCGCGACATCTTCTTACGCCTCGTCGATAGAGCCGATGTCGTCCTCGAAAACAACAGCGCCCGTGTCTTCCAGTCGTTCGGGCTGCCATATTCCGTGCTCAGCGCCCGCAATCCCCGGATTATCATGTGCTCCATTTCCGGCATGGGAGCCACCGGACCCGAGCGCGACTACGTCGCCTACGGATCGAACATCGAGGCATCAACCGGGCTTGTTTCCCAACTCGGTTACGCCGACGGTCCGCCGTTCGGCACAGGCTCCTATTACGCAGACCCCATCGCCGGCACCCACGCCACGATCGCGATCATGGCCGCGCTGCTCCAGCGGGAAACGACGGGCACGGGCCAGTTCATCGACATGGCGCTCCAGGAATCCGGCATGTCCTTCAACGTTGAAGCCCTGATGGACTACCAGCTGAATGGTCGTATCGCCGGGCCCGCGAACAACAGGTCGCGCCGGATTGCGCCCCAGGGCGTTTACCCATCGGCGGGCATTGACTGCTGGCTGGCAATCGGCGTCGAAACGGACCATCAGTGGCAGGCACTCTGCGCCGCCATAGGCGTTCCTGGTCTGGCTGGACAGTTCGCGACGGTAGCTGCCCGCATCCAACACCACGACGCGATCGACAGCGCGATCTCCGCATGGTCGCGTACCCTCGATCATCAGGAGGCGACCGCCCTCCTCCAGCGCGCGAGTGTGCCAGCCGGCCCCGCGTTCATGAACTGGGAGATCGTCTCTGACCCGCACCTCTTCCACCGCGGCTATTTCGTGGATGTTGTGCATCCCGAGGTTGGTCACCACCGTTGGGACGGATACCCATGGCGTCTTTCCGCCACGCCCGGCAGGATTCGGCGCGCCTCGCCGCTGTTCGGGCAACATAACGATGAGATTCTGGCGGGAGACGTCGGCCTCACCGCCGCCGAGATCGCAGCGCTTCGTGCCCGTGGCATCGTCGCAGACCGTCCTATCGTGTAGCCGCTACTACTCGACGGTCAGCGTTCCCTTCATGTTCGAATGGATGTTGCAGAAGTACTCATAGGTGCCTGCGGGCTGCCCCGGCAGCGTCTCTTCGGTTGTGCATGGCCCCGCACAGGTCTTCTTCGCCGCTCCTTCGATTTGCACCGAAAGGCTGTGCGAAGCTCCGCTGTCCTCGTTCTTGAAAGCCAGCGTGATCGGCTGGCCCGCCGGCGCCTTGAGATTCGTTGGACTGAAGGCGAAGTCCCTCGCAGTCACTGTTAGCGTTCCACTCCCGCCGGTTCCTGTTGTTGGGCTGGAGACGGCGGCCGCCGCGGTCGTTCCACCGGCCGCCGGGCTCGTGGCCTCGTCGGCCGTGTCATCGCCGCCGCACGCCAGCGCCAAGAAGGCACTGAGGGCGCCGAGGGGCATTAACAGGATCATTCTGATCGTTGCATTCATGCTCGTTACCTACGCCACCGCGCCAGCTTCGGATCTCGCCGCCGGTGCGGCGCTGCTCGTCGCGCGGGCCCAAGCGGGGTGCGCTTCCCTGCCTCCGAACGCTAGGCTCGGATCGAGCGTTCGTTCATTCCCTCAGGAAGTGACATGTGATCGGTCTCCTGGAGATTCGCCGCCGCAAGGTCCAGTTCGCCCTCATCGCGCTGGTCGTGACGCTGATTTCTTACCTCGTGCTCATGATCAATGGCCTTGGCATCGGCCTGAACGAGCTCGCCGGCTCTGCGCTTCGCAACTTCGATGCGGACGCGATCGCATATTCCCGAAAGGCCGGGCTCAGCGTCATTCGCTCCGAGTTAAGCCAGGAGACGGTCGATGCCATCGCCAACCAACCGGGCGTGGAGCAATCGGCCCGGATCGGCTACACGGCCGCCAACTACGTGGATTCGGATGGGAAGGTGAATTCAGCCGCGTTCATGGGGTATGACCCGGGGACGATTGGGGAGCCGCGGGTCGTCGACGGCAGGCCGTTGACGGATGCCGACACAGGCGGGCTGCTGGCGGACCGCAGCTTCCTAGATGCGGCGGGACTGAAAGTCGGCGACACCGTGGAGGTGGATATCAGGCTGAACACGCGCGTCTTCACCATAGTCGGGGCCATCGATGAAGGGGCGTTCTTCTTTCAGCCAGCCGTCTACATCCTCCGCACGTCGTGGGAGGAGCTTCGCTACGGCGATCTTCCCGGCCACCCGGTCGCCAGTATCGTGCTCCTCAAGGGCAGCGATCTCCCCGGGCTCGACTCCGATTCGTTCGAAGTCGTGGACAAAGGCACGGCCTTCGCGAATATCGAGGGTGTAGCCGGGCAACAGTCGACCGTCACGTCCCTCAGGGTCTTCGGGTACCTCATCGGCGGTCTCGTCATTGGCGTCTTCTTCTACGTGCTCACGCTACAGAAGATCCCGCAGATCGGCGTCCTCAAAGCAGTCGGCGCCACGAACGTCTTCGTATTCCGTCAGATCCTCATTCAGGTGCTCAGCCTATCCCTCATCGGCTTGGCCGTAGCCCTGCCGCTCGCATTTCTGACCGACCGACTGCTGCGTCAGCTGCCGGAGGCAGTGCCGATCGCGTTCACAAACGACACGTTCGTGACGACATCCGTTGCCATGGTCATTACGGCCCTCGTGGGCGCGGCGTTTTCGGCCCGTCAGGTCGTGAAGGTCGATCCCATCATTGCCCTCGGGCAGCAGCAGTAGGAGTCTCGACATGGCCACTTCCCTCACGGTCACCGGGCTCTCGAAGACCTTCGGTGAAGGCGATACCGCGGTGCATGCCGTTCGTAATCTGAGTTTTCATATCGACCCGGGCGAGTTCGTCGCGCTGGTCGGGCCGAGCGGTTCCGGGAAGACCACGCTGCTCGCCATGATTGGCGGACTGCTGACGCCGTCGTCCGGCACGATTTTCGTGAATGGCCGCGACATTGCCTCGCTCTCCGGACGCGATAAAGCTGCCTACCGCCGTAACTCCGTTGGCTACGTCTTCCAGGCAAACAATCTTTTGCCCTTCCTCACCGCCCGCGAGAACCTGCTTGTGATGGGCGCGATCAACAGCAAGCTCAAGGATGCCGGCGAGCGCGCAACGCAGCTGCTCGAAGAGCTTGGCCTCACCCCTCGCGCCAACGCGCTCTCCACGTCCCTCAGCGGCGGCGAGCGTCAGCGCGTTGCAATCGGTCGCGCGCTGATGAACAACCCCGAGCTCGTCCTGGTCGACGAACCCACAGCAAGTCTGGATTCCGAGCGCGGCAAGCGCGTGGTCCAATCACTCATGGACGAAGTGAAGCGCCGGGACTTGCTCGGGATCATGATCACGCATGACATGACGATGGCTGGTCTCGCTGACCGGATCTTGCAGATTCACGACGGTGAACTTGTTCGCGACGGCCGTCCGGCAGCGACGTCGGCCTGAGCCCTCGGTGGAGTCGCCTGGCCGCCACTCGGCGTGACGCGCGCGCCTCGCCGCGATCCACCGCGTGTTCCCGAATGCATCCCGGATCACCGCACGGCGGTCTCCATACGGAGCGTCCATCGGCGCTTCGACCGCGGCTGCCCCGTGGGCCATCGCCCGGGCATAGGTTGCGTCCGCGTCATGTAGCTACACGTAGGGGCAGGCGGGTATCGTGCCCCGCACGCCCGCGCCGGCGACCATCAGCATTGAGTCGCCGATGCACACATGCGAAGGACGGTTCACCTGGAAGTGCCCGCGTGCGTCGAACACGGACCGGAGGAACTGCACGAGCCCGGCAGGGTCTTCCGCGAAAATGCGTGGTGTGATCGTGTGCCAGCCGGCCGGCGTTTCTGCTCTCTCCATAAGCAGAGCATGCGGCGCGTGCATCCGATATGGTCGTTGCGTCTCGTCCGCGAACTCTTTGCGCAACCGGGGTCCGGTACCTCGTCACCCAGGAGACAGCATGAGGACATCGCCCGCGCTCGAAATCGTCCGTCTCGATGGCACGTCAGCGCGTGCCGCCGTCCCCGGCCTCGCGGCCATCCTGCGAGACTGCGTCGAAGGCGGGGCATCCGTCAGCTTCCTCTCGCCACTCTCCGTCGCCCGTTCGGAGGCGTTCTGGGAGCAGGTCGCTTCCAGTGTCGGGCGCAACGAAACCGCGCTGCTCGTCGCTCGCGACGAGCAGGGGATCCAGGGGACAGTCCAGCTTCTCCTCTCGCTCCCTGAGAACCAGCCGCACCGCGCGGAAGTGGCGAAACTCCTCGTCCATCGGCGAGCCCGCCGTCGTGGAATAGCTGCTGCACTCATGGCCGGCGTCGAGCGAGAGGCACACGCCGAGCAGCGCTCGCTCTTGACCCTCGATACCGCCAGCGACGACGCGAGGCGGCTCTACGATCGCATGGGTTGGAGCCTGTGCGGCCGGATCCCCGGCTATGCGCTGAACCCTGACCGTTCGGTCTGCGACACCTGGATCTACTGGAAGCGGATGGAATAGGCGGTCAGGTCAGAACCCTCTTTCGTATCCCCAGGATGCTGTTCGCCGTGACCGCCCCAATAGCTGCTCCTGCCAGTACCAGCGGCCATGCCAGGAGCCATGTGCTCACGAACACATCACGGCTGGACGGGCCTTCCTGGAGCAGCCACCACGTGTAGCCTCCTAGCCCAGCCAGCGCCAGGAGACCACCAACGGTGCCTCCGATGATCCGCCTTCCCGCCTGCCGTAGCCCAACGCGGCCGAGCACGAACAGGATGCGGTAGCCCGCCCGCACGGAGCCGCCCACCGTGCCGCTCACCTTCGATTGGCCGCCAATCCGATGACGGTAGCCCGTTTCTACTTCTGCGATCGGTACTTTCTTGCTTGCGGCCATCGCCAGCAATTCAACCGTCCAACCGTAGGTCATTTCGGTGGGCGCGATGCACTCGATTGTCTCGCGCGTGACTGCCTTCAGCGGCGAGAGGTCGGGGAGCCTTCGACCCGTGCCCAGCCCGATCAGCGCTCCGCTGAGCCAGTTTCCAAAGCGCGCGGCCGGCGCGATCGAGCCCGGCACGACGCGTGGGCCACGGCGAACGGCCAATGCAAGTCCCGCCCCCGCATCCAAGGCGGCAAGCAGTCCGGGGATGTCCTCTGGACAATCGCTACCGTCGGCGTCCATAAACACGTAAGCATCCGCCTCCGGCGCCGTCCGGAGGCCCGCCATGCATGCCCTTCCGTACCCGGGAACAGGCTCACTCACGACACCGGCGCCGGCCGCATGCGCGCGTTCCGCTGTGCGGTCGGTACTGCCGTTGTCCACGACGAGCACGTCGCCCTGGAAGTACTGGCGCACCTCGGCTATCACCGCTTCAATGCACTCCTCTTCGTTCCGCGCAGGCAGCACGAGTACAGCGTTCATCTCATCCTCCGAAATACCTCAACACCGTCGACGGAATAGACGAGTTCCGCCGTCTGGCGTAGCTCCTCGAGCCGCCTATCGAACCCGGCCGCCAGCGATTGCGAACTCCTGAAGCCGTACCGGTCCACCACTACCCAGTCCGCGTCCTCGGCATGGCCGGGAAACTCGTACGCTTCCCGCCGTTGCGAAAGCCGGGGCAGCAAACCCGACTGGGCCGACACCGACACGTCCTCGTCTGCGGGGACCAGAGCGATGGCGGCGTGGACCGCGCTTCGGTGGCTGGTGGATGGTGCCTCGCCCAAACCGGCGCCCAGCGGGTTTAAGAACATCATCGCAACGATCGGCGGCGCGACGAGTGCGAATCCCAACGCCTGCGGGAGCACCCGCCCGCGGACCGCATCGATGGCCAGCAGTGCGAGGACGGTCGCGATTGGCACCATCCCCACCGCGTAGTGCAGTTCCAGGGCGCGCTGCTGAGGATGCTGGGACAGCAGCGTGAGCAAAAGGGCGGGCGCCAGCCACACAAGCCAGGCGGGCCGCAGGGCCGCTGCGGCGGCGCTGGTCGCCAGGAACAACCCGGCCGTCTGCAGTTGGTCAATCGCGAAGAGTACTTCGCCGGCGCGGATGGGCATCAGCAGGGCCCCTACCGCGAAGCCGTCTCCGTTTTGCCCGGGGAGTAGGTATTGGTACCGCTCCACAAGATCGCTCTCCTGCCCGCCGCGCATCAGTGGCATGATGACGAATACCGCGAGCAGAGCGTAGGCGACCGCGACCGACGCCGTGAACCCGCCCTCCCGCCGCATCCCCTTTGCCCACATCACGCCCCCGAGGAAGAGAGCGAGGAACGCCGCATCCTCTTTGAACAGCAGCACAGCGAGGCCGGCGGCTACCGCCGTGCGCCGCCGGCCGGTCGCTATCGCCCACATCGCGGTGAAGACGGGGAACGCCACCATCACCTCCGGATGGAAATCGAATGCCACCGCCCGGTGGAGGTACGGGTTCGCCAGGTAGGCCACAACGGCGGCGCAAGCGATGCCGGGATTCCCCGTGAGCCTTCGCGCGAAGAAGTAGAGTGGAAAGGCCGCCAGCGCCGCGACCACTGCCTGCGACGTCGTCAGCAGCAAGGGCCCGGCGCCCAGCCAGTACGCCGGAACGTAGGCAAGCAGGATCGGTTCGAGGTGTTGCCCGGCGAAGTTGTAGGCAACAAACGAGTTCTCGAACCAGCGTCCCCGGGACGTGTTGAAGATGATCTGGTCGAAGAACGCCAGGTCGAAGGCGTTCGTTGCGAACGTCTGCCAGCGAAGTACTGCGAGCCGAACGAACGCGAACAAGGCCAGGGCGCCAGCCAGCATTGAACCAGCAAACCACCACGCTTCCGCGCGGGAATCGCCTACAGCGCCCAGGCCGATCCGCAACCGCTGCACGCCTGTGGCGGTTCGTCGGATTGCATCTTCGACCGCCACTCCTCGTACCGGCTGCCGTTCCATATCTCCTCCAGGCCCGTCGTGACCGTGCTGCCAAGGATTAGCGACTCATACGGCGCCTCGGTGAACGGCGAAATGCAGCACGGCAGCACGTTTCCGTTGGCCGTGACGTACATAAGCGATGTTGGGCGGCGGCATGCGCTCCATGGCCGTTCGGCGATGGTTGGCGCGTTTGCCGGTGGCAGAGCTTCGCTCGATCCTCGCAATGTCACGCCCAACTCGAGCGCTAATCGTTCCGCGTTGGCGAGTCCCTCGCGCTCTGCCGGGCCCATCTGTCCGTAGAGGGCCTCCTGCTGGTCGGCGAGGTTACGGCCGGAGAACACCAGCCGCTGGACATACACTTCGGCGATGCCCGCGCCGGCAGCAATCCTGACTAGCGTCGGAAGCTCCCGGATGTTCGACTTCATGCCGGTCATCCAGAGTGAAACCCGAGGGGTGGTCTCGCCGAGCCGTTCCCTGGTCTCGTTCAGGGCGGTTGCGTTGGCAATGACGCGCGTGAACATATCCGCGCCGCGCACGAGCTCGTACGTCTCCGGTGTCGCTGCATCCACCGAGATCCGCACCTCATCCAGCCCGGACCGGACCAGCGTCTCAAGGAGCGCGCCCCGCAGCAGCAGGCCGTTCGTGTTGAACAGCGCGTAGGCGCCTCGCTCCTTCACCACCGCGATGATTTCTTCCAGGCGGGGGTTCAGCGTCGGTTCCCCGATGCCGTGCAGCACGACCCGCCGCACCGTGGACAGCTGGTCCAGCAACGCCCGTGCAGTCTCAGGCGTGAGGTCCGCTGACTCTTCCGGCATGCCCCACGACTGTGGGCATGTGGTGCACTTCAGGTTGCAGCGGTTGGTCACCTCGAGATACAGCTCCTCTGGAAGCGCCGGCAACTGCCGCGCGTTGCCGGAGAATGTTGTCGCCTGTGTCATGCCGATTCCTCCCGGGGGCCTGCGCTCCGGACGATCTTGAAATCCACGTCGAACCGCTCCGAATCTCCGCGGACGAGGATCCGGTCGATCTGCTTCACCATGTTCTGCCCGGGGTACCCCGGGACGATCAGTCGCACCGGGTACCCGTGATTCGTACTGAGCGGCGCGCCATTAACGTGCGTCGCGAGCAGCGCACGGGAGTTGTCCAGCCGCCGGCGATGCCATGTGAAGCCGTATCCGCTGAGGCTCCGGAACGCGACCGAGCCTGAGCCCGCCCGCTCCCTGGCGAGCGCCAGGATTTCGGCGACTCGAGGGCCTCTCCAGGCCGGGACTTCCGTCCAGCCGCTCACGCAGCTCAACCGGATGCGATGCTCGACGCTTGGAAGCGCCAGGATGTCTTCGTACGTTAGCTCCAGGCGCTGGTCCACTTCGCCCTCCACTACCAGCCGGTAGGTTGCGGTGTCGACTGGGTCCTGCCTCCCGAAGAGGGTCTCCACCGGGAAGTCCCCGGGTCCGCCACGTTCCTCTGGAGGGATGCGGCCGATGAAGAGGTTCCCGAATTCCCAGCTTCGCGCCCGCGTGTTTTGCAGCGCCACGGCCAGTCCGATCCCCGTCACGCCAATTGCTGCGAGAAACGAGCGGCGCGCGAGCATCGCCCGCGGAGTCTCCGCAAACGCCACCAGGGGCGCTTCCGTGCTTATTCGCCGGCGGACGCTACGCACCGCCGTAGCGAGGTGCCACGCCAGGTGAATCGACACGAGCGGCGCCCCTACAATTGCGGCCCAGAGGTGTACCTGCACGGGCCTGGCTTCGATCGGCCAAATGTTTGTGGTCGCGTAGTAGTAGTGAAAAAGCATGTAGAGGCCGCTGAAGTACAGCACAAAGAAATCAGCAGCGAGCAGCGGCGAAAGCATGCGCGGGATCAGCGCTGGCGCACCCGCGGCCCTGTAGCGCTTCACCCCGGTGTAATACCCGAGGAGCCGGACACCCGTGCTGCCGTACTTCGCGACGAGGATCGGGATCGAGGCGATCCCCACGTAGAAGTGGACGAATCGCACAGGTGTGAACCACGGCGGAAGGTCGTAGTTGAACGTGTAAAGGTAGAAGAACGCGCCGCTCGCGAACATCGCCGATAGCATCAACGACAGGATCAGTCCCAGTTGAGCCGTCAGGCGCGTGCTCGAATATGGTGGCACCTCACGCGCCATCGTGACGCTCCGCTCGGAGTCGCCCGGCTACAGCGTGAGTTCTCGGCGCAGCCGGCAGTTTCTGCGGCCAACGCAGCGCTATCTCCAGGCTCTCCACGTCGTCGATGTCGATATGCTCTTCGAGCAGCCGGGACGTTAGATTGAGTCTGAGGACGTTCTGCATAAGCTGCCAGCACACGGTCGGCGTGCTCCATTCGATACCGTCGAAGAGACCCTCGGGAACCATCTCGGTCGCCAGCCCAAGCAGATAGAAGCCGCCGTCGCACGCGGGCCCGATCACCACGTCGGCCGACGTGAGGCCGCCGAACGCATCGTCGAGGACACTCAGCGGGAGGTGCGGCGTGTCTGACCCGATCAAGACGGCCGCTCGGTGTTCCGATAGCGCCGCCGACAGCGCGGCCCTGATCCGTGCCCCGAGGTCGCCGTCGGGCTGAGTTACCAGCCGCGCGCCACGCGCCCGGCGAGCGAAGTCCTCGCGGGCGTCCCTTGGCGTAAACGCGACGACCGTCGGTCGCCCGCATCCGGAAGCGAGCTCCAGCGTGTCGTCAAGGAACGCCGCGGAAAGCTCCGCGGCCGCACGTTCGCCCCACCTCGCGGCCAGCCGCGTCTTGGAAAAGCCAGGCTCGGGGGCTTTCGCCAACACGACGAGTGCCTCGCCGCTCCGTTCCGGCGGATGTGCCGCGATACGAATGGCATCCTGCAGGGCGTCCGGCGGCGCAAACACGCTTATCCGGTATCCGCCTTCCTCGTTGCCGAAGG
>JBFWRY010000003.1:0-456502 GCA_050248655.1 Dehalococcoidia bacterium
GGGTGCCCGCCCGTGAACCCGCGGGCGAAGATGCCCGGGTCCTGCCGCATCACGGCCGAACGCTGGCCGTAGGCTTCATAACCCTTCAGCTTGGAGAGGTGGTCGCCCAGCAGTTCGTAATGGCGCAGCGCCGTTTCCGCGTACCCCGCCATGTACTTCTCCGCCGGCCCGCGCGCCTCGTCCAGGGTCGGCGCGCAGTAGGTCCACAGGGCCAAGCGCGTGTCGACCGGCCCGAAGCCTGCCTGCTCACGTAGCTCCGTGTACCGCCGGATGCCGGCCAGCGACGTTTCGAGGTCCGTGTTCGGGATCACCATCGGCTTCACGCCGACGTTCGCGATGACCTCCATCGTCTCCGGCGAACCCGCGGCGCAGTAGAGGTTGTCGCTCAGGTCGTAGGCCGGCTGCGGCCGCAGCCGCAGGTTCTGGATGTTGTAGAACTGCCCGTCAAAGCTCTTGATCTGGCCGTCCCGCAGCAGGTCGCGCAGCACCTGGATGTTCTCGTCGAAGCGGCCGCGAGCTTCGTTCTGGTCCACGTTCAGGCCCGCGAATTCGCGGCGACCGAGGCCCCGGCCCACGCCCAGCACCACCCGCCGGCCGCCGAGCAGCGCGTCCAGCATTACCACGTCTTCCGCGACGCGCACCGGGTTGTGCCACGGCAGTACCACCACCATCGTCCCCAGGTCCACGTTCTTCGTGACCCCCGCGATGTAGGTCAGCAGCTGCAGCGGGTTCGTCACCATCGTGTACGGCGTGAAGTGGTGCTCGATCGTCCAGACCGTGTCGAAGCCGAGCGAATCCGCCTGCACCGCGAGGCTCACATCTTCAAGGAAGATCTGGCGGTCCGATGTCGCCGGGCGTTCCGGCACCTGTTCGCCACGCTCCTCCGCCTCGTAGCGGTCCCAGTCCTCGGCGTTCTGGCAGAAGATCGTCATCCCAACGCGCATCGCATGCCCCCGGCCGGCTCAGGGCCGGAAATTGTGCCGGGATACTAGCACGGCGGTGGCGCTGGCTCGCTCAGTCCAGCGGCTTCATGAACGACCAGAGCGTCCCCTCCGCGTCCAGCGCACTGTACTCGCGGTAGCCGTACGGCTGGTCCACCGGTTCGTAGCGGATCGTCGCGCCCCGTTCCTTCGCGTGCTCGTAGTGCGCGTCCACGTCGTCGACCATGATCGCCATCATCGCCGTGGCCGCGCCGGTGCTACGCGGCGAGGCGAGCCCGAACTCCTTCGACTCGGGGTGCAGCCAGATCACGCCATCGCCGCACTGGATCTCGCCGTGCTGCGTCGTGCCATCGTCGCTCCGCGTGATCTCGCCGGGGCCGAGCCCAAACACGCGGACCAGGAAGTCGAACTCGGCCTGGATGTCGGCGCAAACAAGCACCGAGATTCGTCGCTGTACGTTGCCTTCGAGCATGGTCATTCCCTCCACGATAGTGAGTAGAGCGTCGGCGGCCGGCCGGTTGGACGGCCCCATCGCCTCCAGGACCTGGGCGACGCGCCCCCGAAGCTGCCCGGCGGCTTCCACCCTGCGGTCGAGTTCGCGCAGGTGCGCCGCCATCGCCGCCTGCAGGCTCCACGCCGGGTCGTCCAGCGCCCGCGCCGTGTCCGCCAGGGGGACGCCTACGCGCCGCAGCAGGCAGATGCGATAGAGCCGCTCTACATCGCCGGCGGTGTAGAGCCGGTGCCCCGCGTCACTCCGCCGCGAAGGGACCAGCAGGCCGATCTCCTCATAGTAGTGGAGCGTGCGCACGGTCAGCCCGGTGGCTTTCGCCAGCTGCCCGACTCGTTTCAGTGGTCCGTTCTCGTCGCCCATGCCGCTACGCTACGGCCTCACGCCGCGTGAGGTGCAAGGGGTATTGTGGAATTCAGCCCCACAACCCCAGCGGTTCCAGGATGTGCCCCTTCGTCCAGTTCCACGGTTTCGCTTCCGTGTAGTGCAGCAGGTATTCCTGCGGCATCTTCGGCACGAGCAACAGCACCATCGGGATCAGCGTGTTCTTCGCATTCGATGGCGTCAGCGATGGCTTCCACTTCATCACCATCACGCAGTACAGCCACCAGTTCTCGAACAGGTTCGGGAAGATGAACAGGATCACCCGCGCCCCGATCGCTTCGAAGAGGATCACACCCACGACCCGGTAGGCGAACAGGCCGATCGCTGTCCACTTCGCCCACGGCGAGCGCCACCAGCAGGCGACCCAGAGTTCGAGCCCGAGATACCAGAGGTCCAGCACCTTATCGAGCTGTGCGTAGTGGTCGCCGAACCCGCCCATCCCCAGCGGTTCGATGATGATCACGTCGGAAGCATCGAGCAGCATCGCGACGATCCCGCCGACCACCCACCAGCGCAGGATGATCAGCGGCACGAACAGGCGCAGCGCGATGATCACCGTCTCGCCGTTCGACATCTCTGCCCCGGCCAGCCGCGCAACCACGATCGCGCCGAGAATCGCAGCAGCGACCCCCGCCGCGAGCATAAGTGCCTGCGGGTGAGGCGGCTTCAGCCATGCCGGGCGGGCCACCACTGCGGTCATTCCGGTGCATTCTCGACGGAATCGGCGCGCCGCGTCAGTGACAGTGGGCCTCGAAATCAGCGCCGGTCAGCGGCAGCACGGCGCACCCACCCATCCCACCACCCTTCGAGGTCGAGCCGGATCGGCCTTTCGAAGCGCGCACCGGTCGTCGTCAGCCCTCCAAGGCCCGCCACCGCATGGGCCTCGATGCCCTGGTCGTCTTCGGCCAGGACGAACCACTCGCCCGCTTTCAGGACCAGCGCAAGCGGCCGAAACGTCGCCGCGCGGCTCGCAACGGCGACCACGCGTCTGCGCCGGATCGCGGTCGCCAGGAACCGCAGGCTGTCGCGGTCCGCTGCGGGCCCCCAGCCCTGCTCGTCGTGGAGGAACTCGCCGCGAGCTTCCCGCAGCACGCCGGTAGCCGCGCCCGGGAGCCCGCCTTCGAGCTTGAGCAGGGCGCGCGCGCGGGCTGCTTCCACCCCTAGCAGCGCCGCTGCCCCAGGCAGAGCGAGGAACGGGATGGCGCGCACCTCCTCGTCGTTCAGCCCTGTGAGTTGTGTCCGAAACCCGCCGAATAACTCGAATCCCCCGGCCGGGCCGCGAACAGACACGATCGGCACACCGGCCAACGCGAGCGCCTCCAGGTCCCGGTGCACCGTCCGCACGGACACCTCGAGGTCATGCGCGATCGCCGGTGCGCTCATGCGGCCGCGTCCCTGGAGCAGGAGCAACAACGCGATCAGCCGGTCGGCGCGCATTGTGGCCAGCGCCTCGCCGGGTACATGTCGAAAGATGTCATGTATGGGGTCCTATCGTGACACGACACCCCCGTAGGAGCGTGCGAATGCTGGTCTACGAGGCAGCTGCGACGATCAAGGCGCCACCCGAACATGTGTGGTCGATCCTCACGGACGGCCCCGGTCTCCCGGACTGGGACTCCGGCATCCTCCGCATTGAGGGCGCGATCACGCCCGGCGGGTCATTCAGGCTCTGGTCCGAAGCGAGTCCCAAGCGTGCCTTTGCACTGACCGTCGCCGCCTTCGAGCCGCCCCGCGGGATGGTCTGGAAAAGCGGTATGCCGCTCGGCCTCTTCTCCGGCGAACGCACCTTTACGCTGACGCCCATCGCCCAGGGAACGGCGTTCACCATGCGCGAAGAGTTCCGGGGCATCATCCTTCCGCTCATCCGGCACTCTATGCCCGACCTGCAACCATCGTTCGACCGGTTCGCCCGCGGGCTCAAAGCCCGCGCGGAACAACAGTAGGAGTCCGTCTCATGCCAGCTTCATTCGAAGGCAGCGGCACCGCCGCCGACCCCTGGATCCTCAACACCCCGCCCGGGAACTCCGAGTTCCAGGCATACCGCGACGAAGCCGCCGACCCTCCCGCACTCGTCGTGCAGGTGAAAAGCACGCAGCTTCGCTACCAGCTCCGCTGTATCGAAGACCTCCATGCCATGCTCAAAGCCCACGGCGACTGGATGCCGCTCGGCAACGCCGATGAGCAGAAAGAAGCCGCCCCAGGGACCGTCGAGGGCTGGGGCCGCTCAGCGGACAACCCCGTCGGCGGCTGGTACGGGCTCAAGAAAGGCCTGCGCGGCCGCTTCGGTAACTACGTTCCGCCCGTCCTTGAAGCCCTCGGCCTCGCCGAAGTGGAGCACAACGCCCGCAACAACCGCATGCGCGCGCTCTGAGGGCAACGACCTGGCCACCACATAGCTCCTTCTCCCCGGGGAGAAGGACTGGCGCTGAGGGCGCCTACTCCTCCGCGTTCACCTCGCCCACCAGCTTCATGAACCGGCCCAGAGTTTCGATGCGCTCGGCCAGCGTCTCGCCCGCCGCGTTCGCGCTGATTGTCGTCACGCCTGCGTCCCGGTACACGCGGATGCGCTCGCGCACCATCGCGTCGGTCCCCAGCAGGTTCGCCTTCAGCACGAATTCGTCGGGGATCAGCGCGGCAGCCTCTTCCCGCTTCCGATCGAGCCAGAGGCCCTGCACGCGATCGACGAGTTCGGAATATCCCTGGCGTGCGTACGCTTCCTTATAGAAGTTGTGGTCTTTCGAGCCCATCGCGCCGATCTCGAAGGCGAAGCCGGGCTTTCGTTCGGGGACCACCCGGTCGAGGTCGTCCGTGAACGCCACCACGCCACCGCCATGCCGCTCGATGTCGTTGAACGAACGACCAGCCCGTTCTGCGCCGCGCCGGATCGGATCGAAGAACACGTCCGCGTGGTCGGGCATGAACGACGATGCAAGCCATCCGTCGGCGATCTCGCCCGTCATCCCCAGGCTCCGGGGCCCCAGCGTCGCAAGGTAGATCGGTACCTGTCCAGGCGGAGCACTCGTGCGCAGCGCACGGCCTTCGCCGCCCGGCAGCGGTAGCGTGTACACCTTGCCCTCGTAGCTGACGCGCTCGCCGCTGGCCGCCATGCGCACGATCTCCACGAGTTCGCGCAGGCGTTGCACCGGGCGGTCGAACGGGATGCCGTGCCAGCCCTCCACTACCTGCGGCCCGCTATTGCCCAGCCCGAGAATGAAGCGCCCGCCGGAGAGTGATTCCATCGTAAGAGCCGTCATCGCGACGGCCGCGGGCGTGCGCGTCCCGGCTTGCATGATGCCCGTGCCCAGCTTGATCGTCTTCGTCAGCCCTGCGAGGTACGCCAGCGGCGTCACGGCGTCGAACCCCCACGCTTCAGCAGCCCATGCGCTGTCCACGCCCAGGCGCTCCGCTTCGAGGATCCAACTGACCGCTTCTCCCCACCCGTTTCGGCCCGCTCCGAACCCCACCGATACCTTCACCATGCTTCTATCCTCAGCTCCCCAGCGCTGCGGCGATGCTTTGAAGCTGCCGCAGGTGGTCCAGATCGTGCACGCGCATGAACAGCAGCCGCTGGCGCCAGGAGAGGTCGCCGTACATTGAATGCGAAATCTTGATCTCCGGGTATTCGTCGCCGCTCGCCCGAGAAACTCGCGCCAACAACTCCTCCCGCCGCGGCAGGTAAGCCGCGTAGTAGTCGTCGCCCGAACTGAGGCCCTTGCGGACGTCGCCACTAATTGTGTCGCTCACCCGCTCCGGCAGCGTGCCGTGATCGAGGATGCCGGAGATGGCCCGCAGGCCGTGTTCGTTCATCTCGAGGATATGGGTCCAGACCTCTGCCCCGGACCACTCGCCGTCTGCCGGCCGGTCGGCCATACGGGATGCAGGGATCAGTCCGGCCGCCTGCCGAAGCGGCAGCGAATCTTCGCGAACTTTGACAATAAGGTCCGGCATCGAGAGTTTCGCTGCCTGTGCGATGAGATATCCGCGGATACGGGCGAACTCGTCTGCCTGTTCTGCCATCGTCTGTTCTACTCCCCTTTGAACACGGGTGTGCGTTTTTCCGCGAAGGCACGTGGGCCCTCTTTGGCGTCGTCCGTCTGGCCGATTGCCCAGCGCATCGTCCCCGCAAGGCGCATCGCTTCGCCCAAGGGCAGGTTGCCCTGGCGCCGGACCAGCTCGTGCATCGCCCGCACGGCGAGGGGTGCGTAACCCGCGATCTTCTCCGCCATTCCCCGGGCAACCGTCAGCAATTCGTCAGCCGGCACCACGCGGCTCACCAGCCCTGTCGCCAGCGCCGTCGCCGCGTTGATGCGCTCGCCGGTGAACAGCATGTCGTTCGCCGCCGCCTTCCCGATCGCTCGCGGCAGCGTCACCGGGGCCCCCGCCAGCGGGAAGAAGCCCAGCGTGATCTCCGGCAGCCCAAACTGCGCCGTCTCGCTTGCGATCAGCAGGTCACACGACAGCGCGATCTCGAACCCCCCGCCAAGGCAATACCCGTTCACCGCCCCGATGATCGGCTTCTTCGGCTCGAACTCGTGGAAGGCGACCGCGTCGTCGGTGCGAAACAGGCTCGCTACTCCGCTTGCCGCCGCCGGCCCGCCCGCCCGGCTGCGGAGGTCTGCGCCTGCGCAGAAAGCGCGGCCGTTGCCCGTGAGAATTGCGACCCGGATGTCCTCTCGCGATCGTACCTGCTTCAGCGCGCCCATCAGGCCCGCGCTCAGTTCAGCGTTGATCGAGTTCATCTGCTCAGGGCGGTTCAGCGTGATCGTGGCAACGCCGTCCTCGACGTCGAACAGGACTGCAGACGCTTCGGGGCTGGTCATTCGGTGCTCCTCTCGTGTCTCGGCCTGGGCGAATCGGCCAGCGAGTCACTACTAATTGCGATAGTAAGTTAAGGAAACTCTACTCAGGCGGTTGACCGCTGTCGAGTCGCTACCGGACAGTAAAGTCAGTCTGAGAGGGGGCTGCCGCGCTGTCCGAGCCACGCAACTACGAATTCCAGCAGTCCTGCCCCGTCGCCCGCACGCTCGATGTCGTCGGCGACCGTTGGACGATCCTCCTGCTTCGTGACCTTTCCTGGGGCCGCCGCCGCTTCACGGCGCTGCTCGAATCGCTCAAAGGGATCTCGGCCAACCTGCTCTCCGATCGCCTGAAACGCCTCGAAGAACACGGCATGATCGAGCGCGTCTTCTACAGCGACCACCCGCCCCGCGCCGAATACCGGCTCACTGCCAAAGGCCGCGCGTTCGTCCCCGTCCTCGTCGCCCTCCGCAGCTACGGCGAAGCATGGGAGCCACGGGAAGCGGCCGCAGAGTCGCCGGGGTAGCCGGTCCGAGTGCTCGCAGATGCGTGAGGAAGAGGTCCCCGGCCGGCGAAGGCCGCCGATACCGGGCCCCCGTTCACGCTCCGTCCTACTCGCAGTCCAGGACGATCTTCCCGAAGTTGGCGTTGCTATGCATGTAGACATGCGCCGCTGCCGCCTCCGAGAGCGGGAACACCCGGTCGATCGGCACCGTGATGCGCCCGGAAGCGAGGTGCGGCACGACGCTCTTTTCGAACAGCTTCGTCGTCGTCCCCTTCTCTTCCAGCGGCCGCGCCCGCAGGCCCGTGCCCCGCACCTGTGCGCGCTTCGCGCCGAGGATCCCGAGGTTCACTTCCGTCTTCGTGCCGCTCATCGAGCCTACGATCACCATCCGGCCTTTGCGTGCCAGTGAGCGCATATTCCGTTCCCAGTAATCCGCGCCGATCACATCGAGCAGCACATCCACGCCTTCGCCCTGTGTCGCCTTCAGCACTTCGTCGGCAAAGTCCTGCGTGCGGTAGTTGATGCCCAGGTCCATGCCCAGCGCTTTCGCCTGGTCGAGTTTCTCGTCGCTCCCGGCTGTGCCCGCGACAAGGCTCGCCCCCATCATCTTCGCGATCTGGATCGCCGCGACGCCGACTCCCGACCCTGCGGCATGGATCAGCACCCGCTCTCCCGCGATCAAGTCGCATTGGAGGAGCGCGTCATGCGCCGTGATGTACACCTCGGGCACCCCGCCCGCCTCGTGCCAGGAAAGGTTCGACGGCACCTTCATCGCCAACCGGTGATGGATGACGGTCTGCTCCGCGTAACCACCCCCGGCCAGCAAGCCCATCACCCGGTCGCCGGGCGCGAAGCCATCCGTCCGCTCGCCGGCGCTCACCACCTCGCCCGCGAACTCCAGACCGGGGATATCGAACGCCGGTTTCGGCCCCGGCTGCGGGTAGTTCCCCGCACGCTGCAACAGGTCCGCCCGGTTGAGCGCCGTCGCGTGGATGCGGACCAGCAGGTCCTCCGGGCCCGGCACGGGGTCCGGCACGTCACGGTATTCGAGGACCTCGGGGCCCCCCGGCATCGAAATGACAATCGCTTTCATGTCCCGAAGCGTGGCGCGGGAATCGCGAAAAGGAAAGGGGTAGGCTACGGCCATGGGAATCTTCGCCGTCAATGCCGTCGCCAGGAATGTCCGCAACGAGTCGCAGGCGACGCCGCCCATCGATGTCGTGGTCGATACAGGTTCGGAGTTCACCTGGCTCCCGGGCTCCACCCTGGAAGAAGCAGCCGTCGCGCGCCGCCGCGAGCGCCTGTTCGAGACCGTGACCGGGGAGGTGGTCGCTCGCTCGACCGGCTACGCCATCGTTGAAGTCGAAGACTTCGTCACGGTCGACGAAGTGGTGTTCGCCGAACCCGGCGACCAGCGGTTGCTTGGCGCGCGCACGCTGGAAGGCTTCGGAGTCGTCGTTGACCCGATCGCCCATCGCCTCGTGGCGCGCGCCACGCTCGTAGCCTGACGTTTCCCGCCGTGTGCCACAGCCCGCTGGCGTGCCAAGTCAACAAACCCTACCATCCCGCCCCATGGACTCCGCCGAGGCCGCTTCACCTGCCCTCCCCGGGACCGCCGCCATCCCGGGAGAGAGCCGAAATCCGTTTCGTACCCCTGCCTACCGGAACTATTTCGCCGCGGTCATCTGTGGCGCGATGGGCGTCGGTATCCAGGTCGTCACTGTCCCGCTGTTCATTCGTGACCGCGTCTCCGCCGACAACCGCGAACTCCTGATCGGCCTCGCGCTCATCTGTCAGCTGCTTCCCCAGGCCCTGCTCATCCTCGTCGGTGGCGTCGCCGCGGACCGTCTCGAACGCCAGAAGATCATGGTGCGGGTCTGGCTTGCCGCGGCCGTCGTGTCCGTCGTGTATGTGTTTCTCACGGGCCTCGACGTGTCCGTCATCTGGCCGGTCTTCATCCTTGGCGCCGTCATCGGCTCGCTTGACGCCTTCGGCCAGCCTGCGCGCTTCTCCATGCCGCCTCAGATTCTTCCCCGTGCCCAGGTCCAGAACGGGCTCATCCTCAATACCGTCGCATTCATGGCCGCGTTCCAGTTCCTCGGGCCGTCCATCGGCGGCATCCTCGCCGACGTCTTCAGTCTCACGGTCGCCTTCGCCGCGGAGGTCGTTTTCCTGCTCGTGGGCGCAGCGTTGGCGCTTCGCATCAAGGTTCCGAAACCCGTCCCCACCGGGAAAAGCATCCTTGGCGACCTCAAGGACGGCGTCTCCTACGTCCGCCGTTCGCGCGTGATCATGGCCCTGCTGTCCATGCAGCTCATCCCCGGATTCCTCCTCATCGCGCCCTTCCGGGTCACCCTCGTCAGCATGGTCAACGACGTGATGGGCGAATCCGACACCTTTGTAGGCCTCATGTCCGGGGGATTTGGCATCGGCGCGCTGCTGGGCTCCATGGTGCTCACGGCGCTCGTGATCCGGCGCCGGGGCCTGTTGCTCACGGCCGCATTCGTTCCCGGCGGGCTCATCTTCCTCGCCTACGGCCTCTCCGAAAACGTCTGGCTTTCGCTCTCGCTGATGTTTCTCTGGGGTCTGGGTGCCGCTGTCTCCATCAACATGGTGACGCCACTCCTCCAGGAAAATGCCGAGCCGGCCCTCCTTGGCCGCGTGATGAGCGTCTCGGCGCTGTGCTTCGCAATCTCCCTTCCGCTTGGATTTGCCGTCAGTTCCGTCGTCTCCACGGTCTGGAGTCCCCAGGCCTCTGTCATTTCCAGCGGCATGATCGTCGTCCTGCTGGGCATCACGGCGACTCTCCTGCTGCGTCCCGTCACCCGGCTGCGCTGACGGGCTGCGTCACTCCGTAACGGGAACCCGCGAAAGCGCCAGCAGCTCTTCGCGCGTCGCATCCACCGGGGGATAGATGAGCTCGCGGTTGATCCGCCGTTTGATCGCCTTTGCCGCCGCGCCCGTCTGCTGTACCTGCCGGTCCCACCCGTAGGTCAGCACCGCGCCAGACCGGCCAAGGTCCAGGCACGTGACGTACCGTTGCTGCACATACGGAACGGTCGCTTCGCCGAAGAGGTCCCTCGCGGCGTTCTCGCCGGCAACCCTGCCAAGCTGCATCGCGTGCTGACACGATTGCAGTGCGAGGTGCCCGTCGCCCGTGTCCGCTGCCGCAGCGTCCCCTGCAATGAACAGGGCCGGCATGCCAGGCGCTCGCAGGTCCCGGTCGACCTCGATCCGGCCCAGCCCGTCCCGTCCCCCCGGCACATGTTCCGTGAATGGCGCTGCCCGCGTGCCGGTAGCCAGCACAACTGCGTCCCCGTCGATCCGCCCGTCGGCCAGCCCCACGCCGTCGGTCGCGATCTCGCGCACGGTCGCGCCGAGCCGGAGTTCTACACCGGCCTCGCTCAGAGCCGCTTCGATCTGGTCCCGCGGACCAGGGCCGAGCTCCGGCCCGACCTCGGTCGCCCGGTCGAGCAGCGTGATCCGCATCGATTCGCCGTCGCCGCCGTGCGCGGCCACGCGATCCCGGAGCTCCAGCGCAAGCTCGATGCCCGTGAACCCGGCCCCGATCACAACGACGTGGGGCGCGCCACGACTCGCCAGCTCGGCCAATCGCTGGTCGAAGGCCACAGCCTCGGCCTGCGTGTCGATCGAGTGCGCCAGCTCCGCGCCCGGTACCGGCGGACGTGGCATGCAGCTGCCTGTGGCGATCACGAGCCGCGCGAATGGCAGCCTGTCTCCGTCGCCCAGGACCACCGTTCCGCCGTCGAGTGCCTTCGCCTCCGCCTGGCGGAAGTCGACGCCTATCAGCTCCAGGAGCTGCTGCAGGTCGACAGCAAGCGTCTCAGGGTTCGCTTCGTACAGCCGCGGCCGCATCTCAAGCGCCGGCGTCCGCGACACGAGCGTCACCGCTGCCCGGTCACCCGCGACTCTCTTCGCTGCCACCGCCGCCCAGAACCCGGCGAACCCGCCGCCGATGACCACGATTCCCTCAGGCATTCCTTTCCTCCTGTCGAGTCCCTGTGCGCGCGGCGTACCGCGCTTCGAACCATGCCGTGGCGCCTGGTGCCGCGGCCGCCGGCCGCTTCGCCGCGACCTGTTTCGCAATGTCGGCGACCGTCCGCGCCGCCAGTTCGCGTCGCATGGAAACTTCCGCGGCCCGCATCGCGGCATGGATTTCGCAGAGCCCCGTCGTGGCCACACGCGGCGCTTCGCCGTCTGCCCACAGGGCGCAGCGCTGGCGGATCTCCTTGCAGTCGAACAACGGCGCTCCCGGCTGCACCGCTTCCGCCGCCTCCAGCAGCGTGATCTCGTTCGCCGGCCGCGCGAGCTGCCATCCGCCTCGTACGCCTTCCCGAGCCCCGACCAGCCCCGCTTTCTCCAGCTGCGTCAGCAGCTTCCGGACAAACGGCACCGGCAGTCGCTGGAATTCCGCGAGGTCCTTCGCGCTGGGCGCCGTCCCCGCTGGCGCGCTGCTGAGGTTCAGCAGCACGTGCAGCGCGTATTCGACCCCTGCTCCGTAATAGGCCATATGGACTCCAAACTACGATGAACTAGATCGCAGTTTATCAATTCCGGAAAGCATCCGTCCACGGTCATCGCCGCCCGATCCGAGGGCCTTCTTCACATATCCGAAGCATGTCTGTAACGCGCTCGAAACGCGCCGGATTCACCCTCCAACTGGCCATGGAAGTCATCCGTTCGGTCCGCGTCTACCTGCCCGATCGCCCCGGTGCCCTTTCCGCCGTGACCGCTGCCCTGGCGTCTCATGGGGTCAACATCCTCCGTCTCCGCGTCGTCTCAAACGACGAAGGGGTCGCAGTCGACGACTTGGAACTCGCCGCCGGCACCACCCACGAGATCGAGACGGCGATGGCCGCCTTCCCACCTGACGTATCCGCGATCACGCTCGGCGCTGGGCTCGGGGACCCGGTCCTCGCTGCCACCCGTGGCCTCGGCGCTGTGGCGACGGCGCCGAACCGCGGCATCGCTGAGCAGCGGCTCGCTGGTTGGGCGCTCAGCGTCCTCCGGGCCGATGCTGCCAGTCTCGTCGCCGTCACCGAGAGCGGCGCGCGCCACGTCTCTGGAGCGGCCTTTGCGCCGCCCGCATCCGCTCTCCTGCACATGATGGGCACGGTCCTCGAAGACCGTGACGCGCTCACGGTCGAAGCCCCTTCCAGTGCCGACGCATTTCCCTTCTTGGGTTTTGGAGCTGCTCACGCAGCCTTCGCCCCCTGCGGCGAGTCCCGTCTGCTCGTCGCAGGGCGCCGTCTGGCCGTGCCATTCGCCCCCGGCGAACTAGAACGCTTCGCCGCGTTCTCCGAGGCAGCCGGGCACATCCTCGAACTCTGCCCTGCCGAATAGAGGGCTTCCGGCATAGCCAGCCCCATGCGGGTGGCCTATCCTTCGCCGCCGGAGGATGCCCATGCCACGCCTTGCCCCGCTCGATCTTGCGACCCTTGATCCTGAACAGAAGCGCATCGCCGACGCCATCATCTCCGGCCCGCGCGGCGGCATGCGTGGCCCGTTCGAAGCCTGGCTCCGTAGCCCGGGCCTCTGCGAACCCGCGCAGCAGGTCGGCGCATACTGCCGCTTCGGGACATCGCTCAGCCCGGCGCTCAGCGAACTCGTCATCATGCTCACCGGCCGCCACTGGCGTTCGCAGTTCGAGTTCTGGGCCCATGCCAACCTCGCCCGCCAGGCCGGGGTCTCCGAAGGCGTGATCGAGGCGATTCGCACCGGTCAGCCGCCCACGCTTGGCACGGACGAAGAGCGCGCCATCTACGATTTCCTCACCGAGTACTTCGCCACGAACCGGGTGTCGGACGCGACCTACGCCCGCGCGAAAGCGCTCTTCGGCGAGAAAGGCGTCGTCGACATCATCGGCATCGCCGGCTACTACGGCCTCGTGTCGATGACCCTGAACGTCTTCCAGGTCGCCGTCCCCGAGGGCGAAACCCGTCCGTTCGAAAACCCCGACTAGGAGCCCGTGCCATGGCAGACCGTGTGAAAGACAAGATTGCCCTCCTCTTCGGCGGAGGCCAGACGCCCGGCGAGACGATCGGCAACGGCCGCGCCACCGCCATGCTCCTCGCCCGCGAGGGCGCCATCGTCGGGGTCGTCGATCGCGACATAACATCGGCGCAGGATACGGTCGCGATGATTGAATCCGAAGGTGGCCACGCCTGGGCAATCGCCGCCGATGTCGTCGCCGAAGAAGACGTGTCAGCCGCCATCCAATCCTGCCTGCAGCGCCACGGCCGTCTCGACATCCTCCACAACAACGTCGGCGCAAGCCTCGCCCTCGGCGACGCGCCGGCCACGGAACTCGAAGTGGCCGCCTTCGACCGGCTCTACCAGGTGAACCTTCGCGGCATGTGGCTCGCCTGCAAACACGCCCTCCCTGCGATGCGCCAGCAGGGTAGCGGCTCGATCGTCAACATCTCCTCCATGGCCGCGTGGGAGAACTACCCCTACGTCGGCTACAAGACGACCAAGGCCGGCGTCATCGCCCTCACCCAGAACCTCGCCGCCTCGAACGCGGAGCACGGCGTCCGTGCCAACGTCATCCTCCCGGGCCTGATGAATACGCCGATGGCGATCGAAGCCCGCGTCGCCGCCGGTACACCGCGTGAAGAGGTCATCGCCGGCCGCAACGCCCGCGTGCCCCTCGGCCGCAAGATGGGCAGCGCCTGGGACGTCGCCTACGCTTCGCTCTTCCTCCACTCCGACGAAGCCCAGTTCATCACTGGCGTCGCCCTCCCGGTCGATGGTGGCCGGAACGTAGCGTAGCGCGAAGTCGCGGCCCCTCATCCCGTAGTCGCGGCCGACCCTGGCCGCGGGATTCTGAACAAGGTTCGGGCAACATCCTCATCCCCGCTCTCTGCGAGCGAGAAGCTCCATCCCCTACCTCGCCGTCGGATTCCGCTGCTCGATGATGTCCGTCATCCGCACGCGAACGCTCTCCAGCACGTTTGGCTGCGCCGGGAAGATGTAGAACTGGTCGTCCCGGATGGCGTTGAACACCGCCTCCGCGACGTACTCCGGCGGATATCCCGCCTTTAGCGCCGCTTCGAACCCGGCCGCGAACTGCTGCACCTCCGGCCGCAGCTCCTGAACCTTCGTCTTTGCACCGAAGCCGTCGTCCCGGTTGCGCTCCGCCTCCAGGATGCTCGTGTTGATGAGCCCGGGGCACAGCACCGAGGCCGAGAGCTTCGCGCCCATCTCGCGGAAATCCTTGTAGATCCCTTCGCTCAGGCAGACGACGCCATGCTTCGACACGTTGTACGGGTTCGCGCCCGTCAACAGCCCGGCCATTGATGCCGTGTTCACGATGTGCCCCTCGTCGCCGTTTTCGAGCATCCGCGGGACAAATGCCCGCACGCCATAGAGCACGCCCATAAAGTTCACGCCCAGCGTCCAGTCCCAGTCCGCCAGCGGCCCTTCCCATGCCCGTGCTCGCAACGTGGCGGCCGTCGCCGCCACGCCGGCGTTGTTGAAGACGATGTGGACGTTCCCGAACGTGCTGAACGCCGCGTCCGCCAGCTTGTTCACCGCCTCTTCCGACATCACGTTCGTGCGGACCGCGATCGCCGCGCCGCCCTTCGCCTTGATCGCGCCTTCCGCCATCGCCAGCGGCTCGCTCTCGATATCCGCAAGCACCACCTTCATGCCTTCGTCCGCAAACCGGTGCGCTGCTGCCAATCCGATACCGCTCGCAGCGCCCGTCACCACCGCCACCCGATCCTTGAAGTCCTTCATCGTCGCCCCCTCCTCGCTGTTGCGAGCGGGACTCTAGCACAGCAGACCCCCGGTCCGGCGCATGGCAGGGCTTTCGTGCCCCCGGCCCTGGCCCGGTATCGACTTCCGTGGGAGCGGTCGATGCGCTCTTCCGCTGCTGCACGATCCGGACGAGCGGAGCACTCCATGGACACTTGCTGGCTGCGGCAGGGAGCGGAGCGTAGCCTGATGGCTTCAGCGTGGCCCACGTCTGATGTGCGCCCGGCCGGGAGGAAAGACGTATGGCAACCACCGGCGTTCCGGCAGTCCGGTACAGTCGAAGGAAGGTGCTGGCTGCGCTTGGCGCCCTCTCTACCATGGTGGTGACGGGCTGTGGCGATGACGACAGCTCCGCCGTGGAGATGCCCTCGCCGAGCCCGGTGGATACGAGCACGCCGCCGCCCGTTGCCGCCACTTCGCCAACCGCCTCTGCTGCTCCACCCTCAGCGCAGCGAACCACCACTCGCCAGCCGGCTAACACGCGGGCCTACGTCCCTCCCCCGGAAGGCGAGTGGGAGAAAGCCGACCTGGCCAAGACGGGCTGGTCGCCAGCGGGTATTGCCGACGTGGTGGCCCTCGTCGGCGCCAACCGTAGCGCCACCTTCATGATGCTGAGCGGCGGCCGCATCGTCACGGAGTACTACTTTGGTGGCGTCACGGCGGCCACGGTCAACGACGTTGCCTCGGTGCAGAAGAGCGTTACTTCGACGCTGCTCGGCATCGCCCAGGAGAAGGATCTCCTCAACCTTGATGATCCGGTATCCGGCTACCTTGCGCCGGGCTGGTCGCGTGCCCGCCCTGCCGACGAAGCCAGGATCACGATCCGCCATCTGATGACGCATTCCAGCGGTCTCAACCCGAGGACCCTCGTGAAAGTGGCAGACCCAGGAACCGAGTTCAACTACAACACACCGGCGTACCAGAAGACCCGGCCGGTGCTCGAAAGCGCCGCCGGCATGGATATCAACACGGTCACGCGCCAGTGGCTCTTCGACGCAATTGCTGTTAGCGACGAGGCCAGGTGGGCGCCGCGGCCCTCTGGCGAGGTGGATGCCACCGGCGCCGCGCAATGGGGCCTGTTTCTCGCTGCCCGTGACATGGCCCGCTTCGGCCTCCTCTCGTTGTCTCTTGGCCTCTGGGACGACGTGCGGCTCATTAAACGGACATGGTACGACGATGCGTGGGCCGCTTCGGACGTGGCGCCCGACTACGGGCTGCTCTGGTGGCTGATGGGGAAGAAGCCGAAGTTCGCGCAGGCGCCGGACGACTGGGTCGCAGCGCTGGGCGCCAAGGACCAGAAGATCTACGTCGTCCCAAGTCTCGACCTCGTCGTCACCCGCCAGGGACTCGCGGCGAACGAGGAGTCCGAGCACGAATCCGACTTCGACCGCGTCCTCGTCCAGGCCATAGCGGCGGCCCGCGTCTGACTGGCGCGCCCGCGCCTGTCTGGCGGCCGGCAGCACGGCACCGCGGCGCGGGTTGCTTCTGGGAGTTTCGAGTACCTGACCGCCGCAGCACCCGCCTCGTCCCCGGCAGGGGGAGAACGTTGGGTGAGGGGGCACTCCTTAGATTCAAAAGTCGTACGCGATCTCCCACTCCAACGCCTGTCCCGCCGCCACCGTGCGTTCCAGGAACGGCTCCCACGAAAACGTATGCGGATTCCCCCAGATCGGGAAGAAGTCCGGTACGTAGCTGAACGTCGCCGTCACAATCCCGAGCTGTGAATGCCGTTGCTGCACCACCAGCCGTTCCCGCGCCGCGTGGTCGAGCGGCTGGTAGTGCCCCTCGCTCCATGGCCAGCCCAGCCGTGCGATCCAGCCGCTTTCCCGCAGTTCGTACGCCCCGCCGTCCGGAAACGAAACGTCGAAGTTGACCTTCATCAGCTCGCCGGAATCCGGCTGCGGGTAGAACGGGTGCGGGAACCAGCGCACCGGGATCGCAGCCCGTCCCCGGTTTTCGAGCCGCGTCCACGATTGCACCGTGCGCCCCGCCAGGCTCACTGTCCGCTCCAGCCCAAAGCGCCAGTCCCGGTGCGATTGCTGCACATCGAAGCGCAGCGTCCCGCGGTCGTCCTCGTCCACCGCCCAGTCCGGGTGCTCGACGATCCGCTTCTCAGCGAGGTCGCAAAGCCCCGTGCCGATGATCAGCGCGCGGTCGCCGTCCTCGGGCGTTCGCAACGGGCCGAGGTTGAATGAGTCCGGGATCCCCTGACCATCGAACCAGTTGAAGCTTTCGGGATACGTAGGACCGCTCATCAGGTCGCCGATCGCCGCATCCGTCACCTGGAACACGTACCCGCCCGTGCAATAACGCGGACCGAAGCGAAAGTGGTCCGCCGCATCGCGCGGGTCGAGCACCGCCACCGAAAGTTGGTCATTTCGAAGCCACAGCATTCGCAGATTCTACGGTCCTGCACGGTTGACGCGCCCCGCTGTGCTGGCATAGTCACGGCTGGCAACGATCGCGGCGTGTGCCGCCAGCGAAAGGAAGTGATGCTCATGGCAGTCGTCTTCTCCGGGGAGAACCCCGGGCTCACCCTCTTCAAGCCCGGCACCGAAGACCGCGTTGCCGCCGTCAGCTACTGGCGCTGCGTCTACTCCGAACACGGCGAGGGCAATGCCATGCTCATCTGGGTCGACAAAGAGGGCTCCGGGCTCGGCGACCTGGCTCCGCATGCCATCTACACGGATAACCCCGCCATGGCAAAGCTTGTCGCAGAGCGCTTCACGCAGCACTTTGGCGGCTTCGCAGACCTCGGGTTCGCCGGCATGGAGCCCACTCACGCCCGCTTCTTCCAGGAATCCGACAGCCGCTGGTACCACCGTGTTGTCGCCAACCACGGCGACGGCGTGGTCGAACTCGTCTGGTGGGATGTCATCGAACACCAGCAGGTCCTCCGCCAGGACTACGAACTCGGCGGCACGAAGTGGGACCTCATGACCGTCATCTGCCCGTGCAAATCCGCCTCTGTCTCGGTGAACAACCAGCCCGTGGAGGGCGAAGTCCACACGCGCACCAGCGCCAACGGCACGCCCGGCAGCTCCGCCTTCCTCGCCTTCTCCGAAACCTGGGTCGAAAAGCCGTAGGTCCATCCCCGTGGTCGCGGCAGCCCCTGGCCGCGGGAGTCTGGAGTGCGCCCGCGCAACGCGGGCCCAAGATGCAGCCGGGGTTCGGTGCCTTATACCCACGGGATGGCGGAGACGTTCACCGCTGTTTCGTCAGGGTGTTCAAAGCGAATGCCGCGAGAGTCGGGTCAGGCGTTTGGCCGCGGTAGCGCTCGAGGACTTCCCGGGCTTCGGGGAGGTCTATCTCGCCAAGGCCGTCGATCGCCAGTACCTGGCACGCATCATTCGGCGCGGTCAGTAGGCGCACCATCGCGTCGAAGAGGGCTTCGAGCGTTGCCCCGTCCCGTTCTTCTCCCAGGTTCAGTTGGAAGACGATGTTTTCCAGGAAATACGGGTAACCAGTACCGCCCTGGTCGTCACGTCTCGCGACAACGTACAGGTAGCGCGGGAACGTCTCGATGCACGTCCTTGTGATGACGAATGGCTGCGGCGTCTTGGCGATCGCCTCCCCCACCATCGACGACAGTGGAATGAGGAGTCGATCGATCTTCTCGTGGCGTAGATTCGCCCACGTTGTTTCGTCTCGAAATGCCAGCGTGCAGTCGCGAAGGAAATCCTCGGCGCTTATGCCGCCTGGCCAGTCGGGCCACTCATCGGCGTCCATGAAGTCGGTTTCGGCGTACTGGCTCACGGACTCGATCCACGCCATCGTGTCGAAGCCAAGTTGAGCAGGGTCATGGCGCTTGTCGCTCATTGACCAATCGTAAGGGCCGCTCGATCGATGGTGTGTCAGGCTCGGCTCGAAAATCCCTCCTGACACACCGCTGTCACCAACCCCTCCCATCCCCCCGCTCCTCCTGACACAATGCTGTCAAGAGTGCCGCCGTACGCTGGCCCACGCCACACCGTGAGCACTCGCAGGAGCCCAGCCATGCAGGTCACCGAATTCTTCCTCAACATCACCAGCGACAACCCCGATGCGCTCGTCTCCTTCTACCGCGACATCGTTGGCCTCCCACAGCGCACCGACATGGGCCCAAGTTCCTATGCCGCCGGCGGCGCCATCCTTGGCTTCGATGAGCACAAGGACACAAAGGGTCGTGCTGTCCAGCCACAGCGCTTGTTGCTCGACCTCACCGTCGGCGACGCGAAGGCAGAGCGAGAACGCCTCGAAGCGAAGGGTGTCGTCTTCACCCGCAAGGAAGGCCAGGAAGCGTGGGGCGGCCTCATCTCCGCCTTCACTGACCCCGACGGCAACATCGTCCAGCTCTTCCAGCTGCCGGAAGGCATGGCCCCGCCGCTCGTGCCCGGCCAGGTTGGCGGGTTTACGCTCGATATCACGAGCGAAGACCCGGCGAAGCTCCTCGCTTTCTACCGGGATGTCGTCGGCCTTGCTCCGTTCCCTGCCATCGGCCCCAACGGCCTCCAGGTGACCGAGACCGGCTTCCTCCACGTCGATACGCACAGCGAAACACGCGGCCCAGCGGCAGAGCCCAACCGCCTTCTCATCGACTTCTGGGTCGAGGATGTTCGCGCTGAGCGTGCCCGCATGGAGGCCGCCGGTGCCCGCTTCTTCCGAAAGGAAGGTGTCGAGTTCTGGGGCGGCGTCATCTCCGCCTGCACCGATCCCGATGGCAATATCGTCCAGCTCATCCAGTACGATCCCGCCCTCGATACAACCGTTGCGCAGGGCTGATCGTCTCTTCTCGCTCGTGCAGGCACTGCGGCGGCGGCCAGTGGTCACCGCCGCAGTGCTCGCGCACGAACTCGAAGTCTCCGAGCGCACGGTCTATCGCGATATCCGCGACCTCGTCAACTCCGGCGTCCCTATCGAAGGTGAAGCCGGCGTCGGCTACACATTGCGCAAGGGATTCGACCTCCCACCGCTGATGTTCACCGAACAGGAAATCGAAGCTCTCGTCCTCGGCGCCCGTGTCGTCTCCAGCTGGGGCGATGCGGGCCTCGCCAGGTCCGCCGCCAGCGCCCTCGCCCGCGTGGAGGCCGCGCTCCCGGAGCGGCTCAAGCCTCGCATCGAGCAGACGCCGCTCTTCGCCCCCGGCTTTCACGTCCGCCAAGCCCTCATCTCACCCCTCGCCGAGATCCGCACCGCGATCGACGAACACCGCAAGACGCATCTCTCCTACACGGACGCCGAAGGGGACCAGACCGAGAGAGTCGTCCGGCCCCTCGGCCTCTTCTTCTGGGGAGCCTGGTGGTCGGTCGAAGCCTGGTGCGAACTGCGCCAGGGCTTTCGCAGCTTCCGTCTCGATCGGATCCGCGCGTTGACGGTGCTGGATGATCGTTTCGTCGCTGAGCCGGGCAAGACCCTCGAAGATTTCTTCGCGGCCATGGACGCGGAACACGACCATCCGTAAAGGAGGCATTCGCAACGTAAGAAACGTGTGAGCCCCCGGGGCCAGCCGCCGCGCTACCATTGCTCACATGCGACGAAGATTCTTGCTCCTGACACCCATCGCTGCCTTCATCTCCGCCTGCGTGGGTTCGGACGATGAAAAGCCGGCAACAGGGAGTACCGGCCCCGGTGGCAGCGCAAGTACGCCCCCCGCCGGCGCCGCTTCCACGCAGGCCTCGGCGACTCAGTCCGCTGATTCGACCGCCACGGCCCCGGCGGGCGGCGCCGCAATTCCTGCGTCGTTCCCGACAATCCACTGGATACACGCCACTCACTGAACGGTTTGCGAAAGAATCCGTCCCGTGTGGACGGAACTGGTAGCGGAACTCAACGGGAAGAAGCTCACGATGGTCGACTACGACCGTGACACCAAGGAGGGCGATGCCTACGCCCGCAGTCATGGCTTCGTTGGCCAGCCCGCGATCGTCATCTTCGGGAAAGACGGCGAAATCGCCCACAAGCAGCATGGCCCTTCGACCGCGAAGGACACCGAAGCGCTCATCCGCAAGTGGGCGAGCGCCTAGGCCGATGGAATCTCCCAGTAGGGCCCCGAACCGAGAGCGAGGAATGCCGGAAAGGATTCGGCGCCATATTCCGCGAGTCTGGACAGGTAGTCCGGATCGAGACGGCGTGAGAACGAGTTGAGGGTGAACACGCTGGCCCAGTTCGCGACGGGCAGGATCCCTCCCTCCGTTCCCGGCTCGAATCCGTTCCACCGCCGTGCGTGCTCCTCCACCGGAAGAGATTCATCCGCGCTCAGGTGTCGGGCCAGCCAGCCTGTCCCCACTGGGCCAGTGGCTGAGCGGCATAGCCGACAGACGTCGCGGGATCGAGCGACGTGATCCTGCCGTCTCGCATCCGCACTTCCACCGGCTCCCCGCAGTCAAGGCAGGGGCATGTGATCGTAACGTCTTGGCCCGAAAACAGCTGGCTCACGGCCAGCGACTCAAGTCCTCACTGGCCGTACCAGCGCTGCTCCCCGTTGACCGAGATCAGGTATGGGGTTGGCGTGTTACTAAATGGCGGCCACGCTCCGACGACATCCGTGCCTTCCGCGAACCAGCATGCATTCGCCCGGCTGGCGGCATCCCGCTGGGCGGCGAGTGCTTCGTCCAATCCGCAGCCCACCGTCCTGGCCAGCTCGGTGAAGTGCGGCGCCCGGCCCGTCGCCACAAAGTGGCGGAGGGTCGCCGTATACGCTTCCTGGCCTAAGTCTCGACTCATGCCACGTCACTCAGCCAGATTTGCGCGAATCCTCGACGGCGGGCCAACGGTTGTCAATGCCAAACACGAATCCTTCGGCTCTGCTCATTGCGGTTCCTCCACGACTGAAACCAGCACGCGGTCGACGCGGCGGCCGTCCATGTCCATCACCTCGAACGAATGTCGCTCCCAGGTGAACCGCGCTCCCGCTCCAGGGACGTGGCCAAGTTGCCATAAGACAAAACCGGCCAGCGTCTGGTACTCGCCCTCGCCGGGCAGTTCGTCCGCATCCAGCAGCTTCCTGAGGTCATCCGTGCCCAGCCGTCCATCCACGAGCCACGATCCGTCGGCGCGCTCGACCACCATGCCCTCCTCATCCAACTCCGGCAGGTCGCCGACGATCCGCTCGATGATGTCGAACAGCGTGATGATCCCCGCGGCGCTGCCGAACTCGTCCACCACGATCGCCAGTTCCGCACGGCCTTCGCGGAACCGTTCCAGTGCCGTCAGCAATTGCAGCGATTCCGGCAGATAGATCGCTGCGCGCACCGCCGGCCGCAAGTCGTCTCCCTGCTCCATCGTCCGCAGTGCCAGCAGATCTTTCGCCGATACGACGCCGACCACGTTTTCCGGGTCGCCCTCGCACACCGGGAAATGGTCGTGCGGCCGGTCAATCACCTGCTCCCACAGTTCACCTGGCGGGTCTGCGAGGTCCAGCCAAACAACCTGCGGCCGCGGCGTCATCACGTCCCCAACGGCAAGGTCGCCGAGCCGCAGCGCGGCCGCCGCAATCTCCCGCTCCGCCGATTCGATCACGCCCGATTCAGCACTCTGCGCCAGCAACAGATGCAGCTCTTCCTCGGTCACCGCGTCGCTCGATGTTTGCTTTACGCGCAGTACTCGCAGCACCGCGTTCGTGGATGCGCTCAGGACCAGGATCGCTGGCGCACCGGCCGAGGACAGGAGCTTCATCGGCAGCGCCACCTTCGTTGCCAGCGCTTCGGGGTTTGCCAGCGCCACCCGCTTTGGCACCAGCTCCCCGATGATCAGCGAGAGATACGTGACGCCCAGCACGACCGTCACGACGGAGAGGGTGTCGGCCGCACGCGTGCCCATGCCTAGCGATTCGAATCTGCTCCCAACCGTTTCCGCCACCGTCGCCCCCGCAAACGCGCCTGCCAGGATCCCGACGAGCGTGATCCCCACCTGCACGGTTGAAAGAAAGCGGTTGGGGTCCGCTGCCAGTTCCAGCGCGATCCGCGCGCCCCTGCTCCCGCTCTCCGCGCGTTGCTGCAGCCGCGTCTTGCGCGACGACACGATCGCCAGTTCCGAAGCGGCGAGGAACCCATTGACCAGGACCAGGGCGACGATCAGCCCAATCTCTAACGCCGGTAACACGAAGCGACACCACCCTTGCCGCATATCGCGGCCCTCGGCACACCCATCCTATCCCACGCGGTGGTCCGCCCCGCACCCACACCGGAAACCACGAGGGCCCCGGTCCGAAGCGGATCGGGCCCTCGCGTTGCGTCGCAAAGTGCAGTCGTTACCCGCCGATGACCACCCAGGTGGTCGAACCGGCCCCGTTGATCGCGAAGAAGTAGACCTGCCCCTTACGCAGCGTCGTGAAGTCGTTTGCGCCCGGGACGTTGCTCGCGTTCGGGAACCACGCCAGCCATCGCTGATTGGTCGAGTCCCAGAAGAAGATCGCCGTCACACGCCCCGAGACGTCGTTCGTCGCCGCGACATCGGGCGATTCAAGGCCCTTCACGGCTGCGTCAACCGCAAGGCCGTCGATCCCCATCCACGTCAGCAACGTCCATCGGAACGTGAGCGTGTAGCTAATGGTTCCAGGCGTGCCTGCGTATGTGAACTGGCTGGGCGCCGTCTGCGGGCTGCTTCCCGATGCAGTGGTCACGACCACGTAGACCGTGCCCGTTGACCGCGCCGGTGCAACAGCTGTGATGCTCGTCCCGCTGTTCACGACGAAGCTGGCAGCTGCCGTCCCCCCGAAGCTCACCGATGTCGCTGCGGTGAATCCGGTGCCGGTGATGACGACGATCGTGCCGCCACTCGTCGGGCCGCTCGCGGGACTCAACGACGTGACCACGGGGCCGGTCCCTGTGTACGTGTACAGGCTCGCCGCGTTCGCCACCGACGTCCCCAGTGCATTGGTCACCAGCACGTGGACCGAACCGGCCGCTTGCGCCGGCGCCACCACGATGAGCGTCGTGTCGCTCACCACGGAGAATCCCGCCGCCAGCGAACCAAACGCTACCGCCGTCGTGCCCGTGAACCCGGAGCCGTAGATCGTGACCACCGTGCCGCCCGTCGTCGGCCCCGTTGATGGGATAAGCGACGTGACCACTGGCCCGGTCGCGCCATAGGTGTAGAGCGACGCCGAGCCGGTCGCGGATGTGAACGCCCCAACCGTCACGCGTACATAGACTGACCCTGGCCCCTGTGCCGGCGCATACGCCACGATCGTCGTGTCGTTCACGACTGTGTAGCCCGCTGCATGGAGCGCTCCGAACTTCACTGCGCTCGCCCCCGTGAAGCCGTATCCCTTCACCGTAACTGCGGTGCCACCACCGACCGGCCCGGTAGCCGGCGTCAGGCTTGTGACGACCACCGGGTCAGTCGTGTAGGTGTAGTCGCTCGCGGCCCCCGGAGCGCTCGTCCCCGCGGGCGTTTGTACGAGCACAGAAATGGTTCCCGCCGCGTGCGCCGGCGCGGTCGCGCTGATGCTCGTGCTGCTGTTCACGACGAACGCCGTCGCGACGCCGTCGAACCGCACCGCCGTTGCGCTGCCGAGGTTCACGCCTGTGATGATCACCGTGTTGCCGCCCGCTGGCGGCCCGAACGCCGGCGAAAGCCCCGTGACCGCCGGTACCGTCCCGCTATACGTGAAATCGCTGCCTGCGCTGGCGGGCGATGTGCCCCCGGGCGCGGTCACCGTCACGTCCACCGTGCCTGCCACGTGAGCTGGGCTCACGGCAATAATCGTTGTACTCGAGATCACGTCCCAGTCCGGAGACGCCACGCTGCCGAAGCGGACCGCCGTCGCGCCGCTAAAGTTGCTCCCCGAGATCGTGACGACCGTCCCGCCGCTGGTCGGGCCCGCATCCGGGGTCACGCCTGTCACCGCCGGTGGCGGCACAATCCCCAGGTACTGGTAGAAGACGCCGCTGGTGCTGCCGCCCGCGGGGTTGAACACGCGAACCTGCACGCTCGCGCCCGCAACACCGGGGGGAGCGATCGCCGTGATCGTCGTCTCGCCGTTCGCCGCCCAGCCGTTCACCGTCCAGCTCAACGCCGCCACGCCGCCGAAGGTCACGGCCGTCGCGGAAGTGAAACCTTCTCCGGCGATCTGCACCGCGTTACCGCCCGCTGCCGGCCCCTGCGCCGGGAAGATGCTATTGATCGAAGGCTCTCCGGCAGCCTGCACACTCGCTGTGCTCGCCACCGCCAGCCATGCGGCCAGCAGTAACAGCCCCGCAAACAACGCGGTCATGGTGTTCGGTCTTGTCAGCGCGCGGTCATGTTCCCGTCTCATGGCACCTCCCGTTGTGAGCCCAGTTGCAGGTCAACCTTCACACCATACGAGCATGGCCCGGGATTTTCCTGTGAATGTCCTGCCGAGCATCGTCCTCTTATCTGGACGCTGACAGGGCCGGTTGGGTTCCACCACGCGGGCCGCGCGGACCAGAAAAGTGACCGTCAGTCTTTCCGCAGACTCTGGAGTTCGCGGACCGCGCCCTCCTTCACCTCGTACACATGACTCGCAATCCCCAGGATCCCCTCGTCGTGGCTGGCCACGAGGATCGTCCCCTCGTAGGCGTCCAACGCGTCGATCAGCTTGCGCCGCGTCGTCCGGTCCAGGTGGTTCGTCGGCTCGTCCAGCAGCAGCACATTCGTGGGCTGGATCAGGAACTTCGCCAGCGCCACGCGGCTGCGTTCGCCGCCCGAGAGCACCTTCACCGGCTTGAACACGTCGTCGCCGCGGAACAGGAACCGCCCGAGGATGCTTCGCAATTCCACGTCCGGCTGGTCGCCTGCGATCGTTCGCACTTCAGCCAGCACGTCGCGGTTGGGGTCCAGGGCTTCGTCCTGGTGCTGGTCGTAGTAGCCGGGCCGCGCTCGTTCCGCCCACTCCACCTGTCCCTCGGTGGGCACGATCTTGCGCGCCGCAATCTTTAGCAGCGTGCTCTTACCACTCCCGTTCGGACCCATGAGCACTACCTTCTGCCCACGCTCGATATGCAGATTCACGTCGAGCAACACCAGCTCCGTGTCGTATGCATGGCTGATGTGCTTCAGTACGAGCACGTCCCGTTCGGTCCGGCCGTGCGCGGCAATGCGGAAGTTCACCTCAGCGTCTTTGCGCGTGTGCTGGATGCGCTCCACCTTTGCCAGCGCCTTTTCCCGCGATTGAGCTGCAGTCGTCTTGGTCGCCTTCGCCCGGAACCGCTCGATGAACTTCTCCTGCTTCGCGATCTCGCGACCCTGCCGCGATGCGGCTCGGTCCTGCGCCTGCAAGCGATCGGCCTTCTGACGCTGGTACTCGGTGTAGTTCCCCGCGTAGCTCTCCACCGTCCCGTCGCGCAAGTCCAGCACGCGGTTCACAACCTGGTCGAGGAATTCGCCGTCGTGCGTCACCAGCATCACAGTCCCCGGGTAGTCCTTGAGCTCCGAGGCCAGCCATGCCTTTGTCGCCACGTCGAGGTGGTTCGTCGGCTCGTCCAGTAGCACGTTTTCCGGCCGCCGCACCAGCACCTTCGCCAAAGCGATCCGCATCTGCCAGCCGCCGCTGAAATCGCCACACGCGCGGAACTGGTCGTCCGGCAGGCTGAAACCCAGCCCCGAAAGGACGCGCCCAATCCGCGATTCGATCCGGTAGCCGTCCAGCGCTTCGAACTGCTCGAACAGCTTCGCCTGGTCTTCGATCAGCGTTTCGATATTTCCTTCGCCCTGCTCGATCGCATGGGCGATCTCTTCGAGGCGAAGTTCGACCTCTCGCGCTTCGGGGAACGCCTCCCAGAGTTCCGCAAGCAGCGTCCGCTCATCATTGAGCCCCGCCTCCTGCCGCAGGAAACCGAGCGCCCCGCCGCGATGGCCCGCCGTGCCCCCGTCGGTGGGGTAGTCGCCCGCCAGCATTCGCAGCAGCGTGGACTTGCCACCGCCATTCGGGCCGACGAGTGCGGTGCGCTCACCATCGCCAACGATGAAGGTAACGCCCGTCAGCACATCGTCGGATCCAAACGATTTCATCGCGGAGTCGGCGTACAGCATGCAACGAGGGTATCGCCCCTGCGTCCGAAGCGCTCCCGCCGGCTTCTTCAGGCCGGCTGCAGGATCCCTTCGAGCGTCTGCCGGAAGCGCTCCGCCTCAGCGGCATCGCCTTCGAGCGCCACGCATTCGTCGATTGCTGGCCGCTCTGGAACGTTCGTCAGCAGTGCAGCCCAACGTCCCACCGTTGTTCGGATAACCAGCGCCGGCATCTCGACGCGCTGGCGGGTCCATATCTCACCGTCGAACCAGAGGTCCTGCGCGTCTCCGTCGAAATCCACTCGCCAGCCGAGCGGCCGCGCTGGCCGAACATCGGTCGCGTTCAGGAATCCGATGAACGACCGTGCCAGCCGTGCGGGGTGGATCTTTTCCCCCGGCAGCATCGGCCGCATCGCATGGCGCATCCCCCAGGCGTTCAACGCGCCGACCACGGGCCGAAGGTCCTCTCCGCGCTGAGTCAGCCGGTACCAAACCTCGCGCCGCCCTTCTTCCTGTTCGCGCATGACCAGCCCGGCCGCTTCCAGTTCGCGCAGGCGCAGGGTCAGCCACTTGGCCGTGATGCTGGCCATCCCTCGCTGCAAATCCGTGAACCGCCGCGGGCCCGGCAGCAGCTCCCGAATGATCAGCAGGGACCACTTCTCGCCGATGACTTCCAGCGATCGTGCCACGGGGCAGAAATGGTCGTAGCGGTTTGTGCGCGCCATCTCGTTGACACCTCTTGTTTCTCAAGGATAGCATACCTTCCAACACGGAAGTATCTCTTAGAAACTTTCTGAAAGATAGGAAATCACCGTTGTCGATCCAAGCCCATTCCTCCTCCGCCCCGAACAAGTGGCTCACGCTGGTCGCCGTCTGCCTCGGGCTCGCCATGCTCATGATCGATACCTTCGTGGTGAACGTAGCCCTCCCATCGATCGCACAGGACCTCGACGCAAGCCTCAGCCAGGCCGAATGGACCATCTCCGGCTACGTTCTCGTCCTCGCCGTCCTTCCCCTGGCCATGGGTCGTCTCGGCGATATCTTCGGCCGGCGACGCCTCTACCTCATCGGCCTGGTGCTCTTTGTTCTCGCGTCTGCCGGCTGTGGCGCGGCGCAGACCATCGGTCAGCTCATCGGGCTGCGCCTCCTCCAGGGCATTGGCGCAGCGATCATGATGCCGCTCACCCTCTCCATCCTCACAAACGCCTTCCCCCCGGCCCAGCGCGGACTCGCCATCGGCCTTTGGGGAGGCGTCTCCGGTCTCGGCCTCATCGCCGGCCCGCTCCTCGGCGGCATCATCGTCCAGGGCATTGACTGGCGCTGGATCTTCTTCGTGAACATCCCGGTCGGCGTCGTCGGCGTCATCATGGGGATCCGCTTCGTCCGCGAATCGTCCGACCCGAACGCGCCACGCAATGTTGACCTGCCCGGTGCCGGGCTTCTCGCCGGTGGCCTGGCCGCGATCATGCTTGCCATCACCGTCGGCAGCAGCCGTGGTTGGTCGGACTTGTACGTGCTTGCAGGATTGCTCGGCGGCCCGGCGATCCTTGCCGCGTTCTGGGTATACGAACTTCGCCGTCCCTACCCGCTGGTCGATGTCCGGCTCTTCCGCAACCGCACTTTCACGATGGCCTGTATTACGGCGTTCCTCTTCTCCGCCGCGGTGTTTGGTTCGCAGCCGTTCACCAGCCTGTTCATGCAGAACTACCTCGGCTTTAGCCCGCTCCAGGGCGGCCTCGCGTTCATCCCTGCAACGGCGCTGGTCGCTCTGCTCCAGCCGTTTTCCGGGGTAATGGGACAACGGCTGGGCCATCGGTTGCGCCTGCTTCTCGGAGGCGGCGCGCTCGCCGTTGCCGCGTCGTTTGTCTACCTGCTCTTCCTCGACACGCAGAGCGGCTACGCCGATGGCCTGCTGCCGACATTCCTCCTGCGCGGCCTCGGCATCGCCCTCGTCATGTCGACCAGCTCGCTCGCCGTGATGAGTTCCATCCCGATGGCCAAGGCGGGCTTCGCCTCCGGCACGCTCACTATGTTTCGCCAGACGGGCACAGCCGTCGGAGTCGCGATCATGGGAGCTGTCTTCGTGCACCATATCGATACCGATCTTCCCGGACGCCTCCAGGGTGCGGACGCCGTTACGGTCGTCGAGGCGAGGGACGCAGCGGAGCACTTCGTGCCCTATGGCGAAGGTGAAGTCGCCGAGGCTGCGCGGGAATCCATCGTCGAAGGATTTGTCCTGCTCGCCGGCCTTGGTCTTGGGCTTTCGTTGCTCGCCGTCACCGCCGCCGCGTTCGTCCGCCACAAGATGGAGGAGGAACCGGCCGCCGTCGCGCCGCTCGCCATTCCGCTCAGCCGGGACCCGGCCGCTGCGCCCGTGGCCGGGCGCTAATCCCGCCTCAGCCGGTGGCGCCCTGCGGAGGAACGCGCCGCCCGGCGTCCGCGGAAGTCTTCCGTGATCCGGTCGGCCGCGGCGCCGGGCGTTCCCATGAGCAGCACCGCGCCCGCAAGGCGCGCCTGTTCCGCCGTCGCGCCTTCGCCCGCCAGGTAGACATGGGGCCGCGCTCCGGCGTTGGCAAGCTCTCGCGCCGCTGCCTCCATGTGCGCCTCGATCGGGGAGTAGACCACGACGCTATCCGCGCCCGTGGTCTCTGCCGTCGTCAGCAGCGTTTCAATCGGCGTGTTCGCTCCGAGGAACGTCACCCGCCAGCCGCGTTGGTGCGCAACCAGGCCGAACATCGCCAGTGAAACATCGTGGAAGTCCTCCGGCGCGCAGGCGAGCACCACGCGCGGCCCCAGCCCCCGGTCCCACGCTCGCCCTAGAGCCAGCAGTCGCGCCCGGAGGATGTGCACGGCGAAGTGCTCCTGGCCCACCGTAGCCACGCCCTGCTCCCATTCGTCGCCGAGATGTTTGAGCTCCGGCAATAGCACCTCGGTCACCACGGTTTCGATGTCGTACCCCGCGAACAGCCGGTCGATAGTCCGCTGTGCACCGGCATCGTCGAAGGCCCGGAGCACGGTCCGCAACTCTGCACGCAGTGCCTCGAGCGGCCCCGCCCCGGCGTCCTCGATGTCGGAAGCGGCCGTTGAGACAGCCGCTTCCGGTTCTGTCGCCAGGACGCGCCGCGCCGCTTCGCTCGCCGGCACGCCGCTTTCCACCAGCGAATGCATCGTCCGCACTCGCTCCAGGTCCGTACTCGAGTACAGCCGGAAGCCCCCTTCTGTCCGGCGCGGCCGGATGACGCGGTAGCGGCGTTCCCAGGCCCGGAGCACGTCGGGGCTTACGCCGGCCGCCCGGCTCAGTTCGCCAATACGCATGAGAGGTTCGATCACAGGCCGAGTGTCCACCAAAAACAAAATTTGGACAAGCCCTGTACAGACTTCGGGATTCAGTGTACTGTTTGTCCACGGTTGGTCGAGGTTCTCTCGCCGGCCCACTCAAAACCCTGGAGGAACCCACCATGGCCCTTGGACGCTTCGCCTCACGGCACGTCCTCCTCACCGTCGCGATCGCAGCCCTCGCTTCGCTGCTCGTCTCGACGTCCGCCCTTTCTGCCCAGGCAGCCGATACCGGCCGCGTCCGGATCATGCACGCGTCTCCCGATACCCCCCCGGTTGACATCTTTGTCGATGGACAGAAGGCCGTGACCGCCCTCGCATTCCCCAAGGACACCGGCTACGTCACGCTGCCGGTTGGCCCCCATAACGTGAAAGTCTTCGTCTCCCCTTCCGATGGCACCGGAACCCCGGCGCTTGAAGCCAACCTCACCATCGCCAAGGGCAAGGACTACACCGTTCTCGCCGTCGGCGAAGTCGGCAAGGCCACCCTTGGCCTCCTTCCTCTTGAAGACAACAACGCCACGCCCGCCAACGGAAAGGCCCACGTCCGCCTCATTCACGCTTCCCCCGATGCCCCGGCCGTTGACGTTGGCGTCGCCGGTACGAGCGTGAAAGTCTTCAGCAACGTCGCCTACAAGGGCGTCGGCGCTCACACCCCGGTTGATGCCGGCACGTACAACCTTGAGGTTCGCCCGGCCGGTACTTCCACCGTCGCCCTCGCCATCCCCGGCCTCGCGCTCAAGGATCGCACCGTCTACACCGTAGTCGCCGTCGGCCTCCTCGCGAACAACAGCCTGGCGGTCATTCCGCTGGTCGATGCGAACGCCCCAGCGCCGACAGCCCCGCACACCGGCACAGGCCTCGCCTCGGGCGGTTCGGACAACCTCGCCTTCCTGCCGTTCGTGGCCGTCGCCCTCGCCATCCTTGGCATCGGCGCCTTCGCCACGCCCGCTCTCGCTCGGAGCCGCCGGAGCTAGCCTCCGCCGGCCAAACGAACACCTACCTCGATGGCCGGCCAGCACCTCGCTGGCCGGCTATTCTTCTCCCTACGGAGGGACCCGCTCCATGAATCGCACTGCCACGTACCCCGCCCCTCGGCCTTCCGCCACCGCGTCACTCGGCGGGCTCAGGCGGTTCAACCTCATCATGGGGTCGCTCCATGCGGTCTCCGCTGCCCTCATGCTGGCCCTCTCCAACGACTTCTCGCTCCCCGTCACGGCCGCCTTCGCCGATGGCCCGCCCGGGCAGAGCAATCCCGCCCTGGAGACGCTCTTTTCGATTCCGCTCGGGCCGATGATGGCTGCGTTCCTCGGGCTTTCGGCTCTCGGCCACTTTGCCGTCGCCTCGCCCTGGGGCTATCCGCTCTACAGCGGCTGGCTTCGCCGCGGCATCAACCCTGCCCGCTGGATCGAATACTCGCTCTCTGCCTCGATCATGATCGTCGCGATCGCCCTGCTGCCCGGCATCACCGACTTCAACGCGCTCATCGGCCTGTTCGCCGTCAACGCTGCCATGATCTTCTTCGGCTGGCAGATGGAACTGGAGAACGAAGGCGCCCCGAAAGTTCGCTGGTCATCGTTCGTCTTCGGCTCAGTTCTCGGGATCATCCCCTGGGTCGCCATCGGCCTCCAGATCGCCGGCGCTGGCTCCGATGTCCCGCCCTTTGTGTACGGGATCTTCGTCACGCTCTTCGTGCTCTTCAACACGTTCGCCATCAACATGTTCCTTCAATACGCGAAGGTCGGCCCCTGGCGCGACTACTTGTTCGGCGAACGCGTCTACATGTGGCTCAGCCTGATCGCCAAGAGCCTCCTCGCGTGGCAGGTCTTTACCAACACCCTCATCGGCTGATCCGGCCGCTACCGGCGCTCCGGCCCCCGGACGAGCACGCCACCATCTACCGGCAACACCACGCCCGTGATGTAGCGGGCCTCGTCCGAGGCCAGGAAGAGCACGGCGTGGCCTACATCCCACCCCGTCCCTTCCACCTTCAGGAGCGAAGCGTCCAGCCGCTTCGCCCGCATCTCTTCACTCATCCCAGCCGCGTAGACCATCGGCGTGTACACCGGCCCGGGCATCACGCAGTTCACCCGGATTCCTTGCGCCGCGTGGTCCACGGCCATCGCCTTCGTCAGCGAAATCACCGCTCCCTTCGATGTCGCATACGGCGTCAGCCGCGACGGCCGCACCGCCGAAATCGAAGCGATGTTGATGATCGCACCGCCTCCGCCGGCGGCCATTGCAGGGATGGCGTGCTTGCTCGCCAGCATCATCCCTTTCACGTTCACAGCCATCACCCGGTCCCACGCCTCTTCCACTACATCCACCACGGTTCCGGGGCCGCTGATCCCAACGTTGTTGTCGAGGATGTCGAGCCCGCCCCAGCGCTCGACCGCGCGGGCCACCATCGCCCTGCAATCCTCGCTGCTCGTCACGTCCGCGACGAAGGTCTCGGCCGTGCCTCCTTCGCCCGTGATGATCCGGCGTGTCGCCTCCGCCGCATTCGCGCTGCTGTCGACGAGCAACACGAGCGCGCCCTCTCGTGCCATGAGGACTGCTGCTGCCCGCCCGTTGCCGATGCCATCGTCCAGCCGCGAACCCGCGCCCGTCACGATTGCGACCTTCCCGGCCAGCCTGCTGCCTGCCATCGCGCCACCTTCTGTCGTCAGTGTTCGAGTTATTCGACGGCCTTGTACCGTCGCCGCCCGGACACCTGCCCGGTAACCCGTTGACTGCCGAACCTTACAGGAGGATGGAACGAGTGAACGCGCCATGAGTCAGCGGCTGTCCCTGCCCGTCGCGGCGATTGCTCTTTCAGTTCCCGGGCTGCTCATCGGCCTTGCTGTCCCCGCGATCCTGGTGACCGACGGGCCGGGCATGTTGCTCGTCGCGGTCGCCCTCGCGGCCTCCACTCTTTCCGTGGCAAGCGGCTTCTCCGGTATCTGGATCGCCGCGCGCGGCCGCAACTTCCTCAGCCAGCTCACCAACTCCATCCGCGGCCTGCCAACCGGCGACGCCCCCACTATCTTCGGAGGGTTCTTCCGGGAAGAAGCCGAGATCGAACGTGCCTTCAACACGATGGCCGCGCAATGGCGTGCCTCCCGCAACGCCCTCGCCCACCAGGCATACCACGACCAGCTGACCGGCCTCGCGAACCGCGCCTCCTTCATGTCACGCGTCTCCGATGCGCTCTCCCATTCCGGCCGCCGCGATAGAGTCGCCGTCCTCTTCATCGACCTCGATCGCTTCAAGGCCGTGAACGACAGCCTCGGCCACGGCGTTGGCGATACTCTCCTCGCCGCGGTTGCTGCCCGTCTCACCGCCGCCACCGGCTCGCACGGTCTGGTCGCGCGGTTCGGTGGCGACGAATTCACCGTCATGATCCAAGGTCCTGCCGCCGAAGCCCGCGCACAGGATGTAGCCCAGGGCATTCTCGAACGCCTCAAGCAACCGATTACCGCATCCGGCCACGAGCTCTTCGTTAACGCCAGCATCGGCATCGCCTGCGCCAGCCACGCGATGCCCGCAACCGAGCTGCTTCGCCGTTCCGATGTCGCCCTTTATCGCGCCAAGGAGCGGGGAAAGGGCTGCTACGTCCTCTTCGATGCCACGGACCATGACATCGCTCCCGAATCCCTCCACCTCGGCGCGGCCCTTCGCCACGCAATCGCGCGTGACGAATTTTCCCTTGTCTATCAGCCCGTCGTCGATCTCTCGACCGGCACCATCACCGGCGCCGAAGCGCTCCTCCGCTGGAACCACCCGCACCTCGGCGTCCTCCCACCAGGGCAGTTCATCGACCTCGCCGAAGAGTCAGGTGAAATCGTCCGGCTCAGCCAGTGGGTGATCGAACGCGCCGCCCGCGATGCCGCCACCCTCCGCGCTTCACTCCCGGACCCCTCTGGCTTCGCCGTGGGCATCAACCTCTCTTCGCGCGAATTCCTCGACCCGTCGCTACCGGGTCGTGTTTCGGCGGCGCTCGAAGGCGCCGGCCTCCCTGGCGATGGCATCTGCGTCGAACTCCTTGAGGGCATCCTCGTTAGCAACATCCATACCGCTACCGAGGTCATCGCGAACCTCCACGCCATCGGCGTCGAAGTTGCCATCGACGACTTTGGCACTGGCTACTCGTCGCTCAGCTACCTCCAGGTCCTGACCGTGGATGTCCTCAAGATCGACCAGTCGTTCGTTGCTCGCATCGGCCAGGATGCCCGCACCGGCCCCATCATCACCGCCATCCTCGACCTCGCCGCCGCACTCGGGATGCATGTCATCGCCGAGGGCGTGGAGACGCGCGAACAGGCCACCCATCTCCGCCGCGCCGGTTGCATGAGCGCCCAGGGCCATCACTTCGCCCAGGCGATGCCTCTCGACGAATTTGTCGCGGTCCTCGAACTCTCGCTCACCGCGGGCGAGTACGCGGCCTAAATCTGCGCTTCCTGCTGTGGTAGCCTCCGCCCGTGCTCACGCCACCGATCGAACCCATGCTCGCGAAGTCCAGCCCTTCGATCCCGGAAGGTGAAGGCTGGCTCTACGAGCCCAAGTGGGATGGATTCCGGACGATCGCCTACATCGATAGTGATGAGATCTTCCTCGAAAGCCGCGGTGGCCGCCCCCTCGCCCGCTATTTCCCGGAACTCGTCTCAGGTATTCCTGCGGCCCTGAAGGCCCGCTGCGTGCTCGATGGCGAGATCGTGTTCATGGGCCCAGGCGGCCTCGCCTTCGACTCGCTCCAGATGCGCCTTCACCCCGCCGAATCCCGTGTACGAAAGCTCGCGGCCGAAATCCCGGCCTCGTTCGTCGCCTTCGACATCCTTGCGGAAGGCGACGAAGACCTCCGCCCCGCGCCGCTTTCGGCGCGCCGTCCGCGCCTCGAACGGCTCCTTGCCAACGTTCACCCGCCCGTCTTTTTCACTCCGGCTACCACCGATGCGGCCGTTGCCGCGGACTGGTTCCAGCGCTTCGAAGGCGCAGGTTTCGATGGCGTCATCGCCAAGCGCCTGGACGGCGTCTACCAGCCCGGCGTCCGCGGTTGGTCCAAGATCAAACATCTCCGCACCGCCGATTGCGTGGTCGGCGGCTTCCGCTGGCTGAAGGACCACGAAGGCGTCGCCGTCGGCTCGCTGCTCCTCGGCCTCTACGGCCCCGATGGCACGTTTCACCACGTTGGCCACACCGCCAGCTTCTCGGCAGAAGCCAGGCGGGAGTTGGTCGCCATCCTCGAACCCTATCTCGCCCCCAGCCCCGGCGAAGGCTTCGGCGCTGGACGCACGCCCGGCACGCCCAGTCGCTGGACCCAGGGCAAAGATGCCGAGTGGGTACGCCTCCGCCCCGAACTCGTCTGCGAAGTCACCTTCGATTACCTGCAGGGCATGCGGATGCGCCACGCGGCCGCCTTCAAGCGCTGGCGACCCGACAAGCCCGCGGCCTCCTGCGGTTTCGATCAGCTTGAAGCACCCATTCCGGCCGAACTCCGCGCCGTCTTCGAATCCTGAGAATCGCCTTTCCGCGACGACGCTGACTCTCGCGTCGGCTAGGCTTTGCGCTTCTTTCCATGAACGAAGTACCGGTCCCCGCGCTCCGGCCCTGGCACGCGTTTCAGTTCCGCGATTTCCGGTTCCTTTGGGCCACCGGGCTGCTCGCGGTCATGTCGCAGTGGATCCGCATCCTCGTCATGGCGCAGTGGCTCTTCGAAGAGACCGGTTCTGCTGCCCAGTTGGGCCTCATCGGTGGCGTCCAACTGGTCGTCCAGATCCCCGCGCTCCTCTGGGGCGGTGCCATCGCCGACGTGCTCGACCGCAAGAAGGTCGTGCTCGTCGCTCAGCTCACAACCTGCTCCGTCTTCCTCGTCCTTGGCTTCGCCGATTCGGCCGATGCCCTGCGTCCATGGCACGTTTACATCGCCATCGCCGCCACGGCCGTCACCCAGATGGTCGGTCAGCCCGCGACCGCTGCGCTGCTCCCTTCGACCGTGCCCGAACGCCACCTCATGCTCGCCGTCACCACCACGACGGCCACGCAGAACATCGGCTCGATCGCCGGGCCGCTCCTCTTCGCGGGCGTTGCCGCGTTCGCTGGCGTCACCGAAGCCTTTTTCGTCGGCGCTGCTGTGACGCTTCCGGCCGCCCTCCTCCCGCTACTGATTCGCGTCTCCGGCCGCACGGAGAACGCCACCGCCGGGTCGATGGTCAGCCGCGTCATGGAAGGGTTCCGCTTCGCCACGCGCCACCCCATCCTCCCCGGCCTCTTCCTCCTTGATACGGGCATCACGGTCGTCTCTTTCTACCGCGAGATCCTTCCGGTCCTTGCCAGGGGCTTCTTCAAAGGCGGCGCGGGCGCAGTCGGTGTCCTTGGCGCGGCGAATAGCGCCGGCGCAGTCGTCGGCTCCTTCGTCGCGCTCTTTCTCGCGGACTTTCGCGCCAAGGGCATGCTCGTCCTCTTTGCCAGCATGGCCTACGCCATCTTCCTTTTCGGCTTCAGCGCCGTGAATACGCTCTGGCTTGGCGCGATCTTCATCGCCCTCATCGGCGCCGCCGACTCCGTCACCGTCGCCGTCCGCATGACAACGGTGCAGCTCACGACCCCCGACAACATGCGCGGCCGCGCCTACGCATTCCTCGTGCTCGTCGCCCAGACAGCGAACAACATCGGCACCCTTTGGGTCGGGCTCTGGTCCGAAGTCATCGGCGCGCAACGCACCATGCTCATGGGGTCGTTTCTCGCCATGGGCGCCACTCTCCTCATCTGGCGGCTCTGGCGCCCCATCCGCGAATACCGGGGCTAAGCGAAGTCGACTTCCGGTAACTTCCCGCGTCTATCCGCGTTTCATCTATCGGATGCGGCCTGGCAGAGATCGTTCGACTCTGACCTTCGGCTCCCATCGAGGGTGACAGGCATTGGCCGAGGCCGCGGAAGGGACCGGTTCCAGGCGGATTCTCTCGCGGCCCCGCCTCTTTTTCGGCTGGTGGGTAGTCGCGGCCGGGTCCGCCCTCCAGTTCTTCTCGAGCGCCCTCCTCGGCCAGGCCTACGGCGCCTACGTTGTCCTTCTCCGCGACGATTTCGGTTGGTCCAAGACCGTCCTCTCCGCGGCTTCGTCCCTGCGCGAGGCCGAAAGCGGCATCATCAGCCCCATCCAGGGGCTGCTGCTGGATCGGCTTGGTCCCCGCAACGTCACCCGCGCCGGCGTCATCATCCTCGGCCTTGGCTTCATGGGGTTCAGCCAGGTCAACTCCATCCTCACCTTCTATCTCGCCTTCGTGGTCATGTCCGTTGGCGCCAGTCTCTGCGGATATACATCGATCACCTTCGCCGCCGTCCATTGGTTCGATCGCAAACGCTCAACGGCTATCAGCCTCACATCCACGGGCTTTGCGCTCGGGGGTATGGCCGTGCCCCTCACCGTCCTTGCGCTCGAAAACCTCGGCTGGCGCGAGACCGCCTTTCTCTCGGGCATCATCATCATTGCGGCGGGCCTGCCGCTGGCGCAGTTCATCCGCATCGACCTCCACGCCATGGGCCTGCGCCCCGACGGCGACGCCCCCGATCGCGACACTTCCAGCGATGACCCGAACCGCGAGGGCGCCGTCGACTTCACCCTCCGCGAAGCGATGCACGCACCCTCGTTCTGGTGGGTCGCGGCCGGCCACACGTCCGCCCTCTTCATCGTCTCAGCGATGAGCGTCCACCTCGTCTCCCACCTCAGCGAAGGTCTCGGCTACAGCCTCGGCAAGGCCGCGGGCATCCTCTTCGTCATGACCATCGTCCAGTTCTTCGGCACCCTCACCGGTGGCCCCATCGGCGACCGGTTTAGCAAGCGACTGCTCGTCACCGTCTGCATGGGCATGCATGTCGCAGGGCTGTTGTTGCTTTCACACGCCACTGGACTCGCGATGGTCCTTGCATTCGCCGTCCTCCACGGGCTGGCCTGGGGCTGGCGCGGGCCCCAGATGGCCGCTATCCGTGTCGACTACTTCGGCCGCGCCGCGTTCGGCGCCATCCTCGGAGTTTCCAACCTGCTCATCATCGTCGGCACCATCGCCGGGCCCCTGATCGCGGGCTTCGTCTACGACCGCACCGGCACCTACCAGGTCGGCTTCGATATCCTCGCCGCCATGGCCGCCGCCGGCTCCGTGTTCTTCCTCCTCGCTCGAAGGCCGAATCCGCCTGCGCGTCTGCGTTCGCCGCTGACCTGACGCCACATTCGTCCGTCTTCCACCTCGCGGCTAGACTTCCCGGGCATCCCCGTCCGTCGCCGTCGAAAGGATCATGCTCTGACCGAGGCACCGCCGCGCAGCCTTGCCGCCCGGATCATCCCGTTTCCACGCCTCTTCTATGGCTGGTGGGTCGTCCTCGCTGGCTCTTGCCTGCAGATGCTGTTTGCCGCGCTCATGACCCAGGCGTTCGGCACCTACATCGTCCTTCTCCAGGACACATTCGGCTGGAGCAAGACTACCCTCGCCGCGGCCTCTTCCCTGCGCGACGTCGAAAACGGCGTGATGGGCCCCGTCCAGGGCTTCATGCTCGATCGCTTCGGTGCCCCGAATGTCACGCGCCTTGGGCTCTTCATCCTCGCCGGGGGATTCTTCGCCTTCAGCCAGGTCCAGGAGATCTGGCACTTCTATCTCGCCTACCTGGCAATGGCCATTGGCGTCAGTCTCGCCGGCTACGTCTCGGTCACTTACACCGCTGTCCAGTGGTTCGAACGCAGACGCTCGACGGCCATCGCCCTTGGAACGACCGGCCTCGCGGTCGGCGGCATGGCCGTTCCGATCACGGTCTTTGCGCTCGAAAACCTCGGCTGGCGGGAAACAGCGTTCGCCTCGGGCGTCATCATCCTGCTCGCCGGGCTCCCCCTCACGCTCCTCATCCGCCGGCGCCCGTCGGACATGGGCCTCGAACCCGATGGCGGCCCTCAGATCGTTGCGCCAACCGACGACAATCCCACGGGAATCGTCGCCCGAGCTCACGACCCTGCCTTCACCCTCCGCGAAGCGCTCCACGAGCCTTCGTTCTACTGGGTCGCCCTCGGGCACGCCTCTGCCCTGTTCATCGTCTCCGCACTCATCGTCCACCTCGTCTCGCACCTCAACCAGGGGCTTGGCTATTCGCTCGGCGCCGCCTCCGCCTTCGTCTTCCTCATGACCATGATGCAGTTCATCGGCACCCTCAGCGGCGGCTTCCTTGGCGACCGCTTCGACAAGCGCCGGCTCGTAATCCTCTGCATGGGCATGCATGTCGGCGGGCTCCTGTTGCTCGCCCAGGCCACCAGCTTCTGGATGATCGTCGCCTTCGCCGTGCTCCACGGCCTCGCCTGGGGCTGGCGCGGTCCACAGATGGCCGCCATCCGCGCTGACTACTTCGGCCGCGAAAACTTCGGCAAGATCCTCGGCGTCTCCAACATGATCATCATCGTCGGAACCATCAGCGGCCCGATCATCGCCGGCGTCATCTACGACCAGACGGGCAGCTACAAGATCGGCTTCGACATCCTCGCCGGCATCGCCGCGGTCGGCACGACCTTCTTCGTCCTCGCCCGCAAACCGGCTGTCCCTGTTCGCACGCCCCGCAGCGTCTGAATGCTTTTCGCCCTCCATGTGCTGCTACCATCCCCGCGGTGACGTACTTCGATGCGCACACGCACATCTTTGCCGAATCGCAACGGCTTCGCCGCGACATGATCGCCGCCGCCGACCCCACATTCGCGGCCATGTACCGCGATCCCGCCGCAAGGATCGCAACCGCCGATGACCTGGTCGACACCATCGATAGAGCGGGTTTCGCGGGCGCCGTCGCGGCCGGCTTCGCGTTCAGCCATCAGCTGGAGATCGACGCGCAGAACGAGGCACTGCTCGCCGCAGCCCGCGATCGCCCGGGCAAGATCGTCCCCCTTGCCGCCATCAATCTCGAGCTCCCCGGCTGGCGAGCCGATGGCGAGCGTCTCCTCGCTGCCGGTTCCCGTGGATTTGGCGAGCTCCGCCCCGGCAACCAGGGTTGGGACCCGCTCGGTTCGGCGGCCCACGAACTTTGCGAACTCGCCGCTGCGCGCGGCGCCATCCTCCTCTGGCACTGCAGCGAGCCCGTTGGCCACAGCTATCCCGGCAAAGAGGGCGGCATCGCTCCCGCTGCTCTCATCCAGCTAGCCCTCGAACACCCCTCCACGACGATGATCGCTGCCCACGCGGGTGCTGGCGCATCCTTCTATCTGCAGATGCCAGAAGTCGCAGCAGCTATCGAAGCTCTCTATTGGGACACCGCCGCTGTATCGCTGCTGTATGATGAAGGGACTGTGTCACGGCTCGTGGACCTCGCGGGCCCGAAACGCGTCCTGTTCGGATCGGATTACCCGCTCCTGTCACCGCGCCACAACGTCCAACGCGTGGCGCGCGGCTTATCGGACGAGGCCGTCCGCGAGGCCGTCTGTGGCGGGAACGCTGTGAGCCTCTTCCTGCAGAATATCCCGCCGCATAGGTCGGCTTGAGACTCACTTCTGAATGAATACCACTCCTGACCACCTCCGCCTCTTCATCGCCTGCGAAGTACCCGACGACGTAAGAGAAGGCATCACCAATGTCGTCGACCAGCTGAAGAGCCGCAGCGGCCAGGATGTTCGCTACATCCGCCCCGACGGTGTCCACGTCACGCTGAAGTTCCTCGGCGAAGTTCCGGTGAAAAAACTCCCGGCGGTGAAGCTCGCCCTCCAGGAGGCCGTTGTCGGCCACCAGCCGTTCGAGCTTGAGCTTTCCACGATCGGCACGTTCGGCGGCCGCGAAGGCCTGCGCATCATGTGGGTCGGCGTCGCCGGAGACGTTCTTCGCCTTGAAGCGCTCGTCCGTGCCGTCAACGCGGCCCTCGCCGTTGTCGGTTTCGAACCGGAACGCCGTCCCTTCCGCCCTCACCTTACCCTCGGCCGCGTGCGTGACGAAGTCGGCACCCGCCGCCGCGCCGAGATCGAAGTTGCCGTCGGCAAGACAGTGGTGCCGACCGTCGCCTGGCGCACCAGCCAGGTGTCGCTCATGCGCAGCCGGATCACCTCACAGGGCGCGTTCTACGACGTCCTCGCCACCTTCCCCCTTCGCATCAATCAGCCCGCCAACGTCTGAGCCCGGCCCCGGGGCCGGCACTGGCGGGAGATCGGAGCGCACGATGCCGGAGCTGACCGAATTTCGCCGCGAGAAGGACGCTTTCTTCCGCGAGGATCCCAGTTCGCCGCTGCTTCCTGCTCAGCGTGCGGCGTTCGCTGGTCTCCGCTACTACCCGGAGAATCCGGACCTCGTCTTTGACCTCGTCCCCGAGCCCCTCGCCGACGCCGAAGTCGTCACCATGCAGACCAGCACTGGCGACGAGCAGCGCTACCTCCGCTGGGCCATCGCCTCGTTCGATATCGAAGGAACGCCCGTCAGCCTCACGATGTATCGCGATCCCCACGGCGGTTACTTCTTGCCGTTTACCGATGCCGAGCGCGGTGCAGAGACCTATGGCGCCGGCCGCTACTTGGAGCCGGAAGTACACGACGACGGCAGCGCCGTCCTCGATTTCAACTACGCCTACAACCCCTACTGCGCCTACAACGACGGATGGTCCTGCCCGCTGCCTCCGGCCGAAAACCACCTGAAGGTCCGCGTCCCGGCCGGCGAAATGGTCTTCCACGACTGACAGAACCGTTTCCGATCGGGGCCCGTCCGCGTACGCTCGGAGCGTGACCGGCCTCGGGTTCTTTCTCAGCTACAGTAAGCTCGCCAGCTTCCGACGCTGTCGAAAGCAGTATTGGTTCAGCTATCTCAGCGGTGAGCCTCGCCCTCCCGACCCCGCCAGCGCGCCCGGCATTGTCGGCAAGGCCGTCCATCGCGGGATGCAGCTCCTGGTCGAATCCCGCAGCGCTTCCCTCGCTCGCGCCGAGATCGAACTCTATCTCCGGCAGCCTGCCCACGAAGTCGCCGGTCCCGGCACCGAAGCCTACGAAAACGCGCTCCGCTATTTCGATGCCGGCGTCGACGTTAGCGCCGCGATCCCGGCCCACACCACGTGGGTGGAACGCGACCTTCGCCACGAATCTGCCAACGGCGTCATCTTTTTTGCACGCGTCGACCGCATCGATCTACTGGAGGACAGCAGCTACCAGGCCATCGACTGGAAGACGGGCATCGACCGCGACGATTGGACCGACGAGCAACTCGATATCATCCACGTCGCCGCTCGCTCGGCGGCATCCGTCCCCGCCGCCTCGCCGATGACCACGATCGCGTGGAACCTGCGCGAAAAGGTCCGCAACCCGGATTACGCCCCGCGCACTCGTTTCCTCGAACGGCGCGACGCGATCCATACCCTCAACTGGGGATACGCCGTGGCGGAAACGATGCGTTCCACGGCCGAGTTCGACGCGATGCCCGGCAACCACTGCGGCTACTGCAACTGGCGCCCCCGCTGCCCGGAAGCCGACATGTCCATAAGCACGAGCTGGGAAGCACCCGATATTATCGCCCCAGCAGACGATGACGATGCTGCGTCCGGCGAACTGGACTGACCTGTCTCTGCCCTACTGGAAGAGCGCCCCGACCGACTGACCCGAGTGGATTCGCGCGATCGCGTCGCCGAACTGTGGCGCCACGGGTAGGATGGTCATGTTCGACGGGACCTTCTCCGGCGCCAACGGCACGGAATCCGTCACCACGATCTCCCGCGCGTTAAGCGACGCAAGGCGATCCCACGCCGGGCCGCCGAATACCGGGTGGTAGCAGCTCACGATCAGTTCCTGCGCGCCCTCGGCCTTCAGTGCCTTCACTGCCGACACGATTGTCCCGGCCGTCAGGATCTCATCGTCGACGATCAGGCAGTTCTTGCCTTCCACGTCGCCGATGACGTGCATTGCTTCCGCGACTTCGTTGTTGCCAACGCGCCGCTTATCGATGATTGCCAGCGGCACATCGAGCCGCACCGCCAGGTCCCGTGCCCGCTTCTCGCCGCCGACATCCGTCGCCACGACGATGTAGTTCTGCAGCCGCTGCGTCTGGAAGTAGGCGCTCACAGGGTAGAGCGCGTTCAGTTCGTCCACGGGGACATTGAAGAAACCCTGGATCTGGCCTGCGTGCAGGTTCATCGTCAGAATGCGGTCCGCGCCCGCCGTCTCCAGCAGGTTCGCCACAAGCCGCGCGCTGATCGGCACTCGCGGCTGGTCCTTCTTGTCGCTCCGCCCATACGCGTAATAAGGAATGACCGCCGTGATCCGGCCCGCTGATGCGCGCCGAGCCGCATCGATCATGATCAGCAGCTCCATGATCGACGTGTTCACAGGGCTCACAAACGGCTGCACGAGGAACACGTCCCGCTGCCGGATGTTCTCCTGGAACTGCACGAAAATGTTCTCGTTCGTGAACTCGAAGACATCGACACGCCCGAGCGGCTGGCCAATCCTCGCCGCGATCGCCGAAGCAAGGGCGGAATGAGCGCGTCCCGAGAAGATCGCGAGGTCGGTGTACAAAGGCGCACTCCCTGCGGCAGCGGTGTCGTCCGGGGGCACGGAACATAGCACGAAGCCCCGCTAGGCCGTAGGCGCATCCGCGCTAAGGTTTGGAGTCCATGCAGACCATCAGCCCACCTCGCCTCGCCGTGCGCTGCGCATTCCTCAAGATGACGATGGGCCAGACGCCCGGCGCCGGCCTCGTCAATATCTGCACCCACATCATCCGCGAAGGCAGCGAGTGCATCGGCCCCTTCCTCGAAGATACCGAGACCAGCTGCGGCCTCTGGGAATACAAAGCCCCGAAGTAGCGCTCGCTCAGTCACGCCTCCGCCTGCGGGGCAACCTAGGGTTCCAGCCACGCCCGCACTGCCAGCACGCGACGGTGATCGTCGGGCTCCGGAAGAAGCCCCAGCTTGCTGAAAATGCTGGCGATGTGGCTCTCGACCGTCTTCGAAGTCAGCGTGAGCTGCCGGGCAACCGCAGCGTTGGATCGTCCCTCCGCGACGAGGCCGAGCACTTCCCGTTCGCGCGCCGTCAATTCGGCCAGCTGTTGCCTGGCCGCGCCGCGGCTCAAGAAGTGCGTCACGATGTCGGGGTCGAGCACGGTACCCCCCGCGAGGACCCGCTCCATGCTCTGGACCAGCATCGCTACGTTGAGGACTCGGTCTTTTAGCAGGTACCCGAAGCGCGTTGGATGTTCGCGTGCGAGATCCAGTGCATAGCGGCTTTCGATCGCCTGCGAGAGCAGGAGGATGCCGAGCCTTGGCCACGCTGCCCGGAGCCGCGTGGCCGCTTGTGCGCCTTCGTGTGTGAACGTCGGCGGCATCCTGATATCGACCAACGCTACATCTGGCTGATGCGCTGCCACCGCGGATTCGAGGGCCCCGGCGTCACCAACCGCCGCCATGCATTCGATGCCGGCCTCCGCGAGGAGCCGCATGAGCCCTTCGCGCAGGAGGACCGAATCGTCCGCGATTACGACCCGCACGGCAGTTCCACCGAGACCACCGTCGCGCCCGGCCTCGACTCCAGGAGCAGGTGTCCGCCGACCGCCTCTGCCCTGTCAGCGATGCCGCGGAGCCCGCGGCCGGTCAGCATGGCGCCGCCGACTCCGTCATCACGCACCACGAGTCGCAGATGGTCGCCGTTCGCCACCGCCTCGACCTCGATCCGGGTCGCACGCGCGTGCTTGATCGCGTTCGCAACCGACTCGCAGGCGATGAACCACGCTGCCGCCTCAATGGCTGCAGGATAGCGGCGCGGCTCCACCTGCACTTGGACGCTCGCCGGGTTGGTCGTCGCCAGCATTTCCAGCGCAGCCGATAGCCCACCGTCGGTGAGGACGGACGGATTCAACCCATTGGCGAGTTCGCGAAGCTCTCTCACCGCCACCTGCAGTTCATCGACGGCATGATGGACGGCGTCGTTCACGCGGGTCGTTTCGCCACTGAGTTCCGCCGCGCGGAGGTCGAGCGCCAGTGCGAGGAGGCGCTGCTGGGCGCCGTCGTGGAGGTTGCGCTCGATCTTTTGCCGCTCCGAAAGCTGGGCCTCCACGATGCGAGCGCGCGATTCGCGAACCTCCGCCAGCTGGAGGGTGATCGCCGCTCGCAGCCGTTCATTCTCCAGTTCTGGCCGCGCCTCAGCCGCGACGGCCGCAACGATTGAACGATCGACGCGCTCGTCGTCGAACGTGATCCGCGCCACGGGCTGACCGTCTCGCATGAGTTCGTAGAACGGCGCGACAGTCTCCGCCGGTTCACCACGCTGCGTGACCCAAAGATCGCGATCGCCGAGCCAGTAGGTCACCCGGAGCGCCGGGTCACCCGTCGCTGTTTGCAGCACCGTTTGCACGGGCGTCGCCGCCGCCGGCTCCCGCACGAACCGCTGGACCATCGTCACCGCCTCGAATTTCCGACGGTTGAACCGTCGATCGAGCGCATCCTGGATGACCCGCCGCAGCGGGATGGCCACACTCACAGCACAGAGTGTCGCGACGACCGCGGGCGCCTGCGATCCTCCCAGCGCGTCTCCCAGCACCTGGCCGGCGAAGACCACCACCGCTGCGTAGCACCCGATCACGACCGCCGTCAGCGTCGCGTACGTGAGCCCGCGGCTGACCAGCCGATCGACGTCGTAGAGCTGGTCCTGCTCGATGGCGAACGCAGCGGCAAGGGGGAGCACCGAGACGAACCCCCCGGCCATCATGGCTAGGATCGTCTCGTTCCCGGCCACCGCCGCGATGAATGCCCCAACGATCAGCACCGGGAAGGGGATTGCCGCCAGCGCCATCCAGCGCAGTTGCCGCCGAATGCGGCCTCGCGACGAACGAAATCGCTGGACCATCGCCGCCACGATCACCAGCAGCACGATGTGCAAAACGACGATTGCACCGAGTGATGACGTCCGAACCAGCGCCTCGAACCGTTCGATCGCAAGAGGGTTGGTAATTGGCGGGTTCGCTTCCAGCGGGCCGTCATAGGGACGGAGGAGCCGCAGGAACAACGCCAGCGATCCGCTCCCAACAACCGTCCAGAACGCCGCCTTTCGTCGCTTGCTGCCCACGCTCCCGTCTGGCGTGAACAGCAGGATCAGCGCGAGGACCATGATCCAGGGCATCCAGAGCGAGTCTGCGAACACGGCCGCGAGGTTTGTCGCCGGCAACGTCTTCCCGCCGTCCTCGGCGCTCTTCACTGCATAGCTGTCGAGGCCGCCAGTTATCACGATGGCAAGCGCGAGGAGAAGGAACAGCCACCCTGCAGGGTGCCGCGGCCGTCGGACCGCGAGCGCAGCGCCGACCGTAGCGGAACTCACGATCGGCACGACCCACAGCCCGTCGGCACTGGTGGGCGGATCGAATACAAACGCCGACGCCAGAAGCCCGAGCGTCAGGACCAATACGGCGACCGCCGCCGTCTGGTGTCCGAATCGAAGCCGCGTGCCCACGATCGCCGTCATCGCACGAATTGTGACACCGCGCCGGTCCACCAAACATCCGGGATATCCCTGAGCGCGATGTTGGGGACTGTCCCGATGGCTCCGGCCTCGGCCAGACACAGGATTTCGGGGACGGCCGGCGACGGCCGCACACCCATCCCGGAGTCATCCATTGAACCGCTCCTCTTCAACCGCCAGCATCGTGGCCGCCTTAGCCGGAGGCGCGTTCGCCATCCTGCTCTTCTTCGGCGTCGTCAGCCTCAACGCGCTGCGCGACGCCACCGACGCGGAACTGCTCGAATGGTGGTCGGATTCAGGCCACCAGCGCGCATCCCTTATCTCGGCGTACCTGTTCCTGCTCTCCTCGCCGCTTTTCCTGGTATTCGTCTGCGAACTCTGTAACCACATCCGGCCGGCTTCACCCGGTACCCAGCGATTGCCTGGCTTCGTGTTCGCAGCAGGCATCATCTCATCCGCCCTGCTCGCTCTTGCTGGCGTCACCCGCGGCCTTGTCGCCCAGTCCATCCTCACGACCGACGAACCGATTCCCGGCCCAGACACGATCCGCTTCGCTACCGCGCTCTCGCAGGTAATCTTCGGCAGCGCCGCGGTCCCCTTCGCGGCAATCACGATTGGCGCCGCCTCGGCGGTCATCCTCCGCACCGGCGCCATGTGGCGCTGGCTTGGGTGGTTCGGCATTGCCGCGAGTGTCATCACGATCGCCGTCACAGCAGCCACGTTGCGGCCCTTCACCCTGCCACTCGTACTCCTCTGGACGCTTGCTGCTTCGTTCGCCCTCTGGCGGACGCGCACGTCAGTTGTGGACGAAGTGCAAGTCGAGCTTCCGTCTCCAGCCACCACCCACCCTGCTGGCGCGGCCCGCTAAGTAACCCACAACACACAGAACCGCGATTCGCTGCTGATCAGGGCTGGTGGTGAGCAGCGTTCGCGTGTGTGCGCGGCGCCAGCAGCGTGCGCGTAGGATGCAGCCCCATGGAAACCCTGCTCGTCGAACGCGACGCTGAACTCCCCGGCCTCCTCACAGTCACTCTCAACCGCCCTGACAAGCTCAACGCCATCAGCGGCCGCATGCATCGCGACATCATCGATCTTTGCCGCTCGCTCGAAGACGATGCCACCGCGCGCGTCGTCATCTTCACGGGCGCTGGCCGCGCGTTCAGCGCTGGCGCCGACCTTGGCAACCGCAAGAAAGGCGCGCGCGACAGTGCCCCGCCCGTGCAGGCTTCCAGCGACCCGCTCGCCGATCGCCTCGCCTCTCACCTCGGCAACCGCAGCTCCGACGCCATCGAAAAGCTCCCCCAGATCACCATCGCCGGCATCAACGGCCTCACTATCGGCGGCGGTGTCGTCTGGGTCTCGTGCATGGATATCCGTCTCGCAGCCGAGTCCGCCTGGTTCTCCATTCCCGAAGTCGCGCTTGACATCCCGCTCACGTGGAACGCCCTTCCCCGCCTCGTCCGTGAGATTGGCCCCGCCCGCACGAAGGAGCTGGTCATGGCCTGCGACCGCTTCTCTTCAGAGGAAGCGCTCCGCTGGGGCTTTCTCAACCACGTCGTGCCCGATGCCGATCTTCTCCCGCGGGCCCGCGCGCTCGCGGCAAACCTTCTGGCGAAAGACCCGGTCGCGGTCGCCCAGACCAAGACCACGGTCAACGCCCTCGCCAACCTCATGGTCCCCGCCGAAGCCACCCACGCCGACCCCGACTACCTCGTCCTCGCTCGGCTCTTGCGGGAGCAGTCCCGTTAGTCGAACTGCCAGGCCACCGGCGCAAGCGCCCGAGCCGGCCCCGGGATTGGGTCCCCGCTGACCAGGCACGATTCAATCCATGCGGCCATTGCCTCTTCGAGGTTGGCCAGCGCCTCCGCGGGCGTGTTTCCGGCGGTCAGGCAGCCCGGTAGCTCCGGCACCTCGCCCATGTACCCCTCGTCCGTGTCACCGTGAATGACACGGTGATACGGCAGTCGCAGCATCCGTTGCACGCCAGCTTCACGTTGCTGTTCGTTCACCACTTGCATCCTATTGTCTCCGCCACGCGCAGCGCTCAAATCAAGCACCCTTCACCCCATTTACCTTCCTCTCCCACCTCAACCCTGATCCTCGTCCTGCACCCGCCCCCAGGAGGCACCCAATGGACCAGCAACAGGCGTCACCCGCCGAGTTCTCCGAAGCCCGCGCCACCCTCGAATCTGCCATGTTCGAAATCAAGCGCGTCATCGTTGGGCAGGAGGACATGCTCGAACGCGTGCTGGTCGCTCTCCTCGCTGGCGGCCACGTCCTTCTCGAAGGCGTCCCCGGCCTCGCCAAGACCCTCACCGTGAAGACGGTCGCCGAGGTCATCGGCGGCCAATTCCACCGCATCCAGTTCACCCCCGACCTCGTCCCCGCCGACCTCGTCGGCACCCGCATCTATCGCCCGGATTCCGGCACCTTCGATACCGAACTCGGGCCCGTCTTCTGCAACATCCTCCTCGCCGACGAGATCAACCGTGCCCCCGCCAAGGTGCAGTCTGCCCTGCTCGAAGTCATGCAGGAGCGGCAGGTCACCATCGGCAAAGAGACCTTCAAGGTCGGCGATCCCTTCCTCGTCCTCGCCACCCAGAACCCCATCGAATCGGAAGGCACTTACCCGCTGCCCGAGGCCCAGGTCGACCGCTTCCTCATGAAGGTCATCGTCGGCTACCCCGAATCGGGCGAAGAAGTGGCTGTTGTCCAGCGTTCGCTCGTCCCGGCCGCCAGCGTCCAGCAGGTGCTGCCCATCGAGAAGCTCCACCACTACCAGGGGCTCACGCGCCAGGTCTACGTCGACCGCGCCGTCTCCGAATACGCCGTCCGCCTCGCCAACGCCACGCGCCACCCCGAGCGCGTCGGGCTCGCCAAGCAGGCCGAGTACGTCGCCTACGGCGCCAGCCCTCGCGGCCCGATCAGCCTGGTCCATGCGGCCCGCGCCCTCGCGCTCCTGCGCGGCCGCCGCTATGTCCTCCCCCAGGACGTCTACGACCTGGCGCGTGACGTCCTCCGCCACCGCATGGTCCTCAGCTACCAGGCCCTCGCAGAAGGCATCACTGCCGACCGCGTGCTCGATGCTGTCATCGCCTCGGTCCAACTCCCGCGCATCGACTTCGCCGACGAGGCAACCGCGTGAACATCACGACGATCCCTCGTGCCCCGGATCGTCCGGGGCCCGGTCCCATGCCGGATGGCATGCTCAAGGCGCTCGACATCACGATCGGGCGGCGGATCAGCGGACTGCTCCTCGGCGACTTCCGCTCGCCGGCGCTCGGCCAGGGCACCGAGCTCGCCCAGGTCCGTAAGTACGAACCGGGCGACGACGTGCGCCGCATCGATTGGAACGTCACTGCTCGCATGCAGGAACCTCACATCCGTGTCGATGTTGGCGAACGCGTGCTCACCACCTGGCTGCTGCTTGATACCTCACCCTCGATGACCTTCGGCACAGCCGATCGCCGCAAGGCCGATGTCGCCGAAGGCGTCGCCCTCGCGACCGCCCACGTCAGCACGCGTCGCGGCAACCGCCTCGGCATCGTCACGTTTGGCGGCAGCGTCACCCACCTCATCCCGCCCGCCCAGGGTCGCCCGGGCCTGCTGAACGCCCTTCGCGTCCTGCGCGAAGAGCCGCAGCGCGACGGCTCCGGCGCCACCTCCCTCGGCCCCGCGATCCATAACGTCGCCCGCTTCGGTGGCTGGTCGCGCTTCGTCGTCGTCGTCTCCGACTTCCGCGGCCCCCGCGACTGGCGTCCCGCCCTGGTGGAACTCGCCGGCCGCCACGAAGTCGTCTGCGTCGAGATCCGCGACCCTCGCGAACAGGAACTCCCCGATGTCGGCGAACTCTGGATGGTCGACCCCGAAACCGGCCGCCACCTCCGCGTCGATACATCTCGCCGCAAACTGCGCGAGCGCTTCGCTACCGCCGCCGCCACCGATCGCGCGGAAGTTGCGTCTATCATTGCGGCGAGTGGCGCGCGCCATGTCGTCCTCTCCACTGCGGGCGATTGGCTTCGGCCGTTCGTCGCCGCCCTCGGTGGCCGGAAAGGGGCACTTCGTTGAGTTTCGATTGGCTCACGGGCCTCAGTTTCGCCTGGCCGCTCGCCTTCTTTGCCCTCCTGCTCATCCCGGCGGCGGCCGTCCTCTACTGGTGGGTGCAGAAGCGCCGCTCGAAGTACGCCGTCCGCTTCACCAACCTCGACCTGCTCGCCAACGTGGTCGACCGCACGCCCGACATCCGTCGGCATGTGCCTCCCGTGCTGCTCCTTGCCGCCCTTGCACTGCTCATCTTCGGGCTCGCCCGCCCGCAGTCCACGGAAAAGACGCCCAAGGAAGAAGCGACCGTCATCCTCGTCACCGACGTTTCCGGCTCCATGAACGCCGAAGACGTCGAGCCCACGCGGCTCACCGCCGCCAAGGAATCAGCTCGCGACCTTGTGGAGACGCTCCCCGAGAAGTTCCAGATAGCGGTCGTCGCCTTCTCTACAAACGTCCGCACCGTCGTCCCGCCGACGAACGATCGCGACCTCATCTTCCGAGGAATCGATAGCCTTACGGCCGTCGGCGGCACCGCCATGGGAGATGCCATCGTCCAGGCCCTCGACATCGGCGTCCCCCCGGAGCCGGTCGACGACACGACGACGCCCGGCGGCGCAAACCCGTCACCCTCGGCCGTGCCAGTCGACCCCGACGCTCAGAAACCCGCGATCATTGTCTTGCTCTCCGATGGCTTCAACTCCACCGGCAACGTCGATCCGATCGACGCCGCGAACGAGGCTCTCGGCAAGAACGTCCCCATCTACACCGTCGCTCTCGGCACGCCCGATGGCTTTGTCGATATCACCCAGAACGGCCGTACCCAGCGCGTCCGCGTCCCCCCGGATATAGACACCCTCACCGCCATCGCAGAGATCACCGGGGGCAAGTTCTTCAACGCGCCGAACGCCGGCCAGCTCGACGATATCTACAAAGACCTCGGCTCGAAGATCGGCTTCGACGAAAGCAAGCGCGATCAGACCCACTGGTTCGCCGGCGCCGCCGCCGTCTTCATGCTCGCCGGCGCCGGCCTCTCGCTCGCCTGGTTCAATCGTTTCCCATAGGGAACCTGGGGCCGCCCAGCGTGGCCCCCGCTTCCCAGTGCTTCGGAAGGCCGAACACGTCGTACAGCCAGCCCCAGTCTGCGGGGTCGACGAAGGTGACCTCCTCTATCGAGTCGCAGGGGACTCGCACGCGACTCGCGTGTTCCTGGATCAGTGCCGGCGCCGGCGACCGGAAGATGCAGCGGCTCACCCTGCGCTCGGCATCCCAGTACGATAGTTCCCACCCGAGGCCGGGAAAGCCGTTCAGGCAGTTCGCGGAGCGGAAACTGAGCGCTTCGAGCTCATCGTCGTTGAGGGCGGGGTCCATGCGGCGTTCGATAAGGAATAGCGAGCCATACGCCGGGACCTCGATGCCGGCCGTGGGAAACGTCCGCGGGTCCACCTCATCGACTTCGCGGATCTCGGTGAACGGCACACGGCAGTAGTGGGCGTGCTCCGCCATTGCCTCGAACGATGGCGCGTCGAACACGCAGAACCCGTGGATGCGTTCCGGCGTGGAGACGCCATAGGTCCCGTGCCAGCGCACGAAGGGGAAATGGACGGAACCCGTGATCCCGCGCGCGATGTTTGCTTCCCCCTCCGACTGGCTCAGTCCGGGCGGGAACTCTCGAAGGACGATGAACTGCGGCATTGGCTATCGCTCCGTGGGTATGGTGGCCGGGGAGCGTTCCCAGTGGCGGGGCAGGTAGAAGCTGTCATAGATGTCCGCCCAGAACGCCGGATGGTTCTCGCCGACTGACTCGATGCTGTCGCACGGCAGCCCATGGACCTGTGAGTGGTCACGCACCGCATCGCTCGACGCGGCTTCGAGCACGCAGCGAGCGGAACCCCGTTCACCGTCGACGTAGGACCGCAGCCACGTTACGCCCTGTTGATCGGCGGCCGAACGGAGGGCATGCGCGATGGCATCCAGTGGTGTTTCGGCGGGGAACTGGCGCTCCACCATGAACAGCGGTTCGGCGGCCAGCGGTCCCGGGCCATCGTGGCCCTGTGCCGTTAACGCCGTCACCTCGCGGATCTCAAGAAACGGGACCGCGCAGCGGATCGACTGCTCGCGAACAGCTTCAAGCGTCGGCCCTTGGTACACGCAAAGGGAGAGCAGGCGCCCAGGTTCGTCGACAAAGAACGACCGCTGCCAGCGAACGCCGGGAAACCATTCGCACGCGCCAATCGCCCGGACCGAGATGTTCTCTCGTTCTTGCTCGTTCAGCGTGTGGTCCAGAACCCTCCAAAGAGTGAAGAGCGCCATACTCGGTCTCCGGTCCTTATTACTTGCTGTGTTTTACGCTACCCGGCGTCCGTCTCCCAGTACTTCGCCACGCCGTACGTGTCATAGAGCCCGCTCCAATCGCGCGGGTGTACCTCGACAACCTGCTCGATCGTGTTACAGCTGATGCGGGCGAGGGCAGCATGGTCGTTCAGCAACGCGGCCGAGGGCGCCCGGTAGAGGCAGGCGCTCTCCTTGCGCTCTGCGTCCCAAAATGACTGCTCCCACCGAAGTCCAGGGAACGCGCTCAAGCAGCCGGCCGAACGGAAAGTCAGAGCTTCGAGTTCCTCTTCAGTTCCCGCGGTGTCCATCGTCCGCCGCACAAGGAAGAGCGGCGTGTCTGCCGGTGCATCCGCTTGTTCCGCGAGGCCGTAGCTGGCCGGAAACACTTCGACAACGGGACGGATCTCCCGGAATGGCAAGTGGCAATACGTGGAACCGAAGGTGACCTGTTCAAGATCTGGCCCCGAATACAGGCACATCGACTGCCACCGCGTTGGCTCGTCGATAACGAACGACCGAAGCCAGTGAACCCCGGGCAGGAGGCCAAGCGTGGCGATCGTCCTCACGCCCTGCGCTTCCCGGTCGCTGGCGGTCATCGTGTGGTCCATGTCCCTCCAGACGGCAAACAGCGGCATTACGCGCCTTCCTTTTCACACGCCCCGCCGGCGCTATCCAGGTCGTCTTTCGGATCAATTGGCTCCAGGACCGCCTTCAGGTCGCTCTCCCGGATGCGGATAGACTTTTGCCCGGCCAGTTTCGATGCGGGCAGCTTTCCCGACCGGATCCATGCGCGGACCGTTTGGATATGGACGCCGTAATACGCGGCCGCTTCTTCGGTGCTGTAGAGCTTCTCAGCCGGACTGTCGGCACGTTGCCCGGCAGCAAGCTCCGTCGCGTACCGCTCCACGTCCTCGACACGTACGCCGAGTTCTCCGAACACGCGACCCGGCAGGCCCCTGCCCCAGCGCATGAACGCCAGCAGATAGTGCATCTCGTCCAGCGTGCGGCGGCCGCTGCGACGGACCTCCTCCCAGAGGAGGTTCGAAAACGCGACATACTCGTCGGTGACGGGAGGGTGCGTCGGGCCACCTTCGCCTCGTGGCGCTGTCCTGTGGAGGATGTCTTCGATCACCGCCACATCGATCGTGATCGGCCCAAACGTGAAGTACCCGAACCGGCTCAAGGTGCGCAGGAACGTGACGAAATCGATGTCCGGTGTGAGGGCCGCGTAATCGAGTTCGGCTGCCAGGTCCCAGCCGCTACGCCGAAACTCCCGAATCCACCCGCCACCACTGAATCCTTCCAGCCCGTGCTCTTCCACCGCTGCCATCCTGTCATGTGCAGGCGAGACAACGCAAGACTCACGTAAACGACGAAAAGCTATTGACATCGCTACGCGCACGCGAGTACAAACCGCGCTATCCGTTGTTTTGGAGAGTGATGATGAGCACAGCAACCGTTTCCCGCCCCACCTTCGCGTTCGACCAGGCGATGCTTGATCGCTTCCGCGAGCGGGCGCCCGTTTACGACCGCGAGAACCGTTTCTTTCAGGAAGACTTCGACGAACTCAAGGCGGCCGGCTATCTCACTCTCCCGATACCGGCCGATATGGGCGGCCCTGGGCTCTCGCTGACCGATGTCGGCCGCCTCCAACGCCAGCTCGCTCGCTACGCCCCCGCCGACGCAATCGCCGTCAACATGCACCTCTACTGGGTTGGCACCGCCGCCAATCTCCACGCCCTTGGCGACCCCTCGCTCGACTGGCTGTTAGAAGATGCGCTCGCCGGCGAAGTATTCGCTGCCGGCCATGCCGAGCGCGGCAACGACCTCGCAGGCCTCTACTCGTCGACTCGCGCCGACCGAGTCGATGGCGGTTATCGCTTCTTCGGCCATAAGTCCTTCGGCACACTGACGCCCGTGTGGACACGCCTTGGCATGTGGGGCATGGATTCCAGCGACCCCGTAAACCGCAAAATGGTCCACGCCTTCATGAATCGCGACACGCCGGGGTTCCGCATCGACCCGGTTTGGGACTCGCTCGGGATGCGCGCCACCCGCAGCGACGACACGATCCTCGACGGTGCCTTCGTCCCGGATCACCGCATCGCTCGTGTCCTTGCTACCGGCGCAGGCGGGATGGATGCGTTCTTACTGACGGCGTTCCACTGGGCGCTCACAGGTTTCGGAAATGTCTACCTCGGGATCGCTCAACGTGCGCTGGAACTCACTATCGAGAACGTGAAGGCGAAGAGTTCCTTGGCCCTGCCCAGCGGCACGATGGAGCACCATCCCGGCATCCAGAACCTGCTCGCCGACATGATCATCCTCCTGAACGCGATGGAGCCGCACGTCGAGTCGGTCGCCCAGGGCTGGGTTGCCGCTCTCGCTGATGCCGCCAACTGGAGCCCAGAAACGCCGGGCGGCCTCGCCGTGAAGCTGCTCGGCATGAAGATGCTCGTCACCGACCAGGCTTTCCGTGTCGTCGATATGGCCGTCGAAGCCCACGGCGGATTCGGCGTCAGCCGCCACAGCGAGATTGAGCGGCTCTTCCGTGATTCCCGCATGGGCAAGATCCACCCGACCAACTCGTTCCTGACCCGTGAAATGGTCAGCAAGATGTCGCTCGGCCTCGACTTCGACGCCGCACCCCGCTGGGGCTAGCGCCAGGCCGCGTCACCACCCATCCGCCAATCAGTGGAAAGGAAGAACCCTATGGCTACGACGTATATCGGCTACATGAGCTCTCCGCCCGACATCCCGACCTACGCCATCCTGCGAGACACCGGCGCTTTCCCCCCTGCCCTCGCCGCTAAGATGCGCGCCTTCCCCGGCGGCCTCCCCAAGACCTGCAAGCTAGTCGGCTCCTGGGCTGTGTTCGGGCCGGCCCCGAACGTCGTCATTGTCGAAGCGGAAAGCGTCGCCGACCTCCAGCACATCGATAACCACTACGCGGGCTGGGTCATCTTCGACTGGCACCCCTGCATCCCAATGCCCCGCGACCTGTAGACGGATCGTCCGAATCTCTGGAGGAACCAATGCCCCACTACTCCGTTGTCTCCGTCACCCCGGCCACCGACGCCTGGATCCCTGCGTACCTGGCGGCCGTCGGGCCGATCGTCGCAAAGCACGGCGGGCGGTATCTAGCCCGGACAGCCTCCCACAAGGCACTGGAGGGGACGGGGGCTCCCGCCCTCCAGGTCATCCTCGAGTGGCCGTCGGCCGCAGCCGAGGCGGCGTTCTACGCCGACCCCGGCTACAGGGACCATCTCGCCGCACGCCTCGCCGGCTCCACGAGCGCATGGTCATCCATCGAAGGGAAGGATGACTTCGCGGATTAGACGAGCGGGTCCCGCGATGCCACGGTGAACGGCCGTGGCGGGCGGCCGGGGCCACCGAGCTCATCCCCCAGCCAACCTGCCCCACCACCAAGGAGACTCACATGGCAGTCATCGCTCTCAACACCATCCGCCAGGCCGTCGGTGACGGCGGCCTCGAAATGGGCTCCGTCGACATGGGCGGCATGAGCGTCCTTTCACACCGCTGGCCCGCCGGCTTCGATGCGACCGACCTGCTCCGCGCCGCCTGCGGCGATGTGCTCTGCCCCGTGCCGCACTACTTCGTGGTCATGAAGGGCGCCGCAGTCATCACCTACACCGACGACAACAGCGAAGAGACCGTCCGAGCGGGGGACGTCGCCTACGCCCGCCCCGGCCACACGATCCGCGCGATCGAAGATAGCGATGTCGTCGAGATCAGCCCCGCCGACGGCAACAACTACCTGATGGCGCGTATCGCGGCCAGCGGCGCGTTCGGGTAGCCGGCGAGGACGCACTGGAGGTGCAGGATGCCCAACCCACTGCTTGAAAAGACCGACGAGGTGGCGCCGCTGCTCCGGGAAGAGTCCGCGGCCGCCGAGCAGGCACGCCAGATGCCGCAACGGACCATGGACGCGCTCATCGATGCGGGCTTCTTCCGCACGTGGATCCCGAAAGCCTATGGCGGCTTCGAAATGCCCCCGCTCGATGCCTTCGACGTGTTCGAGCGGCTGGCCCTCGTCGATTCGGCTGCAGGCTGGGTAGTCAGCAACTGCGCCTTCATCTCCACCGCCTACCAGAACTTCCCGGAGCCGACGGTGCGCGGGATCATGCAAAACCCGCGGGCTGTGATCGCAGGCTCGTTCGTTGGCGCCGGCACCGCCCGGGCCGTCGAGGGCGGTTACGTGGTCAATGGCAAGTGGTCGTTCGGCAGCGCCTGTCACCATGCCAGCGACATGGTCGGCGCGGCCGTGCTGGTCGACGACAACGGTCCGATCCACGGACCTACTGGCGGGCCAACGCTGTTTGCCGTCCACCTCCAACCAGGCCAGTTCACCATCCAGGACAACTGGCACGTGCTTGGGCTTCGCGGCACCGGCAGCCACGACTACGCCGCGGCCGACCTGTTCGTGGAAGCTGCCCACACGTTCGCGCTGGGCGCTCCGGCCGGCAATCCCGCGTACTCGGGGCCGCTCTACCGGCTCGGCGCCTGGATCGACGCATCCCGGATCGCGGTTGTGGCGCTGGCGATCGCGAAGGCGGCACATGAGGACTTCATGGGCCTGGCGAAGTCCAAGACACCGGCGTACATGGCACAGGTCCTCTCCGAACGGGCGACCATCCAGGAACGGGCCGCGCGGGCCCGGGCGTTGATCGAAGCGGGAAAGGCCTCCGTGTACACCGCCGTCGGTGCCGCCTGGGAAGCCGTTCAGGATGGCCCGAAGGTAACGCCCGCGGAAGGTATCTCGATGGGCCTCGCGGCGGCGTTCGGGCTCGATGCGGCCGTGCAGGCGGTCGAGCTCCTCTACGAATGCGCCGGGAGCACCGCCTTCCGCGACAGCCACCCGTTTCAGAAGCGCTTCCGCGACGTGCAGGTGTTGCGAGGCAACGCGATCACGTCGTGGCCCCGCTACGAATCGCTCGGCAAATTGATGATGGGCCTGCCAAGCGATTGGATGGCGCACAACGGGTAGCTCCCTCTCCCACTCCCAGGCGGGATGAACATTCTCCTGGGGAAGGATCCACGGGACATAAGATGCGCCGCTGATCGTATCGGTCTGTTCGACAGCAATGACTATCGGCAACGGAGCAAAGGAGCCAACCATGACCACAACACCCGACCCCCAGGTCCTCGAACAGAAGTTTGGGGCGTTTTTCGCGATGTTTGGCGGCTTCAATGGCGCCATCATGGCGTACCTCGGCACCGACCTCGGGCTCTACAAGGCGATGCACGGGGCGGGTCCGATGACTTCGGCGGAGATCGCGGCGAAGCTCGGCCTGGCCGAGCGCTTCGTTCGCGAATGGCTCTATCAGCAGGCCGCCTCCGGGATCATCGAACACCGGGAGGATGGGCGCTTCGAACTGCTGCTCGAATCTGCCTTGCTCATGGCAGATGAGACGTTCCCCCTGAATATGGCGAAAGCGCTGAGCTATCTCCCGGCGATGTTTGACTGGGGCATCGGCGCATCATCCGCCTTCCGGACCGGCATCGGACGGACGTACGACGCCATGGGCGAAACGGGTGCGCGAATGATGGACGCGTTCTTCAGCGGCTGGAATCGCACGATGCTGACGACCGATGCCCTGCCTCGCATCGCCGGGGTCGCCGACGCCCTGAAGCGCGGCGGCAAGGTCGCCGACATCGGCTGCGGCGCGGGTGCAGCGCCGATCGCAGTGGGCGCCGCCTTCCCGTCGGCCGAGGTACATGGCTATGACAACTCGGTCCATGCACTCGCCGTCGCAGAGGAAACGCTGCGGGAATCCGGGCTCACCAACGTGCACTTCCACAACCCGGACCACGATCCGCTGCCGGAGGAGCCTACCTTCGACCTCGTGCTGACGCTTGATTGCCTGCACGACATGCCAAGGCCGGATCTCGCCGCCGCAGCGATCCGGAAAGCGATTCGTCCCGATGGCGCCTGGTTCATTGTTGATATGGACGGAGCGGCATCGCCGGGCGAGAGCCTGGCACACCCGATGGCGCCTGCGATGTTCGCGGGTTCGGTGATGACCTGCCTGCAGTCAGCGACATCGACGTCAGACGGGCTCGGGCTGGGGACCCTGGGGTTGCCGGAACCGAAGATGCGCGAACTGGTCACCAACGCGGGCTTCACGCGCTTCGCACGGGTGGAGGGGCTGGCCCACCCTGTCAACGCGTACTACGAGGTGCGGCCGTAGCGATGACTCACCTCCTTATCGTGCGGCTCACTCCCACGGACTACGAAGCGTGGCGTGAGCATCACGTCGAACAGGTCGTATTCATGAAGGCAGCCGGCGCGGTCTCGGACCGCATCTGCCGCGATGTCTCCGACCCCACGAAGCTGGTCGTCGTGGTCGAAGTCGACGATATCGACCGCTACATGGCGGCGTTTGCCTCTCCTGAGGGGCAGGCGGCCGCCGCTCAGGCCCCATTGACCGGCCCGCCGGATGTCGTCGTCGCAGAGGTCATGGAGCAGCCCTTCTAAGGGAAGACCTTGGTCACTCAGGAGCAAAGAGCAAGGGTGGCCCTCACTCGTGCGCGCCACGGTGGCCGACGCGTCGCACAACCTCCAGTTTGCGAACCCAGCTGCCACGGCTGAGGCCATGGCAGCGTTCCTCAGCCACCATCCGCTGTAGCAGTAACAACCGGTTGCAGAGGTGCGAAAGTGAAGCTTGCGGTAACGATCGGCACCGTCCACCAGGACTGGGAAGACCTGAAGGCGTTCGCGGTCGAGTGCGAGCGCATCGGCATCAACTCGCTCTGGTCGGCCGAACACCAAGGGCACGACGCCTTCACGCCGCTCGCCTACCTTGCGCCGCTCACGGCGCGCATCCGGCTGGGGACCGGTGTTGTGACGCTGGGTGCGCGGAGCCCGGCGGCCGTGGCGATGGCAGCGATGTCGGTCGCGTCGATGTCGTCCGGCCGGCTCATCCTCGGGCTCGGCGCCGGTTCCCGGCCGACCGTCGAACACTGGCACGGCACGCAGTTTCATTCGCCGCCGCAGAACCTGCGGGAGACCATCGATATCGTCCGGCTTATCGCATCCGGGGCCGAAGCGGCATATAGCGGCTCGGTCCACTCCCTCCCGGGCCCAGGTGGATCGCCCTTGCGCGTGGAGGCAGGCGCGAACGCATCGCCGTTCCCCGTCTACGTGGCCGCGCTGACGCCAAAGAGCCTCGGGGTGACCGGAGAGAAAGCGGATGGCTGGGTCGGTGGCATGACGTTCATGCCCGAGATTGCCCACACCTACTTCGATCCAATCGCCGAAGGCGCCCAACGCGTTGGGCGCAAACTGGCCGACATCGACCTGATGGCGCCCACGTTCCTCGCCTTCGGTGACGTGGAGCGCGCGCTGCGCTTGTGGAAGCCGGTCATCGCCGGATTTCTTGCCCGCGGAGTGGGCCCGCGCCGCGAAAACTCTCATGTAGCAGCTTACGTTCGCGCGGGGCTTGGCGACGTTTGCTCTGAGATTGCTGACCGCATGGCCGCGGGCGACCAGGCCGGCGCTGCGGCTGCGGTCCCGGATTCCTTCGTCCTCCAGACGCGGCTGGTAGGTGACGACCACATGGTCCGTGACCGCGTCCGCGCGTACCGGGCAGCCGGGGTCACGACGCTCCAGGTGTACGTGTCGCGGCGTCCGCTCACCGGTGAGCTTCCCGACCTCGCCCGTCTCAAGGCGCTCGTCGACGACGTGACCGCGGAAACCCCGGCAACGGACACGGTGCACTGACCGAACAAAGGCACACGCGAGCCGTGGCCGGTCTGCGTGAAGCCGCGGCAGATCGACCAGGCGAGGCTGACCAGGAGGCCCCGGGTCGATCTGCCACAGGTTTGAGGAGCGGGCGCCGCCCCTCCCCCGTACCCGGCCCATCTGCCACCCTCTCCCCATGCGCTTCTTCGGCCGCAAAGAGATGGAGTTCGAACGGCCCCTCCCGCCAGCTCGCGTCACCCTCGACGTCCTCGGCTTCGTCCGTAACAGCATCCGTAAGCCCCAGCCCAACGGCTGGGAGCGGATCGAGAGCCGGATCGAGATGAAGCCCGGCCACCTGCCGAAGCTCGAAGGGCTCAGCCAGTACTCCCATATCATCGTCGTCTTCTACCTGGATCTTGCCGACGAGGCGCCTGAAAAACCCGACCGGCTCACCCTTGCCAGCGGCCACACCTACGGCATCCTTGCCACCCGCAGCCAACTCCGGCCAAACCATCTCGGCGTTTCTGCCGTGCCCCTGCTCTCCATCCAGGGGCGCGACCTCACCGTCCGCGGACTCGACGCCATCGACGGCACACCCATCCTCGATATCAAGCCCTACTTGCCCGAGTACGATGCCTTCCCCGGCGCGACGATCCCTTCGTGAACCATCTGCTTGAGGAGCGGGCCTCGCACACATAGGATCGCGCGGGGTTTGTAACGAATGCGACTGAATTTCGAAGGTCCAAACGGCGCCGGCGAGATCGAAATCGACCACGAGATCACCGTTGGCCGCGCACCCGGCAACGACCTTGTGCTCGACGATGGCCAGGTTTCGCGGAGGCACGTCGCCTTTCGCCCCGCCTCGGATGGCATACAGGTCGAAGACCTTGGCTCCTACAACGGCACCTACGTCAACGGCGAGCGGATCGCTTCTGCCGTTGTTGCTGCGCCCGGCGACACCATACGGGTGGGAGAAACCGAGATGACCGTCGCGGGCACAGCCGACGAGATCAAATCGCCACCTCCGCTCTCGGTCGCCCCCGTGCCGCCGCCGCCGGCCCCGGCCCACGACGAACCACCTCTCGTGGCCGCCGCCGCCTCCGAACTGCCGCCGCCCGCGCCTGCCGTTCCGCTTCCTCCGCCGGTCGACCTCCCGCCGCCGGCCGCCGTGGAACCGCCCCCACCTCCAATCGCGGTCGCGGAACCCCCGGCTCCCGCCGCGTTTGAGCCTCCCCCTCCTCCTGAACCGGAACCGCCGTTCGCCGTTGCCGAACCGCTGGCGCCCGCCGCCTACGAACCGCCGCCTCCACCAGCGCCATCGGCAGAGCCCGCGACGATGGTCGGCGGCGGCTGGACACCCCCAGCCGCCAATATCATCCCGCGCCTCGTGGTCCGCACTGGCCGTGACGACGGCAAAGAGCTCGCGCTCATGGATGGGCGTGAAGTCATGATCGGCCGCGACGTTTCGAGCGAGTTCGCCCTCAGCGATGCCCGCGTCTCCTCGCGCCACGCCCGCGTCCGCCTCGATGGTGAGCACCTGCTCGTCGAAGACCTCGGCAGCGCCAACGGCACCGTCGTTGATGGCAAGCGCATCACCGGTTCCGAATACGCCGGCGAAGGCTCCGAAATCCAGGTCGGCGAGACAGTCATCCTCTTCACGCGCCAGCCTTCCAGTTTCTACTCATCGTCGCCGTCGCCGACCCTCGTCGGTGCCGCTGCCCCGCAGTTCGATCACCAGGCGGTTTCGCAGGCTGTCGAGCAGGCCGTCGAAGCGCGCGAGCGACGCGAACGCCCGAAGACGCTGATGTTCACGGCGATCGGCGGTGTCGTCGCCATCGCCATCGGGGCCGCGCTCGCTGCGTTCTTCCTCTCGGGCAGCGATAGCGCCCTCAGCGAATCTCAGATCGTCGAGCGCGTCACCCCTGCCACTCTTCGCATTGACGCCTTCGATCCCGACGGCAACATCTTCTCGGGGGGCAGCGGCTCGATCATCGACCTGGACAAGGGCCTCGTGCTGACCAACAACCACGTCGCCAGCGTCGGCGCCCTCAAAGTCTTTAGCGAGATGATCGACGGAAGCGTCGACGCGGAGCTCGTTGCGGCGGCCCCCTGCGACGACCTCGCCCTCGTCCGTGTCCCCGGCCTCAAGGACTCCGTCGAAGGCCTCAAGCAGGTCACCTTCGGCGACATCGCAAGCCTGAAACAGGGCGACCGAGTCATCGCCCTCGGCTACCCTGGCGCCGCGGAGGGTTTCCTCGGCCGTTCGCTCTCCGCCACTACGGGCGTCGTCTCCAAGGTGAAAACCGTCTACGACCAGCCCGGCAGCGGCCTTCCATTCCTCATCAACGTCATCCAGACCGACGCCGCTATCAACCCCGGTAACTCGGGCGGCCCCCTCTTCGATGGCAAAGGCCACCAGGTCGGCGTCAACACGGCCCGCTTCACAGGTCCATCCCAGGCCCAGAACGAAAACTACGCCGTTTCCATGGATCGCGTGAGCCAGGTCCTTGGCGACCTCAAGGAAGGTCGCGCCCCCAAGTGGATTGGCCTCACCTTCAGCGAACTGATCAACACGCAGACCGGCGAATTCGCCGCCCTCGGCATCGAAAACATCACTCCGGGCGGCCCCGCCGATGAAGTCGGCCTCGTTGGCGCCGACGCCAGCGGCGAAGCCCGCTTCCTCATCCTCGGCGTCAACGGCACCGACGTGACCACCTTCCACGAATACTGCGACGCCATGCCCGATGATGGGACGGTGACGCTCCAGGTCGGCGACCGCAGCACCGGCAGGGTCTCCGATGTTGAAATTAGCGTTGGCGGCTTCGGCCGCTGACGACCGAAGTGGAGGAAGTGGTGTGAAATTATCGGTCGACCGCAAGGCCTGCATCAGGAGCGGCCAGTGTACCTATCTCCATCCAGACCTCTTCAAAGAGGATGCGGACGGATACCCGTCGGTCATCGTCGATCCGGTGCCGCCAGAACGCCGCGAGGATGCCGAAGACGCCGCCGATATCTGCCCCGGCCAGGCCATCTATCTCAAGGAGTGACCAATGGACTTTCGTGATGCCCCCGCCGAGGTCGCCTTCCGCGACGAAGTCCGCTCGTTTCTCGACGCCAACTTCCCCGCCGATTTCGCCACCGATGACAACGTCGAGTGGGGCCTCTTTAACGGCGCTCGCCGCCAGCTCCCCGGCTACGCGGACTTCCTCAAGGAATGGACTGCGAAGCTCAACGTCCACGGCTGGGGCGCCCCCCACTGGCCGAAGGAATACGGCGGCGGCGCCCTCAGCGTGAAGCAGCAGTTCATCCTCAACGAGGAGTTCTCCTGGCGGCGCGCCCCCCGTCCCGGTGGCATCGGCCACGGCTGGGCCGGCCCAACGATCATGGTCTACGGCACGCAGGAGCAGAAGGACCGCTACCTCCATCGCATCCTCAGTGGCGAAGACGCCTGGTGTCAGCTTTTCAGCGAACCGGGTGCTGGCTCCGATCTCGCCTCGCTCCAGACTCGCGCCATCCGCGACGGAGACGACTACGTCGTCAACGGCCAAAAGATCTGGACCTCCGGCGCCCACCGCTCCGACATGGGCATCCTCATCGCCCGCACCAATCCAGATGCCCCCAAGCACCGCGGCATCAGCTACTTCCTGCTCGATATGAAGACGCCGGGGATTACCGTTCGCCCGCTCGTCAACATGCTCAATAGCCACGAATTCAACGAGGTCTATTTCGAGGACGTCCGCATCCCGAAGTCCCAACTCCTTGGCGAAGAGAACCGGGGCTGGTATCTCGCCGCCACCACGCTCGACTTCGAACGCAGCGGCATCGCCACGAGCGTCGCCCACCAGCTCATCGTCCGCGACCTCACCCGTTTCGCACGTGAAAGCGAAATCGGCCGCGCCGCCGTCTCCAACCGCGATTCGCTCCGCAACGCGCTGGCCGACCGCGCCATTGAAGCCCAGGTGGAAGGCCTCATCAGCTACCGCATCATCTCCATGCAGGACCGCGGCGAGATCCCGAACAAGGAATCCTCAATCGCCAAGCTCTATTCGAGCGAACTGGATGTCCGCCTCGCCACGACTTCCATGCACCTCACCGGCATGTACGGCCAGGTCAACGATCGCGACGATGTCCGCTCGATCGGTGGCCGCATCCCGCGCTTCTACATGCACAGCACGACGAGCCCGATCGGCGGCGGTACCAGCGAGATCCAGCGCAACATCATCGCCACGCGCGGCCTCGGCCTTCCTCGCGCCTGACCGGGCGTTTCCTTCGCCCGAACCCTTCACGGTTGTTTCACAGCCGTTCAGCTCATGCTGTCACCATGGACCTGTGGACACACCCGTCGATAGAAGTTCCCTATGGACGATCCATGTGTGAGGTCGTTATCTTAAGAGTGTCGAATCCCGCACACGCGGGAACGGGGGACCCACCTTTTGGGGTGAATCGCGCACGTGCGCGTAGGCGACTTCCGACGCCGAACCCGGCAGCTAACCTCGTAGACGTTCGGGAGGCGCGAGCCTCCAAGAATGCTTGCCGCCCACACGGCGGCAGGTACTGCGTGGAGGCAGCGAAGTGGCTCTCCTGAGTTCGGCATTCCCTCGTGGATCTGCCCATGTCTGGCGCCGGATTGTGCCCGGCGCGGCCGCTGGGTTGCCCGCCGCGGTCGCCCAGGCTTCGAACGGCAGCGTCTATCTCGGCGCCAAGTTCCTCTCCCAGGCTGCCCAGAACATGCTGATCATCGCCCTGCTCGTCTCCGCAGGAACCAACGGCTCAGCCTCGGTCGGCCTCTCGTCCTTCTTTGTCGCGATGCTCCTGCCGTCCGTCCTTCTCGGACCGCTTGGCGGCGCGCTCGTCGATCGCCTTGGGCCGTCCCGCGCCTATGCGCTTGGGGCCGCGTTGCGCGCTGCCGCCATCATTCCCGGCTTCCTGTTCCTCGGCGACGCCAACCTCGTTTGGGTCGTGGCGATCGTCTACTCCACGGCGTCCCAGGTCTTCACCCCCGCCGAATTTGCCCTCGTCCACCACGTGCAGGGCCGCCTTCCAGGGCGCACATACTCAGCGATCACCATCGCCCAGTACTCGGGCCAGGCGACCGGAATCCTCGTCCTTGCGCCGCTCTTCTACTTCCTTGGCGGGCAGGCAGCCGTGCTCGGCGCCGTGATCGTGGCTTTCGCCGTCGTCGCCGTCTCCGGACTCGAAATGGTTCGCCGCCAGGTGGACGCCTCCCGGCCGGCAGCGCTGCCGGGCGTGTCCCACGCCTTCCGTCCTGTCGCCCGGTTCCTCCTCACCGATGGCCGGGCCTTCTACGCGGTCGTGGCGCTCACGCTCGCTGGCGTTATCTCTCGCGTCCTCGTGGTCTCGCTTCCCGCTTTCATCAAAGATGAGATCGATCTCGGCTCCGTCGGCGCTGCCTTCGTCCTCGTGCCGGGGGCGCTTGGCATTGTCGCCGGGCTGGCGTGGGCATCGCGCTTGCTCACGGTCGAACGCGCTCCGGCGGCCATGCGGACGGCATCGCTCCTCTTGCTCGCCGGCCTCTTCACGCTTGCCTTCGTAGACCACGGCCTCACCCTTGCCGCCCAGAACACGATGCCGGGCCCCGTGCGCGATGCCGAGGCCTGGCTCAATACCACTGCCGCCGTCGTCGTCCCCGCTTCGTTCCTCGGTGGCCTCGGGATGATCGTCGCTGTCATGAGTGCCCGCCTCGTGCTCACCGAGTTGGCGCCGGCGGGAGCCCAGGGACGTGTCCACGCCGTCCAGCTCGCAATCACGGAGTCGTTTCTCGTCATTCCCGTGCTCGTCGCGGGTGTGGCGACCGCTATGGCCGGGGCCCGTATCACCCTCGCTGTCGTGGGTATTCTCGCTGTGCTCACGCTCTTCGCGATGGAGCTGCGGCACAGGCCCGCCGTCCGGCCCGCGCTCGAACCACTGGCCGATGCCGGGCCCCTCCCGGTCCAAACCGAGACCTCGGCCGCCTGATCCATTTCCTGCCCGCGCTTCCAGGCGAAACGAAGAAGGCCCCGGCGAACAGCCGGGGCCTTCTTCGAGTCACGTGCCTTTCCGTCTACTTCTCGATCGGAAGCCCGACGCTATTGCCCCATTCCGTCCAGGAGCCGTCGTAGTTCTTCACGTTGGGGTAGCCGAGCAGGTGTGTCAGCACGAACCATGTGTGGCTGGAACGCTCACCGATCCGGCAATAGGCGACGACGTTGTCCGAAGACTTGAGCCCCTGTTCCGCTTCGTAGATCGCCTTCAGGTCGGCCGCGGACTTGAACGTCCCGTCCTCCGGGTTGGCCGCTCGCGCCCAGGGCACGCTCCTCGCACCGGGGATGTGCCCGCCGCGGAGGACGCCCTCCTGCGGGTATTCCGGCATGTGCGTCCGCTCGCCCGAGTACTCCTGCGGGCTGCGCACGTCCACCAGCGCGCCGCCGCCCTGCACATGTGCAAGCACCTGGTCGCGGAAGGCCCGGATCCTGGTGTCGTCCCGCGCCGGCGCGACATAGTCTGTCGCCGCGTACGAAGGAACCTCGCGCGTCAGCGTGCGCCCTTCCTTCTCCCACTTCAGACGTCCGCCGTCCATCACCTTTGCCTTCGTGTGTCCGAAGAGCTGGAACACCCAGAAGGCGTAGCACGCCCACCAGTTGCTCTTGTCGCCGTAGAACACCACCGTCGTGTCCCGTGTAATCCCTGCCTTCGAGCAGAGCGCGTCGAAGGCGTCCTTATGCACATAATCGCGTCGCACCTGGTCGTTCAGGTCCAGTGCCCAGTCGATCTGGACGGCGCCGGGGATGTGGCCTGAAGGATAAAGGAGCGGGTCCTCGTTCGATTCCACGATCCGGATCGATGCGTCGTCCAGGTGTTCCGCCACCCAATCCGTGCTGACGAGTACGTCAGGATTGGCGTACCCGCGTTCGGCAATGCTGCTCATATTGGCTTCCTTTCGAGGTCTGTCTGCGTTCGCCGCAGGTGTAAGCCGGGGCATCTAGCGTAGGCCCGCCAACAAAGTGAAGCAACAAGGTCAACAATTCCATCCGTGCCAATCTGTGGCGGTCGCCACGTCAAGTTGGCTGTTCTTCGTAGTAGAGTGTTCAGCTGGGGGAAGCTTGTGAATTGTCCAACTTGCGGTCGTCTACTTTCCGGTCGTGAACGGTTCTGCGCAGGCTGCGGCGCAACCGTCGATCCGGGCGCCACAATGGCCCCGTCCAGCTCCGGTTCTGGCTACACAGGCGAAGAAACACAGGTAGCCGGGCCGCAGAACTACGACCCCGGACAGACGCAATTCGCCCCTCCCCAGGCTTACAACCCGCCGCCTCCCGGCGGCGGCTACACGCCTCCCGGCGGTGGCGGGCCTCCCGTTGGCGGTGGTGGCATTCCCCGCTGGATACCGATCGCCGGCCTCGGCGGCATCGCCGCCATCGTTGCCCTCTTTGCGGGCGTTTGCGTGGCCTTTGGCGGTGGCGGAGACAACGAGCCCGCCGACGGCGGAGATGCTTCGCCCTCGGCTACCGCCGCGACTGCTTCGCCCAGCGCATCTCCCTCTGCTTCCGCATCGGCCAGCGCGACGAATACGGCGACGCCCCGGCCCAGCCCATCGCCTGGCACAAGCCCCAGCCCGACCGCGACCAACACGAACACACCCACCGTGACACCCACGCTCAAGCCAGGGGAGACGCCGACCGCGACGCCGACGCGCACGAACACGCCCACCGCGACCGCCACGGCCACCCGTACGAACACGCCTACGGCAACGGCCACATCCACGAACACCCCAACCGCAACGCCGACGCGCACCAACACGCCCACGCCAACCGCGACCAGCGTGCCGTTCTCGATCGACGCCTATTTCGAACAGAGCCAGTACGATTCCGGGCAGACCGCCAACCTCTGCTTCACTGTCAGTTCTAACTCGACAACTTACGGCTTCATCGTCTACCAGCTGCCGTCCGGAACTGAGCTGGGGCGGCGTTCCGGCCAGGTTGGCTTCCAGTGCATTGGCATCGGCACCGAGGGCTTCACTGGCACGCTCAGCGTCCGCGTCGACGTCACCACGGCCGCTGGCGCGACCACCTCCGATACCGCCTCGACAACGATCGTCGGCCGGCGTATCACCGAGGTCTACGCTTACTGGGACTACGACTACTACTACATTGGCGACCACGCTGACTTCTGCTGGGACGCCTATCCCGCCGATGTCAGCTACAGCTACGTTGTCCGCCAGACATATCCCTACTCGGCCGTCGTCGCATCGGGTACTGCCACGGGACCCTTCTGCGTCTCAGGCGTGGTCGGCGAGGCCGACTACCCGTACATGACGGTGCAGGTCGAAGTTACGTCCGGCGGTCAGACGCTGACCGCCCACGCAACAGCGGATGTGTACGATGACTACTAGCGCCAGGCCGCTGGCGAGTTCACCTCAATCGAGGGGTCGTGCGCATGGTCTGTAGCGCCTGTGGCGCCGAATACCCTGCAGGCGCCCAGTTCTGCCCCTCCTGCGGCGCTCGTTCGGCCTTCGATTCTGGCGCCACCCGCGTCGCTGACCCCGGCGTCGGCAATCAGACGGTCGCCGCCGACTACCAGTCGACGGTGCCGCCCGCGAACCCCTATCCGGCCCCCGGCGGCGGTCCGCCGCCGCCTCCCCCTCCCGCCCGCGCCTGGTTTGCAAAGCCCCTGGTCCTTGGCGGGCTCGGCGTCGTTGCCGCGGCTGTTGCTCTCGGATTCGGATTCTGCGCGTTCGCCTCATCTGGCGACGACGATGACGAACCACCTGCAACGTCTACGACCGGGTCGCTCCCCGGCGCCGGTGGGATCGAGTCTTCTCCAACCCCGAGTCCTTCGCCGTCGGCTTCCGCATCTGCTACGCGGTCACCGTCCCCCGGCACCTCCCCTTCTGCGTCGCCAACCGCGACGAACACGGCCACGCGTACTCCGACCCGCACGCCCACCCAGGGTGGTGGCGGCGCCACCGCGACGAAGACCAACACTCCAACGAATACCGCTACCGGCACTGCCACGGCGACCGCCACAAGGTCGGCAACGCCAACGAATACCAGTACTCGCACCCCAACTCCCACCGTCACGAACACACCGACGGTCACACCGACGCCGACGGCGACGCGCCCACCGATCGCGTACTCCCTGCAGGTAAGCATCCCGAAGACCTTCTACGAAGTGGGCGAAGCCATCGTCGTCTCGATCACCATCGGAGCTGATCCGCCGGACGATCGGACCCTTGCCACCTCGGTCTTCACGACCTCGCCGCGAAACATCTCTATCTTCGAAGGCGCCAAAGCGCCCGGCAGTTTCACCGTGACGTTCATCCCCGATAAAGCCGATGCCGGGTCGCTCAACATCGTCGTGCAGGCGAAAACCCCCGGCGGCAATACCCTCCAGGCCAGCGTCCAGGCAACCGTCCGCTAGCCGCCTAGCAGCACATCCGCTCCACGATCTCATACATGAGCTCGCAGCCCATGTTCAGGTTCTCCACGGTCATAAACTCGTCGTTTCCGTGGAAGCCCGCGCGCTCCTCCGGGCTCAGCAGGCAGGGGATGAAGCCGTAGGCCGGGATACCGCGCGCTCGGAGGAAACGGTTGTCCGTCCCGCCAACGGTCATGGTCGGCACGACCACCGCGTCCTCCATGGCGCCCTTCACGACGCTCTCGATCGTCCGGAACAATTCCGTGTCCCAGTCGACGCCAACCATCTCGCCCTGGTCTTCGAGCAGCAGCTCCACCGTGATCCGGTCGTCATCGATCTGCTCGCGGATCTGACGGAGCCAGTCTTCCTTCGTCTGGCCGGGCAACAGGCGGCAATCGATCGTCGCTTCGCTCTTTGCAGGGATTACGTTGGCCTTGATGCCCCAGTGACCCATCGTGATGTTCAGCGTGTTGATGAACATCGCATGCAGCTCCGGCGACTTTCGGATTCGGTCTTCGACCGCGGCGCGGTCTGACAGCGGCGGGAACAACCCGGCTTCGCCAAGCCTTTCGAGGTAGGCCGTCGTGTCGGGCGTAAAGGTCAGCGGCCGCTCCCAGCTCGCCAGCTTCGCGAGCGCGTTCACGAGGTGGACGGCCGAGTTGTCGTAGTGCGGACGGCTCCCGTGCCCGGGCGTTCCGACCGACGTCAGCCGCATCCACGCGACCTCCTTCTCATTCGTCGCCACGCTGAAGAGCTTCGTTTCTTCTCGTCCGAAGCGGTTCGTGCCGCCGCCCCCCTCGCTCAGTTCGAACTCCACGTCCACGAGGTCGGGCCGATGCTTGCAGAGCCACTCCATCCCCCACTCGCTTCCCGCCTCCTCATCCGGCACCGCGCAGAACACCAGATCCCGCTTCAGTTTCCAGCCCATCCGCTTCGCCAGCAGGAACGTCACAAGCTGCATGACGCCGCAACCCTTCATGTCCACTGCGCCGCGGCCGTACACCTTCCCATCCTTCACCACGCCCTCGAACGCAGGCACCGTCCAGTACTGCGGCTCCACGGGGACGACGTCGGTGTGGTTGCAGAGCATCAGCGGGCGCTTTGTCCCGTCGCCCTTCAGCGTTGCGATCACCACTTCCCGGTTCGGTGCCGTCTCGATGTACTCGCAGGCGATTCCTTCCGCTTCGATCAGCTGCCCAAGGAATCGCGCCGCCGGCTTCTCGTTCCCCGGCGGGTTGGACGTATCGATCTGCAGGTAGCGGATAAAGATGTCGAGCGCCTCGGCGAATACCGGTTTCCAGTCCATATGTGTCCTCGTTGCTTGCTTCGGCGCATCGTAGCCGTCCCCTCCGGGCGCTGCACCCGCACGCTCACACCATGCCCGCCCACATGCGAATTCGCCCACAAGCGCATTCCGCCCTAGAGTTCACTCTCGTGGCTGCGACACCCCGTCTCGCCGCGGGCCCGGCACTTGCAACGCACCGCGCGACCCTTGTCGGCGTCGCCGTGGCCTGCTCTGTGCTTGTGAGCCTCGCGCTTATCCATCCGCTCATTGAGCTTCTCGTCTTCGCCTCTGCGCCGGCAGCATTCGCTTGGCTCTTTGCCTCCGGCACCCGCCAGCGATTTAACGCGCTGGCGAAGGTCGGTTCCCTCGTTTCCGGTGCCGTCGGCGCAATGTGGCTCGTCACTACCGATGTCCAGCACGACTTCATCGCCGTGCTCATCGGCTCGATGGTCAGCTTCCTGCTCATGGTCGCGCTCGGTATGGCCGGCGCCATGATCCTCGACCACATCGCGGCCCGCCGGACCCTCTACCGCGCCTGACCGGCAAGGCCCCGCAAGGTCTTATGGCTTGTACGTCGCCCCGGCTGCCACTGCCTTCACGCTCTCTTCCATAATGTTCTTCGCCACCGGCCCTTCCCAACGGTCGAAGATCACGCCGTTCTTGTCGATGACGTAGACGAAGGGCTCTGTCAGTCCGCCGTCAGCCCGGATCAACCACTCCCGCGCCGTCGGGTTCAGTGTGCTCGTCGTCCGGTCTCGCCAGATCTCGACGTGTACGAAGTCCACTTGCCCCTTGTACTCGTCGTGCAGCACTTCCACTTCCTGGTTCACTGGCCCGCAAAACGCCGACGTGCAGTAGGCCGGAGTCGAAAAGACGATCACGAGCGGCCGTCCCGCTGCCAGAACATCCTTGATCTTCAGGTCATGCATATCGTTCGGCGGGTCGCCGGAGTCGATCTCGCGGATGTCGGCCACGTCCGCCCTTGTGAGGTTGTCACTCCGCAGCGCCGGTTCGCCCACGGCCGGCACCGCGGGCTTTGCTGCCACCTGGACGAGCACCGTCGCCATCCGCCGCGTCCCGTCTTTCAGGATCGCCTCGGCTGCGACGCCATAAGGCCCCGACTTCGGGAATGTGACGTGCGAGTAGTACGCCGCGCGGTCGGCATCTTCGCCGCCGTGCGTGTGCTGGACACCGCCCTCGTGCAGATGCACGAATTCCTCTTCCGTTCCCGGCGCGCTCGCGACCGGTTCCAGCTGGCAGTACGCGGTCTGCACGTTCCCCGAGAGGTCGTAGAGCGTGAGGCGGACCTGCGCATCACCGATCGGTTGGCCCGAAATGTCCGTGATTCCCATCACCAGGTTGATGTCGCCCGCGTAGATGTCTCCGGCCGCCGGTACGAGTGAAATCCCGGCCGCTCCGCCACCGCCCTTGATCGGGTCAGCGTTCGCGGTGAATGGCGACCCTTTCACCGTGGTGCCCGGCGGGAGGCACGCCGGCAGGCCGTTCACCATCAGCGGCGCATCCAGCGAAAGGGGGGTGCCGACCGCCGCCGGCCCGGCGGTCGTTGCCGCCGCCGTTGGCGTCTCGCTGCCCCCGTCTCCGTCTCCGCTGCCGCCGCAGGCCAGTCCCAGTGCTCCAAAGAGGGCGAACCCCCCCACAATCAATGTCCGTGAAATGCCCATTGGCCAGAGGATACCCGTTCGGTCGTCAAGAGGCGGTGAACACCCACGGCCCCGCTATTCCAACAGCCACCTGCGCCGCCTCTGCGGCTCTGCATACTTCAGCCCGAACCGCTCGATCGACACGTCGCGGATGTGCCTCGCCGCTTCCTCCGGCGAATCCGTGACGAACAGCCGGTCCGCGTCTCCTACCTCGATCGTCCCCGACGCGACAAGCTGGTTGTGCAGAAAATCGACAAACGGGTTCCAGAATTCCGTCCCCAGCAGCACGATCGGGAAGTCCCGGATCTTGCCGGTCTGGATGAGCGTCGCCGTCTCGAACACCTCATCCATCGTCCCGAACCCGCCCGGCAGCGCCACGAACCCGTACGAGTACTTCACCAGCATCACTTTGCGGACGAAGAAGTAGCGGAACGTCACCAGCTTATCGATGTAAGGATTCGATGCCTGTTCGTTCGGCAGGATGATATTGCACCCGACGGACATGCCGCCCGCGTCCTTGGCCCCGCGGTTCGCTGCTTCCATCACTCCCGGCCCGCCACCCGTCATGACCGTGAAGCCCAGGTGCGAAAGGCTTGATCCCACGGCGCGCGCTGATTCATACGCGGGGTGTCCGTCCGGGAAGCGGGCCGATCCAAACACCGTCACACACGGCCCCACGAAGTGCAGCGCGCGCAACGCCCGCAGGTATTCGCTGAACACGCGCCACATGTGGCGAAGCTCAAAGCCGCGGCTCTGAGGTCCCTCCAGGAAGAGTCGTTCCTGGCGTGCGCGCTTTCCCCGTTCGCCCGGGATCGCCACCTGGCCGCCGTTCGTGTGCACCGTCACGACCCGCATACTGCGGCCGGATCCCGAACGTGCAACCGGTCCCCGTCTAATGCTGGCGAAGACAAAAAGGGATTGCCGAGCAACCTTCCGCCGCCTCGCGGAGATATACCGGCTGATACGAAAGCGCTGCCGCCGAACTGTTACTTCCACGGCAGCGCGGATCGCAAGGTCGACCTCGACGGGACCCTTGCTCTCGCAAGTCTAGCACCGGCATCGAATCCGCTGGTGTGGGCTCGCGCCCGTCGTGGCCTTCCGTGTTCGATCGGAAAGGAGCCGCACTCCCCCGCCACGCGTCTACACATCCGGTCCAGCCACGTCCCCTGGGGGCCGAGGGCAGGCTGCTGCCTGCCCTCCACCATTCACCACTTCACGGAGGAACTTCCATGCGGATTACCCGTCCCACGACTCGCAAACTGTTCGCGGGCGTCACCCTTACCGCGCTCTCCGGCGTCGCCATGTTCGGCGGCGTCTTCGCCTGGCGGACCGCCGATTCCGCCCGCGGCGCAGCCATCGTCGGCCAGAATGTCTTCCAGATCGCCTACCAGCCGGTCTGTGATGGCGACGGCGTCGAGCCTGCCGACCCCGATACCGGCGAAGCGATTCCCTGCCTTACCCTCATCGGCCACAACGGCCAGACCACCAACGTCGGCGAAGGCTACGGAAAGAACACCGGCGACTTCGATCTCTCCGTCGTTGGTGGCCGCGTGGCCATCCGCCACGTCATCTCGCCCGCAGCCCCGGCCGCAGCCCCGGCCGCAGCATTCGACGAGCTCGATGAGGACCTTGTCGCGCCCGACACGCGCGGTTGCTCCGTCGATGACTTTGGCGGCGAAGTACGCCTCGCCAATCCGGGCGAAGTCATCCCTCCCGGCGGCGAAGGCGGCAAGTTCGGCGCCTCGCTCAAGGTGAGCGGAGACGCCCCGCGCAGCTGCCAGGGCAGCATCGTCGTCTATCGCGTCACCATCGTCGCTGAGAACCCTGACTCCGCGACCGACCCGGCGCTGTCGGTCCGCTAGGCGCGTAAGGGTCACCACTCCGCCCGTTCTCCGGGAGCGGCACGCCGCTCCCGGAGACATTTCTACTGGAGCCTGACATGACCGGCATTACGTTCGATGCCTCGCGGCCGCACCGTCCTCCCGTCACCGGATCTCTCCGCGTCGCGGGTATCGCTACCGGTGCCCTGGCGCTGGGCGCCGCGGCTGGAGCCATCCTCCTCATACTCGTCGCCACCCGCTTCTTCGACTTCCACGTGCTCACGGTCACGTCCGGCAGCATGGCCCCCGCCATCAACTCGGGCGACCTTATCGTCACGCGTCCGGTACCGATCAGCGACATCGAGGAGGGCGACATCATCCTCTTCCAGTCTGGCGGCGATCGCATCCCCACCGTCCACCGCGTCATTGGCATCAACGAAGTCGAACTCCAGATCGTCGACCGCGCATCCGGCACGACTGCCGTCTCCGTGGACCGCCGCCTGCTCACGATGGGCGATTCCAACCCTGCGCCTGACACCGGCGAAGTGACAGCCGACCGCCTCCTCGGCGAAGTCTGGTTCGAAGTCCCGGCGGCCGGCGCAATCGCCGGGCGGGGCATCGTCGTTGTCTTTGCCGTCGCCTTTGGCCTCGCAATCGCTGCATGGGCCGTCTGGGAGATCGTCATCCGCCTCCGCGACCGTCACACCACCGCCTGAATCTACGGAGGATCTTCATGCCCCGTCGCCGACGTTCCACTCGTCCGCTTGCTGCCGCAGTCGCGGCCCTCGGCCTCTCCGGCCTCGCCCTCGCGTCGATCACCGGCTCGCTCGCTGCCGGCGGCGGCTGGGGTTCGGTCGATGCCTCTCGTGGCGCCGCGCTCGTTGGACGCCAGCCGACGCCAACACCCACCCCGACAGCTACCCCGACACGGACAGCGATATCGCGGAGCGGCCCACCGGTCTCCGCGACCGGCCGCGCCGATGAGACCGCCAAGCCTGCACCCTCTGAGACGCCTGTCGCAGACGGCTCTCCACCACCGTCCCCTTCGGCATCGCCTTCAGCGTCCGCCATTGCCGTCGCCACCGCTAATGTTGGCGACCCCACGAAGCCCCTGCCCACGACGGCCAACACTCCCACGCCCATCACGCCGATCCCGTCCGCGACCCTCATCGCGCCAACGTCCGCCCCTACGAAGCCATCAGCCGTCGCACCGCCACGCACAACAGAGCCGGTCGAGACGCGCACGGCCGCACCCACGAAGCCGCCGGCCAAGGCGACGCCCGCACCGTCTACCGTCACCACAACGAAACCGGCGACAACCAAGACGCAGCCGCCGTCCGGCAGCACGGACTCTATGAGCGACCCGGCTACGGCACGGGAGTGATTCGCGCAGATCACCGCGGTCCCCGCAGTCACAACCGCCCCTGGTCGTGGGCTGTTCGAGGACGTTAAGGCAGCCAGCGCCCCCTTCTCCCGCGACAGCGGGAGAAGGCCGGGATGAGGGAGGCCCCTACGCCGTCGCGAAAACCTTCCGCAGGCCCTGGGCGACTAACGCGCCGTTGATCGAGAAATGCGTCTCGTCGGGCAGGATTCGCGTCGTCAGGCGCAGGCTCGGATACGCGCGCGCCGCGAGCGCATCGCCAAGGCGCCTCGTGTGGCCCGCGGTGTCCGCGCGCGCGAACGTCGCGATCATCCACTCCTGGGCATACGGGCCTCGAATGTGCTCTTCCGCCCCCGCAGCGAGGTAGACCGACGCAGCGAGGTCCGAATGACCTGCCGCATACTCAGCCTCCCAGCCGGTCGAAACAGCCTCGTCCCAGCAAAGCCAGGGGCTGCCAAGTACGTACCGGTTGAACGCCTCTGTGTGATGGAACAGCGTCCACGTGCCGAAGAGTCCACCCATCGAGTCGCCGACGTAGGTGGCGTCGTCCGTGGTTTCGAATCGCCCCGACAGCCACGGCCGAAGCTCTCGCGTGAGGAAATCAAAGAACTGCTGGGCGCCACCGGCGGCAGTGGTCGTCCCAAAAAATCCGTCCATCTCCGCCATCTGCCGCCTGTCGACCGTCGGCGAGAAGTCCCGTGTCCGTGACATGCCCCACTGCGCGAAGTCGGCCATCGCAGCTCCTGTCCTCGGATAGCCGATCGCCACGGTCAACACCGGCGGGATCTCGCCGCCCATCATCAGCATCTGGACCAGCGGCGCCGCCAGGGGCGCGGCCATGTCGCCGTCCGTCACGTAAACCACCGGCGTCGGACCCACGCCGGGCGGAGGAGGGATGATCGCGATTTCGAAGTCAACGCCGACGCACTCCGAATGCAGCCGGTGCGTCTCGGTGCCCAGGACCTGGATCGGCTCTACTGTCATCTGATCGCCTTTCGCAATTTGTAGGCGCGACCATAACCATTGGAAATACGCGCATCAACCTTCGCACCGCGCCCGTAGTCACGACCGCCCCTGGTCGTGGGCTGTTCGAACACTGCCGGGAGTCGCGTGCCGTTGGGACTGATGCGAACCGGCGACCGCCACCTATCGGATCACGAAATACCGCGCCGAAGCATGGTGCGCCACGATCGCACTCGTCGTCTGTTCCGGGTGCCACTGGAAGGTCTCGCCGAGTTCCACGCCAATGCGTGACGGCACCAGCAACGCGTCGATGTGCACCTGCTCCTCAAGGTCTGGGCACGCCGGGTAGCCGAACGCGTAACGGCTGCCCTGGTAGCCCTGCTGGAAGATCTCGCGCTTCGTCGGCGCGTCGCCCGCGGCGATGCCCAGTTCCTGCCGCACGCGTGCATGCCACATCTCCGCGAGTCCTTCCGCCGCCTCCACCGCGAAGCCATGCCAGTGCAGGTAGTCCCGGTATTCGTTCTTCGCGAACAGCTTCGCTGCGTGCTCCGTCGCCTTCTCACCCATCGTCACCAGCGTAATCGCCAGTGTGTCGAAGTCGGCGCGGCTCCCGTCCACCCGCCGTCCGCGTCCCTCGGCTGCCTGCTCTTTGCTCAGGAAGTAGTCAGCGATCGAGAGTCGCCGCCCCGTTGGCTGCCTCGGCAGTGCGAACCGCACCGGCGCTCCCGCAGGCTCGCCCGCCACGACATCCGGCCAGACCACGAGGTCGTTTCCTTCCGCCAGGCAGGGGAAATAGCCGTACACCACCTGCGGCACCAGTATCCCGTCGCGGATCGCCTCGTCCTGCAGTCGCCGGAACACCGGTCGCACGTCCGACTCAACGAACTCGGCGTACTCCGCCTCGGACCGCTTGCCCCGCTGGTACTGCCACTGGCCCCGGAACAGCGCCACCTCATTGATCCACGGAAACACGTCCCGCAACGGCACTCCACGCACCACCCGCGAACCCCAGAACGGCGGCATCGGGATCGGCACTGGTCCTGCCGCCCGGATCTCAGAGACCGCGTATTCGCGCTCCGCATCCGATGTGCCGCTTCGCCCGGCGGCGGGCGTTTGCACCCGCACTTGGTCGTAGCCGGTGTCCTCTGGCTCGCTCTGATCCTTCTTCGCCGTTACTCCCGCATCGCCGCGCAGCTGGTCCATCGTCGCCAGTCCTTCGAACGCGTCCTGGCAGTAGTACACGGAGCCCTTGTAGATGCCCCGAAGGTCGCCCTCAACGTACTTTCGCGTCAGCGCGGCACCGCCCAGCAGCACCGGGTAGTGGAACAGTTCCCGCGCATTCAGCTCTTCCAGGTCCTCGCGCATCACGACGGTGCTCTTCACCAGCAACCCGCTCAGCCCGATCGCCGTCGCGCCAACCTCGCTGGCCTTGTCGATCACGTTCTGGATCGGCTGCTTGATGCCGAGGTTGTGAACCGTGTACCCGTTGTTCGAAAGGATGATGTCGACAAGGTTCTTGCCGATGTCATGCACATCCCCTCGGACCGTCGCAAGGACGATCGTGCCCTTTCCGGGGCCGTCAGCCTTCTCCATGTGCGGCTCCAGGTACGCCACTGATGCCTTCATCGTCTCCGCGCTCTGCAGCACGAACGGCAACTGCATCTTCCCCGAACCGAACAGCTCCCCCACCACCTTCATCCCGCCCAACAGGTGCTCGTTGATGATCGCCAGCGCGTCCATCGACTCCAGCGCTTCCGCCAGGTCGAGGTCGAGGCCGCGACGGTCGCCGTCGACGATCCGCTGCGCCAGCCGCTCTTCTATCGGCAGGAGCGAGCGGTCCTGCTTGACTGCCTTCTCCGCCTCAACTCCTTCAAAGAGCCCGATGAACACGGTCAGCGGGTCATACTCTTCTCCTCGTCGGTCATAGAGCAGGTCGCGTGCCGCCTTCAACTGTTCCTCGGGGATCCGGTTCAGCGGCACGATCTGGCGCGCGTTCACGATCGCTGCGTCGAGTCCATGTTCCACTGCCTCGTGCAAGAACACCGAGTTCAACACGCGCCGCGCCGCCGGCTTCAGCCCGAACGATACGTTCGAAACGCCGAGGACCGTGTTCACACCCGGGAGTTCCGCCTTGACCCGGCGGATCGCCTCAAGCGTCGCCATCGCATCCTTGCGAAGGTCCTCCTGTCCGCTACTCAGCGGGAACGTGAGCATGTCGAACAGCAGGTCCGAAGGCTCCAGACCGTGCCGGTTCACGGCGATGTCGTGGATGCGGTGCGCTACTCGCAGCTTCCACTCCACGTCCCGCGCCTGCCCGTCTTCATCGATCACAAGCGCAATCGCTGCTGCCCCATGGCGCTTGATCAGCGGCAACAGGCGGGAGATCTTGCGTTCCCCGTCCTCGAGGTTGATCGAGTTCACGATCGGCTTGCCGCCGTACAGCTTCAGCGCCGTCTCCACCACGGCCACTTCCGTCGAGTCGAAGACCAGCGGCAGCGTCGATTGCGTCCGCAGTTCAGCTGCGGCCTTTGCCATGTCCGGGACGCCATCCCGGCCCACGTAGTCGACCATCAAGTCCAGCACGTGTGCGCCTTCCGCCGCCTGTTCCCGCGCCAGCCCTACCATGCCGTCCATGTCCGGCCCGGGGTCGGCCAGCAGCAGATCACGGAACGCCCGCGAACCCGTGGCGTTCATCCGCTCGCCAACCACCAGGAACGACGTTTCCTGCCGAAACGGCACCGACGTATAAATCGACGCACACCCGGGCTCGTACTCCGGATGCCGCCGCTTTGGCGGCTTCCGGCCGATCGCCGCAATCGCTGCCCGGAACATGTCCGGCGTAGTCCCGCAACACCCGGCGGCGATGCTCGTCCCGAATTCCTCAACGAAGATCTTCTGGTATCGCGCGAACTCGTCCGGCGTCAGCGAATAACATGCCTCGCCATCGACGATCTGCGGCAGCCCCGCGTTCGGCCCGATGAATACCGGCCGCCGCGAGTGCTGCGTCAGGTGGCGGACGTGTTCCACCATCTGCTCCGGGCCAGTCGCGCAGTTGATCCCGATCACGTCGACGACGTCCATCGCTTCCAGCGTCGTCAGCGCGCAGGCGATGTCCGAACCAAGCAACATCGTCCCCGTCGTCTCGATCGTGACGCTCGCCAGCACCGGCAGCCGCACACCCAGCTCTTCCATTGCGTCGGTCACGCCCGCCAGCGCCGCTTTCGTCTGCAACAGGTCCTGGCACGTTTCGACCTTCAGGACATCGATCCCCCCCTCGATCAGCCCCAGCGCCTGCTCGCGATACGAATGCACAAGCGAGTCCCAGTCCGTCTGCCCAAGCGAAGGCAGCCGCGTCCCCGGCCCGATCGTCCCGAAGCTGAACCGCGGCCACTCCGGTGTGCTGAACTCGTCCCTCACGCGGCCGATAACCTGCGCCCCTAGCCGGTTCAGCTCGCGCGTCCGCTCCGCCAGCCCGAACTCCGCCAGCACGATCTCGTTCGCCCCGAACGTGCACGAATCGACCGCGTCGCAGCCCGCCTCGTAGAACATCCGGAACACCCGTTCCAGCACTTCCGGGTTCGCGACGTTCAGCCATTCCGGACAGCCGTCGTGCTCCTCTTCCCGGTCCGTGCCCTTAAACGCCACGAAATCGCTGGGACCAAGGTTGAACGACAGCAGCGTCGAACCAATCGGCCCCGCGGCGTACAGCACCTGCTCCCGCAGGCGATTCAGTAAGGGAAGGTCGCGTTCAACGTACATCGAGAAAGAAAGCGTACAGCCATCGGCATCCGCGGTCAGGCGGCCATCGTCGCGCGTCCGATTGTCTGCTGTCCGTTGCCCCGTGCCGCTGTACGCTTACGCTCTCATGCCCCTCGCATTTCTTCCGCTCCTCGCGATCGATATCAACATCGACCCCACCATGTTCGAATGGGGTCCGTTCGTTCTCACCTACCACGGCTTCTTCACTGCCATTGGCATCATCGCCGGCGTTAGCCTCTCCGTCTGGCTGCTCAAGAAGGATGGCGTCCCCTCCGAAATCGGCCAGGAAATCGCCCTCGTGGCCGTGCCCAGCGCCATCGTCGGCGCCCGCCTCTTCTACGTGTTCGAACACTGGAGCGACTTCAGCGGCTCCCCTCAGACGATCATCACCGACATCACCGAAGGCGGCATCACGCTCTATGGCGGCCTCATCGGCGGCGTTCTCGGCGGTCTCGCCTACGGCATCTGGCGCAAGCTCCCGATCGCCATCAGCCTCGATGCCGCCGCTCCGGGAATGATCCTCGGGCAGGGCATCGGCCGCATCGGCGACCTCATCAACGGCGAACACTGGGCCGACGAAACCGGCCTCCCCTGGGCCGTCCGCTACATCCACCCCAACACCCTCGGCGAGATCGGCAAGGCCGTGCACCCCACTGCCGGCGGGTACGAACTCTTCGGCGACCTCGTCATCTGCGTCCTCCTCGTCACCGTGCTCCGCCGCGTCATCAAGACGCCCGGCTGGGTGTTCTGCTCGTACGTCGCCCTCTACGGGATCATGCGCTTCGCCCTCTCCTACACCCGCACCAACGAAGCCACGATCGCCGATGTGCCCATCCCGCAGCTCACCGCCGCTGCCACAGTCGGCATCGCCGTCATCTGCGCGAGTGTGCTCGCCCGCTGGCCCGGGCCAATCACCCGCGAGTACTCCGAGCGCGTCTGGGGCGACCGCGAACCGGCCCCCGAAGCGACGAAACCCGCCTCGGTGTGAGCGCAGTCGTCACGCTCTACGGGCGCGCAGACTGCCACCTCTGCGACGAAGCGGCCGCACTCCTCGCCGCCCTGCGCAAAGAGCACGGCTTCGACTTCACTGTCGAAAAGGTCGACATCACAGCCGATCCAGCCCTCGAACGCGACTATCAGTGGGCCATCCCCGTCATCACCTGTGAAGGCCGCGAACTTGCCCGCGCCCCCGTCCGCCGCGACCGCCTCGAAGACGCCCTCCGCGCGGCCCTCGCGCTACACTGAGCGAATGACGACGCCAACTGCGAAGGAAGAGCTCCGCTCCATCGTCGAATCCCTCACCGACGAGGAAGCCGAACGTCTGCTCGATGTCAGCGGCAACCTCCTCGACGACGGCTCCGTTTCGGATGAAGAGGTCGCCGCTGTCCTCGAGGGCACCGCTCAGATCGAGCGCGGCGAGTCAATCACACTCGACGAACTGGAGCGGGAAGCCGGGCTGTGACCGAGCCATACTCGGTCGAGTTGTCGCGACAGGCATCGTCCTACTATCGCCGTCTCCCAGTGGTCGCCGTCAGCCAGATTGGCCCGCGCGGCGATATCTACCGCCACTGACCCCGCGCCAACCGCCCCCACACTCCGTAGGATGCCCCCATCCGCACCCGGAGCACCGCAGTGACTTCCTATACCGACATCATCGTTGAGCACCACGACGGCGTTGCTCTCCTCAAGTTCAACCGCCCCGAAAAGCTCAACTCCATGGGCGGCACCATGATTGCCGAGACCATCCACTTCCTCGATTCACTCAACTCCGGCGAATACAACGCCCGCGCCGTCGTCCTCACGGGCGAAGGACGCGCCTTCTGCGCCGGCGGCGACGTCACCGGCTTCCCCGGAGTCAACCCCGGCCGTCAGCGCCCGCCGTGGCGCCGGCCCCACCCGGAAGGCTCCTCCATCCTCGCGATGCGCAACTGCGACGTCCCCATCATCGGCGCGATCAACGGCTACGCCGTCGGCGGCGGCTTCGGCCTCGCCCTCGGCACCGACTTCCGCATCTGCGCCGACAACGCCATCTTCCAGGTCGCCCAGGTCAAGCGCGGCCTCAGCGCCGATGTCGGTCTGCCCTTCCTGCTCCAGGCGGCCGTCGGTACCCAGCGCGCGATGGAGCTCGTCACCACCGCCCGCCGCGTCGATGCGCAGGAAGCCCTCGCCCTCGGCCTCGTCCTCGAAGTCGTGCCCAAGGAGCAGCTCATCGAGCGCGCCCTCGAAATCGCCCGCACCGTCGCCAAGGGCCCGCCGCTCGCCTACGCCGCCACCAAGCGCCTCATCTACACCCCCCACAACGACGCCCTCTCCCGCGTCGAAGAGATGACCGGCATGTACATCGCCAAGCTCTTCGAAACCGAGGACGGCATCGAAGGCGCCCGCTCCTTCATCGAACGGCGCGAACCCGAGTTCAAGGGCAGGTAGCACGCGCCAATAGCCCCTACGGACTGCCACCCCCGGCATACAGCCCGCGCGTGCGGATGTACTGCTCCACCGCGTCCGGCACCAGGTAGCGCACCGGCAGCCCCGCCGCCACCCGCTCCCGGATGAGCGTCGACGAAATCGCCAGCGGCGGCATCGACCCCACCTCCACCACCCGCCCCGCCGCCCCCGGCACCACCCCCGCCAGCGCCCGCACCGCCTCCGCGACCGGCATCCCCCCCGGCTTCACCACCGCCGCCACCCGCGCCAGCTCCAGGATGCGCCCCGGTTCGTGCCAGTAGCGCATGTCCGCCACGGCATCGCTCCCCAGTAGCAGCGTTACGTCCGTCTCGCCCTCCGCCTGCAGCTCAGCCAGCGTGTCCGACGTGTACGTCGGGCCCTTCCGCCGCACCTCGCGGTCATCCACCGCGAACGCCGCGTTCCCGCGCACCGCCAGCCGCAGCATCGCCAGCCGTTGCCGCGCCGGCGTCACCTGCCGCGCGGGGACCGCCGCCGCAACTGCCCCCGGGAGCGTCTTCCGCCACGGGTCGCCCGCCGGCATGAACACCACTCGCCCCTCGCCCAGCTCCACCCGCGCGCATTCCGCCAGCAACAGATGCCCCAGGTGGGGAGGGTCGAACGTCCCGCCAAGCAGAAGCACCGCGCGAGCATCGCCACCGCCGCCACCGGGCGCAAGCCACCCGGCCTCCAGATATTGCCCCGAATGGACCTCGCCATCCTGTCCGCGAATTCCTATGCTCCGCCCACGTTCAGCGCACTTGCTCCGGAGACTTGAGATGCGGCGGCTCTTGGCGTTCCTGCTCCTTCCCATCCTTGTCCCGGCGCTCGTCCCCGCCGGCGCCGCCGGCCAGCCCGCCGAGCCCGACGGACAGTGGGGCGCATGGACCACCACGCTCGCCAGCGCCAGCATCGAGCCCGTCCCCGGCGCGGCCAACGCCCTCGCGGTTCCGCTCACCCGTCCGAAGACCGCCGAGTTCACGGTCCTCTATGCGGACGAGTTCCCCCCGGCAGCCCGGACCGCCTTCGACTATGCCGTCAGCATCGCCGAGCGGCTCGTCACCTCTGAAGCAGAGATCATCATCGAGGCCTTCTTCACCCCCCTCGCCGGCGGCACCGTTGGCAGCAGCCGCAGCCGCTGGAACCTGCAAGACCCCGAAGAAGACCCGGACCTTCCCCTCCAGGGCGTCTACTACCCCGCGTCCCTTGCAACCGCCATCCGGGGCGCCCGGCTCGACGACATGCCCGACATGCAGGTGAGCCTCAACAGCTCGGAGCCCTGGTACTACGGCACCGATGGCCGTCCCGGCGCGGCGACCGACTTCGTCACGACCGCCCTGCACGAGATCGTCCAGCAGTTCGGCATCACGTCATCCCTCACACCGGCCGGGATCGCCGGCCGGCCCACTGTCTTCGATACCTTCATCCGCGGCTCCAGCGGCGAGCTCCTCACGAAGCTCCCGGCGGCCGTCGCCGGCGCAGAGGCCACCGGCAACGCCCTCGCGTTCGATGGCCCCGCCACCCGGGTTGCCTCCGGCGGCATCGCTGTCCCCCTCTATGCCCCGGCCGAATGGAAGCAGGGTTCTAGCGCCTCGCACCTCGACGCGGACGTCTACGAGCCACCTGACGCGAACTCGCTCCTCGGCCCCTACGTCTACTACGGATGGGCGACGCACGATCCGGGGCCGATCATCTCCGCCATGCTCAAGGACATCGGTTGGACGGTCCCCGGGCTCGGCACGGCCGCCCGCCTCTCCATCTCAGCCGTGCCTTCCATGGTCGAATCGGCCACCGGCCGGCGCTTCGATGTCCGCGTCCGTGTGCTCGATCCCGTCGGCGCCCTCGTCCGCGCCGACGAGAGCAGCATCGTGACCATGCTCCTCTACGGCAGCCTCGAAGGCTTCAACCCCGGCTGGACGTGCGGCGGCGGCACCCGCACCGTGATCGATGGCATCGCCGTGTTTCCGTCGTGTTCCATCACCGGCACGGGCCGGGTCTACTTCCGCGCCAGCACGCCCGGCCTTGTGGATGGCGCGTCGCACGTCATCAACGTCGTCCCGAAAGTGCGCCAGGTCGTGCTCCCCCACCTTGCCCGCATGCGCTGACGCGGCTACTCCACCTCGCGAAACCCTGTCACTGCCTGTACCGCCGATAGCGACACATACGTCTTCCGGTCTCCAGCCCGCCGGTACTTCCGAATCCCATGCCGCTCCATCAGCCGGTACAGCGTCGACCGCGAAAGCCCGCACGCCGCCGCCACGTCATCGACCGAGATCACGTCCTTCGGAGGGTTGCTCTCTCGCGTATTCGCGTGCCCGTCGTCCTTCATTCGATCCGCGCGCCCTTCGAGAGATTGTGGCGGGCACAGAGCACGCGGACGTTCTCTGGCATCGCGCTCGAACCTCCTTTCGAGAACGGCAAGTCATGGTCGAAGTGGATCTGGTCAGCTGAGCCGCAGATTACGCACTTTCCTCCGTCTCGCTTGAAAACGAACTGCTTCACCCATGTCGGAATCTGACGCGTCTGCGCTAGGTGCAGGCTCTCGCTGGGGCCGGTCATCTGATCGCCGTCCGGGTCGTCCATCGCCTTGAGAACGAACCTGAAGACCCTCCGCGCTCCTGAGGATTCATAACGATAGTCCCGGAGAAGGAACATCCCACGGTAGCTCCACATGCCGTCGCGGATCTTCTCGTACACGCGGAATCGCGCCGGCGGCTGCTTGCCTGCTTTGAACTCGTCAGTCCAGTCCGCGAACTTACCGTTCTCTGTCGGGCGTCCCCGCGCTGTGTAGCGCGGCTGGTCGACGCGCTTGGGCTCGGCCGCAGTGCCCCGTGTCTCATCATGGCCTTCGTAGACGAGGTTCCCATCGTCGTCGAGGACATCGGCGTACGGAGCATTGGGGCGCTGCGACATCAGGATAATCCCGTGGAGTGGAGGCGGTCGGAAGGTCATCCCTCGCTGCAACATCTGCCCTTCCACCTGGCACATCTCCGTGTGCGTCATGATGTCGCCGGGCTTCACGAGGGCGTGCCCTCAATGCCGGCAGCACTCAGGACAGCCTCGAAGAAGCTCCGTGGGACCGGCTGAAACGAGTGCTGGGGATTTGCGCGCGGGTCGCCGACCGCGGTGAGCGGGATCGGCTTCTGAAACCAGACGAATTCGATCAAGTCCGCGTCAACTGCGCCTCGATTGCCCACGACCACCGTCCCGACTCGGGCCACCGCATAGATGCATCCATCTTCGGGGGTCCCGCTCTTCGTTGGCCGATAGAACAGCACGCGGTCGTTCTTCGACAGTGCCTTCGCGTTTGGCAGTCGCATCGCGAAGCTGTAGGTGCGACCTTCTGAGTCATCCCACGACGACGCCCCGTCCGGCTTCTTTTGTAAGAGAAAATAGGCCATACGCGTTTGGCGCCAGGATGACGCGGTTCCCCTGGGCGTCAACCCCTTGCCCGCCCCACCCCACACCCCCTACCCTGTATCTACACCACTTAGCACTCCTTACATGAGAGTGCTAAGATGGCCACAGGGGCTTGATAGTGTCGTTGTCAGATCGTAGAGCCCGCATCCTCACGTTCATCATCGATGACTACGTCCAATCCGCGACGCCCATCGGTTCGCAGTCGCTCGTCCAGCGCCATGCCCTCGGTCTCTCCTCCGCCACCGTCCGCAACGAAATGGCCCTCCTCGAAGACGAGGGCTATATCACCCACCCCCACACCTCCGCGGGCCGCGTCCCCTCCAATTTCGGTTACCGCACCTACGTCTCTTCGCTCATGCCCGAACGACGCCTCTCCCGCGAAGAACAGATCGCCATCCTCCACCAGTTCGGCCAGTCCACCCGCGACCTCGAAGAATGGGTCGGCCTCGCCGCCAGCGTCCTCGCGCGCTCCCTCCACAACGTCGCCCTGGCTACCCAGCCGCGCATCAACGATGTCCGCTTCAAACAGCTCCAGCTCGTCGAACTCTCCGATAATCGCGCCCTCCTCGTCGTCGTCACGTCCGACGCGCAGGTCCATCAGCACACGCTCGAATTCCCCGTCGCCGCCACGCAGGACCAGCTTTCCCGGCTCGCGAACCGCCTCAACGCAGAATTCGGCGGGCGTATGGCCTCCGAACTCCCCCTTCGCGACCGCGCCGAGCCGCTCGACGCTGTTGAAGCAGTCGTCATCGCATCCGTCACCGAACTCCTCCTCAGAGAGCAGGCCGTCGCCGATGCCCCCATCGTCGAAGGCATCCGCGAAATGCTCCGCCAGCCCGAGTTCGAAGGCAGCGACCGTGTCCTCGATGCCCTCGACGCCGTCGACGAACGCAAGCTCCGCGAAGCCATACCCGCCACCGCCGTCGATAGCGGCAGCGTCGCCATCGTCATCGGCGACGAAAACCGCGACGGCCCCTACCAGGACATGAGCTTCGTCCTCGCCCGTTACGGACTCCCCGGCGGCGCCACCGGCGTCCTCGGCGTCCTCGGGCCCACCCGCCTCGCCTATGGCGACGCCGTCGCCCACGTCCGCTACGTCGGCGAACTACTGACCGAACTCACACGCCGCTACTACGGCGACGAAGACAAATAGCGAGGCGGCCGCCCGCCGCCAGGAAGGAGCAGACATGAGCGACACCGAACGCGATCCGATCGTTGACCGGCGGGCGTCCGCGCGCATGAACGACGATCCGGCCTCGATCGAGGTCACCGTGGAAGAGGAGGTGGTCGTGGAGACCACGGCAGGCAGCAACGATGCCACTGGCGAAGAGCTGGCCGCCGCACGCGAACAGGCAGACCAGTACTACAAGAATTGGCAGCGCTCGGCCGCCGACTTCGTCAATTTCAAGCGGCGCGTCGAACAGGAACGCGGCGAACAGGCCCGTTTCGCCAACGCCGCCACCGTCATCAACATCCTGCCCGTTTACGACGACCTCCAGCGGGCGATCGAAACGATGGACGCGCACCTTGCCGGCCTCAATTGGGCACAGGGCATCGTCGCCATCCAGCGCAAGTTCCAGGGTGTCATCGAATCGCTTGGTGTGGCCGAGATCCCGGCTGCCGGCGAAGCGTTTGACCCCGCTCTCCACGAGGCCATCGCCCGCCAGCCCGGAGAAGATGGCCGCATCCTCCATGTCGTCCAGAAGGGCTACCGCCTCGGCGACAAAGTCGTCCGCCCCGCCATGGTCATCGTCGGCGAAGGCGGCCAGTAGCAACCTCCCCGGGACGTACCCGCGCCCCGGCCATCCAGCACGAACGAATCACAAGGGACAAAGGGAAACAATCGAATGGCTAAGGTAATCGGAATCGACCTGGGGACGACCAACAGCTGCATGGCCGTGATGGAAGGCGGCGAACCCGTCGTCATTCCCAACTCGGAAGGCGCGCGCACCACCCCCTCCATCGTCGCAATCACCAAGACCGGTGAGCGCCTCGTCGGCCAGGTGGCCAAGCGCCAGGCCGTCACCAACCCCGAGAACACGGTCTTCAGCATCAAGCGCTTCATGGGCCGAAAGCTCAACGACCCCGAGGTTCAGCGCGACCTCAAGCTGGTGCCCTACAACGTCTCCGCTGCCTCGAACGGCGACGCCCGCGTCACCATCGGCGAAAAGCACCACAGCGCGCCCGAAGTCAGCGCCATGATCCTCCAGAAGCTTAAGGCGGACGCCGAAGCCTACCTCGGCGAAACGGTCACCGAGGCCGTGATCACCGTCCCCGCGTACTTCAATGATGCCCAGCGCCAGGCGACCAAGGACGCTGGCCGCATCGCCGGCCTCGAAGTCCTGCGGATCATCAACGAACCCACCGCAGCCTCTCTCGCCTATGGCCTCGACAAGAAGGGCGACGAGATCATCGCCGTCTACGACCTCGGCGGCGGCACGTTCGATATTTCCATCCTCGAACTTGGCGAAGGCACCTTCCAGGTCCTCAGCACCAACGGCGACACCCACCTCGGCGGCGACGACTTCGACCAGCGCGTCATCGACTGGCTCATCGAAGAGTTCAAGAAAGCCGAGGGCATCGACCTTCGCAACGACCGCCAGGCCCTCCAGCGGCTCAAGAGCGAAGCCGAGAAGGCCAAGATCGAGCTCTCCAGCAGCCAGCAGACCGAGATCAACCTGCCCTTCATCACCGCCGACGCCAGCGGCCCCAAGCATCTCAACATCACGCTCACCCGCGCGAAGCTGGAACAGCTCGTCGACGACCTCCTCCGCGGCACCCTTGAACCGGTGAAGAAGGCGCTCGCCGACGCCGGCAAGAAGCCCTCCGAGGTCGACGAGATCGTCCTCGTCGGCGGCCAGACGCGCATGCCCTCGGTCCAGAAGATCGTCTCCGACTACTTCGGCAAGGAAGCCCACAAGGGCGTCAACCCGGACGAGGTCGTGGCCATCGGCGCCGCCATCCAGGCCGGCGTGCTCAAGGGCGAGGTGAAGGACGTCCTCCTCCTCGATGTCACGCCGCTCACCCTCGGCATCGAGACCCTCGGCGGCGTGAGCACTCCGATCATCACTCGCAACACGACGATCCCCACGGCCAAGAGCCAGGTCTTCTCCACCGCCGCCGACAACCAGCCCAGCGTGGAGATCCACGTCCTCCAGGGCGAACGGCCCATGGCGACCGACAACAAGTCGCTCGGCCGCTTCATCCTCGATGGCATCCTTCCCGCGCCGCGTGGTGTCCCCCAGGTCGAAGTCACGTTCGATATCGACGCCAACGGCATCGTCAATGTCACGGCCAAGGACAAGGGCTCAGGCCGCGAACAGAAGATCACGATCCAGGCCTCCAGCGGTCTCAGCAAAGAGGAGATCGACCGCATGCAGCGCGAAGCCGAGCTGCACGCCGATGAAGACAAGGCCCGCCGCGAAAGCATCGAGACCAAGAACATGGCCGATTCGGCCGCCTACCAGGCAGAGCGCACCCTCCGCGACAACGCCGACAAGATCTCCGCCGAACTCAAGGAAGAGGTCGAGGGCCGCATCAAGGACGTGCGCGACGCCGTCGCTGCCGAGGACACGCCGCGCATCCAGTCCGCTCACGAAGCCCTGATGTCCTCGCTCTCCAAGATCGGGGAGGCCGTCTACGGCGCCATGGGCGGTGAAAACGGCGCAGGCCCCGGCCCGGACGGCGAACCCCAGGCCGAGACCGCCGAAGGCACCGTCGAAGGTGAGTTCCGCGAGGTCTAACCGTCGCGGACACACTGCACAAACGAAGGGGCCGGCTCTCCAGAGCCGGCCCCTTCGGATGTGTCGGACGATTGCCGAACATATGTTTGACATTCGACAGGAGGATCTGTCAATATAGTCACTATAGATTCATGCCATAGACTAGAAAACTCTGAGCACCGCTAGGAGGAGACAGATGGCGAACGGCGTCTCTTACCCAAGACTCCCGGATTCCCGGTGGTGGGCTCTCCGGAATCACTTCAAGCGAACGGTGCCCAAGGAAGTGACGCCGAATCTCGTAGCGTCCGTCCTCGGGATCAAGCCAGCCAGTGCCGGCGGTGTGCTGGTGGCGCTTAAGCAGCTTGGGTTACTCGACCAGGCTGGTACGCCAACAAGCCTGGCCAATGATTGGCGAGACGACTCAAGGTATTCCGAAGCTTGCCGCGCCATCCTCGAATCGGTATATCCGCAAGAACTCCTAGACGTGGCTCCTCCGCCAGCGCCCGATCGGGCGCTGGTGCAAGGTTGGTTCGCGCGGGCATTGCAGACCGGTCAGGAAAACGCGCGCCAACTGGCTGCCATGTACGTGCTGATCGCTAGCGGCAAGGTGCCCGACGACTCGGCCAAGCCCGCGACGAAGTCTGCTCTGCCTGCCGCCGCGCCAGCCAGAAGCGGGCGCGGCAGCCAGTTGGGTGGCGGGACAGATGTTGGGCGCGGGCAAAGGCGCTCGCAAGGGGAACACGCAGCCGAAAGGCCCGCGGCACCGAAGCTGCAAGTGGCAATTCAGGTGAACATCAGTCCCGACCTCACGCCAGAGCAAATAGACCAAGTGTTCAAGAGCATGGCGGATCATTTGTATGCGCCGACCGAAGTCTGAGTCTGATCCCGGTCATCCCGTTAAAGGCCAGAACCTCCGCGCAACACTCGGCCTCGCTCGAGGATTGAGGTCCGTCGTTCAGGAGACGCTTGGCGAAGGCGCAGTTGACCATCCTAAACCGGACGGCCGACCACGGTCGTTGGACATGTTCGACACTCTCGTCGTCGATCCGGAGCTTGTGCGGGCGACCCGTGCGCTGTTCGCAGATGGACACCATGCGAGGGCGGTCGAGGAGTCGATGAAGGTGCTGAACCATCGCGTACGGGATCGATCCGGCCTAGACCTCGACGGCAAGCCCCTCATGGAGACGGCGTTTTCCGTGAACAATCCACGTTTGAAGCTCAACGACCTCAAGACGCAGAGCCAACGCAACCAGCAGGTTGGTTACATGTCGATACTCGCAGGTTGCATGAACGGAATCCGCAACCCTCGGGCTCACGAGCATCAAATTGTTGATTCTCCCCGCTCCGCTTTGCAGATACTCTGCTTTGTCGACCACCTGCTCCAGACGGTTAACGAGGCGACTCCGACTTCTGCGGACGCCTTTGTCTCTACCGAAACCTCCGGTTAAGCACCCCCATCCGATCCGCTCCGCCTTTGATATTGTGTACAAAGGAGCGCTGAAAGGCGTTCCATCCTGGGGGCGCGGGCGGCAGAACTTCTGCCGCCCGTGTTTTTTTGTCCGTCCCTTTCCCACGTCGTGCCCGGCCCTACCCTGAACGCTGATGCAGCGCTGCCCGCTCCAGTTTCCGGCCTACCCGCGCCTCGCATTCGCCGTCCTCGCCGGCGGCGTGTTCGCCGCCCTGCTGCTGGCCGGGGTCACGTGCCTGCTCTGGTGGCTCGCCTGGCCCCAACAGCGCCCGCCCGGCGATCCTGATTTCGGAATCAACTTCAGTTGCCGCCAGGCCGAATACCTGGCCCCTCCACCAGCAGGGACGAACCGCGTCGAGTGGTGCGCGGCCGTGTTCGAGCGCGTCGTCATCGGTCTCGGCGTCCGCCATGTGCGCCTTTCCGCTTATTGGGACGCGGTTGAACCCGCTCCCGGAACGTATGATTTCGCGGAGATCGACGCGCTCCTCGCCGTTGCCGGACGCCACGATGTCGAGGTCCTCCTCACGGTCGGCATGAAGGCTCAACGCCATCCGGAGTACTTCATTCCTTCGTGGCTGCTCGACCCCTCACCCACAAACCCGGCGCTTCGTGCCCAGGGCGCCACGATTTCCGATGACCCGTCGATAGCCGGCCCGGCCCTGGCGATGGTCGAAGCGCTCGTCCGCCATGTCGGCCCTCATCCCGCCGTCACCTCCTGGCAGGCGGAGAACGAGCCATACATCGGCTCTCCGCGCGCCGCCGATTGGGTCATCGGCCGCGACTACGTGCAGGAGCTGATCGCCGTCATCCGCGCCGCCGACCCGCACTCCCGCCCCATCGTCGTCAACCACGCCGGCTACTACTCGTACGACGACTCGTGGCGTCCGGCCCTGGAAGACGCCGACATCCTCGCCCAGAGTATTTACCCCTTTCGCCGTCTGACCGTGCTCGGGCAAACGCTGATCGCCCCGATCCTCGAGATCGGCCCCCTCATCCCCAACTATCCCTGGCGCGCAGATGTGGCGCGCAAAGCCCGAAAAGACTTCTGGATCACCGAAATGCAGGCCGAACCCTGGGCGGGCTTCCCTGAACTCGCCGACCGGGCGACGCCGCGAGACATCACGCCGGGGCGATTCTTCACGATTCTCGACTACTCCCGCCGCTCCGGCGCCAGCCGCGTCTACCTCTGGGGCGCAGAATGGTGGCTCTACCGCATCGATCAATTCGATGATTGGCGCTACTGGGATATCGCCCGCGCAGCAGTCAGCGCCTCCCGGTGACGGCTTCCCTACGGTACGAACAGCGCTGCTGCCAGCGGCGCCGGCGTGTAGCTCGCGTCGCAGGCGAAAAGGAACGACAGGTTCTCGCCTTCGGCGACGGCCCCACCGGGTATGCCAACTTCGTGGTCCGCGTCCAGCGGCACCGCATAGCGCACCACGTACGACTCCGAAAGCTCCGTCACGGAATCGCTTCGCCACGCGTGCTCCCCATCGTGGATGCACGAAGCCGCGAGGTCGCCCGGCGTCAGCACTTCGTTCGAGTCGAGTCTCAAAACGACATAATCTCCCAAGCGCTTCACGCTCAGCACGGCGGAGTGTGGCACGGGAACCCCGTCCTGCACGAGGTTGATCGTCGCCACCGCGTCCGCTGGCAGTGCGTTTTCGGCCGCCGTGCGACTGTTCCTCGTCAATGCCGTCGCGACCACCCCAGCGAGCACGATCCCCAGCGTGAGGATCATCGCCGCCATCACCAGCATCAGGCTCTGTTCAGGAGCCAGCGGCGCCCACGAACGCCGCTCCTCGCGGCCCTCCTTGATCGCCGCGTAGGCTGCTGAGACTTCCTTGAACTGCGCCTCCGCCGCTGCCCGTTCTTCCTCTGGCGCGCCCACGTACCGCTCGGGATGCAGCTCACGCGCCAGCGCTCGGAACACGCGGTTCACATCCTGCTCATGCGCATCCGGTGGTAGCCCTAGCACTGCGTAAGGGTCAGTCACGCCCACGATCGTAGCACTCCCAGCGTCATGCGGACCCGCTTCCGGCCCTCCGCAGCGGTACCGTCCGGCCCTATACTCGCCCCTCTGCAGGAGGATGCACCCATGGCCCGGCCGCTTACCCCGCAAACCCTTGTCTACGGATTCGAACCCACCGGAGATCCTCAGATCTCTCCCGCTGGTGAACGGATCGTCTATTCGCAGACGAAGACAGATCGCGACGCCGCAAAGTCGTCTACACACCTGTGGGTTTCGGGCCGCGACGGTGCCAATGCCCGGCGCCTCACCTGGACCGGCACGCGAAACCACACCGCGCGCTGGTCGCCTCCCGGCGATGCCATCGCCTTCGTCTCCAACCGCTCGGAGCCGAACAGTCTCCTCCTTCTGCCCATGGACGGCGGCGAAGCCCGCGAAATCACTGCCCACCCCACCGCGATCACCGAGATCGCATGGTCGCCGGACGGCAGATCGATCGCCTTCATCGCCAGCTGGGACCCGGCCAACCCCGACAGCAAGAAGCCCGAAGCCGGCGCCGCCCCGCCAGTCCGCGTCACCTCCCGCATCGACTACAAGCAGGACAACCGGGGCTACCTAGGCGACAACCGCACGCAGCTCTTCGTTGCCGATGTCCAATCCGGAACAGTCAGTCGCCTGACGGATGCTCCCCACGACCACATCAACCCCGCATGGTCGCCGGACGGCGCCTCGATCGCCTGCCGCATCGCCACCAACAACGGCATGTCCGGCCACCTCGCTCTCGTCACTGTCGCGGATGGACGCGAACGCCCCATAACGCCCATCGACGGCTCTGTCACCGCCTTCGCCTGGTCGTCCTCCGGCGACCGCATCGTTTTCGCTGGCGACCCCTCCCATAGCTGGCAGCCCGACATCTACGTCACCACGCTGGCCACGGGCCAGATCCGCCAGGTCACAGACGACCTCCCATGCCTCCCCGATGGCGGCTTCCCCACGATCGCGGCGCCATCAACGCCCATCTGGCTCGACGACCACCGCACGCTCTGGCATGCGTTCCGCGCAGGCGCCAGCGGCCTTTGGACAGTCGACCTCCGCGACGGCAGCACCGCGCAGGTCGAGGGTGAATCCGAACTTCGCTCTGGCTTCAGCGTCGATGCCGCCCATCGTTTCGCTGTCCAATCGGTCGCCAGCCTCTCTGCCACCGGCGAAGTCGCCGTAATCGAACTCGCTGCAATGCGCCGCGAACTCGTCACCGCGACCAGTGCACCAGTCCTCGAAGTGACGCCGCCCGCACGCTGGGAACGCTTCGACGTTTCCCGTGGCGGCTACACGGTCGAAGCGTGGCTGCTTCTGCCCCCGGATTTCGATCCGGCAAAACGCTACCCCGTGATCCTCGATATCCACGGCGGTCCCAACGGTCACTATGGCTACGCCTTCAACGCCAACCAGCAGTGCCTCGCGACCAACGGCTTCGCGGTCGTCTATTCAAACCCCCGCGGCAGCTCCAGCTACGGGCGCGATTTCACTCAGCAGGTCGCCGGGGATTGGGGCGGCGAAGACTACCTGGACCTCATGGCGGTGCTCGACCGCGCCCTCGAACGTCCCTACATCGATAGCGACCGTCAGGGAATCTACGGCTATAGCTACGGCGGATTCATGACTGCCCGGACCATCGGGCAGAATCACCGCTTCAAGGCGGCCGTCTGCGGCGCGCCCTGTTTCGACCTTGAATCTATGTTCGGCACCAGTGACATCTCGCACACGTTCGGTGTCCGCCAGTGGGGCGGTGCGCCACACGAAGCACGGGAGTGGTACGCCACCCACTCTCCGTCGCAGTTCGCCCACAACACACGCACGCCAACGCTCATTGTCCAGGGCGAAGCCGATGAGCGCTGCCCCGTGGGCCAGGGCGAGCAGATGTTCGTCACCCTCAAACGCGCCGGCTGCGAAGTCGAATTCGCGCGCTACCCCGGCGGCTCACACCTCTTCCAGCGCACCGGTCCGGCCGAACACCGCCAAGACGCGCTCACTCGCACCCTCGCCTGGTTCAAGGATCACCTGGGAGATCCCACATAACGACGCGGACTCAGGGAACCGCGGCCTGCAGCCCGCCCGCAATCGTCGCCCCATCCAGCGTCAGCCCGATCGGGGCGACCGCGTACGTCACGTTGCTGCGTCGGAACACATAGGCGTCCGGGTAGTCGGCCTGTAGCGCCGCGACCATCGACCCGCCCGCAACCGCGAACGCCTCGCCCGTCACGTTCGCTTCAGCGTCCAATTCGCCAGCCTTCACGCCGACGCGGTCCAGCGTCGAGTAGATCGCGTAGAAGCCGCGTGTTTCGCCCGGCGCGTTCCCATCGTCCAGCTGCAACTTGTAGAGCCCGATCAATCCCCGCGTTGAATCCCGTAGCCCCGTCGATGGCCGCAGAAAGGATACCGCTGGTCTCGGGTCATTCGCCGCCAGTACCGTCGCGATCGAGTTGTCCTGGAAAAACGACTGCGCCGTCGGCAAGCGCAGCGGGATCGCCAGCTCCTGTCCCACGGGCAACGAGTCCGAATTCAAACCGTTCAGCTTCTTGATCTCGTCTGCAAAGTCCGCATCGAGCCCGTCGCTCACGCCGTCAAGCGTGTCCGCGACCGTCTTCACGCTATCGCCTGGCCCTGCCACGTAGATGAAGTACTGCGGACTCTGTGCCAATCGCTCGGCCAGCTCTTTGCCGGGCACCGGCGTCGGTGTCGGCGTGCCCGTCGCAGCAGCGGCGCTGGTAGTCGCCGTCACCGTCTCGGCGTTGGTCGGCCCGTTTGTCTCGCTGTCGCGGTCGGAGCAGCCTGCGAGACCGAGGGCCACGAGGCCCGCGCCAAGTCCGAACACGACGCTCTTGCGCATGGCCCCTCCGGTTCGTCGCCCGCCCTGCTGAGCGTGCCACACGCGGCCCGGAGCTTCTACCGCGCTCCCGGCGGCGTTACCGCGGCTTACGCGTCCTGGAACGAGAACGTGGTCGTGTTCATCATCACGCCAAGCACCATCAGCGCCAGCGCCAACAGCAGCCCGGCGATACTGAACGCCATCGAAAGCATCCGCGCCGACCGCACGTTCTCCTCCAGCCCGCCGTGGTTGATGTGCGCGTCCATCGCGTTCACGAGCCGTGGCCCCACGAAGAACATGTGCGCCCCGACGATTGCCAGCATCACCATCAGCACCGTCATCTTCACGATGAAGATCACGCCGTAGCGAAGCGCCGTGAACTCCGCGTCGTCGGGAACACCATAGTGATCCCGCCACGTCGCGATCAGATAGGTCCCCGCCACGACGATCAAGATGATCCCCATCCCCCCGATCCAGGCGAACCGCTGCGTCAGCATCCGTGTCAGGTCCAGCCGCGTGTGCTGGTCCTTGATCGTCCGCGCCGCTGGCCCCCACGCGAACGCGAGGAAGAACTGCGGCCCCACGAACAGCGCAATCCCCAGGATGTGCGTCCAGACGGCGATGATGCGAAGTGTGTCGTCCAAGCTGGCCCCCTTTGCGTCATTTCCCATTGAACGGCCCACGACCCAACAGGGGAAGCACCACCGTCGATGACGAGATAGGTAGTGCTCTTTCGCCAACAATCCGCCCTGAGATCTGCGCCCCCTGGCTCGAATCGCCGCCGATGGAGCGGTCGCGGGGATTATTCGAAAACAGTATGCTCGGGCGAAGGAGGACTACCATGACCGACCCCGCGCAGCTCGCCGAGCGTTACATGTACGTTGTCCGGACCGGAGACCTCGCTGCTGCTGCTGCAATTGCTGCGCCTGAGATTACGTTTGCCATCGGTGGACATCCTCTGCCTCCGGGCCTTGGCACCTTCCAGATGCGGGCAGCTGGCCTCAACGCGGCATTCTCTGATGTGGAAGTCAATGTCGAACGCGTGGTCGCCAGCGATTCCTCGATCGCCGTGCTCTATCGCGGTGGAGGAGTGCACACCGGGCCGTTTGGGCTGGGAGGGCCGCCCTTGCCACCGACGGGCAAGCGCTTCTCCTACATCGGCGCAGCGTTTCTGACGATCAGGGACGGCAAGGTAGTTGCAGAAGAAGGCGTAGCCAACCTGCGAGACGTTTTACAGTCTGCCTGATCGGGCGCACCGGCACCCTACCCACCCCGGTGTCGCGTAGTATTCCCTCCACAACCCCACGGAGGCCCTGCATGGCGAAAGTCGGCACCCCTTATGACATTGAAGCGGTCCGCAAGGAGTGGGTCGGCAAGAAGACCGAACCCGTCCCCGGCCGCTACCCCGTCGAATACGACCCCATCCGGCGCCACTGCCACATGATCGACGACGACAACCCGCTCTTCCTCGATCCTGACTACGCCGCCAGGACGAAGCACGGCGGCGTCATCGCCCCGCCCGTCATGGCCGATTACTTCGCCGGGCAGGGCATCTGGCCCCCGTCTGAGAGTGGGCCCATGCTCCTCCGCGAAGTCCCCACCCCCGGCGACCGCATGGTCAACCTCATCAACGAATTCGAGTACGTCCGCCCTCTAAAGATCGGGGAGCGCCTCTCCAGCTACCAGGTCCTCGCCGATATCTTCCAGAAGCCAACCCGGCTCGATCCCATCTCTACGTGGATCGTCTCTGAAACGCACATCATCGACGAATCCGGCGAGGTCGTCGCAATCGGCCGCAACACCCTGCTCACCCATCGCCCGCCCGAAGAAGTGGCGGCCGACCCCAATGGCACCGGAGGCTTGAAATGACCAGGAAGACCCACACCCAGCTCTACTTCGAAGACGTCAACGTCGGTGACGAACTCCCCGGATTCACGGTGAAACTCGACGCCACGCGCATGGTCAAGCAGGTCAGCGGCTCGCAGGACTTCTATGAAGTCCACCACGACACCGCCTTCGCCCAGGCCGGCGGCCACAAGGACATTTTCTATAACACCGGCTGGACGCGCGCCAACCTCGGCCGCCTTCTCACCGATTTCGTCGGCGACGAAGGCTGGGTGAAGAAGATGCGGTTCGAAATGCGCCGCATGAATATGAACGGCGACACCATGCAGGTGAAGGGCAGGATCGCCGGCAAGCGCCCCGACTCGAACGAAATCGACATCGAACTCTGGGCCGAGAACGACCGCGAGGGCATCACCACCCCCGCCAGCGCTACGGTCACGCTGCCCAGCAAGGCGTAGGCCCGGGAATCAGCCGCCGTCCTTCTCCCGGAGAAGGGCGGCAGCGCCCATCCCGAGAAACACCAGGATGCCGCCTGTCCCCAGGACGATGCCCCGCGGCCCGAAACGCCGTGACTTGATCTCGAAGAACGAGGCGACCAGGTCGAGCGAATCGCAAAACAGCCCAATCTGCAGCGCTCGCCTCCGCAGCGCCGGGTTGGAATCCTGGATAGCCAGCGCCAACGCCAGGTCGCGCGCGCCGAACAACCGCGCCACGAACGGCTGCCGCACATCTCCGCCCGCACCAAACAGCCGCATCGAAGCACCTGGTGCGATCCACGTGCCTACCCCGACGGCTCCGCGCATCAGACTGAACGTATCGATCAACAGATTTCGCATGGCCTGAGTCTAGCTGGCGTCGCACGTGAATCGATTACCTCTCGCGTAGTCGCTGAGCCGCTCAGCGCCTGCCGGTACCTTTGCTTTCGTTGACTCCCCGGCTGCGCCTGTGCCAGTGTGAAGTCGCCGCACATACATCACGATGTGGCGGCAATCCCGGATCGAGGTGGTGCGGCCGCGCAGAGGGCCCGGTCCGCTCGGTCAAACTCCTGGGGGTCTGCTCATGCATTTCAAAACCAGCGCCATCGTCGCGATGGCGGCGCTCTTCGTGTTCTCCTTCGCCGCATGTGGCGGCGATGACGACGACACCGGCCCGGCGACGACCGCGGCCGCCACGATCGAGGCTGCTGGCTCGCCAACGACCGCTGGCACAGCTGCCGGTACGACGCCCGCGGGCAACGCCGGGTCCGGCGCCAGCACTGGCGAGGCCGGGTTTGTCGTCGTCGACGGCAAGCAGATCGCGCTGACGCAAACGCGGCGCTGTAAGCCCTTCTCTGGCCGTGCCGAAGACCTCGACCTCACCGGCATCGGCCCCGATGTCCAGGTGTTCGTCAACATCAACCGCCTGATCTCCAACTCGCCCGCCGTTGGCCACGAACTCAGCATCCAGGGCAGCTCGGTCGGCGTCGCGTTCAGTGCCGCCGCCAATTCTCTGGATGGGAACAGCTGGATTGACGAAGACGGGCAGCCTATCGCGGGCGCTCCGTTTGTTGTCACCCCCGACCGAGTCTCGGGCGGCCTGGTCGTCGCTGATGCCCGTGGCAGCGGCGCCACCCACGAAGTCTCGTTCGACATCGCTATCCCGTCCGAGATTATCGAATGCTAGGCGCGTGAGCGGCGGCTCATACCGCGAATCGCCCGCGCGTCCCTGACCTGATCCGTATCGCCTCGTCCACCGTCGAGATGAAGATCTTGCCGTCGCCTTCGATGCCGGTCGCTGCCGCGTCGCAAATGATCTCCACCACATGCGGAACCTGGGCGTCGTGGACCACCAGCATCAGCAACGTCTTCGGCAGATACTCCACCACGATCTGTCGCCCCTGCCATTTATGCGTGATGCCCTTCTGGTTCCCGTGGCCATAGACCTCGTCCACTGTCACGCGGTCGAACCCGGCCTCGCCAAGGGCCGCGAGCACCCTCGCGCTGCGCTCCCGCCGCACCACTGCCTCGATCTTCTTCACCCAGCTTTCACTCCGTGCTCACCGCCATGCTTCCTCCTCTGGTCTGGAAGGAGGATACTGGTAGTGGCGGGAGGAACGAGACGATTGTGCGTGACCCGTCCGAAGAGGATCGAATGACGCCCGAGGAGGTGGTCGGCCATTGGTTTAACGTTGTTAATGGTCGGTCTCTTGAGGCATCAGACCGGTCGCGCGTCGCTGAATTCCGCCGCCTACGGAGACGGCTGCTGCAGGGGGCGACTAACGAGGATACCAACCGAGGGCGTCGGCTTCGCTAAGCAAGACTTTGGCGAGCTCCGCGAGCTTCCTGCGCAACTGTGTGGGCTCATGCACGGGCCAGCCCCGATCGCCGACGCCTTCGTAAATCGTTTGCGACATTTCGAGTATGGCCGACAACTCGCGGATCGCATCGCGATCCGATCGCGCCAATGCCTTGCCGGTTCCTTGGGCAAGTTCAGTGCAATACTGCTGGGCGATTGTTCGAAAACGGTATCGGTTGGACTGATGTACGCTCTCGACGTACCTGCTGTAGTTGTCACGTTCGCTAGGCGTCAGGTTGAAGCTGCTAATCGTTGGCACTCGGCTTCGCTCCGTCGGGAATAGTTCTCCAAACAAACCACACGCTGATGCCAGTCCCTGCGATCGTCAGCAGCCCGAGGCAAAGGCTGGCCCAGCATAGGGGAACACACTTGGCCACGGAGCCCAGAAGCCCGACCGTCCCACCAATCAGGCCCAGCGTTGAAACGGCGGCGAGGACCTTAACGGCAGAGATCGCCTTCCGAAGGTCATTCGAGCTTCGGTTTGTGTGGCTTGTGACGACCGATCCAACGAGGAACGTATATGCGGCGAATACGAGGCCCCCGGCAGTCAGATTCAATGCGACGAGGTCTTCAGCGTCCGGACATGTCATCGGCGAATGCGACTTGACAGGCTGACATATCGCGAGATGCCCGAGGATCTCACAGGCCCTAACCCTGCTTTTTCAATCGCTTCCGCCCAATATGCCGCGCGGGCCGCGTCGTGCATGGCTCGAATACGAACATGCCGAGCATTGGCCGCTAGCAGCAGACGCTTCTGCCGTGTCCGCGCAAACCCCTGGTCTTTCACAGCGCGTCGAACGAAGTATTCGATACGCTTACTTATGACGCGCTCGAAGAGTTGGTGATCGCCGCCCCGAACCTCAGTATGCACTGCCAATGGTTGACTCCGACGCTGTCTTAAGTGACGCATATTCGCTTACAAGCCATGCGACTGCAACATCTGTTGACGACTCAGACCGCGTTGGAGCTTGTGTGCGAGTCTTTGCGCTTTCCCGTCCCTTGCCCTGCCACCCCCTCCAAGCTAGAGTTTGTCCCCGAAATCACAATCCCGGACGCACCCCCGAGGCGCTCGGAAGAGTCACCATGCAGGCCGTCGAATCGGCGCGCATTTTCCCATCTCGGGGGAAGCGCCGTAGGCCATGGAAGGAGCCGGGCTTGAGCTTTTACGACTCCTATTCTGCCGTCCTCGTTGCCACGATCGCGGGCATCATCCTCGTTGGCACCGCCGTCATCGCTGCGAAGCTGCTCGCCCCGTTTGGTCGCGAGCGCGGCAAGGATGTCTCCTACGAATGCGGCATGCTCCCGATCGGGAGCAATTGGAGCCAAATCCACGTCCGCTACTACATCCTCGCCATCCTCTTCCTGATCTTCGACGTTGAAACGGTCTTCATCTTCCCCTGGGCCGTGACCTTCGTTGATTTCCCGAAGTACGTCTTCTACGAAATGCTTGTCTTCATCGGCGTCCTTGGCCTGGGCCTCGCCTATGCCTGGCGCCGCGGAGTCCTGGAGTGGGGCCGATGACTTCGACGCCGTCGTTTTCCTATACCCCTGACTTTGGTGCAGAACTCGAACGGCTGACTCCCGTCGAACTGCCTGAAGTCCGCGCCGCCTACCGGATTGTCCTCCCCGGCGTCATCCAGACCGGCGCCGATGTCCTCCTTGCCGTCAGCCGCAAGAGTTCCCTCTGGCCGATGACCTTTGGCCTCGCATGCTGCGCCATCGAGATGATTGGCACCTTCATGTCGAACCACGACCTCGACCGCTTCGGCATCGTCCCCTGGCCGAGCCCGCGCCAGAGCGACGTCATGGTCGTATCCGGCACCGTCACCAAGAAGATGGCGCCGGCCATCAAGCTCCTCTACGAGCAGATGCCGAACCCCAAGTACGTCATCTCCATGGGCGCCTGTGCCACCAACGGCGGCCCCTACACGGAGTACGACCGCGTGGTACAGGGTGTCGACAAGATCATCCCTGTCGATGTTTACGTCCCCGGCTGCCCGCCGCGCCCGGAAGCCCTCCTCGATGGGTTCCTCGCGCTCCAACAGAAGATCATGGAAGACAGGAAGATGGTCGGATGAGCAAGGCCGGATCGCTTCCCTACGTGGTCACACCCCAGGTACCGAACGCCAGGCTCGCCGACGCTCTCGGGGCCGTGTCAGCCCAGTACGGCGCCACCCTCGGCCAGACGAAGAGCGACGTGGATCTCACGGTTCCCGCTGCGCGCCTCCACGATCTCGCCGTCACGCTCAAGGAGCGCTCGGCCTTCCAGTTCGACTACCTGCGGAACATGGCTGGCGTCGATTTCGGCGAAGAGGGCATGGCAGTCAAGTACCAGCTCTATTCGTTCCGCCACGGCCACACGCTTCAGATCACGGTCTCCCTCCCCCCGCACAACCATCCACACCCATCGGTGCCTTCGATTGCCGACCTCTACCCGGCAGCCGATTGGCACGAGCGCGAGGCCGCGGAGATGTTCGGGATCCACTTCGAAGGCCACCCCAACCTCAAGAATCTCCTCCTTGAGGAAGACCTCCACATCCATCCGCTCCTCAAGGCCCATCCGCTCCAAAAAGCGGAGATCAAACAGGGCATCGAAGACGGACCAGCGGGGTTCACCTTCTAATGACTGTCTGGCCCGATCAGTTCGCCCCCGCCGAAGCCGAGTTCGACACGGTCGATATGACCATCAACATCGGCCCGCAGCACCCCGCCACCCACGGCGTCTTCCGCATGGTGCTCACAGTCGATGGCGAACTGGTCGTCGATTGCGAACCCTACATCGGCTATCTCCACCGCGGCCTCGAAAAGCTCACCGAGACAGCCGACTATCGCCAGGCCATGGGCTGGTGGGACCGCACCGACTACCTCGCTGGTATGTGCTGCGAATTCGCCTATTGCGACGCCGTTGAGCGCATGGCCGGCCTCGAAGTGCCCGACCGCGCGCAATACATCCGCGTCATCATGGCCGAGCTCTCCCGGATCAACTCCCACTTCATGTTCCTCGGCGCGTTCGGCGCCGATGTCGGTTCCTTCGGCACCAGCTTTATCTACGGCTGGCGCGAACGCGAACGCATCTACGACCTCTTCGAAGAAGTCGCCGGCGACCGCATGTTCCCGACCTACATCAAGGTCGGCGGCGTCACCATGGACCTGCCGGAGAACTTCGAATCTCGCTGCCGCTGGCTCATCGGCTCGATCAAGCAGGGAATCGAGGACCTCGACGGCCTCCTCACCGGCAACGAGATCTTCGTGGAACGCTGCCGCGGCCTCAGCCCCATGGGCACCGAAGAGGCGATCGCGCTTGGCATCACCGGCCCTGTCCTCCGCGCCACAGGACTTCCCTGGGACCTGCGCAAGGCCGAGCCCTACGGCATCTACTCCCAGATGAACTTCGATATCCCGACCGGCCGCAATGGCGATGTCTTCGACCGCTACTTCGTGCGCCTCTCCGAGATGTACCAGAGCGTCCGCATCATCGAGCAATGCCTGGCCGAGATGCCAAAGACAGGCCTCGTCCTCAACCCCGATCTCCCCAAGACGCTCCGCATCGCCGATGCCGAGGTCTACGTCCGCCACGAAGGCACCAAAGGCGAGTACGGCGTGTACGGGATGGCGAAAGGCGGGACCAACGCCTACCGCATGAAGCTCCGCTCGCCCAGCTTCTGTAACCTCTCGGCTCTGCGCCGGATGGTCGTTGGCTCATACGTGGCCGATGCCATCATTATCCTCGGGTCACTCGACATCGTGCTGGGAGAGGTGGACAAGTGAGCGAGGTGCTCAACCCGTTCGGTGGCGAGATTTTTGGCATCTGGAACTGGCTCGATGCCATCATCCGCGTCGTCATCATCGTCACGGTCATGACCGTTGTCGTCATGTACCTGATCTACGGCGAACGCAAGATCGTCGCGCGTTTCCAGCAGCGCCTCGGCCCCACACGCACCGGCCCCGCCGGCCTCCTCCAGAGTTTCGCCGATGCGCTGAAACTCGTCGGCAAAGAAGACCTGCGGCCCAGGCGAGCCGATCGCTGGGTTTTCGAATTCGCTCCCTTCGCCACCTTCGTCCCTGTTTTTATCACGTTGAGCATCTTGCCATTTGCGCAGGACTGGGGTGTTCGCAACCTTCCGCTCGGCCTCTTCTTCATGATCGCCGCGCTCGGCCTGGAGATCGTCGGCGTCATGATGGCCGGCCTCGGCTCAGGCAATAAGTTCGCCCTCCTCGGCGCCGTCCGCGCTGCGGCCCAGATGATTAGCTACGAAATTCCGCTCGTCATGAGCCTGCTCTCTGTCGCCATGATCGCCGGCACGCTGGACCTCAACCAGATCGCGCTCCAGCAGGACGACTACCCCTACGTCATCCTCCAGCCGCTCGCCTTCCTCATCTTCTTCACCGCAATGCTCTCCGAGCTTCATCGGGCCCCGTTCGACATCCCCGTCGCCGAATCCGAGATCGTCGGCGGCTACTTTGTCGAGTACTCCGGCATCCGCTGGAGCATGTTCATGCTTTCCGAATACGCCGCCATGTGGGGCTTCAGCATCTTCGGGGCGGTCATCTTCCTCGGCGGCTGGAACTTCCCGATGGGCGCCGAATGGGGCTGGGGCTGGCAGCTTGCCCTCACCATGGGCAAGAGCCTCGCCTTCATCTTCGTCATGCTCTGGGTCCGCGCTACCGTGCCGAGGCTCCGCATCGACCAGTTGATGAGCTTCTGCTGGAAAGTGCTCCTGCCGATGTCGTTGTTCCAGATCCTTGCCAACGGGTTCATCCTCGTCTACGACGCGCCCTATTGGCTCCTCACGCTCACAAGTTCGCTCGGCGCCGCAGCCCTGGTCGCCATCATCATCCGTCAGGCGTTCCGCCGGTCGTCTACAAAGACGCTCGTCGGCGCGTACCGGACGCAGTTGCAGGTGCCCGCCCCATGAAAGGTCTCCTGAAGGGTCTCGCCACCACGCTCTCGACCTTCTCCCGCAAGCCGGTCACGGTCGAATATCCCGACGATCGCCGCGTCCTGCCCGTTCGGCAGCGCAGCTTCCCGGTCCTCACGTGGGACTTTGACCACGATGAGCCGTTCTGCACTGGCTGTAATGTCTGTGTCCGCAACTGCCCCGTCGATTGCATGACTGCGGTCATGGTCGATAACCCAAAGCACCCTGAAGGCACCAGCAACCGCCGCAAGATCGTCGACAGGTTTTGGATCGACTACGCGCGCTGCATGCGCTGCAACATCTGCGTCGAGGTTTGCCCCTTCGAAGCGATCGTCATGGACAACACGTGGGAAGGCCACGAGCGAGCGGTCTTCGACCGGCGCGACCTCCACATGGACATCGCCGCCCTCACCGACGCCAGCCGGAACGGCAAGCTCGCCGCCCCATTCCGCCCGCAGGATCGCATCGAGCTCATCGAGCGCCAGGTCAAAGGCGAAGACGCGCCGGAAGAAACCTTCCTCGGCGCAAAGCCAGCTGCCCGCCAGGCGCAGCTCGACCGCATCGCGCGCGGCGAAGGCCCCGCCATACAGGAGCGCGAGCCCGAGAAGCCGAAGGCTGGCGCAGCAGCAGCTGGTGCTGCCGGTGGCGCCCAGGGCGAAGTCGAGATCCTCTCCGAATCCAAGATTCGCGCAAAGCGCATGCGCGCCGAACGCGAAGCGAAGGCATTCGTTGACCGCGGTGAGCCCGTCCCGGAAGAAGTCCAGGCCGCCGTCACCAAGTACACGAACATGAAGCCCGGCGTCCCCTATACAGCCGGCGGCTCGGCAGCTGGTGGCGGGACTGGAGAAGTCCTCACTGGCACGAACGACGATGGCTCCATGCGCTTCCCGCCCGGTGTCGGCGATGGCCCCAAAGGCGATGCCAACAGCGCCGAAAAGGTCCGCGCCCGCCGCATGCGTGCGGAACGCAAGTTCAAAGAACTCCAGGCCGCTGGCGAAGAAGTCCCCGAAGACATTGCAAAGACGCTTTTCGACCTTGGCTCCGATCTCGCCCCGGGTGGCACGATCTGGGCCACGCTCGCGGGCTCAGGTGGGGGCGGTGGCGGCGCAGGCGAAGTCCTCACCGGCACCAAGGCCGATGGCTCCATGCGCTTCCCGCCCGGCGTCGGCGACGGCCCCAAGGGCGATGCCAACAGCGCCGAAAAGGTCCGTGCCCGGCGCATGCGTGCAGAACGCAAGCTCAAGGAACTCCAGGCCGCGGGCGAAGAAATCCCCGAGGACATCACGAAGACGCTCTACGACCTCGGCTCGGACCTCGCGCCCGGTGGCTCGATCTGGGCTACGCTGGCCGGCGCCGGTGGGGATGGTGGTGGCGGCGCTGCCGTTCCCGCGGCTGCAGGCGCATCCGGCGGCGCGTGGGCTCCGCCAGCTGGCGTCGAGGTTGGCGGCAAGGGCGATGCGAACTCAATGAGCAAACTCCGCGCGAAGCGCATGCGCGCCGAGCGCAAGGCAAAGGAAGCCCTCGCCGCTGGCGAGGCCATCCCCGCCGATGTGCTCGCGACTATCCAGGAATTGGGCGGGACCGTCCCGACGGAGGCATAACGTGGCGACCGAAGTACTGTGGTGGATCTTTGCGGTCGCCATCGTCGGAGTCTCTGCCGGCGTGGTCTTCTCGCGCTCCGTCATTCACTCCGCGATCTTCCTCATCCTCAGCATGGTCGGTGTCGGAGCCATGTACCTGCTCCTCACCGTTGAGTTCCTGGCAATCGTCCAGCTGCTTATCTACGGTGGTGCCGTCACCGTCCTCATCCTCCTCGCCCTCATGCTCACGCGAATGGGCGCTGGCGGCGCTGCCCAGAAGGTCAACGGGCCTCAGATGCCTTTCGCGCTGCTCGCCGGCGGCGGTCTCCTCGCGATCCTCATCGGCGTCGCTGTCTCCACCGCCTGGCCCGGCGATGTCGACGATCAGCCCACCAGCATCTCCATCGACCTCATCAGCGAGAAGCTCTTCCAGGACTTCGGCGCCCCGTTCGTTATCGCCTCCGTGCTCTTGCTGGTAGCCCTGGTGGGGGCCATCATCCTCGCCCGGCAGGAGGATGCTGACTGATGGTTCCGCTTGAGAACTACCTCGTCCTCAGTGCCATCCTCTTCTCGCTCGGCGTCTACGGTGTGCTCGCTCGCCGCAACGCCATCCTCGTGCTCATGGGCATCGAGCTCATGCTGAACGCGGTCTCCATGAACTTCATCGCCTACGCGGCGTACCTCGATCCCTCGGCCATCACCGGGGCCATCTTCGCTGTCTTCATCATCACCGTCGCTGCCGCGGAGGTGGGGCTTGCCCTCGCCATCGTCATCCGCCTGTTCCGCAACAGGGCCACGGCAAACGTCGACGAAGCGGCAATCCTGAAGTGGTAAGGGGCGCGGACGCATGACGATCACCGAACACGCATATCTGCTCGCGGCGATCCCGGCGGGCATGTTCCTCCTGCTCGCCCTCCTCGGCCGCTACCTTCCTCGCGGCGGCGACTACCTCGGCGTCCTTGCCACCGGCACGTCCTTCGGCCTCATGATCGCCGTCGTAGCGAACTACCTGCAGAATCGCGGCGGCCTCGGCGGCGCCTTCCGCCATGGTCTCGAAGCCGAGGAGTTCCCTGCCTGGACGAACTCCATCGAATGGAGCACCATCGGCGACTTCGTCCTCCGCATGGGCATCTACGTCGACCCCATCACGATCGTCATGCTCGGCGTCATCACCACGGTGGCCTTGATGGTGAACATCTTCTCCATCGGCTATATGAAGGGTGAGCCCCGCTACTACTGGTTCTTTGCCGTCCTCCAGCTGTTTGTCGCCTCCATGCTGATGCTGGTTCTCGCAGACAACCTCCTGCTCCTCCTCATCTCCTGGGAGCTGGTCGGCGTCTGTTCGTTCCTCCTCATCGGTTTCTACTGGGAGAAGCGCAGCGCTGCTGAGGCCGCGAAAAAGGCCTTCATCACGACACGCGTCGGAGACGTCGGCCTCTTCATCGGCGTCATCCTCCTCGGCAAAGGCGCCGGCACCTTCAACATCCAGGAAGTCATCCACGCCGCCGAAGAGGGCCACATCGGCTCCACCTACCTCTTCGTCTCCATGCTCTTCCTCTTCCTCGGCGCCATGGGCAAGAGCGCCCAGGTTCCCTTCCACACCTGGCTGCCCGACGCCATGGAAGGCCCGACTCCCGTCTCGGCCCTCATCCACGCCGCCACGATGGTTGTCGCCGGCGTCTACCTGACGGCACGCATGCTTCCCGCCTTCGAAGTCGCGGGCGAGATGATGCTCATCATCACCCTCGTCGGCCTTGTCACGGCGCTCCTCACCGGCTTCATCGCCCTCGCCCAGACCGATATCAAGAAGGTCCTCGCCTACTCGACCGTCGGCCAGCTCGGGTTCATGTTCGTCGCCCTCGGCTCGGGCGCACCCGAAGCGGCGATGTTCCACCTCATGACCCACGCCTTCTTCAAAGCACTCCTCTTCCTCGGCAGTGGCTCCGTCATCCATGCCACCCACCACCACCAGGAAATGGACGAGCTTGGCGGCCTCTGGAAGAAGATGCCGATCACCGGCACGACCTTTTTCATCGGCTCACTCGCGCTTGCCGGCGTCTTCCCCCTGGCAGGATTCTGGTCCAAGGACGAGATCCTCCACGCCACCCAGGAATGGGGCGGCGGTTGGGTGATCGTCCTCATCGGCTTCGCCGCTGTGATGACCGCCTTCTACACCACCCGGCTCTTCATCCGGACGTTCATGGGCAAGCCAAAGGACCAGCACATCTACGAGCACACGCATGAGTCATCGTTTGTGATGACTGGCCCGCTGCTCTTCCTTTGCCTGCTCTCCATCGTTTCCGGTCTCGTCGTCTTCAACGGCGTCGGCGAGGCCATCGGATTCCCCGGTGGCATCACCGAGTTCATCTTTGTCGACCATCCCCACGTCTTCCACATTGATTGGGGCCTCGCCACGGCATCGATTGTGATTGGCGTCATCGGCATCTTCTCCGCTGGCTGGATGTACTGGAACGGCAACCTTTCCCGCTCCACGCAGCTCGCCCAGTGGCAGCCCGGCCTCTACGACATGCTTCAAAACAAGTTCTACTTCGATGAGATGTACCAGTACGGCATCGACCGCGTGCTCCTCGGCTTCTCCTTCATCGTCTCCTGGTTCGACCGCTACGTGGTGAACGACACCGGGGTCGATGGCTCCGCACAACTCACGAAGTACAGCGGATCAGTGCTCAAATACGTGCAGACCGGCAGGGTCCCCAACTACGCCATGGGCGTAGCTCTCGGGGTCATCGCTCTAGCCGCCGTCGGCCTCGCGGTGAGGGGGTAGTCCATGGATTACGACGAGGCACAGGGCTACGTCGTCCTCTCGACGCTCGCCATGCCGCTGCTGGCAGCATTCATCATCCTCCTCATCCCCGGATCGAAGAAGATGGCCATCCGGTACGTCTCGCTCATCGCGGCGACGGCGATGCTCGGCCTGTCCGTCTACATCTTCACTGCCTACCAGATTGCCGGCGACGCGATTCAGATGGAGCTCAAGTGGCCCTGGGTCGAAAACACCGGGTTCCTCGGCGAAGACGGCATCACGCTCCACCTCGGCGTCGATGGTATCTCCGCGCTCCTGGTGCTCCTGAACGGAATCGTGTCCTTCGCCGCGACCATCGTCTCCTGGAAGATCGACTTCCGCCCCAAGGACTTCTTCATCCTCTTCTGGGTGCTTGTCGGCGGCGTCTACGGCACCTTCTTCTCATTCGACCTCTTCTTCTGGTTCTTCTTCTACGAACTCGCAGTAGTACCGCTGTACCTGCTCATCGGCGTCTGGGGCTCCACCCGCAAGGGCTACGGCGCGATGAAGCTGACCCTCATGCTGGTCGGCGGCTCCGTCCTTATCTGGATCGGCATCTTCGCCGTCTTCCACGAAGCGAACATCGGCACATTCAGCCTCCCCGCGCTCTACGAGGCAGCTGACAACGGCGCCTTCAGTACCAACTTCCAACGTACATTCTTCCCGTTCTTTGTCGTCGGCTGCGGCGTCCTCGCTGCCCTCTGGCCGTTCCACACGTGGTCGCCAGACGGCCACATGTCGGCGCCGACTGCCGTGTCAATGGTCCACGCCGGCGTCCTCATGAAGCTCGGCGCGTTCGGCATCATCCGCCTCGGCATCCAACTGCTGCCGGAAGGCGCTGAGTTCTGGATGCCCGGCCTCATGGTTCTGGGCGTCATCGGCGCGGTCTACGGCGCCACCGCCGCGCTCACCCAGCGCGACTTCAAGCTCATCTCCGGCTATAGCTCCGTCAGCCACATGGGCTACGTCATCATGGGCCTCGCGACCATGAACGATGTCGGCATCACCGGCGCCGTCCTCCAGATGTTCAGCCACGGCGTGATGACGGCCCTCGTCTTCCTACTCATCGGCGCGCTTTACGACCAGGCCCACACACGCGACCTCAAGGACTACGGGGGTATCGCCAAGATCATGCCCTGGTGGGTGGTCTTCTATACCGTCGCCGGTCTCGCGAACGTCGGCCTCCCGGGCCTCTCCGGGTTCACGGCGGAATTCCACATCTTCGTCGGCACCTTCGAGAGTTATCCGCTCTTTGGTGGGCTCGCGATCTTCGCCGCCGCCCTGGCCGCCGGCTACATGCTCCGTATGTTCTCCATCGTCTTCTTCGGGCCTACGAATCCACGCTGGGCCGACCTCAAAGACTTGAAACCGCTCGAAGCGATGGGTGGCGTCACGCTGCTCGCCGCTATCGTCCTGATGGGTGTTTGGTGGGCCCCGTTCACTGACCGGGTTGCCGCTACCGTCACTCAACTCCCGGGGGTGATTGGCGTTGCGTGATTACACGATCTTCATCCCTGAATTCGTCGCGGGCGGCGGAGCCCTGCTCATCATCGCCCTTGAACTTATCTGGCCTCGCATTCGGCGCGACATCCTCGCCACCCTCACCGTGCTGGTCTCGCTCGGCTGGATCGGCGCGTCCCTCGCCTACATCGGTATGGACGACAACAGCTTCCAGGGCCTCATCCAGGTCGATAACTTCACGACGTTCTTCCGCGTCCTCGCCGGCGGCATCATCGCCATTACCGCGGTCATGTCGGCGACGTACATGCGGGATCGCGCCAAGACGGCCTCGGAGTATTACGGGCTCCTGCTCATCGCTGGCGTCGGTATGGTTTACATGGCTGCCGCGCGCGAGATCATCACGGCCTATATCGCCCTCGAACTCCTTAGCTTCAGCCTCTACATCCTCGTCGGGTATTTGAAGCGCGATGCCCTAAGCAGTGAGGCCAGCCTTAAGTACATTCTCCTCGGCGGCTTTTCCAGCGCCTTCCTCCTCTACGGCGTCAGCCTCATCTACGGCATCACCGGCACAACCTACTACGACGGTATTGCCGAGGCTCTCGCCGCACGCTCCGGCGACACTGATGCCGCCGCCGTCGTCGGCTTCATGCTCATCCTCACCGGCGTTGGCTTCAAAGTGTCCGCCGCACCCTTCCATATGTGGGCGCCCGATGCCTACGAAGGCGCACCAATCCCGATCACGGCCTTCCTTTCGACCCTCTCAAAGGCGGCGGGCTTCGCCCTCATCCTTCGCCTGTTCACGAGTGCGATCGTCGTGGATGCGGTCGAATGGCGCTGGGCCGTTGCCCTCCTCTCGGCCCTCACGATGGTCGTCGGCAACCTCATGGCCCTGCAGCAGACGAACCTCAAGCGGCTTGTCGCCTATAGCTCGATCGGCCAGGTCGGCTACATGCTCGTCGTCGTTGCCGCGATCGGTTACGGCGACGCCGAAGTTGGGCGGGATGCGTCCAGCGCCCTGCTTCTTCACCTCGTCGGCTACGTCGTCTCCACACTGGCGCTGTTCACCGCCGTCACGGCCATTTACAACCGCACCGGTGACGACTCGATCGCCGGTCTTCGCGGGCTCGCCGAAACCCAGCCCTTCCTTGCGCTCGTCATCGTCGCTTCGCTCTTCTCATTCGCCGGGCTGCCGTTCTTCGCTGGTTTCGCGACCAAGCTCTTCATGTTCCAGTCGTCGACTACCGATGGGCTGCTCTGGCTCGTCGCGCTGGCCGTCGTCAACAGCTTCGTCAGCCTCTACTACTACCTGATGGTCATGAGGCAGATGTACATGTTCGATCCACCGGAAGGTGCCACTCGCTGGCGCCTGAACCCGGTGATGTGGTGCATGGGCGCCGGCCTCGTCGCTGCCACGGTCGCCATTGGCGTCTATCCGGGTCCCTTCTTCGAAGCGGCCGAGCGTGCAACCGAGCCGCTCTATCAGCAGGGTGCAGACCTCCTCGTCCAGCGCTAGCCAGACCGTGGGCTCGCCTGCCGAAGTCGACCCGGTCGGCGTGCTCCGGGAACTCGGATTCTCACCGGTCGGCGCGGTTCACCGGATCACGAGCGGCTGGGACACGCTTACCTGTAGATTTTTCACCGGGGACGGTCGCGCCCACGCCCTCCGTCTCCATCGCGCCCAGCCGGACTTTGCGCGAAATGCCGAGAGCGCCGCGCAGGAAGCCCTGGCGATGCGCCACGCCCGTGCGGCCGGGTTGCCCGTCCCCGAAGTCGAGTTCCTCGGGGCCTGGCGCGATAGGCCCGCACTGATCACGGCATGGGCGCCCGGCCAGACGCTGCTCGCGACCGCCGGATCCCGCCCCTGGCGGCTCCCTTCAGTCGCGATGGCTCTCGGCCGTGCCCAGGCGCGGCTGCACGCCACCCCCCCACCCGCCGGCCTTCGCAATCGTGACGCGCAGTGGGTGCGGGACGTAATCGACCACCACGGTCTCCGGGACGCGCTCCTTCGAACTGGCAGCTTCGATGCCTTCTGCCACCTCGACTTCCACCCGCTCAACGTCCTCGCCGAGAACGGCAGGGTGACCGCCATCCTTGATTGGTCCGGCACGGCCATCACTGACCGCCGGGCCGACCTTGCGTTCACCAGTACGGCCCTGCTGCTCGTGCCCCTGCCGCCGAGCCCGTTGCGCCCCGCGTACCAGGCCGCTCGCCACCTCTTCCACCGCTACTGGCGGAAGGGCTATGAACGTGAAGCCGGCGCCTTTCCGCTGGATCCGGTGTTCCTTGCCCTCGGCGCGTGGCAATACGCCCGCGAGACGGAGCTGGCCGTCAGCGACGGCCGCGGCTGGGTGACGCCTGAAGAGCGCGCCACGCTCCAACACCAACGCGACCGCGCCCTCCGCGAGGCAGCTCTCGATTAGTCCGTCGCGAGCCGCGCTACCACCGCGTCCAGGATCGCGTGCCCAACCTCGTACTTGCTCATGATTGGCAGCGCTTCCTCGCGTCCGCCTGCGTGAAACAGCGTCACTTCATTCGTATCGGTGCCAAAGCCGCTGCCGGCGCGGGTCACGTCGTTCCCCACGATGAAGTCCAGCCGCTTCCGCCCGAGTTTCTCCACCGCGTTCTTGGTAAGGTTTTCTGTTTCAGCCGCGAACCCCACCCGCACACCGCCGCCCTGTAGCGTGCCGATCACGTCCGGGTTCTTCACCAGGTCAATGCGGAGCTGGTCGGTCCCCTCTTCCTTCTTGATCTTCTGGTCTGCCGCGCGCGCTGCCCGGAAGTCCCCGGGTGCTCCCGCCATCACGATGCTGTCGGCCAGCGGGGCCAGCGTCTCCAGCGCCGCCAGCAAGTCCAGCGTCGTCGCTATCTGGACGCACTCCGCGCCGACCGGCGCGGGCGCCGTCACAGTCGGTCCCGTCACCACCGTTACCCTTGCTCCCCGGTCGATCGCCGCTTCTGCGATTGCCATGCCCATCTTCCCCGTGGAGCGGTTGCCGATGTACCGCACGGGGTCGATTGGCTCCTGTGTTCCGCCTGCCGTCACGACGATGTGCCGCCCTCGCAAGTCCCCCGCGGCCGCGCCCAGGGCCACCCGCACTGTTCCCAGGATCTCCGCGACTTCCGCCATCCGCCCGGCGCCCACCCGCCCGGTTGCCAGCCGTCCCGACTTCGGGCCTGCGAAGTGAGCCCCGCGCGCGCGGAGCGTCGCTACGTTCACCTGCGTTGCCGCGTGCTCCCACATCTGGCTGTCCATCGCCGGCGCGAGAACGAGTGGCGCCGTTGTCGCCAGGGCCGTCAGCGTCACCATGTCCGGTGTGCGGCCCTGGGCCAGGTTCGCCAGGCAATCTGCTGTCGCAGGCGCGATCACGAAAGCATCGGCGCGGCGCGATACTTCGACGTGGGCCTCCGCCTCGCTTGTGTGGAACATGTCCACCACGACGTCGCGTCCGGTCAGCGACTGAAACGTCAATGGCGTCACGAACTGCGTTGCCGCCGGCGTCATCACTACCTCGACCGACGCCCCTGCCTGGCGCAGTTTGCTGGCGAGATCCGCCGCTTTGAACGCTGCGATAGACCCCGTCACCCCAAGAACCACATGCCGGCCCGAAAGTGGGAGTCGCGGCGCGTTCACGACTGGAGCTTCTTCGCCCGGTGCTCTTCCATGTTCATCTCGTAGATGAGCCGCAGGCCGGTCAGCGTCAGCTCCTGGTCCACGATATCGATGCAGTCGGTCTCGGCCGCCAGCTGTTTGGCCCAGCCGCCCGTCGCCACGACCCGGGTCTCCGGATCGCCAAGCTCGTCCTTGAACCGTCGCACCAGCCCTTCCACCAGCCCCACGTACCCGAACAAGATCCCCGATTGCATCGCCGTGATCGTGTTTTTCCCGATTGCCATCGGTGGCCGCTCCAGCTGTACGCGGTACAACATCGCCGCCCGCGAAAACAGCGCCTCACTGGCGATGCCAATCCCCGGGGCGATCGCGCCACCGAGGTAGTCTCCCGCGGCGTTGACCGCGTCGAAAACGGTCGCCGTGCCGAAATCCACAACGATCACGGGAGCGCCGTAGAGCTTGATCGCCGCGACCGCGTCGATAATCCGATCTGCCCCGAGCTGCTTCGGGTTGTCGTACAGGATCCGTACGCCCGTCCGCAGTCCGTGGCCAACAACCATCGGCTCCACGTCAAAATACTTGCGCACGACAAGCTCGAACGTCGGGATCAACGGCGGGACATCGCAGCCGATGATCGCTGCGTCGATGTCCTCCGGCCGCACGCGCCGCGTGAACAGCAGCGTCCAGAGGAAGACGCCGTATTCGTCGGGCAGTTTTTCCGCCTCGACACCGATTCGCCAGGTGGCTTTCAACTCGGTCCCTTCAAAGAGACCGATGTGGATCGACGTGTTGCCGATATCGAATGTCAGGAGCATGCCGCACCGCCTGCTTGGGGCCTCAGGGTCCCCGTGCGCACGGGATGGTACCCGATGTTGGGGGCGATGAACTACCCGCCCCCTCCCGTTCGTTAGTCCTTAGCGGCGGCGAAGCTCGTCGCGAATCTCGCGGAGCAGTTGGATGTCCTCGGGCGTCGGCGGGGGCGGCTCGGCCCCGGCCTTTCGGCGCTCCTCGAGCATCTTCAGGGGCTTGATGACGAAGAAGAACACGCCAGCCGCGATCATCACGAAGTTGACGCCGGCCGTAATGACCAGCCCAATCCTCACCCTTGAATCGCCGACGTCGAAGCCGACGTTGTCGAAGTTCGGTTCGCCGAAGATAGCCGCAAGGAACGGGGTAAACACGCCCTCCACCAGCGAAGTAATCACCGGGGCGAAAGCACCCGCCATGATTACCGCGACCGCCAGTTCAATCACGTTTCCCTTTGTGATGAAGTCGCGGAATTCCTTGATGATTCCCTGGTTCATGTCCGAGCCTCCCGGCTGCGAGTTGGTGCCCGGCCCGAAGCGTAGTCCCCGCTGATAAACGCTGCAACCGTGAATCGAGCCCGGCCGCCGCTTCAGCTAGTTCAGGTTGAACTTTTCCTCGCCCTCTTCCTCGTCGTCCTCTTCCTCATCATCGCTGTAGACGCCGCCCGACCAGCCTTTCCATACCGTCACGATGAAGTCGTCGCGGAACGGCGCCGCCGTCATCACCAGCCGCTCATCCGTTGTGTCGATCAGCTCCTGGATGCGCTCATCCGTCGCGTCGGCCGTCGTACACAGCGTCCCGTAGACGTTGTCGCCCTGGTAGTGCAGGTCGATGCGGCCGATGATGCTGCCGTCTTCCATGATGGTGAAGCATTCCGAATGAGGAGTCCTGCATTCGCGTTCGAAATCGATCATACCGGTCGCACCTGTCCGTTTCCGAAGATGGTCCACTTGTAGCTGGTCATTTCCCGCAGTCCCATCGGCCCGCGAGCATGCATCTTTTGTGTCGAAATGCCTACTTCCGCCCCCAATCCGAACTGTGCGCCATCCGTGAATTGCGTACTCGCGTTCACGTACACGCAGGCCGAATCCACTTCGTCGAAAAACCGCATCGCGTTCGTGTAGTCCTCCGTCAAGATCGCGTCGCTGTGGTGGCTCCCGTACTCCTCGATGTGCGCTACAGCCTCGTCGAGGCTATCGACGATCTTCACCCCCACGCGCAACGCCAGGTGCTCCGTCCGCCAATGCGCTTCCGTCGCGGTCTCGATCGGCGTGCCTGCGGGTGCAACCTCCACCAGTGCTGCGCGGGCTCGTTCGTCCGCCAGTAAGGTCACGGTCGAACCCCAGTGTTCGCACAATGCCGCGAGGAAGCGTGGCGCAACGGCAGAGTGCACGAGCAGTGTGTCGACCGCATTGCAGATGCTGTAGCGCCGCGTCTTCGCGTTGTCGACCACGTTCACGGTCTTAGCGATGTCGGCCGATGCGTCAACATAAATTTGGACGACGGCGTCGCCATGCGCGATCACCGGCATCGTCGCCTTGCGCCGCACCGACTCGATCAGGCCAGGCCCGCCGCGTGGCACGACCACATCCACGAGGTCATTCGCCTCCAACAGCTCGTCGATATGCGCCCGCGAAGGGTCGCTCACCACCTGCACGGCGTCCGCCGGCACATCCGTCTTCGCCAGCGCACGCGCGATCAACTCGCCGAGGGCGCGGTTACTGTGCTGCGCCTCCTTGCCGCCCCGCAGGATGGCCGCATTCCCGCTTTTCAGCGCTAGCGCCGCAATGTCCACCGTCACGTTCGGGCGCGATTCGTAGATGCATGCGACTACGCCTAACGGAACGCGCCGCCGCCCAATGATCAGCCCGTTTGGCAGCGTTCGCGTGTCGAACATCTCGCCCACGGGGTCGGGCAGCGCAGCGACGGCCCGCGTATCTGCGGCAATGCCCCGTAGCCGATCCGGCGTGAGCGTCAGCCGCTCGATGAAATAGTTGTCCAGCCCTGCTTCGCGTCCCGCTTCGAGGTCCCGCGCATTCGCTTCCAGTAACGGCCCCTGCTCCGATTCCAGCAGGGCTGCGATCCCATTCAGGGCTGCGTCCTTCGCGCCGGTCGGCAGCGTCGCGAGGCGGCGTGATGCAGAGCGGGCCGCTGCCGCGCGTTCGCGGATGTACGAAGCGGTGGTCGTTGTCATCCCGCGAGTGTAGCCGATTGCTCCATCCGCGCGTTATCCCGCGAACGCGGTACGTGGTGCTACACGCCGGCGTTCGTCATCCTGCGGCAGCTGCGGATCGCCCGCCGCCCTTCGCCGCCCCGCTTCATGAGCGCTTCGAACCTGGAAGCCTTGAAGCCCACCGGGCAGTCGAAGCAGTAGCCAATCCCGTGCTGTGCGCGGAAGAGGCTGCGCGCCTCGGTCGTCTTGGGACATGCGGAACATTGTGCCGATAGTTCGCCCATAGCAAAGATTCTGCAGGCTGGAGATCCAAAGTCAAGGAGTCAATGGCTACTATCCACGGCCCCGCTGGTCCATCCATCCCGCCAGCAGCTTCTTCGGCGCCGTCATCCGCCAGCCCTCCTCCAGCAGCCCCGCGATCTCGTCCCAATCAACCGTCGCCACGTCCAGTCGCGCGCCGATCCACCCCCGGTGCCCAACGTACGGCGGCCGGAAGAACCGTTCTGCCGCCGCCTCCACCAGCGTTTCCTGTGCGCCGGGCGCACCTTTGATCCACGCCGCGACGTGCCCCGAGTTGTGGTGGTTGTTGTCCACCGTCGCGAACGTTTTTCCCCCCACGAACCACGTCGGCTCGCCGTGCGAAAGCTTCTCGGTCGCCTCCGGTAGCGCCATACACAGTTCGCGAACTCTCGCGATCAGCTGGTCGCTATCCCCTGCCACGTGTCTGCCACTGGCCGATGTCGAAATCGGCCGGCAACGGCAGGAACAGGCTCTTTCGCGGCCCCTCGATGTCACGGGTGATGTGTCCCCGGCCCGTCACATCGTCCGCCAACATGATGTCGCCCGCCCTCAGCTGCCGCTTCTCTCCATCCGTCGTCTCAATTTCCACGCATCCGCTCAGGTTCACGATGAACTGGCGCCGCGGTGCGTTATGAAAGTCCAACGCCCCACCCACCGGCGTCTCCCGGAAATACACGCCCACCGTGGGCACCAGCGTGGAGAGGTTCCCGTAGCCGCTTGCTTCCAGCGGCACGTCCAGATTCTCGAAGTGCGACCCGCCGTCGGTATCGCTATACACGCGTGTCACTTTCATAGCAGCCTCCCGTGGGTTTCACGCATCGTGACCGATCAAGTGGGTGGCTGTCAGCACTCGCCACGCGACGGGTCGCCCCGTACGCTCTCGCGCGTGCAACCAGACATGTTCGCCAACGGCCTTCCACCCGTCCTCCGCACCCTCGGCGCTGAGATCGTCTCTCGCGAAGACGACCGCGCCGTCTTGCGCTTCCCGGTCCTCAAGGAGTTCACAAACCCGCGCGGCCACGTCCAGGGCGGCATCGTCGCCGCGATGATGGATGGCGCGATGGCTGTCGCCGCCAGCGGCCTCGCTACCGCCACGATGCAGTTCAGCTTGCTGCGACCCGCTACCGGCGGGTCGCTCACCGTCTCCGCCGAAGTCGTAAAGCGCGGTCGGCAGCTCCTCTACTGCGAAGCCGAGGTCCGTGACGACGAAGGCCGCCTCATCGCGCGAGGCAACCAGAACGCCCCGTGCCGTTCCAGCCAACCTCGTAGGCCCGCCTTCCCGGCACACGGAAAGGCCCCGGATTCCTCCGGGGCCTTCCATGCTGTGCTCGGGATCCAGGGCTTGTAAGGCCCCGCGAGCATCCGTCTCACGCCACCTCCGCACTTCGCCGGTCCGTTGACGAATCGGGGATGCGCCTCTGTTTTAGGCGATCCGCCGCGTTACGAGGCTCGTGGGCGTGGACGGGATCCCGTGACTGGCCCGCCGGAGCGAGCCTTATCTGTCAACCTGGAGTACTCCGTACAGCGCGTGGAGCTTGATCTGCATTCGCTCTGACCTCCTTCCAGCGATGTAGCAAGGGTACCCCATCCGTCCCCGCTTTTCAAGTGGCATCTATACGTGATATGTACTGTACCTATCAAACTCCGTGCCGCAGTCTTCCGGCCGGCGAGTGGCCGGCTGGAACGAGCTTGTCATGACGTCAAAGGAGGGAGGGGCGATGAGCCTCGACGATGCCATCACGATGGCCAAACGCCATGAGGAAACGTACAACGATGACTTCGAGCACTACGCAGACCTGTACGCGCCGGACTGCGTCATCTACCGCCCCGCCCAGGGTATGACACAGGATCGGGCTACGATGGCAGCCCTCGAACAACGCGCGACGGCCGCTTGCCCGGATCGTAAGACGCACGTCCTGAAAGTCTTCGCCGCCGAGGGCGACTGGATGGGCATGGAGGAACTCTGGGAAGGCACAAACTCCGGCGGCGATGAGCGCTTCGGCCAGCGCGGGACACGCGTCGCTGTCTACGCCGTCTCTTTGTGCGAGGTGCGTGACGGCAAATTCACCCGTGTCACCGCCTGGACCGGGCGACCGCCAGCAACAGGCTGACCGCGAAGGAAGGAGATGCGATAACCCCTCTCGAAACCGTGCTCCACAACCGTGGCTTTCCGGGGTGTCCGACCGCTACAGGGCTTCACGGCGCAGGCCGGATCCCTCTACCCCAGCTTCGTGAAGTCCGGCGCCCGTTTCTCCTTGAACGCTGCCAGAGCTTCCCGGTTCGCCGGGCTGCCCAGCCCGCGTGCCAGCGCCGCATTCTCTAGCTCCCGCACCTCGACGATGTGTTCCTTCAGCGGGTCCGAGATCAGCTTCTTCGTCTCCTTCAGCGACGAAATCGGCTGCGCGGCCAGCTTCTTCGCATACGTCATCACGGTCGGCATCAGGTCGTCTGGCTCGCACACTTTCCACGCGAGGCCCATCTCCTTGCACTCGGCCGCCGAGAAGAACTCCGACGAGAGCAGCACCCACGCCGCGTTTTGCCTTCCCATCAGCCGCGGGAACGTCAGGCTGCTCGATGCTTCCGGCGCAAGCCCGAGCGACGTGAACGGGCAGCGGATCCGCGCCGTCGAAGACATAAACACGAGGTCCGCATACCCCAGCATCGTCGCGCCAATGCCGACTGCGACACCGTTCACGGCCATGATCAGCGGCTTGGGGTAATCCATCAGGACCTCCAGGAACCCGTTCATCCCGTGACGCGACACGTACGGCTGACGGTTCCCGTCGTTCCCTGCCGCCATTGCCACGAGGTCCGCTCCCGCCGAATACGCTCGCCCCGCGCCGGTTAAGACAACAGTGGCCACATTGGGGTCTTCCGCGGCAGCGATCAGGCCATCCGTGACGGCGTCCCACATCTGCCCGTTGAATGCGTTCAGGGCGTCTGGACGGTTCATCGTCAGGGTGCGGACTCGGTTTTCATCGGCGGTAAGCAGCATGGCCGCGAGTCTGCGGGCGCCCGCTTTGCAGGTCAATCAGCCGCGCGGATACAGGACCATCTGCGTGCACCGGAACAGCGCGATCACGCGGTCGTTCGCCTCGCCCCGGACCTCGGCGTCCCATACCTGCGTCGTCCGCCCGCCATGCGAAAGCTTCGCGACCACGAGGATCGCGCCTTCGCGAACCGTGCCCAGGAAGTTGCTCTTCAATTCGATCGTTGTGAAGCCGTTCGCCCCTTCGGGCAGGCTCATCGTGCAGCCGTACCCCGCCAGCGTGTCCGCGGCTGCGACTACCGTGGCCGCGTGCAGAAAGCCGTTCGGCGCGAGGTGATGCGGCAGGACATCCAGCCGCCCCTCCGCGAGACCGGACTCGATCTTCGTCACGACCACCCCGATATGGCCGGGCAGCCGGCCCTGGCTGCGTTCGTTCCATCCTTCGGGCGTCGTTGGGAATTGAGGGGTAGGAATCGTCATGGAGAAAGCGTAGTGGCCACACCTCCCTCGCGCATCAGCGGTCGTACGGTAGGTCTTCCTTCCTACAGTTCCGGTAGTCCGGCTCCGGTTGTACACGGAAGCGCCTCGCCGCGATCGTCGTCCGTCCCTCCAGAATTGCCCGCGCGATGCGGTGCATCCCGTCCATCACGCGCCCGTCCTCCCCAAGGATCACCGGGTACGAAGGGTCGACTTCCTGGATAAGCCGGAAGTGGTCGATGACGCGCCGCACCGTCGGCCGCTCGTTCCCCTGGTCGAACCAGTAGACGTTGTCCACTTCGCCGATCGACGCCAGGCCAACCTCTTCTACTGGGAGGTCCGCGCTCAGCTCGATCAGCCGGTCAACATCCCACGCATCGACGCCCACTGCGCCCGGCCAGAAGTGATACTGCTTTCTCACGCCCAGAGCATACGGCTGCCGCCTGCCGCTACGTGCCCGGCTCCGGGAACGTCAGCTGCAGGTACACGCAGTCCAGCCACCGCCCGAACTTGAAACCCGTCGCAGGCAGGCGCGCTGTTTCCACGAAGCCCAGCCCCTCGTGCAGGCGGATGCTCCGCTCGTTCGAGGCTTCGATTACGCCCAGGACCGTGCGCATGCCGTCCCCTCTCGCGGCCTCCAACGCCCGGCTCAGCAGCGGTCGTGCCAGTCCCATCCCCTGGTATGCCGGGTCGATGTAGATCGTGTCCTCGCGCGTGAACCGGTAGCCGATCTTCGACCGAAACCACGACAGATATGCGAACCCCGCCACCTCTGCCCCGACCTCCGATACGAACACGGGACATGTCGGGTCCGCCTCGTGCTCCCGCCACCATGCCAACCGCGTTTCCCACGGCCACGGCTCGTAGTCCCACGTCGCCGTCGTCGTCAGGACCGCGTCGTTGTAGATCTCGTGGATCCGCTGCAGGTCTGATTCTCGAGCGTGCCGGATGAGTGCGTCTTCCACGTGCCAGACCGTACGGCCCTCGTGTTTCGGGCATGTTTCAAGTCGCCGGGGCGTCCCCACCGGCCTCGCGCGATACAATGCTGCGGCCCGGTCACTCCGCCGGAGCCCTGCACCCAGGTTCTGCCCGTGTCGCTGCTCGAATCCGCCGATCCCGCCGCCGCTGACCTCGATCGCTCGCAGCTCGCCCACGTCGATCGGCACATTCGCGGCTATGTGGACAGCGGCCGCTTCCCCGGCGCACACATCCTCGTCGCCCGGGGCACCGATGTCGGCCACTTCTCCTGCTTCGGCAAGCGCGACATTGAGCGCGACCTCCCCATGACAGAGGACACGATCTTCCGCATCTACTCGATGTCGAAGCCCATCACCTCCGTCGCGCTTATGCAGCTCTACGAACAGGGCCTCTTCCAGCTCGACGACCCCGTCCACAAGTACATCCCCGCCTGGAAAGACCTGCGCGTCTTCGTCAACGGCAACCATCCCGTTTGGGAAACGCGCCCCTGTTCCCGCCCGATGACGGTCCGCGACCTGCTCTCTCACCAGTCCGGGCTTACCTATGGTTTCAATAACCGCGGCAACGTCGACGCCGCCTATCGCGCACTCGGCGTCGAAGGCAGCAACAGCGACACAACACTTGAAATCATGGCCGGGACCCTCGCCAGCATCCCTCTTGAATTCTCCCCCGGCGAACGCTGGAACTACTCCGTCTCAACCGATGTCTGCGGCTACCTCGTGCAGCTCATCTCCGGCCTGCCCTTCGACGAATACCTCTCCCGCAACATCTTCCAGCCGCTTGGCATGACCGATACCGGTTTCACCGTCCCGCCCGAAAAGGTCAGCCGCTTCGCAGCCAACTACCGGCCTGGCAAGGACGGCCTCGAGCTCGTCGACGATCCGGCGACCAGCAAGTACACCGGCAACGTCACCTTCCTTTCGGGCGGCGGCGGCCTCGTCAGCACCACGGCGGACTATCTCCGCTTCTGCCAGGCGATCCTCGGTGACGGCACCCGCGAGGATGTCCGCATCCTCGGCCGCAAGACCATCGAACTCATGACCTCGAACCACCTCTACGAGGGCCGCGACCTCGCCGCCCACGCCCTCGGACGCTGGTCGGAATCCGCATACGCGGGTGTCGGTTTCGGTCTCGGTTTCTCCGTCACGCTCGACCCCGCGACCAGCCAGGTCTCCGGAACGCCCGGCGAGTTCGCCTGGGGCGGTGCTGCCAGCACTGCCTTCTGGATCGACCCGGCCGAGGATCTGATCGTTATCCTCATGACGCAGCTCATGCCTTCCAGCTACTACAACATCCGCCGCGAACTCCGCGCGATGGTCTACGCCGCGCTCGGTTAGCTTCCCGCGCATCACTCCCGGAGGGTTCGGTCATGCTTAAGCGCCTCGATAACATCGGCATCGCCGCCGCGGATGCCCGCCGCTCACTCGAGTTCTACACATCGAAGCTCGGCTTCCAGGGCGAGGTGGCTGATGGCGAAGGCGCTGTCACCCTCGGCGATATTTCGCTCTACATCTTCGAATCGAAGTCGCCCACGCCCGCCACGGACCGCACGGATTCCTACTACGAAAACCCCGCCGGCCTCGACCATCTCGCCTTTGAAGTCGAAGACATCGACGCTGCCGCCAGCGAACTTGAGTCGCGCGGCATCGCCTTCCTCGGGCCCGCCGTCGGCGCGCCGGGCGAGTTCCGCTATCGCGGTTTCCACGACCCCGACGGCAACATGCTCTATATCATCCAGAAACCGTGAACCGCAGCCTCAGTCGTCTATTTTCACCGTCGTCATGCTGCTGCCCATCGGGCCGCTCACCCAGCCGCAAAGGTAGGCGCCCCACTTCCCCGCCTCTCCGCCGGCTACCACGAGGGTGATGCCCTTTGGGTCCCGGAATTTCGACACCAGCGTGTCCGGCCCAAGCTTCGCCACCGCTTCCGGCGTCAGACCCTCTGCGCAGTACTCGTCCCGTTCGAGCCGCTTTGCCGGCGTCGCGGTCACTTCCTGGATGCGTGCCCGCACCTGGTCCTTGCTCCAGCCATCTTTCGCGAACGTGTCAACGTGCTCCGGCGAAACCGCGACCACGATTTCGCCGTAGTTGTACTGCTTCGGGTGGCTCGCAGCGACGAGCGCCATCCCGTAGCTCGTCGCCAACGATCGGGCATCCCGCGATAGCTGGTCGACAATCGGCGTCGGCGACCCACCGGCGTACACCGTCACCGTGCTATCCGCCTTCTGAAAGCCCCGCTCCACGTGCAGCGGCTCCCAGTTGCTCCGCTCCTCCCATTCCGGGAAGCAGAACGTGTATTTGCCCGGGTGGCCCATCGCGCAGCGGTCCACCTCTCCCGGCCGGCCCCCGCCCACGTTCCGCACGATGAGTTGCACGGCCCGGCCGATCGTCGCGTTCGCCCGGTTCCCCTGCCCGAACACGTTCATCTTCATGTTCATGCCAATGCGCTCGCGGATCGGGCCGTTCACCATAATTACCGGCGTCGGGAAGTGCGTCGTCGCCAGCACGCCGTGGATGTTGAATCGCTCCGTCGTGATCGCCTCCACGGCCGCAATTACGACCGGCAGGTACTCCGGTTTGCACCCGGCCATCACCGCGTTGATCGCCGCCTTCTCCACCGTCACCGGCGCGTAGTTCGGCGCGCACACGCCGACCACCGATTGCGCCGGCCGCCTGGTACCTGAAAGCATCCGCATGACGCGCTCTGGCGTCGGTGGCACCACTGGCAGGCCGTCCGTCAGCCCCTGGTCGAACAGGAACTCAAGCGGATCGTCTGATTCCCCCACCTCGATTCGGCGCGCCCGGAGCGGGCTCCCCTCCGCTTCCGCCGCCAGCCGTTCCGCGATCCCCGGCTCAACGGACCGCGACCCGCATCCCGGCCGCATCTCCGGGTAGGCATCCCAGTTCACGATCGGGCGAGGTGCCCCCGTAGTCTCCACCAGCTCCTCAAACAAGCTCTGCCAGTCCTCGCGGCTGAAGCCGATGAACTCGCGGCGATTCTCGCCATCCGGGCCTACGAAGAACACGGCCGGTACTGTGTCCAGGTCGTATTCGTACGACACCTTCAGCGCCGAGTCATCGACGACCGGCATGCCCGAGAGCATCCGGTTCGCGTAGGGGCTGGTGCCCTCCTCATCCTGTGTCACGACCAGCATGTCGATATGCTCGCCGAACGCCTCCCGCGCCGCGTCAATCAGCGGCGCCGAGAGCACGCACGTCGGACAGTCGTCTTTCACGAAAAAAAGCAGCGCGGGTCGCCCCGTCGGGAAGCGATGCTCAATACCGAACACGTCGAAAAGCGCGAAGGCCGGTGCGATCTCAGTCATGCTGCCGAGTATACCGGTGACGGCGGTGCCGATCGTCCCTCTACGCGACTGGTTCTGATGGCGGTACGAGCCCGTTCCGCTCGAACCCCTCTCGCATCCAGCGCCAGTGCATCCGCCCATGGTCCGCGTTCGCCGCGAGCACGCCGCCAATCGTGCCGTCCGCCCACGGCGCGCCGGGCAGCGTCTCCGCCAGCTGCGCGTCGCTCAGTTCGCCGAGGAGCTTGAAGGTCTCCGCCCGCGCTGCCTGGCCCACAGCCACCACTTCCGAAAGCGACTTCGCCCTGTGCCGCTCCGCCCACGCTTCCGTCATCGCATGGACAGAAGCCATGATCTCCTCACGGCTGCGCTCGCGGCCGCTGTCGTCTTGCCGCAGTCCCACCGGGTTCGCGTGCCCCTCGGCGTGCTTTCGGATCATCGCCGCAAAGTTGAATTCGATCCGCGCCAGGTGCACAAAATGGTCCTTAGGGGTCCACGTCAGGTTCGCGTCGTGCTCGCTGGGGGTCACGCCGCGCCAGAGGTCCTCCTCGGACATCTGTGCAAATGCGTCGAGCAGCCACGCCCGGTCCCTGTTCAACTTCGTCTCGATTTCGATCCGGTTCATCGGCATGCGACCACCCTCCTGCTGCCCTTACGGCTTCGAGCAAGTATCGGCGTTCGCCCGGACTGGTGCTTCTGCCTTGCGGAGCCGGAGGCCGGAGTAGCGAGCGCCGGACATCCGCACTTACTGCAGCGCCCCGTGGCAGCGCTTGTATTTCTTCCCGCTCCCGCAATAACACGGGTCGTTCCGGCCGAGCTTGGCCGCTGGCGCGGCCGCCGCCGCCCCGGAGACGCCGCGCTTCGCCGCACCAGCCGGTGCCGCCTCGTCCATGTTCGTTCGCAATGCCGTCGCAGCCGGCGCGCTCGACCGCATCAGGACCGGTTCGGCAACAGGCGCAGGCGTTTGGGTCGCGCCATTGTTCGCTGGCGCCGATGACGCTTCTTCCGCCGCCACTGCGGTCGGTGTGGCCGGCGTCGCAGCCGGGGCCGGCCGCTGCTCCACTCGCACCTTGAACACAGTCCGCGCTACCTGCCGCCGGATATTCGCCTGTAGCTGCTGGTACATGTCGTAGCCTTCGCGCTTGAAGGCGACCAGCGGATCTACCTGCGCGTAGGCCTGCAGCCCGATGCTCTGGCGAAGGTCATCGATCGCCGTGAGGTGCTCCCGCCAGTGGAAGTCAATCGACTCCAGCAGCAGCCAGTGCTCCACCTTCCGCATGTTCTCTTCGCCGATGAGCGCTTCCAGCTTCTCGTACCGCTCCTCTGCCGCTGCCAGCATCTCGTCGCCAAAGTCATCGCCCAGCTCGTCGATGTCCTCGTCGGTCGGCATGTCCTCCGCCGGCAGGATCTCCTTTAGCTCCGTGAGTTCCAGGTCCGGGTCGTTCCCAACGCGTTCGCAGATATCGTCAATCTCGTCGAGCACCATGCTCAGCACGTTTTCGCGCGTGTCGACACCCTGCAGGATCCGGTTCCGCTGCTCGTAGATCACCTTGCGGTGCTCGTTAATGACGTCGTCGAACTCGACCAGCCGTTTTCGGATGTCGAAGTTGTGGCCTTCGACCTTCTGCTGCGCCTGCTCCATCGCTCGCTGCACCATGCGTGATTCGAGCGGCAGGTCCTCGGTCATCCCGAGTTTCTGCATCATCCCCGGAACCCACTCCGGCGCAAACCGCTTCATGATGTCGTCGCCGAACGAGACATAGAACCGGCTCGATCCCGGGTCTCCCTGGCGTCCGGCACGCCCGCGAAGCTGGTTGTCGATTCGTCGCGATTCGTGCCGCTCGGTGCCGATCACGTGCAGTCCGCCAAGCTCGCGTACATCCGGGTCGAGCTTGATGTCCGTACCGCGGCCCGCCATGTTTGTCGCGATGACGACGGAGCCCTTTCGCCCCGCGTCCTGCACGATGTTCGCTTCCCGCTCGTGCTGCTTCGCGTTCAATACTTCGTGGCGGATGCCGCGGCGCGTCAGCAGTTCGGCCAGGTACTCCGATTTCTCGATCGATGTCGTGCCGACCAGGACCGGGCGGCCGCTGTTGTGCATCTCTTCGATCTCGCCCACGACGGCGTTGAATTTCGCCCGTTCATTAATATAGATGACGTCCTGGTGGTCATCCCGGATCATCGGCCGGTTCGTCGGGATCACCACCACTTCCAGGTCGTAGATCTTGGCGAACTCTTCCGCCTCCGTTTCCGCCGTGCCCGTCATCCCCGCGAGCTTCTCGTAGAGCCGGAACAGGTTCTGGAACGTGATCGTCGCGTGCGTCACCGATTCCCGCTGGACCTTCAGGCCCTCTTTGGCCTCCACCGCCTGGTGGATACCGTGGCTCCAACGCCGTCCGGGCATCAAGCGGCCCGTGAATTCGTCGACGATCACGATCTCGCCGTCCTTGACGACGTAGTCGCGGTCGATTTTCTTTAGTACCTCAGCGTCGAGGGCCGCTTCCAGGTGGCGCGCCAATCGCACGTCGCCGTGGAACAGGTCTGGCACTCCGAGCGCCTTCTCCAGCCGCCCGATGCCGTCTTCCGTCAGCGCGACGTGCTTCGCCTTGTGGTCGACCACATAGTCTTCTTCTTCGCGGAGCATCCTCGCCGCCCGGGCGAAGTTCACGTAGGTCTGGCTCGCCTCTTCCGCCTGCCCGCTGATGATCAGCGGTGTCCGCGCCTCGTCGATAAGGATGTTGTCCACCTCGTCCACGATCGCGAAGTACAGATCATGCTGCGACTTCTCGGCCTTTTCCCGCACCATGTTGTCGCGCAGGTAGTCGAACCCGAACTCGTTGTTTGTCCCGTACGTAATGTCGCAGCGGTACGCTTCCGGTCGCGCCGTCAGCCGCAGGTCCTGCAGTCCACCCTTGCCCGCTTCAGCGTCTGGTTCGTACCCCGGCTCGAAGATGTACGTCACGAACTGGTTCTGGACGATGCCAATGCTCATCCCCAGCATCCGGAAGACCGGTCCGTACCAGGCGGCATCGCGCCGCGCCAGGTAGTCGTTCACCGTGACGACGTGCACGCCGCGCCGGGTCAGAGCATTCAAATAGATGGGCGCGATCGCCGTGAGCGTCTTCCCTTCGCCGGTCTTCATCTCGGCGATTCGGCCCTCGTGCAGCACAATGCCGCCCATCAACTGCACGTCGTACGGTCGCTCGCCCACTTTTCGGGCTGCCGCCTCCCGTACCACCGCAAAGGCCTCCGGGAGCAGGTCGTCGAGCCCTTCTCCGGCGTCGAGCCGTTGGCGGAACTCATCGGTCTTCGCCGAGAGATCTTCATCCGGGAGCGCTTCCATAGCCGGGCCGAGTACGTTCACCTGGTCGACGATCTTCTGAAGGCGCTTCAGTTCTTTTTCGTTCGAATCGCCGAGCAGGCGATTGATAAATCCGAGCTTGGGCATACGCCAGTCAGTGTAGATCAGTTTTCAAGGACGCGATGGAAAGGTGTCCCTGCGCATCGACAGGCGCAGGTAAAGGAGCCGCCAGCCGATGGTCGCGGCCGAAAGCGCCGCCAATACGATCAGCGTCCAGTACGCCTGCCCCGCAATCAGCCCGATGGCGGCGATCAGCGACCGCACATCCCGGCTCGCGATACCGAACAACCCGTCGCTCGGGACCGCGCTCAGCGATGCCTCGATCCGGGCCCGGCTGTAGCTCACGGTCAAGGCCGCCGCCAGCGCCAGTGCCCCAACGAACTCTGCGTGCTGCCAGGCCTCGAACCGCACCGCATAGACGGCCATACCCGAGATGATGAACGCGTCCGCGTACCGGTCCGTGACAGCGTCCAGCACCTCTCCGAAACGCGTCGCCATCCCCTTGCGCCGCGCCAGGTCCCCATCGACGCCATCGGCCACGGACACCGCCTGGATGAGCAATCCAGCGATGATGTTCCAACCTGCCGCTGCCATCGCTCCCGTCGCCGCTGCGAGTCCGAGCGTGAAGATCGTGACCATGTTCGGAGTGATAGGGAGTGGGGCCAGTGCCCTCGCGATCGGCCTGCTGATCCGCCGGTTCACGTACCTGCTGACAATGCCGTCGTATGCCACGGAGGGAGCATCCGCCTCCCGCGGCCAACCGGGAAGCCCGGCGCGCGCGGAGTACGTCCTTTCTATGCGTTCAGCAGCGCCTCGGCGGCGACCAGGTCGTCCTCGGTGTCCACGTCGTACCAGAATTGGCCCGAGATATCGATCGCGCAGAGACCGTCACCCTTGGCGAGGATCGTGAAGATCGTGCTCAAGTCGCAGTCCTCCGGCGCCTCATCGATCGCCGTCCAGGCGGACGGCAGGAGCAAGAACGCTCCCGCGTCCAGCGCCGAGAACTCCTCCAGGTCCTTCCCAATCGCAGTCACGCGCCCCCGCCCGTCGAGCGCCAGGTGCGTCGCCTCTGCCACATACGCCGGGTCCCGGCGTTGGAAGTCCGCTGCGACCGCCGCTACGTCCCCCGTCCATTCCGAGAGGAATCGCGCGAGGAACGCGGACGACACCACGTGATCGCTCATTAGGAGAAGGAAAGACGCGCCGCCGGTCGCTTCCCGCGCCACTCGGAGCGAAAACGATGCTCCTGCGACGAACCGCTCGTTGTGTACGAATGAAAGCCGCATCCCCGGCCGCGCTTCGTTCAGGAGTGCGGCCCGCACTGTCTGTTCCTCGTACCCCGTGACCACAACAACGTCGTCGATGCCCACGGCCGCCAGCGCCTCAAGCGTGTAGCTCACGATCGGCCGGCCGTTCAGTTGCACCAGCGGCTTCGGCGTCCCGTTCGTCCGGTCTCCGAGCCGTGTTCCCCGTCCCGCCGCGAGAATGACAGCTCGCGGAGCCGCCGGTGCCGGGTCACTTCGTTTCATCGCTACCAATATAGAGGGAAGATGAACCCGCCTGTTTGTGCGAGTGGTCATCCGCCCGGTTAGCATGGTCGTCGGCCACTCTTCCCAGATGCGGCGAAGGCCCGCTGGAGGGAAAGCGGGCCTTCGCGAGAGGGAGACCGGCTCGCCTGGTGGCGGCTGGACCGGCTATCTGCACCTTCGGTGCTTGCCGTGAACGGCGTGTGAACGCCACGCTCCAACTACGTTTCGAGGTGGCTGTGTCTCAGCAAGCTGCGCTTCAGCCCCCGCCCCCGTCGCCCTTGCAGGGCCTTTCTGTGTCGGAGGCTCAGGCCCGTGCCGCCCGTGGCCTCTCCAACGTCGATAGCTCGCGCCAGCGCACCGACGCGGATGTCATCCGCGCCAACACGCTTACCTTCTTTAACGTTGTCCTCGCCACGCTCATCACGTCCCTTTTCGCTATCGGCGATTTCAAAGACGGACTCTTCGTCGGCATCGTCGTCGTCGCCAACGTGGCCGTCTCAACCCTCCAGGAGCTGCGCGCTGTCCGTACCCTCCGCGAACTCGTGGCCATCACAGCTCCGCGTGCGACCGTGGTCAGGGACGGGCAGGAACTCGAAGTCCTTGCCCAGGATGTCGTGCAGGGCGATCTCCTCCATCTCAAGCCTGGCGAACAGGTCGTCGCCGACGGCCGCGTCCTCGACCGCCACTGCGAGGTCGATGAATCCCTCCTCACGGGGGAAGCAGATTCCGTCGCCAAGCGCGCCGGAGCCGACCTTCGCTCCGGCAGCTTCTGCACGGCGGGCGACGCCTACTACGTCGCTGAGCGTGTCGGCAACGAGTCCTATGCGATGCGCCTCACCGCCGAAGCCCGGGAGCTCGTCAAGCGCTCGACGCCGCTCCAGCTTCGTTTCGGCCGCATCCTTCGCGTGCTCCTCTATGCGACCGCCTTCCTCGCCGCGCTCCTCATGATCTCGTACAACGTGGGCGATAACGTGGGGCACCTCGGTCTCGCCGAATCCATCCGTGCCACCACTGCCACCGTCACGACCATCGTCCCCGCGGGTCTGCTCCTGGGCATGACCGTGACCTTCGCAGTGGGGGCCGTCCGCGTCTCCCGCTCTGGTGCCATCGTCCAGGACATCAACGCTGTTGAAGCTCTCAACTACGTCGACGTCATCTGCCTCGACAAGACCGGCACCCTGACCGCCAACCGCCTCCAGCATCGCGAAACCGTCTGGGCCCCTGGGTCCATCCTCGATCAGCCATGGCTCGGCGCCTTCGCGACCGCCACCCGGAACGATAGCCGCACGGCCGGCGCCATCGCCGAGGCTGTCGCCATGCTTTCGAACGGCGCCAGGCCGGTCGCTTCCGTCCCCTTCAACTCCGAGCGAAGATGGAGCGCCCTCACCCTCGAACTGCGCGGCGAGCTCCGCCACTTCGTGCTCGGCGCCCCGGAAACTGTCCTTCCGCTCTGCGATGGCGAGAGTGTCGCCGACCTCCGTGCCCGCTACGAATCCGCGAGCCGCGATGGCCTCCGTGGCGTCGTTTTCGCCGCCGCCCCGGTCCTCCCCGAACCGCCCACGCCGGCGGCAGGCCTGCGCGCCATCGCCCTCGTCACCATCGGCGACGAACTCCGCCCGGAAGTCCGCCAGGCGTTCGCAATGATGGAGAACCTCGGCATCGAACCCAAGATCATCTCCGGCGACAACCCCGAGACCGTCGCCGCGCTCCTGCGCCAGCTCGGGATCCCGATCAAAGGCGGCGTCATCTCCGGCGCCGAACTCGAAGGCCTCGACGAAACGGCCTTTGCCGTTGCCGTCGACTACAACACCGTCTTCGGCCGCATCGCCCCTTCGCAGAAGGCCCAGATCGTGACCTCCCTCCGCGGCCAAAAGCATTTCGTCGCCATGGTCGGCGATGGCGCCAACGACGTGCAGGCCCTCCGCGCCGCCGACGTCGCCGTCGCCATGGCGTCTGGCACCTCAACCGCGCGCGCCGTCGCCGGCATCGTCCTCCTCAACGATTCGTTCTCCGCGCTCATCCGCGGCGCCAAAGAGGCGACAGCCGTCCTTGGCAACACCGCCCGTCTCAGCAAGCTCTTCATCGCCAAGAGCATCTATGCCTACATCCTTATCTTTTCTACGAACATGCTCCGGCTGGATTTCCCATTCCTTCCAAAGCAAGGCTCGCTCACGGCGCTCCTCACTCTCGGCATCCCCGCCATCTTCATTTCGATCTCCATCCCGCCGCCTGAGTCCGGCCGCGACTTCACCCGCAACGTCCTGCGCTTCGCCCTGCCCGCCGCCGCCGCTGCGGCCGCCGCGGGGATCATCGTCCACCTCCTCGTCGAAGGCGTCATGGGCCGCGGCACGGGCGAAGCCCGCACCCTCGTCTCCCTCACCCTCGGATTCGTCGGTCTTATCTACATGTTGGAAGTGCTCGGCTTCGAAGGCGCATCCTGGCGCTCGCTCACGCGTCCCGTCATGACCACCGTCCTCACCGGCATCCTCATCTTCGCGATGGCCGGCACCATCTACGTTGACTGGCTCCGCGAATTCTTCGACTTCGAATCCGTCGATGCCGTTGGCTGGGTCATCGTCATCTCCGCTACCGTCGCGGCTATTGCTGGCCAGTTCGCCATCACCCGCTTCTGGCCCCAGATCGTAGCCTTTGCTGCCGCCCAGCCCCGCCAGGACGACGAATTACGCGGTCGCGCCGTCTGACGTATCGCCAGCGGGCGCTCCTTCCTGTATCCTCACTTAACGGGCCTCCCGAATGGGTGGCCCGTCATTGTGTCCGCATCAGATCGGACAGGACCGAAAGCGAGCTACGCAAATGCCCATCGTCGTCGTCGTCGGGGGGCAGTGGGGCGATGAGGGCAAAGGCCGCATCGTGGACCTGCTTGCCCGGAAAGCCCGTGTCGTCGCCCGCTACTCAGCGGGAAACAACGCCGGCCACACCATCGTCAACGAGCGCGGAGAATTCAAACTCCATCTCGTGCCCGCCGGAATCTTCTATCCCGAAAAGACTTGCGTCATCGGCAACGGTGTTGCCGTCGATCCCGAAGTCCTTCTCGGCGAGATCGATGCCCTCGAAAGCCGCGGCATCGATACCAGCCGCCTCATTCTCAGCGACCGCGCCCAGGTCATCATGCCCTGGCACAAGCGCCTCGATCAGCTCGATGAGGAAATGCGCGGCGACGCCGCCATCGGCACCACCGGCAAGGGCGTCGGCCCCTGCTTCATTGATAAGGTCGCGCGTCGCGGCATCCGCGTTGGCGACCTCCTCCAGGCCGATGACCTCACCGAGCGCATCACCACCACCCTCGCCTATCACAATCGTGTCATCACCGGTGTCTATGGCGGCGAGCCCATCACCTTCGAAGAATGCTTCGACGTCTATCGCAACTTCGGCCTCCGCCTTCGCTCCTACGTTGGCGATGTCCAGTCCGTCGTCCTCGACGCCCATCGCCGCGGCGAGTACGTCCTTCTCGAAGGAGCCCAGGGCTCCCTCCTCGATCTGGACCACGGCACCTATCCGTACGTCACCTCCAGCGTGCCCAGCAGCTCCAGCAGCGGCGCCGCCCTCGGCGTCGGCATCGGCCCGACCGACATCCAGCGCGTCGTCGGCGTCTTCAAGAGCTACAGCACGCGCGTCGGCAACGGCCCCTTCCCCACCGAACTGCACGACGACATGGCAGATGCCATCCGTGACCACGGCAAAGAAGATGGACGCGGCGAGTACGGCACTACCACCGGCCGCCCTCGCCGCATCGGCTGGCTGGATGCGATAGCCGCCAAGTACAGCGTCCGTATGAACGGCCTCTCCGCGCTCGCTCTCACGCGCCTCGACGTCCTCGACAACCTTCCCAGCATCAAGATCTGCACCGCCTACGAACTCGACGGCCAGATCATCGAAAACCTGCCCTCCCGCGAATCCGTCCTCAACAAGATCACCCCGATCTACGAAGAACTTCCCGGCTGGCAGTCGCCAACCACCGACGTCCGCAACTTCGACGACCTCCCCGTGCAGGCGCAGGCCTTCATCCGCCGGGTCGAAACCCTGCTCGGCTGCCCCGTAGACCTCATCTCAGTCGGCCCCGAGCGCGAGCAGGCCATCATCGTCAACCCCATCTTCTAACCCCCGTACTCGGCCGCCCTGGTGTCTGGACCAACCCCAGGGCAAACACACACCACCGCAAGAACCCTCGCCCCCGCCAGGGGGAGAGGGCAGGGTGAGGGGCGCCGTCGCCGAATTTTCGTCGCGCTACACCCCTCATCCCCGGGCCTTCTCCCCGAGGGAGAAGGATGATCGGAACCCGTAGTCGCGGCTGCCCCTGGCCGCGGGCCTCTGAATCACGCCAGGCAACACCCTCCGACGCTCTCCCACGAACCCTCGCCCCCGCGAGGGTGAGGGGCGCCCAACCCCAAAACACGTTCCGCGAGGCCCAGTCCTCCACCACCACCAACGCCCCGCAAACTTTCTCCCCAGATCCCGTTAACCACCCTGTCCTTTCCACGTTGTTTCCCCTGTAAGGACAACCTTGCCCGCCGCCAGGTGGGCCCGGAGGTGTTGACCCTTGTCAGGTGCGCCGATACCTTTCGCGAGACTTTACCGATGGCCTCTTCGGCCACCGGTTCGTGCGCGTCTCGGCGCAGAAGGACTCCTTCGAATGAGCTTTCTCCAGTCTCTCGTCCGCGAAGACTGGTTCCCGAAAGCGTCTGCTCACTCGGGTTCCCGCCCTTCGGGGGAGGGAACCCGCCATTTCCGTGAGCGGGCTTACCACTTTAGTCCTGTGAAAGGAGGGCTGGGGGAAGTTTGCTGAAGCCCCGGCGCCCCCGCATTCGGCGGGGAGGGGGATACGCAAGCACGGAACCAAAGACCGCAATAATTCGACCATGAGGGAAGGCCCGGACCCGCCCCACAGCCTGCGCCAGGCCGCGGCGGTAACGACGAGCGGGCATCCTCCCACAGACGGAACCTCACCTGTGCGTATTTCGCGCCGGGCGGGGAAAAGCCCGCAGTCCGGGCGAGTCCGGATAACGACCAACCAACCCTCTGCCCCAGACCGGGGCAGGAACAGTCGAATCAAGACTGGAGAGGTAAGAACATTTGAGTAAGGCAATTGCTCAACCGGCTAGCGGCAAGCGCTTCGCGTGGCTTCTCGCACTCGTGGCCGTCTTCGCCCTGCTCGCAGGTGCACAGCTCAGTGTGAAGTCGGCCGATGCCGCCTCCACCGGTGCTGGCCTGTCGCAGGCAGACACCACGATCGGGGACCCGCTTCCGCAGTTCCCGCCGGGAGCCGAAGACGAAGGGCTGACGCCCGGCTTGTACCACGTCTCCCCCGATGGCGACTCGCTTCTCACGATCCGTGACGAAGAGCGAAACCTCATCGGCTGGGACCACACTGTCTGTCTCGTCGTCGCCCGCGACGGCGAAGGGGACGTGATCAACGCCAACGAGGAGATCTACGAAGATCTCCTGCCGACCGGCGTTGGTGGCATTCTTCCGCTTCTCGGGAATGATGCTCACTACAACTGGAGCATCAGCACCATCGGCGGCGGCTCCGCCAACGTCATTGGCGCTGTCAAGCTCGAACTCTCGTTCGAGCAGTACGACAACAACACCGGCGACGAACTCCCCTGCGTGCGGTGGACCTCCACCCAGCCGGGCGAGCAGAACGTTACGGTTGTTGATGAAACCGGTTCCGTTGCCGCCGACTGGGCTGACAACACCGGGCCCGTCGACATCTGCCTCGACGACGACAACAACGACAACTGCAACAACCTCGACGGCGTCAGTGGCCTCAACCCGGCCATCGCCCTCGTCAAGGAATGGAACGTCCTCGACCGCACGACCATCACCTATGGCGGCGCCGACGTCACCAACGGTGTGACATCGCGCCCGACGGTCTTCAACCCGGCCACCTCGACCTACGAGTACTTCGGTCAGGTCGACCTCGTTGAGAACGTCTACGGCACCCACCAGGCTGCTGGCGGCGTCGTCAACACCATCGTCGTTGGCGCCCGTGTGACCTTCACGGCCACCGGCACCTGCGGCGTCGTCATCGTTGACCCCAACGGCACCACCACCTACCCCAACGTCCCGCCTGCCGACAACGACGGCGAAGGCCCGTTGGTTCTCTTCGCTGGCGAAAGCGCCACTGTCTACTCGATCGGCGTTGGCATCCCCTTCACCATCGACACGGACGGCTGTTTCGCCCGTGACTCGTGGACTGGTGTCAGCATCTCAACCGCCTACCCGGCCCTCATCGGCTCGGTGCAGCCGGCCCCGGCGATTGAGACCTTCCGCGTGAACTGGGCTCCGCCCGAGATCGCTTCCAAGAAGATCATGCTCGCCTGGGCCGGCCAGCGCGTGATCATCGAAAAGGACTGGCGCCTGCCCGCCGACAGCATTCCGCAGCTCTGGTTCGGTCCTGAGCAGGAATCCCCTGTTGAATTCGGCGACGCTTTCTGCCCATTCAACGCGGGCCTTTCCGACGAATTCTTCGTCGTGAAGTACCTCAAGGGCGGCGGTCCCGGGAACTTCCTCGACATCGCCGATTTCCATAACATCGGCGCGCTGCCCGACCTCATCCTCGACCTCATCAGCGTCGATGAAGCCAACGTCTTCGTTCACGACTTCGACTGCATCAGCCGCATCGCATTCGAATCGGAACAGCCTGGCCAGGTCGATATCGAGGCCTATGTCATCGATCACCTCGGCTGCGAAGTCGCTGGTCAGTTCGAATGGGACCGCGAAGGCATTGGCGCCTTCTGCTCGCACGACGGCTTCTTCGATGCCTTTGGCGAGCTCAACCAGACGAAGTCCGCCTTCGTCATCTACTACATGAAGTTCGAGGACGTGAAAGTCGGCCTCGTCACTTCCGTCTCCAAGCCGACCCACAACTCTTCGTGGGCTGGCTGGTCCGACTACGCCCCGGGCAACCCCTGGGACGCGTCGACCGACGTCACCTCCACCAGCTGGAACGTTTCCAAGGACCTTCTCGTCCGTGGCCGCGTCCGCGGTTGGTTCCTCAATGAAAACCCGTCTGGCCGCGCCCGCGACGACAGCGACCCGCTGAACGTCAAGCCGGCTGACCGCTGGATTATGCCGACCGACTGGGCGCTTCTCGCCGGTGGTCCGGCCGACCCGGCCGACGGTTCCGACGCCACGGGCACTGCCGAGCAGTTCCGCCCGTACTACGACCTCATGATCGCGCCGAACAACGTCAAGAACCTCGCCCTTGCGGGTCCTGACGGCGGCACGCTCACGAGCGGCTCCACCGACGCCATCGTCGCCCAGGTTGTAGCCTGGCCGGCCGGCGGCAAGGTTGGCAGCATGGCTTCCAACAATTCCACCCCGTTTGCCGTCAGCTCGACCGCAAACATCTTCGTCGGCACGCCGCTGCTCTTCCCGACCCCGGGCGTTAGCCCGGCCGCCGGGACCTGCATCACCGCTCCGGCGCTCACCTTTGTGACGGCCATCTCGCCGATCCTGAACGGCGTTGGTAACACCGTCGGTGTTGCCATCACGGTCGCGCCGAAGCTCTGCTCGACGCCAGCCGCCGGCACCAACGTCTGGGCACCTCGCTGGCCGTTCCACGGTCCGCTCAGCCTCATTGACCATCCGACCCTTGGTCTCAGCGCTGCTCCGTCTCCGGTCGGCTTCGCGCGTGACACCATCTGGGCTGACGGCGACGTCGACATGTGGGACGCCCCCATGCCGGTTGCGCCTGTCTCCATCAAGCTCCGCGGGGCCGGCTTCCTGAAGCAGGTCATCAAGGAAGACGTCTACTACAACGGCACGGCGAACTCGACGTCCCAGACCTACCCGAACCCGTACTACTACACCGCTATCCCGGCTGAGCCGTGGATCCCGGCTGTGGTTGCTGGTGGCGGTTTCATCTGGGACACCTGGTTCAACGATGGCCTCTACCACTTCTGGGAGCTCGCCCGCCGCGATGCCAACATTGCTGGCATCGGCGAAGGCCTGACGAACACCCAGATGAAGGAACTTCAGAACATCCGCGACATCTACGGCGATCAGTCGATCACCCGCGATGCCGTCGTCTACAGCGACAACCATGGCGAGTTCATGGTCACCGCCAATGGCGACTTCAACCTCGACTACAGCGGCTGCGCCACGAACTCTCTCGCTGGCGGCAAGCACTGCAAGCCTGGTGACGTGGTCGGCAAGGCGTCGATCATGGCCACCGTCGATTACCCGGACTTCCGTGGTAAGCACTTCCCCGTCGCCTCCAACACGGTCACCGTTGACTGGACCTGGGGCGGCTACAAGGACGTGACCGTCGAAGACGGCGAGACCCCGCAGTTCAAGTACATCGTGTTCCATGCCATGGACCGCGATGGCTGGTGCAACTTCGCGTACACCACGCAGGGCACCGTCGGTCTGCACCCGGTCCTCACGTCCCTCGACGCGCTCATCAATCCTGGCGCCGGCATCGTTGGCTACAACGATCCTGACGAGACGGTCGACTTCCTGATCGACTCCGGCCAGGGCATCGTCGTCGGCCAGTCTGGTGGCGCCCTGAACAAGGACGGCAACCGCCAGTTCGCGACCGGCGTCCCGACCTTCTCCACCGCCGTCAACACGACGCTCAAGGAGTTCCCGTTCTCGGCTCACGCCGCCGCGGGTGCCACCGACGAGTGCCAGGCATGGGTGAAGGTTTCCAATTCGCTCCTCGGTATCGTTGACTTCCTCGTTGTCGCGCACAACGACGAAGGCGACGTCGGCTTCGACCGCGTGGTCGACCTGCAGACGACAGCGACCTACTCGCTGAACTTCCGCTGGTCCCTCATCACGTGGAACGGCGCCGATAACATCGCTGTTGCTGACGCCCTCAAGGGCACCGGCGCCAACGACACCGGCAACGACATCTTCGACCAGGTGACGGCCATCTACGGCTGGGAGCAGCAGGCTCAGGACTGGCTCGGGTTCTTCCCGGCTGGCGTGAGCGTCCCAGGCGCCAACGACCTCGTCACCCTCAAGACCGGTCAGGCGTACTGGATTGCCATCAAGGCGCCCGGCCCGGTTTCCTGGACGTACGCCACCAACGTGGACTAACCGTTCCTGACTCTTCTCGGAGCTCTCCGCCCCCTCGGGGGCGGGGAGCCCCGGTATGAAACCAGAGGGGTTATTCACATCAAGGTCGTACAAAAAGGAATGGAGCAAGCAAGCATGAGCAAGCTTTTGCGGTCGCTCGTAAGTGGCGCTTCTGCCGCGGTGCTCGGTGTGCTCCTCCTCGGCTTCTCTGGTGCGTTTACCGCACACGAGGCCGCGGCGGAGTCCCCGCCCACGCCGCCGTCGCGCTTTGCGGGTTCCGTGACGCTCGATGGGGCGCCGGTTGCACCCGGCACTGTCATCACCGCCGTCATCGGCAGCGCAAGCTGCGGTGCCACGAGCACCTACACCTCCGGCGCCGAAGCGCGGTACAACTTGGATGTACCCGCTCTCGACCCCGGCGCATCCCCGAACTGCGGCACCGATGGTGCTTCGGTCACCTTCTTCGTCGGAGCTATCAAGGCCAAGGAAGTCGGTTCGTGGAAAAACTACGAACTTAGCGTCCTCAACCTGACCGCCGAGACGCCGAAGCCCAGCCCGTCGCCTTCCGCGCCGGGTGGTGGCGCTGCTACCCCCAAGCCACCGGCGACCGGTAACGGCATCGTCGCTGACTCCAACGGCAGCAACGCCTGGCTGTTCGCGGTTCTCGGTCTCGGCACTGTCGCGCTTGGCGCGGCCGGCGCCGTCGCCGCTCGCCGCGGTCGCTAAACCGCCGCAGCATCTCTGATGCACATGCGAAGGGCCCCGGAAACGGGGCCCTTCGCTTTGCCTCCTGCATGTACCGGCGGCGCGGCGCTGAGCGGGGCCCAATGCGTTGCGGCGGTGTTCGCACGAAAGCGGGATGGCGACCGCGCTGTTGTTCCCGGACCGTCGGCCGGTGGCGGTGCGGCGGCGCCTTGCCCTAATCCGCCTATCGCGTCGCTACTGGCCTCGTCGCCCACGCTTCCCACGTGCTCCAGGCTGCCTTGTTCGCCCCGTCAGAGCGTCGTAGCCCCGTGTCCTTCAGGCTTGCCGTTACACCCCCCGACCCGGCCGCCGGGTCACGCGGTGCGATCCAGCTAATCAGTTCGAAGCCCAGCCGCTCAGCGTCCTCCAGCAGCCGTTGTAAGAACGCGTTCTGGTCCTGTTCGGTGCCGACCAGCGCTTCCCCCTCAACCGGGGCCGACGGGTACCCGGCCGGCGCCACGATGATCGGCCCTTCGAACTGCCGCGTGAGCTGGTCGTAGTAGTCCGGTCCAATGTCCGTGGCGGCGCGGATGTTTCCGGCGAATGGATAGGTCGTCACCGCCAGTGCGTCCATCTTGTCCCGGAACGGGTCCAAAACCTCCCAGTGTGGGTTGTGCACCTGGTCCAGTCGGCCCAGTAGGTCCTCGAGTTGGAATGTTGGGAAGACCATGGTGCGCGGGCTCGCTGCTTTCGCCTGGTCATAAAGATCCCGGTACAGCGCGACGAACGCGTCGAACTGCGGCCGCGAGCGCTCGTACAGCATGTTGATCTCGACGCCGATCGCCAGGTACTCCGGCCGGTAGTTCTTCGCCACGTACGCGGTGTACGCCAGTAGCGCCTCCCGCAACTCCTCGCTGGCGAAGCCCTCCACCGGGTCGATCCCGGCAGGCAGGTCGACTGCCCGGGCTCGTTGCACGGCCGGGTCCGTTACGTCGATGGCGAACATCACCGTCAGCCACGGGTACTGGGCGAGCAGTCCGGTTTCGAGGTCGGTCGTGGCTGTCGTCTCTTCCGAGATGGTTGCCCCCGGGAGGAAGTCAGCCCACGGCGGCGGCCGCTGGATCACGATGGTGTCCGCGTACTGTGCCGCCGTCGCGAATGTGTCGATGTACGCCTCGCCGGTCCGGTTCGCCGGCACCGCGCCAAGCCCGATCCGCATCGGGCGCTCGACGCCCGAATGCACCGGGCGCTCCACCGCAGGGCCCCGGTCGCTGCTTCCTTCGTCTGAACCGGAACAAGCCCCGCTCAGCGCCGCCGCGCCAAGGGCGGCTACAATCAAGAACGCGGGGAGGAACGGCAGGGCAGGCACACGTATGCGGACGGCGTTCGCCGTTGCACTGGTCATCGGCTTGGTCGTGGGTGGAGTTCTGTCCGCGTACCGTGTCGCGACGCGTTCAGGCGGTGCCCCAGTGGGCGCGGATGCCACGCCGGGCCTGTCCGCGACCGCCGCGCCGTCGCCCGGCACTTCGCCCCGGACAGCAGCCGAGGCCTTTGCCCGCGCCTGGTCAGATGGCGACATCGATGCCCTCCACCGGCTCCTTAGCCGCGAATCCCAGGTCCGCTACCCGCCGTCGGAATTCGCCGCCGAGTACCTCGACTTCGAAACGGAGACTACGGCACGGACGCTTGATGCGTCGGTCGCGTCCGTGGAAGGTTCTTCCGCGCGTCTCGCCGTCCACCTGGAAACAGGCTATTTCGGTGCCTTCGACTACACCACCACGCTTAACCTCGTCCGAGAGGGCGACAGGTGGGCTGTCTCCTGGGACCGCGTCGCTATCCATCCTGATCTTTCGGGGCTTCGGTCCTTCCGCAGCGATATCCAGCGTCCCGGCCGCGGCTCGATCCTGGATCGCAACGGAGTCGTACTGGCCGAGACCGTCGAGCTCCGTATGCTCGGGCTCGATCGCTCCCTGGTCGCTGACGAGGCTGCCCTCCGCGCTGCTCTCGTCGCGTTCGGCTTTCCCGCCGTCGATATCGATGCCGCCTTCGCAAGTAGTCTCGGGCAGAACCAGCGCGTCCCCGTCGGGCCTGTTGCCGATGAACGCGCGGAGGAAGCGCTTGCGCTCCCCGCCAGGTTCCCGGGCGTGCTCATCTACGCGGAGGCCCGGCGCGTCCATCCCCTCGGCGCTGCTGCCGCTCATGTCGTTGGCTACACGCGTGAGCTCAATGCCGAAGAGGTCGCGGCCCGGCGTTCCGAAGGCGCCCGCCCCGGGGATCGCACAGGCGCATCCGGGCTCGAAGCGGGCCTGGACGATCGCCTCAGCGGCCTTCCCGGCGCCGAACTCATCCTCGTTGGCCCCGATGGCGCCACCGTCCGCGTCATTGCTTCCCAGCCGTTCCAGCCTGTTGAAGACATCACCACAACGCTGGACGCGGCCGTGCTCCAGGCGACCTACCAGCGCCTCGGAGCGCGGCCCGGCGCAGCGGTCGTCATAGAACCTCGTACCAACACCATCCTCGCGCTCAACAGCTCCCCGTCGTTCGATCCAGACGCGTTCGAACGTGGTGATTCAGCGGAGATTGCCGCGATTAACGCCAGCGCCGATGCGCCGCTCCTGAACCGTGCGACCTTCGGGCTCTATTCGGCTGGCTCCACGTTCAAGCTGATTACCGGCGCGGCGGGCCTCATCAGCGGTATCTTCTCGACCTCCAGCACCATCTTTTGCGGCGCCACATGGGATGGCATCGATCCTCCACGCCGTAACTGGGAAGGCGCCCAGGGCCAGCTCACCATCGCCGGCGGCCTCATGCGCTCCTGCAACCCCGTCTTCTACGAGATCGCCTACCAACTCTTTCAATCGGGGACGGGTTTGCTGTCGAAGACTGCACGCGACTTCGGCTTCGGCACGCCGACCGGCGTCGTCGGCCTCTTCGAAGAAGCCGGGCTCGTCCCGGACGCCGAGTGGAAACAGAAGGTTCGCGGCGAGGCGTGGTTCCCCGGCGATGAGGTGAATCTCGGCATCGGCCAGGGCGACCTGCTTGTCACACCCCTCCAGCTTGCCAACGCCTACTCGTCCTTTGTTGGCCGCGAGTTGCGCACGCCGGTCATCGTCAGTGGCATCGCGGCCGAAGCTCGCGGCCCGATTCCGCTGTCGGACGCCGGCTTCGCGCTCCTCGCCGAAGGCCTCCGCCTCGTAGCCGGGCCGAACGGCACTGCCAACTCTGTCTTCTGGAACGCGGGCTACACCGACTTCGCCGGCAAGTCGGGCACCGCCGAAGACGCGGGACTCCAGCAGCACGTCCTCTTCGTTGCGATGTCCCCCGCTTCCGCGCCCGCTGCAATCGCCGCTGTGGTTCTTGATGGCGGCCAGTCTGGTTCGCTGGAAGCCGGCCCCATCGCCCGCGACCTCGTCCTCAGCGCCCTTTCGCGCTAGCTCTCGCGCTGGCCGCCGCGGCGAAAGTACATCGGCGCTCCGTCCCCACCGCGGCGCAGCATGATCACCTCCGCCATGATGCTCACCGCGATTTCCTCCGGTGTCTCCGCGCCGATCGCCAGACCAATCGGGGTCCGCACGGCGCTGAGATCGGCGGGGTCATACCCCTCTTCCTTCAGGTGTTCCAACACCGCCCCGGTCCGCCGCTTCGAGCCAATCATTCCCACATAGCCGGCCCCTCGGCCGAGCACCGCCCGCAATGAAAGTTCGTCCTGCTTGTGCCCGCGGGTGACCATCACAATCGATGTGTTCGCATTGATGTTGAATCGGCCGAGCGCCTCTTCGAAGTCGTCGCAGATCACCTCGTCGGCGTCTGGGATGCGTTCAGCGTTGGCAAATTCCTCCCGATCGTCGATAACCGCGACGTGGAAATCCAGCAACTTCGCCAGCTTCGCCAGCGACCGTCCGATGTGGCCACCGCCGACCACCAGGAAGACCGGCTTGTGCTCCACCACTTCCACATACAGCGCAGTCGCCCCGGCAATCGTCCGGCCATGTAACGACAGGCCGTCGACTACGCCTGGCGCGCCCTCCACATCTTCCGGCGCGGCCGTATCAGCCGGCCCAACATACAGCGTTTCCGCAACGTGCCGCCGGAACGCTCCCCCGGCGTAAGCCACCACCAGCGCGTCAAGCGTCGCGTCTCCCAACGTTCCCATCGTGACGCCCGATGCCTCCACGAGCAGCCGGCTCCCCCGCATGAGGGGTCGCTCGCCCGTCTCCAGCACCGAGGCCATCACTACGGGCTCTTCGCTCCCGTCCGCGGCCGAAACAAGTCGTTTGGTCAGCTCCAGCATATCGCTCGGAGTCTACGGGCTGGCTGCCTCACCGTCTGCTGCATTCGCCTCGGGTTCCCGCCGGGGGCTACCGGACTCCGACAGACGCCGCCCGGGGAACCCCGGCAAGCAGCTGTTCTGCCAGCCTGATTACGGCGTCCTGGTGCGGCTGGAGTTCCTGCCCGCCCGCCGTGCTCGCGCTCTCGAACATCGGGTCCTCGGCGATCGTGCGCTGCCCGCTCAACTGCTCCATCACAGCCAGCCCGCAAAACGGAACATAGATCGGCGAATACCCGCCTTCATGGCTGAGTACCAGCCGCCCGCCGCAAAGCGAATCCGCCGCCTCCATCAGCAACGCCGTCATCTGCCGGTAAGTCTCGCTGTAGGCCATCATCCGGCCCAGCGGGTCGTACATGCTCCCATCGAAGCCCGACGCGACCATGATCAGGTCCGGCCGGAACGCACGCAGCGCCGGCATCACCACCCGTTCGAACGCCGCCATGTACGCGCCGTGGCCCGACCCGGGCGGCAGCGGAATGTTGATATTCGACCCCAATCCCGGCCCATTGCCGCGCTCCTCCAACATCCCAGAATCGCGTGGGAACCACCGATCCTGGTGGAGCGAGATCGTCAACACCGAAGGGTCGTCCTCGAATGCGTGCTGTGTGCCGTTCCCGTGATGTACGTCCCAGTCCACCACCGCCACTCGCTCCAGCCCCCGGACCCGCTGGGCATGCCGCGCAGCCACCGCCACGTTCGCGAAGATGCAGAATCCGCGCCCCCAGTCCTTCTCCGCATGGTGCCCCGGCGGCCTCACGAGGGCATAGGCGTTTTGCACGCGCCCGTCGAGCACGGCATCCACCGCGGACAGCGTGCCCCCCGCGGCCAGCAACGCGATCTCGCACCCGCCACGCTTAAAGGGCGACCCGACGCCCGCGTCTCCGCCCTCTTCCGCACTCATCGCGCGCACCCGCTCCACGTACTCGGCCGCGTGTATCCGGAGGATCTCTTCCTCCGTTGCCGCCCGAGGCTTCAACGCCACCAGGTCATCGAGCAGCCCTGCCACGTCCACGAGGTTCCGGAAGCGCCGCTTCGTCTCCGGGTTCTCGTAGTGCTCCCATGCCTGGATCCATTTCCGCTCATCGTTGTAGGCCGAGGCGCGGCCCGTGTCGTGCCACATGTAGCGCTCGTCGTAGACCCATCCAGTCGACATGGCCTGCTCCCGGCATCCCGGGGTCAACCCCGGTTCACGTGCGCCATCCTACGCCCAGCCGGTACGGATGTGTCGTGTTCCGTGCCGCAAATGAGCGTCAGCCCCCCGGCACACTTGCGCTTTAGCCTTAGCCCGCTGGCACGCACAATGACGGCGCGAAACCGCCGCCGCGAAATCTGCTACCCGGAACGAACCATGCCGAAAGCGCCTATCCGCGACATCATCACCTACTACGAAGAGGCCGGCTCAGGCCATCCGCTCCTTCTTATCATGGGCCTCGGGGGCGACCTCCAGGCATGGGCCCTCCAGGTGCCTGAGCTCTCCAGGCACTTCCGCGTCATCACCTACGACAACCGCGGCGCCGGGCGCTCTTCCGCTCCGGACCGCCCGTACTCGATTCCCCAGATGGCCGCCGATGCCGTCGGGCTACTCGATCACCTTGGTATCGAAAAGGCGCACGTCCTCGGCTTCAGCATGGGCGGCTATATCGCTCAGGAGCTCGTGCTCGCGAATCCGGGACGTGTCGAGAAGCTCATCCTCATGTCCACCGCGCCCGGCATTGATGGCTACGGCCGTGCCGTCGTCCGCACCTGGATGGATGTCCGACGTTCAAACATGAGTCGCGAACACATCGTCCGTAACACCGCTCCCTACCTCTATAGCCCCGAGTTGCTCGACGACCAGGCACGCTTCGAGCGCGCCGTCCTCAATTCCGTCAATAACCCCTACGCCCAGGGGGATGTTGGCTTCCTCCGCCAGGCGGACGCCATCCTCGGCTTCGATGCAGAATCTCGCCTCGGCCAGGTCAAGGCGCCGACCCTCGTCGTCTGTGGCGCGGATGACACCCTCGTCCCTCTTCGCAATTCCGAGAAGCTCGCGAAGCTCATCCCCGGCGCGACCCTGAAGACCTTGTCTGGCGCACACCTCGGCGCAATCGAATACCCGTCCGAGTACAACGACGCTTTCGTCGAGTTTCTCAGCGCCGAGTAGCCGGTCCACGTTCCCAACATCTCCGGCGGCGAGTATCCTTCCCGCTCGATGGCATCAAATCTGAACGTAGACGCTGCGCACATTGGAGTTGTGGTGCTGAATGCCGGCACGCCCGAGGCCATGACAGCTGTCATGGACAAGTGGCTCGATGAGCACTTCGGCGTGGAAGTCCACGGCACCGACATGCAGGTCGTGGCCAACGGCTCCATCACCATCATGATTACCTACAAACGCAACCGCGCCGAACGGCGCTAACACACCCGCGACGCGGAGGAGGAAGTCCATGGGCAAGCTTGATGGCAAGCACGTAATCGTTACCGGCTCCAGCCGTGGTATCGGCAAAGCGATCGCCGAACTCTTCGCCCAGGAAGGCGCGAAGGTCGTTTGTGCCGCACGCACCCTCCAGGAGGGCGACCACCCCCTCGAAGGCTCGCTCGCGACCACCGTCAAGGGTATTCAGGATGCCGGTGGCGAGGCTCATGCCATCGCCGTCGACCTCTCCCAGTACGAAGAGTGCGTCCGCCTCGTCGAGGAATCTCGCGCGAAGTACGGCCCCGTCGATGTCATGGTGAACAACGCCGCCCTCACCTACTTCATTCCAATCAAGGACTACCCGATCAACCGCTGGCACCGTTCCTTTGCGGTGAACTTCCACGCACCCTTCTACCTCAGCCAGCTCGCGCTGCAGGACATGCTCCCGCGCAAGTCCGGTTCCATCGTCAACATCTCTTCCGGCGCCGCAATCGGCCCCGGCCGCGGCCCCTACACGGCTGAAGCCCTCGCAGCCTCCGCGCGCGGCGGCACCCTCTACGGCGCAGAAAAGGCCGCCCTCGAACGCTTCACCCAGGGCCTCGCCGCCGAGGTCTACAACGACGGCGTCAGCGTCACCTGCGTCTCACCCTCCCAGGTCGTCCCAACCCCCGGCACCGTCTTCCACAAGCTCGTCACCGGCATGGACGACCCTCGCGGCGAAGACCCGATGATGATGGCGAAGTCCGCACTCCTCCTCGCCACCGAACCACTCGAAAAAGTCAGTGGCCGTGTCACCTACGACCAGGAAGTCCTCCTCGAATTCGGCTGGATCAAAGAAGGCCGCGGTACCGGCATCGATCGCAAAGGCTCAGGCTACAGCCAGATCTAGCTCGTACTTCTCTACCCACGGCACGCCCCGGCTCAACCCGCCGGGGCGTTCTCGTACCCGCTTCCCTCCCCCGTAGTCGCGGCCGCCCCTGGCCGCGGGCCTCTGAACCACCCCAGGGCAACACAGCCCAATGCCATCTTCCCCTCGCCCCCGTCAGGGGAGAGGGCCCGGGCCTGTGGGGAGTCAAGGCCCGCCGGCGATTCACCCCCAATCCAGCCAGCCAACAGCCCCTTACCGCGTCTCCCACCATCCCGTGATACCGTTATCGTCGTGTCCGAACCCGGCCATGAGATCCCCGACGAGCGTCCCCATCGCCGGCGTGAATACAGCGGCGCCGGCTCCACGCTTGGCCTTGCCGCACTGGTAGTGCTTGCCGTTGCCGGGCTCATCTGGTGGTTCGAATTCCGCGGCAACGACAGCGTCCCATCCTCGGGAGCCGAAGGCCTCGGGGTCGTCGGCCTTCCACAAGAACTGAACCCGACCGGCCGCGGGCCCTCGGCCGAAGTGGGCCGCGCAGCCCCGGACTTCCGCCTTGCCGCTCTCGAAGGCGACCCCGTCCAGCTCACCCAGTTCCGTGGCCAGTACGTGCTCGTCAACTTCTGGGCTTCCTGGTGTGGCCCCTGCCGTGGCGAGACGCCGGACCTCGTGTCGCTCTCGCAGCGCACCGAAGGCCGCCTCGTCGTAATCGGCGTCAATCAACAGGAGGGCCGTGACACCGCCGCCTCCTTTGCCAGCGAGTTCGAGGTCCCCTATCCCGTCCTCCTTGATCCCGACGGTGAAGTCTCCGTGGCCTACCGCGTCGGTAGCGGTCTCCCGATCACCATGCTCATCGATCCCAGCGGCGTCGTCCGCCACGTCTACATCGGCCAGCTCGATGCCGGTGATCTCGCCCAGATCGAAGAAGAAGCCACCTAGTGCCTCCCGCGCGGCGCCAACACCAGGCTTGTATCTTTTCCCCATCGCACCGTCAGGGGAGAGGGGGCCATGGGGTGACGGGCGCCACAGCTCGCAAGCCATGTGAAGTCTGGGCCGTGCTCCAGCCGCTCGCCCCGAGGGCCGCATGACCGCCCCTGCCGCTGCCACCGGCGGCGCCCGCTCCGCATCTCCCGGCCCCTCCCCGTTCAAGACGATCTGGGACCTGCTCACGAACGTGAAGTTCGCCCTGCTTCTCGTCGGCACGGCGTTGGTCGCCAGCATGCTTGGCGTCGTCATCCCGCAACTGCCGCCGCCTATGCGCTCCAATCCGGCTGCCCGCGACGCATGGCTCGAACTGCAGCGCTCCGATTTCGGCGTCCTCACCACGCCCATGTACCGCACCGGCCTCTTCGACGTCTTCCACTCGCCCTGGTTCTCTGGCCTCTGGGTCGTCATCATCGTCGCCGTCACCGTCTGCACCGTCAGTCGCCTGCGACCCACCATTCGCAGCGTCCAGCGCCCGCCGCTCCGGGTCCCCGACCGCTATTTCCAATCCGCCCACTATCGCGCGACGGCGAACATTGCGGTTCCTCCCTCGGCCGTCGCCGACCGCCTTCGCGCGAAGCGCTACCGCGTCGTCGAAACACACTCGGAAGACGGCGCCACCTACCTCTTCGCCGACCGCTTCCCCTGGACCTCCTACGGCACGTTTCTCAGTCACCTTGCCCTTCTCATGCTGCTTGTTGGCGGGCTCATGACCGTCCTCGTTGGCTTCGACCGTACCCTCGCCCTCGCCGAGACCACGACTGCCGTACCCGTGTTTGACGAGCCCGGCCCCGGACAGATCTTCGTGAAGATGGTCGACGCGGTTCGCGGAATCGACGACGAAGGCAATGTCATCGACTTCCGCAGCCATCTCGAAGTCACCCGGGGCAGCGAAACCATCAGCTGCACCACCACCGTCAACGACCCCTGCTCAGCATTCGGCTACCGCCTCCACCAGGCTGCGTTCTTCGACGATGTTGCCCGTCTCCGTATCGAGGGCCCCGGCGGCCAGCTCCTCTACGACGACATTCTCGATTTCGACGGCGAAACCGCCGTCGTCCCGTCCTTCCGCGTCACCGACTCCTCCGGCGCCGTCCTCTTCGACGAAGACCTCCCTCAAATGGGTATCGATACCGGCAGCTCACCTGGGCGCGAAGACGACCTTGCCCTTGCCCGGCTAGCCGTCGCCACTCGCTCTGGGGAAGGTGCCGTGGCCTCGTTCGTTGTCTCGTGGCGGCCTGTTGCGGGCGAATACATCGTCGCTATCGCTGGCCCCGGCCTCGATCCAACTCGCATCCAGCCCGGCGGTACCGTCGAATCCTCCGGGCTGCGAATCACCCTCGACGGTCTCGCCAGCATCCCGGCCCGCCAGGTGACGGATCTCCCCGGCTCCCCGGATGGCGTGGCCATCTTCCAGATGCCGTCCGGCCCTGGCGGCGTGCCCTATTTGTACGTCACCGGTGTCGACCCCGTTGGCGCTGTGCTGGCTCCGGGCGAGGAGTTTGTGAACACCGGCAACTTCAGCTACTTCTTCAGCGGCCGCGTCGAAGCGGCGGGCATCAACATCCGTCGCGACCCCGGCGACACATTCATCTGGCTGGCTGTCGGCATGGCCATGCTCGGCCTCGGTATCACGTTCTACGTTCCCCGCCGCCGCCTCTGGGCCAAGGTCACTCCGAATCGCGTGCTGTTCGCAGGCATCGCCGAGCGCACCACCCGCTTCGACCGCGAGCTCCGCAAGATGAGCGACGAACTCGAAGCGTCTCCGCCTACCACCCGCTAGGATCATTCCTACCCTTAATCAGGTCGCGCCCATGCCGTATTCCGCGAACCCCACTCCCGACGGCGCAAAACCCGTCGCCGCGATCACAGGCGCCAGCGCTGGCATCGGCGAAGCCACCGCGCGCTCCCTCGCTGCCGCCGGCTTCCATGTCATTCTCGGCGCCCGCCGCGCAGCGCGGATAGAGTCCCTCGCTACCGAGATCGGCGGCGACGCCATCCCGCTCGATGTCACTGATCGTGAAAGCGTCGAAGCTTTCGCCGCACGCCTTCCCCGCCTGAATGTGCTGGTCAACAACGCCGGCGGCGCCCTTGGTCTGGAGCCCGTCGCCGAATCAGTCGACGAAAAGTGGCGCACCATGTGGGAAACCAACGTCCTCGGCCTGGTGATGATGACGCGCGCCTGTCTGCCCGCCCTTGAGGCCTCCGGGGCCGGCCACATCGTCAACGTCGGTTCGATCGCGGGCCTGGAGTCATATCCCGGCGGCGCCGGCTACACCAGCGCAAAGCACGGCGTCGTCGCCATCACCGAAACCCTTCGCGTCGAACTCCTCGGCAAGCCGATTCGCATTACTGAGGTGGACCCCGGCATGGTTGAGACCGAGTTCAGCCTCATTCGCTTCGACGGCGACAGCGACCGCGCCAACAACGTCTATCGCGGGCTCAAACCGCTCACCGCCGCCGACATCGCCGACATCATCGCCTTCGCCGTGACCCGCCCGCCGCACGTGAACATCGACCATCTTCGCGTCACGCCCCTCGCCCAGGCCTCTGCCACGCTGGCGCACCGCCAGTGACCACGACCGTGGGAGACGGCCTCTTCCGGCTTGCAGCGCGCACATCCCGGATGCACGCATCCGACATCCGCGAGATCCTCAAGGTCACCAGCCGCCCGGAAGTCATCTCGCTCGCCGGCGGCCTCCCCGCTCCCGAGCTCTTCCCCGTCGATCGCATCCGGAAAGCGTTCGAATCCGTCCTCGCTCGCGATGGCCAGGTCGCGCTCCAGTACGGCCCATCCGAGGGCTACCAGCCCCTCCGCGACCTTGTCGCCGCTCGCCTCAGCTCCCTCGGCATCCCCGCCGCAGCAGGAAACGTCCTCATCATCAACGGGTCGCAACAGGGCCTCGACCTCGTCGCCAAGCTCTTCCTCGATCCCGGTGATGCCGTCCTCTGCGAAAACCCCACCTACCTCGGCGCTATCCAGGCGTTCGACTCCTATGAGGCCTGTTACGTCATCGCCCCGATGGACGACGACGGCATGCAGACGGATGGCCTCGACGGGCTCCTCGCAGACGGCGCTGTGAAGTTCATCTACGCCCTCCCGAACTTCCAGAACCCCAGCGGCCGCACGTTAAGCGCAGAACGGCGCGTGGCCCTGGTCGAAGCCGCCCGCCGCCACGGCGTTCCCATTGTCGAAGATGACGCCTACGGCGAGCTCCGCTTTGAGGGCGAACACCTGCCCAGCCTGCGTTCCCTCTGGCCCGAAGGTGTCATCTACCTCGGCACCTTCTCCAAGATCCTTGCGCCCGGATTTCGTCTCGCCTGGGCCATCATCCCCGACGTTCTCTACGATCGCTTTGTCCTTGCCAAGCAACCCGCAGACCTCCACACGGCCATGGTCACCCAGATGGCTGCTCACGACGTTGCCAGTGATAGCGGGGCAATGGCCGAGCACATCGAGCGCCTCCGCGATGTCTACCGTTCCCGCCGCGACACCATGCTTCGCGCCCTCGGCGAATGGTTCCCTCCCGGTTGCACATGGACGCAACCGCAGGGCGGCCTCTTCATCTGGGCGGACCTGCCGCCGTCAATCGACACTCGCGAACTGCTTGCCGAAGCCATCGAAGGCCACGTCGCGTTCGTTCCAGGCCAGGCCTTCCACGCCGACGGCAGCGGCTCCAACACCATGCGGCTCAACTTCTCCAACGTCACACCCGACCGTATCGAAGAAGGCGTCATGCGCCTCGGCAGAGCCATCGCCAACCGCCTCGGCCAACGGTAGTGCGATCGCGGGATGATTCGCGTTGTTATCCATCTGGTAGCGTCGTAGAGTACGGCCACGTTCGTGCAGGAGCTGACGGTTATGGTCAGGTTCTCGGCTTCGGTCTCCATCGATCGCCCGACCGATGAGGTGTTCGCCTTTCTTTTGGATCCGGCCAACGAGACCCGCTGGCAGAAGGACGTCGTCGAGGCGAGGACTGATTCCGGCGATCCCGTGAACGTCGGCTCTACCGGCTACGATATTCGCCGATCGATGGGTCGCAACATGAAAGCGACATGGCAATGCACTGCACTGGAACCCGGCAAGATGTTCGGCTTCAAGGTTCTGAAGCCCGTCCCGTTCTCGGCAACCTATGAATTCGAATCCGGACCTGCGGGCGTTACCGTGACCATGAACGCCGAACCAACAGGCTTCACTCGTCTCCTCTGGCCGCTCATCGCCCGCTCGGGCAAGTCACAATACGCCCGCGATTTCGCCGCCCTCAAACGTGTCCTCGAATCAAACGGTACGGCCTAGACAGCTCGGTTGGGCAATCAGGCTGCCATCAGGATGGAGGCGGCCGTCGCTTCGTCCGGCTCGATCTCGTCTCGCCCTTCACGCTCGAACCAGCGCAGGAACGCCTCCACGCAGCGCGGGTCCAGTTGCGTCCCCGCCGCCCGCCACAGCTCCCGCAGCGCTTCGGAGGTTGGACGCGCTGCACGGTACGAACGCGTCGACGTCAGCGCATCAAACGTATCAGCGACCGCCACGATCCGCGCCGCCATCGGGATCGCGTCGCCCTTCAACCCGTCAGGGTAGCCGCCGCCTCCATAGCGTTCGTGGTGCCCTCGCACGACCGGCGCCAGGTGCGCGAGTGACCCGGTCGAAAGTGCGATGTGGCCTCCGCGCGCCGTGTGACCTTTGATCGTCTCGAATTCCTGCTTCGTCAGCGCCCCCGGTTTTAGGAGCACGCTGTCCGGAACCGTGATCTTGCCAATGTCGTGGATCCGCGCTGCTCCTTCCACGATCGCGATTGTCACCGGGTCGCACCGCAACTCCTTCGCACTGCCCACGGCAAAGAGCGCCGTCCGGCTCATGTGGAATCGCGTGTAGCTGTCCCGATCCTCCATCGCCTGTTCCAACCTCATCAGTGCTTCCGGGGCAGGGTTCCGCAGCGAATTCAACGCCTCCTGGAGCGACAGCGCCCGCGCGAACACCACCAGTGATTTAGCGCGCCGCGCCTCCAGTGCCCAGCCCACGCCCAGCGTCGCGAACGCGCTCAGGAGCAACCCGTGGTAGAGCCACCAGTCCGCCTGCCAGAGTGTGCCGTAAACCATCGAGACCTGCGCCTGTGCGAGGAACAGCAGCGACCCCGTCATCGCGAACTGCGCCGGCAGGTCCGTCAGCCGCCACGACTGCCAGTACCGGTATGCCGAGAACACCAGCAGCGACACTACCGCCGCCCCCAGGATCGGCTGCGTCGTTTCATTGACGGGCAGCATTCCAACCGAACGCGGCTGCCAGAGCGCAAATGCAACGTAGCCAGCGACAAGCACGATGCCTGAGATCGCCGCCAGCTTCCCACGCCGCAGCGTCTCGTCGTGGAGACGTCCCCACGGCAGCACACTGAGCGCGATGAGCGCCGCGCACACTCCGAGGCTCAGCCCGGCCGATACGCGCACCACGGCCAGGTACCCGTCCTCGTATGCGAATACGACGTTTGGCGTTGCCAGGCCGTGGCTCATGAAGATCAGCGCGAGCGCGACGAAGCCGAGCCCCAGGAACACAGACCGCGTGTTCGAAAGGCTCTTGATCGAGATCAGAAATGCTGCCGCCGTCGCACCGGATACGAACGCTGTCGCCGAAACGATGATGAAGTGCTCGTTTGGCGCAGCCCACGTGCCGTTCATTCCCGGCGCCAGCTTCATCGCTGCGAAAAGACCCATCGGTGCCAGGAACACAAGAAGGACTAGCGCGTCCCTCAGGTTTCGCGCGCGCGGGCTTCGTAGTCCGGGATTGGCCATACACCGTATCTCGGCATTGCAGGCCCGCTTCGATAGCCTGTACTCGCGAACTCGATAGCCACCGGCTACTCGCCGCCGGCGGGAGCCACCTGCACTTCGCCCTGCCTCCGCTGCGCGAACGCGATGTCCTCGCTCACCATCGCCGCCTCTTTGGCAGACTCCTCCTGCTGGAACGTCATCTTGTACAGGTTGGCGTAGATGCCATCCGTCGCCAGCAGCTCTTCGTGCGTGCCGATCTCGGCCACGTTCCCGCGTTCCAGCACCACGATCCGGGATGCCTCGCGTATCGTGGAAAGCCGGTGCGCGATCACGAATGACGTGCGGTTCTTCAACAACTCCCGCAACGCTCGTTGGATGATCACCTCGGTCTGCGTGTCCACATATGCGGTCGCTTCGTCCAGGATCAAAATCCTCGGCTGCGCCAGTATCGCTCGCGCAAAGCTAATCAGCTGGCGCTGACCCACGGAGAGGTTCTGACCCCGCTGTTGCAGCACCGTGTCGTAGCCGCGTTCCAGCCGCGTGATGAACTCGTCGGCGCCCACGGCCGTCGCCGCTTCCCTGATCGCCGCGTCGGTCGCTTCTGGTCGCCCGTAGGCGATGTTTTCGCGCACAGTCCCGCTGAACAGGTACGGCTGCTGCAGTACCACGCCCATGTGCCTCGTCAGCGACCGCCGCTTGATGTCGCGGATGTCGTAACCATCCACGCGGATAGCGCCGCCCGTCACCTCGTACCCCCGGCTGATGAGCGACGTAATCGTCGTCTTCCCCGAACCCGTGTGGCCCACCAGTGCGATCGTCTCGCCCGGCTGTACGTGCAGGTCGATGTCCTGCAACACCGGGATCCCCTCCACGTAGTGGAAGGCTACGTGGTCGAAGTCGATCCGCCCCTCGACCTCGTTCAATTCGACCGCGTCTGCCTTGTCCTGGATCCGCGCCGGCGTATCCAGGACCTCGAAGATCCGCTCCCCGCCGGCCATCGCCCGCTGCACCATCGTGTACTGCAGCACAAGGTCGCGGATCGGGTCGAAGAAGCGGGTCACGTACAACATGAACGCCGTGAGCACCAGGAACAGGTGCGCCACATCCACCGTATCCGCATTCATCGCCCGCAGCCCACCGAAAAGCACGACCCCGGCGGTAGCAATTGCCACCGCGATTTCGATCACCGGCATGATTGCTGCGCTCAGCATCCCCGCCCAGATGTTCGCGTTCCGGTTCTCCTGGTTCAGCGTGTCGAACCGCTTGATGTTCTCGCCCTCGCGCGACATCGATTGGATCGCGCGCACGCCCGACACGTTCTCCGCCAGGTTCCCGTACATCTGGCTCACCTTCACCCGCACCTGGATGAACGCCGCACGCGCGTGCTTTGACCACCACACCATGATCCCCAGTAGCGGCGGCACGATCGCGAAGGTCACGAGCGCCAGCTGCCAGTCGATCACGACGAGCACCACTACTACTACGGCGAGCCCGACGAAGTCCGCCGCGAACGTCAGCGAGCCGCTCGTCAGCAGTTCCTGCATCACGGTCACGTCGCTCGTCAGGCGGCTGATCATCCGCCCGACCTCCATCTCGTCGTAGAAATCGAGCGACAGGCCCTGCATGTGTTCGTACATCTCGGTCCGAAGCTGGTAGAGCAGCTTGGTCCCCATCCGCGCAGTCACGATCTGCTGCGTCATCTGCGAAAGCCAGCCCACAACCGCGAGCAGCAGCATCGATCCCGTCAGCCATGCCAGCTGTTCCGTATCGCGCTGCACCCCAGCCTTCACCGCGAGGCCTGCCAGCAGCGGTTGTAGGAACGTCGTCAGCGCCGTGATCACCATCATCGAAAACGCGGTGAACGCCTGCAGCTTGTACTGCGCCAGGTATGGCACCAACCGCCGGATCACCTTCGCGTCGTATACCTTCCCCAGGTAGTCTTCATCCCATCCGTCGTAGCTGCGGCTCGCCCGCGGCCCGCCCGGCTGCCCGCCGATGCCCTGGCTCCATCCCCCGGCGCCCGCGCCGCCACCCCACATTCCCATTACGAATGCCCTCCGTTCGGCAGGCTGCGTCGCAAGACCGTGTTCATCATTGCGCGCCTCCGGCCGCAGACGCCGGTGCCGTCTCTCTCGATTCGGCGTCGCTGGCGTGACGCCCGTTGGTGCTGGCTGTCGCCGCCCCCAGGGCCGACTCCTGGTCTTTCAACTCCAGCTCGTAGATCCTCTGGTACAGCCCTTCTTCCTTCACCAGCTCCTCGTGACGGCCCCGCTGAACGATCCGGCCGCGGTCCAGCACGATGATCTCGTCTGCCTTTACAACCGTCCGGAGCCGCTGCGCGATGACGAACGTGGTCCGCCCCTCCATCAGCTCGTTCAGCGCCTGCTGGATGAGCATCTCCGTTTGTGTGTCCACGCTCGACGTGGAGTCATCGAAGATCAGGATCCGTGGGTCCAGCAGGAGCGTCCGCGCAATCGCGATCCGCTGCTTCTGCCCGCCCGAGAGCGTGACACCGCGTTCTCCGACCCACTCGGCATAACCGTAGGGCAGGCTCACGATGAACTCATGGATTCGCGCGGCCTTCGCTGCGCGTTCAATTTCTTCGTTCGTTGCCTCTGGCCGCCCGTACGCGATGTTCTCCCGGATCGTGCCGATGAACAGGAACACGTCCTGCTGCACTATGCCGATGTTCCGGCGCAGCGAGTCGAGCGTCACATCGCGCACATCGTGCCCGTCGATCGTGATTCGTCCCGCTGTCACGTCGTAGAACCGCGGAATCAGGTTCACCACTGTCGACTTGCCGCTTCCCGTGGGGCCGAGCAGCGCGATCACTTTGCCAGTGGGCGCGTCGATATCGATATCCGAGAGCACAGCGCTCAAGTTGTCGTAGCCGAAGCCCACGCCTTCGAACTTCACATGTCCGGATACGGCCGGAAGCTCCAACGCTCCGGGCTTCTCCTGCACCGCCGATTGCGCGTCGATCAGTTCGAAGATCCGCTCGCACGCCGTTTGCGCCCGCGAAGCAAACGTCACCGCGAACCCGATCGTCCGGATCGGCAGCTGCATCAGGCTCAACCACAACGCAAAGGCGATGAGGTCCGCCTCCGAGACCGTCCCCTTCGTGATGAACCAGCTCCCTACGCCCACCGTCAGCGCGATCTGGAAGTAACCGAGACCCATCATGAACGGCGCGAAGCGCGCCTGGACTGCCGATGCCCGATACGAAAGCTCGCGCTGGTCCGCCGCCGCTTCGGCAAACTTCGCGCTCTCGAATTCTTCCCGCGCAAATGCTTTGACCACGCGGATGCCGGAAAGGCCTTCCTCGGCTACTTGCGTCATGACGGCCTGGTTCTGCTGGATCTCCATCCACATCGGCCGGACTGTGTTCGCCATACGCACTGAAACCACGGCGATGATCGGGATGGTCGCGAGGCTCACCAGCGCCAGCTGCCAGCTCACCGCAAACATGAATCCGAGCGCCAGGAACAGGATGAGCACGATGTAGATCAGCCGCACCACGCCCATGTTGATAAACATGCGGATGCTTTCCACGTCCTGCGTTACCCGCGACATAATCTGCCCGGTCTGTGCCTGGTCGTGGTACGCGTAGCTCAATCGCTGCAGGTTCCCGTAGATCTCGTTGCGGATGTCGTACGCGATCCGCTGGCCGAGATTCTCGCCCAGGAACTGCTGCCCGAACTGCGCCATGCCGCGCCCGATCGCAAACACAACAATCGCCGCCGCGCCAGCCACCAGTACGCCAGCATTGCCATCCAGGCCCGTGAGGACGCCGTCGCCGTCGCGCTGCGGGTCCAGCCCAATCGTGATGGCGTAGCGCACCAACAGCGGACTCACCATCACCAGCGCGCCCGAAAGGATCGTGCACAGCATCGCCAACGAGATCAGCTTCCGGTACGGACCCAGGTAGTTCCGTAGCCGCAAAAGGTGGCGCACAGTCAATCCCCCCGAATACCACAGCCTATCACACCCTTACGCGCACGTGAAGGTAGGGTCTACGCTCTCTTCTCTAGGGCCCTTTCCCCGCAATCGGCGCGCACCGCCTCGGGACGTAGCGAGGCCGGATTGCCCTGTTGTTGTGTCGTGGCCTCTTGAAAGCACCGCGCTGACACAACAACAGGCCAATCCGGCCCCGATCATCGGCCCGCGGGCTATCCCGCTTCGTACCGACTCACATGATCCGAAGCTAACTCTCCCGCTGGTCTCTCGCCCTCCCCATCGCCAGGAAAGCGATCCAGCCGCTCGCCGCAAAGATGGCGAACCCAAGGATCACCACCCGCACGTCCGGCGTCTGGCTGAAGAGGCCCGTCCCCGAACTCGGCGCTCCCGGGTTCGGCTGGTTGCCCCCCGTGATGCTGCTCCCCGGAGTGGTGCCCGCCGGCGGCGTCGATCCGCTCGTCGTCGTGCTTGTCCCACTTCCGGCCGGCGGTGTGCTCAGCACGGTCGAAGAAGCCACGGGCGTGGGGCTCGGCGTCACAGGCGTCGCCGTCGGGGTCGGCGTCGGTGAGAGGCACTCGCCGAAGTCGTTGTTGCGCCCGTTCACGGTCGCCGGCAGCGGGATGTCGTAGAACCGGTCGTTCGCCGTCAGCCCGCCCTGCGTACCGATGTTGTCCTGGCAGTCCTCGTATCCAGGCGGTTGCGTTTCCGTCAGCGTGTAGGTGCCAGGCGGCAGGTTCGGAAACAGGTAGCAGCCGTCCGCCCCTGTCGCCGTCGTGCCGGTCGTTGTCCCGCCAAGCGTGATCGTCACGTTCGGGATCCCGCTCTCGCCGCTGTCATGCAGGCCGTTACGGTTCGCATCCACGTAGACACAGCCCTGCAGGCTCGCCCGCAGTTCGCCAAAGTTATTGTTCGGCCGGTCCTGCCCGGCGAGCGTCACCGTGATCAGGTCCGTGGACTTCGATCCGGCGATCGGCGTCACGTTCCCGGCCGATTCCTGGCCATCGCCGTAGCCCGCTGGCTGCGTTACTTCCACGATTGTGTACGTGCCGTCTACCAGGCAGGTCAGCGGCTGGTATCGATAGGTCACCGCCACCTCGGCCGAAGCCGTCGTGTGGATCTCGTTCAACACATTCCCGCTCCCGGTCGTCCGCGAAAGCGCTCGCGCTGCCGCTCTCACTGTCACATCGTTCGTGCCGCTGAACAGATTCAGCGTGTTGGCGTCCGTGATCGTCGAGGTTGCTGAATCGGAAGCCGTGTTCACCCCGAAGTCGTGCCCGCTTGCGCCGCCAAAGTCCGAAACGCCGTCATACGGCGCTGCTTCGAACTCACCCGCGTGCAGGAGCGGGATCGCCGTCACCTGCATTCCGGGCACGTTCACGGTGATCGTCCCCGTCACTTCGGCCGAAAGCGTCGAAGGGTCGCTGTCCAGGCTCTCCGCCTCGATCGAACTGGTGATGTCGCCCGAAACAGTCACTTCGATCGACGTCAGCGTGCCCAGCGCCGGGTCGAACGGAGCGATCGTCTTCTGCGATGACCAGTCAGTAATCGTCTCCGGGAATGTCGCAGCTCGCTCCTGCGTCAGCGTCGGCAATGCGCCCGACGTGTTCCGGTCGAATTCGTAATAGCCGCCGCCATTGGTCGATGTCGACCCCACGACCGCGCCCGCAGCGTCTCTCAGCTGCATCGGCACGCCGGCGATCGGCGGCTCACCTCCGTCCCGGAGGCCGTTGTCGTTCACGTCGTAGTACACGTATCCGCTAATCACCGGGCATGCCGATGCCTGCGTGACCGGGAACGCGACCGCATCCTGTGCCGGAAGCACGGCACCCAGCAGGACAAGTCCGCCTGCCGTGACGAGGATACGGGACGATGTTCGGGGATTGGCGAGGCGCCGTAGGGCGATGCGCAATGCCAAGAGGGACCTCCATGTGTCCATGGACGTACCCCGCCAGACGCCAGCTATTCGTTCTTTGGAGCTACGCGTCCCCGCTCTCGACTTCGGGTCAGCGCGCAAGCGAGCCCACAATATGGGCCGTGCACACCGTAACGCACAATCCGACCGACCGGTTAACGCACAGGAGGATTATTCGTACGTGAGTATCGAACGCGTCAGGCCGTCGCCGCCAGCATCCGTGCCCGTAGCGTCTGTGCCGTCACCACACCGTGTTCGAAGAAGTCCGCGACCACCCGGCTAAGCGCCGACGGTACCTCGTACGGGATCCCGTGGCCCACCCGGCTGAACACGTGGAGCGTTGCATTCCCCAGCCGTGCGAAGTCCGCCAGGTTCGATTGCAGCAGCCCGTCGGCCGCCCCTGCCACCATGAGCACGGGCGTCTTGATCTCGCCCAGGCGTGACCCCGCACGCAAGTCCACCATCGAAGTCCAGGCGTCCTCGAAATGGCCGTCGCTGCAGTTCAACGCCCGTTCCACCGCCCGGCGCAGGTAGTCCTCGTTGGGCCGTCCGCCCGTCAGCATGCGTTCCCGGAGCATCTCTTCGCGCGCTTGCCGCCGCCGCTGGTCCTGCGAGTGCGCGTGGCCTGCGTCGCCATTTTGGATCCCGTCCCCCGGCGCGGGCGCCACCAGCACCATCGATTCCAGGCGGTCCGCATGCCGGAGCCCGAGTTCGTAACCCGTCGCACCGCCCATGCTCAGGCCAACGTACCGGAACCGGTCGATGCCCAGCGCGTCCGCCATCCCGCACACGTCGTCTGCATACTGTGCGAGCGTGAAAGGTCCCGGTGCTGAAGCGCTATCCCCGGCGCCCCGCCCGTCCATCGCGATGCACCGGTACCGGTCCGCGAGCCGCGGATACACATCCTCCCAGCAGTCGTGCGACGACGTATACCCGTGATGGAAGATGACTGGCGGTCCGCTCCCCTGTTCTTCGTAGTAAAGGTCAGCCCCATTCACCCGTGCGTACGGCATCGTCAGCTCCTTGCAGCGGCCCGACCGCCTCAATCCGCGGTCGTTTGTTGGCCGCATCCTACGCTCGCGGGAGCGGCCAGGTGAACAGGAGACGCAGCCGTTACCCGCCGTCTACCTTCGCTCAACCGCGGTGTTGTCTCGTGTAACCCATGGTGCTGGGCCGGCGTGCGCTGTTCGCGATGTCTCTGGGTCTGCTTGCGGTAGGGGCTGGGGTGGCCGCTGCCGCGAGCGGCTCGCAGGAAGCGAATGCGCATGCCGGCCTCGCCCACAGGATCGTCCTCTCCAACGTCGTCCGCGATGGCACGAACCCCATCGCCCAGGGCTCATTTTCCGTCGAAGCGATGGCCTTCAAGTCCGGCGGCCTCGTCGAGGTGAGCGTGGGCGTTCGCAGCAATGGCGCGACCAGTGCCGTCGTCGACGTCGAGATCTACGACTCAATCGGCCGCCGCGTCGACCAGCAGTGGTTCGACAACGTCCAGTTCGGCCCGGGACAGAACAAGAGCTTCACGCTGAAGTGGGCGCCGCCGCCCGGCGCCTCCGGGACATACACCGTCAGCGTCGGCCTGTTCGAGCCCGGCGCCTACTGGGGGCTCCTGCTCCACTGGACACACCGCGCTACCACATTCGTGCTCCCCTGACGTTTCCTAGTCGGGACTGCTCCCGCCGCCATCGCCTCCGCGTGGTCCCCCACGGCGGCGGCGTCCACGCTGGCCTTCGGATTTCCGCTGGCCCTGCTCTACCCCGCCTTGACCACCTTCCGGATTGCCTTCCGCCGGCCGCTCGGGCCGCGGCGCCCGCTGAAACGTCCGCGATTGGGCTCCCGCCAGCGGGGCAGGCCGCTCTCCAGCCGGCCGCTGTGCCGGGCGTTGCTGTGGCGCCGGGCGTCCCTGCCTTCCCGGACGTGCTCCTGGCGCTGGCCCGCCCGCCGCGGGTGCTGGTGCCTGGCGTTGCGGCGGTCTGCGCTGCGGCAGCCTTCCGCCGTCGGATTGACGTTCGCGGATCGGTCCCGGCGTCGTGATCCAGTCCGGCTCCGGCGTCTCGCCGGGTTCGGGTTCCGGACGTCCAAGGCTTGGCGGTGGCGTCGCGGTCTTGCTGGAAGGGTCCCAACGCACAACCGTGCCGAGGTCCGCATCCGGTACGTCCAGCCGCTGCCCCTCAACGATCATCGTCACTTGCCTCTTGAGGATGTTCACGGAGATGACGCGCCCCTCGCCCGTCGGCGTGCTGCAGCGCTGCCCGAGCTTTGGCAGCGTCTTCCGCATCTCCTTGTATCCCTCTTCTTCGTAAGAGAGACAGCACAGCAGGCGGCCGCAGAGTCCGCTGATTTTCTGTGGGTTCAGTGGCAACTCCTGCTCTTTTGCCATCCGAATCGAAATCGCCGGGAACGTATCCAGCCAGTTCGCGCAGCAGAGTTCGCGCCCGCAGATGCCGTATCCGCCAGCCAGCTTCGCCCGGTCACGCGCTCCGATCTGCCGCATGTCCACGCGCGCGTCGAACTCCTTCGATGCTCGTCGCACGTATTCCCGGTAATCCAGCCGGTCTTCGCTGGCGAACGACAGCGTCAGCCGGCGTCCGTCGAGCGTGAAGTCGGCAGCGTCGATGTGTCCTCGAAACCCGGCATCCTCTGCCAGCCGCCTCGCTTGCGGAAGGATCTCCACCGCCCGCCGCCTCAGCACGTCCGCCTTTTCGATGTCTTCGTCCGTTGCCATGCGGAGGATCGGCTGCATGTCTTCCATCCGCAGTTCGTTCACAACCACCTGGCCCGGCCCGATCACAACACGCGCCACTTCAGGGCCCCGGACGGTTTCCACGACGACGTATTCGCCGGGCTCCAGGTGCATCCCCGCTGTATCGAAATAGAAGATCTTGCCGGCGTTTCGAAAGCGCACACCGGCCACGCGCTCGGTTCGTTCAGTCATCGGTCTCGGCGAACTCCTCGCCGCCGTCCTCAAGTCTACGCTCAGGGAAACGCATGAGCATGGAATCGAACACGGGCCGCGGCAGGCAATTCGCCTGCAGGTACTCCCGCGTCCGGCGGACCGTTTGTAACGCTTGCACCGCCTCCCTGCCCGAATCCTCGTCCCCGATCGCTGCCGTCCGCCGCAGATCCTCCTCCCAGAACTGCTCCCAGCTCTCCAGCTCCCTCAGGATCCCGGCACGGTCGCGATCGCCCCGCCATCGTGCCGTCAGCTCCTCTGAATACCGAAGCCGCTCCCGCAAGGCGCTCCCCGCCAGTCGCCCGCAGCGCTTCAGCAACCGCTCCCGGTCCCCCATCAGGTCGGGTTTCGCCGCGAACGAGACCGCGATTCCCGGCCGCCCTCGCGCGGCCGCGGCCGCCCCCTTTGCTATCGCTGACTCATATCCTTGCGCCACCAGCCCGGCCTCGATGATCCACGTTGCGACCGTCCTCACGTCGATCCGCCGGCATCTGCTCACCACCGTCTCCAGGAGGTTTTCGGGCGCTGCCGAGAGCAGCACGAAAACCGACTGCGTCGGTGGTTCCTCAAGCGTCTTCAGCATCGTGTTGGCCGCGTCCGGCGTGATCCGGTCCGCCGGCTCAAGGATTACCACCCGGAACCGCCCCTCATATGGGAACCGCGAAACAAGTTCGATCGCCCCGCGCACCTGGCAGATGCGGATGTCCCGCGATTGCGGGTGGCTCGCGTGCGTCTCACCCGGTCGCGGCCGGCACAGCGAATCCCCAGGCGACATCACGATAACGTCGGGGTGCGTGCCCTCTTCGATGAGCCGGCAAGCCCGGCATTCCCCGCACGCGGTCTCTGGACGCTCTTCCTGGATCCCCAGGTCGAACCCGCCCTGTGGCCCACTGCCGTGCATCCGTTCGCAGTTCAGCAGCTTCGCGTATTCCCGTGCTAGCGCCATCCGCCCCGTACTCTCCGGGCCGGCCAGCAGCAGCGCATGGGGCGGCTGCTCCGCCTTCACGAAGGTCCGCAACTCTCTGAGGATGGCGTCATGACCGATGACTGGCAGCATTGCTCGCAGGGCTCCAGTCCCAGCTTACCAGCCCCGCTGGTCTCGTTTCCGGGGTTCCCTCGCCCCGCCGCCCGGCGTTAGAAGTACGACGCGATCCGGTCGCCGCCAGCCTGCAGGACGCTCATCGCGTCCCCGCATACGCCCCCGCCTGACTGGCAGGACGCGATCTCGTGGCCCTCCATCGCCCCGCCGTTGAACAACGGCACCCCCAGCGCCAGTAACCCGAGGGCCACTCCCAGGAATCGCATCGTCGTCGGCATCTGAGGTTCCCCTGTTTCAGCGTGGATCTCATGATGCGCCGGGCCTGATGGGAAATCAGGTGACACACGGTGACCAATGTGGAGGCGGCCGGTTACATCTGTCCGGCGCTCCCTAAAGCGACCGCTTCCAGGAGGCGTGTAGCGCCCGGGCCAAGGTGCCGCCCGCGCCGCCGCGCCCACCCAACGCTCCGCTGCAACGGCGGGTCGAGCGGCACAGCCACCAGGTCATCCCGCGTCCGGACCGCCACCCGCGGTGCGAACGTTATCCCGCCTCCAGCCGCGACCATCGCCAATAGCGCCTGCAGGCTCCGCATCTCGACACGCGGTTGGAGTGCGATCCCCCGCCACGACGCTTCCGTCTCGATCTGCGCCCGTAGCCCATGTCCCGGCATCGAAAACAGCAGCGTCTCGGCGGCCAGCGCCTCCGCCAGCGGAGCCGCTCCCGCCAGCGCCCACGGATGCCCGGGCGGGACGGCCAACAACACCGGCTCATCGAACAGCGGATGAACGTCCAGCCGGCCATCGACCAGCGGCAAGACCACGATCGCGAGGTCTGCCCGGTCCGAGATGAGCCGCGCCACCGAATCGTCCGTCCCGAGCATCTCCACGCTCACGCGCAGCCCCGGGATCTGCTCGCTCAACCGCGCCACCGCACCGGGCACGAGCCAGTCCGTCACCGTCTCCGTCGCGCACAACGCAATCCGCTGCAACCCCGAACCCTCACCTCCCGTGATCGTCCGCACGGTCAATTCCAGGTCGTCCACCAGCCGGCCCGCACACTCTGCCAACGCAATCCCCGCCTCCGTCGGCACGACTCGCCGCCCCACCCGGTGAAACAACGCGACTCCCAGTTCTTGTTCCAAAAGCCGTATCTGCCGGCTAACGGAAGGCTGGGCGACGTGCTCTTCTTCGGCGGCCTGGGTCACGCCGCCCGTCCGCACCACCGCGCGCAAATACCGAAGCTGAAAAAGTTCCATAAATAGCTGTTCGCTATGATACTGCGAGAAAGCATATCTTGGACGTGCCTCTCCTGCGCTCGCTACTCTTCCCGCATCACATCGGCCGGAGAACACGCCCGGCTCAACGAAGGCCCGTGCAATGACCCAGCCAACTCCAGTCCAACAGAACTTCGGCACCGCCGCCGCGGACTACGCCACCAGTTCCTACCACGCGGCCGGCCCAGACCTGAAGCTCCTCGTCGCGAAGGCCGCCCTTCGAGGCACGGAGCGCGTCCTCGACGTTGGCACCGGTGCAGGCCATACGGCGCTCGCCATCGCGCCCCACGCCGCGAAGGTCACGGGCATCGACCTCACCCAGGAGATGCTCGAACAGGCCCGCGGCCTCGCCGCCAGCCGCAAGCTCGCCAACGTCAGCTTCCTCGAGGGCGACGCGCTCGCCCTCCCGTTCGAAGCCGCGTCCTTCGATGTCGTCACCAGCCGCCAGAGCGCCCACCACTACGCCGGTATCGCCAGCGCCATCGACGAGACGAAGCGCGTCCTCGCACCCGGCGGCCGCTTCCTCCTGATCGACACCGTCTCGCCGGAGGATCCCGGCCTCGATACGTTCCTGAACTGCGTCGAACTCCTCCGCGACGCCTCCCACGTCCGCGACTGGCGTGCCTCTGAATGGGTCCGCATGCTCGAAACACGCGGCTTCGACGTCACCATCCACGACCGCTTTGGAATCCCCCTTGATGGCGCGGACTGGACTCGCCGGATGCGTACGCCCGCCACCAAAACCGCCATGATCCGCGAGCTGTTTCAGACCGCCACCCGCGCCCAGCGTGCTGCCTTCGAGATCCGCGATGAACCCTGGGGCTGGACAATCGAAGCCGTCTTGATCGAGGCGCGCCTCCCCTGACCGCCGCCCCGGCGGCTCTCCCCGGCACCGGCTATCATTTCCCGATGGCAGAGCCCGTCCGCGACCAGGCAGAGGTCGAGTTCCAGTACGACGCCCCGGACCTCCAGCCCATTCTCGATTGGCTCGCCGTCGCCAACGTACCCGGCTACACGGTCGTGTCCGCTTCCGATAAGCAGCTGCGCGACACCTACTACGACACCGCCGACTGGCGCATCCACCGCGGTGGCTTCACCTGCCGCGTCCGTGTCAAAGGCGATGACGCCGAGCTAACCCTGAAGACGATGGCCGACGCGACCGCCGGCCTCCGCCAGCGCCGCGAGATCACTGAAAAGTTCGCCTCCGAGTCATCCCGCCGTCCGGAAGAAGCCCCCGGAGCCTGCGGCGCCTCCGTCCGCATGATGGCTGGCCGTCGCCGCCCCGAGGCCCTCTTCACGCTCGACCAGCATCGCCGCACCTTCTCCCTTTCCAACGAATTCGGACTCCTCGCTGAGATAGCGGTCGATGAGACGCGCCTCGGCGATGGTCGTCCCACTCTCCGCCGCGTCGAAGTCGAGGTAGAGCCCGGCGCCCTTGCCGCCACCGAGCGCTTCCGCGGCGTCCTTATGGCGCTGGGCAACCTTGTCCCCGCCAGCACCTCCAAGTTCGAAGCGGCGATGCTTGCTGCCGAGCTCAATCCAGTCCCCACCGAGGCCACGCTCGGCAGCACGACGGTCACACCTGCCATGGCAGCGGCCGACGTCGGCTTCGCCGTCATGCGGAAGCACTTCGCCGTCTTTCTCGCGAACGAACCCGGCACCCGCCTCGGCGAAGACATCGAAGCGCTCCATGACATGCGCGTCGCCGCCCGCCGTCTCCGCGCCGCCATGCAGGCGTTCAGCCCCTGGCTCCCCGAGCGCGTCCAGCGTTTCCGCGCCGAACTCGGCATGATTGCCGCCGTCCTCGGAGAAGTCCGCGACCTCGATGTCTTCCTCGAACGCATCGACGAGTGGGAGAAGGACGACCCCGAGCACGCCGTCGCCCTTGCGCACATCGGAGATGTCCTACGCGAACGCCGCGATGCCGCCCGCGGCCGCATGCTCACCGTCCTCGACCGTGTCCGCTACGACGTCTTCGTCGAGCGTTTCGCCGCCTGGCTGCGCCGTGGTGCCCCTGCGTCATTCCTGGCTGGCCGGGAACCCGTCCTCGTCGTCGCTCCGCCCCTGCTGCGAAAGCGCTACCGCCGCGTCCAGCGCATGGGCGACGCCATCAACCGCTCCTCCCCTCCCGATTCCTATCATTCCCTCCGCATCGAAGGGAAGAAGCTTCGCTACGCGCTCGAGTTCTTCGGCCCCGTCTACGGCGCTCCCGCCACCGACTTCGCCCGCCGCCTCACCGCCCTGCAGGACGTGCTCGGCCTCCACCAGGACGCCTACGTCGCCATCGACATGCTCCACGATCTCGCTGCCAATTACGCCCGCCGTCTCGGCCCCGAAACCATCCTCGCCATGGGCGCCGTCCAGGAGCGCTACCGCGTCCACGCCGCCGAGCTCCGCTCCGAGTTCCGCGATGTCTACCGCCCGCTCGCCGGCAACTGGCGTACCCTCCGCAAATCCTTCCTCGCCACGGCGTAGCGGCGTCGCAGCACAGTTCCGACAGACGCTAACGCCTGCACCCGCTATCCTCTCCGCCGCGGGCAATCCGTTGCCCGGGTCGCTCCCCTTCGTACCCGAAATCGGAAATCCACTCGCGGAATTCGCCAGATGGCTGTCCTTGTAGACCAGAACACGCGCCTCATCGTCCAGGGTATCGGCACCGAAGGCGCGAACCACATGCGCCGCTCCATTGCCTATGGCACCAACGTCGTCGGCGCCATCCACCCCCGCCGCGGCGGCGAGCAGCAGGACGGCGTGCCGATCTTCACCACGGTCGACCAGGCGGTCCGCGAAACCGGCGCCAATGTGTCTATCATCTTCGTGCCCGCGCCCGGCGCTGCCGATGCCATCCTCGAAGCCGCCTCCGCGGGTATCCCCCTCATCGTCTGCATCACCGAGGGCATCCCCGTGCAGGACATGATCAAGGTGAAGGCCGCCCTCGCCGGCACCAGCACCATCCTCATTGGCCCCAACTGCCCCGGCGTCATCACCCCGCGCACCCTGACCCGCGTTGGCATCATGCCCGGCGACATCTTTATGCCCGGACGCGTCGGCGTCGTCAGCCGCTCCGGCACCCTCGTTTACGAGGTTGTCGCTCAGCTCACCGCCGCCGGACTCGGCCAGAGCACCTGCATCGGCGTCGGTGGTGACCCCATCATCGGCACCCGCCAGGTCGAAGCCGTCCGCATGCTCAACGAAGACCCCGACACCGACGCCATCGTCCTCGTTGGCGAGATCGGCGGTTCAGCCGAACAGGACGCCGCCGCCTACATCCGCGACCACGTAAAGAAGCCCGTCGTCGCCTTCATCGCCGGCGCCACCGCACCTCCAGGACGCCGTATGGGCCACGCAGGCGCCATCATCAGCGGCGAAGACGGCAAGGCTGAGAACAAGAAGGCCGCCCTCCGCGACGCCGGCGCCGCGGTCACCGACAATCCGGCCGAGATCGGCAGCACCATGCTCAACGTTCTCAAAGAACGAGGTATGGCCTAACCACCCCGGCCCCGCCACCAATCCTTGGCTATTGGCTATTGGCTATTGGCTATTGGCAACGCCCCAACCCCCGTAGTCGCGGCCGCCCCTGGCCGCCGGCCTCTGAATCAAGCCCAGGGCGCCACTCCACGACATGGACCCTCGAACCCGGGCAAGGGGAGACGGCCGGATGTGGAGCGCCAGGGCCTGATATCAGGCCCTCACCACCCCTGCCCCTAACCGCTGCAACCCGTCATAGGCCGCGTACTTATATGCATCGGTCTCTGTGGGCACGTTGAACGTCGCGTCGATGAAGTAGTCGATGGTCCCGCCAAAGTGCAACACCGCCTGGCCGAGGTGGATCATCTCCGCCGCCGACGATCCGAGGATGTGCACTCCCAGCAGGCGCTTGTCGTCCCGGCGAAAGACGAGCTTCACCAGGCCCTCGGTCGAACCCGCGATGAGCGCCCTCGCGTTTCGTGCGAACCATGCCCGCCCGACCTCGTAGTCGATCCCGTTGGCGCGCGCGGCCTCTTCCGTCTGCCCCACCATCGCGACCTCCGGTACCGAGTACACCCCGAACGGGGGCAGCGTATCGACCGCCCCCTTGAACGGGATGTCGAACGCATGGCAAGCCGCGACTCGCCCCTGCTCCATTGAGACCGATGCCAGCGCCGGCGGCCCTATGACGTCGCCCGCCGCGTAGATTCCCGCTGCTGTCGTGCGAAAGTTCGAGTCAACGACGATCCGCCCTCGTGCGTCAGTCTCGACCCCTGCGCCCTCCAGCCCGAGTCCTTCCGTGTTGCCGACGCGCCCGGCTGCCGCCAGCACCTTCTCTGGCCGCAGCACCTCACCGCTTTCCAGGGCGACCCGTATTCCCTCTGAGTCCCGCTCCACGATGGCCCGGCCCGCCCCGAGCAGTACGCGGATTCCCATTCCCCGGAACGCCTCCGCCGTCAGGTCGGACATCTCCCCGTCGAGGAATGGCAACAGCCGCGAAGCCCGATCCACCAGCGTGACGTCGACCCCCAGCGCTCCGAAGATCGACGCGTACTCGCAACCGACCGCGCCGCCGCCGATCACGGCGAGGCTCCCGAAAGGCCGGTCTATCCGCAAGATCGTTTCCGAGTCCAGGATGTCCGGGTCGTCGAACGAAACTCCAGGCGGATGTGCCGGACGGGACCCGGTCGCGATCAGCACGACATCCGCGCGCAGCGTTCGTGTCCCGCCATCCGGCAACGACACGATCACACCCCCGCCGCCCTCACACAGCCGCGCTGTGCCGTGGATCAGCGTGATTCCGTGACGGTCGATGTTCGCAGCCACGACCCCGGTCATCGTCTGGATAACCTGGCTCGACCGGTGCCGGAGATGAAGCAGCGCCTCGTACGGATTGAGCTGCAACCCTACGCCATACACGTCCCGTTGCCGGAAACCCGTCACGTACAAGGCTGTCTCGCGCAGCGTCTTCGTCGGGATGCCTCCGGTTTGCACTGGAGCGCCGCCCGGGTTCTGCTCTCGCTCTACGATTGCAACCCGGTGACCAAAGTACGCTGCCTGTGCGGCGGCCTTCTCGCCCGCCGGTCCCGCTCCAATCACCACCATGTCGAATTGGTCCGTATCCACCGGTTCCCTCCCACACCTCGGCGCCTGCTGGCGCCGGCCTCTCTTCGCCGAGTGTGGGATCAGTACTCGTCCTGGGAATCCGACGAAAGACCCACGCTTCCCGCCCCGTGGCTCACGGCCGCAACACCCGTGGCGTCCTGTCCGTCCCAACCGGGCCGAAGGGCCGCGCCGGGTTCCCCACAACCGTCATGCCGTCAGCCACGTCCCGGGTCACAACGGAACCGGCGCCAACGACCGCGCCAACCCCGATGCGTTTCCCGGGCAACACGATGGCCCCCGTCCCAAGAAACGCGCTGTCGCCGATGATCACCCGGCCGGGCAGCGTCACCCCCGGCCCGAGCTGCACGCCGACGCCAAGCTCGCAGTCATGGTCGACTGCGCAGTTCGCGTTCAAGAAGCTGAGATCCCCGATCTTCGCGTCCGGCGCGACCACGCAGCCCGCGGCGACGAACACTCCCGCGCCGATTGAAGCGCGCCGCGAAATCACCGCCGCCGGGTGAATCACCGTTGCGAGCCGTCCGCCCGCGGCGAGGACTGCAGCTGCCACGTTCGTCCGTTCCGTCGAATCCGCAACCGCCGGGATGAACTCTGCATCCGGCCCCAGGCTCATGCGCCATTCGTCGACGCCACCCAACAGCGGCACACCCTCCGCCAGCGGCACGCCTCCATCATCGAACACACCTCCGACATCCCGGCCCCCAACCAGCAGAGCGTCGAGCACATTCCGGCTTTGGCCGCCGCCATCTGCGATCACATACACCCGTGCGCCCATCGAATCCCTCGTACTGCGAATCTCGGCCAACGGTCGCCGATTCTGCCCCAACACCCAACATGCCCCGGAGTCGTGATCGCTCCCGGCCGCGATCCGACGGGGTCACCTCAAGCCTCCCGAACGCCGCAAATCAAGAAAAATGAGGGCGTTAACGCCCACAAATCGCCCGCCCCGCCTCACCAACAGCCTACGGCTTGCGGCCCACACCCCCACGGTCCAAGAACCCCCGCACCGCTTCCTTAAACCGCGGGTCCCTCCCGGCCGTGACATGCCCCCGCCCGCTCAACTTCACGCTCTCGCAGTTCGGCAACCGCTCTGCCAGTAGCGCCGTCCCCCGGCAGAACCGGTCCCGCGTCCCCACAACCGAGAGCACCGGGTGCTGGATCTCATGCAGGCGGTCCGGATCCACCGGCCCGTCCCTGAACGTATTCTCCGCCAGCGCCCTCATCGCACGATGGTCGTAGTGCCGGGCAAAGTATGCCCACGACCGTGCCCACTCCAGCGGGTTGTGCCACATCCTCGGCGCGTCCCTGTCCTCCCACTCCCGGCAGTCCTCGCGCCGCGACGTTGGCCATGCGGCTCCCATCCCGCCGAGCACTGCGCGGTCGAACCGGCTCCCATCCTCCAGCAACAGATCCATCGTGATCATCGCGCCCATGGAATAGCCCATGATGTCCGCCTGCTCGAACCCGGCCGCATCCATCGCCGCCAGCACATCCGTCCCCATCAACGACAGCGAATATGCGTCCTGGCGCCGAGGCTTCTCACTCTCCCCGTGCCCACGCACATCCAGCAGCAACAACCGGTGGCGCGGCGCCAGGAACGAAACCCAGCCGGTGAGATCCCACTGCGTCCGCGCACTCGCCGTGTACCCATGCACCAGCACCAACGGCTTTCCGTGCCCCACCAGGCGGTATCGGATCTTCACCCCTTCCGAATCAACCGTCCTCACCCTACGATCGTGCCCAATCTCCCGCGTACGGCCTACCGCCTATGGCGTGTGGCGCCCAGCCTCGGCGGCGTCCGGTGGCCGCGCGAACCACACAACGACCGCCGCCGCGTACGTCAGGCCTGCGGTGATCAGAAACGGCACCGTGTAGCTGCCGCTCTGGTCTTCCATGCTTCCCACCAGGATCGGTCCGAGCGAGCTTCCCGCCTGGCCCGCCAGGCTGATCAATCCGAAGATCGACCCGAATGACACCATCCCGAAGATCTCCCCGACGAGCAATGTCTGCATCATGTACACGTTGCCGATCGTGAACCCGAAGATGAGCGTCAAAACCCACGTCGCCGCGACGTTCTCGGTCGAAACGATCAGCACGACGCACGTCGCCTGCACCACGAAGAGAATCGCTGAGAGCAGCCGCCGGTCCACCGCGTCCGCAAAGATCCCCACCGCCAGGCGCGCCACGATGCTCCCGAACGCCGTCAGGCTGATCGTGAACGCCGCCTGGTTTCGGCTCCCGAACCGCTCTTCGAGGAACGAAACCTGGTGGATGATGTAGCCCGTCTGCGCGATCAGCACGAGCAGAAACGCGATCATCACGGCCCAGAATGCCAGCGTCCGCGCCGCCTCTGGCCGCGACCACGGCCGCATCTGCGATGCCTCCGAGAGCGCTCTCGCCTGGGGCTTCGCCGGCTCCCAGCCCCCGTCGGGTTGTAGCCCCATCTGCCGTGGCTCCCACGCCAGCACACCGAGCACCACCGGCACACCGGCAACGATCACCAGCGCCCCGAGGATCGGCGTCGCCAGTTCCAGCCCGCCCACATCGATCAGCCAGCTCGCGATTGGCGCGATCACCATCCCACCCGCTGAGACCCCGGTGGAGCTGATGCTCATCGCCAGCGCTCGCCGCTTGATGAACCACCGCGTCATGATCGCGTTCACGGCCACGCTGCTCGACGCGCCGAACGCCACCGCGAACACGAAGTACACGGCGTAGAGCTGCCACAGCTCGTCCACGAGCCCGATTGCCGCGCCCGCCAGGCCGTTGACCAGCATCCCCACGGCCATGAACACCTTCGGGCCGCGCTTGTCGATGTACGGACCGACAATCGCCGCCGTGATCCCCGAGACGAAGAAATAAATGGTCGGCGCCCAGCTCACCGCCGTCGTCGACCACCCGTGCTCTTCTTTCAGTGGCTTCAAGAAGATCGGCAGGCCGTAATAGCCCACACCCACCCCCACGAACATCAGCACGCCGCAAGCGATCGCCACGTACCAGCCGTAGAACCACCGCTTCGGCAGGATGCGGTATCCCGCGGGCATGTTGAGCCGGGTCTCTTGCATCAGCCGGAGTCTACTGATCCCTCCGTTATGCGAGACCGGACCTTACGCCCCTACCGCCCCGCGAACTGCGGCTCCCGCTTCTCCAGGAATGCCAGCGCCGCTTCCTTGTGGTCCGCCGTCTTCCCCGTCAGCGTCATGTTCTCCGCTTCCCGCGTCAGCGCATCCCCGAACGTCGACGCCGCGCCGAAGACGAAGTTGTCCTTCATCCGTGCGAACGCTACCGTCGGCCCCGCCGCCAGCTGCCGCGCCAGCGCCATGGTCTCGCTCATCAGGGCCTCGTGCGGCACCACCTTCGTGACCATCCCCAACGCCAGCGCCTGCTGGGCATTGACCGCGTCGCCGAGCAGGTACAGCTCTTTCGCCCGCCCCGGCCCGACGAGCCTCTGCAGGAGCCACGTCCCGCCGAAGTCGCCGCTGAACCCCACCTTCGCGAACGCCGTGATGAACCGCGCCTGCTCGCTCGCGATCCGGATGTCCGCCGCCAGCGAGACGCTGACCCCCGCCCCCGCGGCCACCCCGTTGATCGCCGAGATCGTCGGCTTCGGCATCTCGTACAGCAGCCGCGAGATCTCCTCCTGCTCCCGGAGCCGGTCCGAACGGCCGACGAGGTTCTCGCGTTCCCCTTCCGGCCCCGGCCGCCGCGCGGCCATGCTTCGCACATCACCGCCAGCCGAAAACGCGCGGCCTGCACCCGTGATCACAACGCACCGCACAGCGTCGTCCTCGGCAAACTCCCGCGCCACTACGTGCATCCGGTCCAGCACGTCGGCGTTCATCGCATTCAGGTACTCCGGTCGGTTTAGCGTCATCACGCCCACGGCGCCGTCGCGTTCCACCAGCACTACATCCTCAGACATCGTCGTGCTCCTTCGTCAGCTCTTGAGCGATTCTATCGTCCTCGGCGGCCCCGGTTCCTTCACCAACGCGACAGTCGCCAGCCCCGCCAGCAGCAGCACCCCCGCGACCAGCGCGTAGTCCCAGCGGATGCCCACCGCCGCGATGATCGCTCCGCCTAACAAGGGGCCGATGATCAGCGCCAACGACTGCATGCTCGCTGCCAGTCCGAAGGCACTGCCCTGCTTCCCCTCTGGCGTGCTCGATGCCAGCAGCGCGTTCATGCCCGGCACCATGGCCCCCTGGAACAACCCCGTCAGACCCATGAAGAACAGGAACGGCCCATACGCGGGCGCAAGCGCCACCGGGATGAACAACACCCCCGTCGCCAGCGAAGCGACCGCGACCGATCGCCGGTATCCCGTTTTCGCTGCGATGCGTCCCACCGTGAACGCTGCCAGCGTGCTCGTCAGACCAATCGCCGCGAACACATAACTCGACGCACGCTTCTCGCCGATCGCAAACGTGGCGAAGCCAATGTGCAGGTCAACGTGCTGACCCGCACTGTCCTGTACCGAAAAATCATCGATCGAGATCGGCATCAGCGGCCGCACCAGCGTCGTGCTAAGCCAGAGTGCGAACAGCAGTCCGAGCATCACCAGGATCTGGCGCTGTCCCAGCACCACTCGCAGGTTGTCAGCCAGGCTCGGCCGGGGCTCGTCCCCGTCCTGCCGCGCTCCGTACCCTTCGATCGCCCGCTCCTTCACGAAGACGTACACCAGGACTCCGGCTACCAGGTAGAGCGCCGCGCAGACATAAAACGACTCCCGCAGCCCGACCGTCTGCGCGACCTCGCCGCCGATGAATGGGCCCAGCATGTTCGCCGAAAACTGCGCCGTCTGGAGCGTCCCCAGGGCCTGCCCAACCCGCTCCCGTGGTGTCGTCGCCGCCACCAGCGCTGCCGCAGCGCCCATCGTCCCCGCGAACGCGCCCATCACCAGCCGTAGCCCGACGAACTGCCACGCTTGCGTCACCAACCCCATGAACAGGATCGCGATCCCCGCACCGATCAGCGCCCGCACGAACATCGGCTTGCGCCCGAACCGGTCCGCCATCGCCCCCCACAGCGGCGCCGTCAGGAACAGCGAAACGCCCGTCGCGCTCCCCGAAAGGCTCGTCCACAGCGCGATCTGCGACTTCTCCGTGACCCCCAGGTCCTGCACGTAAAACGGGACGAACGGGAATACGAAGTTCGCGCCCAGCAACCCCACGAATACGCCGAACCAGATGAACGTAAGGTTCACCTTCGCCTGGCGGTCTATTTCAGCTGCTGTCCTGGGGAGACCGGATTCAGACAGTCTCATGCGGGCCGGGTGCACCGGTGAGACGTCGCCTGTTCATTGCTGGCGGACACTCGCCCAATTCTGGCGGCGGCACACCATAGCCGCACGGGCACGCCGGAACTCAGCCCCGGTTCACCCGGATCTGCTCCGCGTGCTCCGCCACGTGCCGGATGCCACGCTCCACGAGCTCAAGCACGGTGATCTCGCCATCTTCCGGATGCTGCCCCGTCCGGAGCCACGCCTCTCGCCCGCACTGGCCCAGGATCTCCGCCGTGCTGAACCGCACCATCTCGAACAGGGTCAGCGCCGCCTCCGGTGATCGCCAGAGGTAGTACAGCCGTCGCTGCCACAGGTCTTCGTTCGCTGCGAACAGCACCGGGTTGTCTTCAGCCAGCATCATCCGGATTCGCACCGACCGTGCCAGCTCCATGTCCGCGAGGTGCACCATGATATCCCGCGTCGTCCAACCAGTGCCGCCGGTTCGCCGCGTCAGGTCTGCCACCGTCAGCTCATTGATCGCCGCGCGCAGCACGGCGGGCCCCCGCGCGAAGGACGCGTGTTGTTCGCCGTACTCTGCCGGTGCAGCCACGCGGAGATTGTAGGCCTGTACCCATTCCTGCCACAGTTAGCACTCTCTCTGCTACACTGCTAATCCTATGGCGACTTCCCCGCGCGACTTCTACGAGGTCCTTGGCGTGGCCCGCACAGCGACCCCCGATGAGCTGAAGAAGGCTTACCGTCGGCTCGCGATGGAATACCATCCCGACCGCAACAAGGCCGAGGCCGCCGCCGAACAGTTCAAAGAGATCAACCGCGCCTACGAAGTGCTCTCCAACCCCGAGACCCGCGCCCGCTTCGACCGCTTCGGTCATGCCGGCGTCGATGGCGCCTCAGCTGGCCCCGGCGGCTTCGAAGGCTTCCAGAACTTCGAAGGATTCGGAGACATCTTCGACGCTTTTTTCGGTGGCGCAGCACGCGGTGGCCGCCGGCGCCGTGGGCCCGCCCGCGGCGCAGACCTCCGCTATAACCTCCGCATCACGTTCGAAGAGGCCGTCTTCGGCGCCGAAAAAGAGATCGAATACCCCCGCGGTGAGCGCTGTGATCGCTGCTCAGGGCGCGGCTCAGAACCCGGCACGGACCTCGTCGTCTGCCCCGAGTGCGAGGGAGCCGGCGAGATTCGCCGCTCGCAGCGGAGCGTCTTCGGCCAGTTCGTCAACGTCTCTGCCTGTGGCCGCTGCCAGGGCGAAGGCCGCATCGTCGAATCTCCCTGCACGAAATGCCGTGGCGCCGGCCGCGAACGCCAGAATCGACGCATCTCCGTTCGCATCCCTGCTGGCGTCGACGATGGCGCCCAGATCCGCCTCACCGGCGAAGGCGAGGCCGGGCCCCGTGGCGGCGAATACGGCAACCTCTACGTCGTCCTTGATGTCGAAGCCCACGCCGAGTTCGAGCGCTACGAAGACCACATCCTCTACGAACTCCCACTCAATATGGCCCAGGCATCGCTCGGCGCCCGCCTCAAGGTGCCTACCATCGACGGCGACATGGATCTCGAAGTCCCGGCCGGGACACAGACCGATGACGAGTTCGTCCTCCGCGGCAAGGGCGTCCCCCACCTCCGTGGCGGCGGCCGTGGCGACATGCGCATCCGCGCCACCGTCGTCATCCCCGAAACCCTCACCGAGGACCAGCGCGAACTTCTCGAGAAGCTCGCGGCCACCATGGGCACCCCCGTCCTCCCCCGCAAAGAAAAAGGCTTCTTCGAGCGCATTAAAGATGCGGTCGCCGGCTAGTGACAGCGACCCTCCCGGGCGCGTCCTCCCGTCTCGCCTCCTCGTGCGAACGCCTCACTTCCCCCGCGCCCCGACAGGGGGAGAGGGGCCCAGGGGGCGAGGGCAGCCATGCTCTGGTTTGAAATCACCGCCCGCGTCTCGCCGCCCGAGGTCGAGGCCGTCGCCGCTGCCATGCGCGAAGTCGCCCCCGGCGGCGTCACGATTGAAGAGCCCGTCGACATCCTCGGTCCCGAGATGGGCTTCCGCGTCCGTCCCAACGAGTTCGTTTTCGTTCGCGCCTACGTGCCCAGCGGCGAACTCGGCGCCGTCCTCACCGAGGACCTCCGTCGCGACATGCAGGAGAACCACCCCGCCGTCGAACTCACCGCCAGGGCCCTCTACGAACAGGACTGGGCCGTCTCCTGGCGCGAGTTCTTTGGCCCGGTCGAATTCGGCGGGCGTCTTCGCATCGTCCCCACCTGGATCGAAGAGGCGCCTGACCCCGGGCGTCTCGTCATCCGGCTCGACCCCGGCCAGGCCTTCGGCACCGGGCACCACGAGACCACGCGCCTCTGCCTCGCCGCCCTTGAGTACCACGTGCAGCCTGGCACCGGCATCCTCGACGTCGGTACCGGTTCAGGCGTCCTCGCCATCGCCGCAGTCCTCCTCGGTTCGAGCCACGTCCTTGGCATTGACGTCGATCCCGTCGCCATTCGCGTCGCCGAGGAGAACTGCAAGGACAACGGCGTCCTCGACCAGGTAACCCTGAAGACCGGCACCCTCGAAACCACTGCCGCCGGCCCCTACGACCTCATCGTCGCCAACATCAGCACGCAGGCAAACCTCGCCCTCCTCCCCGAGTTCCCCTCGAAGCTCGTACCCGGTGGGCTCCTCATTCTCAGCGGGATCCTCGCCTCAGACGCGCACCGTTTCCGCGAAGCCGCTCCCGCATTGGGACTCGCATTCGACGAGATTCGTGTCGAACGGGACTGGTGCCTGATGGTCTACCGGCGCGTTTCTTAGTCCCTTGGCGTGCTGGCAGGCTGTCGCTGCCGAGTGATGCGTCCCAGTGCGACGAGCACAAGCATCCCGGCGCATAACGCCGCGCTCATCCCCATTCCTGCGCGAGTCCCGCTGTCAGCCAGTACGCGGCCCTGTATCCATGGCAGGATGATGCCGCCGCCGTTCCCGACGGTTACCAGGAGCGCTGGCGTGTTCGCCGATGCTTCCTTCGCCGCGATGGTCATCGCACTCGGCCAGATCGGCCCAAAGCAGAAACCCGTCACGACCGCTGCGATCGCGCCCACGGCCAACACCTCGCCGCCCAGCGCCAGTGCCACGCTTCCCGCTCCCGCGCCGATGATCGAGAGTCCGAGCACCCGCCCCGCCGAGGCTCCCCGCGACACCGCGATCCCGCTCACCACGCGGCCGAGGAACAGCGCTGCCCAGTAACCGCTCGTCACAAGTGCGCCCGTGAGCAGATTGGCATCGGCCGCCCGCTGCGTTGCTGATGTGGTCCACGCCCCGAGCCCGATCTCTGCGCCCACGTACAGAAACAGCACGAGCGCCATGAGCAGCGCGACCTTCGGGATCGCGCTCGCCCTCAGTGGAACGTGGTGCACCCCCGCACTGCCCCTGCTCTCCGGCGCCGTCCACAGCGCCGCAAAAGCGAAACCCGCTGCTGCCGCTACCGCCGCATACACCAGCCACCGCGCATCGCTCACTTCGAGCACGGTCCCAGCCCAGATCGGTCCCGCGATCGCCCCGAGTGCAAACGCGATGTTGAGGTTGCTCACCGCCACCGCCGGCCGCGACGAGACCGCCGCCAGCCCATGCGTCCCGGCGTCTGTCAGGCCACCCCCAGCGCCGGTCACGAATGCGGCCGCCAGCACGAGCGGCCACGTCCCTGCGAATCCCAGCCCCACCAGCCCGGCCGCCATCAACACCATGCCGCCTGCCGCCACCAGTCGCTGCCGCCGCCGGTGCAGCCATGCCGTCACCGTTGCCGAGCCGGTCACTGATCCTGTCGCCAGCGCCGTCAGCACCAGGCCCGCCGTCCCCAGTGATACCCCGGACTCGTCCGCGATCGCCTCCAGCGAAGGGCCGATCGCGCCCACATACACTCCGATGCACGCGATCGCCGCGTAGGCCGCCAGGAGCAGTCGCTGTTCGCTGGCCGCGGGTGAACGCGTGCTCAGGGTTGGATGCGGGCGGAGAGCCGCCCGTCCCAGCGCATCCACGCCACGTGTCCGCTTCCGTCCCGGATGAACTCGGCCGTCTCGCCCCTGTGGGCGCCCTCCGTCACAACCGCGCGGTCCGCCGCGAACAGCTGCATCGGTGCAGGCGGCGGATCGACCGCTCTCGGCTCCAACGCCGCAATCCACGCCGCCTGCCGGTCGTGCACCCAGAGCGTGTCGCCCTCGGCCTTCACTTCCAACTCGACCATCCGCTGCTTGTAGCGGCCCGCAAACTCCGGCAGCGTGCCCGAGAGTGAGGCGTCGGGCGCGGGCAACGTCCGTTTCAGCCCGGTGAAATGCTCCATGCACGCGGCCGCTACCGTGTCCCGCACCTCGCGGCCGGTATCGCAGTTCGTCAGCACGGTGCACGCGTAGCCCAGCGCCGGGATGAACTCGAAACTCGAAAGCTGCCCGTTGATCGACCCACCGTGCTTCACCAGCCGCTCGCCTCCCACCGTGTCCAGCATCCACCCGAACCCGAACGCATCGCACATGCTCCCCGCGTCCGCTTGCTTCGACTGCATCGCGCGCAGGGTCTCGTCCTTCAGCACGCCGCTGCCATCGCCCATGTGGAACGCGGCCCATCCCAGCTGGTCCAGCACGCTTGAAACAACGCCGCTGCTCCCCGCGATGCTCCGGTTGATCCGCCAGTGGCCCGAGACATGAGGCCCCCCGGCTGTCTCGAGGTGCCCCATCGCCACGCGGTGGACGATCGCATCGTTCGCGAAGTACGTCGTCTGCTTCAGCTCCAGTGGCCCAAGGAATCGCCGCCCGATGAACGCTTCGTACCCCTCGCCGCTCACCACTTCGACGATGCGCGCCAGCACATTGAACGCCGCATTGCTGTACGCGAACGCGAAGCCCGCCGGCGTCACCTGAGGCGCATCCGCCATCTTCTCGACCATGAGCGCCAGCGCGTCGTCGTTGTCGCCCATGTCCTTGAAATAGTCACCCACCCAGCCGCCGTGATGCGTCAGCAGCTGCCGCACGGTCACTACGGCCGCGTCCGCCTCGCTCTTGAGCCGGAACTCCGGCAGGTACGTCCGTACCCGCTCCTCGACATCGAGCTTGCCTTCTTCCGTCAGCGCCATGATCGCCGTCGCTGCGTACGTCTTCGATGTCGAACCGACCTGGAACAGCGTTTCCGGCGTCACGCTCAGCGAGTTCCGCAGGCTTGTCACCCCGTACCCCGTCGCGTACCAGCGCCCGTCTGCGATCACGCCAACAGCCACGCCCGGCACCCCCGTGCGTTCCATCTCTGCGCGCGCGAACAACCCGATAGGCCCAGGGACCGCCTCGTATTCCATGGCTCCGGATGCTACGGAAACCTTGCCCCTGCCGGAAGCATGTTGACCCGAACTCCCTGCCCCGTGCGCTACACTCGCCTCTCTCGGAGGGCTCCCACCATGACCACGTTCACCGATCGTTACGGCTATGAACTTACGACCGGCTCAGCCGCTGCTGCCGATGCCTTCGTCCGCGCCATCGAAGCCATTCTCGCCTACAACAGCGGCGCCGAAGATGCCCTCCGCGACGCCCTCAAACACGACCCCGCCTTCGCCCTCGCGCACATCACCCTCGCCCGTCAGCTCCAGGTCACCGGCAACATCCCCGACGCGGCACGCGAGAAAGAAGCCGCCCAGGCAGCGGTTCCGGCCGCCACTCGTCGCGAACAACAGCACGTCGCAGCCATCTCCCGCGCCATGGACGGCGACGGCCCCGGCGCTACAGCACTCGTCCGCGAGCACCTGGCTGAGTTCCCGCGCGACGCCTATCTCCTGCTCCAGGTCGCCGGCCCCTTTGGCCTCGTCGCCTTCAACGGCTCGCAGGACTGGCGGGCCGAGACCTTCTCCATCATCGACCCGCTCGCGAAGTCCTATGGCGAAGACTGGTGGTTCCTCAACACCCACGCCTTCGTCCACAACGAGCTCAACCACTTTGACGTGGCACGGACGCTCGCCCAACGCTCGCTCGATCTATTCGTCCGCCAGGGCAGTGGCGCCCACACCATGTCCCACGTCCTCTTCGAAGCCGGTGACGCTGCCGGCGGCGATGCCTTCCTCGCGGGGTGGCTCCCCGGCTACGAGCGCAACGCCACCATCTATTCCCACCTCGCCTGGCATCACGCACTCTTCCTCCTGAAGGAAGGGCGCGCCCCCGACGCCCTCGCCATCTACGCGAAAGACCTTGCGCCGGCCGTCTGTCCCGGTTCCGCTGTCATCTCCATCGCCGACGCTGCTTCATTCATGTGGCGCTGCGACCTCTACGGCATCGACCGTCCCGAGGAATCCCGCGCTGAACTCCGTGACTTCGCCGCGAAGACCTTCCCCAGGCCCGGCATCACCTTCGCCGACCTCCACTGTGCCCTCGCCTACGCGGCGGCTGGTGACGGCGAATCGCTCGACCAGCTCGTCGGTGGCCTTCGCCAGCGCGAAGCGGACGGCAAACAACTCGCCGGCCCCATCGTCTCCACGGTCGCCGAAGCCATCCGCCGCTTCTCCAACCAGGACTACGCGGGCGTGGTGGACACCCTCTACCCCATGCGCGAAACGGTCGTCCGCATCGGCGGTTCCAACGCCCAGCGTGAAGTCTTCGAAGACACCCTCCTCGAAGCCTGTATGCGAGCTGGCCGTTTCGAACAGGCCGAACCCGTCCTCCTCGAACGTCTCGAACGCCGCCCATCCGCCAGCGATCGCACCATGCTCGCCCGCGTCGTTGCCGCCGCTGCCCCGAAGTAGTGGGCCTCGCTACAGTGCCGCGAACAGGATGAGCTGCAGTATCGCGTGCACAACTGCCGCCACCAGCGCCGTCGCGACCGCGCGGCCCGTGCTGAAATCCAGCGCCTGCCGAATCGCGATCACCGTTGCGGCCAGTCCCCACACAAACACGACGAGCGCGATCACTGCTCCTGCGATGGGCAGGAACACGAAAACCAACAGGAATCCGGGCGCCCGCGCGAACCCCAACGCTCGCGCCAGCTCACCCCAATCAGAGCGCGTGTCCGCCGCCGCGAACAGCTTCGCCCCAACCAGGTAGGCGATTCCCGCGTAGATAGCCCAGCTCACCAGCGAAAACACGGCAAACAAGGCGACCCCGAGTGGCCCCAGCGGCCAGGCCCCGATGCCGGCTGCCACGCTCGTCAGCGCGACCAACAGGGCCGCCTGGCCCGTCGCGTTGCTGTCGTGCTCCACCTCTTCGTAGACGCCCGGGTCCAGCTTCGCCGCGAGGATCACCCGCTCCGTGAACGAATGCTTCGCCGTCACTCCACGCATGAATCGCCTCCTCGCTGGCCAGCTGGTCCCGTGAGCCCGGGACAGTCATCGTGTTCGGTCGGGTCAGGAATCGCGGGACGCTTCACCAACGCCCGCGGTCACGAAGTCATCCACCTTGTTCCACTCCGCGAACAGCCAGCGCCGTAGATCGTCCCGATGCTTCGGGATCTCCGCGGCTGGCACGCGCCAGAACTTGATCCGCAGCTCTTTGCCGACGAGCCCCCCACCCAGGATGCTCGCCTTGTCCAGCGCCGCTTCGAGGCCCGAATGCGCGCAGAACACCACGTCCACGTGGGGGTGCGTCTCCAGCAGCGCGATTGTGCCCCCCAGCCGTGGTGGCAGCACGTTGCGCAGTCCGCGCGCGAATTCCGCAACATCTTCGTCGCTCCGCTCCACCAGCCGGGCCACCACCTTCTCCTGCTTGGAGGGGCTGAACAGCGTCCCTTCGGGGTAGATGATCACGCCCTCGCCCGGCCCAAGGTTGTCCGCCATCTCCCGGATGCGGTGGATCTCACGCTGCGAGTGATCCGTCCCACCGCGCACGAACGTGCAGCCCACCCGGTGCCCCACGATGTCGATGCACGGGTCCCGCATCAGGTACCAGTTCAACACCCAGCGCAGCGCGATGTTCCGCCGCTGCACCGCGAAGACAGCCGGGATCAGGTTGTCGACGATGCTCACGTGCCGGATGAACAGGAGGTACGGCCCCACCGAAAGCTCGTCGTCCCCCTCCACCCGGATCTTCAGGCGAAAGATGCGGATCGCCCACGTGAACTGAACCTGCGCCCACCAGCCCTCAAGCCGCACATGCTTCCGGTGCCATTCCTCTTTTGAATAGCGCCACCGGTTCATGCCGAGGTAGAGAATCACCAACAACCCGATGAACTCGGCCGATACGTAGACGTACGCCTGCAGCATCGTCCTCGAGATTGCAAAGTTCCGCCGCGCGACGATGTCGGTCACTGCCGTGATTGGGATCACAATCGGTAGCAGCAACGTCCCGATGATCCATAACCCAACATAAGTCGGCACGGTAATCATCCGGCGCGTGTGCGCCCCAAGCAGCAATCGTTGGAACCGTCGTCGCATCGGGGAGCCAGTATCGCCGCTCCCGGCCGGTGCGGCGAGCGAACGCGCGCTGCCGCCCCTTTCCCCTTCCGCCATCGCTCGTCACGCTTGCAGTGTGCCCGAACTCCCCGAAGTCGAAACCGTGCGCCGCGACCTCCATCACCTGGTCGCCGGCCGCCGCGTCGAATCTGTCGAAGTCGACCCTGCGTCTGCGCCACTCCTCCTTGGCAACACTGGCATCGCAGCCTTTCGCGCCGCCCTCGTCGGGAGGCGCTTCCAGGGCATCGGCCGCCGCGGCAAATACCTCCTGCTCGAACTGGACGACGGCAACACCCTCGTCGCCCACCTCCGGATGACCGGCCGTCTTGTTTGGCGTCACCACGCCGACCCGCCCGAGCCTTTCCAGCGTGCGCTCATCGCGCTCGACGGCCAGCAGGACCTTCGCTGGTCCGATCTCCGCAAGTTTGGCACCTGGCGCATCGTCACGGACCCGAACGACGTCGTCGGCAAGCTCGGCCCCGAACCGATTGACGACGCGTTCACGCTCGCCGGATTTCGCGCCGCCCTCTCCGGAAGGTCTGCGCCAATCAAATCCGTACTCCTCGACCAACGCCGCGTCGCAGGCATCGGCAACATCTACGCGGACGAGGCCCTGTTCGAAGCCCGGATCGCTCCGGTCACCCCTGCTGGCGACATCGGCCCCGCGCCGGCGAAACGGCTCCACGCCGCCGTCCGCTCCGTCCTCGAACGGGGCATCGCCAATCGCGGCGCCAGCTTCAAAGACTACGTCGACGGCTCAGGCGAACCGGGCCAACAGCAGATGTTCGTCCAGGTTTTTCGCCGCACCGGAAAGCCCTGCTACCACTGCGGCACGTTGATCCAGCGCATCGTCGTCGGTGGCCGCAGCACCCACTTCTGCCCGAAGTGCCAACGCATCCCCCGACCGAGGCCGGCCCATGCTCGTTGATCCAGCCCGTCTGCTCGCCGCCCTCCCCCTCCCCGCCGCCGCCTCCATCGATGTCGAGCCTCTTGGTCTCCTTCCGGGCTCGCCGGAACAGGTAGTCGTCAGCCAGCCTGGCCAGCCGCCTTCAGTCCGCTTCGTCGTGCGCCGCTCGCGAAATCCAGAGCGCGCGGCCAACAACATCGCGGTTCTTGAAGCGCTCGAACGCGCCGGGTTCACCGCTAGTCCGCGCCTCGTTGGCGTCGTCGACGAAGCGGCAGTCGAGACATTTCCCGGCGGCCTTCCCGCCCTCGTCCTCGAATCCCGCCATGAACTGCTCGGCGCCGCGATGGACCTGCTTGCCGGCCTCCACTCGCTCCCGGTGCGCGAAGGCCTCCGCTGGGGCATGGACCCGCATGAGATCATCCCCGGCGCCGGCGTGCCGCTCTTCCGCCTCGGCTTCACCTCCGAAGAGCGCATGGCGGCCGACCCTCTTCTTGCCGCCGCCCAGGACGCACTCGCCGCCTCGTCCCTGGGCTTCGTCCACGGTTCCCTTACCGCCGGCCAACTGCTGCTGACCGAAACCTCTGCCTTCTTCATCGATTTCGAATCCGCCGGCTTCGGTCCGCAACTCCTCGATGTGGCCTCTCTCCTTGTCTCGCTGGGGCTCGCCCCGGCTGCCCGGCGCGACCTCGCCCTTCGCTACGCCCGCGCCCGGGCCCTCGACCCCACTCCCACGGCGGATCTCGTCGACCTTGCCGGTCTTATCTGGGCATTCCAGTGGCAGCTCGAACTCCCCCGCCGCCTCATCGAAAACATGGGCGACGATCCCGCGGTCACCAACCTTCGCGTCCTCGCCGGCCGCATCGAAGAATCCATCCGCCAACCGGCGAGCGAACACCCGGTCGCGTTGTCGTTGCGCACGGCGCTCTGGGGCTGAGCCCTGCCCCTTTCCCGTTGCCCCTGCGGTCGTCACGCTTGCCCTGTGTACCCCGGTAACCTCCCGGAACTCGATTTCGTCGAAGCCTATGCGCGGTCGACCCTCCGCAAGCCGGAGGCGGCGGCCGATGCTGCCCTCGGCCGTCTCGTCTTCGCCGAGGCAGGTGATCGGGCCATCCTCGCCGGGCTAATCGGCCTCGAACTCGCCGAGGCCTGCCGCCGCCTTGTCGCCGTCCATGGCGCCCTCTTCGATCGCACTTATCCGGTGGCACGCACGCTCAGCGGCCCGCTCCCCGGCCTCGATGCCTGGCGCGCATTTACCCACCGCATTGCCGTTGCGTCGCCCGAACAGATGGTCCGCGACCTCGCCCTCTCAGACCTTGCGCTCGAGTCCGCACGCGACCTCCGCTCCCAACCATCGCTTCCCGACCTCGACGGCCTCGTCGCTGCCGCGGGGAGCGCGAATCCGATGCTGATCCTCCCGCCCGGGAACCCCGGTGGCATCGCTGCCGAGTGCTGGTTCTCCGGCTCCGACGCCTCCGGACAGGTCTTCACCAGCGCTTTCGCCGCCGATGAAGGTGCTGCCGCCAGCCTCGCCGACCTCACGGCTGACCTTTGCCGCATCGCCCGCGGCTTCCTTCTTGATTACGTGCGCAGCCGCCGGGGCGCGGGTTGGCGGGGCGACCGGTGACCCGGGACGCATCCGGCTGGGCGACCGGCCCCAGGGACGCCATCACTGACATTCCCGGTATCCGCGTCGGTCACTGGACTGATCGACGCCGCGCCACCGGCTGCACCGCTATCCTCTGCGAAACCGCTACCGCCGCCGCCGTCGATGCTCGCGGTGGCGCGCCCGGCACACGCGAAACCGACGTCCTCGGCCCCGCAAACGTCGTCCGCCGTTGTCACGCCATCGTCCTTGCAGGCGGCTCCGCCTTTGGCCTCGCTGCCGCGACCGGCGTTATGCGCCTCCTCGCCGAACGCGGCGTTGGCTTCGAGACGACCGCCGGAGTTGTCCCGATCGTTTCTTCGGCGATCATCTTCGACCTTGGCGTCGGCGATCCCCGCGCCTTCCCCACGGACGAGGATGGCTACTTCGCTGCCGCCCGCGCGCGCGGTGGCCAGGTAACCCAGGGCTCAGTTGGAGCCGGCGCCGGCGCTTCGGTGGCCAAGCTCCTCGGCGCCGAGGGCCGTTGGAAAGGCGGCGTTGGCACCGCCAGCGTCTCTGGCCCGCGCGGCATCGTCGTTGGAGCCATCGCCGTCACCAACGCCGTCGGCAACATCGTCGATCCGGATTCCGGGTTCCTCGTTGCGGGTCCCCGTATCGACGGTCGCATGATCCTACTGTCCGAAGTTCTCGAACGCCGCGCGGCCGAGATGGAGACCCTGGTCGCCAACCCCGCAGAGAACACCACGCTCGTCGTCGTCGCTACCAACGCCACGCTCGCCCACCATGAACTCCAGAGAGTCGCTTACCAGGCCCACGACGGTCTCGCTCGCACCATCGTTCCGTGTCACACGCTCGCCGATGGGGACGTCTCGTTCGCCGTCGCCACGGGCGCAGTCCTGCCGGAGCCCGGAGACGCGCTCGTCGCCGGCATCCTCGCGGTCCGAGCGGTCGAACGCGCAGTCCTGAAGAGCGTCCTCCTCGCCCGGCCGCTTGCCGGTGTCCCCGCCGTCAGCGGCAGATAACCTTCGCTTCGTGTGGACCGATCAACAATCGGGCGACACTTCGCCTGAGGAGCGCCTCCGCTTCGTTCCAGGTGGCGCCAGCCGCGTCCACAACGAAGTACCAGCTGGCCGGCGCCGTAACCATCGCGACCTCGATTGCGGCCTCTCGGCGTAAACGATTCTCCGGGAGGTCGGCGGCCGCACCCACCGCCCGCACCAGCCGCTCAGCACCGGCCAGGTGGCGGGCATGGCCTTCGGCAACCATCGCCCGCGTGTCCTTGTCACCCGCCGCCAACGCCGCTCGGACGAGATTGGCGTTTCCTTCCACGTACCGCCGAAGTCCGCCTACCCACGTCTTCACCATCTCCGCCGGGTCTTTGCAGGACTCAAGCTCCGCGACCAGCGGCGGAAAGTGAGACTCGTCGATCTGGTCCAGTACCGCGAGCAGCAACTCCCGCTTCCCCCCAACCGCGTCGTACAACGTCTGCACCGAAAAGTGCGCCTCGCGCGCAATCAGGCTGACCGGCGATTTCTCGAACCCGCGAGAGGCGAACATGCGGGCCGCTGCATCGACAATCGCAGCGCGCGTCGCCGCTGCCTGCGCTCTTCGCACCGGTGAGTCGTACCGCCGCTTCGCTGCCTCGGTCGACTCCGCCGGGGCATCCTGGACGCGTGCCATCGTTCCAGCCTCTTCCTCTCGCCACTCCTTTGCCACGGCCGAGGGGCGCTAATCCGGGGTGCCACCGGCCATCCCAATGTTGACTCCCCTCGAATCGTCGCAATAGATTCTACTCGAATTGGAACAGCCTCCGCCGAAAGTCCGATTGTCTTTCCGGTCGGTCAGGTAAAGAATGCCCAAGGTTTCCCGGGATTCGCCGGGCAAGAGGAGTGGAACTGTGCCGAAACTGAGTCGTCTCTTACTTTCCGCCATCGCGGCCGCCGGTCTCCTCGGCGCCGCCGGGGTTGCGGGCCAGCCCACTGCCAGCGCCCAGGCGCCGGTCCTAAACGTCGATGCCGGTGCCGGCCAGAATGGCAACTGGACCAACCTTTACTTGCCATCTACCGTCACCGTTGAAACCGGCACGACGGTCCGCTGGACCATCAAGTCCGGAGAGGTCCATTCCATCACGTTCATCCTGGGTGAGCCCCCGGCCGAACCCGTTGCGACGCCATCGGGTGGGAGCCTTCCCGACGACGGCTTCGTGAACTCGGACCTCATTCCCCCGGGCGCTACCTACGACGTCACCTTCACCGCGCCCGGTGAGTACCCCTACTTCTGCATCATCCACCCGAACATGACTGGCACCGTCGCCGTCGTCGATCCGGGCTCAGCCGGCTCTGCCGGTGTCGATAACGATGCCTCCGCTGCCGCTCGCGGCGCCGCCGAAGCCTACTCTGCTTCTTTCGATGCCAACGCCAACAATGCCGCACTCCTTGCTCGACCGCTGCAGGTCACTCCGAAAGCGGGCGGCCAGCGCGAGTACACCGTCATCCTCGGCGGAGAGACGATGTATTCGCAGCAGAACATCATGTATCCGTCGCAGCTCAACCTCCGCGCTGGCGACTCCGTGAAGTTCAAGAACGAAGTCGCGGTTCCGCACTCCGCCACCTTTGGCACGCCTCCTCCGGGTGATCCCTTCGCCCTGCCCGCCAGCAAGGCCGGTGTATCGGTCGATGGCTCCGGTCTTGCCCACACGGGCATCCTCCTCGCCATCCCCGACCCCACTTCTCCCACCGAGTTCGTGATGAACTTCCCGAAGGCGGGCACCTACAACTACGTCTGCATCCTCCACCCGGAAATGACCGGCCAGATCAACGTTTCGGCAGCGGGCGCACCCCTCCCGCCGAACACCGGCACCGGCACCGTTGCTTCGAACGGGTCGAGCATGTTTGGGCTCTACCTCGTGTTCGGGTCGGTCGTGCTTGCCATGGCCGCCTCGGCCACGGTGGTCGTCGCGGCCCGCCGCGCCTAGCCTCCGGGCGCCATCGAATTCACTCATTGCTGGGTGGCCTTCCACGGATACTGGAGGGCCACCCAGTACCTTTGTCCGGCGGAGGTGGTGGTGTGATGCGATTCCCGGTGCTCCTGCTCGCGGCCCTGGCCGTCGCCTCCCTGGTCCTTGCCTGCGGCGGGGGCGACAGCAGTTCAGAGCCGCCGCCTCCTGTCTCCCCATCAGCCTCGGCGCCCTCTGCGAGCACGAGCCCGACCGCGGCGGCGTCCACTGCCAGTCCCTCCGCCTCTCCGGCCACCCCGGTCGCATCGGCCACTTCATCCACGACGGCAGCGGCTTCTCCCACCCCTACCTCGCTGGCTACCCCGACCGCGTCCCACACTCCAACCCCCGTACCACCGACGCCCACCAGCCCCCCGGCCACCCAGCCGCCACCGACTGCCACCCCAACGCAACCGCCACCCACACCGACCCCAATCACCCCTTCCGGCCCGCTCACCGCGTCGGTCACCGTCAATGACAACTTCTTTGCGCCGCGCAATGCATCAGTGGGCGTCGGCGCCACCGTCACCTGGACCTGGGCGGGAAACGCCATTCACGACGTCACCGGTTCCTTCGGATCATCGGGCCTCCAGACGAGCGGGTCGTTCTCCGTCACATTCTCTACGCCCGGCACATTTTCTTACGTATGTTCCATTCACCAATCGGTTGGGATGACTGGCTCGATCGTCGTGGAATAACCCCTTGACGTGCCGTTCGCTACGGGTGAATGATCGCCTTGCCGTCTACCCGCAAGGGAGGCGAGCTAATGAAAAGGGCCATCTCTTCGAGCGAGTATTCCGCCTGGACCTGAGGGCCGGGACGGTAGGAACCACGCTCGATCGCGCAATCGCGATCCGTGCGCGTCCCCACCCAATCCCCTGGCGGAACGTTTGCCCACCTGGTGGCGGGGGAGTTCTCCGATGACGCGCCATTCGATCCACAAGCTTCGGGAATGGAAGGCAGAGGGCCGGCGTTTCGCCATGGTCACCGCTTACGATTACCCCTCCGCCCGGCTCGTCGAACAGGCTGGCATCCCGATCATCCTCGTTGGCGATTCCGTTGGCAGCGTCGTCCTCGGTCACGAAAGTACTGTGCCCGTCACCATGGACGACATCCTCTACCACACACGCTCGGTCGTTCGCGGTACCTCAAAGCCCATCATCGTCGCCGACATGCCGTTCATGTCCTATCAGTGGAACGCCGATGAAGCCGTGCGCAACGCTGGCCGCCTCCTCCAGGAAGGCGGCGCCACCGCCGTCAAGCTCGAAGGCGGCTCCCACATCGTTCCCCTCGTCAGCCGCATGGTGCAGGTTGGTATCCCCGTCATGGGCCACCTTGGCCTCACACCCCAGTCCGTGAACCAGTTCGGCGGCCACCGCGTCCAGGGTAAGACACCGGCCGCGGCCGCAAAGCTCCTCCACGATGCCCGCGCCCTCGAAGAAGCTGGCGCCTTCGCCATCGTCCTCGAAACGATCCCGGCCGAACTCGCCCGCATGGTTTCTGAGCGCGTCAGCATCCCCACCATCGGCATCGGCGCCGGTCCACACTGCGACGCCCAGGTGCAGGTCTTCCACGACCTACTCGGCTTCTACGACGACCAGCGCAAACTTCGCCACGCCAAGCGCTACGCCGTCGTCGGCGAAGTCATCCGCAATGCCCTTGCCGAGTACGCCGCCGAAGTCGAGGGCGGCGTATTCCCGACGATGGAACACGCCGTCGCCATGTCGCCCGAATCGCTCGCCGAACTCACCGCCGCGAATCCGCACCTGCTCGATGCGGTCGTCCTCGCTGAGATCGGCACGATCTAGCCAACCAGTTGTGACAGCCAGCCGGGCCCCGGCCCGGCCGGCGCCTGGAGTTCCCGTGGATATCCTCGAATCGCCCGAAGCGATGCGTCACTGGCGTGCCGGATGTCCCGGCGCCGTCGGCCTCGTTCCGACCATGGGCTTCCTCCACGAGGGCCACCTCTCCCTCGTCGCAGCGGCATGCTCCGGCAACGACCAGACGGTCGTCAGCATCTTCGTGAATCCCACGCAATTCGGTCCCGGCGAAGACTTCGAGCGTTACCCCCGTGACGAGGAACGGGACCTCCGCCTCCTCCGTGATGCCGGCGTCAATGCCGTCTACCTCCCCCCGCCCTCAGCCATGTACCCACCCGGCTTCCAGACCTACGTCACGGTCGAAGAAGTCACCCGCCGTCTCGAAGGAGAAGCCCGGCCCGGTCACTTCCGCGGCGTCGCTACCGTCGTCCTCAAGCTCTTCAACGCTACCACGCCATCGCGCGCCTACTTCGGCCGCAAGGACGCCCAGCAGCTCCGCGTCATTCGCCGCATGGTCCGCGACCTCGATCTCGGCCTCGAAATTGTCGCGTGCGACATCGTTCGCGAACCTGACGGCCTCGCCATGAGCAGCCGGAACGTCTACCTCTCGCCCGGGGATCGCGCCGCCGCCCCCGTCATCCGCCGCTCATTGCTCGCAACACAGGCCGCGTGGGACGCGGGCGAGCGCCGCGCCGACCTCCTCCGTACCCTGGCCACGCGCGGGATCACCGCGGAGCCTCGCGCCAACCTCGAATACGTCAGCCTCGCGGACAACGACACGCTGGACGAACTCCACGGCGCCGTCACCGGACCCGCCCTCCTCTCCACCGCCGTCCGCTTCGGCCACACCCGCCTCCTGGATAACATCGAGTTGGAGTAGTCGGCCGGTGCGCATTCACCGCGCCCGTCCCGTGTAACAAGAACTTCATCCCGTCGTCGCTCGCCCGAAACGTGTTTCCACTCACAATAGCCACACCCCGACGACCTCCAGGGAGGCTGTTCCTTTGACCCCAGACGAGATCAAGAGCTTCTGTGCCGCCAACGACATCCGCTTCGTCGACGTAAAATTCGTCGACCTCTTCGGACGCTGGCAGCACATCACCCGCCCCATCCACGAGCTGAACGACTGGCATGACCTCGATCGCTCGCCGTGGACCGGTGGCTACGGCTTCGATGGGTCCTCCATCCGAGGCTTCCAGAAGATCGAGGAGTCCGACATGCTCCTCATCCCCGACCCCTCCACCGCGATCATCGACCCATTCATCCAGTCGCCGACGATCTCCGTGATCGCCAACGTCGAAGACCCCGTCACCCGCGAGCGCTACACCCGCGATGCACGCTATGTTGCCCAGAAGGCAGAGGCCTACGTCAAAGAGACGGGCGTCGGCGATACCGTCTATATCGGCCCCGAACTCGAGTTCTTCATCTTCGATGAAGCCCGGTTCGCCAGCGACCAGCATTCGTCCTTCTACAGCGTCGATTCCGACGAAGGCATCTGGAACAGCGGCGCCGAGGCCACCCTCCGCGGCGACCTCAACCTCGCCAACCGGCCCGGCTATAAGGAAGGCTACTTCCCCGTCTCGCCGCACGACACCCAGACCGACATCCGCAACGAGATGGTCGAGCTCATGGAAGCGGCCGGCATCCAGATCGAACTCCACCACCATGAAGTCGCAACCGCCGGCCAGGCCGAAATCGACATGCGCTTCGACACGCTCACCAAGATGGGCGACAAGTCGATGCTCTATAAGTACATCGTCAAGAACGTCGCGAAGCGCCACGGCAAGGTCGCCACGTTCATGCCCAAGCCCCTCTACCAGGACAACGGCTCCGGCATGCACACCCACCTTTCCATCTGGAGGGACGGCGCCAACCTCTTCGCCGGTGACGAATACGCGGGCATCTCCAAGATGTGCCTCCACTACATCGCCGGGCTTATTCGCCACGGCAAGGCCCTCATGGCTATCGCCGCCCCCACCACCAACAGTTACAAGCGGCTTGTCCCCGGCTACGAAGCGCCCGTGAACCTCGTCTACAGCGCTCGCAACCGTTCCGCCGCCTGCCGCATCCCGTTGGTCAGCCCCAGCCCAGCCTCAAAGCGCGTCGAGTTCCGCCCGCCCGACCCGGCCGGCAACCCCTACCTCACTTTCGCCGCCATCTTCATGGCCGGCATGGACGGGATCCTCAACGAGTGGGATCCGGGCGAAGCCCTCGACCGCACCAACCTCTTCGAACTCAGCCCTGCCGAGCTCGAAAAGGTCCCCACCGTCGCCACATCCCTCGAAGGTTCCCTCAAGGCCCTCGAAGAGGACCACGACTTCCTCCTCAAGGGAGGCGTCTTCACTCCCGACCTCCTCGACATGTGGATCTCCTGGAAGTACGAGAACGACTGCGACCCCATTCGCATGCGGCCTCATCCCTACGAGTTCAACCTCTACTTCGACGCCTGATCCTCGGCGTCGCGCTTCGAACACAAAGAGAGGAGGTGGCCTTTGGCCACCTCCTCTCTTTGTGCTAACGGGTAGAGAACGCTTCCCTAGCTACCAATCGTCCCGCCGCCGGCCTTCATTACGAAGACAACAGAGGGCCGAGGCTCCCTACCGTCCGGGAATGTGCTCGAGGGTGCCGACAGGTCCGAGTCCTCTGCCGGGTGTTGGATGCTCACGAACAGCGTCTCGTCCCTGTTGTCAAAGCAGAGGCTCGCGCATTCGCCCCCCGGCACACCGCTGAAGAACTGCCGTACATAGCCCTTCTCCGGTCCCTCTGTCGGTACCGCGTACACGCCGTCGTTCTTCTTGAACGTGCCAGTCTGGCCGTCAGTCGAGATCCAGAGGTTTCCTTTCTGGTCGAAGGTGATGTTGTCCGGCGAAGAAATCGGGCTCACCATCGCCGGGTCTGCGTTCGACCAGAACGTCCCCTTATCCACGGCCGGGTCGCCGCAGATGATGAGGAAGCCCCAGCGGAACGTGTTGGCCGCGTGGTCGCCGCCATCCGGCGTGATCTCGATGATGTGCCCGTGCTTGTTGTCTGCCCGTGGGTTCGGCCCATCCACGCCCGGGTTCGTGCCCGTGCCGCGCCGTGTGTTGTTCGTCATCACGGCGTAGATCTTCCCGTTGACCGGGTTCACTTCGATGTCTTCTGGCCGGTCCATCTTGGTCGCGCCCACGCGGTCGCCCGCCTGGCGTGTCTTCACGCTGACTTCGCCCTGGTCCCGGAACCCGTTGGCCGCCGTCAGCCCATTTTGTCCGTGCACCAGCGGGATCCAGCGCCCCGTCCCATCGTCGTTGAACTTCGCGACGTAGAGGGTCCCCGTCTCAAGGAGGTTGAAGTTAGCCAGCCGGTCAGCGCCGATGTACGTGTTCGCGCTGACGAACTTGTACATGTAGTCGAACCGTTCGTCGTCGCCCATGTAAACTACGGCCTGTCCGCCCTTGGCGATCACTGTGCTCGTCGCCTCGTGTTTGAAACGGCCGAGCGCCGTGTGCTTCTTGGGCGCCAGGTTCGGGTTGTGCGGGTCGATTTCCACTACCCATCCGAATCGGTACGCCTCGGTTGGCTCCTTTGCCAGGTCAAACCGGTCGTAGAACCGCTCCCACTTGCGCGACGAAGCCGTCGGCGTCAGGCCGTATCGCTTGTGCGCGTCCTGCGTCGCCTTGTCGGCAACCAGGTCGTTGTTTGCGAAGTACTGGTTGAAGTTCTCTTCGCAAGTCAGCACCGTGCCCCACGGGGTGAGGCCCGCGCTGCAGTTGTTCAGCATCCCCAGGACGCGCTCGCCTGCCGGGTCCGCCGAAGTCCTCAGCAGAGCATGGCCCGCCGCCGGCCCGGTGAACCTCATCGGCGTCTTCGCGTGCACGCGCCGGTTATGCCAGGCGCCGATCACGTAGCGCCACCCGATCGAAGCCTTCCGCTCCACCGTCACGACCGTGATGCCGTGCGCTGCGAGTTCAATGTCGACTTGGTCCTGTGTCGGGTTGTTCTCGTCGTATCCCCGGAACATCAGCTCCGGGTTCGTGTACTCGTGATTCACGACCAGCAGGCCGTATTTGTCGCTCAGGGGCTGGAACCCGACGTAATCACAGTTGTAGCCGAACGATGTCAGCTGCGACTCCGGTGAGAAGTTGTCGATGTCGAATCCCGGTGTGTCCAGCGTCAGCGGGTCGCCCCACCGGATCAGCACCTTGGAGGTGTAACCGCTCGCCACCTTCACCTGGTCCGCGCTGTCCAGCGCAATCGGTGTGAAGCCCAGTCCCGTCGTGCCCAGCGCCTGCGCGACGCCGTTTCCGGTCACGATCGCGCCCATGGGCGTCGCTTTCATCGCAACGAAGCCTGCAGCTGCGGCGCCGCCCACGAGGAAACTGCGCCGCGAAAGGAACCGCGAAGCTACCGCCGCGAAGGTCTCGTTCGCGCTCTCATTCGGAGCCGGGTGCGCGCACTGGTCGCCACAACCCCACTTGCAACGGTCCGGCGTCGCGTTGCACATCGTGTTGAGTACATCGAGTTCGTCATCAGAAGAAAATCGGAAACGCACAGAACTACCTGCGGCGAAGAAGTCGGGATTGCCCCGCCCGGCGATACTTCTCTAGCTCGGTTAATCGACCGCGAACGACACATGAACGGCCAGTGATCGTTCTGTTAGCGTGATCCGGCTTCCCACTCTCGCCTCTTCACTTGGGCGCTACCATGCAGACATGCTCGTGGGCCGATCCCTTGCCGTGGCGGCCATCGTCGTTGGGCTCATTGTCGCCGGCTGCGGTAGCGGCTCCACTACCTACCGTGTCGCCCCCGGGACCTATTCGGCCCTCGTCCCTTCCCTGCAGCAGTTTGATCTTGACGCCGCCGCCGCAATTCCGGGCGGCTTCGCCCCCCTTCGCCTCCAGGGCGTCTCCAGCGTCGAAGTCCGCATCGAAGGCAACAGCCTCTCTTTCACCACTGACGACGGCGGCACTGCCACCCTTGCCGTCGCGGAGCGCAGAGCAGTAACAGACCGTGAAGGGTCCGGTCCGTTCAAAGCGACAAAGGAGGTCCTGCTCCTCTCGGATGACCTCTCGATTGGCGGCCTCGTCATCCCCACACCTGCCGTTTGGCCTGGTAGTTTCGAAGGCAGCCCCATCATCACCGTGAAGGTACACGACCCGGCAGAGCGCGGGCCGGACATTTCCTGCGGCCCAACGGAACGCTGTCTGTTGCTCTCTTCGGGCGTAGATCCGGCAGGCAACTACGAACGCATCACGCCACCAGGTGGTAGGGAGGACTCCCTCGCCTCGATTCGAATCACACAAGAGCTCCTTGAACTCACGCTCGACGATGGCCGGAAGATTTCGCGCCTCGCGAACACGAGGTCGTCTACGCTCGCCTGCGCCCTTGCCGAGTCCCCCGTCTGGGAAATCCCCGTCGAGCTTGGACTTCCGATGGTCGACCCGGTGCTCGTCCACACCGTGTGCCCAACGAATCCCGGCACATCCATCCAGCTTGTCATCATGGAACGCGCTGCGATCCCGGCACTGGCGCCCCTCGCGCCGAACTCCGATGGTGAATGGTGCGATAACGGCCCAACCTGCATCTGGTTCGCACCAACTTAGCGGAGGTTCGCGACCCTCAGACCTTTGGCTCCAGTACCACCACCGAAAGCTGACCCGGTAGTTGCGACCGCGTCACATTGAGCTTCGTCTGCGGCGTCGGCTTCGCGCCCGTCTCCTTCAGGAACCGTTCCAGCGGCTCATACTCGCCCGTTTCGATCTCATTCTTGTACAGCATCGGGACCGCGATCCGGGGGTCGAGGCCCGTCATCAGGTCGGCTGCAACCGCCGGTGGCAACGTACCGTGCCCCCCGACCGGTAACAGGAGGATGTCCACACCTTCGAGCAAGTTCCGCTCCGCCTCGGCGATCTTCTCTGCTCCCGCTCCCAGCGTCGCGATCCGAATCCCGTCCAGCTCAACGATGAACGCCACCGCGCGCCCTTCGTCTCCGCGTTTCACTGCGATACCCGTTACCAGGATGCCGCCAACTTCGTACTCGCCCGGCGCATCGAGTCGCGTGTACTCGCCCTTCATCGCATCGATATGACTGAACCCGGGATCGTCCCGCAAGCTGAGCGTCACCACGTTCGCTTCCAACTTGCCGATCTTGTATCCGCTCGACGGCGGGCACGGGTCACACACCACCACACCTTCACGTCCCCGCATCCGGAAACAAGTCCGCCCAAGCCACGTGATTTCTAGCGCCATGCCCCAATCCTACGCGGCCCACCCGCACCGGGGAACTAAATTGCTGAACTAGTGATCGAATGACCTACCGCTCGACCAGCATGCTGACCAGCGTCCCACCCAGCCCCATCGATGTCACCATGACGCAGTTCAGCCGCTCTTCCCGTGTCTGACGCACGAAGGCCAGTTCCACGCCTTCCTCCGGGTCCGACAGGCCTGCCACCGGGAACGACGACTGCCGCTCCAGCGCCATCAGCGCCGCAACAAGCGAGACGGGCCCCGATGCCGCCAGCGTCTGACCAAGGGCGCCCGCTGAGGTCGTCACGCCCGCGAAGAACGCGTGCCGCCCGAAGGTCCGCATCGTCCCGAAGCCCTCGGCAAAGTCCACAGCCGGCCGTCCATCCGCACACGACACCAGCAGGTCGACCTGGCCCTGCAGATATCCGGCACGGGTCAGCGTATCCTGCTGGGAGCGCCCTGCTTCCGCCGCCTCGCTCACGGCCAGAGGCTCCACCGACGAATCGAAGCTCTCTGCGTACGCTGTCAGCCGCGCGAGCACGGTCGCGCCCCGTTCCCGGGCGGTCTCCTCCGCTTCGATCGTCACGTAGGCGGCGCCTTCGGCTGGCAGCAGCCCGTCGTGCGTCCGGTCGAACGGCTTCGCATCGTTGCGCGTCGCGAATCCAGCTCCCACGAGGTGGTCCAGCAACGGCCTCTGCAACGTCTGTGCCGCGCCCGCGACCACCGCGTCGGCGTCTCCCTGTTCAATCAAGCGGACACCGGCCACGATCGCCGCCATGCCGCTCGCTTCCGCGCCGCCGGTGATTACTGCCGCGCCCCGTGCCCCGGCGACACGCGCGATGAGGTGTCCATTCGGCGCGAACATCGTTGCCTGGCCAGGCGCCCGGTACGGTAGCCCGTCCGCAACAGCAATCCGCCGCGAGTCACTGTTCGATTCCAGCCCTGCCATCTCCACAGCCTGCAACGCTGCGTCGAGCGCGACGGCCGACCCGCGGTCCAGGAAGTGGGCGATGTTGCGCGGGATCCGCGCATGCGGCCGGTAGTCATCGGGCACAGGCGCACAGCGGAACGTCGAATCCTGCTCGTCCGGGCTCCACGCTCTTGCCCCGGATGCTCCGTTGCTCAACGCACCCCACGCCGCAGCCGCCCCGCTCCCCGCGTGGCTCACAATCCCATAGCCCGTGATGACGGGCCGCCGCGAGAGCCTCGGTTCTGTGGACAGTTAGTCGAGCTCCTCGTCGAGGAAGTCGTCGTCCGACTGCTTGTTGCGCCAGAACGTCAGGGCGGCAAACGCAGCCCCTGCAAGCGCGAAAATCCCCAGCAACTTCTTCATAGAACCTCTTCCCCTTTGTCCGCCGGCGCGGCAACGGACCGTTTCGCCTGGTGGCAAGTATAGGCCACCCGGCTCCCATTGCATCGATCAGCGCGCGATTCGCCGCCTCCCCGCGACCGGCGCTCCCGATTCCACGTCCTCCAGGAACCCCTGCAACATGGCGGTGAATGCGTCTGGCCGCTGCGACGGCAGCCCATGGCCGGCTCCTTCGAAGACTGTCACCCGTGCCTCTGGCAACTCCCTCGCCATCACCTCCAGCGCACAGAACACCGGGTCCTCGTCACCGTCGCAAAGCAGCACCGGCATCGTCAGCCGCTCCCGCAACAGCGGCGTGACATCCGGCCGCTCTCGGCGCGTCCGTGCAGCTCCGAGGAACCCCGTCAGCGGCATCGCTGAGTACCGCCGCCGCAACCCGTCCGCCAGGAATGGGTCATCCACGTTCGCTGCGATTCGCTTTCCCAGCCCCACCATCCCCCGCTCAGCCGCGAATGTCTCATTTGCCCGCATCGCCGCCTCGCGCGCCCTGAAGCGGTCGTCGTAGTCCGCACGCTCATAGGCCGGCGAAGCGTCCGACACGACGAGACAGGCCAGCCGCTCCGGCCACGTCGCCGCGAACTGGAGTGCGATCATTCCCCCGAAACTACAGCCAACGAGGGCGCAGATTTCAATCCCGAGGTGGTCCAGCAGTTCGCGAACATCTGCGCAGTAACGCTCGATCGAATACGTCTCAATGTCGTCCGGCGCACCCGAGCGGCCGTGGCCTCGCAGGTCTGGCACCACGAGCCGGTAGCCGTCTTCCAGCGCCTTCGTCTGCGCCTGCCACATCCGGTGAGACGAAGTGAACCCGTGCAGCATGACGACCGGCGGGGCGTCCGCCGGACCCCGCTCTTCGAACCACATCGCTACCCCGTCGTTGGTCTCAAACTCGGCCATCGAGGCAGTCTACTGTGGCAGGGCATTCCCTGCGCCATGCCAATCTGGCCATCAGGCTCTGCAATCGCCGCCCATCTGAGCTTGCGCGGGGACAGCCGCCGCGTTCTGATCGAAGGTGATGATTCGTCGCCGTCCGCGGCTCCCCTACGCGTGGATCCTCTTCCTCGCGTTCGTCCCGTCGATATCCTTCGCCGGGCACTGGGACGTGCAGGTTGCTGTGCCGGGCGCGGGAGTCACGATTGGATTCTCGCCCTCGCATGCACACGTATCCCCTGGCGGCGCCGAACCCCTCTCCCAACACCGGGATCACTGCCACGTCGATGCCTCCGGCTGTAGCGACCAGCCCCTCGTTTCCACGGCGCAGGTCGGCCATCTCGGCGAACTGATCGCTCTCGGCGCACCGTTCGATGCCGCCCAGGATGCTCGCCCCTCCGGCCAGGTCCGTCCGGAAGGCGTGGTGATGTCGCCTGACATCCCGCCCCCGCGCACATCCTGACTACGGACCACACTCGCGGTACGCGCCCTGCGCCCGGCCGCTCAACAGATGGGATATGACCATGAAATGGCAACCAATTCCGCTCGCCCTGCTGGCGATAGCGGGCCTCGTCGTCGGCATCGCCTGTAGCGGCGATGACGACAGCTCCAACTCCAACAGAAGCCCCACGGCCTACACCGTGGACACCGACTTCATGGGTGTCTTCGTGACCCCCGCCCTTCCAAAGCCCGACGCGATCCTCACCGATACGTCCGGCCAGCCCTTCGATCTTCGCAAGGAGACCGAAGGCTTCGTCACGCTCCTCTACGTCGGCTATACACATTGCCCGGACGTCTGCCCAACGCACATGGCAGACATCGCCTACGTGCTCAAAGAGCTTCCTGAGGATGTCTCCAGCAAGATCAAGGTGGTGCTCGTCACCGCCGACCCCGAACGCGATACCCCCGAGGTGCTCCGCAAGTGGTTGGACCTCTTCAGCGAGGACTTCATCGGGCTCACCGGTACCCGTGAACAGACCGATGCCTTCCAGCAGAGTCTCTCCATGAACCCCGCGTCTCGCACTGACATCGGCGGTGGCAACTACACCGTCAACCACGCCGCCTACGTCATGGCTTATAGCCAGGACAACCTGGCACATCTCGTCTACCCCCTCGGGGTGACCGACGAGACCTGGATGAACGACCTGACGATCCTGGTTAAAGAAGGATGGAAACAATGAACCGCTACGTTCTCTTGCTCGCGGCCCTCGCGCTGCCCGCAATGCTCCTCTTCGCCGCATGTGGCGACGACGATGACGACGACACAAACGCCGATGATGGCCACGCTCACAAGATCGAAGCCGTCGACGCCCGGGCGCAGTCGGCGGCCAACGATGTCGCCGCCGTCTTCGTTACCCTCAAGAATGACGGTGACGCCGACTTCCTCATCTCCGCCGAGATCATCGGTGAGATGGCCGACCGCGTTGGCGATGTCCAGCTCCATGAGGTCATCACGGAGGGCTCGACGTCCAAGATGCAGCAAATCGAGAAGATCGAAGTGCCCGGCAAAGGCGAACTCGTCCTCAAGTCCGGCAGCTACCATGTCATGCTCCTGAGCGTTGATCCTCCGCTTGCCGAAGGCGACAAGATCGAAGTCAAGCTCAACTTCGAACACGCGGACCCGGTCACGTTCAGCGCGACGGTCGCCAAGCCCGGCGCCAACGCCACCCCGGGGATGAGCCACAACTAGGACTCGCACTCCGCTGCGGCGCACAGTCCTAACAACTCCGCGATGCCCGCTTCTGCTTCAGCAGGGGCGGGCATTTGTGGCTATGCGACCCCTGCCAGCAAACGTCGCGCCGCCTTCTTCGCCATGCCGCCCTTTTCAACCTGCGGCCCAACGCACCCCGGGCAGCCGTCGTCACATGCGCACTGCTCCACGAGTTCCCGCGATGTCCGCAACAAATCTTCGCGCACTTCGAACAGCCGCTCGGCCAACCCCACGCCCGCCGGGACTGTGTCGTACAGGTACACCGTCGGCATCTCGCTGTGCGGCGCCCTCACCTGCGCCTCGCTGCCGATGTCTCTCGCGTCGCACAGGCAGTAGATCGGCGCGAGATTCCGCATCAGGTGCGCGATACCGTTCAGGCCCGCCGCGATCTCGTCTCGCCGCATCCCGTTCGTCGCCCGTGAGTCGAAGCTGAGCCAGTACGCACTCGTGTGTACGCTCGCTTCCGGAATCGCGATCTTCCCCCATCCCACGTTTTCGTGCGTGTGGAGCTTCACCTTCTTGAAGATCGTCGCCAGGAACGTAATCGCCACCTCGCCCTGCTCGTGCAGCCCACCCCGAGCCGGTTCGCTCGTGAACGAATCAAGGACCTTCAGGTCCACCGCCAGCATCGCGTCGGTGTAGTAGTCCACCGCCACAGGTGTGACGTACGCCTTCTTGTCGTCCCAATCGAGGTACTCCACCTGGTATTGCTGACCGCGGTGGATGTAGATCGCGTCCTCGTGGATCAGCAAAGGCGCACTCGGCGTGTCGCATTCGCCGATCACCTTCGGGTTGGGCCCCTGCTCGATGATGACGAAGTTGTCCGTGCTCGCTGCCCGCAGACTCACCTGTTCCGCAGGGTATGACTCTGTCATCCAGAAATATCGCCCGCCGGCATGCTGCAGGACGCCCTCTTCCGCCAGGATGTCCAGCAGTTCGCCGGTGTGCGCGCCGAACACCTCCCCGTCGTGGAACGGCAATTCGAACGCCGCGCACTTCAGGTGGCTCCCCAGGATGAACAGGTTGTCCGGGTCGATCAGTCCCTTTTCCGGCGGACGTTCGAAGACAAAGTCCGGGTTCGCCGCCACGTACTGATCCAGCGGGTTCGAAGACGCCACGAGTACCGAAAGCGCCGTCTCCTGACGCCGCCCCGCGCGCCCGAACTGCTGCCACAGGCTCGAAAGCGACCCGGGATACCCCATCACCACGCTCGCCCCGAGCCCGCCGATATCGATCCCCAGCTCCAGCGCATTCGTCGCAACCACGCCCCGCACGGTCCCGTCCCGCAAACCGCGTTCGATCTTCCGCCGCTCGTTTGGCAGGTAGCCACCGCGATACCCGGCGATTCGCTCAGCGTCCCCGGGCTTGTTTCTCAACGTTTCCCTTAAATAGGTCAGCAGGATCTCTACGCGCATCCGGCTCGGCGCAAACGCGATCGTCTGCACGCCGGACCGGATTAGCCTCGCCGCGATGTCCCGCGTCGCGTTCAACGAAGATTGGCGGATGCCCAGTTCCCGGTTCACCACCGGCGGGTTGTGCACCACCACCACCCGTTCGCCCGATGGCGCCCCGTTGTCGTCGACCAACTCCACGTCGTCCCCGAGCAGTGCCGCCGCCAGCTCCTTCGGGTTCCCAATCGTCGCTGAGCAGAGGATGAACGTCGGGTCCGATTTGTAGAACTGGCAGATGCGCCGCAACCGCCGGATCACGTTCGCCAGGTGGCTGCCAAGCACGCCCCGGTAGCTGTGCATCTCGTCGATGACGACATAATCAAGACTCTCAAACAGCTTCACCCACTTCGTGTGATGCGGCATCACCGCCGTGTGCAGCATGTCCGGGTTCGTCAGCACGATGTGGCCCGCCTGCCGCACCGCCCGCCGCGCGTCCGCTGGCGTATCCCCGTCGTACGTGAACGTCCCGATCGTCGCGCCCATCTCGCCGATCAGCCCGTGCAACTCCTGCATCTGGTCCTGCGCCAGCGCCTTCGTTGGGAACAGGTACAACGCACGGCTCGATGGGTCCTTCAGGATCGTGTTCAGCACCGGGCCGTTGTAGCAAAGCGTCTTCCCGCTCGCCGTCGGCGTCACCACCACCACGTTCGCGCCCGCCAGCGCCGCCTCCATCGCCTGTGCCTGGTGCGTAAACGGTCTCCGGATTCCGCGCCGCTCCAACGCTTCCTTCAGCCGTGGTTCCAGCGCTTCCGGCCACTCCGCGTACCGCGCGTCCCGCGCCTCGATCCGGCGCACCACCGTGTCGCTCGACCGCTCCCCCAGCTCTGCCACCACCGACGCTGCAACAAGGTCCGGCGGGATCGGCCGCACCGCGGGCACCGGGTAAGCAGGCGGCGGCTTCGCCATCGCAGACACTCCCACCCCGAACACACGTTCGGCACGAATGTTCGAAAGTATCCGTAAGCGGACGCGCATCGTCAATCACAGGCTCCCCTCCGCCGCTTCCACCTCCCCACCACGATCCCCTATCCTTGGCGCACATATGTTCGTTAAGAAACGAGCAGTCCGCCCCGTCATCGTATCCGCCTGCGCCTGCGGAGCCTTGGCATACTGTCCGCGCACCGCAATCGCAGAACCCTCGCCCCCGACAGGGGGAGAGGGCAGGGCGAGGGGCGCGAAAGGCAACGCGCCCGCAGTCGCGCCCGCTCCTGTCCGTGCGCCTTTGGATCACGCTCGTCGAGTACCCCGTTTTGATCCCTCTCCCCCGGGTAGAGGGCAGGGTGAGGGCCTCACCCATGCCCGCTGACCTCCGCGATCGCCTCCGCGCCGCCCTCAACCAGCCCTCCCGTGTCGCCCCCTTCCCCCGCGCTGCCTCCGTCACCGAGAACGAAGACCTCGCCGGTCTCGGCGGACGCTGGTTCGATTCCCCCGAAGGTCCCGGCTACGTCATCGAAAGCGTCTACGACGCCGGCCACGCCCACGGGTCCGTCGTCCTCCATCGTGCCCTCTCGCTCGACATGGCCCGCATCGCCCCGCAGGCCCGCGACGAACGCCTCGCCGCCTGCGATCCCTCGGGCCTCCTCTACGTCGACACGGAGACCACCGGTCTCGGCGGTGCTGGAGCGATGGTCTTCCTCGCCGGCGTCGCCCGCTTCGAAGGCGCCACCCTCCACCTCCGCCAGTACCTCCTTCCCTCCCCGGCCTTCGAACGCGGCCTCCTCGGCGGCCTCGCGGGTGAGCTCGGCACCGCCGGTGCCCTCGTCAGCTACAACGGCAAGTCGTTCGACCTCCCCATGCTCGAAGCCCGTTACATCCTCTCCCGCGCCCGCCCCACCTTCCGCCAGCTTCCGCATCTCGACCTGCTGCACCCCAATCGCCGCCTCTTCAAGGGCGCGGTCGAATCGCATCGCCTCCCGAACATCGAACGCGAACTCCTCGGCTTCGAACGCGAAGACGACTGCCCATCCGCCGAGGTCCCCGAACGCTACTTCCGCTTTGCCCGCACCAGCGACCCGACGCACATCCTGCCAGTGCTTCGCCACAACGCGTGGGACATCCTTTCGCTCGTTGCCCTCACCGCGCATCTCGGCGCCGCCTGCGATGTCGAACAGTTCCCGCTGCAGGCCAGCCGCGCCGCCGGGTACGCCGGCGACCTCGAATCCGTCGTCCGCTTCGCTGAGGCGACCCTCGCCTCGAGCCCCGGCCGCGCTGCCCGCATCGAAACCATCGAGCGCGCCGCCCGCGCCTGCCGCCGCCTTGGCCGGAACCAGGAAGCCGCCGAGTGGTGGCGGCGCGCCATCGACGAACCCCGCGCCCGCCGCCTCACCCCCTACATCGAACTCTCGAAACTCTACGAACACCGCCTCCACGACCCGGCCGCCGCCCTCAACACCATCGAAACCGCAATCTCCCTCGTCCAGCGCGGCATCCTCCCCCAGGGCAACCCCACCTCCGAAGCTACCCTCGCCGCCCTCCAGCGCCGTAGAGATCGCCTCGAAGTCCGCGCAACCCACCGCTCCCCGTAGTCGCGGCCGTCCCTGGCCCCGGGCCTCTGAACCAACTCGAGGGCAGCACAAGCCCACGCAATTCCAAGAACCTTCTCCCGCGACAGTGTGAGAGGGCAGGGTGAGGGTCCCAAAGCCGAATCACGCCGGGGCATCTCGCCCCCGTCCGGCTCGCTGCATACCGCTACGTTAGAAGTCGTTTACGCACTACCACACAACGCTTTACACTCCGCCGCAACTCATACGGGAGTCGTTCCATGCGCAACATCCTCCGTCACATCCACCAGTCCGAAGAAGGCCACGTCCATTCCTTCCCCGGCATCCTCATCTCCGCTGCCGGCATCGTCGCGCTGGCAATCGGCGCCAACAGCGACACCGGCTGGCTCACCATTACCGGCGGCGTCGTCGGCGCTTTCGGCTATCTCGCCTGGGATGTCCTCCGCCACATGGGCATCGACTACGACGTCTACAAGCGGCTCGAAGCGCTCGAGAAGAAGCAGTAGCAGCGCCTCCCCGGCCCACTCGTCCGCCGCTATCATGCCCGGATGCAGCTCGACGAGCGGTTCGCCGAGGGCCTCGCCACGCTCAACCTCCTCCGCGACGAACTACTCGCCGCGCGCGAGTCAGCCCGCGAAGACCCGTCCACCTGGGGCGGCTGGTCCGTGCGCTTCAACCAGCGCCTTCGCGGAGAGCGCCAGCGGCTTGCCATCCTCCTTGAACCGCCCGAGACCGCCGATGCCCGGCTCCGCCCCATGTATCGTGCCGCCATGGCCCTGCGCATCCTCTGGGAAGCCATGAACAAGGCGGCCAGCGGCGCGCCAATTGATATTGCTGGCCATCGCCTCCGCTTCGAACAGTGCCTCGCCGAAGCCCGTACCGCGGTCGAACAGTCACATGGCGATGCAGAAACCGGGTGAGCCATCGCCCCCGCGCTCCGCTATACTCCGCCAATGGTCACCATCCTCGATCCCACCGATGAACGCGTCCCCGTCAGGCGGTCGCTCGCGGCCCGGCCAGAAGCGGTGAGTGGCGTCGTTGGCCTGCTCGATATCTCGAAGCCCCGCGGCAACGTCCTTATCGACAGGCTCGAAGCGCGTCTTCGCGAACGCCTCCCCGGCGTCGAGTTCAAGCGCTACGCCAAGCCCACCTTCACCAAGCCGGCCCCGGAAGACCTCCGCCAGAAGATCAAAGAGGAGTGCGGCTTCGTTATCGAAGCCCTTGCCGACTGAGGATCCTGCACGACGTGCAGTGTGCACGACACGACATGGTTCGAAATCCAGGGCATCCCCGCCGTCTTCATCGCCTCCACCGAGTTCGTCGACGCTGCCGAGAAGCAGTCTGAGATGCTGGGCCTTCCCGAAGTGCAGCGCATCTTCGTCCCCCACCCCATCCAGGACGCGACCGACAGCGAAATGCAGGACAAAGCCGACGCCATCGTCGACAAGATCCTCGAAGTCCTCGTCGACTAACGAATCTTGCCCAGGACCCTCTCCCGCGACAGTGGGAGAGGCAGGGTGAGGGTGCCAGGGCCAGTCACCACTATGCCAACACGTTCGCCTCGATGAACGTCTTGATCGCCGCAAAGTACAGCGCGTGCCCCACCCACAGGATGTCGTTGTGCCCGGCGCCCGGTATCACCACCAGCTCCCGCTGCGTGGCCTCCAGCAGTTCGTACAGCTCGGCCGCGGTGCTGACCGGGATCAGCTCATCCTGGTCGCCGTGAAGCAGGAGCCCTGGCAACCGAATTGAGCGCAGCTTCGCCTCGTGGGCCTCGACCAACGCCAGCCCTTCGCCTTTCGAAATGTCCAGGCCGGCTCGCGCCGCGAGGCGCAGGATGTTGCCGGCGCCGCTTTCGAGGATGAAGCCCCGGAACCCGCTCGCATGGTTGGCAGCGATCTCCAGCGCCGGATTGGCGCCAAGGCTCCGGCCCATCACAAATCGCGACGGCGCGAAGCCATTTGCATCCAGGAAATCCTGGAAGCTCGCTGCAGCAGCGCCGCCGTCGGCGACGAGCGTCGCGAACGTCGGCTGGCCGCTGCTCCGCCCGTAACCGCGAAACTCGCAGACAAGCAGGTTGGCGCCAATCTGCCCGTAGAACGGCGCGATCGTGTCGTGGTCGCCTGCCACTTCGCCGTTTCCGTGGAAGTACAGGATCGTCGGCCAGGCGCGGTCGAACGGGTAGAAGCGAGCCCCGAGCCGCACGCTGGGTGCGACTTCGAAAGACAGATCCAACGCGCCCTGCGGCGGCGTCGATGGGTCCGGTCGCGGGTAGAACAGCATGCTCCCGAGGCCCGCACGGTCAATAAGTTCGTACGCCGGGGAACCGCTATTCATCCGGGCATCCTACACCTCACACGGTTGCACCCGGCGGCGACGCCACGTAGCGTTCGCGGCATCTAACAGCAACCCCAGATGGAGGGACTCACGTGGCTGTAACGTACGAAAATGTCGCGATCGATAGGGTCGGCACGGACGGCCGTGTCGCGCGGTTGACACTGAATCGTCCGGAGAAAATGAACGCGCTCAGCCAGGAGTTGCTGTTCGAGTTCAACGAGGCGCTTCACGACCTCGAGGCAGATGACACCGCACGCGTGATCATTGTGCGCGGCGCCGGACGCACCTTCAGCGCCGGCTACGACCTGACGCCTCCGGGAGGCCGCGGGGCGGATGCCGTGGTCCGCAGGCACAAGTCGGTGGACGAAAAGGGCCGCCGGCTGGTGATGGGCACACGGACCGGGATGCAGCAGATCACCGACATTCACATGTATTTCTGGAACATGGCCAAGATCACGATCGCCCAGATCCACGGATACGCGCTGGCAGGCGGCTGCGAACTTGCGATGATGGCCGACATGGTCGTCGCCGCCGAAGACGCGCAGCTCGGCCACCCGGGCCTCCGCGGCCTCGGCACGAGCCGGACAGGCGTCATCTGGCCTCTGGTCATCGGCATGCGCAAGGCGAAGGAGCTCTACTACACGGGCTCGTCCATCACTGGTGTCGAGGCGCAGGAGATCGGGATGATCAACTACGCGTGGCCGAAGGAAGAGCTGGAACAGCGCACGATCGAGTACGCGGACCGGATCGCGAACATGACGGCGGACCACCTGGCGATCCTCAAGCTGAATATGAACCGCTTCTACGAAAACATGGGCATCTACTCATCGGTCCGCAGTTCGACCGATTTGGACGCGATGGGACAGTTGACCGGCGAGTCCTACCTCTGGCAGGACCACGTGCGGGAGTCCAACGAAAAGGGTACCGGCCTCAAGGGCGCACTCGACTGGCGCGATGGCCGCTACCGCGACTACCGCACGTCCAAGGGCTAAGAGGGCCAGGGAGACACTCGCATGGATGGGTTCACGGGCGCCCTTGAGGGCGTGCGCGTGCTTGACTGCACGCAGATCATCGCCGGGCCGCTGTCCGCCTCGCTCCTGTCGGAGATGGGCGCCGACGTCATCAAAGTCGAGCCGATCGAGGGCGAGCCGTGGCGGCTCCAGGCCGAGCTCATCCCCAAAGAAAGCCGCAACTTCCTCCAGCAGAACCGGGGCAAGCGCGGTATCGCCATCGACCTGAAGCACGCCGACGCGCAGCCCGTCCGGGAAGCGCTCATCCGCTGGGCAGACGTCCTCATCGCCAATTACCGCCCCGGTGTCGCGGAAGAGCTGAAGGTCGACTACGAATCGGCCCGCGCCGTCAACCCGCAGATCATCTATTGCGAGAACACCGCATTCGGCAAGGAAGGCCCCTACGCCCGGCGCCGGGGTTACGACATCATCGCCCAGGCGATCAGTGGCGTCGCGACCTCCAACCCGAACGTGCTCGACGGGATCCCCCAGATCGTTGCCTTCGCCCCGGCCGACGTGATGACCGGAATCGCGATGGCATGGGCGATCACCGGAGCCCTTTATCACAAAGAGAAGACCGGGCAGGGCCAGGCGATTAACACCGCGCTGCTCCATACGGCCCTCTTCATGCAGGCTGGCGCGAGAGAGATCCTTGCTCTCGACACCGAACCCCGGCTCGCTCGCGTTGAGAAGCTGCACGAGATGCAGCGCGCCGGCGCAACCATGGATGACGTCTACCAATGGCGCCGCTCCGCCCAACCCGAGCTTGTTGGCAACATCTACTACCGCTGCTACCAGACATCGGACGGCTACATCGCGGTCGGATGCCTGGGACCTGGACCGCGGGCGAAGTTGCGTGAGGCGCTGCAGATCCAGGACCCGCGCTACGAACCGGGTTTCGATAGCACGCCGGACAACCTCATCCGCGTCGGCAACGAGATGCGCGATCTGTGTGAGGGGATCTTCAAGCAGAAGACGAACGATCAGTGGCTGGCCCATCTCGATGGCTTCGGCATCGCCTGTGGCCCGATGAAGTTTGTCGACGAACTCTGGGATGACCCGCACGTCGCCGCCAACGGCTATTTCACCGAGTACGACCACCCCCTGCTCGGGCCCATCGCTGCGCCGGCCCCGATTGTGCGAATGTCAGAAACCCCGACCCGCATCCAGCGCGCGTCACCAGCGCTCGGAGAGCACAACGACGAAGTCCTGGGCCAGCTGGGCTACGACGAGGCGCAGATCGCGGCATTGCGCGGGGCTGGCGCGATCCGCTAGCGGCGCCGGCTCGCGGGCAGAGCAGCGCCCCGGGATGTCCGTGTGCGCGGCCCTGCCTGGGCAGGGAGTTTCGCGCTCAGAAGCGGTGCGAGATGACGTTCGCCTTCCGAGAGATGCTGACGAGGGTTCCCAGGTCTTGGAGGATGAGCTTCGTAGTGAGGTCGGTCGGCCCAAAGATTCGGGATTCAAGGTCGGCCAGGTGGCGCCACCGTTGAGGCCGCAAGGAGCAACAGCTCGCCGATGTCGGTGACCGGGTGGCCAAGTTCACATAGAGCGAGCACTTGGAGTTGTCGGCGCGTGAGACCGGGGACGTGGCGGTCCCGCAGTGCATGCAGAAGCATTTCCGGTTCGGGGACCATCAAGCCGCTCCGTTCCGGGGACGACGGCGGACTGTGGAACCGACAGCCGTTGTCTGTCAAGACCGTACGTGGTAACCGTGATGGAAGGCTGGTGAGCCCACACGGACACGAATCGCGTGCCCTCTGGGGGGCGCGGGACCTGCGGCCGTCGCGGTAGGCTGCGGGGACATCCGGAAGGAGCAGGCCATGGCAGACCAGCGAATCGTGATCGTCTTCGATACGAAGGAGGGCCAGACGCGCGCCATTGCGGAACGGATCGCCGCGCGGGCAAAGGCGGCTGGGTACGAGCCGGGAATGTTCGAGGCCTCAGCGCCGCCGGCGACACTCAGCGGCGCGGCGGGTGCCATCATCGGAGGTTCGATCCACGTGGGTAAGCACGGGAAGCACCTCGTGAAGTTCGCGAAGGACTACCGCGAACAGCTAGAGCAGATCCGGTCGGCATTCTTCTCAGTGAGCATGGCCGCGGCCCGGACGGACGAGGAACACCAGGCAACGGCTCAACGGATGGCGTCTGACTTCGAAGGACAGACCGGCTGGCATTCGGAACAGTCAGCCTGCTTTGCCGGTGCACTGCCCTATACGAAGTACAACTTCTTCGTGCGGTTCCTGATGAAGCGGATCTCGAAGAGCGAAGGCGGAGACACGGACACGTCGCGGGACTACGTGTACACGCGCTGGGACGAGGTGGACGCGTTTACCGACGCGCTCCTGGAGCGGGTGGCTGCGAGGACGTAACGGGGCGGGCGGGTAGCATCGCCGCGTGCCGAAATGGCTTAAGACCTGGCTGCCCATCGCTACCGTGCTCGTTGTCCTCGGGGTCGGCTGGTTCTTCGCGAATCAGCCCGAGGCCGAAGAAGCACAGCCTGACCTTTCCCAGGCCGCCGCGGACCAGAGCCGTACGGCAACGCCCCCCCAGCCTTCAGCTGCCAGGTCACCGGGCACCGCCACTCCGCTGCCGGGCACGTCCGCCGTGCCCGTTGCCGAGCGTTACGACCTTGAGGCTGACGAAGCGCGCGGCGGCCACACCATCCAACGTCACGTGGCCAGGTCCGAGGAGGACCTGCGGGCCCGCCTCGCGCGCGAACCCGATATCTCTGCTGCGTCCAGCTACTACGACCTCGCCACGGCCGAGATTGTCGTGGCCGCCGCTCTCGAAAAGAAGAAGGGCGAAATCGACCGCTGGAGCCGTGCATCCGGCAGTCGTGCGAACCTGGCGTTGCGGTATGAGCATCCGGAGTCCGTGGGCATCACGCTAGAACGCGGGGCGCGTTCGGCCCGGGATCTCGACTCCGTGGTCGTGGTGCTTCGCTGGGCCGGCTCAGATTGGTATGTCCTCACGAGCTACCCGGATGACTGAGCGCCAGCGCAGGCCCCGCCATTCAAAGACGCTGCAACGATTCCTCGATGGGTACCTCCACCAGGACTTCCGGCTCGAATACGAGAGCCCGGCCGCTGCCGCAGCTGCGTTCGCGTCAGATTCGAGTCCGGCCGAGCAAGAATGGGCCCGCCAGGCGCTCCAGCGGTTTGCCACCTGGGCCGCACAGGTAGAGGAAGAGGCATGGCGCGCTGCCTGGAAGGCACAGGGCGGCGCCTGGCGTCCTTCCGGCCCGGCCTCCATCCGTGCCGTCGCAGATGCGCTCGAGGCATGGCGTTGACCGCGAACCCGGCTGCCGTTGTGCCGTCGTTGCCGCTGCGCAGCGCTATCTTGCTGACGGCCCTCAACGCCGTGCCCCCGCTCGCGATCGACATGTTCTTGCCGTCGATGCCGGCTATGGCTGACGAATTCGACGTGCGGCCGGGAATCCTTCAACTCGCCGTCACACTGTTCCTGCTCGCCCTCGCCATGTCGCAGCTCGTGTACGGCCCGATGTCAGATAGGTTCGGGCGGCGGCCGGTCTTGATAGCGGGGTTGTCCCTGTTCATCGGCGGCGGCCTGGGGTGCATGGTCGCGCCCAATGCGGAGATTCTCATCGCTGCCCGCGTCGTCCAGGGCATTGGCGGTGGTGCGGGGCCAGCCCTGGGGCGGGCGATCGTGTTGGACGTGTACGGGAGGCAGCGGGCCGCCCAGTTCCTCGCACAGATGACCATAGCCATCGCCCTAGCGCCGATGATCGCGCCGGTCATAGGCAGCGGCCTCCAGGCCCTTGGCTGGCGGACCGTCTTCGTCGTGCTCACGGCCATTGGCGTAGCCATGCTCGCCGGCTACCTCTGGCTCTTCAAAGAGACCATCCCTGCGAAAGACGAAACAGCGATGAACGGCCGCCAGATGGCGCGGAACTACGGGACACTCCTCTCCAGCCGTACATTCACCTCCTACGCCCTCGTGATGGCACTCATGTTCAGCGCTCAGCTCATATTCATCTCTTCCTCGTCTTTTGTGCTGATCGACGAACTGGGGCTCTCGCCGGGCCTGTTTGGCCTCAGCTTTGGGTCGGTGGCCCTGGGGATCATGCTGGGCGCAACCATATCCCGGCGCCTCGTCCAACAAATGGCCGAAGCACGGGTGACATGGATCGGCACCATCGTCTCCGCCGTGGCCACCGCGCTGATGGCGGCCGTCACCCTCGCCGGCGTGGAGTCCGTCTTCATCATCGTCTTGCCCATGTTCGTCAGCGCAGCCGGGATGGGTATCCTCCGTCCGCCGGCGACCGCTGCATCGCTCATTCCATTCCCGCAGATGGCGGGCCTCGCGTCGGCCGTCCAGGGGTTCTCTCAGATCGCCTTTGCCTCGCTCTACAGCATCGTCTACGGCGGAGTCATCGGAGTCGGCGTCGTTTCGATGGTGCTCGCGATCGCATTCGCCGCGAACACCGGCCTCCTCACACTGGCCCTCTTACGGCCCGGTCGCGAGGCAAGAGCCTGACGTCTGGGCCTGCGGTCACCCCCGTCCCGGCTTCCGGCTGGGCAGCCGTGCCTCGTTCTTCACCTCTTGCGGGCGGTTCGCCCGTCGCGCTCTCCCCGGGGGAGAAGCGACACGGGAATGAGGGGTGCTTGCCGGCATCTCCGGCTCCCGCCCAAGCACCATGAGTGCAGACAAAGACCGCGGCCTGTGCAGGCCGCGGTCTTCTCACGTTCGACAACCCTGGCGCTGTCGCGCTACACGACCCCGGCCGGCACTTCCGTGTCTCCGTCCCGGCGGGCCGTGCGGAGCGGCTGCACACTCAGCTCAAGGATTTCCGCGATGTCGTAGGCGCGAATGCTTCGCGTTTCCTCGTCCGGCTGCACCGCCGGGATACCGTCGTCGAACATCTGGATGCAGAACGGGCAGGCCGTGGCGACGATCCCAGCTCCTGTGTTCGCCGCCTCTGCGGCTCGCAGGTGATTGACGCGCGTGCCCGTCTCTTCCTGCCACATGTTTCCGCCGCCTGCGCCGCAGCACAGCCCGCGTTCCTTGTTCCGCGGCATCTCGATCAGCGTCGAACCCGGGACTGCCGCCATCACGTCGCGCGGCGCGTCGTAGATGCCGTTGCCGCGGCCGATGTAGCAGGAGTCGTGGTACGTGATCGTTTCCCCCGCGCTTTCCGTCGGCTTCAGCTTCCCCTGGTTGAGCAGCAGCTGCAGGAACTCCGCGTGGTGCGTGACCTCGTACTTCCCGCCGAAGTCGGGATATTCGTTCTTGAACGTATTGAAGCAGTGCGGACACGCCGTCACGATCCGCTTCACGCCCATCTCGTTCATCGTCTGCGAGTTGGCTTCCGCCATCGTGGCGTAGAGGAACTCGTTCCCCAGCCGCCGCGCCGGGTCGCCCGTGCACGTCTCGTTCTGACCAAGGACTCCGAACGAGACATCGGCTTCCATCATCAGCTTGGCAACGGCCTGCGTGATCGGTACGTTGCGCTCCACAAGCGCGCCCGAACAACCGACCCAGTAGAGGTAGTCCTGCGTGCCGTCGTATTCGGGCACTTCGATGCCGTTTTCGGCAAGCTGCTCCATCCACGTGGACCGCGTGAACTGCGTGCCGCGCCACGGGTGTCCGCGCTGCTCCAGGTTCTGCAGCGCGGCCTGCGCCGTCGCCGGCACCTCTGCCTTTTCCATTACCAGGTAGCGGCGCATGTCCACGATCGAAGGCACGTGCTCGATCATCACGGGGCATTCCTGCACACATGCCATGCACGTGCGGCAGGCCCACAGCGCCTCTGGCTTCACATAGTCGCCGACGAGTTCGCCCTGCAGGTGCTCCCCAGGGTCCTTGCCCGCGATGAGCAGCGGCCCGGCGTGGTTCATGTACGACTTCATGTCCTGGATGATCGCCATCGGCGAAAGGGGCTGGCCCGCGTTCCAGGCCGGACACGCGTCCGTGCAGCGGCCACAGCGCACGCACGTGTCGGCATCAAAAAGCTGCTTCCACGTGAAGTCCTGCAGCTTGCCCGCGCCGAGGCTCTTGCCCTCTTCCATCAGCTTTTCAAAGTCGCCCATCGGCGCGAGGTACGCCGGGCCGGCGCCGGGACGCTTAAAGAACGCGTTCATCGGCGCGAAGATGATGTGGCGGAACTTCGTCACCGCCATGATCGTCAGCAGGCTGAAGGCCGCCACGATGTGGAACCACCAGAACCCGCGATGCAGGTCCAGCAGCGCAGAATCACTCAACGGCGAGAGGATTTGAGCCAGTACCCAGCCGGCCGGAGACCAGTACGACCACGACTCCTTGCCCGCCGGGATCTCGTCCCCGCCGATGCGCAGGCCTTCGACGAGCAGCCCGCTGAACAGCGCAACCGCGAGCAAGCCCACGACCAGGGCGTCTTCGTTCGCCCGGCGGTCCCACGTCAGCTTCGCCGGGGGCGCGAGGTACCGGCGGCGGACCGCCATCCCCACGCCCACGAGGCCGAGGACGCCGAACACATCGCCGATCAGGCTGTAGCCGAGATAGATGGGGCCCTTCAGAAACGCATGCTCGGCGTCGGAGCCAAACAGCAGCGGCAGGTAGTCGTCGATCGCCAGGGTGACCGTGACGAGCGTGAGGACCAGGAAGCTGGAGTAGATGGCGCCGTGCATGATGCCGGCGTAGCGGTCGTTCTTGACCCGGCTCGTCCCCGCCCCAAGCGTGAGGGCCTGGGTGATACGTGCCCCGAGGTTATCGAGCACGCCCTGCGGCCGGCCGAGGCGCCATATCCGCGCCCGCTGGATGAACGCGCCCACGATGATCGCCACCGAGAGCGCGAAGATGAAGTACATGATGACCGGAAATTCGATGTTGAAGAAAACTTCGCGCTGCGCCGTATCGTGGTCGGCTGTGCGACCGATCTCGAGCGCAGAGATGCCGCCGAGGATGGCGACCGGGATCAGCAGTCCCCCGAGGGAGACGCCGAAGCGGCCCCCTTTGGCGCCCATTCGTGCGTCGCCGCCGCGGTAGTCTTCGGTTCTTGTCCGGTCCATGGTGCTCCTGCTTCTACCCGCCACCTGCGTGGCGGGCGCCGGGACTAGGCCTCGACGTTGTCGTTGGTTGGGGTGCCGTAGAGCTTGCGAAGGTCCGTCTTCAGGATCTTCCCCATCACGTTCCGCGGCATCTCGTCGATGACGCCGATGTACTGGGGTGCCTTGAACGACGCCAGTTTCGACTTGGAGAAGTCGACCAGTTCCTTCACGGTGACCTTGCTGCCCGGCGTCAGGACGAGGATCGCTTTCACCACCTCGCCCCACTCAACATCTTCGACGCCAATCACGGCCGCCTGGTCGATGGCCGGATGGTCTTCCAGCACGTTTTCGATTTCGCCGGGCGAGATGTTCTCACCGCCGCGGATGATGAGGTCTTTCTTGCGACCGGTGATGAACAGATAGCCGCCCTCGTCGATCTTGCCGACGTCGCCCGTGTGCAGCCAGCCGTCGATGATCGCTGTGCTCGTCGCGTCTTCCTGCTTGTAGTAGCCCTTCATCACGCGGCTGGAACGCACGCAGATCTCACCTTCCTGCCCATCCGGCAGGCGGGCGTTGCGCTCGTCCATGATCCCGATCTCAACGTCCGGCATCGGCCGGCCAACGGAGCGGAGGCGCGCGAGCTTCGTTTCCCGATCGGTGCTCAGATCGTGGTCTTCCGGCGCAAGGAACGTCAGCGTCGCCGTCGATTCCGTCTGGCCATATGCGTTGATGAGCCCGATGCCCTTCGGCGAGAACACGTCGCAGGCCTTCGTCACCACCTCGTACGGCATCGGCGCCGCCCCGTAGGTGATCTGCTGCATCGAAGAGATGTCGTGCGTGTCGAAGTCCGGCACTTCCATGATCCGCTTGAGCATCGTCGGTACCACGAATGCGTGCGTGGCACCCTCTTGCTCAACAGCCTTCAGCCATGCGTCGGGGCTGAAGGCCGGCAGGATCACCAGCGTCCGCCCACTCCAGATCGACATCATCATCGTTGTAGCGCCCGCGACATGGAAGAACGGCGCCGAGACCAGCACCTTCTCGTGCAGGTCCGGGTCTGCCGGGTTCTGGTTTGTCACGTAGGCCGTCATGTCGAGGTACGTGAGCTGCACGCCCTTCGGCATCGCCGTTGTGCCCGACGTGAAGATGATGATCGTTGCGTCCGAATCGTCGATTTCGACCCACGGCTCATCGTCCCCGGCGTTGTCCATCAGCGCCTGGTACTGGTGATAGCCGGTGGCTCGTGCGTCATAGGCGATGAAGTGCTGGGTGTGCTCCAGCGTCGGGCGGATGCGCTCCACGATGTCCATGTAGCGTTCCGAAACGAAAAGCGCGACCGACTGGCTCGCGTTGAGCATGTACGTCAGCTCTTCGTCCTTCGCCCGGTAGTTCAGCGGCACGTACGTGACGCCGATCATCGCGCAGGCGTAGTACGAGATCACGAAGTCGGCGCTGTTGACCGCCATTGCGGCGACCTTTTGTCCGCGCTCGATACCGAGGCCCTGGAGAGCGTTCGCCAGCCGGACGACCGCCGGGTACGTCTCAGCGTAGGTGTAGCGCTTTCCCGCCCCGCCGAAATCGACCAAAGCTTCGCGGTCGGGCACAACGGCCGATGAGATCTGTAGGAATTCGATGGTGTTCACGGGCAACTCCAGTGGGCCCTGCAGGGCCGGTCGCGTTCAGTGCGGGGATTGTAGCGAGGGTGGCGTGTAGAGGCACACGCGCCCGCCGATAGGTTGGTGGGCCAACGGACAGGCTCGTCCGCGGACCATCGGCGGACTACTTCCCCTTGAACACTGGGTCCCGCTTTTCGAGGAACGCCTGGCGCGCCTCCCGCCCATCCTCACTGCCGAACGCTTTGCCGATCATCTGCACTTCGTAGCGGACCTGCGCCTCCAGGTCCATGTTGATCGTCGCCTGGCGAAGCACGCGCTTGGTCAGCCGGGCCGTGATCGGCGACAGCTTTGTCAGCGACTGGCAGTACTCCTTGAACCGTGCATCAAACTGTTCGTCGTCAACCACTTCGCCGACGAGGCCGAGCGCCAGCGCCTCCTCTCCCTCCACCGTGCGGTTCTCCAGCAGGAAGCGGGCAGCCTGCTCGTAATTCATCGCCTGCGGCAGCGTGTAACTGAGGCCGCCGTCCGGCGACCCCCCGATCCGCGGATACCCGGCCATCAGCCGCGCCGAACGCTTCATAATCCGGACGTCGGCTGCCATCGCCATCGCCAGCCCTCCACCCACGGCAACCCCGTTGATGCCTGCGACCACCGGCTTGTCGCAATCCCGGCGTGCGACCAGCAACATGCGGCTCACCCAGCCGAGGTCATCCAGCTGCTGGGTCATCGGCCCGAGTGGCGTCTCGCTGCCGCCGGAAGGCGTCAGGTCGAGCCCGGCGCAGAAGGCGCGCCCCGAGCCGGTCACCGCGATCACCCACACCTCATCGTCGCGTGCGGCCTCCTGGAGGGCCGTGATGAAGCCCCACGCGAGTTCGTTGTTTAGAGCGTTCATCTTCTCCGGCCGGTTCAGCGTGATGTAGCGGACGCGGCCTTCGTCGTGCGTGGTAACGGCGGACATGGCGAGTGTTCTCCCGGGAAGTATGGCTGGGGAAGTATGCGGGAAGCTCCCGGAGGCGTCACGGTCCCGCCTGGTCTGTACACTGCCTCCCAAACGATCGCGGCGCCGGGTGGAAGGCATCAAGCGGGACGAAATGCGGGACGAAAAGCACGACCACTTCGGGCCTGCACCGTAGCGGTCCGAGGGCAGATGGATGAGGGCTAACGAACACCACGGGGCGCGCACCGAAGCGGCGGAACGCATGGCCGAGGCTGCCGGACGCTGGTTGGAAACGCTCAGCGGCGATCAGCTGGCGAAAGCAGCACTCTCCTTCGGCGATGGAGAGCGGCGCTCCTGGTTCTACACGCCTACCTACCAGGCCGGCCTCCCGCTCGCGGAAATGGACCAGCGCCAACAAGGGCTCGCCCATCGCGTCGCTTGGACCGGCCTCAGCCGAGCCGCATACGTCACCGCCAGCCAGATTATCGGGCTCGAAAACGCGCTCGAGCGCATCGAAGACGGAGCCCTCGGGCAGCTCGCCAGTGGCAGCGGCTACGTCCGCTGGCGAGACCCGTCCATGTACTTCCTGGCCATATTCGGGACGCCCGGCAGCCGGACATGGGGATGGCGGTTCGGCGGACACCACATCTCGCTCAACTTCACCATCCACGACGGCGCCCTCGTCTCGCCCACGCCCACCTTCTTCGGGGCGAATCCGGCCGAGACGCAGACCTCCGGCATGGGGCCGCTCCGCCCATTGGCGCGGGAAGAGGACCTCGCCCGCGAACTGCTCCACACCCTTGATGAGCCCCAGCGAGTCCTCGCACTGATCGCCACGGCCGCGCCGGAAGACATCGTCCAGGGAAACCGCCCGTTGGTGGCCGAGGGCGCCTGGCCGCTCACGCTCGCAGAAATAACCCGCGGACAGTTCGACCCCGCCTACCGCGAACGGCTCAAGCAGCGGAGCGACCAACTCCGTCAGGCCTATCCCGAAGAGGAACGTGAGCGAGTTCGCTACCGCTCGGCGCCAACGGGGCTCCCTGCCGGGAGTCTGCGGCAGAACCAGCGGGGTCTATTCGAGGCGCTGATCCGCCAGTACGTCGATCGCCTACCGGATGCCGTTGCCGCGGCCGAATGGGATGCCATCAAGGGGCGCGGACTGGATGAGATTCACTTTGCCTGGGCGGGCGGCGCCGATCGGCATCAGCCCCACTATTACCGCCTCCACGGGCCACGCTTCCTCATCGAATACGATCACGTCCAGAACGACGCGAACCATGTCCATACTGTTTGGCGGGACCCGGAAGGCGATTTCGGCGGCGACCCATTGGCCGAACACCGGGCCGCGATGCACACCTAGCCCCCGCCGCCGGCCCTGTCCACCCAATCGTCACTGTTTCTCAACCGTTCACGGCCTGTTGTCTGTGGCCCTGCGGCCGAGCGCGCCCGTAGGATCGGGGTCTCCCAGGGAAAGGAACGGTGGATGATCGGTTTCAGTTGGGGTGCGTTCCTCGTCTACCTGGTCGCCGTGTCCTTCATGACGACCGGTGGGCTTTGGGGTCTGTTCGCAAGTAAGAACCCTGCCTTCTTGGCTCCTGTGCTCATGGGCCTCTTTTTCTTCTATCTGCTTTGGGAAGCTGTCGTCGGCAAGGAAGTGGACCCGCCTCAGCGCAAGGAGCGCTAACCGCATCCGCGGTCAAGCGGGTTTCCCGTGGCCGCCACGGGCGCCGTGTACACTTGATTCACGATGCGTCCACTCAAGATTGGTTCGCTTGCCGGGATCCCGATACTCGTTCACCCGAGCTGGTTCCTGCTCCTCGCCCTCGTCACCTGGCTGTTGGCGACAAACGTGTTTCCGTCCTGGTTGGAAGACCGCAGCGCCGCCACCTACATGATGATGGCGGCCACTACCGTGGTCTTTTTCTTCGCGTCGATCATCCTCCACGAACTGGCCCACAGCCTCGTGGCCCGCGGATACCGGATCCCCGTGAAGAGCATCACGCTCTTCGCCTTCGGTGGCGTCGCCCAGATCACGCGAGAAGCAAAGCGCCCGCTGGCGGAGCTGTTGGTTGCAGTGATCGGCCCGGTCACAAGTCTCGTGCTTGGCTTCGCCTTCCTCGGCGCCTGGTATCTCGCGGGCGCGCAGGATAACCATTCCCTCGATGTGATGCTGCTCTGGCTCAGCATCACGAACTTCGCCCTTGCCATCTTCAACATGATTCCCGCCTTCCCGATGGACGGCGGCCGCGTCTTCCGCTCGCTGCTCTGGATGGTCACCGGCAAGTACGAGACCTCCACGAGCATCGCTGCGTGGACAGGACGCGGGTTCGGCTGGCTCATGATGGCGTTCGGGCTCCTGCTCGCGCTGGGTGCAGCCGGGCTGGCCACCAATCCCGTGCAAGGGCTCTGGCTCATCTTCATCGGCTTCTTCCTGGAGACCACCGCCCGCCAGAATCTCGTCCAGGGCAAGGCCATCAGGATCCTGGACAAATACCGGGCGGCGGACCTCATGATGACGAACCCTCCGGTCGTCGAGGCGGACGCTGCCGTCGGGCGGCTCGCCCGCGGCGTCATCGAGTTCAACCCCCGCGTCTGCTACTTCGTCGAAGACCACGGCACGCTGGCCGGCATCCTCAGCGCGTACCAAATGCTGCTCATCCCCGAAGCACGCTGGGACATGACGACCGCCCGCGACGCGATGGTGCCGAGCAAGCGCCTCCATGCCGTTTCGCCCGACCGCAAAGCGTCCGAAGTCCTGATGGAGATGGAAGAGGGGGACCTCACGCATCTCCCCGTGGTCGATGACGGCCGCGTCCTCGGCGTCGTCGGCCGCGACCGCCTGCTCGGCGTCCTTCAGCGCGAAGGAATGCTCGCCGCGAAGGCGTAAGCAGTCTCACCGTAAACTGGGCGTCCTCTGCGATTTGGAGGCTAGCTATGAAGGCAGCTGTCTACTACAAGACGGGCGGACCTGATGTCTTCGCTTATGAAGATGTGCCCGACCCTGTGCTCCGTCCGCGGAGTGTACTCATCCGGGTCGGAGCCGTGGGCATCCAGGGCGGCGATGTGCTGAACCGGGCCGGAGGCGAACTTGCGTCCCACCCCCACATCGTCGGCTATCAGGCGGCCGGCATCATCGAAGCGACCGGCGACGCCGTGGAGGGGCTCCGGCCCGGGCAGCAGGTCGTCGCGACTATGCCCTTCGGTTCACACGCGGAGTTGGTCAGCGTTCCACCGCAGGCCGTCTATGTTGTCCCCGATTCGCTGGATGTTCAGGCCGCCGCCTGTATCCCGATTGAGTTCGGCACGGCCCACGACTGCCTCTTCGAGTTCGGCGCGTTGCGGGCTGGCGAGATCGTCCTCGTGCAAGCCGGGGCGAGTGGCGTCGGACTTGCCGCCGTCCAGCTTGCCACGCGGGCCGGGGCCACCGTCCTCGCGACCGCTTCGAGCGATGACAGGCTCGCGCGCCTCGCCGAATACGGCTGCGACCACGGGATCAACTACGTGACTCAAGACCTCGCCGCCGAGACCTATCGTCTCACCGGCGGCCATGGCGCGGACCTCGTCGTTGATTCGGTCGGCGGCAAGACGCTGGAGGCGAGCATCGCCGCCCTGGCCTACCGGGGGCGCGTCGCATGGGTCGGCCAGGCTGGCCGCGAAGCCGATCCGCCGCAGCTTTCCGGCATCATGCAGAAGAACGCGTCGATCCACGGCGTCTTCCTCGGTGCCGAGTTCGCGGCCCAGCCGGCCCGGACGCGCGCCATGGTCGAAGAAACGATTGCGCGCGTGGCCACAGGCGAACTCCGCGTCGCCATCGACCGCGCATTCCCGCTACGCGAAGCCGCCGAGGCCCACCGCTACATCGAAAGCCGGCAGGCTTTTGGCCGGGTGGTCCTCGTCCCATAGTGGCCTGCAACGGGTGAGATCGCCGCGCCCGTCGTGTGCCAGAGAATCTCGTCAGGAACGCTCTTCGATGGCTGTCGCCACGGCCTGGCTGGTCTCCCTCCGGTAAGCCGGGACAGTTCCCGCGAAGGGAGATCAGCCCGTGAGTTCTTGGTGCTGAGGACCGTAGGCGGAAGGCGACCAGATTGGGTGTCTCGGCGCCATGAGCAACCGGCGCGGTTCTCTGTCCGCGCCTAGCCGTACACCAGGCTGCGGTCCAGCATCGCCCGGCTGATAACCACTCGCTGCACCTGGCTCGTCCCTTCCACGATCATCAGCTGCCGGGCGTCCCGGTAGTGCCGCTCCAGCGGGTGGTCCTTCATATACCCCTGCGCCCCGAGCACCTGGAGCGCGTTGAACGCCACCCGGTTCGCCATCTCCGTTGCGTAGGCCTTGGCAATCGAAAGGTTATGCGCGTATTCGCGCCCGTACTTGCCCTGGTCCACCAGCCACGCGGCCTTATACACGAGGTTCCGGGCAGCTTCGATTTCGATCGCCATGTCGGCAAACATAAACTGGATCGCCTGGAAGTCGACGACGTTTGAGCCGAACGCGCTCCGGCCCCGCGCCCATTCGAGCGCGTAAGCGGCAGCCCCTTCGGCGAGACCAACGCCGCGCGCGCCCACCGTCGGCCGCATGCTGTTCAGCGTCAGCATCGCGTGGTTGAATCCATTCCCCTCGGCACCCCCGAGAAGGTTTTCCGCCGGGACGCGCACGTCCTGGAAGCTGAAGTGCGCCGTCGGAACGCTTCGCACTCCCATCTTGTCGTCCGTCCGGTCGATCACGATCCCCGGAGCATGCGCATCGACCACGAACGCCGAGATACCCTTTGCTCCGGGTCCGCCGGTCCGGGCGAACACCGTCAGGTAGTCCGCCACCGTGCCGCCGGAGATGTAGACCTTGTTGCCGTTCAGCACGTAGTCGTCGCCGTCCCGCACCGCGCGAGTCTGGAGGTTCGCCGCGTCCGAGCCGTGGTCAGGCTCCGTCAGACAGAAGGCTGCCTTTGTATCGCCCGTGGCCAGGCCCGGGAGGTACTGCTGCTGCTGCGCGGCGTTGCCTCCGAAAACGATTGGCCGCGTCGGCAAACCACTGAGGACGAGCATCAGCCCCGCGCCGCACTCGTACTTCGCCACCTCTTCGATGGCGAGGCAGATCGGCAGGATGCCGTTGCCCGTCCCTCCCATGGATTCCGGAATGGCCATCCCTAGGAGGCCGGCCTTCTTGAACGCGTCGAAGAAATCGTGCGGATACTCGCCGGTCTCATCGACCTCCTTGGCGCGGGGGGCGATGACATCGCGGGCGATGCGTCGCGCGGTGTCCTTGATCAGGCGATTCTCTTCCGAGAGTTCAAAATCCATGCCCGGGAGAATAGCAGGCAGGACTATCGCCGTCCGGTCAGGCCGGTGCGCCCGAAAGCGGCAGCCAGCACGCGCTCAACGGGTGGCGCAGGCGGGATCGTCGCCCTGGCCGGCCCGCTCGCAGTTCCCAGGAACGCAGCGCGCTCGTCGATCGCAGGCCGAGGATCTCGACCCCCGCCTCTTCGAGGTATGCCACCAGTCCGCCCAGCGATCCCTGCAATTCCACGTAGAGTCCTTCGACCGTGCGGCTTGCGAGTGTCGCGACATCGTCGCGCTCCAGGTTGGGGCCGAGCGCAGCGGGGGTGCGGTCAAGCTGAAGGATGTAGCCGCGTGATGGATTCGATGAAGTGCTCATTTGCAGACCCCTGAAGTGTTGCTGCTTTCTCTATGTTGAAAATCGGCGCTGGCGTGATGGGTGTTCACCGGTGGACACGCTGCTGTCACCGGATCGCTACCGCACTAGGAAGGATCGGTCTCCCTGTCGAAGGTCGGCAGCCACACACCGCCACGGCGGTTAGTGAGGCGTCCGGACGACCGCCGCGGAGGCACGTATCGCGGCGGCGCCTGGGGCGCCTGCGTTTCGATACGTTCGAACAGGTAGGCGGTGACAGGGTCGTCATTTGCCATGCCGTCCTCCTTGTGTCGACCGGGTTGCGCATCCACGGGGTTGTTACCGTCCTGCCTCATCGCCGGGTCCTTCTCTGTGAAGTACGACACAGACGGGAATGCGCACAGCGTTTCGCCGAACAATTCACCGGGGCATTACGCGGGCGATACATACTCGCCCTTTGGTCACCCGCCGGTCACCCTTTGGCCTCACGGAGTCCAGACCCGCCCGCCGCCGCCCTGGTTCGTGACCGCGAACCAGAAGCTGTTGTGGCCCGGCAGACGTGCCCGTTCGCTGCCGCCTCGCCCGAACAGCCCCTCTTCCCGCACTTCCCATGTGCCACCCTGGACATCGACGAGCGTTCCGTCCCCCGCGTCATACGACTGCACTGCCCCCGGGCTCTCATACGCCCGAGCACCAGTGCCATCCGGCGTTACCAGCACCACAATCGGTGATCCGTCCAGCTGGTCCTCGATGAATCGCCGCTGCTTCAGCGCATCCACCGGGAACGCCACGAATTCACGCTTCCCTCGCACCGCGTAGACAACCGCCTTTGGCTCCAGCGGGCCTGACTGGTCCACCACCGGAAACATGAGTGTCGAAGTTCCGAAATAGTTGGCGTAGGCAACGCCCGGGTTGTAGTCCCGGACATGGCCAGTCTCGATGCTCAGCACCTTCGTTTCCGGGTTTGCCGCCGTCCATTCCTTGAACGTCGTGTGGACCGCCGGGAGGGTTTTCAGGCGAATGCCTTTGTCAGCCAGCGGACCCCAAACCGGCTCTCCCGTGTACTGGCCCCAGAGCGTCCGCGTCTGGCGGTCGTACATCAGCTTGTTGGAACGATGGAGCATGCCGCTTGTGCCAAACCGGTACGTAGCATCGCCAATCCGGCCGTCGTAGAGGATGGCGCTGTTGCACAGAGTGCAGTAAGCCAGCGACACAGGCGCCCCGCCCACGGTGTCATTCACCATCTCGTGCCAATCGATGATCCGGCGGGGGTAACAGCGTGTCTCGCCATTCATCGAGACCCCGATCACCTGGTCCGAATCGTAAGCCCAGGTCTTCGCCTGCTTCACGGTCAGGAATGATGGCTCCTCCAGCGGCGGGATACCGTCGACCGGCACGCCGCCCCAGATCACCTCTTGTGCCGAGATAGTTCGCGGCTCCGTCCAGGAGAGGAACCCGCCCATCTCCTGCTGGATGCGGGAGATCACCTCGCGCTTATAGACGAGGTACGGCTGGGAATCGTCTCCGGGGCCACGGAAGCCCCGCGCTTCCCACCAGCCCGTCGGTCCGGCCGGCGTATCTGGCCCGAAGTACAGGCTCAGTACCTCCCCCACTTGCTCCCAGAAGGGATTCGGCGTCGCAAGCAGGTCCAGGAAGTAGGGAAGGTAACGATCGCTGTGGTTCAGCAGGTCCACCTTCATCGAGTCGAAGATGTACTGCGCGCGCTCGGGGATGTCCTCGGCCCACGCGTTCCCTTCCCAGAACACCAGCCCAATGGTTTCGGATTCGTCGATCACCAGGAACGTACTCTGCAGCGGTGTGCTGGAGGCAGTTCCACCGCCTGGCTTGCCCCCGCACGCAGCCAGGAGTCCTGCTGCCAGCCCGGGCGACGCGAGAAGCAACTGCCGCCGTTTCATGCAGCAAGTGTGGCAGGCGTCCCGGTGCCCGAATGTTGCGAGATTCGAACACGCCTCGGTCTTTACCCCGTCTCGTCCCGCTCCTCGATGCGGCCCCGTGCGGACTCGCGGCGCCCCGCAGCGGGGACGACTTCGGCGACAGCCCCGAGACCCGTCCGCGGCATGTTGTTGTAGATCGCCTCGTACTGGCCCGCCGGCACGAGAAAGGTCTCGTGCCAAATACCGACATCGCCATTCGACCCCACTGCCTTGTTGAACTTCACCCACGCCGGGAAATGCGTCGCATCCTTCGATCGCGCGAATGCCTCGAGCTGCTCGAACGAACGCCAGTACTGGATCACCAGGGGCGAGAGCGGGTTGGCGAACGTCTGGCGGACACCGAGCAGCCCCATCTCCGGGTGCTTCGAGAGTTCGCGCAGCATCCTCGGCATAGCGATGAACGGCGGGAGCCACTTCCACGGCTTCCACGGCTTGTTGATCCGCATGCCGATAAGGAACACCACGAAATCACCCTCGATGTTTGCGGCGACACGCTTCTTCATGATCTCTGCCACGATGTCCCTCCTGGAATTCCGAATCTGGGTGATAGGAGCGCGAGCGTTCCGGCTACGTGCGATCTCCTTCGCGAGTCCAGCGGAAGAATACAAGGGCGAGCACCACGCTGATCACCATCCACGCCGCCAGCGCCACGGTGGGGAGCTCCCAGCCCCAGGAAGACCCGTACTCCACCTCGCCGAACCAATCCGGGAGGAATGCATAGCGGAACCCCTGCGCCATCCAGCGCAGCGGAAACGCCGTCGCAATCCACTGGAGCCACGTCGGCAGCTGGTTCCACTGGAAGAAGATGCCCGAGATGAACTGCAGGACCAGGAACGGCGCCTGGATGATTGGCCCCGCTGCCCGGGCGTTCGGCACCATCCGCGTCGCCGCGATCCCAAGCGCGCTCCCGAGCGCCGCCGAGATTCCCAGTACATAGATGAAAAAGAGCCACCGGCCCGGACCGTCGGGCAGGTCGATGCCGAAGAGAAGTACCCCGATTGCCAGCAGCACCGTCGTCTGGACGGTGGTGATGATCACCGAGCTCGTGAGGCGCCCGGCAAAGAACGCGGACTTCGGAAGCGGCGTCCCCGCGAGTCGCTTCAACAGACCTTCGTGCTGCTCCGTCGCGATCGACATCGCGAGGTTCGCAAACGTCGAGCTGGCGACGCCGAGCGCGATGATGCCCGGAAGGAAATACTGCACGAAGTCGACGCTGCGCCCCGGCGGTCCATCGATCTCCCCGCTGAACACGGCCGAGAACAGGACGAGGAACAGCACCGGCAGCAGGAAAGTGAAGAACACCTGCTCCGGGATGCGGAAGAACTGCTTGAGGTCGACGACCGCGCGCGACCAACCAAGGCGGACGAGCGACGGCATCGCGACCGCAGCCAACGCGGGGACGGTCACGCTGCTGCCCCGTCCGTGCTATCCGACCGACCGCCCCGCGCCTGGACCATCATCAGGTACGTGTCTTCCAGCGACGGGTGCTTCACGGACAGTGCCGGGATCTCGGCCACGCCCGCATCCGAAGCCCACGCGATGAGTGCTGAAACGGTGGCAGTGGGCTTCGCAGTCCGGATCGACACATGGTCCCCGGTTCTTGCGGTATCGCCCGCGAGCGGCGGGAGCTCTCGCCCGGCGAGCTTTCCGTCTGCGCGAAAGGAGACCGTTGCCACCGCGCGGCTCTCGCCGCCGATTTCGTCCGGCGGACCAATGTCGACGATCTCACCTCCGATGATGATGCCAACACGTCCGGCCAGTGCTTCGGCCTCCTCCAGGTAGTGCGTTGTCAGGATCACCGTTTTTCCGAGCGCCGTGAACGACCGGATCACGTTCCAGAGTTGGCGGCGGCCCTCCGGGTCCAGGCCCGTCGTGGGCTCATCGAGGAAGATCAGCTCAGGGTTCCCGACCAGACCGAGGGCAAGGTCAACCCGCCGCTTCTGGCCGCCGGAGAGCGTGGAACATCGCGCCTTCCGCTTCTCTCCCAGCCCCACGAGGTCGATGACCTCCGCCGGGTCGAGAGGGGTCGGGTAGAACCCGGCGAAGTGCTTCACCGTCTCTTCCACCGATAGGAAGTCGAAGACCGCAGTGTTCTGCAGGACCATGCCGAGTCGGCTGCGCCACTGCGCGTCTCCGTGGTCCGGGTCGACCCCAAGCACGGACACCTCACCGGAAGAGCGCCCGCGATAGCCCTCAAGGATCTCCACCAACGTCGTCTTGCCCGCACCGTTCGGGCCCAGGAGAGCGAATACTTCGCCCGCTTCGACCTCGAGGTCGACATTGCGCAGCGCGTGTACCGGGCCGTACGTCTTCGCCACGCCTCGAATGCTGATCGCGGATGAGGGCATGTCGTTCTCCTTTGGATAGTGACGATATCCGATAGTGAGACTATCCTTATTTTTCGTCAAGTCATCGTCCCGGGCGCGCGGCCCGGCAGGAGTAACAGGATGCGGATGGCCGAACTCAGCGAGGCGTCAGGACTGCCCGTGGCCACCATAAAGTACTACCTGCGAGAGGGACTCCTCCCCGGCGGCACGCGGACCGCCCCGAACCAGGCGGCATACGATGATTCCCACCTGCGCCGGCTTCGCCTCATCCGGTCGTTGCGCGAAGTAGGGGGTCTCGGGATCGACCAGATTCGCCGGACCATACGTTCGCTGGACGAGGGCGCCCGCCCCTGGGATGTCGTCGGTGCCGTCAGCGACGCAATCGGTGGCGACCCCGGGCTCACGTCGCGTGACACAGCGTGGCATGCCGCCTCTGCCGAGGTAAGTGCTTTCCTCGCTGCACGGGGCCTGCCCCACCGGCCAGAATCGACCGCACGCGCCCGGCTCGTAGACGCATTGATAGCGCTGCGTCGCGCCCTCGGAATCCATCTCCCGGCCGAGTCGCTCGCGGACTATGCCGATGCGATGGAGGCCCTTGCAAAGCTGGAGATCGCAGCAACTAACGCGTTGAATACGCCCACGGGCCCGGACCCTGGCGCGTCGCCCGCCGAACCCGAAAGCGAGTCCAGGCCCGACCTGGCCCTCACGCTTGAGGCGATCGTCTACGGGACCGTCCTGTTCGAGCCGGTAATCCTTGCGATGCGCCGCCTCTGGCATGAGCGTTTTGCCGCGGAACAGGGACTGGGCGGCCCATGGCAAGGCCGCAACGCGTAGCTCGCGGCCGCCGCTCGTAGCTCAATCGCGCCCTGCCTTGTCTCCCATCAGATCGCGCACATGCCCGCGAACGTGGTCGATAGCGACGCTCCGCACGACCGCGGCAACGTTTCCCGTCACTCCACCAGCCGACCGTACGGGCCGTTCGAATAGCGCGGCATCCTCCGCCTCTACGGCAGCGATGAGCGCATCCCGGTTCCGGCCCCATTCCTCGATCAGTTCTGCTGCCGTCGCGCCCGCCCGCCGCTCCACCTGTCGCGAGTTGTAACCGTCCATGCCACCGCGCGCTTCTCGCGCTGGCGCTCCGCCGGCGTCGCCTCGCCCGGCGTCGTTTCCGCGAGCCAGGTCCAGTAGTCGCGGGTACGTCCACTCGATTGCCGCGACGTGCGCCAGTATCTGCAGGCCATTCCAGCCGTTCTCGTAACGTCCTTCGGCCAGCGACGCTTCGGTCACACTCGCCAGCGTGGCACACGTTTCGTCGCGGTTCTCTCGCAACGCCCGGAGCAGGTCTTCCTTCGCAGCACCCACCTCGCGAGCCTACACCAGTTCGGCCCCGCCCCTTCAATGCATCCGAACGATGATCTCGATACGACCAGCTAATCCGCCAGGCGTATTCTGAACGCACGTGTCGTCCCTGCCGCGGTCCAACCGCAACCTCGTGCTGGCGCTCCTCTGTTTGGCCAGCTTTGCCTCGGTCTTCAACAACCTGATCATCGCGCCAATCCTCCCGGACATTTCCGATGACCTTGGCGTGCGAGTCTCCGTTGCCGGCCTCCTCGTCACGGCCTATGCCCTCGTTGGTGGCACGGCCGCGATTTTCGCGGGGCCGTTCATCGACCGCATCGGGCGAAAACCGGTGGTCGTCGCCGGCCTCGCGGTCCTCTCCGTCGCCACGGTCCTTTCCGCGCTGGCCCCGACATTCGAACTGCTCGTCGCTGCCCGGATGCTTGCCGGCCTCGGCGTCGCCTGTCTTAGTCCGGCCGTCTTCTCCGCCGTCGGCGACTACTTCAGCTACGAAGAGCGCGGCCGCGCCATGGCCTGGGTCATGGCTGCCAACTCCAGTTCAACCATCGTCGGCGTACCCATCGGTGCCTTCCTCAGTGGCGTCCTCTCCTGGCGCATGACCTTCGTGGTCCTCGCCGCGCTCTGCGTCATCTTCACGTTCCTTCTCGCTCGGCGTCTCCCGCCCGACGTTCGGCGAACCTCAGCGGACCGCGAAGGTCTCGGCGCCATCGGAGCCGTCCTCCGCCAGCCGCAGATCTCCATCGCGCTTCTCTCGAACTCCATGTCCACCATGTATTGGTTCATCTTCATCCCTTACATGGGTGCCTATTACCACGATGAGTTTGGCCTTCCCAAGTGGGCGCTCGGCATCCTCACCATGTGCCAGGGTCTCGGCGTCCTGGCTGGCAGCTTCATTGGTGGCCGCATCAGCGACCGCTTCGGCAAGCGCCCCGTCATCATCTACGCCACGCTGATCGGATCGGTCTTCATTGCTCTCGAAACCGTCGCCGCTCCCCATCTCGCGTTCGCCGCGCTCTACCTCTTCGTCTTCGCGGCCTTCGGTTCTGCGCGGTTCGCCAGCGCCCAGGCCGTCATGACGGAGATGGCGCCCGCTCGCCGCGGCACGGTCATGGCCCTCAGCGCTGCCGGCCAGCAGTTCGGCATCGTCCTCGGTTCCGCTCTCGGCGGCCTCGTCCTCGAAATCTGGGGCTACAGCGGGCTTGGCCCCGCCGCCGCCGCGATCGCCATACTCTCGGCGGCGATCTACTGGGTCTTTATCGATGAAGAACGGATGCTTCGTGCCAGTGCAAGAATCGAGCCCTCGGCCGCCAACTAGGCCGGCGCGCATCGCCGCCTCCGGCTGGCATCTCAGACGTCCATCGATATAATCCGCGCACCACCCGTATCGGTTGGATCTATCATGAAGAGAGATCCGATCTCGAAGAGGCTCCCCCAATGCGGGATGCGTTTCACCTGCTCACTCCCGCCGATGGCCGGCCGCCGGTCTACCGCGGCGGCGACATCGATGTCCCCGAGGCCATCGAGATCTTCAAGGGCGCCCTCATCAACGTCGCAGAGGCCGTTCCCGGCCGCAGCCAGCTCCTCCAACAGACTGCCCTTGCCCTCCTCACTCGCCGTCATCAGCTCCTGATCTCCCGTGCCGGTACCGGAAAGTCCCTCTACGGCGATAGCGTCTTCAGTCAGTTTCAGGGCGAGGTCTTTAAGGCCCAGTTCACCCAGGGCACCCGCGTCGAAACCATCCTCGGCGGCCTCGACCTCAAGCTCTTTCACGAGGGCAAGCTCTGGCACAACACCGCCCACTCGCTCGTCACCGCCGACTTCGCCTACCTCGACGAGTTCATGAACGCGAACGACCTCGTCCTCGAAGCACTCCTCGGCATCCTCAACGAACGAAAGTTCCGCCAGGGCGAACAGCAGGAAGACGCTCGTCTCCATACCGCTCTCGCCATGACCAACCACGTCAAGTTCACCGCCATCTCCGAGCCAATTCTCGATCGGTTCATGTTCAAAGCGTCCATCGACCCTCACGGAGATGCGCTCAACGACATCCTCATCGACCTCGCCTACGAAAAGCACCACGGCCACCCGGAGCCGCCCGAGCAGCCCATCCCCCTCTCCGTGCTCCACTCCCTGAGCGACATCGTCGATGGCACGTCTCGCGACCGCGTGGTCTCGGTACCCCACGAGATCCTCTTCCTCAAGAACGAACTCATCGAAACCTTCGTCGAACTCCGCAGCCGCCACGGCACCGAACAGACCCGCGACGGACGTTCCTCCGAGACCTACGTCAGCCCCCGCACCAAGGCCGCCTGCCGCGATGCCCTCAACGCCTCGGCCATGCTCCACCAGCGTTCGGCGATTACCAGGGACGACCTGCAGACGCTCCGCTTCGTGCTCACCATGATCCCGGGGAACGACCGCTCGGTGCCCGACCCGTCCCAGGCAATCTTCGCCGAGGCGCTCGAATCTACACTCTCCGCGTTCACCCTCGCCGATCTCCAGACTGTCGACGAACTCACCACCATCGCGCAGACGTTCACCTGGTTTACCCACGGCGTGCCCCTCGAATCGCAAAGTCACCACCGCGGCATCGTCCGCCTCTTCCTCAGTCTCATCGGCAAATCGAGCTGGCACGACGTGTCCTACGACACCTTCGTTGAAGCCCTCCGCGCCAGGGACATCGTCAACCCTCGAGTCAATCTTCTCCGCGAAGAAATCCTCGACGAAATCCTGGAGCACACCGATGGCGCACGCTGAAACACTCCGCGGCGGCTCCGTCCGCGACCGCGAAGACGACCTCGCCTCCATCTACCGCTCCTGGAAGGTCCTCGACCTTATTGGCGAAACGGTCGACTCGATGCCGCCGGCCTGGCTCGAAATCCTCAACCTTGCTCGCACCCTCCTCGAAGGCAACCCCCTCGATGGCGTCGAAGTCCCCGACGAACTCCTGAACCTCGTTGGCCCCGCTGAGAAGGAAATCCTCACCACCGTCCACACCGAGCATCGCCGCCGCATCGTCGTCTCCCCTTCTGACGACCTCACCCTCCAGCCTCTCCGGCACATGTTCGACTTCGATCAGATTACCCTCCCGGACCTGCTCCTTCGGCAGCTGGATCCCGAGCTGTTCGAGTTCCGTCTCGTGAGCGGCAGCATCAATGGCCAGTACAGCGTCGATGCACACCCCACCACTGAAGAATGGGACGAACTCGTCGAAGAACGCGTCCGCACCACCAGGCCGGTCCGCAAGAAGCGGCAGAAGGTCTACGCACTCCTCGACGTCTCGAACTCAATGCGCGACGACAACCGCGCCATCTTCGCCAAGGCCCTCGTCCTAGCGTACCTGCTCAGCGCCGCCGCCGAAGGTTCGCACGTCTACTTCCGCACGTTCGCCAATACCATCCACGAACGGTCAGATAGCCTGGAGCCGGCAGACTTCCCCGCTGTCGCTCGCCGCGTCCTCTCCGTGAGTCCCGACGGTGGCACCGACATTAAGCGGGCCCTCGATATCGCCATTGGCGACATCCGCCGTATCGACCAGGTCAACACCTACGAACGCCTCTTCGAGGCTCCTCCCACCGAGATCCTCCTCGTCTCTGACTGCGAATCGTATTCCATCCCCTACGTGCCGCCCGGCATCAAGCTCCACACGGTGCACCTCAAGAGCCGCCAGATGATGACCGCCTACGCCGAGGGATTTGAAAAGATCCGCGAGGAGAGCACCACTTTCCACGAGATCGACACGTCCGCCTTGCGCCTCCCCGATACGGCCCGCGACCGCTGGCTTCTCATGCAAGACCGCCGCCCGTCCCTCGCCCCCACCGTCGCCGGCGAACTGGACGCGGACGGTGAGCCTCCGGAGCGTCGCGAGGGCCTTCTCGCCGTGTACGAGCGCATCGGACAGTCTGACTCGCGGGACGCTCGTATTGGGCGCCACGACGGCGGCCTGAAGGTCGGTGGCGGACTCCCCTTCCTCGCCATGTTGCGAGCGATCAAGGACGCGTTTCACCGGGCCTTGGCGCCCCTCCGCCACATCCCCCACCCGCACGCCTCCCACGCGGCTCCCCTCGCCGCCGGCAGTACCACATTCCGCGTCCGCCGCTAGGACGTGACCATTCGTGGTCTCCCCGTCACAGACGCCACACAGAAGAAGGCCGCCCCAAGGGCGGCCTTTCTAATGGTCTGTTCGTTAGCGACCCGGCTTACGGACCTGCGTTCGCCACCTCTGGTTTTACCAGCGGACGGAACTGGTCGAAGCTCTTGCGGAAGCTCGCTGCCAGGTCTGAAACCGTCTTGTCGAACGCCGCCTTGTCGGGCCAGGTATCCCGTGGATTCAGGATCGTCTGGCTCTCCAGCCCCGGGCATTGCACCGGCACTTCGAATCCGAACGTTGCGTCCGTCCGGAATTCCGCCTCTTCAAACGCGTCGTTCAGGATCGCCCGCACCATTTTACGAGTTTCCATGATCCCGATGCGCTTCCCCGTTCCGTAACCGCCGCCCGTCCAGCCGGTGTTCACCAGCCATGTGCGCGCGCCTGTGTGTGCTAGCTTCTTCTCCAACAGTTCTGCGTACACCGTCGGGTTCAACGCCATGAACGGCGCACCGAAACACGGGCTGAACGTCGTCTTCGGCGCCGTGATTCCCACTTCCGTCCCGGCCAGCTTCGACGTGTACCCGCTCAGGAAGTGGTACATCGTCTGCTCGGGCGTCAGCCGCGCCAGCGGCGGCAACACCCCAAACGCGTCTGCCGTCAGCAGGATTACGTGGCTCGGGTGCGGCGCCACCTGTCCGTCCCACACGCTCGAAAGCGAACTCAGCGGATAGCTCCCGCGGGTGTTCTCTGTCAGCGATTCGTCGTCGAGATCCACCTCGCGCGAATCCTCTTCAAAGATGACGTTCTCGAGGATCGTCCCGAAGAGTTCCGTCGTCTCGAAGATGTCCGGCTCGGCGTCCTTGCTCAGGCGAATCACCTTCGCGTAGCAGCCGCCCTCGATGTTAAAGATGCCTTCGTCCGTCCATGCGTGCTCATCGTCACCGATCAACAGCCGCTCCGGGTCCGTGCTCAGCGTCGTCTTGCCAGTCCCAGAAAGCCCAAAGAAGACGGCAACTTTGCCGGTCCTCGGGTCAACGTTTGCGGACGAATGGAGTGAGAGCACGCCTTCCAGCGGCAAGTAGTAGTTCATCGCCGTGAACACGGACTTCTTCATCTCGCCCGCGTATGCCGAACCCGCGATCAGGATGACGCCCTCGGTCAGGTTCAGCGCGATGCAGGCATCGCTCCGCACGCCCGTCTCTGCCGGGTCCAGCTGCAGGTACGGCGCGTGAAGGATCGTCAGTTGCGGCTGCTCGCCTTCCGCCAGCTTTCCGGACGGGATGAACATCGTTCGCGCGAACAGACTGTGGTACGCGTTTTCCGTCACCACCCGCACCGTCCGCCGGTACGCGGGGTCCTGCGACACAACGCAGTCCTGCACGTACAGATTCTTGTCTTTCATGTAATCCGTGATCGCCCGCTCGACCTTCGCGTACACCTCGGGTGTCATCGGTTGGTTGTGTTGTCCCCACCAGACGTGTTCCGAGATACCCGGGCTCTTCACCACGAACTTATCGTCGGGGCTCCGGCCGGTCCTGGCGCCGCTACGCACCGCGAACGTCCCGCCTTGCAGCAACTTCCCTTCCTCCCGCCGCACCGCGTGCTCGTACAGCACCGGCGTCGAAAGGTTGTGATGGATCGAGTTCGCGTTGGCGATCACCTCGGCGCTTAGGCTCTTCTTCATGTCAGCAAGTACCACGGATCACTCCCGTCTGGCTTCCACACGCTGGTGGACATCACGGCAGTCTAACGTCACATAGGCCAAACGTGTAGCCTTCTGGCGAAGCCATAGACTGAATTGATGCCTTGCGCGCCCGCATGCCGGGTAATGGCTACCCAACCACTACCAGCGTGTCACCTTCCCCCACCCGCGCGCCCTCGATCACAAGGATCTCTTTCACGGTGCCGGCAGCCGTCGCCTTGATCTCGTTCTCCATCTTCATCGCTTCCAGCACCAGCAGGACATCGCCCGCGGCGACCGTCTCGCCCGCCTTCGTCGCGATTCGCAGCACTTTGCCGGCGATCGGCGCAACGATGCCACCGGCCACCGCCGCCCTGGCCCCTGCCGCCGCCGATGACGACGCCACGCGCGGTGCGCGCGCCGGGCCACTGCCCAGCCGGCCCTCCCACTCGAGCGTGAACGGCCGGTAGTCCACTTCCACTGCCATCCCGCTTTGCCGGGCGCCTGCTTCCGGAAGCTGCACGCGGTACTGGACGCCGCCCGACGATACCGTCCGCATCGCCCCCTCGCCGCCAACCTTCACGGGAAACTCGTGGCCGTCGACCACCACACTGTCGCCCTTCACCTCGACTTCGTAGCTTCGTCCGCCGATCGTTACTTTTGTCATCGCTGCCTCCGCTAGCGCATCTGCCGCATGCGGCCGTAGTTCTTCCAGGGTGTCCCCACCGGCTCGCTACCGTTGACGGGGGATAGCGCGACTGACTCGCGTTCCGGCTGGCTCTTGCGCTCACCGATCGTCATCGCCCCCACCACGGCCGCGACCAGTTCCCGTTCTGGCCCGCCGCCTTCGGACCGCCACTGCAGGAACTCTTTCCCCGGCTGCGGGAACATCACGTAGCTCAGGACATCGTCGATGTCCTTCGCAAGGTCGCCGATCTCCGCCGTCGCCGCGTCCATCTCAGGCTTGAGGTCGTCTGCCGGGCGATGGTCGATTGGCGTCTCGTCGCCGAGGATCGCCGAAAGGATGTCCGGCGCGATCGGCTGGCCCGTTTTGCCGTACAGCCCTTTCGCCAGGTTTTTCGTCTCTCGCGTCACGTTCTTGTAGCGGCCGCCGAGCAGCACGTTCAGCACCGCCTGCGTGCCCACAATCTGCGAACTTGGCGTCACCAGCGGCGGGAACCCGAGGTCCGCGCGCACGCGCATGTTCTCGGTCAGTACATCCGGCAGCTTCGCTTCCGCGCCCTGTTCGCGCAGCTGCCCGACCAGGTTCGAAATCATCCCGCCCGGCACCTGGTGCTGCAGTACGCCAGCATCGACGCCCAGCAGCCCGCTCTCGAACTTCCAGTACTTGCGCCGGACGCCTTTGAAATACGTCGCCAGGCCTTCCAGTTGCTTCAGGTCCAGCCCGGTCTCGAATTCCTGGTACTCGTTCAGCGCTGCCACGAGCGTCTCCGTCGCCGGTTGCGACGTCCCCCCTGCAAGCGGGCTCAGCGCCGTGTCGATCACGTCAGCGCCCGCCTTTACCCCTTCCAGGTACGCCATCTCGCTATAGCCCGAGGTGTCGTGACAGTGCATCTGCACCATCATCTCCGGGTGGTCCTTCTTCAGTCGTCCCACCAGCTGACCAGCCATCGCCGGGCTCAAGATGCCCGACATGTCCTTCACACACAGTGAGTGCGCGCCCATCTCGACCATGCGGTCCGCCATCTTCGCGAACACGTCCAGCGTATGCACAGGGCTCGTTGTGTAGCAGATCGTCCCCTGTACGTGGCCGCCGGCCTTCCGCAGCGCGGCGAACGGCGCCTCAAGGTTCCGCGTGTCGTTCAATGCATCAAAAACACGGAAAATGTCCATGCCGTTCTGCACCGCCCGGTCGCAGAACGCGTAGATCACATCGTCAGCGTAGTGCCGGTATCCCACCGCGTTCTGGCCGCGGAACAGCATCTGCGTCGGCGTCTTCTTTAGCCGCGACTTGATCTCGCGCAGCCGCTCCCACGGGTCTTCCTTCAGGAACCGGAGTGCACTGTCGAACGTCGCTCCACCCCAGCATTCAATGCTGTGGTAGCCCGCGGCGTCCATCTCCTCCAGGACCGGGATCATATCTTCGGTCCGCATTCGCGTCGCCAGCAGCGACTGGTGCCCGTCGCGGATCGCCGTTTCTGTAATGCCGATTTTGCGCATGGCCCATCCGATGGATGCATGAAATTGGACGGATCCGCCGGTCCATCCTGTTGGCCACGCTACCACCGGGCAGGGTTAGATCCTACTGGCCGGACCCCATGGCACCCCTGGGAGCTATTCAAAACATCATTGGACACCAAGGCGCAGCTGATGATTGGAACATCAGGTCAGCCTTCGCCAGCGCCTCGCGGTCACCCCTCACTCTCCCCGCCTCCGCGAGCGTCGCCAGCCGCGTCCCTCCGAGGTAGATCGCGCCAAGGTCCGCGATCGACATCGACAAATCCGCCCCGGTGTCAGTCCGCCAGCAGCTCGCGCCACCGGGTCCGCCCTCCAGCACATACGTCCCGCTCGTCTCCGGCCGGAACGAATCGGTGACCTGGATCGCGAGCCGTCCTTCGGCTGAGTATCGCCTCCCGGCGAGCGCTCCCTCGACATCGACGATCCGCAACCAGAGCGCGTCGTCCTGGATGCGCTCCAGCCGCCGCGGGTCCGCCATCTGGTAGTACAGCGGCTCGTCGCTGCGCCGGAACGGCGCCTCGATCTTGTCCACCAGGTCTACTCCGAAGACGTACTGCCACAGCGCCCGATACGCCTCATTGTCGAGGGCCAGCAGTTCCTCCACCTTCACAGTCCCCGTCGGCAAGTCGCGCTCATTCCAGCCTGGTTTCACCCTGTAGCGGACATAGCCGCGCAGTTCCCCGCCCACCTCGTAGTTGATGTACACGTTCGCCGTGTACCCGTCGCGCCACTCTTCCTCATCGCGTAACAGCCGTCTCCATCCCGCCAGGTGCCTGCTCAGGAAACCGGCGTGCTTCGTTACGAACCCGTTGCGAAAGGTCGGCCAGGATTCCGCCACTTCCGAACTTTCGAGCTGTCGCAAATCCCCCTTCGCGACCACGGGCTGCGAGAACGTGGCATACACCCGAGGCAATCGAAGCGTCGCCCGTTCGCTCGCCAGCCCATACCCGAATCGCTGGTAGATCGACGACTCCGAAGCCCAGAGTGCCGCAAGTGCCTCTCCCCGGTCTGTAATCTGTTGCAGCTGCGTCGCCATCAGGTTCGTAAGGACGCCCCGCCGCCGATGCGTCGGCTTCACCGCGACCATCGTCACTCCGGCTGTCGGCAACGACCCACCCGGCACGCCCATTTCGAAGCTATAGATCCCCGCAGTCCCAACGATGTTCGACCCATCCACCGCCGCGAGGTTGCGGTCGAACTCGAAGGTCTCCTCGCGACCCTGCATCGATTCAGGCCGGAAGTCGCGTCCGAACGCCATGTTCTGGCATCGCGAGAACGCCTCCAGTTCGTCGCGCTCGATTGTCCTTATTGCAATAGGCATCGATCCCTCCGCGCCCGTGGGCGTCGTAGTGGGAACGGCTCCGGCCCGCAAGGGTTAAACGAGTGCCGCCACCTCGGGGAGCACGCGGCCCAGCCGCCCTCGCAGGATTACGTTCGCGTACTCGTCGAACGGCGTCTCCTGCGCGTTCATGATGATCAGCTTCGCGCCCGTCCGCAGCGCGATCGGCACAATCCCCGCCGCCGGGTACACCCCCAGCGAAGTCCCGATCGCCAGCACCAGGTCGCACTGCTCCGCCGCTACCTGCGACCGCTCGAGGTCACGCGCCACAAGACTCTGCCCGAACGAAATCGTCGCCGACTTCAGGATTCCTCCACAGCTTCGGCAGTGCGGGTCCTCGTCACCCGCGCGCACACGGTCGAGCAATCTCTCGATCGGCCCACGGTCCGGGCAGTCCAGACACTGGAACTCGTGCACGGTCCCATGGATCTCAACGATCGCGCTGCCCGGAAACCCTGCCGCCTGGTGTAGCCCGTCGATGTTCTGCGTCACCAGCAGTCCAAGCTTTCCCTTGAAATGCAGTTCTGTCAGGGCCGCGTGCCCCGCGTTCGGCTCCGCCATCCCCAGCGGGCTTGTTAGCCGGTTCCGCCACGACTGAGCCCGCGCATCCCGGCTCGCGACGAAGTGCTGCAGCGTCGCCCGCTTCTCTGCCGCCGGGTCCTTGGTCCAGACACCCTGCGGCCCCCGGAAGTCCGGGATCCCTGACTCCGTCGAAATTCCCGCTCCCGTGAGCGCCACCACGGTGCGCGCCTCGCGGATCAGCCGCGCGGCGTCCTCTACTTCGCTTCGGCGGTCGACCACCTCTTCGCTCACCTGCTCGCCCTCCCTCCTCAGGAACGGTAGGCGCGGAGCCACCGCCATCGCAACAACGCGCTCCTCCACCAACCGTCCACCACGTCGCCACCTTCGGTATCCACGATGGTCACCTGATGGTTACCTCGCTCATCTGTTCGCTGTTCCGCCGCCTTTGTTCCGAATCCGCCCAGGCCGGCACCGTGACTGCCATCGTGCTCACCTGCACCGCGGTCGCAGGCGGCACCGTCGCCGTCGGCGTCTACGAACTCGGCGACGAAGGCTCAGAAGCGCTCCAGCAGACCGTCAACGATGCCCTCAACCGGGTCACCAACAACATCGAGATTCGTGGCGGCATCACCGCCAGCGACCTGGATCAGGACTCCGCTATTGGCGAAGGCGACCGCGTCACCCTCACCGTCGCCCTCGGCCCGGGCGGCACAACCCTGGCGCTTGATCCGGCCACGGGCCTCGCCCCATCCATCAGCGTCTTCACGGAATCCGCGCTCGCCCCCGATGCCGCCTACACCGTCGACTGGCGCCGCGGAGAGGGCCCGACCCTCGAACCGGGCGAACTCGCCGACATCATCGTGATCGTCCCCGCCGGCATTTCAGCCGCGGCTAACCAGACCATTTCCCTTGAAGTGGTCGCTTCAACCGGTGGTTCGATGGTCCTCGAACGCCGCCTCCCGTCCGTCGTCCAGGGCCTTACCTACCTCTTCTAACCTGGACGACGGGCGGACACCAAAGCTTCCACATTCCCCATACCTGCGCCCGACTTGGCGGCGTGCCCCCGAATCCCCCCAGGCGACACAACCCAACGCATCCCCCTCGCCCGCGACAGTGGGAGAGGGGGCCAGGGGGTGAGGGCGCGACAACTCGAATCCCGATCTGCCCTCGTCACGCGCCCCGCGCGTCAAGCCTCCGAAGAATCTCCGACTGCTGTTCACTCAGTTCATGTATCGCCACACTCAGCGCGTGAACCGCGGCGAGCGTTTCGTGATCCGCCTCGGCTCGTCCTTCGGTCGCCGCCGCCTGCACATTCTGGCCAACAATGATCACCGAGAGCAGTACCAACTGAAGGAACGTTTGCGATACCCACGAGACCATCACGACCGTGTCGCCCGAACGCAGCGCTGACGGTAGAGAAACGAGCGCCAGCGCTGCGAACAGGTACGCACACCACATCGACCCGACACCGTTTGTGATACGCACAGCGAGCCGGGCGTTCAATCGCCCGGCAACGCTCCCACCGTGGATTCTGAGATGGGCCTCCTGGCGGCCCACAAACGTTGGCTCGTGTCTCTTCGCGTGCTCTACTTTCATCGTCCATCGCCCCCGTCGCCTTCTGATGACCGATTCTCGGCGGGCGCACCCGGTTTCGTCACCGCCGCCACGATCGCCTGGGACTGCGAACGCAACACCGGCAAATTCGGAACCCCCTCGCCCGCGACAGCGGGAGAGGGGGGCAGGGGTGAGGGTGCGGCAGCTCGGACAACCCCCGCTTTAGCGCGAAGGCCAATTCAAGTTCGCTCTCGCGGATGCGGGAAACCTGTGAGCGCCCGGTGAAACGTCTATCCCACGTGCGGGTTTGCCGTCGTCTCGGCCGCCTATGCGTCCTGCGTACTCCGCTCCACTACTAGGAACTCAGTGATTGCCAGAACTAAGGATGTCCTGTTCGAATGCGCTCGCCCCATGCACAGACGTCTGGTTCAGCGGCTCGTCGCCTATCGCGACGAACGAATGAGGAAGCCCCGATCGCACCACGACGACGTCGCCCGCCCCTGCCTCGGCGCTCTCGTCGCCGACGGTATAGCGACCGCGGCCGCTGACGATCACGAAGAGTTCGTCATATTGATGCGTGTGAAGTGGCGCCCCGTTGCCCGGCATGATCTCGACGTTCAGGAGCGAAAGGCTCACGCCGTGGGCCGCGCCACGGAAATAGCGAATGGTCCCACCTGCCGCCCCTGCCGGCAGGTTGAGCTGTTCAAGGTCGTCGCGTCGGGCCACCGGATCCATTGCAGCTCACCCAGTCCCGGTCCAGTTTTTCTGCACTATACGCCGCCCGCCATAGGCCGCCGGTCGGCTACGCCGCCCCGGGCGAGGAAGCTGCCGCGATTCCTTGAACGCGCTGCCCCTACGGTCCCTCCCGCGAAACCTTCTCCCCGCCGCTCCCGTTCGCATGCACCTCAAGGTGATGCACCAGCTCGTGCAGCTCCTGCACCTTCCGGTCCAACTCGTTCAGCCGCTCCCACTCCGGGTCTGGTAGCCGTTGGATCGCCCCGTTCGACTCGTCCCGGTAGGCCACGATGTGCCCCGGAACGCCCACGATCGTCGCGTTTGGCGGCACGCTCGTCACCACCACGCTTCCCGCCCCAACACGGCTGTTCTCCCCCACCTCGATCGCGCCGATCACCTTCGCTCCCGCGCCGATCACCACGTTGTTCCGGATCGTCGGGTGCCGCTTGATCCGCTGCGTGCTCGTCCCGCCCAGCGTCACGCCCTGGTACAGGTGCACGTTGTCGCCGATCTCCGCCGTCTCGCCGATGACGATCCCCATCCCGTGGTCGATGAACAGCCGTCGGCCAATCGTCGCGCCCGGATGAATCTCGATCCCCGTCGCCCAGCGCACGAAATGCATGATCCCGCGCGGCACGATCGGCACGCCCCGCCGGTGCAGCGCGTTCGCAAGCCGGTGCAACGTCCGCGCATGAAACCCCGGGTACCACAGCACCACTTCCAGCTGCGATCGCGCAGCCGGGTCTCGCTCCATCGCCACTGCGATGTCGTCCCGTATGCCCCGAAGTGCGCTCATCCCACCGGTCAGCGTACAGGCTGCTCCCGCACCCTGCGCGTTAACGTCGGATGAGCCCTCGCCTATCCGCTTCCACGATCACATCGACCACGTTCGAAGCCGCTCCCTTGCGAATGCTGTCCGTCAGCACCCAGAACGTCAGACCGCCATCGAGCGACGTGTCGCGACGGATGCGTCCAACCAGCACCCCGTCCGTCCCCGCAACATCCAGCGGCGTTGGATACGTCTCACTCGAAGGATCGTCGATCACCGTCACACCCTTCACGCCCGCCATCAGCGCCCGTGCCTCCGCCGGGTCGATAGGCCGTTCGAACTCCGCCCACACGTTCATCGCGTGCCCGAAAAACGTCGGGATCCGTACGCAGGTCGCGCTAATTGCGATCTCCGGTGCGTGCAGGATCTTCCGCGTCTCGTTGGCCATCTTGATTTCTTCCTTCGTATAGCCGTCCTCCGCGAAGAGATCGATCTGCGGCACCGCGTTGAACGCGATTTCGCGCTTCTGCGTCCCCGATGGCGCGCTTCGTCCGTCCAGCCGCGCCGCCGACTCAGCTGCCAGCCCGTCCACCGCTGCACCGCCCGCGCCTGCCACCGCCTGGTACGTGCTCACTACAATTCGTTTCAGAGGGTTCACGCGGTGGATCGGCGCCAGCGCCATCGCCATCGGCGTCGTCGTGCAGTTCGGCTGGCTCACGATTCCGCGATGCCAGTCCAGGTCCTCCGGGTTGATCTCCGGGATCACCAGCGGCACATCCGGGTCCATCCGGTACGCGCTCGAATCGTCGAGCACGAAGCTCCCGTTCTGCGCCGCGATCGGCGCGTATTGCTTCGAAGCGCTTCCTGAAGCCGACAGGAACACGATGTTGTCGTCCGGCCCGAAACTCGTCTCGGACGTTTCCTCAACGGTCACAATCTGGTCCCGGAACACCACCTGCTTGCCGGCGCTCCGCTTCGTCGCCAGCAAACGCAGACGCCCCACGGGGATCTGCCGCTCATCGAGGATCTTCAGGAATTCGCGGCCGACGATGCCGGCCCCGCCGACGACGGTGATGTTGTACGCGTGCATGGAATTGTCGCTTTCTCACGTCAGTGCCAGTCGCCCTTCTGGCCAATCACTTTGGAGGATACGATCCCCTCACCTCGCGCGGGAGGGCGCCATCCTGGGACAGCAACAACCACATCCTCCCGGGCCCCCTCCCCCATCGCCGCAATTCAACGCCGCGGTCGAACGCTGGCGCCGCCAGCTACTCGACCTCACGGGCCGCAACCGCGCGCTCGCCTTCAAGGAATCGAAGGTCACGACCGTCCGCTTCACGATGCCCGCCCAAGACCTCTGGCGTGACCTCGTTGAAGCCGAGAAGCCGATCACGCTCTCGGCCGCCACGCGCTCAGACGACCTGTCGAACAACCTGACCCTCGATAAGAGCGTCCGCTCCCTTGCTGAGCGAGCACGCATTGCCTGGGAAGAGCAGGGTGTACAGGTCCTCTTCGTCGCCTTCGGCTGGCTCCGCTGGCACGACACGCGCCGCAAGGTCGATGTCCGTTCGCCGCTCATCTTCGTCCCGGTAACCCAGGCCAGAGACCGCCGTTCCATCCGCCTGATGGAGGACGAACTCCCCGAGATAAACCCCGCGCTCACGGAGCTCCTCCGCCAGGACTACCGCATCAACCTGCCGGCTATCTCCGACTTCGCCGAGGACGCACTGCCCAACCTCGCCGAGCTTCTCCGGTCCATCAACGCTTCGATAGGCCACGAGACGAGTTGGTCCACTGAACTCGACGGCGCTGTCCTCGATGTCTTCTCGTTCCGCAAAGTCGCCCTCCTCCAGGAAATGGGCCGAAGCGTCCCGCGCCTCTGGGCCCATCCGCTTGTCCGTGCCCTCTCTGGCGATAGCAGCCTCCTCGGCGACGTCCCCCCGCTCCCGGCCCTCAACCGCCTCGACGAAGACGTGCCCGCTGGTTCGGTACGCACCATCCTCCCGGCAGATTCCAGCCAGCTGTCCGCCGTCGTTGCCGCCGCACGTGGCGCCAGTATGGTCATCCAGGGCCCGCCCGGTACGGGTAAGAGCCAGACCATCGCCAACCTCATCGCCGAGTTCGTCGCCCAGGGTAAGTCCGTCCTTTTCGTCGCCGAAAAAGCCGTCGCCCGCGAAGTCGTCGTCGAACGCCTCCGCGACGCCGGTCTCGGCGAAGCCATCCTCCACCTCCACCAGGACGGCGCTACCCGCAATGCTTCCGCCGCCCGCCAGTCCGTCCTCGATGACCTCTTTACGACATACCAGCGCGGCCCCGGCCAGTACCGTGCCGCCGCCGACGTTCCAGCGCGTGCCGCCACCCTTCGCCAGCAGCTCAACGAACTCGTCGATGCCACGCACGCGCCCCTTGGCGTCGAAGGCTGGACATCGCTCCACTACCTCATCGGTGAGTCCTTCGACGATCCAGAGGTCGACCTCGTGGACGGGATCCCGCCCATCGCGAACATTGGCCGCTACTGGCTCACCGACCTCCGCGATGCACTCGCGGCGCTCGAAGAGCTCGGCCCGGAACGCCTCAGACTCTGTGGCGGCCCGCTCGACCAGCTTCCTGACCTCCCCTCCACGCCGGACGAAGGCAGGACCCTCATCAAGCAGCTCAACACGCTCGAGCAGTCGGCCACCACGGCGATAGCGGCCCTTGGCCCGTCCCTCCCCCCGGGCAGGGACCCCGGCACCATAACCACGATCGAAGCACGCGCCGCCTTCGAATCGTTCGCCAGCATCGGCCGCTACCTGTCCTTCGGTTCAGAACCGCTCCGCTTCTTGCATCCGGCCTACTACGCCGCCCGCGGCGTCTACAGGTTGCACACCGCCGCCGGACTCCCCGTCCGCGGAGACGAAGCCGCCCGTGCTGCCACTGGCAGAGAAGCTCTCAACACCATGGAAGCCCTCTTCTCGGAGCTGCGCCCGTCCGGCGTCGGCCCCGCCCTCGGCGCGATTGCTGCCTGGGCCAGTGCCGCCCGGCAGCTTGTCCCACTCACCCCCGGCCTTGTCCGTCTCCGCCAGCGTCTCAGCGCCCTGGAACCTCTCGCCATGCGCTCTGTCGTCGAAGAACGCCTGGCTTCCGGCGACGTCGAGAACGTCGCCGCGCGCACCATCGCTGCTGTCCGGCTCTCATGGATCGAAGAAACGCTTGGCACGGTAACGCTGTCCGACGGCGCCGAGATCCGTCGCCTCGCTTCCCGCCTCGCAGAGGCCGAATACGCTCTCGACCACTGGTCCCGGGACACCAGCCTCTCCGCCGCTGCGAGCCGCCGCCCCTCCACCAACGTCCCCGTCCCAACCGATAGCGAACTCGGAAGACTTCTCCGCTGGGCCGGCGCGAAGCGGCGCCCACCGCTCCGCAAGGTGCTCGCCGAAGCGCCTACGGCAGTCCAGCGGCTCAAGCCCTGCCTCGTCATGAGCCCCCTTGCTGTCGCCCAGTACCTCGGCCACCAGGACGGCTCCCGCTATCGCTTCGATGTTTGTGTCGTCGACGAAGCCTCGATGATCCCCACCGCCGATGTTATCGTCGCCCTCAGCCTCGGCCGCCAGGCCGTTATTACTGGCGACTCCCGCCAGATGCCGCCCACCGCGTTCTTTGATCGCACCGTCCTCGACTCCGCAGAGGACGACGACGATGACGGCGACTCGCTCACGTTCGAGAGCATCCTTGACCAGGCGTCGACGCTCCTACCCTCCCGGTCACTCCTCTGGCACTACCGCTCCCGTGATGAAGCGCTCATCGCCTTCTCCAACGCAAAGTTCTACGACGGCCGCCTCATCACCTTCCCACCTCCGTTTCTCCGGCAACCAACCTCCGGCGTGCACTTCATCCACACGCCGGAAGCCGTCTACGGCCGCGGTGGCAGCCGCGCCAACCCCGCCGAAGCCGAGCGCGTCGTCGCCGCGCTTGCCGCTGAACTCGCAGCGCACCCATCCCGGGAAATTGCCATCACCGCCATGTCTATCGCCCAACAGGCGGAGATCAACGCACGCATCGAAGCCCAGGCCGCGTCCGACCCTGGTCTCAGCGACTGGCTCGCCGCCGGCGGCCGCGCCAAGAACCTCGAAACCATCCAGGGCGACGAATGCGACACCATGATCCTCAGCCTCGGCTACGGGCGCGATGCCGCCGGCAAGCTCTTCATGAACTTCGGCCCGCTCGCACGTGACGGCGGCGAACGCCGTCTCAACGTCGCAATCACCCGCGCGCGCTGGAAGTCCGTCCTCGTTTCCAGCATCCGCGCGAGCGACATCCCCGCCGAACGCGCGACCGCTCCCGGCGCCCTCGCCCTCCGCGACTATCTCGACTACGCCGAGCGCGGCCCCGCGGTGCTCGCGGGCGCGGTTCGCACGTCCGTCGGCGCTGCCACCGAGTCACCGTTCGAATCCGCGCTGCTTCGCGAACTGACCGGCGCCGGCCTCCGCTGCGTTCCCCAGGTCGGCGTCGGCACCTATCGCGTCGATATCGGCGTCCTGCGTCCGGGCAGCGAATCGGACTTCGTCCTGGGCGTGGAATGCGACGGCGCCGCGTACCACTCGTCCTCCTCGGCCCGCGATCGCGATGTCATCCGTCAACTCGTCCTCGAAAACGTGGGCTGGCGTATCCATCGCGTCTGGTCCATCGCCTGGGTATGCAATCCCGACCACGAGATCGATTCAATTCTGGCAGCCTATGAAGCCGCCCTTGGGTCCCCACCGACGGCTTCCCCATCGCAGCCAGGCCTCGCCTCGAATTCAACCAACTTCGAACCGGCCGATCCACTCCGCGACCAGTTCGCCCGCTCCGCCCTCCATCGAGAGTCCGGTGCCGGCTCGGACGCTATCCAGCTCGATGAGGCCGTCCGCGCCCTCTCACTCGCCCTCCAGAACAACGGCTCCATGCCCGAAGCAGACGTCCCCGCGCTGCTTCGCGACGCCTTCGGATACAAGCGCGTCACCCGCGCAATCCGCGATCTCGCCTACTACGCCCTCCTCCGCTGCGAAGCCGACGGCCTCGCCCATCGCCGCGAAGGCAGCGTCTTCCCCGGCCGCAAGTAGGCCCCGTATACCCCGTAGCCGCGGTCGCCCCGGCCGCAGGACTCAGAACCTCGGGGTGCCAGCACAACGCACCGCTCTCCCTCCCCCACGCCAGCAGCGCCCATCACCACCGGTGAGGTCGCCAAAGCCCGCAACATTCATCGCAACCCCGGTAACCGCCGCGAAGTCCACCCCGGCCCGTTTCCCCACAACCACCCTCCCCCGATACTCGATCCCGTGCTTCAACTCCCCCGCCGGGCATCCCGTAGCCTCCGCGTCGCCTACACCGGCGGCCGCATCTACCTGGGCTACAAGCGCGTCCAGCGCCGCTCGCGCGATTGGCCGCAGGAACGCCGCGACGCCGCCTACGCCGTCCAGCACGATGCCTCCGCCGCCCGGATCTTCAACCTCGCCGTCTCCCTCAAGGGCATGTACGTCAAGACCGGCCAGTTCGTCGGCACGCGCACCGACATCTTCCCGGCCGCCTACACGGCCAGGCTTTCACACCTCCAGGATCGCGTCCCGCCGCGCCCGGCCAGCCAGGCCCGCCACACCATCGAGCAACAGTTTGGCCGCCCGGTCGGCGAGATCTTCGCCCGCTTCGACGACGAACCGCTGGCCTCCGCGTCGCTCGCACAGGTGCACCGGGCCGCCTTGCCCGATGGTCGCGAAGTCGCTGTGAAGGTGCAGCACCCGGAGGTCGAAGCCCTCGTGCATCTCGACGTCCGAAACCTCAAGACGATGGCCGGCCTTGTTGCCCGCCGCGAACCGAACTTCGACTACCGTGCCATTGCAGCCGAACTTGGCCGCCAGGTCCCGCTCGAACTCAACTTCGTTCGCGAGGCGGAGATGACGAAGCGCGTCGCTCACAACCTCCGCGACGTCCACGGGATCACCGTCCCCCGCACCATCGACGGCCTCGTTGCCCGGAAGGCCCTCGTCCTCGAGTTCCTCGACGGCCAGCGGCTTATCGGCCGCGATAGCGCTCTCCCCTCCGGCGTCGACCCCGCTGCCATCGCCGAGACCGTCACCGCCGCCTTCGGCCACCAGATCATGTTCGACGGTCTCTTCCAGGCCGACCCCCATCCCGGAAATCTCCTCGTCCTCCCCGATGGCCGCGTCGCGCTCCTCGATTTCGGCCTCACCAAGGAGCTCCCCGATGCCATGCGGCTTGCGTTTTGCCGCCTCGTCGTCGCCGTTTCCTCCCGCGATCTGCCCGGCGTGCGTTCGGCGATGGCTGGCCTCGGCGTGCGCACGCGCAGCGACGACCCCGCCGAACTGCTGGACCTGCTTGAACTCTTCTTCGGCCCCCGTGAAGGTGGCCTCAGCTCCGGGCCGTTCTCCAGCCAGCGCCGCGCGGCCCTCGCCCGCAACCCCATCGAAGCCCTCCCGGAGGATCTGATCCTGCTCGGCCGTGTCATCGGCCTTCTCCGTGGCGTCTGTGCGTCGCTCGGCGCTCCTCTCACGCCGATGCAGATGCTCCGGCCCCACGCCGAGCGCGCCCTCGCCGCGCATCTCGCCACTCCGACTCAAGACGGATAGGCAGCACGACGTTTTGTCGCTACCCTCGCGCTGATCGCCCAATCACATGGCGAATCCCCTTCAGGAGCTGTAACTGTGCTCGGTGAAAAACTTGGAGAATTCAAGGGCCGCGTGACTGGGACGCGCATCCTCCCCGGCGACGACTACCGCTACGTGAAGATGGAAGTCTCCATCGAAGAGCAGGGCTCCATCCTTGGAGTGCCCGTCACTGACGTGGCCACATTCGTTTCCTACGCGCGCTCCGGTGGTCAGATGTACGCCGAGGGCCAGGGCATCATGATCAGCGCTGAAGGCGAGAGTGCCATCTGGAACGGCCACGCCGTCGGGCATCCCACTGGCGACGGAATGGCGATCAGCCTTCGGTTCTCGATCGCGTTCCAGGCTGGCGAAGGCAAGCTCTCAGCACTCAACGATTACCTCGTCATCGGTGAGTTCGAGTCCGCCGCCGACGGCACCATCAAGACGTCCGCCTGGGCCTGGCAGTAGCCCTCGCGGTCCGTTGGCACGCCGGGGCCCGCTCCCGCGCCGTCGCGTAACATCCTGCCCATGTACCGCGAACTCGGCCCCGCAGACCACCGCCGGCTCCTCGGCCTCGAAGCGTCGGACGTCCCCGATGTGCTGCTCCTCGTCGGCGTCTTCGACGTCCACAACGTTCTCGAACGCCGCTTTACCCGTTACATCGAAAATCCCCGCCATCTCGGGGGGTTTCCGGCGTGGGTTGGCACCAGCGGCCGTCTCAAGGTCGCGCTCGCCGGCGCTCTCGGCGGCCCTATGGCCGCGATGCACGCGCACACATTCCTCGGCGCCGGCACCCCCGTCGTCATCCAGCTCGGCTGGTTCGGCGCACTCCAGCCCGGTATGGCACTCGGCGACATCGTCGTCCCCTCTCACGCTGAGCGGCAAGACGGCCTCAGCGACTGGTATCTACCCAAGGGCATCCTCGCCGACGCCTCGCCCGAACTCTCCTCCGCGATCGCCGCTGGCCTTCGCGCCCGCGATATCCCGGTCGTCGAACGCCCCATCTTCACCACCCCGGCACTCCTCGCCGAGTCCCGCGAAGTCATCGCCGACTGGAGCCGCCACGGCTGGCAGGGCGTCGACATGGAGACTGCCGCCACCTTCGCCGTCGCCAAGGCCGTCGGCGCCCAGCGTGCCGCTGCCCTCATCCGCATGGACGATCTCGTCAGCGAGGAAGACAGCATCGCCGACGCCTGGCCCCGCGAACGCGTCCGCTTCATCCGCGCCCGCGAACAACAGGTCGCCGAAGTCGCCCTCGAAGCCGTCGCCCGCCTCGAACCAGCCCACTGACGGGCGGCCAACGTAGGCCGCCGGGCTTCTAATGCTGGGCCATTTGGGCCATTGGCCCCGCCAGGTCCATGTCGAACCACGCCTCGACGATTTTGCCCTCTGCCACCTTGATCCAGCTCGTCCCGTTGAACGTCACGCGGTTTCCTGAAGCTGGCGCGCCTCCGTAGGGCGCGGAATGCGTCCCCTCCACACGCCACCGAAACGCCACCCGATCATCCTCAGCCGCCACCATCAGCAATTCCCGATGCGAGTCCGGAAACGCCGCGAACGTCGCCGCCATGATCGGCCGGTAGCCTTCCCATGAATCTGCCACGAGCCTGCCATTGCCGTAGAAAGCAACCCGCGGGTGCACCAGTTGGGCGATCTGGTCTATGTCGTGTTCGTTCTCAGCGGCCACAAACTGCTCAACCATTTCTACATTCAGATTAAGCGTATTCGTCATGATTTCCGTTTTACGCTCCTCCCTGGCGGCCTGCAAGGTCTTCCGCGCTCTCCCCGTAGTCGCGGTCGCACGTGGCCGCGGGCCTCTGAACCACGCCAGGCAATCCGAATCGCACACCCCCCGCTCGCCCGCGCCAGCGGGAGAGGGACCGAGGGCGCCGGCGCTGACATCCGCGAAACGCATCGCATCCCTCCAACCCGGGCACAAAACGAAACCCTCGCCCCCGGCAGGGGGAGAGGGCAGGGTGACTGGCGCCCAGGCTCGATAAGCCCTAGACGATCCCGATCGGCTGCGGCTCGGGCTCCTCGTCCTGGGACTTCGGGCCGTCCTCCTCGCCTTTCTTCACCAGCTGCATGTGCTCCAGCCCCTGGATACTGAACCCAAGGTCTCCAAGCTCGCACAGGAAGCTGCAGTACGTGAGCTTCAACGCACTTGTCGACTTCGCCGGCGCGTACGAAAGCTTGCACCGCACGCATCGGATCATCGAGCCAAGATCGGCGTCGCGCTCGGACGCTGGGTTGCCATGCTCGTCTGTGGTTGTGCTCATTGATAACTCCGCGCCTCCGGACCCGTGGGGTCCCGGCGTCCCTATACGCTACACCCGGCTCGACGCTCCAAGCGAATCGTCGCCCGCTGCCTTTTCCTTCCCCGCTTACAACAGGTCCCGGTGTTCCACCATCGTGCAGCGGTCCTGCGTCGCCACCAGCCCCGCCGCCCGCGCCCGCTCCAACCCGGAGTCGTTCACGATTCCCTGTTGCAACCAAACCGCGCCCGCGCCCGCTGCAATCGCGTCGTCGATAACCGCGTCCGTCTGCTCCGAACGCACGAAAACGTCCACGAAATCGACTCGCTCGGGGATGTCCTGCACCCGTGCGTAGGCCCGCTCGCCGAGCACCTCGTCCGCTTCTTGCTGGAACCAGACAGGGATCACTCTGTACCCGGCGCGTTGCAAATAGCTGGCGATCCGGTACGCCGTCCGCTCCTGCCTCGTGTCCAGCCCGACGACCGCGACCGTCTTCGCATCCCGCAGCGCTGTTAGTGCTTCGTCCATGTCCATTCCTCTTTGTCGTCGGCCCGAACAGTGGCCTCACGGTTCGATCCTAGCGGCTCGCGCTCCGTTGTCGAACGGCTTCGTACAGGAGCAGCGCCGCGGCCGTCGCCACGTTCAGCGAATTCACGCGGCCGGCCATCGGGATCGTCACTGCTACGCGTGCTGCTTCCCGCCACGCCCCCGAGACGCCGGTATCTTCGGCCCCGACCACCAGCGCTACGCTCCCGCTCAAATCCGCGTCGCTGTACAGTGCGGCGCTCTCCGGTGTGGCGACCACGATGGCGATGTCACGCTCCCTCAGCCACTCGATCACCCCATTCGCATCCGCCACCGCCAGCGGGACGCTGAACACCGTCCCCTTGCTCGCCCTCACAACGTTAGGATTAAACGGGTCCGTGCCCGCGTCGCTGAGGATGACCGCCGTCGCCCCGGCCGCATCGGCCGTCCTGAGCATTGCCCCCAGGTTTCCCGGCTTCTCCACACCGTCGACGACGAGAATCAGCGGCCGGCCCCATGCTTCGATCCTCTCAAGCGTCGTCTCCGGTATCCGTGCGACCGCCACCCAGCCATCCGGGTGCTCCCGGTAGGCGAGCTTCGCAAACACCTCCTCCGTTACCTCCAACACGTCGGCGCCCAGTTGGGCACACCGCTCGGCCAGCGGCGATCCCGCGTGCTCCCCGGTCGCGAACAGCGTTACCGGCCTCACCCCGGCATCGAGCGCGAGAGTCAGCTCATCGCGGCCCTCCACCAGCATTAGCCCTTCGCGGTCGCGATGGCGGCGTTCCCGCAGGCGCACGGCAGCTTTCACGCGCGTGTTTTGCGGGCTCGTGAGCATCATCGACGGCGGCGCGGCCGTGGCTTCGCATGCCCAGGCGCGGCAGGCGCGGCAGGCGCGGGTGCCGCGACTGGCTCCAGCGTCTCGCTGTCCACTTCCATCAGCTCCCAGCCCTCGGGAATCCGGACCTCCGCTCCCGTGAGCGCTGCAACCGCGTGGCCCACTGCCAACGCCCGGTCCATCCCGTCCTCCTGCGCACTCGCAGGCACCGGGATTTGCACGAGTGTCAGGCGCTTCCCGCTCTTCTTGACCAGGCTCAGCGCGAACTGCCGCACGTCATCGCGGTGATCGCGCCAACGATCCGCCTCGTCACCCTCGACCGTCACCTGCAGGTAATCGATTTTCGAGAAGGGCACCAGCTCCCGCGTCCCGATTCCCATCCCCAGGAACCCCTGCTGCCACGTCGCCGAACCCTTGTCCGCATCGACCACCACGTCCGCTCCCGCAACCGAACTCACCAGTCCCATGATCGATCCGGGCACCGCCAGCAGTGAAAAGAGCAGCACGGTCACCAGCGCCCAAAGCGGCGCCGAATCCGAAAGGGCGACCCACGCCATGAGCCCCGAACAAAGGGTCAGCGCCCCAAGCGGCAGCAACACCGTCGAACGCGCCGCTTTGATCTCGATCTTGCGATCGCCCACAACGGCCACCGAACGGTGCAACAGGATCTCCCGCTTCCCGTCACGGCGCTTCGAAAACACATGCCCCGGAATCGGCGCGTCCACCATGCCTACAGGGTATGGCGCGCGCGATCGACAGGCTACGTTGCGGAACCCGGCCGCTGCCGTGATTCCCGCTCCCGATCGAGGTACGCCCGTGCCAGGTGTAACTGCTCGTACGTCACCCCATCGCCTACCTTTTCCCGTAACGGCGTCAGCGGGCCGGCAGGTCCATCGCCGACAGCCTTTCGAACCCGCGCCAACGTCATCTCATCCACCCACGGTGCCGGGTCCGCAATCGCACCGCTCGCCAGCAAGTCTGCCAGGTGCGTCGTGATTGTCGCCGTCGACAGGCCGCGCCGTGACGCGATCTGCGCCAGCGATGCTCCTTCCCGCGCAAGTTCCAGTGTCACCTGTGCCGTCGGCGCCATTGTCCGCGGGCCCCGTTCTCTTCGAGCGGGGGCCGGGCTGCGCTCGCTCCCGCCCCGCGGCCCGTCGGCGGCGACGCCAGATGTCCGAAGCACCGACAGGAACGCGTCCCCATAGCGCTCTAGCTTCACCTGCCCCACGCCGCTCACTGCCAGGAACTCCGCCCGGTTTCGGGGACGCCGCCGCGCCATGTCATGGAGCGTCGCGTCGCTGAAGATCGCGAACGGCGGCACGTTCTGCTCCTCTGCAAACTGCCGCCGCAGCGCCCGCAGCGAACGGAATACGTCGAGTTCCTCGCCCTCTGCGGCAGCGTTCGCCAGCCGCGCTGGCGGCGCCAGGCAGGGGCCACAATTCCCGCAATTGCCCTGCTCTCGCTCATCTCCGAAGTAACGAAGAATGCGCCCCCGCAGACACGTCATCGACTGCGCGTACCGTTCCATCTCGTCGAGCTTCCGCGTCGCGTGCTGCCGGTGCTCGTCCAGCCCGGCGGTGTCGATGTCGTCGACCCCGTCGGCTCGCATCGCCTGCACCATGTAGCCTTTTCGCTCGGCCAATCCCGAATCCACCAGCGTCTGTACGGCGGCGTTGATTCCCGGTTCGTCGTCCTGCTCCATCAACTCGCGCACATGCACCCGGTTCCCGCCCTCGTTCACCAGCGCCCGGTACACCCGCACAACCTTCTCCGCCGGTGGATGCGAAAGGTCGATGAAGAACTCCCGCAGCTGCCGATCCCGCGCCGAATACAGCAGCACGCATTCCGCGGGACCGCCGTCACGCCCGGCCCGTCCTGCTTCCTGGTAGTACGACTCCAGCGACTCCGGCAGGTCATGATGCATCACCAGCCGCACATCCGGCTTGTCTATCCCCATGCCAAACGCGTTGGTCGCCACGATCACCCGCAGGCTGTCACGCGCGAACGCCTCCTGGATGCGCCGCCGGTCGTCGTCCGGCATCCCGGCGTGGTACCGCGCGCAGCGGATCCGCTGCTTCTGCAGCATGTCCGTCACTTCCTCAACCCGTTTCCGTGTCCCGCAATAGATGATGGCCGACTCGTCGTCGCCAAGTTCCCGCAGCCGGTTCGCGATCTGCTCGCCCTTCTCCTTCAGCGTCTTCACCGCAACCGCATCGAAACGCAGGTTCGGCCGATCGAATCCCGCAACATGGACCACCGGTTGCACGAGCTTCAGTCGCGCTACGATGTCCTCCCGCACGCGCGGGTCGGCCGTCGCCGTCAGAGCCACGATCGGCGGGTCGCCGATCCGCACCCGCACACTTCCGAGGTCGCGGTAGCTCGGCCGGAAGTCATGGCCCCACTGCGAAATGCAGTGCGCCTCGTCCACTGCCAGCAACCCCACTTCGCAACGTCGCAGGCCCGCCATGAAGCCGCCGTCTGAGAAGCGCTCCGGCGCAACATAAAGCAGGCGCAGGGAGCCCTCTTCGGCTTGCCTCAGGATCTCTGCCTGCTCTTCCCTCGGTACCGTCGAATTGATCGCCGCCGCCGGCACACCCGCCTGCTTCAGCGTGTCCACCTGGTCCTTCATCAACGCCAGCAGAGGCGAGACCACAACCGTCAGTCCGCTTTCACGCGTGAGCGCTGGTACCTGGTAGCAGACCGACTTCCCTCCGCCTGTCGGCATCACTGCCAGCGTGTCCCGTCCAGCGAGCACGGCTTCGATTACTTCGGCCTGTCCCGGCCGGAATTCCCGGTACCCGAATACGTCGGCAAGTGTTTGCCTGGCAGACTCGAAAGTGGCGATGCGGGTCGGAGCGGCGCTCGTCGGCATGGCCGCGAGTATAGAACATTTGAGCGTATGTCGCTTTCTGTCAGCAACGGCCCTTTTTGGCGCTGGAGCGGGAGTCAGCCGCCCGATCCTCAGCTATCGAGCCACGTCACATGCCGCATCTGAACCGCGTCACGTCTGGCCTGGCCGTGTCGATTCTCCAGTGCCCGGCCATGTCGCTCTTGACCGCTGTCCCGTCCGTCGCCCGGCGCGCGACGCTTCAAGAGCACTCGCTCCGTACCGCGCTGTCCGTTCGGACTCATCCCAATTCGCTTCCGCATCTGACTGACTCCGTAGCTCCGCCGGTCTTACTTCCGGTGGCGTAACCAGTGTCCGTCCACCGCGTCCGCCCTCGGGGAGCGCCTTCGTTACAGATGGGTGGACCGGTCACCCGCTGTTCGCTGAGCTTCCCGGCACGCAAGCACCTGCTCAGGCAAGCCCTTCTACTCCGCCGGCGCTTGGCCGGCCGCACGCCGGATCGCGTCCACCAGCCGCGTGCAGGGCTCTCCCTTCGCGACGAATGCCACCGCCCCAACTTCCGCCGATTGGGCCCGCGTCCGTGCGTCGTCGTGCATCGTGAGGACGATCACAGGCGTTGCCGGGAACCGCTCTCGCAGGATCCCTGCCGCCTCGATTCCTTCAATTCCTCGTGGCATCCTCACATCCATGACTACCACGTCCGGCCGCAGCCGGTCCGTCAGTGCCACGGCCGAATCACGGTCCCAGGCCTCCCCAACAACCTCGATGTCGCTTTCTGTGTGAAGCTGCATCCGCAGCCCCCGCCGCACGGTCGCCTCGTCGTCTGCAACCAACACCCGGATACGCGAAGTCATCACGCTCCCAGTAAACTCCCGGTCTTGCCCGGCGTCGTCCGCAATCCGGGCACGCCAACCTCCGCCTTTCGGCGGAACAACAGGTCAGGGTCGGCTTGATACACTGCCTCACCGCAGGGATCTGCTGGGGGTTCTTTTTTATGCCTATCCGCGTCCTCATCGTTGATGACCACAGCGTCGTCCGCCAGGGCCTGCGCATGTTCCTTGGCCTCGATGCCGGGCTTGAAGTCGTGGGCGAAGCTGCGAACGGCGCCGAAGCCATCGAACGTGCCCGCGAACTCTCCCCTGATGTCGTCCTCATGGACCTCCTCATGCCCGTCATGGATGGCATCACCGCAATCGGGCACCTCCGCAAAGAGTTCCCCGATATCGAAGTCATCGCCCTCACCAGCGTCCTCGAAGACGCTTCCGTGGTTAGCGCCGTCCGTGCCGGCGCCATCGGCTACCTCCTCAAGAACACGGAGTCCGATGCGCTCCGGAACGCCATCAAGGCCGCCGCCGAGGGACAGGTGCAACTCAGCCCGGAAGCCGCCGCTCGCCTCATGCGCGAAATGCGGCAGCCCGAAAATCCTGACGCTCTCACCGAGCGCGAGACCGAAGTCCTCGTCCTCATCGCCCGCGGCCGTGCAAACAAAGAAATCGCGCTCGACCTCCAGATTGGCGAAAAGACCGTGAAGACCCACGTGAGCAACGTGCTTAGCAAGCTCGGGGTCCAGAGCCGCACACAGGCGGCCCTCCACGCCGTCCGCACTGGCCTCGTGCCCGCGGCCGACCTGGCCCGGACCTAACGCCGCTATGTCCGAAGAACGGCGGGCCCGCCCTGTCTCGCCCGCTCCAATCCCTCCCCGCGCCGATACCGATGCCGCGCCCTCCGTCGCGGGTGAAGCCGAGTTCCGCGCGATCTTCGAAGCGGCCTCCGATGGCATGGTCATCGCCGACCCCGATACCGGCCTCATCGTCGAGGCCAACCAGGCCGCCTGCCGGATGCACGGCGTCACGCGCGACCAGATGCTCGGCGTCGACGCGGCGTTCTTTGTAGAACCCGGTTCTCGCCTCGGGCTCGCCGCAATCGTACCGACCACTATGGCCGGCCAAACGTTTCGCCAGCGTGGACTCAACCGCCGTCCCGATGGCACGACACTCTCCGTCGAGATAACCGGGACTACCGTCCGCTTCCGGGGCCGCACCCACGTCCTTGCCATCATTCGCGACGTTGCCGCCCAGGTTGCCGTCGAGCGCGACCTTGAAGAGCGTGTCGAACGGCGCACACGCGAAATCGCCACCCTCCTCGATGTCAGCCGCGAAGTCGGCGCGACCCTTGCGATCGACGATCTTCTTGGTTCCATCCTCGAACACCTCCATAACGTCATCGATTACGAAGGCGCGTCCCTCCTGCTCTTCGACGCCGAAGATCCCGGGCGGCTCCGTGTCGTGCAAAGTCGCCGCTATGTGGGCAGCACGCGTCTCGAAGCGTCCCCATCCCAGTCGCCCGGCTTCCGCCTCGACCCGGCCGCTGCCGCCTGGCAGAAGTTGCTCGCAGGCGAACACGTCCTGATCCCCGACATCTACGGCGCCGATGGTGGTGCCGAGTCGCTGGAGCTCGGCCTCACCTCCACGCCATTCGACGCGCTGGCACACGTCCGTTCCCTGCTTGCCGTCCCGCTCGTCGCCTCCGGAAACTCAGTCGGCGTCCTCACGGTCTCAAGAAGCGAACCCCGCTACTTCAACTCCGACCACGTCGCGCTCGCCCGCGCCTTCGCGGCCCAGGCATCTGTCGCCTACTCGAATGCACAGCTCTTTGAACAGGTGCAGCGCAAGGCCCTCCAGAACGAAGCCCTTGCCGGTATCGCTGCCCGTTTCGCCGTCGCTGAGGGCATGTCCGCAACCCTCGACATGGTCTGCGAGGATCTCGCCCGCGCCACCGGAGCCCTGGCCGCCAACATCGTCATCCCGGAAGACGCCGCCTCCGGCAATCTCCGTACGTACGCCGTTGGCTCGTTTGGCCACCCCCCCGGCTTTATGGCCGCTTCTGCCGAAATTGTCGGGGCGGGCGGCGCTACACCGATCTTCACTGCGATTAACACCGGTCAGGTCTCCATCTTCCGCGACGCTCCCCGCCGCATCCTCTCGTTGCCGGAATGGCAGCCCCTCGCCGGCTACTTCGAGCACGCCGCCTGGGATGTCATGGTCACGGTCCCGATGACGTATCGCGGCGGCGCCGTCGGCGCCGTCAACATCTTTTTCGCTGAGGGCGAACGTCTTCCCCAAGAAACCCTTGCCTTCTTGGCTGCCGTCGCCGACCAGGCAGCCGTCGGAACCCAGAACCTCCGCCTCTTCGAAGACATCCAGCGGTCCGCCCGCGAATACGCCACCCTCGCCGGCGTTGCCTCCGACCTTACCCTCGACCGGCCCGTCCACGACACGCTCACCAGCATTGCCGAGACCGTCTGCCGCGGCGCCGGCGCCCGCGCCGCGTCGATCTCGCTCCTTGATGGCGATTCCGGACGCCTTGAGCGCGGCGCCGGCCATGGCGTTCCCCCGGGTTATTTCGATGCTGTCGCCCGGCTCCCCGTCCTTCATCTCACGGACCGCAGCCGGCTTTTTGCCGACGGTCGCCCGCTTGTCCTCGAACACCTTGTCGCGCTGGCTTCCGATGTCCCCGGCGCCGCTCCGCTCGTCCCCATGCTCCAGTCAATGGGCGTCGACACTGCCGCCTTTCTCCCGCTCGTCGCGCGTGGCCGTTCGCTCGGCATCATCACCGTCCTCTTCGAAGGCGCGTCTACCCCGCGTCCCCGTGACCTCCGCTTCCTCTCCGCGCTCGCCAACCAGGTCAGTGCCGCCGTCGATAACATGCGGCTTTTCGCCGTCACCGATCAGTCGGCGACGGAGAGCGCTGCCCTCGCTGCCATCGCTGCGAACATCACTCTCGGCCAATCCCTGCGTACCACGCTCGATACTGTCGCCACCAGCGTTGTCGCCGCCACGACCGCCGTCAGCTGCACCATCTCGATTGCCGATCCCATTTCCGGCCAGATGGACATGGTGGGCGGTGCCGGCGTTCCCGAAGCGTTCGTAGAGCTTGCTCGCCCCGTCGCCGGCCGTGCGGAAAGTCAGCGCAACGAAGCCGTCTCGACCGGCAGGCCAGCCGTCCGTCACGATGTCCGCGCGAGCCTCCTCGCCAATCCTTCGTTCGCGCCTATCCACGACTGGATCACCGATGCACCGTGGGACACAGTCGTCACATTGCCAGTCAGCTATGGCGGCCAGGCAGTCGGCGCCCTCCAGGTTGGGTACGAAGGCGACCACGAGCCCTCGCCAGCCGAATGGCGCCTCCTCTCGGCGATCTCCGATCAGCTCTCCGTCGCCATCGAAAACGCCCGCCTCTTCCTCCGCGCGGAGCGCAGAGCGCGCGAAAACGCCGCCCTCGCGGAGATTGCTCGCGCCGTCGTACTCGACCAGCCCATGCGTCAAACGCTCGACGTCATCACTCGAAACGTCGTCTCGGTTACGTCGGCGGCTGCCGCTGCCTTCTTCCTTGTCGACATGAAGAGCGACCGCATCACCATGGCAGGCGGCGCCAACATCAGTCAGGGGCTTCTCGATGCCATCGAGGCCAACCTCCCGGCAACCGCCGCCTTCACCCGCGAAGCCTTCGCCACGGGCGACCAGATCTTCGTCGACGACGCCCGCGCGAAGATGCTGAGGAATCCGGTCTTCGCCGGCGTAAACCATGAGATTGCGAAGGTGCTCTGGGAGCACGTGCTTGTGGTCCCCATCCTCTATCGCGGCGATGCCGTTGGTTCCCTCTACGTCACCTACCTCGAAGCCGACCGGCCGTCCAGCGATGAGCGCGCTCTCCTTGCGGCCGTCGCCGACCAGGCCGCCGTCGCCATCCAAAACGTCAGCCTCTTCCAGCAAACAGCCAGCCGGACCAACGAACTCGCCACGCTTCTCGATGGAGCCCGTGAAGCCGGGTCGACGCTCGATGTCGACCGCCTGATTGCGACCCTGCTGGCTCGCCTCAGGCAGGTCATCCCTTGTGCCGGCATCTCGCTCTCCACCTTTGAACCCGATGGCACCGTCGCCATAGTCGGCCAGGACGCGGACTACGATGTCAGGCCGTCCCTCGGGATCACCCTTCGCCACGGCGAAGGAACCGCCGCCGGGCGCCTCCTTCACGCCGGTAGCCCAATCATCGTTGCCGACCTCCACGAGGACTCTGAAGGCAGCCGCGCCTTCCGCCAGAAGCTCGCCGGCGCCGATCCCGCCGTGTTCGAACGCACGCGTTCATGGATGGCCGTTCCCCTCATGTCCCAGGCCCGGGCCGTCGGCGCACTCTTCTTTACCGACCCCTCCCCCGGCCGCTTCGATGAGCAGCAGGCGAACCTCGCCCTTGCTTTCGGAGCGCAGGCCAGTGCCGCCCTTGAGAACGCTCGCCTCTTTGCCGAGACCAACCGCCGTGTCGCCGAACTCGAAACCCTCTCGGCCGTCGCCGAGAGCTTCACGACCGTGCAACCGATCGAAACGACCCTCCAGAATCTCGTACGCCGCGTCACGGAGGCAACGGGGCTCGCAGCCTGCGCCGTTACCCTTGCGAGCCCGTTCGACGAACGCGCGGTGTCGTTCGCTACGGGATACGGCCTCCCGGATGGGTACCTCGACGGGATTCGCGAGATCTTTCGCAATCCCGCCGTTCACACGGATCCCTACGACCTCTATCGCGATGGCCCTTCCTTCCCCTATCTAATTCGGAACCGTGCCGATCTGCTGGCGTCGAACTTCTACGAGCCCGTCTGGGACCACGTGCGAGCAGCCGAGTTTGAAACCGTCGTTCTCGTCCCCATTCGCTACAAAGGCCGAACACTCGGTGCCCTTAACGGCTACTTCGCTGAAGGAGAGTCCCCCTCCGAATCCCACCTCAACCTCCTTCGCGCCATCGCCGATCAGGCCGCGGTCGCCATCGAAAGCGCCAGGCTCCTCGCTGAAATTACCAGTCGTGCCCGCGAGCAGGAGGCGCTCGCCGCGCTGTCCGCCGCGTTCTCGTACGACCGCCCTATCGGCGAGGCACTGGAAATCCTTGCCTCCACCATCGCAGAGCAGACCGGAGCGGCGGCGGTTATCGTCCGGCTCCTCGACGATTCCGAAGCCGGGGGCCTTCGCGGCGCCGTTGGCCTGCCCGAGGGGTTCCTGTCCGCCGTCAGGGAAGCGCGCGCTGCCTCCCCCGAATTCTGGGAGCACTTCGAGCGTTTCCAGGATCCGCACGTCGTTCTCGGGCTTGCGGATTGGGTCATGGGCGATGCTGCGCTGGCGCCGCTGCGTCCGTTCGTTGGCCAGATCGGGGCCGATTGCATGGTCCGCGTGCCGTCAGCTTATCGGGATCGCACCCGGGCCAACATCGTGCTTTTCCTCGACAGGACCACTACCCCTCCCGCCGACGAGATGTCCTTCTTCACGGCACTTGCCGAGCGCACGGCGATTGTCCTCGACAACGCTCGCCTCTTCGTCGAGGTCCAGGCAAGGACCAACGAGATCACAGCGCTCTACCGGGCTGACGAGGTGCTCCACCGCTCGCTCGTTCTCGACGACGTCCTCAATTCGCTCCTGGAAGTCGCCGTCGACCTCCTTGGCGTCGATGGCGCCGCGCTCCAACTCTGGGAACCTGGGGCCTCCCGGCCTCGTCTGCTCACGGCGGGCGCATCCCAGGAGTGGGCGAAGGCCACCGTCGTCGCAAACATAGCCGCCGAAGGCCGCGCCCGCTTCGAGGATCGCGCCAGGCTCCGCGCCCGGTCGCTCATTGCACTCGAAGAGACGTCGGGCAACCCCCTCGCTTCTCAAGAACGCACCCGCGCCGTGGGCATTCGCTCGATCGTCGAAACGGGCATCCTCGTCGGCGACGAGGTCTTCGGTCTGCTCGCTGGCTACCACTTCCGGCCCCACACATTCAGCGAGAGCGACCGGCGTATCTTCGAGGCCGTTGCCAGGCGTGCTGCCCTCGCCATCGAAAACGCACGCCTCTACGAAAGCGCCCGCGCCCGCACCGAACAGCTCGCGGCCCTCTATCGCGCCGACGAAGACCTCCACCGTTCGCTCCTTCTCGAGGACGTGTTCGACGCCCTCCTCCAATCGATCACAGACTCGCTCCATCTCGATACGGCCGTCCTCATCACCTGGGACCCGGAAATGCCGCGACCCACGCTCCGTCTCGCCCGTCCCGTCGCCGAAGAGCACGTCACACTCGTCATCGATGCCCTGTCGCGGGCCGGCCGGCAGGGCTTCCTCGACTACCTCGCTCGCGAAAGCGTGGATGTCGTGATCGCCGGAGAAGGCTTCCCCGCCGAAGAGCGCGAGAACATGCTGCGACTGGAGGTAGGCGGACTCGTCCAATTCTCGCTGAGGGCCAACGACGTCGGGTACGCCTACGTCGGCGGCGTCTCGTTCAGGCCGCGGCAGTTCTCTGCCGAAGAACAACGCCTCTTCGCTGCCCTCGTCCGCCGCGCAGAGGTCGCCGTCGAGAACGCCCGCCTCTATGAACAGGCACAATCCCTCGCGGCAATCGAAGAGCGTCAGCGCCTCGCTCGTGAACTCCATGACTCCGTCTCACAGGCCCTCTACGGGGTCGCGCTTGGCTCCCGTACCGCCCGCACGCTCCTCGATCGAGACCCGGAGAAAGCGAAGGAACCGGTCGACTACGTCCTCTCGCTTGCAGAAGCCGGCCTTGCTGAGATGCGCGCCCTCATCTTCGAACTCCGGCCCGAATCACTTGCCCAGGAGGGCCTTCTCGCCGCCATCGAAAAACAGGTGGCCTCCACCCGCGCCCGCTACGGCGTCGCCGTCGATGCCACGCTCGAAGGCGAGCCCGATGTGCCGCTCCCAATCAAGGAAGCGCTCTACCGCGTCGCCCAGGAAGCCCTCCATAACGTTGTCAAACATGCCCGTGCCACTCACGTCGATCTCTACCTTGGTACGGTCGGCGGCGCGATCGTCCTCGACCTCCGCGACGATGGCCAGGGTTTCGATCCCGGCAGCGAATTTCCCGGGCACCTCGGGCTCAAGTCCATGCGCGAACGCGTCGATCGGGTCGGAGGCACTATCTTCATTGAGAGCCAGCCTGGCCTCGGCGCCCACCTTCGTGTCGAGATCCCGATCGAACCAGGCGACCCTACGGGCTGACAATCCAGACGGTCCCCTCGGCGCTGTCCTTCAGTTCAACGCCGAGCTCCTTCAGACCGTCCCGGATCTGATCGCTGAACGCCCACTGTTTCGCCGCCCGCATTTCCTTCCGCACCTCGATCAGCAGCTCGATGAACGGGTCCGCATCCCGGGAGCCGCCGTGCGCCGCCTCCAGCCCAAAACCCAGCACTCCCGCCAGTTCGCGTAGCAGCGCCTGCATCGCCCGCGTATCGTGGCCAGCGTCTCGTTCACGGTTGATCAGCCGAACGAGGTCAAACAGCACCGCAATCGCTTCAGCAGTGCCGAGGTCATCGTCCATGTGGCCTTCGAATCGCGCCCGAAGCCCCGACACATCTGCACCGGGGACAGTGCCCGTCGGCGTCGCGAACGCTGCCGCGCGCATCCGCTCCGCCCCACGGCCGGCAGCCTGCAGTGCCTCTTCTGAATAGGTCAGCGGGCTGCGGTAATGGCTGCTCAGGATGAACAGCCGGATCGCGTCCGCACCCCACCGGTCGATCACCGCGTCCAGGTCCACCACGTTCCCCGTCGACTTCGACATCTTGTCGCTGCCCATTTGCAGCAACGCGTTATGCATCCACACCTTGACGAACGGCACCTTCCCCGTGAAACCTTCTGTTTGGGCAATCTCGTTCTCGTGGTGCGGAAAGATGAGGTCTGCGCCGCCGCCGTGAATATCGATCTGCTCGCCCAGGTGCCCATACGACATCGCCGAGCACTCGATGTGCCAGCCCGGCCGGCCCGGCCCAAACGGCGAATCCCACGCCGGCTCGCCCGGCTTCGCCCCCTTCCACAGCGCGAAGTCCAGCGGGTCTTCCTTCCGCTCCGTCGGGTCAATCCGCGCCCCGCTCTTCAGGTCATCGATCTTCCGGTGCGAAAGCTTGCCGTAGTCATCCTTCTTGCGGACGCGGTAGTACACGTCGCCTTCGGATTCGTACGCGTACCCGCGTTCGATCAGCCCCTGCGTGATCTCCACGATCCGCGCGATCTCTTCCGTCGCCCGCGGGTACACGTCCGCCGGGCGTGCGTTGAGCCGCTTCAGGCTGCCGAGATACTGGTCGCTGAACTTGTCCGCCAGCGCCTTTACCGTCGTATTCTGCGCTTCCGCCGCCGCGATCAGCTTGTCGTCGATGTCCGTGAAGTTCGTCACGTGCCGCACGGCGTACCCGCGATAACGCAGATACCTCACGAGCGCATCGAAGACGATGATCGGCACCGCGTGACCGACGTGGCTTGAGGAATACGGCGTAATCCCGCAGACGTACAGCTTCACCTCATACGGCGCCGGCGGCAGTTCCTGCAGTCCACCAGTCAGGGTATCCAGCAATCGAATGGACATTGCACACCTCATAGCGGCCGCGGCGTTCCCGGCGGTCCGTCAGTATCAATCCAGTCCCCGCGCAGGGGACAGTCTCAGCAAGGGATAGCGCCGTTAGGGGCGCTCCGTACACTGGCGCCGCTGCCTCGTCGCAAAGCAAATACCCACGGGCTGAGTATACCAACCGCCCGCGCCGCCGCGATCCCTGTAACGCCTCCGTGCCGTTAGGCTTCCCCCATGACGGGAATTGAGCTCCATCAAGTCGTCCTCGCCGCCCTCGACAACCACGGCATCGCGTACGAACCGATGGCCTGCGATCCTGATCTCGCCGACACAGCCGCCTTCTGCGCTGCCTACGGCATCCCGCTCGAAGACTCCGCGAACACCATTCTTGTCGCATCGAAATCGACGCCACCGGTCTATGCCGCCTGTCTTGTCCTCGCCCACACGCGCCTCGATGTGAACCGCGCCGTTCGCCAGCGCCTCGGCGCCCGCAAGGCGTCCTTCGCCTCCACGGACGACACAGTCGCGCTCACCGGTATGCTCATCGGCGGCGTCACTATCTTCGGGCTCCCCGCCGATATGCCGATCTGGGTCGATAGCCGCGTCCTCGGCCGCGAGCGAGTCATCGTTGGCGGTGGCAACCGCAGCTCGAAGGTCATTGTCCGCCCCGATGAACTCCGGAAGCTCCCGGACCTGGAGTTCGTCGAGGACCTCGCGGTCCTGCCGTCCCCGTGAGTTCACCCGTCCGCGGGTGGCCGCCGTCCTGCTAGAGCGGGATGTTTCCGTGCTTCTTCGGCGGGTTCCTGTCCGCCTTGTTCTGCAGCATCTCCAGCGACCGGATCACCTTGGCGCGAGTCTGTCGCGGGTCGATCACGTCGTCGATGTAGCCCCGTCCGGCGATGATGTATGGGTTCGCGAACTGCGCCGAATAATCCGCGATCAGCTCGCGCCGCCGCGCGTCCGGGTCCGCAGCCTTCGAAAGCTCGTCCCGGTAGACGATGTTCACCGCTCCATCCGGGCCCATCACCGCGACTTCCGCCGTCGGCCAGGCGAGGTTCACATCGCCCCGGAGGCTCTTGGAGCCCATCACTACATACGCCCCCCCGTAGGCCTTTCGCAGGATGATCGAGATTTTCGGTACCGTCGCTTCGCTATAGGCGAACAGCAGCTTCGCCCCGTGCAGGATGATCCCGCCGTACTCCTGAGTCGTCCCCGGCAGGAACCCCGAGGTATCGACCAGCGTAAGAATCGGGATATTGAAGCAGTCGCAGAACCGCACGAACCGCGCAGCCTTGCGGCTCGCATTCATGTCGATCGAACCCGCCAGCACGTTCGGCTGGTTCGCGACGAACCCTACGGGCCTGCCGCCCATCCGCGCGAATCCCACCACCATGTTGGCCGCGAACAGTTCGTGCACTTCCATGAAGTCGCCGTCATCCACGATCCGCGTAATCACTTCTCGCACGTCGTACGGCCGGTTTGATTCCGCTGGCACGATGTCCAACAGGTCGTCATCCGTCCGGCGCGGGTCATCGCCCGTCTGGATGATTGGCGGATCTTCCGCGTTGTTCGATGGCAGGAACGACAGAAGCCGCCGGACCTCCATCAGCGTCTCTTCTTCGCCCGCGATCGCGAAATGCGCCACCCCGGATCGCGAGGCCAGCGAATGCGCTCCCCCCAGCTCCTCGTGCGAGATCTCTTCGCCAGTCACTGCCCGGATTACGTCCGGCCCAGTGATGTACATCTGCCCCGAGCCCTCCGTCGCGAAGACAAAGTCGGTTAGCGCGGGGCTGTACGCTCCGCCACCGGCCGCCGGCCCCATCGTCACCGTGATCTGCGGCACCACTCCGCTTGCGAGCGTATTCATCGTGAAAATCTCGCCGAAACCCTTCAGGCTTACCGGACCGTCCTGGATGCGCGCGCCGCCGGTGTCCTGGATTCCAATTACCGGCGCACCAGTCAGCATCGCCAGGTCCATTAGCTTCACGACCTTCTCGCCCACGGCCTCGCTCAGCGAACCGCCCACCACCGTGAAGTCATACGAAAAGACGTAGACGGGGCGCCCGTCGACTTTGCCCCAGCCCGTCACCACCGCTTCGCCCGGGATCTCGCTTCCGCGCGGGCGCATCAGCGCATCGATCTCGTCGAATGTGCCCGGGTCGAGCAGCAGCTCGATCCGCTCCCGGGCAGTCAGCTTCCCCCGCGCGTGTTGGGCGTCGATACGCTGCTGCCCACCGCCCAGGGCTACCCGGGCCTTCAGCTCTTCGAGCTGCTGGAGCTTCTGTTCAGCGGTGAGTTGCTCGGCCATCTGGGCTCTCCGTCCTTGAATGCTTCGTGTGGTCTTCGCGTAGAAAACCCGGCCGCTCGTGCGTGCCGGGGATCGTTTTCAACGCCGTACGAACCGGGGCAATCCTAGCAGCAGGTAGCAGTTCGGGCTATGAATCGAGAGTCCCGCCGCATACCCGGCACCGCGATCGAACCCGTCTCCGGGTCCCCGAACACCTCACCCCGGCTGATCCCGTCCCTTCCTGCCATCATCGCTGCCATCACGCAGCTCACCGCATCCAGCTGGTCCTCGACTGCTTTCAGCGCCCTTCCCCGCGCCTCCAGCGCAACTGGCGCGAGCAAAGCCCGTATCCTCGGGTCAGCCCCTACCCTCGGTGCCCACTCCTCCAAAAGCGCCCGCAGAAACGCCTGGTACCGGCCCATCCCGGCCACGCGCGTCGCACGCCGTCCCTTCTTGTAGAGGATCCGCTCCTCCAGCCCAAACACGGTGACGTGGAACGCATGTGGGTACATCTCGAACGCTCGCAGGCCGCCGCCGCCCGCCTCGATCAACAATGGATCCAGGGTGAATCCCGCCACCTGCAGCGCATCCCCGAGCCTCGGGCCCACGTCCAGCGGGGGCTTCCGGCTTTCCAGGAACGGCATGCTCGCCATGTAGGCAGATGCGTGGAATCGCCCGAACACGCGCCCGAGTTCCCGCTCCGCCGTGCACCCGTCCCGCCGGATCAGCGGTGCGTCCACGGCCGCTACCACATCCTCCCCAAGCGCCACCATCTCCGCGACGAGGGATTCCACCGGCGTGATCCGCGACGCCACCTCGATCAGTCGGGCCTGCCCGCCGGCCGTCTCCACGACACAGACGCCGGACGGGTGCGTCGTCGTCCATGCGAGGTCCAGGCCCACGAATACCGGCATCGCCGCCCAGTCTATTCCCGCTCGCTGCTGGCACGATCTGCCTGACCCTGCCAACGTACGGGCATGCAACTACCCGTTGGCTCTTCCGGCCGCGATGCCGTCACCGTCGCCCGTGCCTGCGCCGAAAGCGCGGTCGAGCAAATCCGCACGTCGTTTCGCCACGTCACCGTCACCTCCAAGGGCGACAAGAACGTCGTCACCGAGGCCGACGTCGCAGTTGAGAGGCTCGTCACCGCAATCCTCCGCGAAGAGTTCCCGTCCCACGTCGTCCTCTCTGAAGAAGAAGCATCCGGTTCCTGGTCCGATGACTGGATGTGGGTCTGCGACCCGATCGATGGGACCAAGAACTTCTCCCAGGGCATCCCCCACTTCGGCTTTAGCATCGCCCTCTGCCACGGCGGCCAACCCGTGCTCGGCCTCACCGTCCACCCCCTCCTCGGCTGGGAAGTCCTCGCCGTCGCCGGCCAGGGCTGCACGTTTAACGGTGCCCCCGCCAGCGTCTCTTCCCGCCAATCCATCCGCGAGTCCGTGCTCTCCTTTGACCTCGGCTACGACGGCCACGCGGGCAGCGAACAGCTCGCTCTCGCGTCTTCGATCTGGCCCAACGTCCAGTCCGTCCGTATCACCGGTTCAGCCACCCTGGGCTTCGCCTATGTCGCCGCTGGCCTTTGGGACGCTTACATACACGCCGACCTGAGCCCATGGGATGTCGCCGCAGGTCTTATCCTCGTCTCCGAAGCGGGCGGCATCGTCACCTGCGCGGACGGTGACCCCGCAAATCTACATACTCGCCGCGCCGTCGCCGGCACGCCTGCCGTCCAGCGCGAACTTCTTTCGATCGTGCAGGCACGCGGGGCAGGTGCATAATCCAACCGCGACCCCCTTGTCGGTCGAGGCAAGCCTGAAATGCTGATTGTCCTCCCGTCCATCGTCTCTGCGATCGGCGTTGCCTTCGTCGTTGTAGGCGTCGTCGTCGATCAGGAGATCATTCGCGCCGTCTTTCTTTCAGTCGGCCTCCTCCTCCTCTGGCTCGATGTCTTCCTTACGATGGCTCTCATGCGCCGTGCGCTCCGCACAATCGACCGCCGCCTGCGGCGCATCGAGGCCCGGCTCGGTTCCGGTGAAGACTAGCCCGCCGCCGCAATCACGTTAGAATCCCCGTTCCGGAGGTGCCCCATGCCCAAGCGACGCTCACAGATCGAACTCACGCCCGAGGAGCAGACGACCCTGCTTGACGAAGCTCGCACCATCCAGATTGCCTCCAACGGGCACGACGGTTTCCCCCACGTCGTTGCCATGTGGTACGCGGTGGTGGATGGCGCCATCTGCTTCTCCACCTACGGCACCAGCCAGAAGGTAGTGAATCTCCAGCGCGATCCCCGCGTCACCGCCCTCGTCGAAGTCGGCACGGCCTACAACGAACTCCGTGGTCTCGCGATGAAGGGGAAAGCCGAGATCATCGACTCTGCCCACCCCAATCGCGAAGCGTTGGAAGCCCAGCTGTCGAAGGGCATGGCCCCCCGCTACGGTGGCGGTTCCGGCGGCGGACGCCTCTCGCCCAAGCGCGTCATCATCCGCATCGTCCCCGATAGCTCCTACTCCTGGGACCATCGCAAGCTGCCGTCAAACGTGCACTAGCCGATCGTTCGGTCACGCTGGCCGGATAAAGCTCGCGTCAACGGCTTACGACGGGAACGTTCGGGCACCAGTTCATGGCCTAAAGGACATACCCCCTGGGGGTATGCTGTCGGACCATCGACCTGTAGCGGGTTATCCGCACAGGGAGTGAACTGATGAACCGCAGGACCTTGGCCGTATTCGGAGTCCTCGCCGCGAGCGCCGCCTTATTTGCCAGCGTCGCCTGCAATGGCGATGACGACGACGGTGGAGCTCAAGAATCGCCGTCCGCCGCTGGTACGGCGACGACCATCGCTGCTACTGGCACCGCAGCCGGCACCTCCGGCACCTCTGAGCTGACCCTTGAAGAGGTGCTCACCGAAGCGATCAATGAAGAGTACAAGGCCCACGCCACCTACCAGGCCGTGCTCGACAAATTCGGCAATGTCGCGCCGTTCAACAACATCATCAATGCCGAACAGTCCCACATCGATGCCTGGAAGCGGCTCTTCACTGCGAACAACATGCCCGTCCCGGCTGACCCATTCGCGGGCAAAGTCCAGGCTCCGGAGTCGTTGAAGGCGGCCTGTGAAGCCGGTGTCGCCGCGGAAGAAGAAAATGTCGCCCTCTATGATCGCCTCATGAAGTCGACGACCGACGCCCAGTCCCTCGCCGTCATGGAACAACAGCGGACGGTCTCCCAGGAAAACCACCTGCCGGCGTTCCAGGCTTGCGCCAAGTAGCTGTTCCGCCCTGTAGTGTCGGCGGCGTCTTCTAGCTCGCCGCCGACACGAACACCACCCCCAGCATCGCCGTCGTCATCGCCACGACACCAAAGAGACCGTTGCGCCCAAGCACCCTCGTCGCCCGCGGCCCGCTGATAAACGCCGCTGCTCCGATGATCGCCGCCATCCCGGCCTGGAAGGGCGCTGTTAGTGCCAGCGCCACGACGCAGATCGAGACACTCACGCCGAGTGCCCCCATCGCTGCGCCGTAGGCTCGCCGGGCGCCCATCCGGTGGGCCATCCCGCCGTGCGCTGGTCCGGAGGTGGCGTCCGGCAGTTCGTTCGCCAGGTGCACGGCGAGGCCGGCCATGATCCCGGCCGGGAACAGCCACCACAGCAGCGGATTCCATGCGTCGAGCGCCGAGAACACCCATGCGGGTACGAGCGGCAGCGCGATGGCGAGCGGCAGCCAGCTCAGCCGCGTCCGCTTCAGCCCGAAGTCATAGGCGAGTCCGCAAACCAGCCCGCCGACTCCCAGCAACCACGGCACGAGCGGCAGCGAAAACGTCAGCGCCAACCCTGCAAGCGCCACTAACACTGCGAACCGCGTCGCCTGGTCCGGTCCCAGGTCCCCACGCACCAGCGGCTTCCATGGCTTCGTCTCTGCGTCGTCAGTGACGTCGACGATGTCGTTCGCCGCCCCGATCGCAAACTGGTACAGCAGCATTCCCAGCCCGAGCTGCAGAAGAACTCCGGTCTCCGGGCTGCGATCCGCGGCAAACGCCATCGCGACGGTTACTGCCGTCACAAGCAGTGCTGGAAACGGGTGCACCAGCCGGACGTACCCGCGGACGGCACTTCCTGTGGGCGCGAGTGCAGCTACGGGGCCCGGGCTGGCCACCGCGCTACCCTTGGGCCTCCGGGTTCGCTTTGTCTTACTGATAGACCGGCTGCCCCTGCGGCGCCTGGTCGCGAGCTGTCTTCAAGTCCCGCGCCGCCCCCGCCGCGATTGAACCCGAATCACTGCTGATAGTGATCATCTGGTACCCCGCCGCCGCATGTTTCGCGGCCAATGCCGCCGTCGCGTGGATGCCCGCCGTCACACCGTGCCGTTTGCACGCCGCTGCGATTGCCAGCCGCGCTTCCTCGAACACACCACCGTTGTCCATCCCGGGCGGCAGCCCCAGCGTGATGCTCAGGTCAGCAGGGCCTACATACACCGCGTCAATACCGGGCACTGACAGGATATCGTCCAGCTGTGCGACGGCCTGTTTCGTCTCGATCATCGGGATCACCGCGATCTCTCGGTTCGCCCCCCCGAAGTAGTCGGCGCCACCGTAATAGCTCGCTCGCGCCGGCCCGAAGCTCCGCGCGCCCTCCGGGAAATACCGGCAAGCTGCCACCGCCGCCTGCGCTTCCTCAACGCTATTTACCATCGGGATGATCACGCCATAGGCTCCGGCGTCCAGCATCTTGCCGATGATCCCGGGCTCATTCCACGGTACTCGTACGAAAGGCACAGCCGCTGCCTGGCTGATCGCTTGCAGCATCTCTACCGCGACCTGGTAGTCGATCAGCCCGTGCTGCATGTCCACCGTGATCCAGTCGAACCCCTGGTGAGCCATGATCTCCGCTGAAAAGCTGCTCGGCACGGACAGCCACGCCCCATGCGTGACCGCTCCCGCCTTCCATTTCGCCTTCGCGCCGTTCTCTCTCAAGGGCCCTACCTCGTCGCTGCCTCGTCGCCGTCACGGCCGCTGGCTAATCAACGGCGAACGCACGAAGGGGAGAAAGCTACCTCGGCCACGCAAGCTGCGCCCGCTGGGGCAATACGCGCCGCAGAGGCCCTTTCGTGGCTGCCAGAGTCTGAACCGCGCCGTCGGCCGCTGCAACCGTCGCCGCTTCTTCGTCAGTCGATGCGTAGCTTCGACATCGCCCAGATCAGTAACGGTGTGCCAACCACGAGCGCGGAAATCATCACGGCTATCAGGGCGACTTGCTCTGCCATTGCTGCATTCCTCCGGGCACGTCGGCTCACGGCCGCCATGCTTCACGCAGAGAGGCTAGCAGGCGTCGCGGTTATCGCGAAGGAAGTGTCGCGAGTTGTGATGGCCCGTACTACAGCTTCAGCTTCGTCGTCACCAGGAACAGCCCGGCTACTCCTCCGACCGAAACCACGGCAAAGAACGTGATCAACGCAACCTCTTGAGCAAGCATCCAGCCCTCCAGCCGGCCCGATGTCGCCGGCCATCCAGGGGCGATGTTCGATGATTGCAATAGATCACGTCAATAGTTCTTCGGAAAGGGACGCTACATTCGCTCCGGGGCATCCACTCCCATCAGGTCCAGCACCCGCGCCAGCGCCACTTTGGCCGCCAGCACCAGCCGTAGCCGGGCCCGTGTGAGGTCCGCATCGTCCGTGATCACCTTCAGCGACGAGTCCCCCATCTGCTTGAAGGCGTCGTTGAAGCCGTGGAACGCGGTCGCAAGCGACATTGCATAGTGCGGCAGGTGCTGTGGCTCAAACGTTGTCGCAACCTGCTCGATCGCCTCAGGCAGGCGCAGCATCTCGCGGATCAGTGCCAGCTCGTGCGCCGCCGTCAGCTGCCCAACATCGCCGCCCTCCGGCGTCAATCCCTGCTCCGCAGCTCGCTGCAAAATGCTCGCCAGTCGCGCGTGTGCGTACTGCACATAAAATACGGGATTCTCGCTCGACTGCTTCACGGCCAGGTCGATGTCGAATTCCATCTGCGAACCCGGGCTCCGCAGGAGGAAGAACATCCGCGCCGCGTCCTTCCCCACTTCGTCGATCAATTCGTCCAGCGTGATGAAATCGCCGCTCCGCTTCGAAAGCCGCACGACCTCGCCGCCGCGCTTCAGCGTCACCAGCTGGTACAGCAGGATGTGCAGGTTGTCCGCATCGCCGCCAACCGCCCGTGTCGCGGTCTTCACGCGCGAGACGTGCCCATGGTGGTCCGCTCCCCAGACATCGATCACAAGCCCGAAGCCGCGTCGCACGAACTTGTCGTAGTGGTAGGCGATGTCGCTCGCGTAATACGTCGGCCGCCCGTCTGACCGCACAACGACGTTGTCCTTCGCCTCGCCCAGGTCGCTCGATGCGAACCAGAGCGCACCCTCGCGCTCCGCCAGCTGCCCGTTTGCCCGCAGGATGCCCATCGCCGTGTCGTAGGGCTTCTCACCCTCATACAGCGAACGTTCGCTGAACCACTCGTCGTAATGAACGCCGAAACGCTCCGCCGTCTCGCCGATCTTCTTCACCATCAGCTCAATGCCCAGCGCGCTCATCTCGGCGGGCGCGGCCTCACCTTCGGGCCGCAGATAGCTTTCGCCATGGAGCCGCGCAATCTCCTGCGCCAGCTCAGCCATGTACTCTCCCGGGTATCCGTCGTCCGGGATCGGCGCCTCGCGCCCAAAAATCTGCTGGTACCGCGCGTACAGCGTGTCCCCGAATGTGTCCGTCTGCGTCCCTGCGTCATTGACGTAGTACTCGCGTTCCACCTCGTAACCCGCCGCCGCCAGCGCCGATGCCAGCGAATCGCCGATCGCCGCGCCCCGCCCGTTGCCCACATGCAGCGGCCCCGTCGGGTTCGCCGAAACGAACTCCACCTGCGCCTTCTTGCCCGTGCCCAGCGTGAGGTCCGCATACGACCCGCCCCGGCTCACCACCGCGTCCACCTGCGCCTGCAGATACGAAGCCGCGAGCCGGAAGTTCAGGAAACCCGGCGGCGCCACCTCCACCGGATCGATCACGTCGTCCGCCGGCAGGTGTTTCACGATCGCCCGGGCCACGTCCAAAGGCGGCATCATCGCAGCTCGCGCCAGCCGCATCGGTAGCGTGCTTGCGTAGTCCCCGTTCGTGAGGTCCTTTGGCCGCTCGATGCCTGCCCCGGGGATAGCCACATCCGGCAGATCCCCCGTACGCACGGCTGTTTCTACCGCCTCGGCCACCAGGTTCGAAAGATGCGGACGAATATCGCGGATCTCAACCATAGACCGCCAACTCTAGCCGCATATGGGACATCGTAGAAGCAAGGGCTCTACCCCTCGCTGAACGGGAATCCCTGGATCCGCGCCAGCTCCGCCACCTCGCCCGCCGCCCGCTCCGCGCTTCCAATCACATCAGCCGGATACCCATACCGGCGCCGGTGCGCCGCGAACTCATCCGCGTCCAGCAGCTCGATGCAGCCGTCCGGCCGCACCGCCACGTCCAGATCGAGGTCCACGTAGTTGATCTGGCTCCCGTCGAACGTCGGTGGCGTCGTCACGTTGCAGTACCAGAGCGCCACCGAGCACCCCGGCTTCCACAGCCGGAACACGTTGTACCAGCGGTCGCGCCAGAAATAGACCCTGCTGTTGTAAGGCGAGCGGAACTCGCCCCGGCTTGTGTAGATCGGTGTCCGCGCACGGTATTCGGTGACCAGCAGCGTCCCGTCATCCGACACCACGCGGAACGGCTGGATCCAGTGCGCCGCGCCGTCGTATTTCGTCGCACGCAGCAGCACACGTTCTCCGGCCCGGGCAATGGTGTCTGGCTGCATCTCCGGATGATACCCGCCGCAATCACCCAGCGGCCGGACCTTACGTGAAGTCTGCGAGAAATGACCCCTTGTGCTTTCCTTGCCGACGCTTAGTCGTTTACGAGCACCAGCCCCAGTACGATCCCCGCCACCGTCGCCGCCACACCCAGGAAACCAGCGAGCCAGACATGCACCGGCGCAAACCGCCCAACGATGTCGTGATGCATCGGTGGGTCGTTCGGGTTCGTCGAATCTGCCATGGTTCCGTATCTCCTCGCCGCACATTCTGTCCGCTTCCCGTATTTCGCGCACGCCCCCAGGCCCTCGCCCATCCCTCTGCTAGTCTGGACCGGTGAGTCAGCCCCAATCCAACGAACGCCCACGCCGTGGCTGGGTGACGAAAAACATCACCGTCCCCGGAAACCTCGCCCAGGCCTGCCGCGAATTCAACAGCGGCAAGTACTACGAATGCCACGAGACCCTCGAGGAAATCTGGCAGGAGGAAGAGGGCGACGTCCGCGACCTCTATAAGGGCCTCATCCAGGTCGCCGCCGCCTTCGTCCACATCACTCGCGGGAACGACCGAGGCACCCGTCGCCTCCTCAGCACCGGCGCCGGCTACCTCGAACCCTACCGGGACGAAGGCGCCCTCGGCGTCAACGTCGACGAAATCTGCCGCGCCGCCGCGGCCGCCCTCGCCGTCGTTGAATCAGCCGGCAGCCTCGAAGTCCCCGTCGACCCGTCCTGCGTCCCCGTCTACCGTTTCGATTCCGCCACCCTCGCCGCCGAAGCCATCCGCTGGCGGGCCTGGGGCTTCGACCGCGAAGGCAACGCCCTCACAATGGCCATCCAGGTCCCTGAAGAGGGGTAACCCCTACAGCCGCTCCTCGCACTCCAACCGCACGACGTCCTCGAACGTCTCCCGTCGCGAGATCAACGTTGCCTGGCCGTTCTCCCAGAACACCTGCGCTGCCCGCCCCAGCGACACGTAGTTCGACCCCATCGCCGCCCCGTACGCGCCCGCATCGTGCAGCACCAGCAGGTCGCCCGGCTCCGGCCGCGGCAACGGTCGCGGGTCCAGCAACTCCTGGTCGTCGCGCGTGAACACGTCGCCGCTTTCGCACAGCGGTCCCGCCACGACCAGCGGTTCCGGCTCCCTACCCGCGCCCTTCCCAACGATCGAAATGTGGTGGTACGACCCGTACATCGCTGGCCGGATCAGGTCGTTGAATCCCGCATCTACCATCACGAACGTGTGGCCGGGACCCTTGCTGTTGGACCGGGTGCTCTTCACATCCGTCACCCGTGCCACGAGGAGGGCCATGCCTGCCACTGGATAGCGCCCCGGCTCGATCTCCACCCGGATCGGGCGGCCCGCTGTCTCCGACAGCATCTGCTGCGCATCCCCGAGGAATCCCGCGTACGGCCCGAGATCGATCCGCGGCGCTCCCGGGCGGTACGGATGGGGGATGCCGCCGCCGAAATTTACTCCCTGCACCCTCGGGAACTTCGGTAGCAGCGCCCCAAACACGTCCCCTAACTGCCGCATGTTTGCTTCGAATTCTCCGATCTGCGGCCCGGTGCCCACGTGCGCATGGAGTCCCGCGATCTCCAGCCCAGCGTCGCCCGCCGCGCCGATGACCGGCGCCAGGTCCTCGTGCCAGATCCCGTGTTTCGAAGAGGGCCCCCCCGTGTCGCACGCCTGCACATGACCGTGCCCGAACCCCGGGTTGACTCGCAACGCGATCGGCCCGCGATACCCTGCCTCGGCGAGGTCCCGGATCTGACCTGGCGACCCGACGTTCGGCAGCACCCCCTCTTCGATAACCACATCCCGGCCGTTATCGCGGAACACGTCGCACGTCAGCATCACCACCGGCGGTTCGTGGCCCATCGCGAACCCTGCCCGCTTCGCCCGCAACACCTCGTTGCCGCTCACGGCGTCGATCCAGAGGCCCGCCGCTCGCGCCCGCTCCAGCACCTTCGCCGCAGAGTTCGCCTTCAACGCATATCGCGCCTGGAGCCCCGTTCCCGCCGTCAGTCGTGCTATCTCGCCCATCCGCAGGTCGAGTTCTGCCCCGTCGTACAGGAAGAACGGCGTGCCGGTTTTCGCGGCGATTTCATCGAGCGGCAGTCGGGAAAGTTCCATCCCAGGATCATAGGGTCCCGCTTCCGAAGGAGGCAGCCTTCCCCACCGCTGTGCCGACCGTACACTGGTCGCCGTGGCACGCCCCACCTCACCCTTGCGCCAGCAGTTCGAAACCGAGCGCAAACGCTCCGCCTTCTTCTCGTTCCTGGCTGGTACCGGTATCGGCATCATCGCTGCCGACACATGGGTCTCCCCCTGGCTCGGGGTGCCTGGCGGTCTTCTCGTCGGCGGCGTTGCCTACGTTCTCGTCTTTGGCTACGAAACCCTCATGTGGCGGAAACACAATGGCTGAACCATCACCCCTCTCCCACCTCGATGAGCACGGCGCCGCTCGCATGGTCGACGTCTCTGCCAAGGCCGACACCACCCGCGAAGCCACCGCCGAAGGCTACGTCCACATGGAGGCCTCGACCCTCGCCCTCGTACAGCAGGGAGGCATCCCCAAGGGCGACGTCATCGCCGTTGCCCGCGTCGCCGGTATCATGGCCGCCAAGCAGACCAGCACCCTGATCCCCATGTGCCACCCGCTCCCCATCACCGGCGTCACCATCGACCTCGCCCCAACTACCGAAAGCACCCTCCACATCACTGCCACGGTGAAGACCACCGGCAAGACCGGGGTCGAGATGGAAGCCCTCACGGCCGTCTCCGTCGCCGCCCTCACCGTCTACGACATGTGCAAAGCCGTCGACCGCGCGATGCGTATCGAAGGCGTCCGTCTCCTCGCCAAGTCGGGCGGCAAGTCCGGCACCTATACCGCCAGCCCGTAAACCACCGCTCCGATCACCGTCGCCCGCATGGCCCAAATGCGGCCAAGCGTTCGACGCGCCACGTCCCGCTGTGCTAGGTTCGGCCCTCGGACACTCAAAATTCTGCGCCGGGCGAATCGCGTGCGAACCGTAGGCTGGCGCTTTCACCCGACGCCATGCCGAACGTCCTTTTTTTCAAGTCCAGGTTGCAGCCTCCGTCATGGCGGCGTGGCGGGGTGCCGCGTCCACGCCTGACGACCACCCTTGAGCCAGGGCATGACTCCAGGCTGACGCTGATCTCGGCGCCGGCTGGCTCGGGCAAGAGCACGCTCATCGCCGATTGGATTGCGCACTCGCCCGGCTCAACCGAAGTCCGGACGGTCACGCTCGATGCCGCCGACAACGACCCGGTCACGTTCTGGGCATATGTTCTCCACGCAGTTGGGCCGCGAATGGAGGGACTGGCGGACGGTGTGCTCTCAGCCGTCGGTTCTGGCTCGCCGGTCGAAGTGGCGCTCGTTCCCATCATCAACCACGCCGCGCAGACGAGGCCTGGCGGTGATGGCCTCGTGCTCGTCCTCGACGATTACCACGTCATCCACAATGACGAGATCCACCGCGGTGTCGAACTCCTCGTCGAACACCTTCCTGCCGATCTGCACCTTGCCATCAGCACCCGCGCGGACCCGCCCTTCAGCCTCGGTCGGCTCCGCGCACGCGGCCAACTCAATGAGATACGGGCTGCCGACCTGCGCTTCACGCCGGCCGAAGCGGCTGAGTTCCTTCAGCAGACGATGAACCTCGATCTTGACCGCGACACCGTGACGGCCCTTGCCGCCCGCACCGAAGGGTGGATAGCTGGCCTCCAGCTCGCCGCGCTCTCGCTGGTGGGAAGGGCTGACCCGGAAAGCTTCGTCAACGAGTTCGCCGGTGACGACCGCTACATCGTGGACTATCTGGTCGACGAGGTATTGGAGCGTCAGCCCCAGCATGTACGGGACTTCCTGCTGCGTACTTCGATCCTCGAATGGCTGACCGGAAACCTCTGCGACGCCATCGTCGGCGGCTCCGGTGGCAGGACCATGCTCGATGCCCTGGACAGGGCGAACCTCTTTGTGGTCGCGCTGGATAACCGGCGCGCTCGGTATCGGTATCACCATCTGTTCGCGGAAGTCCTGAGCACCCGCCTCGCCGAGACGCACGGCGCCGAGGTTCCCGAACTGCATGCCCGGGCGAGCAGATGGCACGCCGCTGCCGGCAACCAGTCTGAGGCGGTCCGCCACGCGCTCGCTAGTGGCGATACCGAATTTGCCGCGATGCTCATCGAGCGAGCCTGGCCTGGAATGGACAGGCAAAGGCGGTCTCGCACCTGGCTCGAGTGGGTGCGAGCGCTTCCCCAGCATGCCGTCCAGGACAGGCCCGTCCTCAACGCCGGATATGCATGGGCCCTCCTCAGCGTTGGCGAACTTGAGGCCGCTGACGCGCGTCTGAGCGTGGTCGAACGTTGGCTCGCCGGGCAAGCGGGTCGCATCGGTGCGTTGCCTGGCTCGGAAGTTGCCCGTGCCGACGATGAGGATGGCCTGCGCTTGCTCCCTGTTACCGTCGCGAATGCGCGGGCTTACCTGGCTCAGGCCATGGGCGACGCTCCGGCGACGGCGCGGTTCGCCGGAAACGCACGCGAAATGACGTCGTCGGACCAGCCGGGACGCCGCCGCTCGACAGCATTGCTTGCCATGGCTATGTGGGCAGAGGGCGATTTGGAAGCCGCCAACCGTGCGCTTGCGGATGCGAGTGCTGACGCTCTCTCCGCCGGTGATGTGCAATTCCTGGTCACCAGCGCGTTTGTGCGGGCCGCAATCCTGGTGGGCCTTGGCAGGCTTGGTGCTGCGGTAGACCTCTGCCACGAGACCTTGGGATTGGCCCGCACGACCGGCGGTATCGCCAGTGCAGCCACCGCCGACGTCCACACGGCGCTCGCCGGCTTGTATCGAGAACGCGGCGAGCGTGAACTTTCTCTCAGACATCTCGCTCTTAGCGAGGAACTGGGCCCCGATTCGGGGCTCACGCACTGGAAGCACCGCTGGTGTGCCGTGGCCGGCCAGACCGAAGAGTCCGCTGGCAATCTCTCTGGGGCACGTTCGGCGTACCGGGAAGCTCAGGCGGCCTACGTCCGTGGTCCAGTGCCCAACTTCGAGCCGGCGGGAGCGCTCGAGGCCAGGCTCTTCTCGAAGCAGGGCATGGTGCGCGCGGCAGAGCAATGGCACATGGACGAGGGCCTTTCCCCGGCCGACGCTCTCAGCTACCAACAGGAGTTCCGGCACATCACACTGGCCCGGATTCTGATAGCGAAGGGGTGGGAACGGCGTTCCAGCACCGCGCTCGACGAAGCGCAGTTGCTCATCGAGCGGCTGCATGTTGCCGCGAGCGCTGCCCGGCGCCAGGGTGCGGTGATCCAGATCCTGGTGCTCCGTGCGCTTTGTCTGGCGGCCCGGGGCGACGGCGCTTCAGCCGTTGCCGCACTTACCGACGCTCTCGTGCTCGCCGAGCCGGAAGGATACGCACGTACCTTCCTCGACGAAGGCGAGCCGATGCGGCTTTTGCTCCTGGATGCCGTCGCGGGTGGTCATTGCCGCCCGTACGCTATCCGGCTCCTCGACCAGATGGGTGCCCACGCTCTCAGCGCACCCGGTGGCGAACCCCATGGGGCGCTCATCGAGCCCCTGACTCCGCGTGAGCGTGAAATCCTCGGGCTTGTCGCCGCCGGACTGCGGAACCAGGAGATCGCCGAACAGCTGGTCATCAGCCTGCCGACGGTCAAGCGTCATATCGCCAACACCTATGGCAAGCTCGGCGCTGGCCACCGTGCGGAGGCCATCGCTCGAGCCAATGCGCTCGGGCTTCTCTGAGCGCCCGCCGCCTCCACTGGTCCTGCACCCTCGATTGCACCCCTCAGTTACACCCCTGGTATGAGCCGGACCGTCCAGCCCGCGGCGCACAGTACGAGGCACATCACGGGCAGGGTGGCCCGTAGCCCCCATCGAAGGGAGAGCCAGGGTTGAACGAACAACGCCGACCCAGCCAGACCGCGCACGGCCCGTGCCGGTACGAGATTCGGATTAAGGGACATCTGGCCGACCGCTGGTCAGACTCGCTCGCGGGGCTGGCTCTTACCAGGGACGCGGCCGGTACCACGCTTCTCGCAGGGGTGCTGTCCGATCAGGCCGCTCTACACGGCGTCCTCGCCCGCTTGCGGGACCTCGCGTTGCCGATCATCTCGGTCGTATGCATGGGGCCTGATGTTCCTGGATCTGATCTCTCCCCGCCTCAAACCGGCTGACACCCGCACCTCGCCCCAACCAGGAGGTTTGCCCATCAGGCCTGCGCGCGAGCATGCCCTCAACTCGACATCCCCCACCGAAGGAGCCACTAAGATGCAATCCCCAACCTTGAACCCAACCCAGCACAAAGCCGCCCGGATCGCCGGCTTTGGCTACCTCGCCATCATTGTCTGCGGCATCTTCGCCGAACTGATCATCCGCTCCAGCCTGATTGAGCCGGGCGATGCAGCAGCCACTGCTCGAAACATCATCGATTCTGAAGGCCTCTTCCGCATCAGCATCGCAAGCGATTTCGTGATGCTCACGTTCGACGCGCTGGTTGGCGTGGCGCTCTTTGTGGTGTTCAGGCCGTTCAACAACACGCTGGCCGTCCTCGCCACGGTGTTCAGAGCGGTGCACACCGCTATGTATGGCGTCGTCTTGCTTGCCCTCCTGTTCATCGTTCAGCTACTCAGCGGCGCCGAGTACGTCTCAGCCTTTAGCCCTTCCCAGGTCGATGCGCTGACCCTGTTGGCAGCGGACGTCCACGGATTCGGGTACACCCTCGCCCTCATGTTCTTCGCTGTGCATGTCGGCATCCTCGCCTACCTGGTGGTCGCGTCGGGCTACCTTCCGAAGGTCATCGGCTATCTCCTTTTCTTCGCCTCGGCCGGCTACCTGGTCGATGGTTTCGCCCAGTTGCTGCTCGACAACTACGCGCACTACGAGAACACGTTTGCGATGGTTGTGTTCGGACCGGCGTTCGTCGGTGAACTCGCCCTCGGCGCCTGGCTGATGCTGAAGGGGGTGAAGAGCCCGGCGCAGCGCTCCGGAACTCTGGCAGCGCCCGGGCTGCAAAGCTCCTGAACGACCGCAATCACTCCGGGTCGAGCCTGACTGAGCAATTGCTTGAGGCTCGACCCGGCTCTACACGTCCCCTCGCCCCACCCTACCGCGCCTCCTGCTACCCTTCCCACGTGCGCTACCGACGCGTCGTCGCCAAGTTCGGCACCAGCCTGCTCACGGCCGGCTCCGATCGCCTCGACCTCGTCGCTATGGCCCAGCTTGTCGGCCAGGTGGCCCGCCTCCGCGCCGAAGGCATTGAAGTTGTGGTCGTTTCCAGCGGCGCTCGGGCCGCCGGCCGCCACCGCCTCGCCCGCCGCCTCCCCGAAGGCTTCACGCCCAGCCGCCAGGCCGTCGCCAGCGTCGGTCAGAGCCACCTCATGCAGAGTTGGGACGAACTCTTCGATTGGCACGACATCATCGTCGCCCAGGTGCTCCTCACCCGTCGCGACCTCGCCGATCGCCAGGGCTACCTCAACGCCCGCAACGCTCTCCGCGATCTGCTCGAAATGGGCACCGTCCCCGTCGTGAACGAAAACGACGCCGTCGCCATGGACCAGGTCCTCGCCTCCCGCATCGGCGAAAACGACAGCCTCGCCGCCTTCGTCGCCAACCTCGTCGAGGCTGACCTCCTCGCCATCCTCACCGACGTCGAAGGCTTCTATGACGACGACCCGCGCACGAATCCGGCCGCGAACCTCATCCCTCGCATTGAGCGGGTCGACGTCGTCGTCGAAAACGCCGCCAAAGGCACCGGCTCCTTCGCCGGCTCCGGCGGCATGTCCACCAAGCTCAAGGCCGCAAACATCGCCGCCCAGAGCGGCATTGATGTCGTCGTGGCAAATGGCCACCGCCCTGGCTCGCTGCTTGACGCCGCCGCCGGCCGCGAACCCGGCACCTTCTTCCCCGCCGTCTCCGATCGCCTCGAAAGCCGCAAACGCTGGCTGCTCGCCAACATCTCGCGCACGGGCCACATCGTCGTCGATGAAGGCGCCGTCGACGCCCTCCGCGTCCGTGGACGGAGCCTCCTCCCGGCTGGAGTTGCCACAGTCGTTGGGACGTTTGCTCGCGGCGACACCGTTGAAGTCCGTGACGCAGCGGGCTCCCTCACTGCCGCCGGCACCGCGAACTACGACAGCGCCGCCCTCGCTCGAATCCGCGGCCTTCGCAGTGACCGCATTGCCTCCGTCCTCGGCTATGCCTATGGCGACGAGGCCATCCACCGCGACAACCTCGTCCTCCTCTGACGACCGGTCATCCAGCCGCGCCCGGTCAACTGCTGCCTCGCGATCTCCGACTAAGGTCCTGCCTGCCGGGCTTCGTTTGTTGGAACCCGCCGTCCCCCCGTTGCGTCACTATCTCAGGGGAGGAACGTCATGCCTGCATCAGCCGTGATCGAGACCGTTTCGCAAGTGCCGTTCGTGAGCCACAGCGGCATCGATCTCGTCGCCACCGGGACGGGCTGGGCGATCGCAGCTCTCGACCAGGCGGAGCGCCACACGTCGCACTCAGGTGCGCTCCAGGGTGCTGCCATCTACTCCGTCGCCGAGGCGGCTGCCAGCCTCATCGTCGCGGGCGTATTTGAGACTCAGCAGCCGGGCATGACCTATGCCATCTTCGAATCCTCGATCTCCTTCCGTAGGCCCGCGCAGGGCCGCCTCGTCGCCAACGCCGCACTCGCAGAGTCCATGGACCGGGTGCGCGCCCGCCTTCACCGCGATGGAGCCGTGTCCTTCGCCGTCATCGCTCGCCTCTCCGACGCCAACGGCGACGACGTCGGCCGCGCCGAGTTCGGCTGCCGGATCGTCCTTCCCGCCGCCCCGGAGGCCGCACAGACCATTCCCCACAAGGGTGTCTTGATCGCCTAGGTAAGCTGGACATTACGTTAGTGATGCATTACGCTTTGCCAATGGACAGTGCACTTCAGGCCATCGCGGAACCCACCCGGCGGCGCATCCTCCACCTCGTCTGGGACCGCGAACTCCCCGCAGGCGAAATCGCGAAGCAGTTCGAAGTCACTCGCCCGGCGATCTCCCAACACCTCCGGATCCTCAAGGATGTCGGACTGCTTTCCGAACGGCGGCAGGGCACTCGGCGCTACTACCGTGCCCGCCCCGAAGGTCTCGAAGAGGTTCGAGCATTCTTCGAATCCCTCTGGGACGACAGTCTCGCGCGCCTCAAAGAAGCAGCCGAGCACGCAGCCACGCACCGCCAGGAGGACGCATCATGACCACCGCATCAACGACCACCATCGAACGGGAACTCTTCATCGCAGCCGAACCAGCCACCGTCTTTTCCTTTCTGACCGAACCCGGCCGCATCACCGAATGGATGGGCCGCCTCGCCGTCGCAGACCCCCGCCCCGGCGGCATCCTGCGCGTCGACTACAACGGTTTCGACATCATGCGCGGGCAGTTCCTCGAGCTGGTCCCCGTCTCCCGCGTCGTTTGGAGCTGGGGATGGGAATCGCTCTCGGCCGATGCAGTCCCGCCCGGGGCCAGCCGCATCGAGTTCCAGTTGGATGCCGAGGCCGGCGGTACGCGCCTCCGCGTCGTCCACTCCAACCTTCCCGTGGAGGCCGTCGAGCCGCATGCCCAGGGTTGGGACCATTTCCTCGGTCGTCTGGCTGCCTGCTCTACCGGTGTCCCGGTCGAAGCCGAGGCGGCCGCGCTCTCTGCTGCCGAGTCCCTTGCCAGCGAGCTCAACATGGTCCTCATCCAGACCATCGAGGCCATACAGGCCTGCCCGGCTGGTCGCTGGACGGCGGCCGCACCTGCCGACGGGCGCCAGGCCAATGTCGTCGCCGACCACATCGCCAACCACCTCGCTCTCGCCGGCCTTGTCACCGCCGTCGCCCGCGGCGAATCTCACCCCGTCGCGGACCTTGGTCCCGAAACCCTGGAACAGCTCAACGCTGGCCATGCCGCAGATGCCGCCAGCGTGACTCGCGAAGCCGTCGTCGCCCGTATCCGTCAGGACGGCCCGGCTGCCGTCGAAGCCATCCGCGCTCTCGACGACGCTGCCCTCCGACGCACGACGCCCCTCGCCGTGGCCGGTGGCGCCATCCTCACGGCCGCGCAGATCGCCGAGGGCCCGCTGCTCGCGGATTCCCGCGAACACCTTGAGGCGTTTCGCTCCGCCGCGACCGGCTAGTCCCTCCTCCGGCATCCGTGCGCGCGTGATTGAGTGCCGCGCGGATGCTATGGTTTCTTTATGAAACCTCAGCCGTCACCTTTGCAGAGACTCCCGCGCATCCACTACGCCTGGGTCGTCGTTGGTGTCGCCTTCTTCCTCCTCCTTGCCTCGGCTGGCGTCCGCTCCGCTCCCGGTGTCCTCATCGAACCGCTCGAAGACGATTTCAACTGGTCTCGCGGCAAGATCTCCCTCGCGCTCGCCGTCTCCTTGCTCGCCCTCGGTTTTGCCGGCCCGGTCTCCGGCTGGGTCATGGGCCGTATCGGCATGCGCCGGATGGCCATCGCCTTTCTGCTCGTCGCCATCATTGGCACCGCGCTCACGGCTGCCATGCGGAACATCGTTGATCTCTACATCGCATGGGGCCTGCTCGTCGGCTTCGGCACCGGCGGCGTCTCGACGGTCCTCAGCGCCGCCGTCGCCAACACCTGGTTCGAATCCCGTCGAGGCCTCGTCACGGGTATCCTGGGTGGCGCATCAAGTGCCGGCCAGTTCGTCCTCCTCTTCCCGCTCCTCTGGGCGGAGAGCGCCTGGGGCTGGCGCGGGGCTGTCGCGGGGATGGCCGCGCTTCTTGGACTCATCGTCCTACCCCTCGCCGCACTTCTCTTTCGAAGCCGTCCCGCGGACCTTGGCCTTGCGCCATACGGCACCACCGCCGCAACCCTCGCCGCTCCCGCCGATACCCGCACCACGTCGCTCCGCCAGGCCATCCGCGTCCGCGACTTCTGGCTCCTCGCCTCCTCGTTCTTCATTTGCGGATTCACAACGGTGGGCCTCATCGGCTTCCACTTCATTCCCCATGCGGGCGAACACGGCTTCAGCAAAGCTGAAGCCTCCGGCATCGTCACGCTCATGGGCTTCATGAACATCGTCGGCACCCTTGGCTCAGGCTGGCTCACCGACCGTTATTCGCCTCGAAAGCTCCTCGCCGTCTACTACTTCCTCCGCGCGTGCTCGCTCCTCGTCTTACCGTTCATCACCACCGTCCCGCTCATGTCGCTTTTCGCCGTCGTCTTCGGGCTCGATTTCATTGCCACCGTCCCCCCGACCGTGATGCTCACGGCCAACCGGTTTGGCCGGCGCAGCGTCCCTACCCTTTTTGGCTGGATTACTTGCTCGCACATGGTCGGCGGCGCCGTCGCGGCCGCGTTCGCTGGCCAGATCCACGACGTCGCCGGCGATTACTCAATCCCCATCTACGTGTCCGGCTTGCTCGCGCTCCTCGCCGCAGCCATCGCCTTTAACATCGTCCCCGCGCCAATCCGCCGCGCCCCCGAACCCGCCGTCGCCTGAACGTGCTTCGATCGCCCCGATGCGCTCACAGCCCATCGGCTCGGAGAAACTCTCTGCACCGTCGCTTGCTAGGCAGCGGACGAGGCCTGGCGCAACATGCTCCGCCGCCTGCTGGCCGTGCTCAGGGCAGCTGATCCAGTAACGAGTCCCGTCGAACCATCCACGCGTATCTGCCGTCATCGGCCGCCCTCCTGCGGTCTTGAACGGCGGGGGTCAGCAGCATCCCGTCCCGTTCCGCCACCTCCTGACGCCTCGCGAAGAATCGAACGTTAACAATGGCTCCGGGTAATGTTCTCCGATGGCGACTCCACGGCCGATGCTCAAGCCGCAACCGCGCTTCGCGCCGTACCTGGCTGAACTCCTGGGTACGTTCGCGCTGGTCTTCGCCGGTCCGGGCTCAATCGCGGTCAATACGGCCAGCGACGGCGCCGTGTCGGGCGTCGGCATCGGCCTCGCGTTCGGCCTCATCGTCATGTCCATGATCTTCGCCCTTGGCCATATCTCCGGCTGTCACATCAATCCTGCGGTCACCATCGCCTTCGCCGTCCTCCGCCGGATCACACCCGCCGTGGCTGCCGGATACGTCATCGCCCAACTCGCCGGTGCCGTCTTTGCCGGCCTCGCGATCGTCGCCATCGTCGGAGATGCCGGGGACGCCGGCGCCAGCGCCCCACGCATCGGCGGCGTCGATGCGGCGCTCTGGTCCGAGCTGATCCTCACCTTCTTCCTCGTCTTCGTCATTTTTGGCGTCGCCACCGACCATCGCGCTCAGGGACCTTTTGCCGGTGTTGCGATTGGCGGCTACGTCGCCTTTGCTGCCACCGGCTGGGGGCCGATCGCCAACGCGTCCATGAACCCTGCCCGTTCATTCGGCCCCGCCGTCGCCGCCAACGTCTGGGATTCGCACTGGGTCTTCTGGGTTGGCCCCATCGCGGGTGCGCTCCTCGCGGCCCTCGTCTACGAAGTGCTGCGCGAGCCCCACACCCCGCTTCCCGATGGCCACAACTCCGAGTCCTGATCCCAACCCGTAACGAGGAGTAATCCCGATGGAAAAGGAACTGTCTCCCGCCGAACTTGGTGAACTGAAGCTCAGAATCAAGAAAGAATCTGCATCCCTCGCCGAAGAGTTCGCGGGCACGTTCAGCGCCGAAACCGTCGAGCGTTTCGTGAACGAGGCCTTCGAGTCGTTCCGGTCCCGCCCCAGGCTGCTCGACTTCGTGCCGCTCTTCGTGCGGCGATTCGCTCGCGAGCGTCTCACCGCTCTCGGCCAGTCGACTGGCGCGATTGCCAAGGATCGCCCCGAAGTCCTCTTCGTTTGCGTCCACAACGCCGGCCGCTCACAGATGGCAGCCGGAATCACTGCCTTCCTCAGCCAGGGCCACGTCAGCGTCCGCTCCGCGGGCTCTGCCCCGGGCGAGGAGATCAATCCGGCAGTCGTCGAAGCCATGGCCGAGATTGGGGTCGACCTTGGCCAGGAATTCCCGAAACCGCTGACCGATGAGGTCGTGCGGGCCGCCGATGCAGTCATCACCATGGGCTGCGGAGACGCCTGCCCCATCTACCCCGGCACGCGCTATCTCGACTGGGAAGTAGACGATCCCGCCGGCCAGCCCATTGAGGTTGCGCGCCGTATCCGCGACGACATCCGCCGCCGCGTGGAACTCCTCCTGGCCGAACTCGGCGTGGTTGCGCACACATAGCCCGTCCGGCGCCAGGCTTGGGGGCCGGTCGGCCCTCACTGGTGCTCGTTGTCCGTGCAACAATCCTGCCGCGGGAGACAGAACACCATCCCCCGTGGCAGGAGAGTCGCACATGCCGTTCGCAAAATTCATGGCCAGCCCCGTTGGCCGCATCGCCCGTATCGTCATCGGTCTCGCGCTGATCATCGTCGGCATCTTGGCCGGTGGCCCGATGCTCGCGCTCGTCGCCGTTGGGCTCGTCTTCGTCGCGGTAGGCGTCGCCAATGTTTGCCTCATCGGCCCCATCATCCGCGCCCCGTTCAAAGGCTCGGATGTAACCCGCTGATAGCCTGTACGCGTTGCCCGGCCCTCGGCCCGCCCATCTGGTCCTTTCGTCCCTACCGGCGCGGCGCCGGATAGAGCACTATCGGTTTATGGACACACCAACATCCGATCAGGACTCCGGTTTCAAAGCCTTCGTTCGCCGCGTCTGGCAAGGCGGCCTCGTTCGCCGCGTCACGGTCACCCGCGAAGGGCGGACGCTCGTCGATGTGCCGCTCACCGTCATCGTCATCGGTGGCGTGCTTGCTCCGTGGCTGCTCGCGCTCGGTGCCGTTGTCGCGGTGCTCACCGGCTGCCAGCTCGCCGTCCGCCAGCCTGAGCAGCTCGCGCTCGAGGAACCCTCGGTCGAAGACGAAACCACGGCCGAAGCCCCCGCTGGAGAATAACGCCCCGATTCCCTCGCCGCGTACTGGCGACTTGGCTGTTCCCGCGCCATGCTCGGTGCGGGGATAGCCGCAGGTCCCCGCCAGGGTGAGGTTCGATGCCCCCGCTCTTCATCGTCGTCCGCTCCGAGGGTTCGGAAGAGTCGTTCGTTCACCAGGAAGGGCCTCTCGAATTCGGCCGCGGGCCCGGCCGCGAGTATCCGCGCTGCACGGTCGCCGACCCCTACGCATCGCGTGACCATGTTCGCCTCACGCCCGTCGATGAGGGCGTCCTGGTCGAGAACCTCAGTCTCTCCTCCGACGTCTTCCACGACCGTGGGCCCGGTCTCGGCCTCGGTGATAGTGCCGTTGTCCCGCTGCCCGTCGTCGTCTCGTTCGGTCGCACACAGCTGGAGCTGTCCGAAGCAGAAGCGACTCCGTGGGAATCCGCCCCGTCCGTTATTCCCAGCTACGAAGCACCCTACGAGCCCGCTCCAACGCCGTCTTCGCCCATAGCCCGGGAAGTTGACGGAGACATTCTTGCCGCCGGCCTTGAAACCATTGTCCGCCCGGCCGCCGCGCCCGAGTCCGTCGTCCTCCGCGACCTCGGCGAATCGCCCGATCCGGAAACCCTCGCCCGCTGGTTCGAAACGGTCGTCCTCGTCCAGCAGGCAGCCGCCACCTCCGCTGAATTCCTCGAAGCGACCGCCCGTGCCGTCGTTGACCTTGTCGGCATGGATAGCGCCCTCGTCCTCCTTCGCGAAGGCGAAGATGGCTGGCGTGTCGCCGCCCGCACATCCGTCAGCGACTGGCACGGCTCGGCCTTCAGCACCACCATCCTCAGCGAGGTCGTCCGGCTCGCCCGCACCATCTACCGCAACCTGGGCTCCGAAACGGCCACGGCCAGCCTCGTTGGCATTGAAACCGTCGTCGCGGCCCCGCTCATCGATGCCAACGGCAGGGTGTTTGGCGCCCTCTACGGCGCGCGCCTCCTGCGGATCAACCAGCCATCGCCCGACATCAGCCCGCTCGAAGCCCGTGTCGTCCAGGTCCTTGCCGCGGCCGCCGGCGCAGGCATCGCACGCGAACGCGAGCGCGAAGAGGCCCTCCGCATGGAGGTGCAGTTCGAACAGTTCTTCTCGCCGACACTCGCCCGTCAACTCGTCGAAGACCGCTCCTTGCTGGACGGCCGCGATCGTGAAGTCACGGTCATGTTTTCCGACGTCCGCAACTTCTCACGCATTTCCGAGCGCCTCGGCGCCGCCCGCACCTTCAACATGATGCAGGACATCATGGACCTCCAGAGCCAGCAGATCCGCGATACCGACGGCGTCGTTGTCGACTATGTGGGGGACGGCCTCCTTGCCATGTGGAATGCGCCGGCCGACCAGCCAGATCACCCCGCCCGCGCCTGTAACGCGGCGCGCGCCATCGTCGCAGCTCTGCCCGCCCTTTCGGAACAGTGGGAACCCGAGACCGGTGAGCCCATCCGGCTCGGTATCGGCATCAACTCTGGCCCGGCGATCGTCGGCAACACCGGCAGCCGCCTCAAGTTCAAATACGGCCCCATGGGCCCGACGGTGAATCTCGCCAGCCGCGTCGAAAACGCCACCAAGACCCTCGGCGTCGGCCTCCTCGTCACCGCTGGCACGCGCCAACGGCTGCCCGCCAGCTTCGCCACCCGCCGCCTCGGCGGCCTGCGTGTCCAGGGAGTTTCCGCTCCTGTCGATGTCTTCGAACTCGCCGCCGATGCTGCGCCACCCCTCTGGCTCGCCGCCCGCGACCGTTTCGAGCAGGCGCTCGCTGCCTTCGAGTCACGTCAGTGGGCCGAGGCCTGCCGCATCCTCGTCGAACTCGTATCTGCTGGCACGCAGTACGATAGCCCCACGCTGCAACTTCTCTCCCGCGCGGTTGATTGCATGCGCTCGAACCCGGATCCGTTCGATCCTTCAATCACCGTGGAGAAGGCGGTCTAGGGGGCCAAGGGGAGGCTGAAGATGTTCGAAAGCGCCGAGCTCGGGCGAAAACTCGACAAGAAAACGTTCGACGCCCGCGAACCTGAGGTGCGCGAGGCGCTCCTTGATGCCCAGCTACGGCTCAAGGAGTCCAATTCCTCCGCTCTCATCGTCATCGCCGGCGCCGAAGGCGCCGGCAAGGGTGATACCGTCAACCTTCTTCTTGATTGGATGGACTCTCGCGGCATCGAGACCCACGCCCTCGGCGGCCCATCCGAAGAAGAAGTCGAACGGCCGGAATACTTCCGCTACTGGCGTCGGCTCCCGCCTGCCGGCAGCATGTCCATCTTCTTCGGCTCCTGGTACACCCGCCCGATCTCTCAGCATTCCCTCGGCAACCTCGATGAAGCGGATTTTGAAGATGGCCTTCGCCGGATCGTCGACTTCGAGCGGATGCTCGCTGATAACGGCATCCTTCTCATCAAGCTCTGGCTCCATGTAACGAAAGATCAGCAGAAGCAGCGTTTCAAGAAGCTTTCGCGAAAGTCCGATACCGCCTGGCGCGTCACCAAGCGCGACTGGGCCTATCACCGCACGTACGACCAGTTCGTCCTCAGCGCCAGCCGGGCCATCCGCCGCACCGATCGCGCCCACGCATCCTGGCATCTCATTGAAGCCCACGACGCCCGCTATCGGAACCTCAAGGTCGCCGAGACCGTGCTTGAATCCATTGAGACGCATCTCGAAGACGCCGCTCAGCCCCAGCCCACCAACGGCAACAACGGCGCTCCCGTCCCTGCCCCCGTCAACATCATCTCCACGCTGGATCTGTCACAGGCCGTGGAGCCGGACGACTACGGCCGCGAACTGAAGACGCGCCAACTCAACGTCGGCCGCCTCAGTCGCGACCTTCTCAAGCGGAAGCGTTCCGCCGTCATAGTATTTGAGGGCATGGACGCCGCCGGCAAGGGCGGCTGCATTCGCCGCCTCACACAATCCATCGACGCCCGCACCTATCGCGTCATTCCGATTGCGGCCCCCACCGATGAAGAACGCGCTCACCCCTACCTCTGGCGCTTCTGGCGGCAGCTTCCCCGCTGGGGCCACATCACCATCTACGACCGCTCCTGGTACGGCCGCGTCCTCGTCGAACGCATCGAGGGCCTCGTCGCATCTGCTGGCTGGCGCCGTGCCTATGCCGAGATCAACGCCTTCGAAGAACAGCTCACCTCCTCCGGCGTCCTCGTCCTCAAGTTCTGGCTCGCGACCTCAAAGGAAGAGCAGCTCCGCCGCTTCAAAGACCGTGAGGAGCGTGGCTACAAGCGCTACAAGATTACCGACGAAGACTGGCGCAACCGCGAAAAGTGGGACGGCTATATCGCAGCCGCCTGCGACATGATCGAACGTACCAGCACCGAGATCGCTCCCTGGACCCTGGTCGAAGCGAACGACAAGTACCACGCTCGGCTTAAGGTCCTCCGCACCGTCGAAGCCGGACTCGAACGCGCCCTCGACGGCAGTTAACCATGAGTTCGCACCCCCACGTAGGCTCGGAGGCGTGACTTCCGCCGGATCGCTCTCCGAGGTCGCGCGCTACTTCTTTCGCCTCGGCGTCATCGCTTTTGGCGGCCCGGCTGCCCACATCGCCATCTTGCGGCGGGACCTCGTGGTCCAACGCCGCTGGCTCACCGACGCCGAGTTTGTCGACATGCTCGGCGTAACCAACCTCATCCCCGGCCCTAACTCTACCGAGATGACGATGCACCTCGGCGCCAGCCGTGCCGGCAACCGCGGCCTCTGGATCGGCGGCGCAGCCTTCATCCTTCCCGCCGTCGTCATCGTCCTTGCCTTTGCCTGGGCCTACGTCCGCTACGGCGATACACCCACCGCCGAGGGCCTCCTCTTCGGCATCCAGCCCGTCATCCTCGCGGTCATCGTCCAGGCCATCTGGGGGCTCCGGCTTGCCGCGGTGAAGACCCCATCCGCTGTGGTCGTTGTCGTTGCCGCTACGGCCCTCGCCCTCGCCGGCGTCGGAGAAGTCTGGCTCATCTTCGGCGCCGGCATCGGCCTGCTCGTCCTATCGATCGTCTCAGGCGGCCGCTCGAATAGCCCGTGGCACGGTCGTGTCAGGCGCGCCTCAGCAAAGGCCCGGAGTCTCACAGCCCGCCTTCGCTTCGCACTCATCCCGCTGGCTGCCGCCAGCGGGACAGAGAGCAGCCTCCTTTGGGTATTCCTCGTCTTCCTCAAGATCGGCGCTGTGCTCTACGGCAGCGGCTACGTCCTCGTCTCGTTCCTCGAAACGGAGTTCGTCACCCAGCGTGGCTGGCTCACACAGCAACAGCTTCTCGATGCCGTTGCTGTCGGGCAGTTCACGCCCGGACCGGTCTTCACTACCGCCACATTCGTTGGCTACGTGCTGGAGGGATTCCCCGGCGCGGCTGTCGCCACCGTCGGCATCTTCCTGCCGTCATTCCTCTTCGTCGCTATCACGCACCCGTTTATCCCGAGGATCAGGCGTTCATCGTGGGCCTCGCCGTTCCTCGACGGTGTCAACGCGGCCGCCATCGCGCTCATGGCCGTCGTCACCATCCGCCTCGCCACCCAGGCGATCGACAGCGTTTTTCAGCTTGCGATCCTCGCCGTCACGGCCATTGTCCTGGTTCGCTTCAGCCCCAACAGCGTCTGGCTCATCCTCGCCGGCGCCGCTGCCGGGCTTGCCCATCGGGCGCTCAGCTGATCGGAGTCTTCTCGCTCACCCGGAAGTAGAAGTCACCTTCTGAATCATCTGGATCGAAGTGGTACGAATCCACGAATTTGCCCGCTGGCCCGTCCGTTGGAAGCGTCACACGAGTGTCGCCGCTCGCCAGCGTCTCGGTCAGCAAGGGCGCCTTGGTCCCATCATCCAATTCCGCATACCACCGCCCTGCCTGCCCCTCCGGCAGGCCAACCACCCGCGCCGTGAACGCCCGCCCATCGAGCGCGATGTCAAAGACGTCGACGCGCACGGCGTTGCCTGCTCCGGTCTTGAGTGTCGCCGCCGTCCCTTCCTCGAAGTTCGCGCGGAAGTTTCCCGGCGGTCCGTCGTAGATCCCGAAGTCATAGCCGCCGAGAAACCCCAGCAGCACCGTCGCTCCCACCACCAGGACCATCACGACACCGGCGACCTTTAGCGCGAAGCGCACATCCCCTTCGTTCGGAGACTTCTCAACAGCACTCATCAGCGTTCCTCGCTGCTCAGCATAACGCGCAGCGCTCGTTCGCCAGCGTCCCGGTCGCCAGCTTCTATCTCGCCATCGAGCACCATCGCACTCAGCCGTTCCTTCAGGGGCCGGATCCACGCTCCCGGCGCCCGCCCTGCAATCGCCGCGATGGCATCGCCGCTCAACGGACTCTGCGCCCGCAGCGCCTCGCCGTCCTCTTCCGCCACCCGGTCGCACATCGCCTGCAGTGCATCGTGGTACTCGCGGTCGTCGTACGTGTGGCTCGCGTTATCCGCCCGCTTCAGCGCCACCAGGTCGTCCCAGTGCCCCTCACTCCGCGACATGAACCGACGGACGGAGCGCCGCTCCTCAACGTTTGGCCGGTCCATGTGCCGCCGCACCATCAGCGAAATCGCCTGCACATCCTTCCTTGAAACCTTCAGCCTTTCCAACAGCGCCTCCGCCCGCTCCGCGCCATCTTTCTCGTGCGCGTAGAACCCCCACTCGCCGGAAGGCTTTGTGTGCCGTACATACGGCTTGCCAAGGTCGTGTACCAGGGCCGCCCAGCGGCGAAGCCGCAGGTTCTCGCTGCCGTTCGGGATCGCTGCGACCGTCGCCACCGTATGTCCCCAGACGTCGAACTTGTGGAAACGGTTCTGTTCGCAGCCCACCATCGGCGCCAGCTCCGGCAGCACCACCTCCAACGCCCCCGTCCCCTGCAATAGTTCCAGTCCTCGCGCCGGGTAGTTCCCGTGTAACAGCCGGTCTAGCTCGGCCGTGATCCGCTCCTGCGAAAGCGTTGCCAGCAGCGACACGCTTCGCTCCATCGCCGCCAGCGTCTCTGGCTCGACCTCGAAGCCCAGCTGGCTCACGAACCGGATCCCCCGGAGGATCCGCAACGGGTCCTCCACGAACCGCGCGTGCGGCTCGCCCACCGCCCGCAGCAGTTTCGTGTCCAGGTCTCGCCGTCCGTCGAATGGGTCGTGCACCATCCGCGTCACGGGATGCTCCGCTATTGCATTCACCGTAAAGTCGCGTCGAGCCAGGTCCTCACCGAGACTCGTCCCAAACGTCACGTCCGGCCACCGTGTCCCGCTCGAATACGAATCCCCGCGGAACGTTGTCACCTCGCTCCAGTGGCCATCCAGCAACACGCCGATCGTCCCGAAGCGCTTCCCAACCACGGTCACGTGCCGTCCCAACGCCTTCGCCGTTTCCTCCACTACATCCGGCAACGCGCTCGTCGCGAAGTCCTCGTCCTTCCCGGTCGCGCCCATCAGCCGGTCGCGAACCGCCCCGCCAACCACCCACAGCTCGTGCCCGCCTCCGAGCATCGCCCCAACGAATCGTTCGCGTTCGCCCCCGGCTGCCGCCCCGTCGCTGTCCATCAAGCCATTGAACGGCTCCGGCACCCGCTAGTCGAGCCTCCGCACCGGCTTCAGGAACAACACGCACAGGAGGCCCAACGACGTGCACATGAGCCCGCTGATCACCACCGTGTTCGCTGGCCCCACGAATCGCTCCACCACGGCCGCCTGCGCATACCCGATCGGCGACGTTGCCATGAACGTCAGCCCGTACATGCTCATCACTCGCCCCATCATCTGCGGCGGCGTGTACTCCTGGATGAGCGCCACGACGGTGTTGATGAATACCGCCGGCCCCGTCATCCCGAGCAACACCAGGAACACCATCGCCAGCGGCAGCGAACTCGTCAGCCCGTAGCCGATGAAGAAGAACCCGCCCACGAACACGCACAGGCACACGAACAGCCCCCGCCGCGGCAACCGCTTCACCGTCAGTGCCAGCGAACCCAGCAGGATCCCGCCCCCGAAGCACCCCCAGAGCACGCCGACGAACGTATCGCGCGCCTCGAAGACGTCGCTCACCAGCAGCACCACCGTCACCGCGAACGGCCCCATGATGAAGATCCCGGGAATCGCGCCGATCGAGAGCAGGCCGATCAGCGACGGCGTCTTCGCCACGAACCGCAGCCCGTCGGCGAGGTCCCCGCGCACATTCCGGCCCGAAGGCACGGGCGTATCCGTCTTCACGCGCGAGAAAAGCACAACCGCGAACGCCAGCGCCGCCACCTCGACTCCGAACGCCACCGTAAGCCCCGCCGTGTCCGCCAGTAGCCCCCCGATCGTTGGGCCGCCGAACTGCAACAGCGCCATGAACGCCACGTTCCCGAGGATGATCCCGTTCTGCAACTGCGCCCTGCTCAAGAGCTGCGGCACCATGCTCTGGCGCGCGGGGTTCGTGAATGCCCCGGCCGTCCCCACGACCATCGCCAACGGATACACGGGCCAAACGACGCTTACGTCCATCGCCGACAGCACCACGTACGCCACCGAGACGATCGCCGCCACGCTGTACGTCCGCACCAGGATCCGCCGGCGCTCCACGCGGTCAGCCAGTACGCCCCCAAGCAGTGAAAACGCAGCCGCCAGGATCTGCGTCGAAATCAGCGCCGCCGCAATCGCAATCGCCCGGTTGTCTTCCGAAACCCGGTCCCGGATGAACAGCGGCACCGTCACCGTCTGAATCCCAACGCCCAGTCCGGCTACGACCGAAGCCGCCCACCACACGCGGAATCCAACCGTCGCGAACGGGTTGCTGATAGGCCCTGGTTCGCCCGCCGCCGGACCCGTCGCGGAGGCTGACTGAACGGTCATTCACGGCGATTCTACGCATGGCCATCGCTCTGACCAGCCCCCTCGCATTGCCGCTACCCCCGCCCCTGCCGATACTGATCCGTGGCGCATCGCGCCTATCCCGCGGAGGCCTGCCCTCAGAAGCATGCCGCTAGCACGCAAGGAGCCCAAACGTGGCAAAGAAAGTCCGGGCAGTGCTCACACTGCAACTTCCGGCCGGCAAGGCGACGCCCGCGCCGCCGGTCGGTCCCGCCCTCGGTCAGCACGGCGTCAACATCATGGAGTTCGTCAAGGACTACAACGCCCGCACGGCCAATCAGACCGGTAACATCGTCCCTGCTCAGCTCACCGTCTTCGAGGATCGCTCCTTCACGTTCATCCTCAAGACGCCGCCGGCCTCTGACATGCTCAAGAAGGCCGCCGGCATCCCCAAGGGCAGCGGCCGCAACCGCCTCGAAAAGTCCGGCAAGGTTCGCGTCGCCGACCTCCGCCGCATCGCCGAAACCAAGATGGCCGACCTCAATGCCAACAGCATCGAAGAAGCCATCAAGATCATTGAGGGCACTGCGCGCTCAATGGGCATCGAGGTCGAATAACCATGGCCGGAATTGCAGCCTCCAAGAAGGGCCGAAAGTGGCAGGAAGCCGCCGCCAGGGTCGATGCCACCCGCCTCTACCTCCCCGATGAAGCCATCGCGCTCGCCAAGGAAACCCATCCCGCCAAGTTCGACGAAACCGTTGAACTCCACATCAAGACCGGCCTCGACCCTCGCCACGCCGAACAGCAGATCCGCGGCTCCACCGTCCTGCCCCACGGCCTCGGCAAAGTCATGCGCGTCCTCGTCTTCACCGAAGGCGAAACCGCAGCCGCTGCCCGCAACGCTGGCGCCGACCATGTCGGCAGCGATGACCTCATCAAAGAGATCGAAGGCGGCTGGACTGACTTCGATGTTGCCATCGCCACCCGTGAAATGATGGGCCGCGTCGGTCGCCTTGGCCGCGTCCTCGGCCCCCGTGGCCTCATGCCCAACCCGCGCTCCGGCACTGTGGTCGCTCCAGAAGACGTTGCCCAGGCCGTCAACGAGGCCAAGCAGGGTCGTGTCGAGTTCCGCCTCGATCGGCTCGCTAACATCCACGTTGTCATCGGCAAGGTCAGCTTCGAAGACGACAAGCTCCGCGATAACCTCGCGGCCCTCATTGAAGCCGTGAACGCCGCCCGCCCGCGCGAGGCCAAGGGCGTCTTCGTCCGTAGCGTCACCATGACCACCACCATGGGCCCTGGCATCCGCATGGACCTCGCCCAGACCATGGCCCTCAAGCTCGCCTAACGAGTGTCCGCACTCCGGCTTCGCGCCGGAAGACCGCGCCTAAGGACGCCGCACCGGTGAACCGGTGCGGCGTCTTGCTATCTCCCGCTGTCCCGGCGAGCTACCCTCCGCCGTTCCCTGTAGGCTGCGGATAAGACCAGCATTCAGGAGCCACCCAATGAAATTCGGAGCCCAGATCCCCGGCAACAACACCACATGGGACGCCATGGTCGCCGTCGCCAGGACCATGGACGCCGGCCGCTGGGAAAGCGCCTGGACCTTCGACCACTTCGTCCCACCCCTCGCCTTCATGGATGAATCCGGCGATTGCCTCGAGGGCTGGATGGCCCTCGCCGGCCTCGGCGCTATCACCTCCCGCCTCCGCCTCGGCACCATCGTCACCGGCAACACCTACCGGAACCCGGCCCTCCTCGCCAAGATGACCGCCACCCTCGACGCCATGACTGGCGGCCGCGCCATCCTCGGCATCGGCGCCGCCTGGCACGTCCGCGAACATGAGGCCTACGGCTGGGACTTCCCCTCCATCAAAGAACGCTCCGACCGCCTCGAAGAAGCCTGCGAGCTCATCCGCGCCCTTTTCCATGCCGATGGGCCTGTCAACTTCCAGGGCAAGTACTATCGACTGGATAACGCCCCCTTCGCCCCCCGCCACACCGGCCCCAACCCCATCCCCATCATGATCGGCGGCGGCGGCGAAAAACGGACCCTCCGCACCCTCGCGAAGTTCGGCGACATCCTCAATGTCGGCGGCTCCCCCGAAGACTTCGCCCGCAAAGTCGACATCCTCAACCAGCACTGTGCCGACGTTGGCCGCGACCCCTCGGAGATCACGAAAACCGCATTCTCCGTTCTTGTCCTCCAGGACGATGAAGCCAAGGCCGAAAGCCTCCGCGAACGCTTCGCGCCCAACGCTTCGCCCGAAGACCGCCGCCGCAACATGACCATCGGCAACGCTGAGCACATCGTCGGCGTCCTTCGCCGCTACCAGGAAGCCGGCGCCGATGGCGCCATATTCCAGAGCATCCCCAACAACCCCCGCCTCTACGAACGCATCAACGACGAAGTCCTCGCCGCCTTCGACTGAGGCGGAAGGCGCACTGTCCGCTCATGAAACAGGGCCCGTTGGCGCGGCCGCGGGCTCCTTGTGCCCGCCGCCGCTGTGGCGTAGACCGGAAGGCAGTGCCTTTTCAGGGATGCGCCGAATGGTCAACAGCAACGATCCGTTCAGCGAGCGTCTCGTCGCCGCCATAACCTGTACGGTCGCCCTTGAAGTGAAGCTCGCGGGCAACGCGCGCGATGCGTCAATTGCGCTCGCCCGCTACGGCGAAGTGAGCGCTCTTGCCGCGGACATTCGCAGCCGAGCCGAAGGCCATGCCGATTCTCTCTCGCGTCGAATCGCGGACCTTGCCGGGGACCAACCGCCCACCGCGGCTGCGGTGCCCCTGCGCGAATCTCCACGTCCCATCGAGCCCGTATCACCGGGCGAAACACTCCAGCGGCTCTTCGTCTGCCTGAGCGAGACCTTGATCGCCACCGCCGCCATGCAAACGGTCGCGCACCGGCTGCATGACAGCTGGATGGTTGCTCCCGATGGCACCACCGCTCATCTCGCCCGGCGCCACACACAGGAATACCAGGCCCTGGGCGCAAAACTGGGCGCGACGCTTGCCGCGACCATCGTCCGGGCCTTCGACGATGACGGCGAGTCGTGCCGCTGCACGTGCGCCGCGTGTTCCGTTGGATTCTGTCTCTGCGCCGCTACCTCCCAGGCGATCTGGCGGGAGGGAGCCCGCGCTGCCGCCGGGGCCGCCCTCGATTCTGTCGTTATCCCTGCTCCCAAACCCGGGAGCGCTGCGTCCGAAGCCGGATTCCTCGAGGGAGACGTGATCCGCTCCCTCGGAGGCGTCGCGATTGATTCGCTGTCCACCCTCCAGACCGCCATCAAGGGCTACCAGCCGGGTGACGCCATGCGTTGCGAGACCCAGCGGCACGGGCGCACCCTCACAGTTGTAATCAGGCGGCCGGAAACTGGTAGCGCTGCTGCCATCCATGCACCCGAGGCAGACGATTGCCTCCAGCCTTCAGGCCAGGCCTTCTACCTCGACCGCGCCAGGGACCTTCAGCGGCAGATCCAGCGAAATGGCGTGCCTGTTCGGGCGACAGGCGCGGGACTGGAGGCGCTCAGTCCCCGGGAGCTCCAGGTCCTCCGCTTCCTCGCCGACGGCGCCACCAATCCGATGATCGCTGAGAAGCTGCGGATCAAGCGGCCCACCGTCGCCCGCCACGTTGTGAATATCCTCACCAAGCTCGGGCTCACCAACCGTGCTGAGGCAGCTGCGTTGGCTGCAGCAAAGGGGCTACTGGCTGACGTGTAGGTTCGTCATTGGCCCAATGGTTCAGATGGATGATGCGCCGCCCTACCTGGAGCTTCACGATCGTTCCGCAGGTAACCACCTCGGGAGGCATACATGGCAATCGTAACGCTCGACGACATCCGCCAACCGGTCGGCTCGACAGGCGCGTCCCTCGGTTCAATCGATCACGGGGGCATGAGCATCCTTTCCCACCACTGGCCACGCAGCTTCGACGTGACGGACATCCTCCGCGCCGCCTGCGGCGAATCGCTTTGCCCGGTCCCTCACTACTTCGTCGTGACAAAAGGCGCGGTTCGCATCCGCTACACCGACGACCAGAGCGAAGAAGAAGCGCGACCCGGACAGGTCGCCTATCTCCGGCCCGGTCACACCTGCTGGGCCCTTGAGGACCTCGAAATGGTCGAAATCAGCCCTGCGGATGGCAACAACTTCCTGCTCGCGCGGATCGCCGCCACCGGGTTGCTGGGATAGGCATGGTGATCACGGAACCCGACGTCGCCAATACTGCTGTCCTCCGCCGCTATTTCGAAATCTGCAACGCCCACGACTACGATGCCTTCGCCGACGTCCTGACTCAGGGCCACGTGTTCAGGGGCGTGCTTCAGGGACTTGAGCAGTTTGGAGCCGAGGCGTTCATGGACGTCTTTCGCGGGTACGTGAAGGTCTTTCCTGACATGCGCATGGAGGTCGAACACCTATTCGCCGGGCAGGGATACGGCGCCGCGAGGGTGATCCACCGGGGGACGCACCTGGGCGAGGGGTGGCCCGTGCCGCCCACCGGGCGGCGGGTCGAATTTCCGCTCCACCTCCACGCGCGCTTTGAAGACGGCCGGATCGCGGAGGTCTGGGAACAGTGGGATCGTACGGCGGTGCGGGCACAGCTCACAGGTGAAGCGTAGAGGCCCCGACCCTACCCCATCATCTCCCCGATTTCCCGCAGCTGTGCCACCACGTCGTCCGGTAACACCGGCGGCGTGCGGCCGGCAGCGTGGCAATCCAGCAGCGCTCCCGCTGTCTCCTCGATCACGGCGGTCATGTCCACCGCTCGCCTCAGCGAACTCGCAGCCACCAGCAGTCCATGGTTCACCAGCAGCACGCCGTTCCCGTTCCCCATCGCAGTCACCGCCGCCTCCGCCAATTCGTCCGTCCCCGGCATCGTGAACGGCACACGCGGCAGGTCCCCAAAGAACGCTGCCTCCGTCGAGACCGGCAGAAACGGCAGTCCTGCGAGCCCCAGCGCGAACCCCTTCGGCCCGTGGCTGTGCACTACTGCCTGCACTTCCGGCCGCGCCCGGTAGATGGCCGTGTGCATCAATCGCTCGCTCGACGGCGAAAGCGCCCCGTCGTCCAGCGCTTCCCCGTCCATTCCAATCCGTACCAGCATCTCCGCGGAGAGGTGTCCCTTCGGCATCGCGCTCGGCGTGATCCATGCCTCGTCCGGGTGCTCCGGCCGCCGGATGCTGACATTGCCGCCCGTCGATGTCAGCAAGTGCGAAGCGAAGAGCTCGTTCACCAGCGCCATCATCTCGTCACGCTCATCCCCAACGAAGGCCGTCCCGGCGCTCGGCTCGGCAGCCGTTCGTCGCACGTCGCCCCCTGCCCTGGCTGGAGGTTGATCAGCCCCTGGGCGTTCTCCCCCGGCGGTCGACGGTGGCTCCCCCATCCGTTCCCGGGTCGCCCGGTATACACGGTTCAGGTCCTTCTGCACGCGCTGCAGCGTCATCGCCCGCATGGTGTTGCCCGAAAACGCCATCTTGCCGCCCATCGCGGCCTTCATCCCGCTGATCCGCTCCATGAACACGTCGTCCAGCACGCCCGATGTCATCCGCAGCGTCAAGTGCGGCGCCGTTGCCGGCTCGCCCATCCCCGTAACGGGCGGGTCGCCCGTGAAGCCCGTGTGGAACACCAGGTCGAGGTCCTGCACGTGGTACCGCACCACCACGTTCTTCCCGCTCGCGAACCGCCGCACGGCCTCGTCCGCGGCCACACCGCTCAAGAAGTTCATGAACAGACGTTCCCAGTAGTCAATGTCTCGGCGCGGCATGTCCGCAACCCAATTCGCCTCTGTGTTTGCCACAGCCGTCTGCGCGGCCGGCACGTCTGTAGCGCTCTCCTTGCGTCCCCGACGTAACAGGCCGCGCAACCCCCGCCGTGTCCCGCGCCCCGGCACTGCGGCCGGCTCGCTGATCTCCTGCACCTCGAGGTCTGTCACCGCTGGCCCCGCGCCCGCCGCCACCCGCGCAAGTTCATCCTTCGACGGTTGACGCCGCGGCCCGGTCCAGCCGAACGCCGCCATCGTCGCCCGGTTCAGCAGCGTCTTCGGCTCACGGCCTGCCAGCAGGTCCTCGACCGCCTCGCACACCATTTCACCCTGCCGCCGCGCCACCTCGCGCGTGTTACCGCCGACGTGCGGCGTTGCGATCACGTTCGGGAACTGAAGCAGCGGATGGTCCGAACCGGGCGGCTCCTGCGAAAACACGTCGAGCGCGGCGCCTGCGACCTTCCCCGCCTCCAGCGCGCCGAGCAGCGCGTCTTCGTCCACCAGCGCCGCCCTGGCCGTGTTCACGAACAGGACGCCCGTCTTTATGCGTCCAAACGCTTCTGCTCCGATCATCCCCCTCGTTGCTTCGTTCACCGGCGCATGCAGGGACATCGCGTCTGCCTGCGATAGAAGCTCCTCCATTGGCACCAGCTCCACCCCGGCCGCCGCAGCCACCTCGGGCCGTGCGAATGGGTCATGGGCAATCACCCGGCATCCGAACGGCTCAAGCAGCCGCGCCACATCCGACCCCACCTGCCCGAGCCCCACGAGTCCCACGGTCATCGCGCCCAGTTCGCCTGTCTCGAACTCCGCATGAGCCATCCCCATGCGGGCGATGTCGCCCGCCCCGGTCCCTTCGTCGTGCTGGAACCGGTCGGCTTCCAACACCCTGCGCCGTAACGCCAGCAGAAACGCAACGGTCATCTCGGCAACCGCCCGCGCGTTCCTTCCAGGCGCGCTCATCACCGGAATTCCATACGCCGTACAGGCTGCAATATCGATGTTCACCGGGTCGCCACGGCAGGTGAACACCGCCCGCAGTCGCGGCATCCGCGCCAGCGAAGCCCCGTCCACGACGTCCACTTCCGTCACCAGGACATCCACATCGCCTGCTGCTTCCACCAGGTCGTCCTCGGTCAGCACCACTTGCGATTCCATGAACGGCGCGTAGCGCACCTCGCACGTCTCCCGCAGCCGCATGAGCGAGCGTTCGTCCATCGGGGCCGTCACCAGCATGGTCGGACGAATGACGGCCCGGTCCGTTGCGCGGGCTCCCTCCGAACTCTCTCCAGCCATCCGCAGCACAAGTCCTGCCGCCGCCTCGTCGGCATCCGCGCGTGAGTCCCGGATTTCGCGCCATGTCCCATACAACTCTTCGTAGAGCCGCGCCTGTTCCGGTCGTGGTTCGAAGGCAGTCCCCGGCCCGCTCCACTTTCCCGCCGCCTCTTCCAGCGTGCTCGCTGCACCCGCGCCCACGGCCGCGCAGAACGCCGCACCGAGCGCCGATACGCGGTACGTCTGTGGTCGCGTCACCGAACGGCCCGTCACGTCCGCCAGCACCTGGTTCCACCAGTCGTTCCTCGCCAGTCCGCCGCCGCTCACCAGGACCCCACTCAGGCCGCCTGCCGTCGCCGCCGCTTGCTCCAGGTTCGCCCGTGCCGCGAACGCGATCCCTTCTACCGCAGCCCGCGAGATGTTCCGCCGCGGGTTCGCTGCTGCCTCTGCAGCCAGCGTCGAAAGCGCAAGCGAACCGATCGGCAGTTGCAGGTTCGCCCCGTCGAAAATCTCCGTACCAAGCGTCGAAGTCGTCCCGCCCGCCCCCAGCGGCGCCATCGCTGCCTCTCCGAGCAGCCGCCCCGTGCCACGTTGGTCGTCTCCGAACATCAGTTTCGCCAGCAGTTCTAGTCCCAGCCCGGCCGCGCCGGCATTCGACTCAAGCACCCAGCGGTCCGCCGCCACGTGCCGGCCTGTCCACAGCCGCCGCGATTCGTCCACCACCGGGTGGCCGATCACTACCTGCACCGGCAGGGTCGTGCCTGCGACAACGCCCGCTGCCCCTGCGGTCACGGCTCCGCCTCCAAGCAGCCCGCACTGCGTGTCTGCCCCACCAACGACCACGGCTGTCCCCGCCGCCAACCCGAGCACTTCTGCTGCCGTTTGTGTCAGCTCGCCGCACACGTCTCCACTTCGTCGTACCCCCGGCAAGATCGCCGCCGGGATCCCGAGCTTCGCCAGCAAATCGCCGCTCCAGCTGTCCGCTCCAAGGTCGAGCAACAATGACTCGCCGGCTTGTGAAGGTTCCGTCACTGCCGCCCCGCACAGCCGCCAGGTCAGCCAATCACTGACTGAAAGCGCTGTCCCCTCGCCCCGGAACCCTGCGCCTTCCGCGTCGACGAGCCATTGCAGCCGCGGCGCCAGCAGCAACGGCGCGGGCCAATGGCCACTCCGGGCGTACAGTTCCGTGCCCATCTCGCTCGCGAGTGCCGTCGCGTGTCCGGCCGCCCGGGCGTCGCGGTTCGCCACCGCCATGACTTCCCGCCCCGCCCCATCCACCACCACCATCCCGTGCCGCATCCCCGTCGTCGCGATCGCCGCCACATCGCCAGGAGCAGCCCCGGCTGCAGCCATCGCTTCCCGCACACACTCTGCGAGCAGCCGCCATGCTGAGCGGTAGTCGAAGTCCAGTCCCCAGCCGCCGGTTCCCGGAGCCACAGGGTGTTGCCATGGCCGCGTCGCCACAGTCACCGTGCCCTTCTCCGTGTCCAGCACGAGGCACGACCCTCCGCCGCCACCCGCATCAAGCCCGAGTACGAACCGCTTGCTCATCCCGTCCTCTGCCGCCGTCGCGGCTCCGGAGTATCCGCCGTCCCAGCGAACATCGTCCAACCGCTACAGTGGTCATGTGCACACTTCCGGTCTTCAGATCCGCGTCGCCCACCTCTATCCCGATGTCATGAACATCTACGGCGACCGCGGGAACGTCATTGCCCTCGAGTACCGCTGCCGCGTCCGCGACATCGACTGCATCGTCGAAGACGTCACGATCGGTGACCCGTTCGACCCTGCGAAGTTCGACCTCCTGCTCGTCGGCGGTGGCCAGGACCGCGAACAACGCCGCATCGCCGATGACCTGGCCGAAAAGGGCCCCGCTATTCGCGATGCCGTCGAATCCGGCATGCCTGTCCTCGCCGTCTGCGGCGGGTTCCAGCTCTTCGGCCATCGCTACGTCGATCACCAGGGAGGCATCATTCCCGGCATCGGCATCTTCGACCTCGAAACGCGCCACCCCGGCCCTCGCGCCGACCGGAGCATCGGCGATGTCGTCCTCAAGACCGACTTTGGCGAAATCGTCGGCTTCGAAAATCACGGCGGACGCACCTACCTTGGCCCCGACGCTGCTCCCTTTGGCACCGTCGTCCGCGGCTTCGGCAACAACGCCGGCGACGGCTCCGAAGGCGCGCGCTACCGCAATGCGATCGGTACCTATCTCCACGGCTCCGTGCTGCCGAAGAATCCCACCCTCGCCGACGAGCTCATCCGCCTCGCCCTCTGCCATCGCTACGGGCCCGGAATCGAACTCTCTCCCCTCGACGACACCGTCGAGTCGCGAGCCCACAAGTCGGCCGCCGCCGTCGCCGCCCGTCGCAGCCGCGAAGCTCCTGCTCCCAGTTGATCCCTCCGCTGCATACCCGAAGATCATTCGCATGACCCAACCTATCTCCCGTCGCCTTCCCGGCGACGGCCTCGAAATCCAGGTGTACGAATGGCCCGGCGAGGGCCCAACAGTCTTCCTCGCACACGCGACTGGCTTCCACGCCCGCTGCTGGGATGTCGTCGTCGACCGCCTCCCCGGCCGCCACGTTGTCGCCATTGACATGCGTGGCCACGGCCTCAGCGACAAGCCCGAACCGCCCTACCCGTGGAAGAGCTTCGGCCGCGATGTCGCCTCCGTCGCCCGCGAACTGCGGCTCCGTGATGCAATCGCCGTTGGCCACTCCAAGGGCGGTCACGCCGTTACCTACGCCGCCGCACTCGCGCCCGGCGCGTTCGCCTCGCTCCTCCTCGTCGATCCCGTGATCATGTCGCCCGAAACCTACCGCCGTACCGCAGAAGAGGGCCCGGCCGGTGGTGAGCATTTCGCCGCCCGCCGTCGCGATCGCTGGGCGTCCCCGGATGAGATGTACGAGCGTTTCCGCGGCCGCTTCCCCTACAGCGCATGGCAACCCGCTGCCCTTCGCGACTACTGCGATTACGGCCTCCTCCCTGCCCCGGATGGCGACGGATTCGTTCTCGCCTGCCCGCCGCAGATTGAGGCCGCTGTCTACATGGGCAGCTCCGGGGAGAACGGAGACATCTCCGACGAGATCGCTGAACTCGAAATCCCTGTCCGCGTCCTCCGCGCCCGCCAGCGCACCGCCGGAAGTTCCGGTGATTTCAGCGCCTCCCCGACGGATCCCGCCCTCGCCCGCCGCTTCCGCCACGGTCAGGATGTCCTCCTCCCCCACCTCACCCACTTCATCCCCATGGAAGATCCCGCGCTCGTCGCTTGGCACATCCGTGAGATGACCCGTTAGGGAACCGCTGTCCATCTGCGGGCGTTGTTCCCACTGATGATCCGCCTCCTTTTCAGTTTCGTATGCTCGGCATTTCTCCTTTTCGGCTGCGGCGATGATGACGGCGCCTCGCTCTCGGTCGAACCTTCCGCACCGGCTGGCCTGCCCGCCGGTTTGCCTCCGGTGCTTCGTGCCGACCTCGCGAACCGCCTGGATATCGATGTGTCCGGTGTGCGCATCACCGAGTTCTGCGGCGTCACCTGGCCGGACGGAAGCCTTGGTGTCGCCGAACCCGGCCGCGTCTATACCCAGGTCCTCATCGATGGATGGCTGGCCATCCTCCGTACCGGCGGCGAAGAGTACCGCTTCCACGGCGCCGCCGACCGCTTCATTGCCGCCGACTTCGTCGCAGGCGCCACCGTGCTCGATTCCACCCGCTGTCCCTGAGGCGCTACCATCAGCGCCCTGATGGCACCCGCTTCCCTTTGGACTGGCTCCCTCGTCCGCCTCCGCGCTACCGAAGCATCCGACTGGGAAGCCTTCTGGCTCGCTGCCGGGGACACCGACTCCCAGCGCCATGGCTACTGGGTGCCCCTCCCCGAAAGCGCCACCGCCGCCCGCGAGCGCTTCGAACGCGAAGCCGTCACCGGCCCGGCCGACGCCGACCGCTTTACGCTCACGATCGAATCGCTCGACAGCTGCTCCATCGCCGGTTCCATCAACGCCCACGGCATCGACCGTCGCAACGGCACCTTCGAGTATGGAATTACCGTGTTTCGCGAGTTCCGTGGTCGCGGCTTTGCCTCCGAAGCCATCGCCCTGCTCCTGCGCTACTGCTTCGACGAGCTTCGGTTTCAAAAAGCCAACGCCACCGTCTATGCCTTCAACGAGCCGTCGATCGCGCTCCACCGGTCCTTGGGCTTCACCGAAGAGGGCCGCATCCGCAGCAACTACTACACCAACGGCGAGTACCACGACGAACTCTGGTTCGGCATCACCGCCGCTGAGTTCCGCACACGCCCCGCGCCACCTGTGCAACGCCCTTAGCGCCGGCCCATCACCACCATCAGTTCCTCGCTCCCGTGGATCCCCCGCACGATGATCTTCTCGATGTCCGCCGTACGGCTCGCGCCCGTCAGGATCAGCGCGTCCTCGTCCCCCAGCATTCCCGCCAGGTCGTGGGGGAACTGCACCACCACCCTGGGGTCCACTTTCACCACCACGCGCCGTGCGCCAAGCAGCGCCCGTCGCGCCGCCGCCGCGCCCGTCAGCAGCACGCTTCCAGTCGAAGCGATGGCTCCGCTCGCCTCCAGCACCAGGTCGCCCTCCCGGAACACATGGGTGTCGACCACCTGCACGCCGAGGGACTCCGCGCGTGCCCTGAATCGCTCGACCGAGTCCGCCGGGAGCATTTCCGCAGCATCTGGGACCGCCTCCGAAGTAGCCCTCGGGCCACCCGCCAGCGCATCTGGATCGCGTTTCACCTCGAACACGGGCAGCGCATGCCCCGTACCAGCGAATGACCGCGTCCCGCTCACTCTTCCCGCTCCGCGCAATCCCAGCCTCGTCGCTGCCATCGCCAGCCGCGCCCGCGTTGCCCCACCGAACGTAAGGGCCCAGCCACGCCACGCCGCTCGCTCTTTCCGGCTCCCCGCCGTGCCCGCAAGCACCGCGTCTGCCCGCAGGTCCAGCAGCATCCGGTGAAGCGGGATCCCCACCGGGCACACCTCCGTGCATCGCCCGCACAGGCTTGAGGCAAACGGCAGGTCTGCGTGCTCATTCCCCGGCCACAGCAACGGCGAAAGTACCGCCCCGATCGGCCCCATGTACGGCGACCCGTAGCTCAGTCCGCCACCCGCCCGGTACACCGGACAGCCGTTCATACATGCCCCGCATCGGATGCACCGAAGGATGTCCGCATACTTCCGGTCCCTCAGGATGCGCGACCGGCCGTTGTCCACGAACACGACGTGGCGTTCCTGCCCCGGCGCCGGCGTCGAAAAGAAGTGCGAGAACGACGTCAGTGGCTGTGCCGTCGCGCTCGGCGCCAGCACCTCCAGGATCGAAAGCGCTGCCGCTTCGTCCGCCACCACCTTCTCTATCCCCGTGATCGCGATGTGCAGCCGCGGATGGCTCCCACCCAGCGCCACGTTGCCCTCGTTCTCGATCGCCATCACTCGCCCGCTTGATGCGACCACTGCGTTTGCACCCGTTATCCCCGCATCGCAGTCCTTGAAGAACGTCCCAACGACGTCCCGCACATAACGCGACAGCCGCACCGGGTCGTCGTCTGGCATCTCCGCGCCCGTCCGGTTCAACATCGCCTGGATGCGCGTCCGGTTCAGGTGGATTGCCGGCGCCGTGATGTGGCTGGGTCCGCGCCCCTCGATATCGACGATGTACTCGCCGATGTCCGTCTCTAACAGGTCGATCCCCGCGCCCCGCAGTGCGTGCGTCAGTCCGACCTCTTCCCCCACCATGGATTTCGACTTCGCGACTCGCTTCGACCCCTCCAGCAGCCGCAGCATAATCGCCACAGCCTCCTCGGCGGTCGCTGCCCGGTGGTATCCGATTCCCCGGCGCGCAAACTGCTCCTTCACCTGGACGTGCAGCGACTCCAGGTTCGCCACCGAATACTCCCGCGCCGCCGTTGCCCTTGCCTTGGCGTCTTCCGGTCCCCGGCCCAGCATCGCTACTGTGTCGTCCACCAGCTTTCGTATGATCGGCGTCAAGGTCACCGACGGATGTTCGTTCTCGATCTCCGCCGCTGCCCGTTTTCGATACCCGCTCATCCCAGCGCCCTCGCCAGCAGCTCAGCGATTGTCCACGTCTCTAGCCCGCCGCCGTGCGCCCGGTCGCCCGTCTCCATGTGGGCGAGACACGAGAAATCCGTTGAAACCACGACGCGCGCACCGGTCGCCTCGATATCACCTAGCTTCGCCTTGAGCATCTCGCCCGAGACTTCCGGCAGCTTCGTGCTGAACGCGCCGCCAAATCCGCAGCACTCTGCCTCGTGCGTCAGCCGCCGCACCTCCAGGTCTTCCACTCGTGCCAGCAACGAAAGGGCCGTCTGCGTCGACCGTAGTTCCCGCCGGTAGTGGCAGCTGTCGTGATACGCGACCACGCCCTCCAGCCGGAAAATCACGCTCTCCAGCTGCGGGTGCCCCGCCACGTACGACGTGAACTCGTGGACCCGCTCCGCGATCTTCGCAGCGCCGCCTGCCTTCGTCCCGCTGAAGAGACCTGGCAGATAGTGCTGCACCATGCTCGTGCACGACCCCGACGCCGTGACCACCACATCGAAATCCCGCGCCGCCCGCAGGAACTCCAGCCCAACGACTCTTGCCTGGTCGCGAAACCCCGAATTGAACGCCGGCTGCCCGCAGCATCGCCCGTCAATCAGGACAACCTCGTCGCCCAACGTCTCCAGCACCCGTCGCGCATGCGCCACGTCGGAAGGCCGCAGGGCGCCCAGGTAACACGGATCGAACAGCCCGACGCGAACCATGCCGTCACGCTATCTTCCCCGCCCCTCCGCGGCAACCGCTCCGGCGCAGACAGCCCCTCGAAAGCCCTGTAGGCTCGTTGACATGGCAACCACCCGCACAGCGGGAATCGGCACAGGAGCAATCACCATGGCAGACCTCAACATCGAAATCCGCGACAACGGCCCGTACCTCATCCGCGGCGGCGTCACCGTCAAAGACGCCGACGGCAACACCTTCGAGACGCAGGACGTCGTCGCGCTCTGCCGCTGCGGCCACTCTGGCAAGAAGCCCTTCTGCGATGGCACGCACCGCGGCGAAGGCTTCGAGAGCGCTCCTCGCGCGAACCAGTAGTCCGCCATTGGCAATCCGTGCCCGCAACCTGTGTAGGAGCGCGCCAGTCGCTCTCTTACGCAGGTTTGCCCCCGGTGCATGGAACGCCAACAGGCGACCGCGTAAGCTCACGCCGATCCTCTCTCTGGAGTCCGATCGTGGCCTACGAACTCATCACCTATGAACGCACCGGCCGTGCCGGCCTCATTACCCTCAACCGTCCCGAGCGCCTCAACGCCTGGACCCCGCGGATGATGGTTGAAATGCGTGCCGCCATCGAAGAGTCATCCGCCGACCCACAGATCGCCGCGACGGTGATCACCGGCGCCGGACGCGCCTTCTGTGCCGGTGCCGACATCGGTGACGTTTTCCAGAAGCAGGCCGAGCAGCGCGACATCGGCCAGCCGGAGACTGCCGGGCAGGACTCCGGAGCCAGCGACTGGATCGCCTATCTGCGCAGCCTTGAGAAGCCCACCATCGCCGCCGTCAACGGCTCTGCCGTCGGCATCGGCGTCACCCAGATTCTTCCCATGGACATCCGCATCGCCAGCGAGAACGCGAAGTTCGGCTTCTTCTTCGTGAAGATGGGACTCGTTCCAGAACTCGGTAGTTCCACCCTTCTCCCAGGAATGATCGGCATGTCCCGCGCCATCGAATGGTGCATGACGGCCCGCCTCGTCCCCGCTCAGGAAGCCAGGGAGGCCGGGCTCGTCGCGGACGTCGTCGCACCCGAAAAGCTCCTCGATCGCTCCTTCGAAATGGTCGCCCAGATCGCCCGGAATCCCGGCAACGCTCTCGCTGCCACCCGTCAGCTCCTCATCCAGAACGTCCACAACGACGATATGCCGGCCGTTCAACGTTCTGAAGGCAAGGCCCTCGCCGAGCTCTACCGCGGCTGGCAACACAAGGAAGCAATCAGAGCATTCTTCGAAAAGCGAGCGCCCGACTTCTCCCAGCCGCCCGCCTGACAGGACTCCGCTGGGTCTATCCAGCCGTAGCCGGTGTGCCCCGCGTCGGCCCGTCGGGAGGGGGCATGTCCTCCATCTCCTGCCCGATCTCGAATCTCCGCAGCTTCGGCATGAAGATCGCCACGATCGCCAGCACGACGATGCATCCGATGCCTCCGCTCACCACCGCAAACACCGGCCCCAACAGACTCGCGACGATGCCCGATTCCACGGCCCCAAGCCGGTTCGACGCGCCGATAAACAGCATGTTCACGGATGTCACTCGCCCGCGAAGCTCATCTGGCGTCGCCAGCTGCACCATCGTCTGGCGGCAAACCACGCTCACCTGGTCCGACATCCCGATGAACGCGTAGGCCGCCATCGAGAGCGGGAAATAGCTAGAGGCCCCGAACGCGATGACGCCCAGCCCGTAGAAGAGCACGGCCACGATCAGTGCTTTGCCCATCCGCCTGATCGGCGGCAACAGCACAAGCGCAACCGACATCCCCAGCGCACCCATGTCCAGCGACGCCGCCAGTGCTCCGTATCCCGCCGGGCCAACGTCCAGGATCTCCTCCGCGTAGACGGGCAGCAGCGCCACTGCTCCCCCGAAGATCACCGCGAACATGTCCAGCGTCATCGCTCCGAGGATGACCTGCCGCCGCCGGACGAATCGGATGCCCTCCATCAGCGCGCTCAGACTCACCGCTCGCTTTGGCAGTTCGACCGGCAACAGCCGCAACATGAGCCAGAGCCCGATCGACGCGGCCATGAGCGCTGCCGCCACGCCGTATGCCAGCTCCGGTCCGCCCTGCCAGATCAGCAGCCCGGAAAGCACAGGCCCCGTGACGAACCCGAGCTGTTGGAACGTCGAGTTCACCGTGATGGCGTTCGGAAACAGGTTCCGTGGCACCAGCGCCGGCAGGATCGCCCCACGCGCCGGCGCCTCGAACGTGTTCGCCGCCGCCATTAAGAACGCCACCAGGTAGATCAACGGCAGGCTCACATTGCCCGTCGCCGTCAGCGCCGAAAGGGTTGCGATCGCCACCAGCGTGATCGACTGCGACGCCACCGCCAGCATCCGCTTGTCATAGCGGTCCGCCGCCACCCCACCCACGAGCGTGAGCCCCAGTGCTGGCACGAACTGTACGAGCCCGACGACCGCCAGCTGCGCCTCGGAGTCCGAGATCTTGAAGACCTGCCAGAAGACCGTTGCCGTAAACAGCATCACGGCCGTCGCCGAGAGCAAGCGCCCGATGGCGAACGGCCGGTACGTTGGCAGGCGAAGGACGGCCAGCGGGTCGTGTCGCGGAGAAGGTTGCGTCATCCGCGCCCGCTGGCCACGTCATTCATGGCGGCAGATCGTTACCACCCCCCGCCAATCCGTCAAACGGCCTCCTACGAGACCCGTTCGAGTACCACCACCGGGATCACCCGGCTCGTTTTCTCCTGGTATTCGTTGAACGTCGGCATGATCGCCGCCTGGGCCGCATACAGCCGATCCCGCTCGGCGCCCTCGGCGACGCTCGCCTTCGCCCGGAATGTTTCCGTCCCGAATTCTACGGTCGCTTCTGGGTGCGCCCGCAGGTTGTGGTACCACGCCGGGTGTTCCGGCGCGCCCGCCTTCGAAGCAATGATCACCAGCCGTTCCCCGTCCTGCGAACAGACCAGTGGCGTCGTCCGCTCCACGCCGCTCTTCGCACCTTTCGCCGTCAGCAACACCATCGGCATCCCGGCGAATCGGCCTCCCACCTGGCCCTTGTTGGCGCGGAACTCCTCGATGATTGTTCGGTTGTACTCAAGCATGTCCATGGCCTTAGCCCCCCGGCCTCGTTCTCTGTGCAACGAACTCTACGCCAGACCGCGTGAACCGTCGTCAGGCGTCGGCACCTCCAGGAATGCTCAGCCGAAGATCATTGTTCCTTATCAATAGGCCAGGATAATGCCACCCATTGACGCAAGGAAAAGGCATGTGAACGCACTGAATTCGATTCGCGCCGGCGGCATCGCGGGCATCGTGTTCGTGGTCGGTCTCGTTGTGGTCGGGTTTCTTGCTCCCCCGCCACCGGAGGCCAACGACCCAGCAGCCAAGTATCTGGATTACCTGGTCGATAATCGCTCCCTGCTCATGGTCCAGGCGTCGCTCAGCATGATCCTCGCCGCCCCGCTCCTCCTGTTTGCTCCTTCCCTGTGGTCCACCCTCGCGAGCAAGGTCCAGGAGAACAGGACGCTCGCGACCGCTGCCGCGGCCGGTCTCCTGCTGGGCTGGGCGTCCGGTTCTCTCCTGGCCCTGCTCTTCGGGGGCCTGGCTTTCCTCTCGGAAACAACGCTCGACGCGAATAGCGCCCGCAACCTTATGGTGTTGGTCAACGTCGGCTACGGGAGTGCGGTGTTCTTCTGGGGCATGGCCGCCCTTGCGTCCGGGCTCGTCCTCACCAGCGAGACCGGCTGGGAGCGCTGGCTCGGCTGGAGTGGCGTACTGGTCGCTCTCGTCAGCACGGCAGTCCAGTTCACCTGGGCAGATAGTGGGGCGTTCGCGCCAGGCTTCGCCCTCTTCGTCGGATATCTGCTGAGCATGGTGTACTTCCTCGCCCTTAGCGTGGTCCTCGTTCGCGCCCCTCGAACCGTCTGACCGCGCGTCACGGTCTCCGTAGCAACGCCTCCGTCGCCTCGTCCGCCGGAAAGAACAGTTCGATCGCCAGCTCGTCCAGGGTCACGTCCTGCGGCGTCCCAAACGTCGTCAGCGTCGTGAACAGCGACAACTCAATCCCGCTGATCGCGAGCTTGAACGGCACCAGGATCGGCGCCTCGTCCCATCGGTTCCTCCCGTGGTCGGCCTCCAGCGCGGCCACGTTCGTATAAGCCCGGACTTCGGCCTCCAGCGCCTCCAACCCCATGTCGCCGGTCAAGACCACCGATCGCCGCAACTGCGCGAGCAGGTACCCGGCCCACTCTTCCAGGTTCAGCGTCCGCGAGGCCAACCCATCCGGGTGCAGGCTCACGCGAAACACGTTCAGTGGCGGCCCCAGCACGTGCGCCGGGAGCCCCGCCGTCAGGGCCTCCGCCGACCGGTTCGCCGACACCACGTTCCACTGCCGGTCGATGACCACGCCCGGGTATGGGTCGTGCGCGTCCAGCATCCGCTGGATAGAAGCACGTACCTGCGCCATCTCCGGCTCGTCCAGCCCCCGCTGCGAATACCTCGGCGCGTAGCCCGCGGCGAGTAGCAGCGTGTTCCGCTCACGCAGCGGCACCTCCAACTCTTCCGCGATCGCGATCACGAGTTGCGGGCTCGGCCGTGAACGACCGGTCTCCACAAAGCTCAGGTGCCGTGGCGATACGCCGATGTCCAACGCCAGGTCCATCTGGCTGCGTCTCCGCCGTCCCCGCCACTCGCGGACGAGTTCACCGACCGCTGCTCTGCTCATCGACCGATCCTAGCCGGTCGGTGCGGCAACGCGATTACCTCTTACGTAACCAGGCAGAGTCAGCATCCCTACCCCGCTTTGCCCGGATGACGCCCGGAGCGCGCCCGCGCACGTTACGATGGATGCGCCGGGTCATGCCCGACCTCCTTCTGGTCCCCCCGCGTCATCGCGAACACATGGACGCCCACAGGGAGCCGCACCGGCCCTCCAGTCAGGTCTGGAATATGCACATCAGACGCCCATCTCAGCACACCCACAGAGCCGCCGAGCGTGCCGTTCGAATCGGATGGGTCCTCGTCGCAACCGTCCTCATGGTCTCCCTTGCCGCCTGCTCCGGCCAGGTTCCGGCGGCCGGTCCGTCAGAGACGGCTACTCCGTCACAGGAAGTCGTCGCCGCCCTCGTCGCGCCGCCCATCGGCATCGTCTTGGACGCCCCAACGACCGCTGACCAGGGCTATCCCGTGACCATCACCGGCTATCTTCGCCGGCTCGAACTTCCAGTCGCCGCCAACGTCCTCCTCGACCTCGGCGATGGCACGTCTCGCCGCATCTCAGTCGGCGGCGCCGGGACCTTTTCCGTGCAACACACCTACGGGCGGCCCGGCCCGTACCAGGTCGCTGCCGTCGCAACCTCGGATGGACTCAGTCCAAACGCCGTCGAGCAGTCAATCGTTGTCAATCCCCGCCGGATCGTGTTCATCCAGGGCGTGAATAGTTCGAGCCGCTGCCCTGATGGCGCCGGGTTCCTCACGAAAGCGCCGCAATGGCTGGAAGCCGGGCTCGTTGCCGACCTCGCCGACAGGGCCATCTTCCTCTCGCCAGACCAGTTCTCCTACTTCAGCTATTCCGGGCGTTATTGTGAACTCGCGGGCTCCGCCCCCGACTACGAAGCGAGCGACACCTGCGCCAGCCTCAGCGAAGTCCAGTCCGCGCGCCTCATGACACTGGTGAAAGCGATTGGCCCCGGGAAGGTGACGCTCGTCGGATATAGCATGGGCGGCCTCCTCGCCGCCTACACGGTCGCCGCGAACCCCGAATGGGCGCAGGAGCGGATCGCCTCCATCATCACGTTCGATAGCCCCCTCGGTGGCATCGGCCTCCGCCGGACGACCGTGCTTGGTGTCGAAGGCCTCTTCGATTCCGACTGCGGCCCGCGTACAAGTGCAGTCGGCGAAATGGGTGAAGGAAGCGGCACCGTCCGCGTTGCCTCCCGCGCCTCCACCATCGTCCCGGTCTACAGCGTCGATGCCACATCCACCGAGTCCGGCACCTTCGGTCGTGCAGAGGCCGTCCCTGGGTCCGCCGCCACACTCCCCGGGGCTGCCGCCCATCTCGAAGTCTCCCAGCGCCACAGCGCTATCTGGAACGACCCCGGCGCTGCCGTCACCGCCAAGGTCCGCTTCGTCGTCTGCGCCGTCCTTGTCGATCAGCGCTGCACCTGACTGCTCCATCTCTGCTCCCGGAGATGGCATCCTTGTCGCCCCCGGCTCGCCACGTAGAATCCAACCCATGACTCAACCACCCGAGCCCCGCCTCCGCTACGTCTCGGACGAAGAACTCCCCGAGGACCTTCGCAGCCGCCGTGACCCCGTCACACGGGTCTTCGGCCACCATCCCGACCTCCTCAAGGCCTGGAACGAATGGTACCGGCCGCTGATCCGCGACAATGCCCTCTCCGCCCGCCTCAAAGAGATCGTGAGGATGCGCGTCGCCCAGCTCAACGCCTGCAGCTTCTGACAGGCCGCCCGCATTCCCCTGTCAGGGGAAGGAGATACCCTCGAAGAGGAAACCGTCGCCAGGGTCAGCACCTGGAGCGATTCCGGCTTCTCGCCCGCCGAAATGGCAGCCCTCCATTACACAGAGCGCCTGTTCATCGACCACGACAACATCGATCAGGAACTCTTCGACGAACTTCGCGAGCACTTCACCGAGCGCCAGATCGTCGAACTTGGCTGGGCCGTCATTAGCTATCTCGGCTTCGGCCGCCTCATCCATACCTTCGGATTGCGAAGCGATTCGCGTGTCGAGTGATCCCGGCGGCCTTACTGCCGGATAGACAACAATTGCGCGCGGTGGTTTCCTTCCACCTATCGTGCCTCCCGCTACGCTTCCCCGCCCTGCGGATGCGGAGCACGTGATTCGTCGGCGCCATCGCTTCCGCGCGGCCCTCGTGGCTGCGGGGTTGCTGTTGTTCGTGGCGATCACGTGCGTTCCCCTTGCCGCCGCTCAATCCGGGCCCCGGCTTACCGCGCGTCTCCGCGTCGCCCAGGTTGCCGCCGACCAGGGCCGAATTACAACGTTCCCCGGCGTCGGCTGCGCCGGCCGCAAGATCACTGGTGTCGATGCCGTCCGGAACTTCCCGTCAGGTGGCCACAACCGCACGTACCGCGTCTATCTACCGACCACATCAAAGCCCGGCGTCCGGATGCCCGTCGTTATCGATTTCCACGCGCTCGCCTCCAACGGCCAACTCCAGGAGAGCCTCACCGGCTTCAGCGCCCTCTCCGAATCCGAAGGCTTCATCCTCGTCCATCCGGATGGCCTCGGGACGCCTTCCGGTTGGAACGCCCTCCTCAACGCTGGGTCCGGCATTGATGACGTCCAGTTCACCAGCGACCTCCTCGACGACCTCCTCCGCGACTACTGCGTCGATGCCCGCCGCATCTATGCCACCGGCTTCAGCAACGGCGCCATGCTCGCGTCGAGAGTCGGTTGCCAGCTCGGCTCACGCGTTGCCGCCATCGCCCCCGTCGCCGGCTTCTACACGCCCGATGACAACTGCGTTGGCGTATCCCCCGTCCTCGCCATTCACGGCACCAACGATGATGTTGTGCCGTTCGCCGGCGGCCTCACCGTCGGAGTCCCCTATCCAGGCGTTGAGGAGTCGCTCAAGGATTGGGCCGGTAAGGTTGCCCACTGCTCCGGCCCGGAATCTTCCTATTACATTGGCCCCGGCCTTCGCCTCGAATCCTATGAGGGCTGTGGCCGCGAGCTCAGCTCGCTTCTCGTCGTCGAGGGCCTGGGCCACGCGCCACCCACCGGCGCCGTCGCCGAATTCATCTGGTCCTTCTTCAAAGAACAGCAGCTACCCTGGCCCAGCAGCTACGCCGCGAGCGCCCCGCTCACCCCATCCGGTTTGCCATGATCGCCTGAGTAATCCGTCCTAGCGGCCCGCCAGGGTCGTGGACGACGGTGTCGACGATGCCGAGACCCGTGGATTCCGCTGAGCCCCGCGCTTCCAGGCAGAGCCATTCGCCTTCCGGCAGCCGCTGAAGGTGAACGGAAATATCGGCGTTGATGAAGCCAGCCTGACCGGCCCGGCGGGGGCTGCCGAGGGGACTGCCGAAGTCAGCGGTAGCGGCGAGCCGTGCGAAGGGTCCGGTTTCCTCGCCCAGCACGAGCGGCACGGGGATACGGAGCCAGGCAACCGTGCCGTCGCTGCCGTGCGGGCTCACCCGGCGGACCTCGATCGTTGTGTGGAATCCCTGCCGGATCGGGCCCCGGGGGACCGCGCTTTCGGGGAGACCGGGCGGACGTAGCGCACCCATGAGGTTCGTGGTCGCGACGCCTTCATGTCCGGGCACAGATGGCGGCATCTTCGCGCCTTCCTGCAGTTCGACACTCGATGTGCGGAGGGCGAGCACAGCGGCGCGGCTCACCTCGACATCACCGGCAAAGAGCGAGACCTGCAGGGCCGCCAGGCGTCTGCCTTCGCGGACAGGCGCCACCGACGCGCGCAGCGGTTCTTTCGGCACCGGGCGGAAGAGGTCGACGGTAATTCGGACGGGCTGTAGCCCGGGGTCGTCGGCAAGGTAACGCTCCACGGCACGAGCCATGAGCCCCGCCGGCGGTCCGCCGTGCAAGAGGCCTTCGCCCCACGGGCTCCCGGCGAGGTCGGTCGGAACGAACAGGTCGCCCTCGCGGACGAAAATGGCATCGGTCATGCGCCGATCCTATTCGGCTCTCGCGCTACGCGGCCCCTTCTCCGACCTCTCGCCCCTTGCCCGGCCGCCCGCCATGATCCGGGGATGACCGAAGACGCATTCTTTCAGCTCCATGGAGACCGTTTCGTCCCGCAACCCGTCTGCCGCGGCCCATGGGATCCCAACTCCCTCCACGGCCGCGTCATCTCCGGTCTTCTCGGGGCCGAGATCGAGCGCCTTTATGGCGACCCAGGCTTCCAGTTCACCCGCATGAACGTCGACCTCTGGCGGCTGCCCGACTTCACCCCGATCGAAGTCAAAACAGAACTCCTTCGCGAAGGCGGCCGAATCAAGGTCGTCTCCGCTGAAGCCTTCGCCGGCGAGAAGTCGCTCGGTCGCGCCACCGGTGTACTCCTCCGCCGCGGCGAACAGCCCGAGGGCGAAGTCTGGAGCCCTCCAACCTGGGACATGGCCCCGCCCCTCTCCTACCCTCCCGCCGAGCGTCCGAAGAACGCCCCGAAATTTGAGCCCATGTGGGAAACCCGTGGCCCCGGCCCTGTCTTCGGCGAAGCCGTCCGCAAGCGCGTCTGGATGCGCGAAGTCCGCACGCTCGTCGCCGGCCGCCCCCTCACGCCCTGGCAACGCGTCGCCCTCGCCGTCGATTTCACCAGCCCGCTCGCCAATTCCGGCGCCAACGGCCTCGACTTCATCAACACGGACATCACCGTCTACCTGCACCGCGACCCCGTCGGCGAATGGGTCGGCTTCGAGGCCACGACGCACCACTCTACCGAGGGTGTCGCCTTCGGCGAATGCGCCGTCTACGACGAACAGGGCCCCATCGGCCGCAGCCTCACCGCAGCCCTCGCCCAGAAACGCCGCCCCTGAACCAACTCCAGGGCAACAGCCCACGCCATCTGCCCCTCGCCCGCGTCAGCGGGAGAGGGGCGCAAGGTTGAGGGGGTCACAGCTCGCCAACCGCCCCGAACACCCGAACCACGCCACGTTCCCGTAGCCCTGGCCGCCCCCGGCCGCGGGACTCTGAACCAACCGCAGGGCAGCACAACAAAGGTCATTCCCCGCCCCTTTGCAGCGGGTGACGGGCGCAGGAATGGGGCCACCGCTGCCCGTGGCGGTTCGGACACGACTTCCGTGGCCGCTTTGGGCAATAATTCGGGCTCAGGAGCAACCGGATGATCGAAACCCACACCCGGACCGTCCAGATCAACGGCCGCGAATTCTTCGCCGAGGCCTCGCTCAACAACTGAGGCGACGTCTGGACCGCCGTGGTGCGGTCCTCCGACAGGCTCATCGCATCAGGCGCCGGCTCGACTCCCGAGGCCGCCCTCACTTCCGCAATCCACCGCGCCCAGCAAGCCCTGACGTCCAGGCCCGATTAGCGCCGCTTGCCCGTAGTCGCGGCCGCCTCTGGCCGCGGGCTCTTCGAACCACGCCAGGCGATACTCGTCACCACCAGGCCGTACCTCCCCTTCACCGCTCGCCAGCGGGAGAGGGGTGGAGGCTTCCAGCCTCCTAGGGCGTGACCGCCGTCAAGTCATCGATTCGTTGGGCCGTGAGGATCGCACCCGCCAGTTCCACCGACGGCAGTTGCTCTTCGAGCGATCCCTGGGTGGTCCAGGCGATGATCCCGCAGAAAAGCCCCGTCGTTCCTCCGCCCGTGTACACGGTCGTGATTGTGTACGTCCGCGTATCGGAGCCGTAGACGCCGCCGAGCGACTCCTGGCCGGCGGTCTGGTCGGAAACGGGAGCGAAGAACTGGTGGCCCATGATGTTCCCGGCATGGCAGATCACCTCAGCGTCAACAGGGCCGGTGTTGCGAAGCCCGAACGTGACGCTCACGAGGTAGCCGCCTCCATCTGGCGGTGAAGGAAGATCCAGGCTGAGCAGCGGGACCGACGGTGCTACTGGAGGAGGCGTCAGGGGGATCGGCACAACGTCGTTCAGTGGGCGGCTGGTGTACCACGCCGCGCTGGGAACCGCGGCCGAACCGTCCCGGTTCCAGGTCAGTTCCGTCTCCGACCTCCGGCAAAGGCCTGGCTCCGAGACGATCCTCGGGATCCCGATGTGCTTCATCACGCACGCGTAGATGACGTTGTCCGTAGCGCTCCCGGACGTCCGGGCGTAAGCCACTCCGGAGGCACCGGCCACGAGCGCGACGGCGAGGATAAGCAGGTACCCTGGCCGCATGTTCGACTCCTAAGTCAGCGAATCATGTGCAGGGTAACACCGGCGATTTGCGGCCGTACTTCAGGTTTGGAGACCCGATGGAGGCTTTGAGCCTCACGCCCCCTACCACCAGATCTTCGTCTCTACCTCGCCCGGCTGGTCTTCCCAGTCCACTGTCCACAGGTTCGAACTCAGGTACTTCCAGCCCCCGTCGGCCAGCAAGCAGACGATGTGCTGCTCGCCCTCCAGCCGCTCCGCCGCCTTCAGTGCCGCTTTCACCACCGCGCCGCAGCTGATCCCAACGAACAGGCCCTCCCGCTGCGTCAGCTCCTTCGACATCGCGAAGCTGCTCTTGCTGTCGACGACGATGCGCCCGTCCAGCACGCTCTCATCCAGCACTGGCGGGATGAACCCCTCTTCGAGGGCCCGCAATCCCTGCACGAGATCGCCCGGGTGCGGTGCCGCTGCAATGATCCGCACCCCCGGCTTGAAGTCCTTCAGGTACCGGCCTGTCCCCGTCAACGTCCCGCCCGTCCCCAGCCCCGCCACGAACACGGTCGTCTGCGGCAGGTCCCGCAGAATCTCTGGCCCGGTCGTTTCGTAATGTGCCCTCGGGTTCGCCTCGTTCCCGTATTGGTACGGGAAGTAGTATTTCCCCGGGTTCTCCTCCACGATCCTCTTCGCCAGCGCAATCGACCCGTTCGAACCGAGGTCTCCCGGCGAATAGATGATCTCCGCCCCGAACGCCTTCAACAGGATGCTGCGCTCTTCGCTCACGCTTTCCGGCATCACGCAGACCACGTGATACCCCTTCACCCGGCCGATCATCGCCAGTCCAATGCCAGTGTTTCCCGAAGTCGGCTCCAGGATTGTCGCCCCGGGCGTCAACTCGCCCCGCTTCTCCGCCGCCTCGATCATGAACTTGGCGATGCGGTCCTTCACCGAGCCCGTCGGGTTCTGCCCTTCAAGCTTGGCGTAGATGTGCACCTCCGGCCGGGGCGCCAGCGAACGCAGCTCCACCATCGGCGTGTTGCCGATCATGTCCAGCACCGAAGAATAGAGCGCCATCGCCGTGCCCCCGTCTGTCCCGGTTCCGCTCAGCAGCCCCCGGCCAGCGCCGGGAGGATGTCGATCGTGTCGCCCTTCTTCACGGGCGTCTCTGGGCCACCCGTGTAACGGATGTCCTCGTCGTTCAGATAGACGTTGACGAAGCGCTGGAGCTTTCCGTCCTCGGCATACATCTGGCCCTTGAAGCCGGGGAAGCGGCTGTCTAGGTCTTCGAGGATGTCTCGGACCGTCGTGCCTCGGGCCGCAACCGTCTTCTCACCGCCGACCAGCTTCTGCAGGACGGCCGTCACACGCACCTTGATTTCTGGCGTCTCCACGCTCATCTGTACCCTCGCTATGTGTGAGTCGTTTGTTGACCTGGAATGCTAGCCGCCGAATGGCGCCTCGCGATGCGGGATAGGCGCACCGCAGAACACCTCGTAGTCGATGAGCTCGCTGATCGTCGGGTTGTCGCCGCACAACGGGCACTCCGGGTCCCTCCGCACCTTCACCACCCGGAATTCCAGCGACAGTGCATCGTACAGGAGCAGCCGGTTCACCAGCGGCTCGCCAACCCCGAGGATCAGCTTCAGCACTTCCGTCGCCTGGATGCTGCCGATCGTCGCACACATCGCACCCAGCACACCGGCTTCGGCGCAGCTCGGCACCATCCCCGGTGGCGGCGGTGCCGGGTAGAGGCACCGGTAGCAGCCCTTGCCCGGCAGATACGTCGTCGCCTGCCCGTCGAACATCAGGATCGAACCGTCGATCAGCGGCTTCTTCAGCAGGTAGCAGGCATCGTTCACCAGGTATCGCGTCGCGAAATTGTCCGCGCCGTTAATCACGTAGTCGTACTGGCCGATGATCTCGAACGCGTTGTCGCTCGTGATCGGCTCCTCGTGCGTCACCACTTCGACGTTCGGATTGTGCGAATTCAGCCGTGCCTTCGCCGAATCCACCTTCGGGATGCCGATGCTCTCGGTCACGTGCAGGATCTGCCGCTGCAGGTTCGAACGGTCCACCACGTCGAAGTCGACGATACCGATCTTGCCGACGCCCGCGAGCGCCAGGTAGAGCGCCACCGGCGAGCCAAGCCCGCCAGCGCCGATGATCAGCGCGCTTGATTCGATGATCTTTCGCTGCCCGGCGCTCCCGACCTGCGGCATGATCAGGTGGCGGCTGTAGCGGTCCACCATCTCCGGAGTCAGCACCGTAGGGCCCGCTCCTCCGGCCAAGGCCGGGATGACCGCGATTTCGTCGCCGTCGTTCAAGAGCGTGTCCGCGCCCTGCAGGTTTTCGATTTCTACCTGGTTCACATACACGTTGATGTGCTGGGCCAGGTGCCCTTGCGCGTCCATCAGCTGCGCATTGAACCCCGGGAACTGGGTGTCGAGGTCGCTTAGCGCCTCCATCACGTTCTTGCCCCGGGCATGCACGCTTGCCCTGTTTCCCACCAGGTGCCGGAATGGCGTCGGGATGTACACGCTTACTGACATGGTCTGGCTTCCCTCCTTACAGGTGCCGCTGCCGCGAGGCTTCTACCGCGGGGCTCGAAACCGCGCCGGATCGTTGCTCCGGCAATCATCTTAGCTCTTACAGGTTGACACTCAGGTAGCGCTCCCCCGTATCACACAACATGGTCACGACCGTCTTCCCCGGCCCTAACTTCGCCGCCAATGTCCCCGCCGCCAGCGTGTTCGCTGCGGCAGAGATGCCGACCAGCAGCCCTTCCTCTCGCGCCAGCCGCCGCGTCATCGCGAGCGCGTCCTTGTCTTCGATGCGGATCACTTCGTCATAGATGTCGCGGTCCAGCACTCCCGGTACGAAGCTCGCCCCGATCCCCTGGATCTGATGGATCCCGGCCCGTCCGCCGCTCAACACCGGCGACTTCGAAGGTTCCACCGCGACGATGCGCACGCCCGGCACGCGTTCCTTCAGGTAGCGACCCACGCCGGTCACCGTCCCGCCGGTTCCCACGCCCGCGACGAACGCGTCAATCCGGCCGCCCGTCGCTTCGAAAATCTCCGGACCGGTCGTCAGGTAGTGCACTTCCGGGTTCGCCGGATTTTCGAACTGCTGCGGCATGAAGCACGCCGGCTCCTTGTCCACGAGCAGCTTCGCTGCGAACACAGCCCCCGTCATTCCTTCGATTGCCGGCGTCAGTACGACCTCTGCCCCGTAGCGCTCGAACAATCTCCGCCGCTCCACTGACATGTCTTCCGGCATCGTCAGTACGAGGCGATAGCCCTTCACCGCCGCAACCATCGCCAGCCCGATGCCCGTGTTACCGGACGTCGGTTCCACAATCGTTGCTCCCGGTTTCAGCTTCCCGGCTCGTTCGGCCGCCTCCACCATCGCCAGCGCTATCCGGTCTTTCACGCTCCCGGCAGGGTTGAGGTTCTCGCATTTCCCGAGCACCTCAGCCCCCCCGCTCGGGATCACCCGGTGCAGCCGCACCAGCGGTGTCCGCCCGATCAGTTCCAATGCCGAATCGGCAATTGCCGGTCGCACCGTCTGCATGCTCATATCACATACCGCCCGGCTGTCGCGTGCGGTTCCTTCTCCAGCAGGTCAGCCACGGAATACGTCGAGAGAATCGACGTCGTCGCCTCGCGGATGCGCTCCCATATCTCCCGCTGGCCGCACTGGTGCGGGTGGTCCGTCGAATCGGGCGGCTCATCCAGCCAAGAAACCGGCGATAGGCTTCCTTCTAGCGCCTGGATTACTTCCAGCACCGTCACGTCGCTCGGGTTCTTCACGAGTTCATGACCACCCGAAGGCCCGCGAATCGAACGGATGATCCCCGCCTTCCGCAGCGTCGTCAGCAACTGGTCCAGGTACTGCTCCGGGATGTGCCGGCGCAGCGCAATCTCCGACGATTGCAGCGGCCCCTGCCCGAAATGGCCGGCCAGCTCAATCAGGGCGCGGAGCCCGTAGTCGCTGCGAGATGAGACGCGCACGCGGTTTGATCCTTCGAAAGTCGAGTAACTGTGTCAACAACTGTAGCGGCCCAGAAGCATCCGGCGCAAGCAATCTCCGGCGGGCTGGCCTAAGGTCGCGTCAGCTCCTCAGCATGCGACTCCAGGTGGCCTGTCAGGCCCGTCACCATCTCGGACAATGGGGTTGGCACGCCCCGAAACGGCATCAATCGCGAACGCTGCTCCTGCGTCAGTCCGCCGATGAGTGCAACGAGTGCCGAACGGTTCCGGTCCATCTCTGCCAGCAGGTCCGGGACAGCAAGTCTGCTGCGTTCGGCTACCCGCGCCGCGTTCCACGTATGCGTATCAAGCTCCAACTCATGGGCTTCGGCATCTCCCGGTTCGGCAATTCCCGCCCCAAGGCGGATGCGGACCAGTTGGCGCAGGTCATTCGCTGCCATGTGTGCGAGCAACTGGCGGCGTGTCCACGGGCCATCACCCGTGTGCACTATCTCGTCCCAACGTGTCGCCGGTACCGCCATACTTCGCGCGCGGACGCGATCCCCCGATTGGACCAGCGTAGCCACGATTGTGTCGAGGTCTTCGTCCGTCACACTACCGTCTCCGCTTTCCACCACCCCGCACCGCCCCAAGCACCAGCAACACCACCACAGCGCCGATGAACGCCAGCAGTAACGACCGCGCGTCGAAATCGTTTACCGTGCCCCAGCCGAGCACGGTCCCCACGAAACCGCCCACCGCCGCCCCGACGATCCCCACGACAGTCGTCAGCACGAGCCCCGTGCAACCGCCCTTCCCCGTCGACTCCTTCGTCACCAGCTGCGCAAGCCACCCCGCCAGCAATCCCAGGACCAGCCAACCAAGAAGGCCCATTGCATCGCACCTCGCTTCCGAAAACCTGCCCGTACCGCTCCAAGGCTACACTTGCCTCACACGCTAGCAGGAGAAAACGCGCATGGCACTCGAATACCGCCAGCTCGGCCGCACCGGCATCAAGGTCTCCAACCTCTGCCTCGGTTGCATGATGTTCGGTGGCAAAACCACCCCCGCAGACTCCGCCCGGATCATCGATCGCTCACTCGATGCCGGCATCAACTTCCTCGACACCGCAAACGTCTACAACCAGGGCCGCAGCGAAGAAGCCACTGGGGCCGCCATCGCCGCATCCGGCAAACGCCAGCAGATCATCCTCGCCACCAAGGTCCACGGCCGCATGGGGGAAGGCGTCAACGACATGGGCAACACCCGCCGCCACATTATCGAACAGTGCGAAGCCAGCCTTCGCCGCCTCGGCACCGACTACATAGATCTCTACCAGATTCACCGGCCTGACCCGCACATCCCGATCGACGAAACCCTTCGCGCCCTCGATGACCTCATCCGCTCCGGCAAGGTCCGTTACATCGGCACATCCACCTATGCCGCCTGGCAGGTCGTCGAATCCCTCTGGGTCTCCAAGGAATACAACCTCAACCGCTTCGTCTGCGAACAGCCGCCGTACCACATCCTTGATCGCCGCATCGAACGCGAACTCGTCCCAATGGCCCAGACCTACGGCATCGGCATCATCCCATGGAGCCCCCTCGCCGGCGGCATGCTCACCGGCAAGTACGAACGTGGCCAGGAACCGCCCGAAGACTCTCGCTGGGCGTCCTATTCCCAGAACCCCGTCCAGCGCCGTCGTTGGACCGATGCCATCTTCGACGCCACCGAAGCCCTCCTCCCGATCGCCGGCGAAAAAGGCTGCACCATGTCCCAGTTCGCCGTCGCCTGGGCAATGGCCCAGCCGGGCGTCACCAGCCCGATCATCGGCCCTCGCACCTTCGAACAGCTCGAAGACAACATCGGCGCCTTCGACGTCGAGATCACCGAAGCCGACAAGAAAGCCGTCAACAACATCGTTCGCCCCGGCAGCTACGTCTCCCCCTACTACGAAGCCGAGTTCGGCCCCCACCCCGAGCGCGTCTAGCCACGCTCCGCCAATCGGTCAGGCGAAAACCCTCTCCTGTGACAGTGGGAGAGGGCAGGGTCAGGGCGCCCGGCCAACAATATCCGTGGGTAGTGCGCGATAGCCGTCGCAATCGGCAGTCAGACCTCCTGGACGACCCTAGCCCGCCTCAGCGCCCCTTCGCCGCAACCCACGCACCTCCGGCACCATCAACACAAGTGCCGTCGGCAGCACGATCAACGCCACGCCCAGCCACAACGTCGCATTGATCCCAATTTGGTCGGCGATCGGCCCCGCCGCCACCAACCCCACCGGCGAAATCGCCAGCGAACCCAAAGCGTCATAGGCGCTGACGCGGGAAAGCGATTCCGGCGCCACGTTCTCGTGCAGGGCCGTGTACCAGTACACCCCGAACAGCTCCATCCCGCTGCCGTTCATGAACGCGGCCGTGGCGATCACCGGGAGCGGCAGCCCCAACGCCATCCCTGCGATTGGCAACGCATTCCCAAACACCATCAGCGTCGCTACAAGGATCGGCCGGCCCGGACGCCACCGCATCGCGATCATCCCCCCGGCCAACAATCCCCCTGATTGGCATCCGAGAATCGCCGCCCAGGAGACGGCGCCCGAAAATTCGTTCTCGGCGACCACCGGCCCCAGCACCATGAACGCCCCGAAGAACCCCATCAGCATCACGGCGAACTGCACCACGATCGTCCATAGCCAGCGATGCGAAATGAACTCCCACCAACCTTCCCGCAGGTCCGTCAGGAAACTCGTCCCCGCGCCCGCAGCCGCCTTGATCCCTCGCATACCCGCCACCAGCGCCGCCCCGACAAAGAACGTCACAGCATCCGCCGCTATCGCCCATCCGGGGTTGAAGATGGCCACCAACGCACCCGCCAGTGCAGCGCCGAGGATCAGCGTCGCGTTCGTCCCCAGCCGCAGCACCGCGTTCGCCTCCTGTATGCGGGCTGCGGGAACCGTCTGCGGCACCACGGAGGTATCCGCCGGGTAGAACAGCGCGCCTGCCGCCCCGTTGACCGCTTCGAGCACGATCAGGTGCCAGATTTCTGCCTGTCCCGCGAGAAGCAGCACCGCCACGATCGACTGCGAGGCGCCGGCCAGTACATTGCTCCCCACCAGGACCGTCGTCCGTGGGAGCCGGTCCGCAATCACCCCGCCAACCACCAGGAAGAGCACAGTCGGCGCCATCCGCGCAGCCAGCACCACACCCAGCGCCGTCGCAGAATCACGGATTTCGAGCACCGCAAACGCCAGGGCCACCGGCGCCATCGCATTCCCAAGGAACGAAATGCATCGCCCCGAAAACAACAGCGCGAAGTTCCGCGACCCAAATAAAGAAGCGGCGCCTAGCACCCGGAAAGTCTACGGTCTCCCGTCCCCTCACGACGCCAGAGCTGCCAGCATCCCCGCAGTCGCAGTCGCCCGGGCCTCTCAGCCAACGTCAGGGCAGCACAGCCCAGCGCCATCTTCCCCGCGACAGAGGGAGAGGGGCGCAGGGGCGAGGTCGACAAAGCCAGTCATTCGCCCGGAACCTACGAACTCGCTCCAACACCCTGCCCCGTTCCCACCCCGTAAGATGCCGCCCACGCCTCTACCTCCAAGGAGCCAGCCCATGCGCTTCGGCATCTTTTTCGAACTCTCCGTCCCTCGCCCCTTCTCGCCACAGGCCGAACTCTCCGTCTACCAGAATGCCCTCGAGCAATGCCGGGTCGCCGACGAACTCGGCTTCGACCACGTCTGGGCCGTGGAGCACCACTTTCTCGAGGAGTACTCCCACTGCTCCGCGCCCGAAGTCTTCCTCACCGCCGTCGCTGCCCAGACATGCCGCGTTCGCGTTGGCCATGGCGCCGTCGTCTGTGTCCCGGAGATGAATCATCCCGTCCGCATCGCCGAACGCGCCGCCGCACTCGACCTCATCTCGAATGGCCGCCTCGAACTCGGCACCGCCCGCTCTTCCACCTGGACCGAGCTCGGTGGCTTTGGCGCGGACCCCGACGCCACCAAGAAAAGCTGGGACGAGTTCTGCCGCGTCATCCCGAAGATGTGGACATCCGACTGCTTCGAGTGGAACGGCACCTTCTTCTCGATGCCGGAACGCAACGTCCTCCCCAAGCCCCTTCAGCAACCGCACCCGCCGATGTGGGTCACTGTCACATCACCCGGCACCGAACTTGATGCCGCCGAACGCGGCCTCGGCTCCCTTGGCGTTGCTGCCGTTAGCTACGACGAGCAGGAACGCCGCACCAACGAGTACCACCGCCGCATCCGCGACTGCGAACCGGTCGGCTCCCTCATCAACGACCGCGTCCACACGATGAACTACCTCTATTGCCACGAGGACTACCGCGAAGCCTCGCGCATCGGCCTCCCGATGGTCGGCGCCTTCAGCACCCTCAACGCCCACCTCTACTGGACTCGCGAGGCATACCCCACGCCTGCCTACCACGCGCTCGGCAACATCGGCCGTTCCCTCCGCCAGGCCGCCGGCGAAGACGACCCGTCCGTCCGCAAAGGTCTCCCCGAAGGTCTCGGGGTCGGCGATCCTGACCACCTCATCAGCGTCATCAAGCGCTGGGAATCCATTGGCGTCGACGGCATCAACTTCGTCCTCAACGCGGACGAGATGCTGAGCCAGGAGCAGGTGCTCGCCTCCCTTCGCCTTTTCGCAGCTGAGGTCATGCCGAAATTCCGAACCGCCGATGAGCGCTCCCAGCCTGTGCCTGCCCCCACCACAATCCCCGCGGGAGCCCGCTAAAATGCTCACCGGCGCCGCCGACCCTGCCCTTCTCGCCCGGGACGCCGCCACCATTAACTCGTGGCACTCGGATCCTCTCGTCCTCGGTGATGTCACCGTCCTCCAGGTCATCGCCGAGATTCGCCGCGGCGGCCGCCAGTCGCTCCTTCCCCCGGGGCTCCACCCTACCGATCCCTCCGCCATCAGCATCCAGGCATGGCGGATCGGCGAGTCCCCCTACGGCTCCTTCAGCTTCGTCCACGTTCGTCTCTCCTGCCGCTCAGGCGTACGTGCCCGTGGCCTCACAACTGCCGCCGTCGCCTCCACAGGGTCCGCTGCCCGCGGGCTCAGCGAACGCTTCGGCTATCCCTGCCGCCTCGGCGCCGTCACGCTCAACGCCTTCTACGATGGTGCTCATCTCACCGTGGATGACTCCCTCGTGGTCGCGGCCACTAACGCCACGCCGCTGGGTCCCGAAGACGTCCAGTACACCGGCACCATGAACCTCGCCCACACTCCCTCCGGCCTCCGGCTGGTGCAGGTCGAACCAGAATTCACCGCCACTCGCGTCGACCGCCTGAAAGCGCGGCTCGAACGCTTTGATTCGGACGCATGGGGCGGCCCCCTTGTCGCCCCCTACTTCGTCGTCGCGGGGAGCGTCGCGCACGCCCGTGTCGAGATCCCGCCGGTGCGCTTCGTCTGTAGGCCAGATGTCTCCGCCACGGAAGGGACGGAACGCGCCGGCTAACGCGGACTCTTGCCGGCGATCCGAAGTTCCCGGCAGCGTGGGAGTTCAGTTCCGGGCCACGTCGGTCGAACATGACAGGGTGCAGCAGGCAGACATGGAGCCCGAGTTGGCGGCGCGTGTACTTGATGGCCTCTTTGATGCGGTCGTCATCCTCGATGCCAGTGGCCGCATCACCTATGCGAATCGCGCGGTCGAGCGTCTTTCCGGCATACCAGGAGTTGGCATCGTCGGGACACATGCCTTCACCTTCATCCATCCCGACGACATAACAGGCGTCCAGCGCGCATTTGCCGCCCAGTTCAACGATGAAATTGTTGGCCCGCTCTTCGAATTCCGCACGCGCGGCGCCAATGGTACCTGGGTCCCGGTGGAAAGCACCGGCGCCGTCGTCGTGCAGGACGGCAACCCCTTCCTCGTCGTCACCATGCGCCCCCTTCGCTCTCGTGAAGTGATCGAAGAGCGGGCGCGCTACGAGACGAAGTTCCTGAAGAGCCTGCTCCGGGAGGTCCAGGTCGGCATCGTGGCCTGCGACATGCAGGGCCGGATCGTCGCGTTCAACAACGAACTGCGCGGGTACCATCCGCTCCCCGATGGCCGCCTCCAGATCGACAATTGGATCAAGGCCGTTGAGTTCTATGAAGCAGACGGCGTCACGCCGATGCCTCCCGAGAACGCCGCGATCTACCGCGCCTACCATGGGGAACACGTTCGCGACCTCGAATATGGCGTCCGCACTTCTGACGGTTCTGTCCGCATTCGCCGCGCCAACGGTCACCCCCTCACCGACGACGACGGCACCTTCCTTGGCGCATTCGTCGCCCTCCAGGACGTCACCGAACAACGGCAGGCCGAAGAGGCGCTCCGCAAGCAAGCCCTCTACGACGGTCTCACCGGCCTCCCCAATCGCACCCTTCTCCTCGATCGGCTCCGGGCCGCCATCCAGCGCTGCGGGAGCCGGGGGACGCCCCTCGCCGTCTTCTTCCTCGACCTCGATAACTTCAAGTTCGTAAACGACAGCCTCGGCCATCCCGCCGGCGATAACCTGCTCACGCAGGTCAGCGAGCGCCTCACGGCTGCTGCCGCTCCAGGCGACACGGTCGCCCGCCTCGGCGGCGATGAATTCGTCGTCGTCAGTGAATCTGTCACGGAAGACGCCGGCCTCCTGCACCAGGCCCAACGCCTCATTCAGACCGTTTCGGCGCCCGTCACCCTTGGTACCACCGAAGTCCGCGTGACCGCGAGCCTCGGCGTCGCCGTCGCTCACGGCCCCGACGACGACCCTGAACGCCTCCTCCGCGATGCCGATACCGCCATGTATCTGGCCAAAGACAACGGTCGAAACCGCTGGGAGATATTCGACCGCTCTCTACGCGAAGCCGTCGTCCGCCGTATGGAAGCCGAACAGTCGCTTCGTCGTGCCGTAGAAGACGGCCGCATGCATGTTCGCTTCCAGCCGATCGTCTCCGCACCGGACCACGCGGTCACGGGCTTCGAAGCCCTCGTGCGCTACACCGACCTCGATGGCAGCGAGGTCCAACCGGGCGAATTCATCGAGATCGCCGAAGAGACCGGAGTCATCTCACGGATCGACCTTTTCGTCATGGAAGAAGCGGCACGCTTCGCCAGTTCCCTTCCCCGCGATGGCCTCGGACGCAGGCTCTACGTTAGCTGCAATTTCAGCGCGGCCACGCTTGTTCGCGAAGACCTGCGCTCCCTTGTTGCCGATTGCCTCGACCGCTTCGGCCTCGAGCCATCAGCCCTCCGCCTCGAACTCACCGAGACGGCGCTCCTCGCCGCGACCGCACATGCCCGCGATGCCTTCGTTCAGCTGCTCGGTATGGGCATCCACGTCGGGATTGATGACTTCGGCACGGGCTATTCGTCGCTCAGCTACCTCCGCGATCTCGCCACCAGCTTCGTGAAGATCGATGGGTCCTTCGTCCAGGGGCTGCTCTTGTCCACGGGCAACGCTGCCATCGTCCGTGCAATCGTCCGCCTCGCCCGCGCGCTCGGCAAAGAGGTGATCGCCGAAGGCGTCGAGAACGTCGAGCAGGCGTTCATCCTTGAGTCATTTGGCTGCGGCGCGCTCCAGGGCTTCTACTTCGCCCCGCCCCTCAGCCCCGCCGATGCGGCCGCCATGGTCTCAGCTCGGATCGAACCCCTTGCCGCGTAGCTGGCGTTAGTTGACCGGCGGCGGCAGGTCCGGTGGCGGCTGATCCCCGGGCCGCTCCCCTCCGAGCTCGTCGATCAGTCGCCGCGCAAGCTCATCCAGCTGGTCCTTCGAGATTCCCATCCGTTCCATCACGCGCTGCATCAACCGCTGTACTTCTTCCATGTCCTCGCGGATCAGCGCGTCCGCCATCTCCAACTGCGTCTCGATCGCCATGAACCGCTCCCGCCGGTCCGAATCGCTTTCGGTCGAGAGGATCGTCGACATCAACCGCGTAAACAGCGTGCACGTGCGCGCGATTCGTACCCGGTCGTCCGGGTGCGGTGGGAAGGTCCCGGTAACTGAGACCTCCAGCCCCGTGGCCTTGTCCGATGCGACGTACTGCTCAGGCATGACCTAAGTGTGCACGAACCGGCGCGCCCGGGCATCCGCGCCCGTCAGCTCCCGGGAAAGCGCGTCGCTACCTCAGCCTGGAACCGCGGCAGGACCACGCTATACACCAACAAATACAGCGCTACCAGGACCACTGTGAACGAAAACGTCATCCCCAGGAGCACGTCGTTTCCGAACGGGTCCGCAAGCCTCACCCGGATCATGCCCGCGATCAGCCCCGGGTCGCGGATTGCGTCCCAACTGTTCAGACGCTGATACCGCCCCAGGTAGATGCCCACCGCGCTCAGTGCGAGCGTCGCGTGTACCAGCCACCACGTCACCCGCTCCCCAAACAGGCACCGGCTTACGGCCTGCACCAGGTAGAGTGAGGCGAACCCCAGCAAGACTCCCGTCACCGCATAAGCACTGATCGAAAGCGCGTCGAACGCCAGAGCTGCTCCGCTATGCCCGCGCGCGAGGTGCACATAATCCGTGAGAATGTAGGGCGCGTTCGGCAAGAACAGCAGCCACAGCACCGCCGCCAGCCCCAGCAGCGGCCGTGGCCAATCCCGCCGGTACCCAACCCAGATCGACACCGCGAGCACGAGCGGCACCCACGCCAGCGTCAGGTTCCACACGAGAAACGCGTATCCCGCATGCCCGCTCAGCACGATCCGCAGCGCCACCAGGCCCACACAGAAGCTCGACGCCGCCGCCAGCGCCAGCAGAGCCGCCGGCCAATGGCTCCCGCGGAGCGTCTCCAACGCCCCATCGCGCACCCTCGCCGCAACACGTTCCATAAGGGGGCGAAGTCTACACCAGCGCCGTGTCCTGCCGCCCTACTCGAACGCCGCAAACGAACCGTGCCGCCCCTCTCCGGCCGCGAAGCGTGCCGCCCCCTCACGCGTCTCACCGCTCGCGATCGTCGCGCTTCCGTGTCGGTACTCGTTCTCGATGGCCGCCGGAATATCCAAAGACCACTGCTCATAGGAAGACAGCCGATCGCTCCGCAGGCATCGCTGCGGGAACGCGGCGAGCGTCCTCGCCATTTCCTGCGCCGCCGCCAGCGTCTCGCCTTTCTCGACCAGCCGGTTCGCCAGCCCGAACTGCAGCGCCTCCTCCCCACTCACCCCGCGTCCGGTCAGGATCATGTCGTTTGCCCTGCTCTGGCCGATGAGCCGGGGCAGCCGGATCGTTCCGCCATCAACCAGGGGCACTCCCCATCGCCGGCAATAGACCCCGAACGTTGCATCTCTCGCCGCGATCCGCAGGTCGCACCACAGCGACAGCTCCAGGCCGCCCGCCACCGCCCAGCCTTCCACCGCCGCGATCACCGGCTTCGATAGCAGCATTCGCGTGCACCCCAGCGGCCCTTCCCCTTCCTCGCGTACACGGTTGCCCCCGCCCTTCGCCACCGCCTTCAAGTCCGCGCCCGCGCAGAACGTCCCGCCGGCGCCCGTCAGGATCGCCACCGAAAGTGAATCGTCCGCATCAAACTTCTTGAACGCGTGGAACAGCCGGTTTGCCGTCTCCCGGTCCACCGCGTTTCGCACCTCTGGCCGGTCGATCGTCACGACCGCCACCGGCCCATCCGTCTCGTAGCGCACCGTATCCATGCTGAACCTCCTTCGGAGGCCCAAGCGTACAGGGTCCCATGGGCCATGCGGTGGCGAGACATCGGGTAATGCGGGCGTGCCCGACCGGCCGGTCGCGTCGCATCTGCCGGTTCATTCAGCGCTCACCATTTACGCTTTCCGTGCGGTCGCGCGCGGAGAACCTTCGCGGCTACCTCGATGGGAGCGCGTTATGCACTCCGGTTGCGGAGCATCGTCGCTAGCGGGAATTGCGCTTGGATAGTTGCTGCCAGACCAGGACCACGGCGATGGCGCCGAGACTGGCGATGACGAGGCTTCGAATGTTGAAGCCCGTCACATCTCCCCAGCCCATCGCTGAACTGACAAATCCGCCCAGCACTGCGCCGCCGACACCCAACAGGATGGCGATGACGAGCCCGCGGAGGCTGCCCACACCGCCGCCCACTACGAACTGCGCGATAACTCCGGCGACGAGGCCGACCAGGATCCAGGTAAGCAATCCCATGTGTTGTTCCTTCTCGGCCGGCAAGATTGCTCACAACGGTCGAACACCTTGAAAGGACTCGTCTCGCGGCTCTAGCCGAACCGGGCGAGTCCCTCTGGCGTCTGAGTCGAGTATGTGGGTCAGGGGGTCCGCCGCAAAGGCCGGCTGGCCGTCTTGATGCGCCTGCTTGTCTCGGGTACCGCCTTGGAGGGCCGGCGACGGGCGCAGTGCGGCAGTCCCGGCCAAGCCCGTGACAGGACGAAACACGCAGTCGATGCCGTCGCCGGCAAGCTGAAGGACGTTGTCGACGGCTAGCTCCGTCGCGACTCACGGTGAACCTGGAAGATCTGGGCTTGGGCGTGCGATTCATCGCCAACCCGGGCCCGCCAGGCGGAGGATCAAATGAATAACGGAACAATCGGCCTTAGCCTCGTGATCATCGCCATCGGCGCGATTCTCGCGTGGGCGGTGGAAACCGAAGTCGCGGGTCTCGACATCAAGATTGTCGGCGCCATTCTCATGATCGTCGGCGCAGTCGGGCTTGTGCTGGCGTTCCTCTTCTGGGCCAGCTTCGCCCCCTTCGCCCGGCGTGACGGCACGCAGCCGCCCCGCTTGTAGCTCACACGGAGGCGTTCTTCGGCGCCGGGGCTCACGCCGCCGCCGCCCGCTCCCGGCGATCTGGCCGCCTCACAAACAGGATCAACACGCTCGACACAAAACAGCTCCCGGCAATCGCCAGGAACGCACCGTCGTAGTTGCCCACACGGTCAAAATAGAACGGCACCAGCTGCACCACGATCGCGCTCAAACCGATCGAAAACGGCAGCCCCGCGCTCCGCACCGCGCCGATGTACCGCCGCCCGAAGTAGCTCGCCCACGTCACTTCCTGCAACGGGATCATGCCCCCCCAGCCGATACCGAGCATGAAGAACGACGCCCATACGGCCGGGTCCCAGCCGTTGTGTACCGTCCAGACGATCGCCGTCAGCGAACCACCCGTCAGGATTGCGCTCAGCGAACACAGCCGCTTCGGCTCCGTCCGGTCGATGAAGATGCCCCAGATCGGTTTGGAGATCAGCGCCGGGATCGACGTCACCGTGATCATCAGCGATGCCGTCGACCGGCTGTAGCCGCTGTCCGTCATGAACGGGATGGTCTGGATGAGCATCACCCCGATCGACACCGTGAACAGCGCGAACGAAAACACCAGCATGTAGAACTGCCGGCTCCGCACCGCTTCCCGGCGAGTCAGCGAGTTCGCGAAATCAGCCGCCGCGCGCTGACCTGCAACACTCTGCATCTGCTCGTTCGTCCGCCCGTCGGGGTTCAGTCCGTGGTCCTCCGGAGCCCTCCTCATTAACAGCGACACGGGGTACACCAGCACCAGCGCTCCCACGGCCAGCCATCGCCACCCTGCTCTCCACCCCCACTCGTCCACCACCTGTGTCAGCACCCACGGCAGCGCCACCCCCGCGAACGACACTCCCATCGAGGCGAAACCGACCATCCGGCCCCGCTTCTCCACAAACCACTTCGCCAGCGTCACGTTCACCACGAGGTTGCCGACCATCGCCGCGCCCACGGTCAACACCAGGCCGTTCAATGCCAGCCACTGCCATAGCTCCTGGACATAGCTGATCGCGAACAGCGCCCCGCCCAGGACGATTCCGCCGATCATCATCACGCGCCGCCCGCCGTGCCGGTCCACGTGCGCGCCGATGAAGAACCCCACCAGCGCCATCACCAGCTGCCCAATCGTCCGGGCCAGCGTGAACTCGGCCCGCGTCCACGAAAGGTCGTCCGTCATCGGCTTCAAGAACACGCCGACCACGTAGTTCTGCGCACCTACCGAGACGAACTGCGCCACAAACGCCGCGCCCACGATCCAGTAGCCGAAGTAGACGCCCCGGAACCCTGAAACGCGCCCCACCCCACCGGTCTCAGCCCCAACCCCAGGCGCCTGTGTAGCCATCGCGCGGACTCTATCACTTCGCTGCCAATGGTGTAGGCATGGCTAATCAGTTTTCCCCCCAGGTTCCGCGCCGTCTCTGTCTGCCCACCCGCCGCCACCGCAGTCCCTCCGTTAGCACTCTCCGGCCGAGATTGCTGAAAACCCCTTGCATCCTCGTCCCTGCTGTCGCACACTTCGTTAGCACTCACTGGCAGGGAGTGCTAATATCCTCCCTGCAAATCACCAACCCGGAGAGGTACTCACTCCAATGGCCAAGCAGCTGCTCTTCGACGAAGACGCACGGCACTCCCTCAAGCGCGGGATCGACGCTCTCGCCGATGCAGTCAAAATCACCCTCGGCCCCAAGGGCCGCAACGTCGTTCTTGATAAGAAGTTCGGCGCACCCACCATCACCAACGACGGCGTCACCATCGCCAAGGACATCGAACTCGAAGACGCTTTCGAGAATATCGGCGCCCAGCTCGCGAAGGAAATCGCCTCCAAGACCAACGACATCGCTGGCGACGGCACCACCACCGCCACCGTCCTTGGCCAGGCCATCGTCCAGGAAGGCCTCAAGAACGTTGCCGCCGGGGCCAACCCCATGGCACTGAAGCGCGGGCTCGAAGCCGGCTCCGCAGCCATTGTTGAGGCCATCAAAAAGGGCAGCATCAAGGTCACCGAGCAGAGCATCATGGCCCAGGTCGCCGCAATCTCCGCGAATAACGACCCCTCCATCGGCAGCCTCATCGGCGAATGCATGTCCAAGGTCGGCAAAGACGGCGTCATCACCGTCGAAGAGTCCAAGGGCATCCAGACTGAAGTCGAGTACGTCGACGGCATGGCCTTTGACCGCGGCTACATCAGCCCCTACTTCGTCACCAACCCCGAGCGCATGGAAGCCGTCATCGAAGAGCCCTACATCCTTGTCACCGACAAGAAGCTCTCCGGCGTCCAGGAAATCCTCCCGCTCCTCGAGAAGATCCTCAACGTCTCCAAGAACATCGTCATCATTTGCGGTGACCTCGAAGGCGAAGCCCTCGCTACCCTCGCCGTCAACAAGCTTCGCGGCACCATCAACATCCTTGCCGTGAAGGCCCCCGGCTTCGGCGACCGCCAGAAGGACAACCTCGGCGACATCGCTGTCCTCACCGGCGCCACCGTCGTCTCCGAAGAGATCGGCCGCACGCTCGAAAGCGTCGAAGTCGCCGACCTCGGCCGCGCCCGCCGCGTCACCTCCACCAAAGAGGAGTCGACGATCATCGAAGGCAAGGGCAAGAAAAAGGAGATCGAGGCCCGAATCGGCCAGGTTCGCGCCATCCTCGAAGACTCCAAGAGCGACTGGGACCGTGAAAAGGCCCAGGAGCGCCTCGGCAAGCTCGCCGGTTCCGTCGCTGTCATCAAAGTCGGCGCCGCCACCGAAGTCGAGCTCAAGGAAAAGAAGCACCGCGTCGAAGACGCCCTCAGCGCCACCCGCGCGGCTGTTGAAGAAGGCATCGTCCCCGGCGGCGGTGTCGCCCTCCTCGGCGCGCTTCCCGCCCTCGACAAGGTCAAGCTCGAAGGCGACGAGGCCACTGGCCTCAAGATCCTTCGCCGCGCCCTTGAAGAGCCCCTCCGCCGAATCGCCATCAACGCCGGCAAAGACGGCTCGGTGATTGTCGAAGAGGTCAAGAAGCTCAAGAAGGGCGAAGGCTACGACGCCGCCAAGGACGAATACGGCGACATGGTGGCCAAGGGCATCATCGACCCGGCCAAGGTCACCCGCTCCGCGGTCGAAAACGCCGTCTCCATCGCCGCCATGGTGCTCACCACCAACTGCCTCGTCACCGACCGGCCTGAAAACCAGCCGGCCGGCGCTGGCGCCCCCCCGATGTACTAGGTCCCGGGCTTTCCCCGGGAACCCCGGCTGCCGATTCTCCAACGAGATACGCATCGCCGGCACGGGAAACCTTCAGGGGGTGCCGCGAAAGCTGCACCCCCTGTTCGATCCCACCGCCATAAGGAGGCGAACATGTTCACCGACAACGGCCTCGCCATCGACCCCGAGGCCCTCGACGAGGTCCTCCGCAAAGCCGACGTCCTTACCATCGGGTTCGTCGCCTTTCCCGAGCGCCTGCTCGTCGATACACGCCACAACCAGTGGGAAGGCCCGCTCGTCGCCGTCGCCGAGCCCGTCGCCACCGTCCAGGAACGCTACCTCTGGCTCGGAAAGCACCGCGGCGCGTTCGGCGCCCCTGAAGCCTTCTCCTTCTTCATCTGGCCACACTCCGTCCGCACCCTCGTCGAATCCGGAGTCCTCGCCCCCATGCGCGAGCGCCTCGCTGCCGTCTCAGTCGACTCCGACGCAGCCCTCGATGTCACCCTCGCTCGCTTCCTCGAACTCGAGCAGGAAGCCTGGCGCGGCGCCATCCGCGGCGACGAACGCTGGGCCACCGTCTGGCAGCGCGCCAGCTGACCAAATGGCTCGTCAACGGACGAAAAGACACGACAAGGGGGCTGCTAACTGCAGCCCCCTCTTGGTTGGACGAGGATCGCCCTCCGAGAGAGGCTCGACGCGCCCACGACACGCGCGTCCCCAGCGGTTTAAGTGCTTTCGTGGCAACGCAACAGCAGAAATACATGAAACCGTGGATGCCTGCCGGGCAGTAGCGCGTCAAGACTCAGGCCACCTGCAGATCGCTGCGGGAATCTACTGCTCGAAAGAGAGATCGAGATGCCAAACATGCCCAGGTCCGCCCTTAGATCCTTGCCCTACGCCCATAGGGCCGTCGCCATCGCCCTCATCGTGGTGGCAACGTCGTTACTCGCTGTCCCGACAGCCAGCGCCAAGGGGCCCACGCACGTCTCGGGTTTCAGCATCGCCCCCGAGCCGGGTGCCTGCAGCGCTCCACCGCCAGGATTCGAAGCGTTCACCGACTTCACAATGCAGCTTCACGGGGACCTCGAAGGCTGCTGGTACACGTCCATCTCGTATTCGCACATGCAGTCCAATGGTCGCTATAACGAGTTTGGGCGCGAGGTCTTCGTAGGCACCGTCAATGGTGTGCCTGGTAGCTTTTCGACTGTCTACTGGTTCAACGCTCTGTATGACACGCAGACAGGAGCCGAGCTCAGCGGCGGTTGTGTGCATCCAATTGTCCGCGGCTACGATGGTCTCGCGGGCGTGTCCGGAGTCATCCTCTTCAGCGATGTCATCGACGATGACCCCGACGGGCCGATCGCGAACATGAGCGGCAGCGTCAGGTTCTAGTCACAGCCACTGCCTGGAAATCGGCAACCCATTGGGAGGAGCCAGTTCCATTGGGACTAGCTCCTCCCGGGTTCCGTTGGGCTCGCTCCTGCAATCTGAGATCTGACACCGAAAATACATAGGACCATGTACGCCGTGATGTTCAGTGATGCCTAAGATGGCGCATACGCGCCATGGCTCTCCCGAGACCTCCCCACGATGATGACGGCATTCGTCCATCTCAGGCTGTGCAACTCACGCGCCGTGAAATCGAGGTGCTCGCGCACATAGCCGCGGGCCGCACGAACCGTCAGATTGCTACCGCCCTCACGATCAGCCTCCCCACGGCTGAACGGCACGTGCACAACATTCTCGCCAAGCTCAATTGCTCGAACCGCACCGAAGCAGCCGTCGTCGCGAGGAAACTCATCGAGGGCCAGGGTTCCGGGCTGGCCGCGCTCGCCGCCGTTGGCGGGGCCGTCACCGATCCCTCCAATGCCGTTGAACCCTATCCCGGCCTCCGGGCGTTTGGCGCTGACGACGGTCCGCTCTTCTTCGGCCGGGAGGAAGCGGTCGCACGCGCACTTGGGCGGGTCGAGTCCCATGGAATGGTGACGGTCGTCGGCGCATCAGGCAGCGGCAAGTCCTCGCTCGTCAGGGCCGGGCTCGTCCACGCCCTGCGGTCGGGCTCGCTCCCGGGGAGTAGTGAATGGACCTTCCTCGCCATGACGCCAGGATCCCATCCCATCGCCGAGCTCGCCGCCCAGCTGTCCTCTGTCACCGGCACTTCCCCCGTCACGCTCCTCCACGACCTCGAGTCAGATGTTCGTTTCCTCGACATTGCTGTCCGCCAGCTCGCCGCCAGCTCGGACGATCGACGCGTCGTCCTCGTCCTCGACCAGCTCGAAGAACTGTTCACGATGTGTCATGAGCGCCAGCATCGCGACAGGTTCGTCGAACTCCTGCTCTATGCCGCCACCATGCTCGCCAGCCGCTTCATCCTGCTCGTCGCCGTACGCGCCGATTTCTACGGCGAATGTGCTGCGCTCGGCGGGTTCGCTGACTTGCTCGAATCGACCCACATGCTTCTCGGCCCGCCCAGCCAGGATGACCTCCGCGCGGCCATAGAAATGCCTGCCGAGGTCATCGGCGTCAGTCTCGAACCGGGCCTCACCGATCGTATCCTTGCCGATATCGGCGATGCCCCAGGCGCCCTGCCGCTGCTCTCGCACGCGCTCCGGGAAACCTGGCTGCGTCGAGAAGGCAACACCATGACGAGAGCGGGCTATCGTGCTGCCGGTGGCACCCGCCGCGCCATCGCACAGACTGCCGACCGCGTGTTTCAATCGCTCACGCCCGGCGAACAGGACGCTTGCCGCGACCTCTTCGTCCGCCTGACAGAACTGCGCGATGGTATCGAGGACACCCGCCGCCGCGTGCGCCTTCCAGAGTTGCTCTCCGCCGATGATGCCGACTCCCCGAACCGTGAACTCATTCGCCGCCTGGGCGATGCTCGCCTCATCACCATCGAAGCGGACTCCGTCGAGGTCGTCCACGAAGCGCTGATCCGCGAATGGCCACGCCTTCGCCAGTGGCTCGACGATGACCGCGATGGCCACCGCATCGTGCGGCACCTCACCGAGTCTGCGCAGTCCTGGGATCGGATGGCGCGCGACAGCGGCGAACTCTACCGGGGATTGCGTCTTGCCACTGCGAGCGATTGGGTGGATCGCCATAGCACTTCTCTTAACCCGCTCGAGCGGGAATTCCTCACCGAATCGCTAGACGCGCAGCAGCGCGAGCAGCGCGACGCTGTCACGCGTCTGCGCCGCCTTCGCGTGCTCGTTGCCGGCCTCGCCATCCTCATTCTCGTCGCCGCAGCGGGTGGGTCCTTCGCCGTCCTCCAGCGCGACCGCGCGAGCAGCGCGCGTGATCGCGCTCAAGCCGCGGCAGTCGAAGCCGAAGCGCAGAAAGCGGTGGCCGAAGCTGCCGTCACAGAAGCTACACTCGCCCGCCTCGAAACCGAGATCCCTTTGCTCATGAAGTCCGACCGCAGCCTCGCGTTTGTCCTCGCCGCGGAAGCCTACAAACTCCAGCCCGGCGCGCGGACCGGCGCCCTCCTCAACGTGGTCCTTGGCGATGACCCCCGCTATCTCGGCCGAATCTGGCCCGCTGAGCCAGCCATCGCGAACTACCACGAGAGCCCCGATGGCAAGTATCTGGCTACGTGACGACCGCGGGCCTCGTTGAGTTGCACGACCTCGAATCCCGCCGCGTCGTCGCAACGGCCAGGAATGCCCAGGGAGGAGTCTCAACCCCCCTGTATTGGGCCGAAGGCGGGTCCTTGCTCGTCACCTCCGCCTTCGATTCCTCGACTCACACGTGGGTACTGCTTGTCCTCCAGGTCCCCTCGCTCGCGCAGCTGCAGCGAGTCGAGATGGTTTCGGTTCAGTCCGCCGGAGCCCCGTCACTCATGCCAGGCGGCTTGAGCCTTGCCGTTGCTATCGACGGCGTGCTGCACGTCTTCGGCCTGCGTGATGGTTCGGATACCGTCCTTTCGGGCGTGCCCTGGGCCGGTTCAGCCCAATTCGACCCGCTCGGCAGATTCGTCGCCTCGCAGCCTCCCGATGCGCCCACGGAAGTCCGGATTTACGACGCCCACACATACGAACTCCTGCGCACCTTCCCGCGGACCGGCGTGGCCGGCATCGGCCCCGCCTATTTCATGGCCGATGGCAACCTCGTCAGCGTGAGTTCCGGCGCCGCTGGAGGGCGCGTCGACCTCTGGGACCCGGCCACAGGTGAACTCCTCGGCACCGCGCCGAGTACCCCGGTCCCCGGCTTTGCCGAGTTCAGCACGTCCACGAAGCTTGCAGTCTTCCCTTTGCCCGATGGGCAGCTCTCGCTGCATTCCGTCCCTGGGCTTACGCCCGTCGGCGAACCTTTTGCGATGCTCTCGACCGCATATTCGGCGCCCCTCATTGGCGCAGACGACGAGCGCCTGTACAGCTGGAACGTTTCAGCCGCGCTTGAATACTGGGACCTCACGGGCGAAGGGTTGGTCAGCTCCTACACCGAAGCACCGGGGCCAGGTGAAGCCGCTCCCGCCCCCGATGGCACATGGTTCGTCAAGCAGGCTCCCGATGGTAGCTGGTCACGTTGGACCCTCCCCGGCCTCGCCCTTATCGACCGCTCTAGTTCAACGCCGGGTCCCGCCACGTTACCGGGAGGCGGCCAGGGATCGCTCGGCCCCGTCGTGAGCAGCGACGGGCGCTACTTCGCAACGGGCCACTCAGACTGTGCGGTCGCCTCCCAGCTCGGCTGTGGCGCCCTTGTCATCGTCTGGGACGTCACGACGGGCGCCCCTGTTGGCGAACCGATCGCCGTTCCCAATCCTGCCCGCTCACTCCGCGGGCCTGTGCTGATGGCCTTCCACCCTGCTCTCCCGCTTCTGGCAGTCGCCGGTCCCAACAACACCATCCGCGCGGTTGCGATTGATAACGGCTCGCTCTCGGTCGGTCCTTCGTTTGCGACTTCGAACGCCGTCACATCCTTTGTCACGTCGATGGAGTTCCTCCCCGCGACCCTCGCTTCTGCACCCACGCTTGTCACCCACGCCGGAGCGTCAATCGCGGCCTGGGACGTCGGCTCCCCTCAACCGTCCCTTCTCTGGGAGTACGACTGGCGCGGCAAGTCGGAGCAGATCCGGGCATTCGCCATCAGCCGGACCGGATCCATCGCCCTCGCGCTGGGATCCGGCGACCTTGAATACCACCGCCTCGAGGACTTCGCCGTTCGTGGCGCCACCGGCGAACCGGCAATGTCCATTCCCGGTGTCTTCCCGCTCGGCAACGCCGTGTCGTTCGCATTTTCGCCGGATGAGGTACTGCTCAGCCTCCGGACAGCTGATGGGCAGGTTGCCGTTTGGAACGTCGAGACTCGCGAGCGTATCGGTTCGAGCTTCGCGTCCAATGGCTCGGTCGATGCCTGGATTACGCCCGGGAATGGCGAGATCGTCGTCTCAGCGGATGCCTCCACGGTTGTTTGGGACCTCGACATTGCGGCCTGGTCCGATGCCGCATGCCTTGCCGCTGGTCGCAACCTCACTCGCGCTGAGCGGCAGAAGTACTTTCCCGGCCGCCCCTACCAGGTAACCTGCGAGCGCTGGCCGCCCGAGCCGCACACCTGAGCCACCGTCCCCCTCGCCCTCCCCGCTCCTCCCCGGTAGGCTACCGCTCCAAGCCCAACCCACCCGCAGGAGCACTCCCGTGGCCCTCTACGTACGTTTCCAGCGCCCCGATGGCTCGTCCGCCGCCGGCATCCTCGAAGGCGACAGCATCGCAGTCATCCAGGAACCGTTCTGGGACCAGGCCGTCCCCACCGGCGAGACCGTCATGCTCGAAGGAGTGCGCCTGCTCCCCCCCACCGAGCCCCGATCCATCGTCTGTGTCGGCCTCAACTATGCCAGCCATCTCCAGGGTCGCCCTCTGCCCGATCCCCCGACTCTCTTCTTCAAGCCCCTCGCCTCCATCTCTGGCCCCGGCGACGATATCGTCCTGCCTGCCAATGCCGGCCGCGTTGACCCCGAGGGCGAAGTCGTCATCGTCATCGGCAAGCACGTGAAAAGCGCCACCCGCGAAGGGGCTCTCGACGCCATCTTCGGCTACACCGCCGGCAACGACGTCTCCGCCCGCGAATGGCAGCGCGCCGACGGCCAATGGTGGCGCGCCAAGGGCTCCGACACCTTCGGCATCTTCGGCCCGGCCATCGTCACCGGCCTCCAGTACGACCGCATCGACCTCCGCACGCGCGTCAACGGCGCCGAAGTCCAGCACGCCCGCACCGACGAGCTCATCCGCGACATCCCCGAGATTGTGCGCTACGTCAGCGCCGTTATCAGCCTCGTCCCCGGCGACATCATCTACACAGGTACACCCGGCGAACCTCAGGCACTCAGCTCCGGCGACGTTGTCGAAGTCGAGATCTCCGGCTGCCCCGTGCTCTCCAACCGGGTCGCCTGAACCCTCGCGCGGTCCCGGCCCTGTAGAATCCGCTCCCGAACAACGGAGGTGACACCCATGCCAGCACTCGATGGAATGCGAGTCCTCGACATGACCCAGTACGAAGCCGGTACGTCCTGCACCCAGATGCTCGGCTGGATGGGCGCGGACGTCGTCAAGGTCGAATCCCCTAACGGAGACCCCGGCCGCGGTGTCACCCGTGACCCTTCGAAGATCTCCCAGTACTTCCTCAACTACAACGGCAACAAACGCAGCGTCGTTCTTGACCTGCGAAAGCCCGAGGGCCGCGACCTCCTCCTTCGTATGGCCCCGAACTACCACGTCTTCGTCGAAAACTACGGGCCTGGAGTCGTCGAGCGGCTCGGCATCGACTACGAAGCAATGAAGGCTGCCAACCGCTCGATCATCTACGCCCGCGTCAAGGGCTTCGGAACCTGGGGCCCCTATTCCAACTACAACTCCTACGACTGGGTCGCCCAGGCCTCCGCCGGCACCTTCTCTATCACCGGCGAACCCAGCGGCCCGCCCGTCATGGTGCAGCCTTCCTTCGCGGACTCCGGCACCGGCATCCAGACCGCCTATGCCATCCTTGCTTCGTACATTCGCATGCTTCGTACCGGCGAAGGCGAGCTTATCGAGACGTCGATGCAGGAAGCCGTCACCTTCTTCATGAAAACCGCCGGCCTCGCTGCCTGGGGCGAAGCTCCCCAGGAACGAATCGGCAACCGCCGCGGCGCCCCCAGCGGCATCTACCAGTGCAAGGGCGGCGGCCCCAACGACTATGTCTTCATCTTCACCGCCACCTCGACCCAGTGGGACACCTACTGCGCGGTCATCGGTCAGCCCGAACTCTGCGACGACGAACGTTTCGCCACCGCTGCCGCACGCGCCCAAAACGGCCAGTTCCTCTACGACCTCACCAGCAGATGGTGCCTCGATCGCACGAAGTACGAAGCGATGCACGAGATGGCCGGCGCGGGCGTGCCCTGTAGCGCCGTGTTCGACACTCTCGATCTCTTCCAGGACCCCCACCTCGTCGAACGCAAGCTCATTCACACCGTCGAACACACCACCGCCGGACCGGTGAAGATCTTCCGCAACCCTGTCCTCATGCCCGAATCCCAGGCTCCCCTCAAGGCCGCGCCAACCCTCGGTCAGCATACGGATGAAGTCCTCGCCTCCGATCTCGGCCTCGCCACCTCTGACATCAGTGCTCTCAGGAGCGCCGGCATCATCGGCTGAGCCAGTCCGATCCTGTGTGAACCGCGCCCACGAGCGCCGTTGTCCCCCGGCGTATCATGTCGGTCAGGCATCGCGCGCCCTCACAAGGAGGAGACCATGCGTACCGTTCTCACGTTCGGATTTGTAGCCGTCCTCAGCATCGGCCTGTTCGCCGCCTGCGGCGGCGATGACGACGATTTCAGCGACATCAAGGGTTCGGCTACCGCTGCCGCAACGTCCCAGCCTACCGCCACGCCCACCGGAGATTCCTCAACCGGAGGTGATACCGCTGGCTACTCGAAGAGCGTCCGCGACGAGTCCACCGTCCTGAAGAAAGCCCTGAAGAAGCTCAACGACGACATGATCGCCGCCCAGCTCAACCAGTCAGACCCTGCCGTGCCCGGCAAGCTCAAAGCCGATGTCCAGGCAGTCAACGATTCCGTTGCCAGGCTCAAGGCCATGAAAGCCCCGGACTCCCTCGCGAAGTTCTCAACGGACCTCGTCGCCGCCCTCGATCAGATCAAGAAGGGCGCCGACGGGATCGCCAAGGCCGTCGACACCAACGATCAGGCCACCGGCCTCGCCGCCTTCGCCGACCTTTCCGGCGGAGAAGCCAAGCTCGACGCCGCCATCGCCACCCTCCCCGCCTAGGAGCCCCAACCTCCCGTGGTCGCGGCCGCCCAATCGGGGCAAGCCCACCAAATCAACACCGGATCCTTCCCCGTAGTCGCGGCCGCCCCTGGCCGCGGGCCTCTGAATCTCGCCAGGCAGCGCAACCCACGCATCATCCCTCCCACGACCGTGGGAGTGGGACCGAGGGTGAAGGCTCCCGTTCAGGCGATCCTCCGCGCAATGACGAACCCCTCACCCCACCCCTCGCCACGCCGCCGCTCCGGCCCCATGCGCCGCCGCCGCGTCCGTCACCACCTGCCCGTCACGCATGTAGACCACGCGGTCGCCCGCCGCCGCCACGCCCGGGTCGTGCGTCACCATCAGGATCGTCACCCTGCGCTCGCGCTGGATTCCCCGCAGCAACTCCAACACCACTGCTGTCGCCGCCGAGTCCAGCGCCCCCGTCGGCTCATCTGCGAGGATGATCGCCGGGTCGTTCGCGAGCGCCCGCGCGATCGCCACGCGCTGTCGCTCCCCGCCCGAAAGAGTGCTCGGCAACTGGCGTTCCTTCCCTGCCAGCCCCACATCCGCCAACAGCTCCCGCGCGTGAGCTACCCGTTCCTGCCGCGACCGTGCGTTCCCGAACATCGCCAGCGTGATGTTCTGCAGGCTCGTGAAATTCGTCAGCAGATAGTGGAACTGGAACACCAGACCCAGCTCGGATCGCCTGTATTCGTCCAGCTCCGCCGAACCGCTAATGTCGCGGGCGTTCACGATGATTGACCCGGCCGTCGGGCTATCCAGTCCTGCTACCAGGTGCAACAGCGTCGACTTCCCGCAGCCTGACGGGCCGGACAAAGACACCCATTCGCCCCGCTCGACCCGAAGGTCGATCCCGTTCAGCGCATGCACCACACCCCCGTCGTACGACTTCGAGACGCCGCGCACATCGATCATCGGGCCAGCCGCATCCTCACTCATGGCGCAACGCCGCCAGCGGCACAATCAGCGCGGCCCTCACCGCCGGATAGATCGCCCCGATCAGGGCCATCCCGAACGCGATCCCCAGCGCCCGGCCGAACACATCGCCGGAGTAGTGTGGCTCGAACACTCCGTGTAACTCCGGCGCCTGTTGCACGACCTGCACCATCCCGAACCCGGCCGCAACGCCCGCAATCCCGGCGAAGAATGCCACCACGAACGCTTCACACAGCACCTCCGCCAGGATCCTCCACCGCGGCCAGCCGACCGCCCGCAGGATGCCGATCTCTCGCGTTCGCTCGAACACCGAGAGCATCGTCGTGTTCGCCACCGTGATTGCCCCAACCACCAGCGCGAGGATGGTCACACCCGTGTTCGCTGCGCTCAGCAGCTTCAGGTTCCGGTCCACCTGCCCAAAATCGGATTCCGACCGCACTGTCGCCAGTTCTGGATATGCCGCCTCGATCTCCTCGCGGACCGCGTCGATATCCGTTCCCTCGCTGGCGCGCACAAAGGCAAGCGTCACGGTTCCCGGCCGCCGTTCGTGTACCTGCAGCGTGCTCAGCGGCAGGATCAGTCCCGAATCGCCCTGCACCTGTCCGACGCGATAGATGCCAACGATCGTGTACGTGTTGTCCCTCACCGTCAGCGTGTCACCGATGGTCAGGCCCAGGTCCCGTGCCGCCCGGTAGCCCAGCATTGCTTCCGTCCGCGAGTCCGCCTCAAACTCCCGCCCCGCTACGACACTGACGCCGTACTCCTCCAATGCCGCCTTTTCCAGCCCGATGCGAAGGAAAAACGGGTTCTCGTCGTCCAATTCAAACGCCTGGATCAGCACCCCGATCGCAGATTCGACCCCTTCGATCTCCCCGATCGCGGCAATGTCCTCTTCATCGATCGCGCTCTGAAGCACATCGTTCAGGCCCTTCTGTGCCACCGAAAAGTCGGCGGAGCCCGTGCTCACGATGTTGATCGCCGTCCGTCGCAACGATTGCGTCAGGATCCCCATCGTGACCACGGTCATGATGCTGATCGCCACCGCCAGCCCCGTGAGGATGGCCCGCGTCTTTCGCGTCGTCACGTTCCTGAAAACGAATCCGAAGAACGACACAATCGCCCCCTGCGCTCTCGGCCCGCGCAGGCCGGAGTCTGTGCGAACCGTCCTCCGAAGTCCAGACGCCTCATGCCCCGGCGTCACGGGATTGGACACCCGCCCGTCCACATCCCACCCTCGTTACCTATGGATTGGCTCGAACTCCCGGACCTTTTCCCGGCGATTCCTTCGCCGGGAACCTGGTTGCCCTTGCTCCAGCGTCACCATGACCTCCTGGAGGCCGCCGCCGTCCGCGTCTCCTCCGTTCCCCCGGAAGAGGTGGTCCGCCGCCACTACGCCGAGGCCCTCGAAACCTGGCGCATCGCAACAGCCGAAGAGATGCCATCGCGCATTGCCGACGTTGGCAGCGGCGGTGGCTTCCCCGGTATTGTCTTCGCCATCATCGCTCCCGATGCTCACGTGGACCTCGTCGAACCGCTCCGGAAGCGCGCCACCCTCCTCAGCGAACTTGTCGCCCGACTGGCCCTCACCAACGTCACTGTCTACCCGCAGCGCGCCGAAGAAGCTGGCCGCGGACCCCTGCGTGAGGCAGCTGACCTCGGTACCGCCCGCGCCGTCGCTTCTCTCTCCGAGCTACTCGAATACGTCGCGCCGCTCGTCCGCCCCGAAGGGCTCATCGCCTTCCCCAAGGGCAGCGGCCTTCGCGGAGAACTCGGCGCCGCCGCGTCTGCCCTCAAGCCCCTGCGCTGCGAGGTCATCGACACCGTCTCGATGCGCCCGGAAGTGAGCGAAACGATCTCGATTCTCCGGCTGCGCCGCACTGGCGAGATGCCAGGGACCTACCCCCGGCGCGCGGGCATCCCTGCAAAGCGGCCGCTCTGATTCGCGTAACCGCCTATACACCTGCTCAGCTACGTCGGCTCGTGATATAGTGAGCCCGTTCTGCCGGTGCTCTCCCGGCTGGAGGAAGCTATGGATCCGAACCTCATTCTCAATCGGCTCGTCCGCCTCGCGCAGCTCGATACGTCGCCGTTCGACGAGGTTCGGGACGATCAGCGAGAACTCCTCCCCGCCATCGCCATCGTCGCCATCAGCGCCCTCCTCGCGGGTATTGGCAGCTGGCTCTGGCTCGCCTTCAAAGGTCCGCTCCCGAGCGGCACCGGCATCAGCGTGGACTTCACAAATGTGCTCGTGAATGTCCTTCTTCTCGGTACGTTGATGACCGTGGCACTCTGGGCGGTCTGGGTCGGCGTCACCGCAGTCGTCCTCCAGAGCGTCTTCAAAGAGCAGGTCGACATGATGTCGCTCTTCCGCACCATGGGGTACGCATCATTCCCATTCGCGCTTTCGTTCCTGGCCCTGCTTCCGTTCCTCCATACCGGCATCGCCCTCGTGGCACTCGTCGGCTGGTTTGTGCTCTCCATCTTCGCGGTACAGGCAGCCAGTGGCGCTGATTCCGGCAAGGTGATCAAGGCAACGCTTGCCGGTTTCTTAGTCTTCGCCGCCCTTCTCGGCATGTTCGCGCGTGGCGCTGGCATTGGCACCGGCATCTTCATCGACAGCGAGAGCCGTGCCATCTACGAAGGCGAACTCTACAAGTAGGTCGTGACCACAGCGCCCCAGCACAGCCCCGCGTAGAGTGCCGCCGATGGACCCTGTCCGGCGAAACGTCTGGCTTTACTACGCCTTCTCGTTCTTCTCCTTCTTCCTCATCTGGGGCGGCATCTGGATCAAGTACCTTATCCAGGATCGCGGGCTCGAACTCCGCTGGATCCTCGCGATGGATCTGCCCTTCTGGCTGCTCGTCGCCGTCCTCCAGGCCCCCACCGGCGCCCTCGCGGACTACATCGGCCGTAAGCGCGTCCTCGCCCTCTCCGGTCTCCTTTATTCGATTACCATCCTTGGTTTCGGGTTCACTACCAATTACTGGATGCTCTTCTTCGACTACGTGATCTGGGCGTTCGCCATGACGTCCCAGACCGGCGCAAACGACGCCCTGCTCTACGACACGCTCAAGGAGCACAGCCGCGAAGGGGAGTACCAGACGTACGTCGGCCGAGGTTGGGCAATCGGCCTCGGGGCCGGCCTTGGTGGTGTCGTCCTTGGTGGCATGATCGCCCATGTCACCAGCCTCGCGTTTACGGTCCAGATCGGCGCCATCGCCCCGCTCATTGCGATGGCCGCGGCGCTCGCCATGCGCGAACCCCGTCGCGAAGTCGCCGAGTCCCGGCACTACTGGCGTGACCTCTCCAGGGCGCTCCGTTTCGCCTGGGCCACCCCACAGGTCCGCTACACGCTCCTCGTCGGCAGCGTCCTCATGACCGGGACCTTCGGGCCCATCGTCCTCATCCAACCCTTCCTCATCGAATACGACGTCAGCAACGTGCTCTTTGGGTGGGCACAGGCGCCCCTGAGGCTGGTCTCCGTCGCAGCCTCCCTGGTCGCTCTTCGCATCATCATGCGCCTCGGCATGTCGCGGCTCCTTGTCGTCGCCTGCGTGCTTGTCTTCACGTCGTACATCGGGCTTGGCATGACAGGCTCGATTGTCGCATTCGGTTTCTTTGCCTTGCCTGCGCTCGCCCAGGGTGTCGTCAATCCCGCCGTCAGCGGCCACCTCAACAGCCGCATCCCCAGCGACCGCCGCGCGACCGTGCTGAGCTGTGTCCAGCTCCTCTTCGCCTTTCAGGTTGCGTTCTTCGAACCAGCCCTCGGCTTCTTCGCCGACGGCCTATCGCTCGCCTGGGCGTTCTGGTTCTGCGCCATCTACTTCGCCGTGCTGATGCCGCCGCTCCTCATCCTCTGGCGCCGTGCCCATCGCGTCCCGGGTGGTGAGGGCGGCATACTCGAACTGGCGAAGGCGCCAGCCTGACCGTCACATCCTTAAGTCCGGATCAACGAGATCCGCAGAGCAGCCCACGTCGAAACCATGTACGGAACTGAGTAAGTCAGCGGGATCTTCCAGACCAGTGCCGCAGGGAACACGCCTGCGGCCAACACATTTCCCTGGTTGATCGCCGTCAGGATAGTGCCCACCACAAGCGCGGTGCGGGCCCCGTTTCGCACAACTGGCGCGTGCGTCAGCGAATGCCAGAGGCACTTCTCCACGGGTTCTGGTCCCGCTGCGAATCTGTAGAGCCGCCCGGCGGCGTGACCCTGTGCGCAAGTCCCGCCTTCAGCGCCGATAGATCCCATCGGCACGCAGTCTACGGGCCAGCCTCCCACACGCGCGTGTCCGGATGGAACGCCGCCCACGCGAACCAGAACTGCGTCGTGTGGATCGCCGCACCCAGCCGCGTTCCCGCCATCGGGCCATCCGTCGATAGGCCGGTGATCGACCAGCTGCTGCCCGTCTGCTCGTCCCTGAATCCGCCACCTCCGTCGGCGACGAACGTCAGTAGCTCGCCCTTCAGCACGGCGTCGTACGCCACGGCCGCCCCGATATCCTCTGCTGCTTCGATCCGCTCCGCGCCCAACGCCGATGCGGTCCCGGCCGCCCAGAACACGGCGAAGCGCACCCCGCCCACCGCGATGTTCGCCACCCGCGCCTTCGCCAATGCAGCGAATGGCAATGCCAGCCGATCGCTGTTGATGTCCAGTGTCAGCACCCGGCTCAGGCCATCCAGGCGCGGGTCAATTGTGCCCTCGAACAGGAACGGCGTGGTGCCGGGTGTGTCATAACCGCCGTACGGGTTGATTCCGTAGTCCCGCTGGAGCCCCGTGTCTTCGGTTAGCACGAGCGCATCCGGGAATTCCGTCGCAAACGTGCTCCACGAAACAAATGCTCGTGCTCAACGGCTTCAGCTGCACTCCGGCGTGCTCCCCCACGATGCCCTCTCCCGTCGCCTGCTGCCACCACGAATGCGTCTGCCGGTCCCACATGATCAGGTCCGAATTGCGCAGGTTGCCGCTCACTCCAAAGTCCAGCCGCCTGCCCTCAACCCGCCGGTCGAAGGTGATTGCCGTGCTGCAAAGCGGGCAGAACGTGACCGCGACGGGCACCCCGCCAACCGTGTCGTCACGATCTCGTGCCACGTCAGGATATGAAGCGGATACCCCCGCACCTCGCCGTTCACGCGTACCAGCACGATCGGCATTCGCTCCGTCAGCGCCAGCGTGGAAGCCGCGGCGAACCGTGTCACTCCTGCGCGCTCTCCCGGGATGTCCGTGGCGGCCTCCGCGTCCAGCGGCGGGATACAGTCCGGCCCCGGACACCCGCGCAGCACCTCGTCGAGGTCAATCGTCGTGCGGGTGAAGTCAGTCTTTGGCCAGTCGGGGAATCTGTCCGTATTGTCCACCGTCGTAGTGACCATGGGTGTCGGCGCGTTTGTAGCGCCCTTGTCGCCGTTCGGCGTCGCCGTGGTTTGCGGCTCGCTTCCGCTGCCACCACACGCGGCCAACACCAGCCCAGGAGGAGTGCACCGGCTACAACTGCCTTGAGGTTCCTGCTGCGCATCCTCTGATTCTCGGGTGGTGTGCCGCGCTGCCAATGTCTGAGACCTTACGCGCTCGGCACCGGCAGGTTCGTCATCGGATCCACCTCCGTCGGCCCAACCAACCCGAGTTCCTTGCTGATCTCCCGGATTGCCGGCAGAACCTCCTCGCCCATCAGCCGCAGACTCCGCATCGAGTCCTCATGCGTCATCGAACCGTCGCCGTCCCACAGGAAGATGCTCCCCGGCCGGATGTACTCCAGCATGCTCCGGATCTTCGGGATAACCGTTTTCGGCGTACCTGTGATGATCGCCTGCGCGTCCAGCAGGTCGGCGTAGTTCTCATCCACGTCCTTGTGACGCTCCGCCGAGTCCAGTTGCAACGGCCGCGCCGCCGCCTGGCCGCGGGCTGCCGCCACATGACGCACGTCCCCCGTCGGCAGGAGGTTCCGGCGATCAGTAAGCCCCGGCAGGTCCTGCAGGTGCGACCGCGTGTCGCCCCGGCTGCCTTCGAGGAAGATATTCCCCGGTCCCGTCAGGAACTTGCGCCCAACCTCGTGCGCCAGCTCTTCCGTCTCATCCACGTGCACCTTGAACAGGTAGCCGCGGTGCTGTGGCCCCGCCTCGTATCCCGCTGCTCGTGCGCATTCGTCGTAATAGTCGAACGACTGCTTCGTCGGCTCCAGCCGCGTCGCCAGCATCACGTACGGGTACCGCCGGGCCGCCGCCCACTCAACCGTCCGCTTGCTCACCGCGCCCGGGATCATGATCAGCGGGTGGGGCTGTTGGTACGGCCGCGCCCACGGGTTCACGTATCGATAGTTGTAGTGCTCGCCTTCGAACCGGAACGGCCCCGGCTCTGTCCACGCTTTCACGATGAACTCGTGCGCCTCCTGGAACCGCTCCCAGTTGTAGGTCGAGTTCGCATCGTGTGCCACGCTCTCGCGGCCCGTCCCCCGTACCCATCCCGCGATCAAACGCCCATGCGAGATCATGTCGATGATCGCCAGCTGCTCCGCCAACCACAGCGGGTCCTCCCAGATCGGCAGGATATTGCCGATCAGCACGATCTTCGCCTTCTTCGTAACCCTCGCCAGGATCGCCGCTTCGACGTTCGTCACCTGGCCCATGCAGAACGGCGTACTGTGGTGCTCGTTCAACGCCAGCGCGTCGAACCCCATCTCCTCAGCGTAGATCTTCTCGTCGAGGTAGCGGTTGTAGAGCTCCGCCCCAAGCTTCGGGTCGTAATCGCCGTTCGTGGAGTCCAGGTCCACGAGCCTCCTGCCCGTGGTCCCCCACCAGCTGGCGTCCGGGTCCTGGTAAGGCCGTTCCGTAAAGTAGCCGACGAGCATCCGCGTCCCTCCGCGGACAAGCATGCGCCCGCGCGCCCAACGCTACCCGGCTCGCGTTCCTTCGTCCATGCACCCCTTGGCTACGGAGGTGGCGGCGCCATCCCTGCACGCATGAGCACGACCGGCACAGGCGATGTCCGCAGCACCTGCTCTGCCACGCTCCCCATGAGCAGTCTCGTCAGTCCCGTCCGGCCATGCGTCCCCAGTAAGACCAGCCCGGCACCCTCCCGTTGAGCGAGTTCGACAATGCCCTCGGCCGGGGAATCGGCCCACGCCACGACGACCCGCGCCGGCACTCCGGCAAGCACCCTATTCCGCTGCCCTTCCAGGTATTCGGTTGCTTCCGTCCGGGCCCGCTCCAGGGCCTGGTTGCGGTCCTCCACTGCTGCCCCGGGACCATGTACCGAAATCGGCGGGACTTGCCCGATCGGGACCACACGCGGCGTGTCAGCGGTCGCGACCGGCGATTCCCTCCACGTTTCGTGGATATCTGCCGCGTTCAACACGGTCACGAGCACAATCTCGTCCGTGTTCATAGGCTCCAACGCCGCTATTCCTTCCAGCGCCTGCTCGCTCAGCGGGCTCCCATCCAATGCGACAAGTACGCGCATATGGCCACTCCAGCACGATGTCTGGCTATCGTCGCTCACATTACCCCGTGCCGTAAGCGCCCATCCGGCCGTGTTCCCCGGCCCCCAGGGCCTCTATCAGGCAGGGCAGCAACGCCAAGAACCGCTCACCGATGGATGTCCATCGGGAGCGGTTCCGGCAGCCGTCGTGGACGGCTAAGGGTGCTCTGGCTTTCGGCCTACCAGCGGCGGCCGCCGCCGCCACCACCGCCGCCGCGCGGCGCCGGCCGGTCTTCGCGGGCGCGGGCCTCGTTGATCTGGAGGCCGCGGCCGTCCAGCATCTGGCCGTTCAGTTCGCGGATCGCCTTGTTCGCCGTCTCGGTGTCAGCAATCTCGACGAAGCCGAAACCGCGCGACTGGCCGGTGTCACGGTCCGTAATGATGCGCACAGACTCAGGATTGTACGGCGCGAAGATGGTGCCGAGCGACTGCTCGGTCGTGGAATAGCTCAACTGACCAACAAAGATTCTCATGGGTTCTCCCGTTCGTTACGGCTCCCCACAGGGAAGCGCGTGGGCGGCACCTTCAACGAATCGGGAAACACACACGGGAGGCATCTGTGCTGCAGATGACGACGCCTTGGGGCTCAATCGTTCGCGACGGCGGGCCGGGTATCCGACACTGACTCTCCCACCGTACCAGCGCACCCCTCCCGGTACAAATGACGCTGCAACAGCCGCTACCATGGTAGCCATGCCTGAAGGTCGGCCATCTTCACAATCCGTTCGCTTCGTGACCCGTTACCGGGCCGGCGCCGCTTCGGACGTTGAGGATCACGTCGCCTCCGAAGAACCCATGGAGACCCGCATCCTTTGGGAACAGGATGGCAAACTCCACCGCAAGAGCATCGCCGTCACCATGCGCACTCCTGGCGACGACTTCGCCCTCGCTGCGGGCTTTCTCTTCTCCGAGGGCCTTCTCGCCACACGCGATGACGTCGCCGATATCTCCTACTGTCGCGATGAAGACGAAGAACAGGCCCACAACATCGTCAGCCTCACGCTCCGGCCCGGACTCTCGTTCGATGCCGCTCGCCTCGACCGCAACTTCTATACGACATCCAGTTGCGGCATCTGCGGCAAAGCCTCCCTCGATGCCCTCGCAATCGGCGGGCATGAGTTGCTGGTCACATCGTCCCGCTTGCAGCCGGACATCCTCATCCGCCTACCGGATTCCCTCCGCGCCGCCCAACCGGTCTTCCAATCCACCGGTGGCCTTCACGGGGCGGGCCTTTTCGACAGTGATGGCACTCTCATCGCACTGAAAGAGGATGTTGGTCGTCATAATGCGGTGGATAAACTCATCGGCGAGCAATTCCTCTCCGGCCGTACGCCCCTCGATGGCTACCTCCTCATGCTCAGCGGACGTGCCAGCTTCGAATTGCTCCAGAAAGCCCTCGCCGCGGGCATCCCCTTCGTCGCTGCTGTCGGCGCCCCTTCCAGCCTCGCAATCGACGTCGCCGAGGCTTTCGGCATCACGCTCGTGGGCTTCGTCCGGCCCGATGGCTTCAACGTCTACACCGGCCGGGAGCGAATCCTCCCCTGACCTCGTAAACTGATAACCCCGGGCGTGACGCATTCCCTGCACGCGCCCGGATCGAGAGGAGGGACGAGTGGCCGGATTCGTCGCATGGGAAGCAGCACTGGCAGCGGACCTGATCCGTGCACGCCGCCAACTCCCCGGCGCCACGCTGCCCATCCTCCACGCCCTCCAGGACACATTCGGTTACGTCGACGACCAGGCTGTTCCCCTCATCGCCGATGCCCTGAACATCTCTCGCGCCGAGGTTGTTGGCGTAATCCACTTCTACCACGACTTCCGCCAGCAGCCGCCGGGGCGCCACATCCTCCGCCTCTGTCGCTCCGAAGCCTGCCAGTCCATGGGCTCCGACCGCCTCGCCGACCGCGTCCGCGAACAGCTTGGCGTCGATTTCGGCGAAACCACGGCCGACGGCGCCGTCACCCTCGAAGCCGTCTACTGCCTCGGAAACTGCGCTCTCGCTCCTGCCGCGATGTTCGATGGTCGCCTCATCGGCCGCGTCGATCCCGCTCGCCCCGAACGACTCCTCGCCGAGGCACAGGCATGAGCGTTCGCGTTTTTGTCCCGCTCGATGCGGCCGCCCGCTCCGTCGGCGCCGATGAAGTTGCCGAAGCGATTGCTCGTGAGGCGGCCGCCCGTGGTGTCTCCGCAGCGACCACCCGCAACGGCACCCGCGGCATGCTCTGGCTCGAACCACTCGTCGAAGTCGAAACCTCCTCGGGCCGCGTCGCCTACGGCCCGGTCGCAGCCTCGGACATCCCGTCCCTGTTCGATGCCGGGTTCCTCACTGGCGGCGCTCACCCCCTATCGCTTGGCCCCACGGAAGAGATTCCGTTCTTCGCCCGCCAGGATCGCGTCACCTTTGCCCGGTGCGGCATCACCGACCCCCTGTCCCTCGATGACTACCGTGCCAACGGCGGCCTCGCCGGCCTCACCCGTGCCCTCGCCATGACCCCCGAAGCTATCGTCCAGGAAGTTACCGATTCCGGCCTCCGTGGCCGCGGAGGCGCCGGCTTCCCGACCGGTATCAAGTGGAAGACGGTCCTCGATGAGCCCGCGGGTCAGAAGTACATCGTCTGCAACGCCGACGAGGGAGACAGCGGCACCTTCGCCGATCGCATGCTCATGGAAGGCGATCCCTTCGTCCTGATCGAAGGCATGGCGATCTCCGCTGTCGCCGTCGGCGCCACTGTGGGCTACGTCTACCTCCGCTCCGAATATCCTGACGCCTTCAATATTCTCCAGCAGGCCGTTGCCATTAGCCGCGAAGCCGGCCTCCTTGGCCCGTCGATACTTGGCAGCGGTCGCCCCTTCGAAATCGACGTCCGCCTGGGCGCCGGCGCCTATATCTGTGGCGAAGAGACATCCCTCCTCGAAAGTCTCGAAGGCAAGCGCGGCGTCATCCGCGCCAAGCCGCCCCTTCCAGCCATCCGCGGGCTCTTCGGCAAGCCCACCGTCGTTAACAACGTCCTCTCCCTCGCTAGCGTCCCGGCCATCCTCGAAAAAGGCGGCGGCCACTACGCCGCCTTTGGGACAGGTCGTTCCCGTGGCACCATGCCGCTCCAGCTCGCCGGCAACATCAAGCACGGTGGCCTCTTCGAGACCGCCTTCGGCATGACCATCCGCGAGGCCATCTTCGATATTGGTGGCGGCACCGCCACGGGCCGCCCCTTCCGCGCCGTCCAGGTTGGCGGTCCGCTCGGCGCCTACTTCCCCGATGATCTCCTCGACACACCCCTCGACTACGAAGCCATGGCGGCGAACAAAGGAATGCTTGGCCACGGCGGCATCGTCGTCTTCGATGACACCGTCGATCTCGCCCGCCAGGCGCGCTTCGCCATGGACTTCTGCGCCATCGAAAGCTGCGGCAAGTGCACCCCCTGCCGCATTGGCTCTACTCGCGGCGTTGAAGTCATCGATCGCATCCGTGCCGGCGAAGACCGCCAACTCAACCTCGAGGTGCTCGATGACCTCTGCGAGGTTCTGACCGACGCCTCACTCTGCCAGCTCGGCGGCCTCACCCCATTCCCAGTTCTTAGTGCGCTTCGCCATTTCCCCGAAGACTTCGACCGGCCCACGACGACCTCAACCCGTCCCACGTTCGCGAAAGAGGGTTCCTAATGACGCTCGTGAAGGAAATCGACTACGGTACCCCGGCCAAGACATCCGGTGTCGCCATAACACTCGAAATCGACGGCAAGCCGATCACCGTTCCGGCCGGCACGTCCGTCATGCGCGCCGCCAAGGAGACCGGCGTCAGCGTCCCGAAACTCTGCGCCACGGATTCGCTCGACCCATTCGGCTCCTGCCGCCTCTGCCTGGTCGAGATCGAGGGCCGCCGCGGCACGCCCGCCTCCTGCACGACCCCCGTCGAGCCCGGGATGCGGGTCACGACCCAGTCCCCGAAGCTCGCCAGGCTCCGCCGCAGCGTCATGGAGCTCTATATCTCCGACCACCCGCTCGACTGCCTCACCTGCCCAGCCAACGGCGACTGTGAACTCCAGGATATGGCCGGTGCTGTCGGCCTCCGCGAGGTCCGCTACGGCTACGAAGGAGCCAACCACCTCAGCGAACAAAAAGACGAATCCAACCCCTATTTCACCTTCGACCCGGCCAAGTGCATCGTCTGCTCACGCTGCGTCCGGGCCTGCGACGAAGTCCAGGGAACCTTCGCCCTCACTGTGAAGGGCCGCGGATTTGCCTCCAAGATCTCCCCCGGCGACATGCTCTTCCTTGAATCCGAGTGCGTCTCCTGCGGCGCCTGTGTCCAGGCCTGCCCAACCGCCACCCTCACTGAAAAGAGCGTCATCGAAAAGGGCCAGCCTGAGCACAGCGTCATCACAACCTGCGCCTACTGCGGCGTCGGCTGCACATTCAAGGCCGAAATGCAGGGCAACGAAGTCGTCAAAATGGTCCCCTTCAAGGACGGCAAGGCCAATCACGGCCACTCCTGCGTCAAAGGCCGCTTCGCCTGGGGCTACACCACCCACCGCGACCGCATGCTCAAGCCCATGATCCGCAAGAACATCACCGACCCCTGGCAGGAAGTCAGCTGGGAAGAAGCCATCACCTACGCTGCGAGCGAATTCAAACGCATCCAGGCGAGCTACGGCCCCGACTCCATTGGTGGCATCACTTCCTCGCGCTGCACCAACGAAGAGACCTACCTCGTCCAGAAACTGGTCCGCGCAGGCTTCGGCAACAACAACGTCGATACCTGCGCTCGCGTCTGTCACTCGCCCACCGGTTATGGCCTCAAGACCACCTTTGGCACTTCGGCGGGCACTCAGGACTTCGACTCGATCGAGTCTACGGATGTCGTCGTCGTCCTCGGCGCCAACCCCACGGATGCCCACCCCGTCTTCGCGTCGCGGATGAAGCGCCGCCTCCGTGACGGAGCTCGCCTCATCGTCATCGACCCCCGCCGCATCGACCTCGTGAAGTCGGCCCACGTGGAGGCCGACTACCACCTCCCCCTGCGTCCCGGCACCAACGTCGCCGTGATCAACGCGATGGCCCACGTCGTCGTTACCGAGGGCCTGGTCGACGAAGCCTTCGTCACACAACGCTGCGATCTCGCCGCCTTCAATCGCTGGCGCGAATTCATCCAGGACCCGCGCCACGCTCCCGAGGCGGTTGAGAGCATCACTGGCGTTCCTGCCGCCGACCTTCGCGACGCAGCCCGGCTTTACGCCACTGGCGGCAACGCCGCCATCTACTACGGTCTCGGCGTCACTGAACATAGCCAGGGCTCAACGATGGTGATGGGCATGGCCAACCTCGCCATGGCCACGGGCAACCTCGGTCGCGATGGCGTCGGCATCAACCCGCTCCGTGGCCAGAACAACGTCCAGGGCTCCTGCGACATGGGCTCCTTCCCGCACGAATTCCCCGGCTATCGCCACGTTTCGGAACTTTCCGTGCGGTCCGTCTTCGAAGAAGCCTGGGCCGTCGGCCTCAAAGGCGATCCCGGCCTCCGCATCCCCAACATGCTCGACGCCGCCGTTGATGGCACCTTCAAGGGCCTCTACATCCAGGGCGAAGACATCGCCCAGTCCGACCCCAACACGAAGCACGTCACCGCCGGCCTCGCCGCGATGGAATGCGTCGTCGTCCAGGACCTCTTCCTCAACGAGACCGCCAGCTACGCCCACGTATTCCTTCCCGGCTCCTCCTTCCTCGAAAAGGATGGCACCTTCACAAACGCTGAGCGCCGTATCGGTCGCGTCCGCAGGGCCATCCCGCCGATGGCGGGATATGCAGACTGGGAAGTCACCATCGCCCTCGCCAAAGCCATGGGCTACGAGATGCATTACGCGCACCCGTCCGAGATCATGGACGAAATCGCCCGCCTCACCCCCACCTTCGCCGGCGTTAGCTACGACAAGCTCGAGCGCCTCGGCAGCATCCAGTGGCCCTGCAACGAGAAGGCGCCCGAAGGCACCCCGGTCATGCACAGCGAGGGCTTCGTCCGCGGCAAGGGCCAGTTCATGATCACTGAGTTCATCGCCACCGATGAGCGTGCCACCGATCGCTTCCCGCTCCTTCTCACTACGGGCCGCATCCTGAGCCAGTACAACGTCGGCGCCCAGACCCGGCGCACTCCCAACGTTGAATGGTTCGACGAAGACGTCCTCGAGATCCACCCCTGGGACGCCGAAAACCGCGGCATCAACGAGGGCGATCGCGTCGCCCTCACCAGTCGCGCCGGCGAGACCACCCTCCACGCTCGCATCTCCGAGCGTATGCAGCCCGGCGTCGTCTACACCACGTTCCATTTCCCCGGAACCGGCGTAAACGTCGTCACCACCGAGTTCGCCGACTGGGCCACCGACTGCCCCGAGTACAAGGTCACAGCGGTCCAGGTCCGCCGCACCATGCACCGCGCCGATTGGCAGGAGAAGTACGACGCCCTCCGCGAACAAACCACCCACGTCGGCGCCGCTGCCGGCGGAGCAAGCTAGGAATGCGTCCGGCCGCGCGCGCCAAAGCTCGAAACAACTTCCTCCCCTTCGCCTCGCGCGGCGGGAGAAGGGGCCGGAGGGTGAGGGTCTAAATGGACGAACAGGTCATGGTCCACAAGGTCAACCAGATCGCGCTCTTCTTCGCGTCCTACCCGCGTGAAGAAGCAGTCGCGGGCATCGCCGACCATCTCCTCAAGTTCTGGGAACCCCGCATGCTCCGCCAGATCCAGGCATACGTCGCTGCGGGCGGCGCCAACCTCCACGAGCTCGCCAACGAAGCCGTCCGCCTAACGCAACGGACTCCCGCATAATTCACCGTCATCCGCGCAATTCCATCCCTCGGCAGCGGGAGAGGGACCGAGGGTGAGGGGCGCATTGGCCTGCGTGCATTCGCCGCCGCCGGATCCTAGGCCCCGCGTGCCACCCACTCGCTCATCCGGTGATCGCGGATGGTTGGCACGAACAGAAACGTGAACGCCGCAACGCCGATCGTCCCCGCTGAAAGGACAACCGCAACCACCGCTGGTCCAAAGAAGTCCGCCCCGATTCCCGTATAGAGCGCCCCCAGCGGCATCAGCCCCATGTTGAGCGTCACCAGGCTTGTGACCCGTCCCCGCAGCTCATCGGGAATGCTCAGCTGGAGTAGCGTCTGGTTCGAGGTCAGGAAGATCATCTCGAAGAAACCGGACGCGGCGAACAATGGCAACGCGATCACCATCCGGGAAGTCAGACCGAATCGCATCAATGAGACCCCCACCATCGTCAGTGCTGCAAGCTGCACTCGCCCCCTCCGATCCACCCTGCCCAGGGACGCAGACACAATCCCGCCGAAAATGCCCCCAACGCCGACCGCTGAGAGCAGGATGCCGAGCGTGTCCGCGCCGCCCCCGTAGACCTCTTTCGCGAAGATCGGCGGCAGTGCCGTGTAGATCGGGACAATCAGCAGAGGCAGAACCCACCCCATCATCAGGAACGACCGCGTTGCCGGTTCGTGCCTGATGTACTGGATACCTTCGGCCATGTTTCGCAGCATCCCCTGCCGTTTCCCAGCCTGCGTGGGCTGCGGCGGGAATGCCAGTTGGAGCGTGTTCAGCATGATCAGGCCTTACCCAGCGCTCTGCAGCAGGAAGTTGCCCCCTGCCCCGAACCACACGATCAGGAATCCGCCGATCCCCGGCCCCAGCGACCGCATCAGCCCCCAGCCCGTTTGCGTGAGCGCCACGGCATTCGCCGCGTATGCCCTCGGCACAAACCAAAACACGGCCGACTGCCGCAGCGGCAGGTCGATTGCCTGCGCAATCCCCGAAAGAAACGCGAACACGAACAGGTACCAGATCGCGTCGTGACCCGTCAGCAGGATTCCTCCCAGAGCCAGGTTCAAGATCAGGAACGCCGCCGCCGTCGCCAGCATCAGCGTCTTCCGGTGAACCGCGTCGATGATCACGCCTGAGACAGGTGCCAGCCCAATGGTCGCGACTGACCGCGAGAGGTTCAGCAGTCCCAGCATCGCACCCGAGCCTGTGATGTCGTATACCAGCCAGCTCATAGTTACCTGCTGGATCCACATCCCCAGGTTGTCGATCGTCGATCCCAGCAGCAGCAGCCGGAAGTTCCGCAGCCGCAGCGATGCGAACGTCCCCGTTGTCGAGGAGGCGTCGGTTTCGGCTGTTCCCGTTGCTCGCGCTGCTGCTTCCGCCATGCCAGCGGCGAATCCTCCGCCCCCGCCTGCAACCGCGCAACGGCCCGCCAGGAAGTGGCTCCCCGCCTACCCTACCAGCCCCGCCCCCCGCGCCCACCGATATTTCGCCCCCAGCACCTGCACGGGGATCTCCGTCGAATACGCGTACGAAGGGATGCCGTGCCGGTAGAGGAACTCCGACGCCTCCTCTACCTCCACATCTCCCGCCAGCGATGCCACGATCGGCTTCTCTATGCCCTTCGCCTTCATCTCTTCCACGATCTCCACGACGAGGTTCGCGAACACCATCGGCGGCGTGATGATCGTGTGCCAGTAGCCAAGGATGATCGAGTGGATCCGCTCGTCCTCCAGGGCAAGCTGGATCGTCGCCTTGTACGTCGATGGCGGCTCCCCACCGGTGATGTCCACCGGGTTCCCCGCTGCGCCAAACGGCGGGATGAACTTCCGGAACGCCGCGTCCAGGTCGTCTGGCATCTTCATCAGCTCCAGGCCGTTGTCCACGCACGCGTCTGAGAGCAGCACGCCGGACCCGCCCGCCCCCGTGATGATCACCACGTTCTCGCCCTTCGGCGCCGGCAGCACAGGGATGCCGCGTGCGAATTCCAGCATGTCGCGCAGCGTGTACGCCCGGATCACACCCGCCGCCCGCAGGATGTCGTCATACACCTTGTCGTCGCCCGCCAGCGCTCCCGTGTGCGAGCTCGCTGCCTTCGCTCCTGCCGACGTCCGTCCCGCCTTGAGCGCGATGATCGGCTTTGTCTTCGACACCCGCTTTGCCACCTCGGCGAACCCGCGGCCATCTTTCAGGTCCTCGAAGTGCTGTGCGATGACCTGCGTGTTCTCGTCCTGTTCGAAGAACGTCAGCAGGTCGTCCTCGTCGATGTCCGACTTGTTCCCCAGTCCGACGATCGCAGAGACGCCCATCCCCGCCGACCGGCTGAATCCCACGATCGCCATCCCGATGCCGCCCGATTGCGACGAAAGTGCCACCTCGCCGCGTACGTCATACGCCGTGCAGAACGTCGCGCACAGGTTCTTGTGTGTGTAGTAGAAGCCGTAAATGTTCGGCCCCATCAGCCGGATGTTGTACTTCCTGCCGATCTCCTGCAGTTCTCGCTGTCCCTCCACGTTCCCCGTCTCCGCGAACCCCGACGGGATCAGCACCGCGCCCGGGATCTCCTTCTCGCCACACTCGGTCAGCGCGCCCGGCACGAACGCCGCCGGGATCGCGAACACGGCCACGTCAATCACGCCGGGGACATCCTTCACCGATTTGTAGACCTTGATCCCCTCGATCGTCTCCGCTTTCGGGTGGATCGGGTAGATCGCGCCCTCGTACCCGCCATTGATCAGGTTCCGCATCACGGAGTTGCCGATCTTCCCTTCTTCTGCCGATGCGCCGATCACGGCAACTGCGTCCGGCTTCATGATCCGGTTCATCGCACGCACGATTTCGTCCTGCGGCGGCCGGTTCGGCAGTTCCCGCTCCGCAAAGTCCACCGCCACCCGCACGTCTACCGCCGTCGCACCGTCCGCGGTGGCAAAGACTGGGTTCAGGTCCAGCTCCGCGATCTCCGGGAAGTCCGCTACTGCCTGCCCAACCGCCGTAATGATCGAGACGAGCGCCGCCTTGTCCACCGGCGGAGCGCCTCGCACGCCATCCAGCAGCTTCGCCGCCCGGATCGATCCGAGCATCTCCGCCGCATCAGCCTCCGTCAGTGGCGCCAGCCGGAAGGTCGCATCTTTCAGCACTTCCACCAGCACGCCGCCCATCCCGAACGCCACCAGCTTCCCGAAGCTCCCGTCCGTCACCGCTCCCACGATCACTTCCAGCCCCGGCGCCGCCATCTGCTGCACCTGGACCCCCGAAATCTCGGCGTCGGGCACGTGGCGCCGCGCCCGGTCCACGATGGACGTGAATGCCGCAGCGACTTCTTCCGCGTTCTCCAACCCCGCTACCACGCCGCCCACGTCGGTCTTGTGCACGATTTGCGGCGAGACGATCTTCAGCACCACCGGGTACCCGAACGCCGCTGCCATAGAAACAGCCTCGTCCGCGGTCGTGGCCAGGCCATCCTCCGGCAGCGGGATACCGTACGCATCGCAAAGCAGCCGTGCCTCGGCCGGGCTCAGGTGGGCGCGTCCTTCGGCGCGGACGCCATCGAACATCGTGCGGATCGCATCGCGGGCTGCGGTAGTCATCGGGTGTTGCATCCTCGTTTGTCTGTCAACTCTCTGCGCCGGGGCATTACGCCACGGGTCGTTCGAAATCGGTCTCGTGCAGTCGCCCGGGAGACAACGGTCGCGCTGTTCGCACAGCTCCGCCGCCATCAGCACGCATTGGAATGCACACGGCTCCCACCCTTCTACGGCCGCCTGCCAACGAGTGTCAATTACAGCTCTCTGCCGATGGAGCGAGCACCCTCAAACGCGTACGCTTTGCGCCAATGGCAGACCAATCACTCCTGACCGAAGAACTCCGCGCCCATATCGGCCGGGCCGCTGATCCGAAGCCCGCCACCGTCACCATCGAACAGGTCCATCGCTCCATGGCCGTCTACGGCGGCGATATCACTCGTCCGTTCGCTGACGGCGACATTGTCCCCGGATACGTCCTCATGGGCCTCGTCTCCGATGGTGAAGGCTTCCGCGTCCCCGTTCCCCTTCCCAAGTCCCTTCTCGTCAGCAACGAGTTCACCATCGAAAGGCCTATCCGCCTCGGCGAAGAACTCGTCGCCCAGTCCCGCGTCGCGGACATCAACGAACGCCTCGGTGGCCAGTTCGGTCACGGCATCTACATCCGCACCGACATGGAGTTCCGCGACCAGGACGGTACGCTCGTCGGCCGCACTTCCAGCACCCTCATGCACTACGATCCCGCCGGCGCCCGCCGCGAAGAGGCACAGCGATGAGCACCACCCCCGTCCACGAAGGCGAAGAAATCACTCCGCTCGAAATGACCCCGGACATCCAGCATGTCCGCGCCTACTTCGGCGAAGGCGCCTCCCAAACCTTCTTCTTTAACGACGACGCCGCGAAGGCCCAGGGTCTTCCCGGCCGTCCCGTCCCCGGACCCCTCAAGGTCGGCATCCTCTACGGGGCCGTCGAAAACTGGCTCGGCGACCGTGGTTACGTCCGCACCGTCCGCGCCGCTCACCGCCGCCCCGACGTCCAGGGGAACCCGATTGTCGTCGTCGGCAACGTCGCCCGCGTGTTCGAAGAGGACGGCAAACAACGCGCAGACATCGAGCTCAATATCATCAATAAGGACGGCCAGCCCTCCGTCCGTGGTTCTGCAACCGTCGAGTTCTGGTCCTAGCAGCGGTGTCCGCCGAGCGGCTCAACGACTTTGGCCAGCCGATCGGCCCCCCGGTCGAAGACTGGGCCGCACCTCCACACCCGCCTGCGACCGTCCTCGAAGGCCGCTACTGCCGCCTCGAACCGCTCGATCTCGAACGGCACACCGGCCAGCTCTTCGCTGCCTATTCCGCAGACGACGGCCGCATGTGGACCTACCTCCCCTACGGCCCCTTCACCAACCTCGAGGACTTCGAAGCCCATGTCGAGCGCTTCGCCGGCCGCGATGACCCGCAGTTCTACGCAATCGTCGATCGCGCTTCGAATCACGCCGTTGGCGTCGCCAGCTACCTTCGCATCGACCCCGCGATGGGCGTCATCGAAGTCGGTCACCTCGCCTATTCCCCGGCCCTCCAGCGCACCGCCACCGCGACCGAGGCCATGTTCCTGATGATGAAGAACAGCTTCGACCTCGGGTACCGCCGCTACGAATGGAAGTGCGACTCCTTCAACCTCCCATCGCGCGCCGCCGCCGAGCGCCTCGGCTTTCAGTACGAGGGGACGTTCCGCCAGGCCGTCGTCACCAAGGGCCGCAACCGCGACACCGCCTGGTTCTCCATCCTCGACTCCGAATGGCCCGCCCTCCGCGATTCGTTCGAACGCTGGCTCGCCCCCGCCAACTTCGACCCCACCGGCCAGCAACGCACAGCCCTCCACAAACCCTGAGCCCCTCCCAGTCCCGGCCGCCCCTGGCCGCGGGCATCTGAAACCGTTCCAGCGCGACACAACCCACTCAATCGCAGAACGCTCCCCCGCAATCGCGGGAGAGGGCCGGGTAAAGGCGCCCAGATCCAGCCATAGCACGACGCTCTCGCTCACCACGAATCGTCGTACCGCCCCCACACGCCCACAAGCAATCCCTCCCCTAGCCTCAACAAATGGCTGCTCTCCCCACCGCACGCCACGCCCTCCGTCCCCGCCAGGCTGAAGCCCTTCAGCGGTGGCGCGCCGCGCTTCACGGCGGCTCCCGCTCCGAACTTGTTGTTGTCCCCGTCGGCTACGGCAAGACCGTCATCGGCGTCGGCTCCTTCGATGTCGCCGTCGACGCTGGCATCTCCGATACCTGCCTCTACTTGACTCCGACTGACGTCCTTCGTAGCCAGGTCTACGGCGGCGTTGAAAAGGCCCTCGGCCTCCTCGAATCTGAGCTCAGCATCCGCAAGATCCTCGCCGACAACGCCGCGCCCGGCCGCGTCCGTGCTACCGGGGCCAACTTCGTCGTCGCCACCTACCAGCAGGTCGTCGCCGCACCGGGCTCGTTTGCCCTCCTTGGTCGCGAACGCCGCCTCCACGTCGTCTGCGACGAAGCCCACCACCTCTCCGACAACGGACGCTGGGCGGCCGCCATCGAGCAGATCCGCGCGCGCTCCACGATCCTTCTGTCCGCCACCCCCGTCCGCCTCGATCGCGCCGCCATCGCCGGTGCGCGCTACAACCCCACGGCCGACGGCTTCCTCGAGATCGATCCCCTGCTCCAGGTATCCATGCGTCAGGCCTGGCAGGAACGCCGCATCCTCAAACACCTGAACATGCAGATGAAGGACTACGCCGTCCAGTTGCAGGGCGCCGAAGGCGAAATCATGGAGTTCACCGCCTCCGAGATGGCAGAACTCCCCGACTTCGACCAGCGTTGCGTCCGCCAGCAGCTCCGCTGGAACGACGACTACGTCCAACCCCTCGTCCGCGAATTCGCCCTGACCCTCCAGGCCAAAATGGCATCCGCTCCCGGCCAGCACCAGGGTCTCGTCTTCGCCGCCACCACCGGCCATGCGAACCATCTCGCCCGCGTCTTCGCTCAACACCACCCCGGCCTTCGCTGTGTCGTCGTCCACTCTGGCGAAATCAGCGACGCCGAAAACGAACGCCGTATGCGCGACTTCCACGCCCGCCGCTACGACGTCCTCGTCCAGGTCCGCAAAGCCAGCGAAGGCTTCGACGCGCCGACCGTCAGCGTCCTCCTCAAGCTCGACGCCGTCTTCAGCCGCGAACCCGTTATTCAGCAGCTCGGCCGGGGCCTCCGCCACAATCACGACCTGCCCGAATCCGAAAACATCCTCAACGTCTTCATCGGCCGCGACCCGCGTCTCGCTCCCATCATCGAACACCTCGAACGCGAAGTGCCGCCCGTCCCCATCGCCGCCGCTACCCCCGGGATCATCCTCGACAACGAGTCCGGTGACTTCTGGCCGGCCGAAGTTCCCGAAGAGGAACTCGAGGACGAACCGCCTGGCCGCCCCGAGATCGTCGACGTCATCGAAGCCGGCGACTCCTACCTCGACCACACGGGCCGTCTCGTCGAGGGCCAGCAGCTCACGATGTTCGGCGTTCCTGCGCCGCCCGTCCGTGGCGCAAAGCCCGAAGAGCCCGCCGTCGATCCAGATCTTGGCCCCCAGCGCCCGGCCGTCGTCGACCTCGGCGCCGAGCTCCGCGAAGCCGTCGAGTATTGCAAGACCTGGACAAGCCGCGCCGCCCGCCGCCGGGCAGAGCTCAACGGCCCCGGCGAGAATCACTACGCTGCCCTCAACCTCGCCTACTCCCGCGCCACCGGCCTCCGCGGCGCGCTCTCCACGCCCGACCAGTACAGGGCGAAGGGCGATTGGATGAAGCGCCAATTCACGGCCTGGGGCTAACCCCCCTGGTTTGCGCCGGCAAGGAGACCGTAAATTCCGCCCTCCTCGCCCCTTGCCGCTTCTGGCTTCCCTCCCCGATCGTAAGGAGCGCGGCCCGCCCGCCTGCACGAGGTCCGATGACTTAGATGGAATCTGAACAGTACGTCTCCCCCTTGCTCGCGCTGGGCTCCATCGCTGTCGTCTTCGCCGTTCTCATCTCCATGATGGCCGCTGAGCTCGACTTCGCTGAACCGCTCCGTCGCCTCATCGACCAGCACGCCCAGAAGCTCATGCTCGTCCCCGCCATGGCTGCCATGCTCGGGTCGCTGTACTACTCGGAGATCGTCGGCTTCATCCCCTGCGAGTTCTGCTGGTTCCAGCGCATCGCCATGTATCCGCTTGCCGGGCTCTTGCTCGTGGCCGTTGTCACCCGCGGCCGCCTCGATTCGCGCTACATCGTCCTCCTCGCCGTGGGCGGGCTCGGACTCTCTATCTACCATTACCAGCTCCAGCTCTTCCCCGAACAGGCCGGCGTCTGCTCCGGCCTTGTCCGCTGCACCGACAAGAACGTCGAAGAGTTCGGCTTCATCTCCATCCCGTGGATGGCCGGCAGCTGCTTCCTCGCCGTTATCCTCCTGCAGATCTCAGAGTGGCGCGTCGACTTCCTCTACCGCCGCTGGGCCAGCGAGGGCGGCTCCTCGCCTCTCTGATCTCCGCCCACCCCCGTCCCACCCCGCTCCCCGCTATAGTCGCCGCACAATGCCTCCTTCCCTCGATCCCCGGCTCCTCACCACCATCGGCGACTTCGAACTCTTCCTCGTACCCGAAGTTGCTATCCCCACCTCTGTCCGCTGGTTCCTCGGTAACATGCCACCCGAGACCATCGACGCCGCCCGCGAGGCCCTCGATCCAGTCTTCTTCGACGAAAACGGCCGCCTCATTCAGAGCGTCCATACCTACGTGCTCAAGTCCCCTGGCCGCGTCGTCCTCATCGACACCGGTGTCGGCAATCACAAACCGCGCGGCGGCGGCATCCCCGTCTTCGACATGCTCGACACGCCATTTCTCGACCGCCTCGCCGCGATCGGCGTCCAGCCCAACGACGTAGACCTCGTCCTCTGCACCCATATGCACGTCGACCACCTCGGCTGGGACGCCCGCTTCGAAGGCGGCGAATGGGTCCCCACCTTCCCGAACGCGCGCCACCTCTTGGTCCAGCGCGAGTTCGACGCATTCATCGCTGGTGCCGAATCCGATCCCTCCGGTGGCAACTCGGCCATCCGCCACGACACAATCGACCCGCTTGTACGCGCGAACCTCATCGACCTCGTGTCCGCCGATTACCAGGTCACCCCGGAAATCCGCTTCGAACCCAGCCACGGCCACACGCCCGGCCACGTCAACATCGTCGTCGAATCGGGCGGCACGAAGGCCGTCTTCATCGGCGACGTCATGCACAGCCCCATCCAGGTGCTCGTCCCCGACGGCGAGTCGCCGCTCAACGGCCCGCCTGCCGCGACCGTCGCCCGCAAAGAGGTCATCCGCCGCTACGCCGATACCGGAACCCTCGTCTTCGGCGCTCACTTCGCCGCTCCCTGCGGCGGCCACATTCGCACCACCGCCACCGGCTACACCTTCGTCCCGATGACTACTTCCTGACGATTTCGACCCGTCGTCATCAGCCAATCCTCACACGGCAATTCAAGGAGGCCCGCCATGCAGATCGTTGATGCCCAGGTCCACGTCTGGGCCGCCGATACCCCGGAACGTCCCTGGCCCACCGGCCGCACCTCCGAAGCGCAGCGCCCCTACCCGGTCGACAAGGAGTCCGTCCTCCTCCAGATGGACCTCGCCGGAGTCAGCCGTGTAGTCCTTGTCCCGCCGTCCTGGGAGGGTGACCGCAACGATCTTGCCCTCGAAGCCGCTGCCGCCTACCCCGATCGCTTCGCCGTCATGGGCCGCTTCGCCCTCGATGTCGCCCCGAATCCCGACCGCGTCGCTACCTGGAAGCAGCAGCCGGGCATGCTCGGCATGCGCTTCACGTTTCATAACGAACACAACCGCCACCTGCTCACCTCTGGCGTTGCCGATTGGCTCTGGCCCGCTGCCGAGCGCGCCGGCATCCCGATCATGGTCTACGCTCCCGGCTCCCTCGACCTTGTCGACAGCCTTGCTGAACGCCACCCCGGCATCCGCTTCGTCATCGATCACGCCGGCGTTGCCGCTCACGGCCGCGTACCCGAAGTCTTCGAAGACATGCCGAAGGTCCTCGCTCTTGCCCGTCATCAAAACGTCGCCATCAAGGCGTCCGGACTCCCTGGCCTCTCCGGTACGCCCTACCCCTTCCCGGACCTCCACCCCTACATCCGCCAGCTCTTCGACTTCTTTGGCCCCCGGCGCACATTCTGGGGTACCGACCTCACTCGAATGCCCTGCACCTACTACGAATGCATCAACCTCTTCACGCAGCACCTTCCCTGGCTTACCGGCGAAGACCTCGAACTCGTCATGGGCCGCGCCCTCTGCGACTGGCTCTCCTGGCCTCTCGGGAGCTAGGGTCCGGGTGTTCCATGCGCCGACCGGCAGCGCTAATCCCCGTCGCTCCCCTCCCCCGCACCATCCCGTAAACTCCCACCCATGTCCAACACTCCCGTCGGAGTCCTCATCATCGGCGCAGGCGCCTCCGGCGCAGCCTTCGCCTGGTCCATGGTCGGTACCGGCGCCAGCATCCTCTGCCTCGAACAGGGCCCCTGGATGCGCCAGAAGGATTACCCCAGCAACAACCTCGACTGGGAATCCCGCGCCCTCGGACCCTTCGCTACCAGCCCGAACGTCCGTGGTCTCCCCTACGACTACCCCGTGAATGAGCGTGACTCCGACATCTCGCCCCTCATGTATAACGCCGTCGGTGGCTCTACCATCCTCTGGGCCGCCCACTTCCCTCGCCTCAAGCCGTCTGACTTTCGCGTCCGCTCTGATGATGGCGTCGCAGACGATTGGCCGGTCGACTACGCAACCCTTGACCCCTATTTCGCCATCAACGACCGCATCATGGGTGTCTCCGGGCTCGCCGGGGACCCGTCCTATCCCTATCACGAACCCCCGCTTCCGCCTCTTCCCCTCGGCCGCGGCGGCAATCGCATGGCCGCCGGTTTCGAGAAGCTCGGCTGGCACTGGTGGCCCTCTGAAAGCGCAATCAATTCCCGCGAACACGAGGGCCGCGCCGCCTGCATCAACCTCGGCCCCTGCACCAGCGGCTGCACACAGGGCGCCCGCGCCAGTACCGACATCACCTACTGGCCCCTCGCCCAGCGCAAAGGCGTCGAGGTTCGGACCGGCTGCCGCGTCCGCGAAATCACCGTCCGCCCCGACGGCATGGCCGACGGCGTCCTCTACTACGACGAAGACGGCGTCCTTCAGGAACAGAAAGCCGAGATCGTCGTCCTTGCCGCCAACGGTATCGGCACGCCGCGCCTCCTCCTCAACTCGAAAAGCCCCCAACATCCGGAAGGCCTCGCCAACAGCAGCGGCCTCGTCGGCAAAAATCTCATGTTCCACCCCTGCGCCTCCGTCAGCGCCATCTTCGATGAGCCCCTTGGCGGTCGCGCTGGCCCCGTCGGCTGCGCTTTTTGGAGCCACGAGTTCTATAAGACCGACAACTCCCGGGGCTTCGTTCGCGGCTACGGCTTCCAGGCCCGTCGCGGCCTCCCGCCCGCTCAGACCGCCCTCTGGGGAATGGCTCGCGGTGACATCCCCTGGGGCGGTGGTCACCACGATGCTTATGCCCGCATGTACGACCACAACGCTGGCCTGCTTGTCATCGGCGAAGATCTCCCCGAAGAAACAAACACTGTCACCCTCGACCCAACGCTGATCGACAGCCACGGCATCCCCGCGCCCAGGGTCACCTATCGCCTCAGCGAAAACAGCCGCCTGATGCTCGACCACGGCATCGAACGCGCGCAGGAAGTCCTCACCGCCGCCGGCGCCGTCGAAACCTTCGCCGACCCACTCCTCCGTGGCGCCGGGTGGCACCTCCTCGGCACCGCCCGCATGGGCACAGACCCGAAGACCTCGGTCGTCAACGAGTGGGGCCGCGCCCACGACGTCAAGAACCTCTTCATCATCGATGGCAGCATCTTCGTTACCGCCGGCGCCGTGAACCCCACATCCACCATCCAGGCCCTCGCCCTGTACATTGCCGACCGCATCAAGCAGAACATCGCCACGCTTTTCGACTAGGTGCCTGCCTCCCGGCGTCCGCCCCCAATCAGCTCCGCTCACGTAGGATGGCGACCCACATACTCCAAACCCAAGAGGTCCTCACGATGCTCAAGCCAGTCCAGCTCGGCCAGAACAGTGGTCTCCGCGTCTCGCCCCTCTGCCTCGGTACCATGAACTTTGGCGAACCCGGCCGCGGCCACCAGGGCGACTGGACCCTTGGCATCGACGAAGCCCGCCCCATCTTCAAAGCCGCGATCGACCATGGCGTCTTTTACTTCGATTGCGCCGATGTCTACGGCCTCGGGGCTTGTGAGCGCGTCGTCGGCCAACTCCTCCGCGAACTTCTGCCCCGCGACGAATACGTCCTCGCCACCAAGATCTCCGGAGCCATGGGACGCGGCGCCAACCAGGGTGGACTCTCCCGCAAGCACATCATGGAAGGCGTCGACGCCTGCCTCGAACGCTTGGGCCTCGATTACATCGACCACCTCGTCATCCACCGCCATCCCCACGCCGCCACCCGCGTCCCCATCGAAGAGACGATGGAAGCGCTCCACGATGTCGTGAAGGCCGGTAAGGTCCTCTATATCGGCGCTTCCTCCATGTTCGCCTGGCAGTTCGCCGAACTACAGCTCACTGCAAAGATGCACGGCTGGACCCAGTTCATCTCCATGCAGAACCACTACAACCTCGTCTACCGCGAAGAAGAGCGGGAGATGATCCCCTACTGCGCCCAGACCGGCGTCGGCATCATGCCATGGTCCCCGCTCGCCCGCGGCATCCTCACCGGCTCCTACAAGGGCGGCTTCGATGCAGGCTCTACCGACCGCTCCAAGGGTCGTGACCGCGTCCGCACCGAGGGCCTCTACCGCGGCGAAATGACCTTCGCCATCGCAGATCGCGTCGCCGAAGTCGCCCAGAAGTACGAAAAGACCTCTGCCCAGATCGCCCTCGCCTGGCTCGTTAACAAGCCTGAGATCCAGTCCCCTGTCGTCGGCGTCTCGCGTATCGAACAGCTCGATCAGCTCGTCGGCGCTACCGATATCACCCTCGCGGCCGAAGACGTGGCCTACCTGGAAGAGCTCTACCAGCCCCTCGAAAACCTCCTCTCCATCGGCTCTTCCTGAGGAACTCGCATTCCTCACGCTGCTCTTCCTCTCCGCCCTGCTTGCCGATGACGGACTCGCCTGCATGGATCACATCTGAAGCCATACAGCGGTAGGAGCCGAATCTGCCGTCCTGCCTCCAGTGTCGCGTCTCAGGTACCCGGCTTCACCTGTGGCCCTACGAGCAGTACCGGCATCGGCGCTCGCCGCACCACATCCTCGTGCACCGCGCCGAACAGGGCCTGGCCAACGGCTGAACGGCCACGTGTCGCCATCGCGATAAGGGCGGCATCTTCGGCGATCGCCGCTTCCACAATCGCACCGGCCGTATCTTCCCCTGCGACAGCCCGGACGGTCACGCTCACACCCGCGAACCATTGCCCGGCGAGGTGCCGAAGGTAGTCCTCGCGCTCGGCGCGAGCTCTCGTAAGCGCCTGTGAGCGATCCTCGGCGACGCCTACCGCTTCCACGGGCGGGAGACCGCGGAGCAGTTGGCCAGTGGGCCGCCCATCGCGCGAAAGGCTGCCGCTGACCTGTTTGCCCGCACCCATGGCGCGCACGTCACGAGGATGGAGCACGCTCAGGAGGACAAGGTCGGCGCCGGATTCCGCCGCCCACGATGCGATTGCCGCCGCAGCAGGCTCGCCGTTCGGCGTTCCATCAACCGCCAGTAGGACACGCATGATCAACCTCCACGCGCCCGTCGGGTCTCGCTTGTCGCCGCGACGCAGCGCCTTCACCCATACTGGATGACACGGTCCGACATGGAAGTGACAAACGTCGCATTCTGGTGGCCCTGAACGGCGGGTTAATTGCCCGGATGGAAATAGATAACCGCGGCCTTCAGCCTCCGGAACCGATGGTACGGATCCTCGGCGCGCTGGCCGGCCTTCCACCCGGGGAAGTGCTCGTGGCCTTGATGGACCGCGAGCCGCTCATGATCTATCCGGAGCTGGAACGGCGCGGGTTCGAATGGGAATTCGAAACGGGCACTGGTTCGCATCGCCTGGTGATTCGCAGGGCAGAAGGATGACATCGCGGCCAGTGCCTGCGGAAAGCCCACCGTTTTCGGTGGTGTTGCCGCTGTTGTTGTTCGCCCCGGCCGGCCTCATCGCAGCGGGATTGCTTCTGTTGGCAGCGGACAGCGACACGCTTGTTGCGATCAACGCTCCGCACACCATCGCCGTTGTCCACGCGGTGGCCATCGGGTGGGCCTCGACGACGATCATGGGCGCGAGCTATCAGCTGCTCCAGGCGGTCTTTGGGGGCCGGCTGTTCTCTTACTCGCTTGCCAGGATCCAGATCGTCATCCACCTGCTCGCAGCGCCGGCATTCGTCTGGTCAGCCTTCGAATGGAACACGATGTGGATGGCTGTCGCGGGGACTGCGCTCAGTGTGAGCTTCTTGCTGTACGCGGTCCTGTCGGGCGTGGCGCTGGCCCGCGCCACGCGGCGAGGGGTGGTCCACTTCGGAATGGCCCTCGGCCTTGTTGGTCTCGTCGTTACGTTCGGGTTCGGGCTCACATGGGTGGGAGCCCTGTACCACCTCTGGTTTCCGATCACCCTCGGGTTGCTGTCGGCACATGCACATGTGGGGTTGGCCGGGTGGCTCGGGATCACGATTCTCTCTGTTTCAGAACAGCTCGTGCCGATGTTCAGCCTGACAACGCAGCAGCGGCCCTCGCGTCTGCCATGGGTTGCGATCGCTCTCACGGCAGCCGCCGTTGCGCTGTTCGCAAGTGTCCTGCCGTTTGAGCCGGAAGCACCGGTACGTGTCCTGCTCGGGGCGTTTCTCGCCGCGGGCCCGGCCGTTTGGGCGTTCGGTATCGTGAGCGGGTTCCGCGCCCGGAGCCGGCGCAAGCTGGATATTCACGGGCGGGCGACAATGCTCGCGCTTCCCTGCCTCGGCGTCGCCGCCCTGGTTGGTTTCGGAGCAGCCGCCGGGACGCCGTTCACGACCGATGAAGAGCCGGCGCGCTGGCTTTTAGCGTATGGCGCGCTCTTCCTTGGTGGATTCGTCGGGGCCACGCTCGTGGGCAACAGTCTGAAAATCGTCCCGTTCCTCGTTTGGATCCACCGCTATCAAAAGCTCGCCGGGAAGGCGCCCGTCCCTGTGATTGCCGACCTTGTCAACGTGCGACTGCAGCACATGGCCCTCGGCCTCGTTGTGACAGGTAGCTACATCATCGCCGCCGGTGCACTGGCGGGGTCGCTCCTCTTCATTCGCATAGGCGGCGGGATTCTCTCGGCGGGAGGGCTGAGCCTCGCCGGCGCGCTCTGGTGGTCCCTCTTGCCCGCACAGAGCAGCCGCCAGCCAATTGTCGCCAGAAAGGTAGTGACATGAGCCTGGTAGCCGATGTCGCAAATGCGCTGCATGGCGTGGTCGACCCTGAGCTGGGGATCGACATCATCGAACTGGGACTGGTCTATCAGATAACCGGCGAGGAGCACGCCCTGGCTGTGACCATGACGACGACATCCGATCAGTGCCCGATGGGCGAAGTCATGCTGGCGGCGACGCGGGCATGCCTGCTGAACGGTTGGCCGGACCGCACCGTGACCGTTGCGTACACGTCCGTGCCCCGTTGGTCCCCGGCGATGATCTCGGAACTGGGACGGGACATGCTTGGCCTGGATACCTCGGCCTAGATCAGTGCCTCCAACGAATCCATGTCGTGGATGACGAATTCACGGCGGGAGATGCTGAGGATCCCCTGCGATTCGAACTCCTTGAGGTAGCGCGTCACCACCTCCCGGACTGACCCGACGATCGTTGCGAGGTCATGAACGGTGACCTCGCGCTGGACGATGATCGCGTCCCCCGAACGCGTCCCTTCCACCCTGGCCGTCTGATAGAGGTACCGCGCGAGCCGTGCCGTCACGGATTGCAGGCTGACCTGTTCGATCATTTCCGTAAAGCCGCGCAGCCGTCGCGCGAAGTGCTGGAGGACATCGGCGGCGACATCAGGATGGCTGCGCATGAGTTCAAGCAGGCGCTCGCGCGAGATCACGATGAGGCCCATCTGATCGAGCGCTTCCACAGTGGCGGGCGAATCCCCGCTATCGAAGACCGGGACTTCGGCGAAGGTGTCCCCGCGCGACAAGATGCGGAGCGTGTGTTCCTTCCCTTCGCTGCTTGTGCGGAACAGGCGGCCGCGGCCCGCCACGACGACGTAGACACCGTGCACCTGCGCCCCCTGGAGGAGGACGATCTCGCGCGAGCCATAGGTGACGACCGGGAGTTCTCCCGCGAATGACGACGCGATCTCGTCGCTCAACGAGGCGAGATATGGCACGAGCCGGACATCGGCCAGCGTCGCGGTAGGCATCCCTCCCAGTTTGGCACTTGCGGCGCCCCCGGGCGACGAGGCGATCAGGTCGTGACAACAGTCACATTAAATGCACTGGCGCGGCTGCATTGTGACTGCGGAGTTCTCAATGACAAGCGACTCGAACTCGACAGCGCTGCCCCCGATCCTCTGCGTTCGAGGCCCGTCGCGGTCCGGCAAAACATCGCTGGCGACCCGGATCATCAAGACGCTCGAGGACCAGGGCATCCGCGTCGGCTACATCAAGCGCTCCCACCATGTGCTCGACCTCCCCGAGAAGTCCTCCGGCAGGATCTGGCAGGCTGCTCCCACCGCGATGCTGCTGCGCACGCCAGAGCGGACGCAGCTGACCGTCGCCGTCGCTGACGAAGCGTTGTCATCGCTCGCCGCAGCACTCCCGCCCGGCCTCGACCTCGTATTGGTGGAGACGCACGCGGTGGAGCCGTACCCGACGGTTCTGTCGGCGCTCCTCGAACCGGATCCCGGCGAGCAGGTCGTCGGACGCTGGACGCTGGACACGCTCGATTCCGACGCCGCAGCGGCGGCCACCCGCGCAGCGCAGCTGGTTGCCGCTGACCGCGAACTCGGGCGCGTCATCCGCCGCGCTGCGGCATTTCATGGTGGGCACGCGTGTGCCGGGCTGGTCCTCGGGACGCGCCTTGCGCTTTTCGGGGCAGAACTGCTCGGAATCGACGTGCCAGACGGCTCGAAGCGGCTCGTCGTGGTCCTCGAAACGGATCGCTGTGCGGCCGATGCCGTCCAGGCCGTGACAGGTTGCAGGCCCGGCCGGCGCACACTGCGGTTCCTCGACTACGGCAAGCTGGCCGCAACGTTCATCGACACGCGGGCCGAGCGCGCTATCCGTGTGTCGGCGCGCCCGTGGCTCCGCGAACAAGCGAACGCGACTGCCCTGCCCGGTGAGGATCGCCACGACGCACAACGGCGCGCGTACACGAGCTGGGCTCTGCCACAGCTATTCGCTGCCACCGGCGCGAGTGCAGCGATCGACCAGTTTGATCGGCCAGGACCGCCGGGAAGGCGATCCAGCTGTGAAACGTGCGGTGAAGAGGTCTCCGACGGTCGCGATGTGGTGACCGAGGTCGGGGTTCGTTGCCGGCCGTGCGCCGGACAAGTCCATCTCTGGAACGGAAGGGGCTAGCCATGTCGAAACTGAGCCGTCGAGGCTTCCTGAAGGTCAGCGCAGGGACGGCTGCGGCAGCAACCGCGGTCTACATGGAAAGCCAGCTGGCATTCCTGCAGACGACTCCGAACCTCGATAACCCACTGGCGTTCTATCCGAACCGTGGTTGGGAGAAGATCTACCGCGACCAATACCGGTACGACTCGTCATTCACGTTCATCTGCGCCCCGAACTGCACGCACAACTGCCGCCTCCGCGCGTTCGTCCGCAATGGCGTCGTCATGCGTACGGAACAGAACTACGACGCCCAGAACGTCGGCGACATGTTGGGGAACAAGGCCACGGCGGCCTGGAATCCGCGCGGCTGCAACAAGGGCGTCACGCTCACGCGCCGCATCTACGGACCGCACCGTCTCAAAGGCCCGATGATCCGCAAGGGTTGGAAGCAGTGGGCGGACGACGGGTTCCCAGACCTGGACGCTGCCGCGCGGGCCAAGTACATGTTCTCCGCGCGCGGCGAGGACACCTTCGTGAAGGTGAACTGGGACGACGCGTTCAAGTATGCGGCGAAGGGCCTGATCTCAACCGCTGCTCGCTACTCCGGCGACGCCGGTAAGCAGCTCCTCCTGTCCGAAGGCTACCAGCCAGAGATGGTTGAGAAGATGGATAAGGCCGGCACGCTCACCTTCAAGATGCGCGGCGGCATGGGCCTCCTCGGCGTCATGGGGAAGTACGGCATGTACCGCAACTCCAACATGATGGCGCTGCTCGACACGCACGTTCGCGGAGTTGGTCCGGAAGAGGCCCACGGCGGCCGCAACTGGTCCAACTACACCTGGCACGGGGACCAGGCCCCGGGCACGCCGTTCGTCACCGGCCTCCAAAACGCAGACTGCGACTTCAACGACATGCGCAACGCCCGCCTGCACGTCGGCGTGGGCAAGAACCTCGTTGAGAACAAGATGGCCGACGCCCACTTCTTCATCGAGACGATGGAGCGGGGCGGAAAGATCGTAACGATCACGCCCGAGTACAGCCCGCCGGCCACGAAGGCCGACTACTGGATCCCGTGCCGCCCCGGCCTCGGCGACCTCGCCATCTTCCTCGGCGTCACCAAGCTGCTGATGGATCGCAACCTCTACGACGCGCCATTCGTCAAAGGGCACACAGACTTCCCGCTGCTGATGCGCGCAGACACGCTGAAGCGCCTCAACCCGGCCGACGTCATTGCCGGCTACCGGCCCGCGCTCTCCAAAGACGGGGCGAGCTACAAGGTGCAGAACCTGACAGACGAGCAGTACGCCAGGCTCCAGGACTATGTCGTTTGGGACAGCAACAGCCAGTCGCTCAAGGCAATTACTCGCGACGATGTCGGCGCAAACCTGGCCGCCAAGGGCGTCGACCCTGACCTCGAGTACAAGGGCACGGTGACGACGGTCGATGGCAGGCAGGTCGAAGTGCTCACGATCTGGCAGGCCTATCGTACGCATCTCGCGGACTACGACCTCGATACCGTCGCGGAGATTAGCGGCTCGCCCAAGAATCTGATCGAGCAGCTGGCGACCGACCTCGCCACGATCAAACCTGCCGCGATCCACGTTGGTGAAGGCATCAACCACTGGTTCCACGCGACACTCCACAACCGCGCCGTCCACCTTCCAATGATGCTTACCGGCAACATCGGGACGCCGGGCGCGGGCGTGTACTCATGGGCCGGGAATTACAAGGGCGGTCTGTTCCAGGGGTCACCTGAATCAGGCCCCGGCTGGCCCGGTTGGCTTGTCGAAGACCCGTTCAACCCCAACCTCGACCCGGCCGCCGACGGAAAGGTCATCAAGACAAAGAAGTACACCAAGGACGAGGAGCCAGCGTACTGGGACCACGGAGACCAGGCGCTCATCGTCGACACGCCGTCCGCGGGCCGCAAGGTGTTCACCGGCGCCACGCACATGCCGACGCCCACGAAGGTCATCTGGACGACGAACGTCAACCTGATCAACAACGCCAAGTGGCTCTACGGCGTGCTCTTCAACGTGCTGCCGAAGATCGACATGATCATGGTCCAGGACATCGAGATGACGTTGACCTGCGAATACGCTGACTTCGTCCTTCCCGCCAACTCCTGGGTCGAGTTCGAACAGCATGAAGTTACGGCCTCCTGCCAGAACCCCTTCCTCAACGTCTGGAAGGGTGGCGTGAAGCCGATGTACGACACCAAGGACGACATCGCCATCATGTACGGCGTGGCCCAGGCGCTGGGCGCGGAGCTCAACGACACGCGTTTCGCCGACTACTGGAAGTTCGCGATCGAGGGCCGCACGGACATCTACGTGCAGCGGCTGCTCGATGCCAGCGCCACGACGCGCGGCTACAAGGTCGACGAGATGATGGACGGCAAGTACGGCGAGCCCGGCTCCGCGTTGCTTCTGTTCCGGACGTACCCGCGCATCCCCTACTGGGAGCAGGTTCACGACGACATCCCGTTCCACACCGATACGGGGCGGATGAATTCTTATTGCGACATCCCCGAGGCCATCGACTTCGGCGAGAACTTCATCGTGCATCGGGAGGGCCCGGAGGCGACTCCGTATCTCCCGAACGTCATCGTCAGCAGCAACCCGCTCATCCGGCCGAACGACTACGGTATCTCCCGCACGGAGATGGACCCCGAGAAACGGACCATCCGCAACATCAAGCTGCCATGGGCGGAAGCAAAACAGACCAAGAACCCGCTCTGGGAACAGGGCTATAACTTCTACTTCCTCACGCCGAAGACGCGCCATTCCGTGCACTCTTCCTGGTATAGCCAGGACCTGATGGTGCTCTGGCAGTCCAACTTTGCGGACCCCTATCGCGAAGACAAGCGAATGGCACACGTCGGCGACCAGCAGGTGCACATGAACCCCGAGGACGTGCAAGCCCTCGGCCTCAAAGACGGCGACTACGTCTGGGTTGATGCCAACCCGGCTGACCGCCCTTACATCGGCTGGAAGCCCGATGACCCCGAGTACAAGGTCGCCAGGCTGATGCTGCGCGTGAAGGTCAACCCTTCCTACCCCCGCGGTACGGTAATGACCAAGCACGGCGGCTTCGGCGCGACTCCGAAGTCGGTGAAGGCGCACGAGACACGGCCCGACGGACGCGCGGTTTCGGAAGACACCGGATACCAGTCGAACTTCCGGTACGGCTCGCACCAGAGCGTGACCAAGGACTGGTCGATGCCAATGCACCAGACAGACACGCTCTTCCACAAGTCCAAGGCCAACCAGACCTTCATGTTCGGCGGCGAGGCCGATAACCACGCTGTCAACACAGTCCCGAAGGAGACCCTGGTGAAGATCACCAAGGCCGAGGACGGGAACTGGGCGCCGGCCGACAGCGGGATGGCGCCGGCCGCCGAGAACGCCGTCATGCAGGCCTACCTGCGCGGCGGATTCAGCCGCTCGAAGGGAGGCGCCTGATGGTTGAGAAGGAATACGAAGGCGACGACCCGATGGAGTTCGTCGCCCACCGTTTCCCGGTCCCGCCCGGCGTCGACATCGACGCCGAGATGGCTCGCTGCTTCATCGAGGAGTTCGCGCTGATGGGCATGCCGAAGGACCGGGTCTTCCACATCTTCTCCTCGCGCTTCTTCGCCGGCACGCATGCCGTGCTGGAAGCGCGCGGAGAGGCGTTCATCCGGGGACTGATCGACGGCGTCTACGGGCCGGCCCGCGCACAGGAGGTGCAGTGATGGCAAAGGTCTACAACTGGCAACTGGGCCGGGAAATGGACTACCGCTTCGACACCGGAAACACAAAGTGGCAGTTCGCGGCGGTGTTCAACACCAATCGCTGCATCGCCTGCCAGACCTGCACGATGGCCTGCAAGACCACGTGGACGTTCTCGCCCGGCCAGGAACTGATGTGGTGGAACAACGTCGAGACCAAGCCCTACGGCGGCTACCCACAGCATTGGGACGTGAAGGTGCTCGATCTGCAGGAAAAGGCGAACCCGGGCGCCCAGGTTTGGGACGAATCAGTACCGCTCACGAAACGTGCGCCGTACGGAACCTTCGACGGTAAGACTGTCTTCGAGACGGCCGACGGGATCAGCAAGATGGTCACGGGCTACACGCCGACCCAGGAGGAGTGGAAAGCGCCGAACATCCATGAGGATACGGCGACCAAGTTCCCCAAGAATGGTGTCCAGCTGCCCGTGCATGACGGCTGGTTCTTCTACCTCCAGCGGATCTGCAACCACTGCACCTATCCCGCCTGCCTCGCCGCCTGCCCACGAAACGCGGTGTACAAACGCGAAGAAGACGGCATCGTCCTCATCGACCAGGAGCGCTGCCGCGGCTACCGCAAGTGCGTTGACGCCTGCCCGTACAAGAAGTCGATGTACCGGCCAAATACGCGCACCTCGGAAAAGTGCATCGGATGCTTCCCGCGAGTGGAAGGAACGGACCCGCTGACCGAGGGGCTGCCGATGGAGACTCGATGCATGACCGCGTGCATCGGCAAGATTCGCCTCCAGGGCCTCGCAAAAGTCGACGATGCCGGCCTCTGGGTTGAAGACCCGGCGAACCCGCTCTACTTCCTGGTCCACGTCGAGAAAGTGGCCCTGCCACTGTACCCACAGTTCGGCACGCAGCCGAACGTCTACTACATCCCGCCGCGGTGGGTACCCCGGGACTATCTGAAGCAGATGTTTGGGCCTGGAGTCGACCATGCCATCGAGCGCTATTCGAACCCGAGTAGGGAGCTTCTCGCGGTCCTCCAGCTGTTCCGCGCCTCCCAGACGATCGTCTTCAGCTTCAAGATCGAAAAAGGTCCAAAGATCCAGGACCTGACCCTCAACGGCGTGAGGCGCGAGATCTACGACGACGTGGTCGTTGGCTACGACAGCCAGGGCCGCGAGGTCGTCCGCGTTGGTGTCGAAGAGAAGGTATTCGAACGCCCACAGCAGTTCACGATGAACACCATCTGAAGGAGGCCGGGATGCCCAGGAAGAATCCGCTTGACCCACCAAAGCCCGGCGTGACGGAAGCCGTGCGCCGCGGGCTCTCCTATGAGCTCCTCGCGCGCACCCTCGCGTATCCCGATCCGGGCGCACTTGAGAGCATCCGGGACGTCGCGGGCCTCTCGCTGGCACTCCATCCGGAAGGCCCGGTCTCTGAGCTAGCCCGGGCGTTCATCGACCATTCGCGCTCAGACCTCGAAGCCGAGTACATCGAGCTCTTCACGCTTGCCACGTCGCCGGATTGCCCAACCTACGAGTCCGCGTATGTCTGCACGGATATCAACCAGCAAACCTCCATCATGGCGGATGTTTCGGGCTTCTACCGCGCGTTCGGCCTCGAACTGGGGCAGGGACTGCGTCCCGACGATATCAGCCTTGAGCTCGAATTCCTGGGCTTCCTCTGCCGGAAAGAGGCGTACGCGATCGAGCACATGGGCAAGCCTCGCGTTCTCCAGGCGCGGCGCAACCAGCGTGTATTCATATCCGAGCACCTGGGCCGCTGGGGCGAAACGCTCGGTCATCTCATTGCCGGGCACGCCGCCGCCGGGAGCCCCTACCAGGCACTTGGCGCAGCGCTCGCTGCCTGGGTCGAAGCCGAGCGCCGTCTCGCTGGCGTCCTCGACGCCGCCGTGGTCGCGAGGCCCGCGATGCCGTTCCCCGATCAGCGCCGCGATGTCGGACCAAACAATGCATCGCTGATTACCGCCGAACAGATCCTCGAAACGAGGTGATCGACATGAAGATGCCAGCCCAGGTCCGTCGACGGACGCCCACTCTGCTCGTCCTCACCGTAGTCCTCGCCACGGCCGGCGTGCTGCAGTTGATGAACGCCAATCCCGCAGCCTCGCAGTCAGTGATGCTGATCTCGCGGCCGGCTTCGAGCGACCCTGGCCTCGACCCGGGTGCGGCTGTATGGAACGAATCGCCAAGCATCGACGTGCCGCTCTCCGCACAGCAGGCGGCGTACGCGACAGGAGGGGGCTCGATCGCGACCATTTCGGCCAGGTCGTTGCACCGCGACGGCAACCTCTATGTCCGCGTCGAATGGCCGGATGCGACACAGGATGATTCCACGCTCAAGGTCGAAAACTTCTCCGATGCGGTTGCGCTGGAGTTTCCGGCGAGCGCATCAGCGAGTGTGCCATCCATCTGCATGGGCCAGGTAGGTGCCGGCGTAAACATCTGGCAGTGGCGCGCCGACTCGCAGGTGGGTCACGGTGACCCCGCTGAGCGGTACCCGAATCTCTGGGTGGAGCATTACCCCGGCGACGGCCCTGAGTTCTACACGGCCCGCGCCGCTGGCAACCCCTATGCCCTGGCAGACGGCGGCCCGGTTCAAGACCTGGTCGCAGAGTCGTTCGGGAACATTGGGCCCGCTGGCGCCCAGACGGTCCACGGACAGGGGGTCTACGAGAACGGCAAGTGGGCAGTGGTTTTCATGCGACCGCTGCAACCCGGTGACGCAAGCCTCACCGCCTTTCACGAAACTGGAACCACGGACCTCGCGTTCGCGGTATGGAACGGGAGTGAATCTGACCGAAACGGGCAGAAGTCGGTGTCGGCGTTCGTCCGGCTCCACGTCTTCCCCGCGGCCGGCGGAGGCAGCACGGCGCCCACGTGGCTCATCGCGCTTGGCCTGTTTGTCGGCCTCAGTGGCCTCGGTGTCGGGCTCGCCGTCATCGGCACTCGCAGCGGAGCAAAGTGATGGCAACGGTTGCGAGCAGCGGAGGCGTCAAACGCAGAACCACGGAGTTGGGTTTCCCGGCGATCCCCGCGGAGACCCTCCTGGCATGGCTCGTCGTGGCGGTAGGCGTCGAGCTGCTGGTCCTTCGGACGCTCACCCGTGTGGCCATCCACGTCCCGGGCCTTGGCGCCGTCGCCGGCCCGTACGAGGTCCTGGCAGACGCGGGGCGGTTCGCGTACTACGTGGCGACGGTCATAGCGGTTCTTGTGGTCGCCACTCTGGCCTTCACCGCGTGGCGGACCGGCTCAATGAGCGGCAGGACGGTCGCCGCCGGGCTGGGGACAGTAGTCCTTGCCGCCGCAGCACTCCGGGCAGGCCCGGGACTGGGAGAGGCGGCGGCGCTCAATACGCTGCTGCTCTTCGCACTCGTCGCCGTCGGACTTGGCGCAGCGATGAGCTTGCGCCCGGCCCCCGCCGCCACCGTTGTCGTAGGAACTGGAGCGATCGCGCTCTCTGGCGGATTCAGCGTTGGGCAGATGTGGGCCGCGGAGAGCGTCGGGAGCGGCGCGCCAACGGCGTTCCTCGACGTAGCCGAATGGGCGGCCATTGCCTTCGCCGTTGCGGTCCCCTGGACCCTCGGCATTCCCGCCTCAAAGAGTCGGCGGCCTGCAATCGCCGGCGCCATCGCGGCGACGGTGGTCCTCGCCCTCCTGCTAGGGAACCCGCACACAACCCGTTTCTTGCTTCTGTGGACCCACGGCCTGACCGGCTCGCTGCCAGCCGTCGCGTATGCGGTCGCCGCCGGATGCCTTGCTACTGCGATGATCTCCCTATTTGAGCGCCGGATGCCGGTGGCAGCCTTCGGGCTCCTGTTGCTGGTCGCAGGAGGAGTCGCCATGCAGAACACGTATCAGTCCATGCTTGTGGCGATCGGGCTGGCATGCCTCGCGCTGGCGGTCGGCCGGCGCTCTGAGCAAACGCGGTAGCCCAGGCTCGCGGAAGCCATGGGGCCGCGGGTCGGAACTCCCGGCCTAGACCGCTGCCGCTACCCGCGCTCCTGCGTACATGTTGATGAACGACCCGATGCGATCCGTCGCAGCCACCGCTTCCGGGATGCTGCGCGGCAGAGTCGGCCAGACGTGCGGCACTTCCGGCCACGGGTCGAACACCACCGGTACCTCAGCCTCAATCGCGCGCGTGGCGAACCGCGCGGCGTCGTCATACAGGACCTCGATCGTTCCGACCATGATCAGCGTAGGCGGCAACCCGCGAGGGTCGCCGAAGAGCGGGGACATCCTCGGGTCGCTGCGGTCCGCCGCACCCGCATACGCCTTCGCCAGCATCGTCAACACTGGTTCGCCCAGCGTGTCGGTCTCGGCCCGGCCCGTCATCGAGGCCCCCGACATCGTCAGGTCAGTCCATGGAGACAATGCGACAATCGCCGCTGGTGGCGGCAGTCCCCCGTCCCGGATAGCCATTGCCGTTGCCAGCGCCAATCCGCCTCCGGCCGAATCTCCACCGACCACGATCCGCTGCGGCTCATGGCCCGTGGCGAGCAGCCACCGGTACGCCGACACCGCGTCATCGAACGCGGCCGGGAATGGAGCTTCCGGCGCGAGCCGGTAGTCGAGATTGAGCACCCGGCCGCCGGTCGCTGCCGAAACCCGTGCGCCGAAATCCCGCCGGTCAGCGATATCGCCCAGGCAATAGCCCCCACCGTGGAGGAAAAGCACCACGATGCCGGACGATGCCCCCGGCACACTCACCCACTCCCCCCGGACGTCCCCGGCCTGGACATGCTGTAGCTCCACCCCTTCGGGGATCGGCTGACGCGGCATGTTCTGCATCATCGACTTCATTTCAGCGACCGACGACGCCGGGCCCGCCGCCCGGCGTTCCCGGGCTGCCTGCAGGATCGCCGTCAATTGCGCGCTTGCCATTTCCAAACCCTCAGGACGAGATGCTCTTGTCCTACGGGGCTGGCGGCGGGTCGTCAAGCAAACACACATCACGGGCACGGGCTCGGGCTCGGGCTGGGCCGGGGCTGCACGGATCGTCGCCGCGTACGCACAGCATGAGCGCTGCCGGACTCCGGGATTCCGCGGCCTCGCATCGCCATGCGCGACCAACGGGCTAACGACGATGCGATTCGATCCCCTCGTCGTGAATCTCTTCATTACCCGCAAGTACCCACCCGCATCCGCCGGCATAGCAGAGTTCTCTCAGCGTCTCTTCGACCACTACACCGGAGAGAAACGGCTCCTCGCCCTCCGCCCTGGTCAGGGCTGGCTGCCTGTGTGGCTTGCCGGCGCAATCAATCTTGAGAGCAGCGCTCGTGATGCTGCCTCCAAGGTTCCAGACAAGGATCCACCGGCCCGACATTATCCGGTCGTGAACCATCGCGGCCACGAATCCTGCCGGCGCCTCGGCGCCAGGTCGGCGCTCCCCGGTGCTGGTGCGCGTGCCGCCCCGAAGGCTTCCCAACGGCCGCACGGGCAGGGAGACTCGCCAATACCTGTAGAGAATTGTTCGCGTTGCACACATCAACGGCCCGCCCGGACGCGACTGCCGCCGATAGCCTCGTACTCGAACGGGAGGCAAGGCGACGTCGTGGAAAGTCGGACTGGGTGGTACGGCTGGAGAGATTCGAACTCCCGACCCTCTGTTCCGAAGACAGATGCTCTATCCACTGAGCTACAGCCGCACTCGATTCGCGCCACGCGAACAGCGCCTTAAATCATATCGCCAGCCGTGCCAACTCCGCTCAATGGTATCAGCGTTACGCACCATTCCACGGCTCATGGCTCTGGTCGTCGTCCAGCCCCGTAGCTTGCCTGCGCTCCCGTTGTCCCCGGCGGCCGTCGCCATCGACTCGGCGTCAAAACGTCGTCAGCGAGCCAGAGACACGATCTCCGGCGTGATGCCGAGCGTCCGCATGCCATCCGCCGTCGGGTTGCCCTCCGCGTCCCAGCCCTGCTCCGCGTAATACTCGCGGACAAGGTTGTCCTGGAAGTCCGGCGATAAGCCCTTGTGCTTGGGCAGGTCCTCCTCGAACCGTCGCGGAAGCACATCGTCAGCCCGCGTGAACCCGTGCCGCACGTTGAACAGCCGCGCCAGCGTCTGTCCGCGGTGGGACATCGCCACCAGGTCATTGTCGTCCAGGCCCCAGCCGGTGACCGCATTGATGATGTCCACCGTTTGCGACCCGTCGTATTGGAGAAAGTTGCACAGCCCAACAGCGTTTCGGACACCTGCCCGGTCGCTCGTCGGGCTGCAATGGTCGCCGCCCGTTGGCGAAAGCAGGTAGGTATGGCGCATGTTTTCCATGTGGCGAGGGTCATGCATGCCCATCTCCACGCCCTTGCAGGTGGTGAGGAATTCGTCGGCGCCCATGCCGATCCTCTCCGCGACCCGCTGAGAGCCTTCGGCCAGCACGTCCCCGTACCCTTCCCGGAACGCAATCTTGGAGAGCCATGCGATCACGTCGTCGCCGTGGGAAAACCGCAGATGCTGCCCCTCGGTGTCTTCGATGGTGATCAGACCCTTCTCGTACGCCTCCATCGCCCACGCAATCGTGGCGCCGGCTGAAATGGAGTCCAGGCCCAGGTAGTTACACATCTCGTTGGCTTTGCAGATCGCGACAAGATCATCAACGTTCAGATTGCCACCGAGCGAGGCGAGCGATTCGTACTCCGGCCCGCCGTAGCGCGGGTCGACGCTGTAGCGCCCCTGTGGGTCGGAGCGAATGGGGACCCCTTTGCGCGTGACGCCCTCGTTCGCCGCGCTCTGCTCAATCTGCACTACTTTCTTGCAGCGGACCGAGCATGCGTAGCACGCATCCATCTGGATGCGGTAGTTTTCCGCGACCGCGACGGCATCGATGAGCGGGATAGCCTCGAACTGGCCGAGCTTGAAATTGCGGGACGGCGTCCCACCCTCCAGGTTCTTCCCCTGCATCGCAGCGCCGGTGCCATACTCGTGGAAGGCCCGGTGGTTCGTCTCCAGCGTCGAAGAGACCCACTTCGCCGTATCCGAAAGTGCGCCCTTGTCGGCGACTGGTACGGAGATGGTGCCTCGTACGGCCACGGCCTTGAGCTTCTTCGAGCCCATCACCGCCCCCGTGCCCCCCCGTCCTGCAGCTTCCTTGCCGTCGTTCATCACGCACGCGAAACGGACCAGGTTCTCGCCCGCCGGGCCGCACTGCGCTACCCGCAACCGCTGCTCGCCCGTCTCCTCCTTGAGCATGTCCTCAACGTCGCCGGTGATCTTGCCCCAGAGGTGCGTTGCGTCCCGCAGTTCAACCTGGTCGTTGTTGATGTACAGGTAGACCGGCCGCTCCGATGCGCCGTGGACCACGATGCCATCCCAGCCGGCGCGTTTCAGCTCAGCCCCAAAGAACCCGCCCGATTCGGACTCTGCGATCCCGCCGCTGAGTGGCGACATCGCTCCGACGCTGTGGCGCCCCGCACCCGGCACCGGCGTCCCGGTGACCACACCGGGAGCGAGTACAAAGACGTTCTCAGGCCCGAGCGGGTCTGCTCCTGCCGGGACGTGCTTCAGCAGGTAATGCGCCGCCATCGCTCGTCCGCCGCCGTACAGCCGAAAGAAATCGTCGCCGGGCTCTTCAATCGTTGTCGTCCCAGCGCTCAGGTCCACGTGGAGAACCTTGTTCCAATATCCAAAACGTTCAGTCATCGTGCTTCAATCCTTCGTAGGGCCCGTGGCGGCAACCCCTGCAGAGCGACATCCTACCGCAGTTCAGCCTTCACCTCCGCCCTACGGTGACGGTTTGGCACCTCAAGTGCCGCCGGTCGTGCTGGTGACTTTGCGAGAATCCCGCCGCTTCGCTCACGGCAGCACGGTCACCTTGATCGCTCCGCTCCTCTTGTCCACCGAAGTCGCAAACGCCTCCGCCGCTTTCTCCAGCGGGTACGTGTGTGTTACCAGCGGCTCTACGACCACGTGGTACTTCTGCAACAGCGCCAGGGTGTCGTCGTAGTCTGCGTGCCTGCCGCCGTCGTCGTACCCCCATGCCCCAACAATCGTCAGCTCGTCGAGCCAGAGCCGGGTCGTCGTGATCGTCTGCGGTGCCTGGTGGATGCCGAGCAGCACGATTTTGCCCCCCCGTCCTGCCAGGTCGATCGCCTGCTGTAGCGTCGGCGCCGTGCCGCCAACCGTCTCGACCACCAGGTCCCAGTTCCGTCCTGCTGCCGCGCTTCCCGGTCCCGTGTCACCCGGGTCGAACACCTCGTCAACGCCGAGCGCCCGTGCTGCGGCCGCCTGCTGCGGATATCGCGCCGTGATCCCGACGTAACTCGCCCCGGCATCCCTCGCCACCAACGCCGCGAACAGCCCAATCGTCCCCGCTCCCAGGACAAGTATCCGTTGCCCTCGTGCCACACCGCCGCGTTTCAGCCCGTGCAGACTGATCGCACACGGCTCGGAAAGTGCAGCCACCGTCCATGCCATCCCCTCCGGCACCAGGTAGACGAGCCCCGCCTGGGCCACAAAGTACTCGCCCATCCCTCCCGGGTACCGCACGCCCGCGAATCGTAGCCCCCGGCAGAGCTGCAAGCGGCCCACGCGACAGAACTCGCATGTCCCGCACGTCCTCCCCGCGAACACCGCCACGCGCGTTCCTGGTGGCGGCCCTGCCACACCGGGTCCGAGCGCCGCAACCACGCCCGCGAGTTCGTGCCCCGGCCCGATTCCCGCCACATGCTGCCGCGGCGAATCGCTGTGAAATGCGTGCAGGTCACTCCCGCAGATCCCGGCCGCGTGGATCCGCACCAGGACCTCGCCCGGCCCGGGGGCAACCACCGGGACGTCCCTGATGCCGATCTCATTGTTGGCGACCCAGACGGCGCTGCGCCCGGTCGCGGGTATCTCGGTCGGAGAAGAACGTTCGGTCACAGGAGCCTCGCGCCGGGTTGATTCAGGGTGAACTATACCTGCGCCTTCAAGTCATCCGCCCTCCACCTCGTCCCTGCCTGTCTCCAAAAGGGCGTTGCCTTCGACGCGCTACTTTGCCGCAGCCGGCCTCGGCCGGAAGTCGACCGGCGCGCATTCCCGTACCCGTATGAGGCTCGCCAGGTCCCCGATATCGCGGGGCATCCGCGGAAACAGCGTCGCCACGCGCCCGACCGCGTCCCGGCTATGGACATCGCTGCCACCAATGCTCGCGACCGAATGCTGCCGTGCCTGCCGAATGAGGTACCCGTCCTCACCATCCGAGTGGTCCCCGTTGATCGCCTCGATGCCCTCAAAGTAGGCCGGGATCTCGTCCCACCCGGGCCGCTTCCCATGAAATGTCCGCATTGGGTGCGCCATCACCATCGCAGCCCCTTCGTACTCGGCGATCCGGCGGAGCCGGTCCAGCATCAGGAGTTCCGGGTGATAGTGGTCCAGTCCGTACACCAGGACGTGGCCGGCGTCCGTGCCGAGTTCCATGCCCGCGAACAGCACGATCTCGCAACGTTCGCTCAGCTCAAGGACCTCCTCGGGCGGCCACAGCGCGTTGTGCTCGGTCAGGCACAGGCCGTCCAGTTCCCGCCACGCCGCCTGCCGCGCCATTACCTCGGCTCGTACGCCGCTGTCCAGCGACCGCTCCGAAGAATGCGCATGCATCTCTACGATTGCGCCATCGGGCGCCCGTCGCGCGGCAACCGGCGAAAGGTCCTCAGCGTGTATACGGCCGGAAGGAGCGCGCGCCATCAGTCCGCGGCAGCCCGTTCCTTCGCGAGGCGGATCAGCGCCGGCAGAAGCTCCAGGCAATCACCCACGATCCCGAAGTGCGCATAGCGAAAGATCGGCGCAGCCGCGTCCGTGTTGATAGCCACGATCGTGCGCGCGTTCGAACACCCGGCCATGTGCTGGCTCGCCCCCGAGATGCCGATCGCGAAGTACAGGTCCGGCGTAACGATCTTCCCCGTCAGTCCAACCTGCTCAACCGGCTTCGCCCAGCTATCGTCGACGATTGCCCGCGATGCTCCCGGCATCCCGCCCAACGCCGCCGCCAGCTCACGTATCAGCCCGTAATTCTCACCATCTCGCAGGCCCCGCCCGCCGGAGACCACCACCGGCGCGTCCTCCAGCCGTGGACCCTCCGCCGCCTTCGCCGGTTCCACCACGCGGACACGCGTGTCGCCTGCAGGCTCAAGGTGTGTCACCTCGGCCCCACGCCCCGTTTCTCGCACGGGCGGTTCGCCCGCCCCCGGCGCAAGGCTCACGATGCGCGGTCCGGACCCGCTAAACCGGTAAGCTGCGCGCGCTGCGCCGCCGTAGATCGCAGCCACGGCTTCGATGTCGTCGCCCACCACTGAGACGTCTGTCACGCCAAGAACGCAGCCTCCGCCAAGCCGCGCTGCCAGCCGCGGCACCACGTCCAGACCAACAGCGCCCCGGTTCACAACCACCACCCGTGCTCCCAAGTTGCGCGCAGCCTCCGCGCTTACCGCCAACATGTCCGCTCCGGTATCGAAGGTATACACGCGGTCCGCACCGTATTGCGCCGCCACTACTGCTGCGCCCGTGGGCGCCGCTACGCTTAGCGTTCCTCCGAGCTCTGCCGCCAGCCGGACGCCAACTCCGATCGCCTCCAGCGCTGCCCTGGACAGCCCGTCGCCGCCGGCTTCCGTTGCAAGAACCAGCACATCACCGGCCATCGAACACCCCCGCCGCCGTCAGCGCCGCAAAGAGCCTGGAGGCCCTTCCGTCCGCCGTCTCAGCCTCGATCATCTCGCAGTGGCCCTGCACATCCGGCACGAAGACGCGGATCACTTCGACGCCCGCATCCGGATTCTCCGCCAGTAGTGCGCTCGATTCGTACACCACCGGCTTCTTTCGCCGCGCGTCCAACATCCCCCGTGCCGACGGCGCTCGCGCCACGCCGATCTCGTTGCTCACGCTCACGATCGCCGGCAACGAGGCCTCCACTACCTCGATTCCCTGCGCCGTGACCCGCCGAACGCGTATGCCCGCATCCGCCGGCTGCACGTCCGCCGCCAACGTCACCAGCGCTGCGTCCAGCAGCTCCGCCAATACACCGGGCACCGTGCCCTGGTCGTAATCCGAGCCCTGGCGCCCGCACAACACCAGGTCCACGCCGTCTAACGTTCGGATCGCTGCAGCCAGTAATGCGGCTGTGCGGAACCCGTCGGCCCGGGCCGTCTCCTCGTCAACCACGTGTATCGCGTCGTCCGCCCCCATCGCGACACATCGTTTCAGGGCGTCGGCAGCAGGCGCCGGACCAACGGCCACCGCCGTGATTCGGCACTCGACTCCCGAATCCCTGATGCGCAGCGCGGCCTCCATCGCCTGCTCGTCGTAGGCGTTGATGATCCGCGGGATGACATCACCGACCGTGAACGCGCGCCCCGATTCGTCTACGGTCAGCCGCCCCCAGAGCGCGTAGCTGTTCACGCCCTCCGGGTCCAACACCTGCTTCGCTGCCACCACAATATGCATAGCCGTTCCTTCGCCCGGTCCCCGTCTTAGCGGGCAGGTTCATCGATGTCGTAGATGTACGACTCTTCGCACCAGACGGTGTCCCCGTCGAACTCCTCCGGCTTCGCCACCAACTGGCCGATCTCACACCAGCGCCACGGCGGGTCGCCCTGGTCCATCCGTTGCCCCGTCAGCCGCCCCTCGAACATTTCGCGAGACGCGAGCCGGCTACCGATGGCAGCAGCGCCGCCGTCAGCCTGCACGCGCCTTCCCGCGATAGCCGGGTCGAACGAATAGACGGTGTCCGAATCTGCCGAATCGGAGGCTTGCGTCATCCGCTCGCTAGACCCCGACGGGTGCGCCGGACATCCGGTCGAACATGTCCTGCGCCTCTTCCACCAGCGAATACACCACCTCAGCGGCGGGCCGGATCGAGTGAATCCCCACCACGCTTTGGCCGGCCGGCGTCGTCATCCAGTCTTCCATCTTCGCCTGCCGGATGCCTTCCTGGATGTCCGAGACCAGCATCGGCTGCAGCGGCATCGGCAACGGGTCCGGAGCGCCGGGCGTCTTCCACGCGTCGCTCCACTTGGAGCGCAGTTGCCGGATCGGCTTCCCCGATGTCGCGCGCGACTGGATGGCGTCCTCTGCCTGCGCCTCGATCAGCCGCTGCTTGATGAACATCTCCGTCTCTGATTCGTGCGTCGCCAGCCAGATCGTGCCGGTCCAGATCCCGTCCGCGCCCATCGCGACCGCTGCCGCGAGCTGACGCCCGTTCGAGATGCCGCCGCCGGCGAGCACGAGCGTATTCGTGCCTTCGGCCATCTGCACTACCTCCGGGACCAGCGTGAACGTCCCGATCGTGCCGCTATGCCCGCCGGAGTCGTACCCCTGCGCGATCACGCAATCGACGCCCGCCTCGATCTGTCGCCGCGCCTGCCGTGGCAGGCCGACCAGTCCCCAGACCTTCATGCCCTGGGCATGGGCGCGTTCGAGGAAGAACGCCGGGCTTCCCAATCCGGAAGCGAAGATCGGCACGTTCTCTTCGAGCAGGAGGTCCAACTGCTCCCGCGAATGTCGGAGCAACTCCGGCCCGAGACCCACGCCCGCGCGCTTCGTCGTCGGCATCGGGATGCCGTTCTCCTTCATCATGCTGTCCACGAAGTCGCGATGGCCCTGCGGGATCATCGCCTCAAGGTCTTCCTTGTTGCCCTCCACGAACGACGCGGGCACCAACAGGTCGACGCCCCAGGGCTTGTTGCCGACGCGCTCCTTGATCCACCGGATCGATGCGCGCAGCGTCTCAGTCTCCTGTCCGGCAGCCCCGAGGATGCCGATACCGCCTGCATTCGTCACCGCGACAATCACGTCGCGCGTGTGTGCGAACGCCACGACTGGCACCTCGCAGCCGTATTCTTGGCAAAGTCTTGTGTTGAGCGGGTCTCCAGCCATTTCAGTCCTCCTCGTGGCAACCGTCGGGTTGCCGGGCTCGGGACGGATACAGCTTCGGCGAGTGCTCTCGGCGAACCCGCCTTCCGTCCCTTTCGAATTGCGCGGATTCTAGCAGCCCACCGCGGCCCTCACACCACGTCCCGGCCTGACTTACCGGAGTGCTGCCGCGGTCTAGCTCCGCCGTTAAATCACTCCAGTGCTCCGGCCGTTGCCGCCTCCAGGATCTTCTCCTCGGGCAGCGCAAGCAGCTCTCCAAGCACGTAGAACGTGTCCTCACCGATACAAGGCGCCGCTTTTCGAAGCGAACCCGGCGTTGCCGAATATTTCGTCGCAAGGCCGTCGTAGGGAGTCGGCCCCATCTCCGTGTGTTCCAGCGTCACAAAGAACCCGCGCGCTGTCAGCTGCGGATCGTCGTACAGGTCGGAGGGGCGTTCCACCACGGCTGCCGGTACACCTGCCGCCGCCAGCCGGTCCGCCAGAGCGAACGGCTCCTGTGGCAAACACCACGCGCGCAACGCATCTTCGATCGCATGCTTCGCGGCCATCCTGCCGGCGAGCGTGTCGAATTCCGGGCCCGCCCACGCGTCGAGCCCGGCAACCGATCGCAGCGCCCGCCACTGCTCGGGCGTCTCCGCGGCGATCGCAACATACCGCTCAACCCCATCGGTCTTAAACGTCCCGTGCGGACACGCATACAGCGAGTCGTGTCCTGCCGCCTTCGCCTCACGTCCGTTCACGATGTAATCCAGCAGTAACGGCCCGGCGAAATTGATCGCCGATTCCGACTGCGCCATGTCAATCAGCTGCCCCTGGCCCGTCCGTTGACGGTGCCGGAGCGCCGCAGCGACAGCCGCCAGCCCATAACGGGGATTGATGAAGTCGGTGTACGCTCCCCAGGTCCCCGCCGGCGGCCGGTCGGGCCAACCCGTGAGGAGATGGAGACCCGAAAGGCACGCCCCCTGCAGCCCAAACCCGGCGTACGTTCGCTCCGGACCCGTCTGCCCGCGCAGGCAGGTGCTCATCATCACGATGTCGGGCCGTTTTGCCTTGATCGACTCATAGTCCAGCCCGAGCTTCGCCAGCGTCCCGGGCGTAAACGATTCCACCACGACATCCGCCCACTCGATCATTTCACGAGCGATCGCGAGACCCTCGGGCGTTGTCAGGTTCAACGCCAGCCCCAACTTCGAACTGTTGAAGTTCGCCACAAACTGGGAGCGATTGATGCCCGGGAGGCCGTCCTTGAACGGCGGCCCCAGCCGGAGCACGTCCGGCCTTGTCGCTGACTCGATCCGCACGACGGTCGCACCGTGGTCGGCCAGCTGCTTGCTCACGATCGGCCCAACGCCGACCCAGGCAAAGTCCGCCACCTTGACCCCGGCGAACGAATCCGTCCGGATTCCCGACCCGGTTGTTACCGCCGGGCCAGTCCGAGGCGCATCCAGGATCTGCTGGTCGGCGCCCAGCGCTGGCGCAGCGCGCTCGATGCGGAGCGGCGTCGCTGAGAATTGCGCGAATGGGCCCGGGTACTTCACGCCGTCGATCTCGCGCCAGAAGTTCCGCGCCGCCAGCTGCTGGTCGTTCGCAACTTCTGCCATGGTGTACAGCGGAGCCAGCATGATGTCCCGCTTTACAGCCTCGGCGAAAAGCTCCGCCTTCGGCCGCGTCGCGATGAACGCACCGATCCGCTCCGCCACGGGCTTCATCGCCAGCGCAGCGGCTTCCATATCTTCGGCTGCCGCTTCCGTTCGCTGGGCCGCCCACTTCACGAGATCAGGCTCCGGCCAGTCGTTAAGCTCGCCCACCTCCTGCATCCATCGCAGGAAGCGCATGGTGTGCACCAGTCCCAGTCCCGTCGGCAGCACTCCAAATACCACATAGCCGTCTGCCGCTGGCCAGTTCCTGCTCGCTGCCGTCGGCAGCGGTGTCGCTCGTGCCGCCCCCGTGCCAGGCGGGTCCCCGCCCGTGTTCGGCGGGAATCCGGTCGCGTTCATCAGGGTCCACACGACCGCGCCCTGCTGGCTCACGTCCAGGTGCTGTCCGAGTCCAGAACGTTCGCGTTCGTACAGTGCAACGAGCACATCCGCGGCCGCTTGCACGCCTCCGTGGAACGACGCCTGTGGGTAGCCCACGGGGATCGGCGGTCGATCCCCGTCGCCCTGTAGCCCCACGAGTCCCCCGGCTGCTTCTACCGTGAGATCCGTCGCCGGACGCAGCGCCCACGGCCCGTCCTGTCCGAAGGGACTGACGGACGCGTACACAAGGTGTGGATAGCGCTCTTTGAGCTGCTCATAGCCGAGCCCGAGCGATGCCATCACGCCCGGGTCGAATGACTCCACGAGCACATCCGCTCCGGCGAGCAGTGTGTGGAGCCGATCCCGGTCTGCCGCGTCCCCTTCGATGTCGAGGACCACGCTCTTCTTCCCTAGCCCCACGAACGCCCAGTAGAGCGAACGCCCGTCGTCGTCGGCGAAGGGACCGAGACACCGCGCCCCGGTTCCGCCCGGCGGCTCGACTTTGATCACCTCCGCGCCCATGTCCGCCAGCATTCGGCCGGCCAGTTCCGCTCTGGGCGTTGCGAGGTCCAATACGCGGATCCCCTCCAGGAGGATCGCGCCGTCGCCCCGCGTCGTTTCGTTCGCCATGGATGTCTCTCTCCCCGTCTAACCCCGGGGAAGCCCGAGGCCGCGCGTCGCGATGATGTTTCGGTTGATCTCGCTTGTCCCGCCGCCGATCGTGCTCGACACCGATGCCAGGTATGGCGTCGCCGCATCGATCACCGGGCTGCCCGGGCCGCCGCGCAGTTGTCCGGCCATGCCGACGAGGCGCATCCGCGTGATCGCAACGCGCTGCCCGAGCTCGGCGCCGTAGTTCTTGCTGATGCTCGCTTCGCGGTTCGGCACCAGCCCCCGCTGCTGCATCGCCGCGATCTGATACGCCAGCAGCGTCGCCACCGTGAGCTCGATCTCGCGGTCCGCCATCTCGTACCGGATCGATGGGCGCGCCGCCGCCAGCTCCGGACGCGCCTTCAGGACGTTCCGCATCTTTTCCAACTCGCGGCGTCCCGCGCCGGAAAATTGGATTGAGCTCCGCTCGAAGTCCAGCGCAACGGCCATGTGATACCAGCCGCGGTTCAGCTCGCCAACGAGGTTTGTGGCGGGCACGCGCACATCCTCGAAGTAGATCTCGTTGAATTCGTGCCGGTCCGCCATGTTCACCAGCGGGCGGACGCTCACCCCGGGCGTCTTCATGTCCAGCAGGAACATCGTGATGCCCCTGTGCTTCGGCGCGTCCGGGTCCGTTCGCGCTGCCAGCCAACCCCAGTCCGCCATATGTCCGGTCGACGTCCAGATCTTCTGGCCGTTGATGATGAAGTCGTCGCCGTCACGCACCGCGCGGGTCTGAAGGCTCGCGAGGTCCGACCCGGATCCCGGTTCGCTGTACAGCGTGCACCACCAGTCGTCCACGCCCGTGATCCGCGGGATGACGTGGTTCTTCTGTTCCTCGGTCCCGTACAGCATTAGCGAAGGGCCAACCCACGCCACGCCCATGTTCATCGAAGGGGCGTCCGCGTAGGACATCTCCTCGTTGTAGACCATCTGGTGCATGTGGCTCGCGCCGTAGCCGCCGTATTCCTTCGGCCAGGCCATCGCCAGCCACTTCTTTTCCGCCAGCTTCCGCTGGAACCCCTGCACGTAAGCCTTGTATTCCTCCGAAGCGCCGGGCTTCCCCGGGTCCGGCCGCTCACTCGCCGCCGGCAGCTCCCTGGCAATGAACGCGCGGATCTCCTCGCGGAACGCTTCGACATCGGGTTCCATCTTGAATCGCAAATCGCACCTCCCGGCGGAATCAACGTCCTCGCCAGATCTGCAGCACTCTACAGGTTCGCGTCGGCAGCGTCATGGGGATTCCCTATCCCTGCAGCGGCTCCCCTCTATGCGTACGATGGGCTCCAACACGCCCGGAGGTGACAACCATGCCCGGCCCCCTCGACGGCATCACCGTCCTCGACTTCACCCGCTACCAGAACGGTCCCCACGCCACCGTCATGCTTTCCGACATGGGCGCCGAGATCATCAAAGTCGAAATGCCCGCCGTCGGTGACCCCGGCCGCTCACTCGGCGTCGGCGCCGATGGATTCTGCTCCTACTTCGAAGCCCTCAACCGCGGCAAACGAAGTGTCACGCTCAACCTCTACAACCCCGGGTCTCGCGAGATCATTCACAGGCTCATCGAACGCGCCGATGTTCTCACCGAGAACTTCCGCCCCGGATTCCTCGATCGCCTTGGCTACGGTTACGAAGACCTCCGCGCCATCAATCCCCGCCTCATCTACGCCACCAACAGCGGCTTCGGCGCCCACGGTTCCTGGCGCGACCGCGGCTCCTTCGACGTCGTCGCCCAGGGTATGAGCGGCGCCATGGTTGCCCAGGGCGGTGGCCCGGGCAACGTCCCCATGAACTGCCCCTGGGGCCTCGCCGACCAGGTCGGATCCATGACCTTCGCCTACGGCATCATGGGCGCCATTGTCGCCCGTGAACGCTTCGGCGTCGGGCAGAAAGTCGATGTCTCCCAGCTCGGTGCGATGGTCACGCTCCAGGCGCTCTCCGTGCAGGCCTTCCTCCACACGGAAACCCAGGCTACCCGCCCCGCCGGCAAACCGCTCAACCCGATCTTCGCCTGGTACCAGGCGAGCGACGGCGGCTGGCTCACTATCGGCATCCTCGATCCCAAGCACTGGCCGAAACTCTGTACCGCCCTCGGCCGCGAAGACATGATCACCGACCCTCGCTCCGCCGAACCCTTCGCCCGGCAGGACAACGCCGAGTGGCTTGCTGCCGAACTCCAGGCGACCGTAGCTACGAAGCCCCGTCAGCACTGGATCGAGCGCATCTCCGCGCAGGATGTGCCCACTGGCCCTGTCTACAACTACGCCGATGTCGTCGCCGAATCCCAGTTCTGGGAAAACGGCTACCTCCAGGAAGTCCCGCACCCTAACTTCCCGGGCCACCGCGCCGTCGGCATCCCGGTCTCCTATAGCGAGACCCCGCCCGCCGTCCAGGGCGTCGCTCCCGAACTTGGACAGGACACCGAGACCGTCCTCCTCGATCTAGGTTACTCGTGGGACCAGATCGAGAAGCTCTACGATGCCGGCGTCACATCGACCGCCGGACGCGTGTAGCAAACTGCGGCAGGCAAAGCCCGCCCGTCAGTGCTATTGTCTCGCCGCAATTCCTCAGCAGGAGCAATCAGTGACATCAGCAGAGCCAACAACCCTCGTCACTCCAGACATGGAGGCCAACAAGGGCGTTTGGGGCCCCGAGACGAAGTCCTACCCCGTCTCTGAATCCGACATCCGCAAGTGGGCCATCGCCGTCTACTGGCCCGAAACGCCACCCCGCATCTACTGGGACGCCGACTACGCCAGGACCACGAGCTGGGGCGGCATCATCGCTCCCGAAGACTTCAATCCCTTCGCCTGGCCACCGGAACGTTCCGCCGCCCGTCAGAGCGCGGGCCCAGTCCCCGGCAAGAAACCCGCCAAGGGCGAAAACATCCTCAACGGCGGTCAGACAGACACGTTCTTCGCCCCGATGCGGCCCGGCGACATCATCACCTCGCGCAGCCGCCTGTCTCACTGGGAAGAACGCCAGGGCCGAAACGGCCTCACCATCTTCGCTTACACCGAAACCGAATGGCGCAACCAGAAGGACGAACTCGTAAAGCGCCGCATCTCCATCGGCGTCCGCTACTAATAGAAACCACCACAGGAGCAACGAAATGGCAAATAACGTCTACTTCGAAGATATCTCGATCGGCGATGAAGTTCCCGCCTTCGAACGCAAGACTGACTTTATGAACTGGAACCGCTACGCCGCCGTCAACGACGAATTCGTCTTCCTCCACATGGACGACGAAGTTGGCAAAGCCGCCGGACAGGGCGCCGCCTTTGGCATGGGGAACCTCCGCTGGGCCTACGTCCTCAACGCCCTCCGCAACTGGGTCGGCGATGAAGCCCGTGTCCGTGAACTCTCCATGCAGTTCCGCGCCATCAACCACAAGAACGACGTCCTCACGACGGTCGCCACCGTCAAGCAGAAGCGCGTTGAAGACGGCGAACACCTCGTCGACCTTGAAATCAACGTCCGCAACCAGGACGGCGCCATGACCGCCCCCGGCCACGCCACCGTCGTCGTCCCCGCCCGGAACAACTAGCAGGCACACAGCCACAGCGCAGAGAGGGGGTTGAACAACGTTCGACCCCCTCTCTGTCTTAGCCCGGCCCAAGGTTGCCCGTCAGGATGATCGCCAGCGCGACGCCACCCGGCACAAGGATCACCACGGCAACGATCCCCATGATGAAGATCCGCCGCGCCCGCTCGCGCCTGCTGTAGTGCCCGTGAAACAGGCCCGGCCGCGCCATGCGAGCGAGTCTAAGCCTCATCTCATTCCGTGGTGACGGTCGATCGACCCATCGGTTCGGCCCACTCGGGAGCATCCCCCGCTCGTCCCCGCGTCGACAATGCCGGGCGTTGGGGGGCGGTTCATGGAGCCGGTGGACATCCTTTCGTTCGTGCTCATCCTGTCGATCCGTGGGCTCGTTCCCTTCACCTTGTTCCGGTGGCCGTTCTGGGGCGCCCTCGCATGCATCGCGGGTGACGCCGCGGATTCATTCATCCTCGATGGCCTGGGCGCCACCTGGATTAAGGGTCACTACCATTTCTTCGATAAGAGCTTCGACACCTATTACCTTGCGTTCGAGGCATGGGTCGCCCTGCATTGGAAGGACCCAATCGCCCGCAATACCGGCATTGCGCTCTTCCTGCTCCGCTTCAGCGCCGTCATCCTTTTCGAATTCACGCACATCCGCCAGCTCTTCTTCATCGGCGCCAACATCTTCGAGAACTTCTATCTCTACGTCGTCGCCCGCCTCGAGATCGACCGCTCCTATCGCATCCGCTCCTATCGCCGCCTCGCGATCATCCTCGTCCTCGTCGGCGCCCCCAAGCTGCTCCAGGAATACGTCATGCACTGGCGCGAGTCGCAGACCTGGTACTTCGTCAAGCACAACATCCTCATGTGGAAGGGCTAGCTCCGAGCCAGGTCTCCAATCGACGCCGTGACTGTGGCCCATTGGCCATAGCAATACCCATGCAACCGCGGCAAGCTTCTCCGCAGCCGGTCAGACTGGAGCGCGTCGGCTATGGATCCTGGAGAACCCGGCACGTTCACCCAGCTTCGAAGCCAGCACGGCTGCGCCAAGGCAATCATCGTGGTCGCCGCCGCAATCGTGCTCTCCCCGTTCGCCATCTGGTTCATTTGGGCCACGGCGTCACGCGGGCTTGCACCGGTCGTGCTGCTGTTTGTCGCAACCTCCCTCTGGTTTGCCGGCTGGTTTGTCTTCTCGAGTCCCAGGGTCCCCACGGCGCCGCCCCGGCATCGCGAGCTTCCATACGTTTGCGAAACCTGTGGCCTCCAGTTCTACCACTACGACTACGCCCAGTGCCCGTCCTGCGGCAATCCGGTCACAAGCAATCCAGTGGGCCTGACGCTTGCCGAGATCGCTCGCTTCCTCAACCTCGCCCGCCGGGAACATCAGGATGGCCGCCTGGACGATGCCAGCCTGGCAGCCATCCGCGAGTACTACGTACCCATGCTCGAGCGCCAGCGAGCACGGACGTCGGCCGCTCCCGTCCCCGAACGCTCCCCAGCGGAAGTGGAACTCTCCCCCGCGACCCCGCCGCCTCCCTCTCCCGAGTCATATGTCCCCGCGCCGCCGGCAATCCCGGCGGCCACGGCCCCTCCGGCACGCATCTTTGCGACCATCTCCCTCCCTCCGGATGAGCAGCCTCCCAGCGGCGAATCGCCGGAGCTGGAGACAGCCGCTCCTGTGCCTGAGCCTTCGTCCCTTCCGGCGGCAGAATTGGTCCCCGCTGGGGAACGCCCTGAGGGTGCGGCTGAGCCAGCGACTTCCGACCGTGCCGCGGCCGAAGTCGAGGTCGAAGAGGGGGCCGCTCCCGACGCCGTGCTTCCGGCCCCACCCGGCGGCGAACCGCCACCGCCCGTCGCAGTGCCATCGCTCGCACCTCCCCCCGTCGCTGAAGAAGCCGCTCCGGTCCCACCCTGGGCCGAGCCCGCCATACCCCCCGTCCCCGCCCGTCCGCCGAAGGTGCGCAAGCCAAGGCGTACGGCCCGCGAAGTTGGCCAGGTCGCCATCGGTTGGGCCGCCGAACGTCAGGCCGACATTCTCCTCTACGTAGGTGCCTTCCTCCTCTCCGTGTCCGCCATCATCTTCGTCGCCTACCAGGGCAAGGCGGTCAGTGGCGAAGTCCGCGTACTCATTCTCTCGACCTATGCGCTTGGGTTCCTTGGCTTCGGCCTCATCCTCCATCGCTGGGAGCGTGTCAAAGAAGCCGGACCTGTCTTCGTCGCCCTCGGCGCCATCCTCGTCCCTCTCGACTTCGTCGCTCTCCGCACGCAGGTCATTACGCAGGAGCAGCTTCCCGAGGATGTCCTCTGGTTCCTCGCCTCCAGCAGTTGCGCAGTCCTGTACTTCGCCCTCGCCGCCCGGGGCTATGGACGTCTCTACGCCTTGCCCGGCATCCCCGCCGCCCTCGCTGCCTGGGCTTCGCTTGGTTCCATCCTCAACCTCCCTCGGGAGTGGTTCGGCCCCTGGTTCGCGGCAATCGCGGCGCCGATGTATGTCGCTGCCATCGCCCGTTTCCGGCGCGACATTTTCTCCTACGGCGTCCTCGGCCTTGCCCTCTTCCTCGGTATCGGCGCACTGGTCTGGACCCAGGTTGAAACGGCCGTCACGGGCGATCAGCGCATGGCGTTACCTGCCGGCTACGCCATCGCCACGCTCGCCGTCGCCACCGGCCTTCGCTGGCGTCGCGATGTCACGGCCCTCGCCGTCCTTCCCGCCCTCGCGGCCCTCACGGGTGCCACGGCCGTCTGGGGGTCGGTGGGACTCCCCTTCGAATGGCGCTCCCCGTTCATCGCAGCCGCTGCCATTGGCTACCTGGTCATCGCTCATTACCAGTCCGAAGCGCGGGCACGCGCTTGGTCATCGGTCGCTGCCCTCGGGCTCATCGCCGCTGTGGTCCACGCTCATGCCGCGGTCCTCCAGGAAGGTGCCCATCACGCCGCGCTGCCCGCCACGTACGGGCTCGCCTTCATCGCCAGTTCCGGGGCCTACAGCCGGTGGCGCTGGCTCGAACCGGCCGCCGCCATGCCGACCCTCGCAGCCGCAACCCTGCTCACCACGTGGTGGGCTGCCGGCGGCCAGGGCATCGAGTGGTATGGCGCCTTTGTGGGTGTAGCCACCCTGGGCTATCTGGCCCTCGCCGGGTTCGATGCGCCCCGCCGCACTGAGGGCTGGCAGACAAGCGCCGTGTGTTGTGCCCTTCTCGGCCTCGGCATCGCCCATATCGCGGTCGCAGCCGCCGATGCCCCGGACCGCTGGGCCCTGCCCGCGGCATACGCTCCTGTGCTCCTGGGCGCCGCAGCTGCCTTCGGCCGCTGGCGCTGGGAATGGCGGCTCGCTCCCGGGTCTGTCCCTGCCCTTGCAGCTCTCGCGGGTGTCGCCGTCGCCTGGGCCGGCTGGGATCTCCGGCCCGAATGGTTCCCCGCGTTCGCTGCCGCAGCTGCCATCGGCTACCTGCCCCTGGCCCACTTCGATTCCCCGCCGGTGGCTCGCTTCTGGGGTGGTTTCAGCCTCGCCGCCGGCGTCCTCGCGCTCGTCGTCTCCCACGCCTACGCGGTGATCCCCGAGAGCCACTCCGCCGCCATCGCACTCACCTACACGATCGCGCTGGCCGCCGCCGCCGCAGCCTACGTCCGCTGGCGCTGGCTGGAACCCGGCGTCCTCATCCCACCCCTTGCTGCCATGGCCACCCTTACCACCCTCCGTTGGACCATCGACCTGCAGATCGAGTGGTACGGAGCACTCGCCGCCGTCGCCGGGCTCGGGTACGTCGTCCTCTCCAGGGTCGACCCACCCGAACGCCGCGAGGCATGGCGCTTCGGCCACAACGCCGCCGAGCTGATCGCCGTCGCCCTCACCCAGGCCGTCATCGTCCTCGACAAAGAGGCAGAGCCCCTCGCCCTGCCGCTTGCCTACGGCATCGTCTTCGTCGGACGCACATCCGCATTCCTCCTCTGGCGCTGGATCGAAGCCGGGCTGGGCATCCCCCCCGCCCTCGCGATGACCGGCCTCACCGCCACCTGGGCCGTCGCCGGCCTCGACCCCGTTTGGTACGGCGCCTTCGCCGCAACCGCTGCGCCCGGCTATGCCATCCTCGGCAGGTACGACTTCGTGCGGTTCCCCGAGCGCGTTCGGGCATGGCGAGTCGGCTACGCCGCCGCGTCCGTCCTCGCCGTCACCCTCGCGCAGGCAGCCATTCTCCACGACCCCCAGTCCGAGCATCTCGCGCTCCCGGCAACCTTCGCTCTCGTCCTCGTCGGTGCCGGGCTCGCTTTTTGGTTCTGGCGCTGGATCGAAGCTGGGGCCGTCCTGCCCCCGCTCGTCGCGATGACAGCGCTGACCGCGATCTGGGCCACCGCTGGCCTCGATCCCGTGTGGTATGGCGGCTTCGCCGCCTCCGCCGCACTCGGTTACATCCTCCTGGGCCGCTACGATTTCGCCGAGCGCATCCGCATCTGGCGCTGCGGTCATGGCGCCGCTGCAGTGTTTGGCGTCGCCCTAACTCAACTCATCATCCTCGACGATCCCGCCGCCGAGCGTCTCGCCCTCCCACTCGTCTACGCGATCGCCTTCGTTGGCGCCGGTGCGTCCTTCTGGCTCTGGCGCTGGCTCGAATCCGGCGCGACCCTCCCGCCGCTCGCCGTCATGACGGCCCTCACCGGTACCTGGGCCACCACCGGGCTGAGCCCGGACTGGTACGGCGCCTACGCCGCCGCGGCCGCCCTTGGCTATGTGGTCATTGCCCGTGTCGACTCCGCGCCGCGTGTCGATGTCTGGCGTAGCGGTCACGCCGTCGCCTCCGTCTTCTCCCTCGGGCTCGCCCAGGCCATCGTCCTTAACGACGTCGATGCCGAGCACCTGGCCCTCCCTATCGCCTGTGCTCTGGTCCTCGCTGCGGCTGGTGCTTCCTTCTGGCTCTGGCGCTGGGTAGAGTCCGGCGGCGCTCTTCCACCGCTCGCGGCTATGACCGCTCTCACGGCCGTCTGGGCCACCGCCGGTCTCGATCCCGAGTGGTACGCCCCATTTGCATCTGCAGCGGGCATCGGGTACCTCCTCCTCGCCCGCTTCGATTTCCCCAGGCGCCTGCTCCTCTGGCGCCAGTCGGCCGTGCTCTCTGCGTCGGTCGCGCTGCTCATCGCCCACCTGCTCGTGGGCTTCCTTGCCGGCGCCGATCACGCCCCGCTGCCGGTCACCTATGTAATCATCCTCCTCGGTACAGCCGCAGCCTTCGTCCAGTGGCGCTGGTTCGACTTCGGCGGCGCCCTCCCGCCTCTCGCCGCCATGACAGCAGCCACCGCCATCGAGGCGGCGATGGGCCTCGATCTCGAGTGGTACGGTGCCTTCGCTGCCGGAGGCACGCTCGGCTACCTGCTCCTTGCCCGCTTCGATTACCCGCGCCGCCTTCAGGCATGGCAGTCGGCGAGCCTCCCGGCTGCCGCCCTTGCCCTTGCCCTGGCTCACGTCGCCTCGGCCGATACCCCGGACATCGAGCGCATCGCGCTACCGATCACCTACGGTATCCTGCTCGCAGGTGCCGCCGGCGCCTTTGCCCGGTGGCGCTTCACCTGGCGCGTTCCCCCCGGCGTGCTCCCGCTCCTCCTGTCCATGACCGCCCTCACCGGAAGCTGGGCGCTATGGGACCTGCATCGCTCCTGGTTTGGCGCCTTCGTCGTTGCAGCGTCCCTCGGCTACGTAGTCGCTGCTGCTCGGGACGATCCTCGCCTCGCCCTCCCCTGGCTTCGGTTCGGCTCCCTCGTCTGCATCGCCGGGCTCGCGCTGGCGCACGGCAGCCAGGCAGAACCAGCTGCCGTGCGCGGTGCCCTGCCCACGGCCTATGGGTTCGCGCTCGCTGCCAGTGCCGTCTCGGTGTGGCGATGGCGGCTCGCTTTCCGCGATGGCGTTGGAGCACTCCCTGCCGTGGCGGCCGCCACCGGTGCTACATTCCTCTGGGCTGCTGTCGATATGCCGCTCGAATGGCTCACCGCCTGGCTCGCGCTTGCTGCCGCTGGCTATGCCGCCCCGGTAATTCTCGATGAGCGTTACCGCCAGCCGTGGCGCACCACATCGGTCATCGCCGGTGCGATGGCGGTCGGCTCCGCTCACGTGCTCGCCCTCCAGCCGGATCTCGTCCGCTGGCAACTCCCAGCCACCTACGGCGCCCTCCTCGCTGGCTGGGCCATCCAGTCTGTTCGTCTCCGTGATGTAAGCCTGCTCGCTCCACCGCTGCTGACCGCGGTCGGCGGCGCTACCGTGCTGTGGGCTGCTGGCACCGGGCAGCCATGGTGGCCTTACCCGGCACTGGCCGTTTCCGCCGCTATGGTCGTCACCAGCCAGTGGTGGGAGAAGAACCGCATACTCGCCGCCGCAGGCTGGTTCTACGCCATTGCCATCGGCTCCGTCGCAACGCTCGCAACTTTGCCTGCCGACATGGCTCACCCGGCCCATGGCGTCGCCGCCCAACTTGGCGCCGGCGCGATCCTCGTAGCAGCATCGCGCTGGGCCCGGGGCCGGATCGTCGTCCTCTTTCCCGGCGAGGTCACTTCGCTCCTGCGCGCTGGCGAACGGACCGTCCTCGCCCAGGCGGCCTTCGCGTTCTTCTTCGGCGCCGCGGCGTCCCTCAACGGCGTCCTTGGCCTCGAAGGCGCCGATCGCGCCTGGCTCCTCGCCATCGTGGCCATGGCTGGATGGGCGCTCACTGCTCTCCGCGTCCGTGGCTACGAGGGTCTCTGGACGTTCGTACCTGTTGGCATGGCGGGCATGATCGTCGCCGGCATCGTCGCTGCCGAGTCCGATGCGACCATCACCAGTGTCCTCGCGATGGCCACCGCCGGCGCGGTCGCAGCCTTCGGCAGCACCCGGCGCTGGTTCCTCCTCGGCATCGCCAACTCGACGCTCTTCCTCGCGGTGTGGACTGCCTGGCGCTGGCAGGGCCTTGATCTTGTCTACCTGCCGTTAGCCTTCGCTGCCATCGCACTACTGGAATGGGCCGCCCTCACCGGTCTCCGCCGTTACACGGCTCGTCCCGATGAATCCGATTACGTGATTACATACATCTCGTGGGGCCCGTGGCTGCTGTCCGCGCTTGTCTCCGGCATCCTCCTCTCGCAGAAGCATTCCCGCCTCGAGGCGAGCGAGTCAATCTTCTCTACGGCCGAATGGGGTCTCGCTGCAGCCGTGCTCGGTCTCGCTGCAGCCGCGGTCATGGCCGAGGGCCTCCGCATGGGCAGGCGCTGGGTTTGGGTCGTTGCCAGCGCAGCCCTCCTTGGTGCATTCCTCATGGCTATCGCCACGCGCGAACCCTCGAACATCCAGGCGTACACCGCTCCCGTCGGCGCCTGGCTCATCGGCGTCTCGATAACCTTCCGCCGCACCCCGTCCATCTTCCGGCAGCAACTCTTCGTCCACGAGGCCGTCACCATCATCGGCGCCCTCCACATCGTCCTACCACCTGCGGAGCAAAGCTTCGAACCTGGCGGCGGCAAGTTCGGTCTCGAGCTCATCGGGATCGGAATCGCTCTGCTCATCGTTGGCCTGCTCCTTCATGCTCGCTGGCTTGTCCCGGCTGCAATCCTCACCCTCACTGCCACCTCGATTCGCATGGTCACCGGCGGCCTGTTCTCCACGCCGTATTGGCTGTTGCTCGGGATTGCCGGAACTCTCCTCCTCGCACTTGGTGTGCTCATCCTCCTGGAGCGGGAGCGTTGGGATCGGTTCCGTGTCAGCGTCGTCGATTGGTGGAAGGAGGCGCAAAAGCCTCTTCCGCCCGACTATCCCGGCTCTCGTCCCGTCCCGTAATACATGAGGCGGCCCCCGCAACTGCGGGGGCCGCCTCGTAGAGAACGATGCCTTGATTGGCGCCCTTACTGCTTCGGAGCTTTCACCCCGCAGTACTTCGCGCCGAGGAAGTGCCCGCCCCACATCGGAGCTACGGGACAAAGGTTCAACGAACCGGAGGCGATCGGCAGCAGTCCGAATGCCGCCATTCCCACCCCCGCCGGTCCGCCGACCACTCCGAGACCCATCCAGATCAGCCCAAGGCCCAGCGCGATCCGCAGTCCTCGCCCCTTCCCCGATGCCATGAAGCGTGAGAACACACTTCCTTCTGTCGGTATCACCATCTCAGTCATTGCCGTCCTCCTTGAGTTGGTTGGTCTTGCTCAGTGCGCGAACCGGACGTCGGGCAGTAGCCGGCCGGCCCAGCGCGGCAGCCACCACGCCCTGTCGCCGGCCATATAGAGCACCGCTGGCACCAGCACCAGCCGCACCAGGAACGCATCCACTAGCACCGCCGTGCCCAGGATGATGCCCATCTCCTTCATCGGGAGTGGCCCTGCGATGGCGAACGTGTAGAACACCGCGATCATCACCGCTGCCGCCGCCACGATCGGCCGCCCCGTGTGGGACAACGAACCGCGGACCGCCTCGGCGCCGTCGCGCGTCCGCTCGTAGTGCTCCCGCGCCGATGCCAGCAGAAACACCGTGTAGTCCATCGAGATCGCGAACACCAGTGCGAAGAAGAACAGCGGCGCCCACGACGTCAGGTACCCCTGGCTTTCGAACCCCATTGGCCCGGCCAGCCATCCGTGCTGGAACGCCAGCGCTCCGACACCGAACGCCGCACCCACGGAAAGCAGGTTGAAGATCACGCCCGCTACCGCGATGAAGACCGCCTGCAGCGCGAACAGCAGCAACAGGAACCCGAGCACGAGCACCGTGCCGATCACGATCGGCGCCCTGTCCCGCAGCGTCTGGTCGAGGTCGTGGTTCTCCGCCACGGGCCCGCCCACCAGCACACCTGTGGGGAGCGCGTCCCGGAGCCGTTCAATCAGCCGCGACGAGTCCTTACTCGAAGGATCGGTCGTCGCGATGGCGGTGATGAGATTCGCACCCGCTGCTCCCGGCTGTGCCGGGAATGCCATCGCCACGCCGGCGGTGCCGCTCACTGCCTCGGCCACACGTTCGGCGTCCTGCCCCGCAGGCACGATGATCTGGATCGGTCCCGGTCCCCCTGGTCCGAAGCTTTGAGCCAGCATGTCGTAACCCTGCCGCGCCTGCTTGTCCTTTGGCAGCACATTGATCCCCGGCATCCCCGTCTCCAGCCCTAGCAGCGGCGCGGAGAGCAGCAGCAGCACCCCGGTCACAAGTCCGGCCAACAAGAGCGCCCTCGGCCGGATACGGTCAGCGAACCTTTCCCAGGCCGGGCTGCGGTGTTCGCCCACGCTGTGCCACGGTAGGGCCAGCCGGTTGATCCACCCTCCGAGCATTGCCGGCAGGAGAGTCATGGCGGCCAGCAGCACGAAGCCGACGGCCAGCATCATGCCCGCCGCCATCGATCGGAACGCCGGGATCGGCACGAGCAGCACCGCCGACAGGCTGATTAACACCGTAATCCCGCTGAACAGCACCGCTTTACCGGCCGTGTCCATGGTCGCCGCCACCGCGCCCCCACGGTCGCTCGGAGTCGCATGCAGCGCCCCCCGGAACCGGCTCACGATGAAGAGCGCGTAGTCGATCCCAAGTGCGATCGCGAACATCATCGCGAAGTTCAGCGTCCAGATGCTCAGGTCCGTGAACCGGGTGATCCCGTAGAGCACGCCCATCGCGGAGATCAGGCCTGCTCCCGCCAGCAGCAGCGGCAATCCCGCCGCCGCAAGCGTCCCGAACGCCATCACCAGGATGACCGCCGTGACCGGCCATGTCAGCAGCTCGGCCTTCATCATCCCTTCTTTGTTCACGGCGTTGAAGTCGCCCCAGAACGCGGGCGAGCCCGTCAGGGCCACCGCCACCGTCTCGTCGCCCAACTCACCGATGCGCTCATTCAGCCGCTCCGCCGCGCGCACTGCCTCGGTCGGGTTCACCAGCGCTCCGGCCTGCAGCATCACCGTGCGCCCATCCGGTCCTAGCTGCTGTACGGCTGGCCCGAATGCAGGTTCGGCCGCGATCGCCTCCGCTGCCGCGGCGATTCGTTGCTGGAACACCGGGTCATCGACCGTCAGCGTCTCGCTCTGCAACACGACCGCGGCCGACTGCGACGACATCCCGCCGAACTGCTCATCAATGATCTCCCGGACAGCGAGAGAATCGCTGCCGTTCACCTCCCACATCGCGCCAGAAAGTGCGTGCTCGAGCTTTGGCGCGAAAACGCCCAGCGCGCCCGCGAACAGTGCCCACGTCACGATCACCGCCAGCCTGTGGCTGTTCGCCCACTTTCCCAATCGCCCTAAGGGTGCCTCGTTCATCGCTGCATTACTCCATACCTCTAGAAGAATGGTTGACCGAAGCGCAGATACGCCTCGATGGTCGGTGGCCCCTCAGGCCAGGGAGAACACGCGTGCTTCTTCTGCCTTCTGCTCCCGTAACCGGTTGCAGACCACGTCGCACAGCTGGATCGCGCTCGGGTCCGTCACCGAGTAATACGCGGCCGTGCCCTCGGGCCGCCGCGCCACGACGCCCGCGTTCAGCAGTACTCGCAGATGCTTGCTCACGTTCGCCTGCGTCGTCCCGAGCCGCTCCACGAGCTCGCCCACGTTCAGCTCGCCCTCGTCGAGCAACGTCCGCAGGATGGCCAGCCGCGTCGCGTCCCCAAGGACCCGGAACCGCTCCGCGACATGCTCCAACAACGCAACAGGAAGGTGTTCTTGCATGTTCCTCACTCTATAACCGTACAGCGATTAATGCAAGTCATCGCCCCGCCCCTTCGTAGTCGCGGCCGCCCCTGGCCGCGGGCTGTCCGGACCATACCCAGCATCCCGAAGTCCCCAGTCATCCCTCGCCCGCGACAGCGGGAGAGGGACCGAGGGTGAGGGCACCAAAACCACCCCTACCCCCGCGGCAGCCCCAACCCCCGCCCCGCGATAATCCCCCGCTGTACCTCGCTCGTCCCACCCGCGATCGTCGTCGGGATGCTCTGACTCAGCGATCGGGCCACCCGCCCTTCGTCCACCTCGCGCCCGTTCGATCCCGCATACAGCTGACCCTGCAGCCCGAAGAACGACACCATCGCTGTATCGAACCGCCGCGTCAGCTCGCTGCTGAACAGCTTCACCATCGAAGCCTCGTAGTTCGGTACCTGCCCCCGGTCCTGCAGGCTCGCCACGTGGTACGCCATCTGGCGCCCCACCTCGCTTGAAACGTACAGGTCCGCGAACAGCGCCCGGCGCTCCTCCGTCAGCCGTCCGTTGAGCGACGGCGCAAGCCGGAGCATCCGCTGCTGCAACGCAACCGCCCCCGCGATCCCGCTCCGCTCGAAGTCGAGTGTCGTCATCGCGATGTACCAACCCCGGTTCTCTTCGCCGATCCGGTACGAAGCCGGTACCCGCACGTCCTCGTAGAACGTCTCGCACAGCTCCTTCCCGCCAACCATGTCGATGATCGGCCGGACCGTCACGCCCGGCACATCCATCGGCATCACGAAATAGCTGATTCCTTTGTGCTTCGGTGCGTCCGGGTCAGTCCGCGCCAGCAGGAAGATCCAGTTGCAGCTCAGCGCGTTGCTCGTCCAGATCTTCTGGCCGTTCAGCACGTACTCGTCGCCGTCCCGCACCGCCCGCAGCTGCACCGCAGCGAGGTCGCTGCCCGCGCCCGGCTCCGAGAACCCCTGGCAGTAAATGTGCTCCCCGAAAGGATCGGTGGCAGCAGCTCTTCCCGCTGTTCGTCTGAAGCGTGCAGGATGATCGTCGGCCCAACCATCTCCACGCCCCGTCCGCCCGGGTGCGCGCACCCCGCCAGCGCGAACTCCTCCTTGAGCACGAACTGCTCCATCACGCTCATCCCCGCGCCGCCGTACTCCTTCGGCCAGTGCGAGGCCAGCCACCCTCGCTTCGCGACCCGGTTTCGCCACGTCTGGAACAGCTCATCCCCGCGTCCATACGAATCCACGGCGGGCCGCCGCAACACGCGGTACTCGTCCGGCGCCTCCGCCTCCAGGAACGTTCGCACCTCGCCACGCCATGCCTGCTGTTCCGTCGAATCGCGGTAGTCCATTGCGCTCACCTGCCCAGTGGTTTCGGCGCTCAACTTTAGTCGACGCCAACGGCCCGTACGAACCGGCACTCCCTCGCCTGTAGCCATGCTCCCTTCACCGCTACACTTCCGCCGTCGCCGGGAAGCGCGACGCGGAGGACACATGCCTATTTCCAGCCTGCTTGTCGCTAACCGCGGCGAGATCGCCGTCCGTATCCTTCGCACTGCCGCTGAGATGGGCATCCGCACAATCGCCGTGTACTCCGAAGACGACGCCGAGTCGCTTCACACCCGCATGGCCGATGTCGCCGTCCCTCTCCCTGGCTCCGGTCCCGCTCCCTACCTCGACATCGCCGCCATCCTCGCTGCCGCGGCCGCCTCCGGCGCCGATGCGGTCCATCCCGGCTATGGCTTCCTCAGCGAACAGGCGGCCCTCGCCGAAGCCTGCGCAAGCGCCGGAATCACATTCGTTGGTCCATCACCCGCCGCCCTGGGCCTCCTTGGCGATAAGGCCGCTGCCCGTGAGGCCGCGCGATCCTCCGGCCTCCCCGTCCTTGAAGGCACCGATGGCCCCGCATCGCTCGAACAGGCGGAACGGTTCGTCCAGTCACTTCCCGCCGGGGCCCGCGCCATCATCAAGGCGGTCGCCGGCGGCGGCGGTCGCGGCGTCCGCATCGTCTCCGATCCAGCGGAACTCCCTGCGCTCTTCGAGCGCGCCTCCTCCGAAGCACTGGGCGCTTTCGGCGATGGCCGCCTCTACCTCGAACGGCTCGTCTCCGTTGCCCGCCACGTCGAAGTCCAGGTCCTTGGCGATGGCACCGGCGCGGTCGTCCATCTCGGCGAGCGTGACTGCTCCCTACAGCGCCGCCACCAGAAGCTCATCGAGATCGCCCCCGCCCCCGGCCTCCCGCCTGCACTTCGCGACCGCATCACCGCCGCCGCCGTCAGCCTGGCGTCATCCCTCTCCTACGCGAACGCGGGCACGTTCGAGTTCCTCGTCGAAGCCGAAGGCGGTCTCCGCGACGACTCTCCCTTCTTCTTCATCGAAGCCAACGCCCGCCTGCAGGTCGAGCACACGGTCACCGAAGCGGTCACCGGACTCGACCTCGTGCAGCTCCAGATCGAAATCGCCGGCGGCGCCACCCTCGCTGTGCTCAATCTCCATCAGTCGAACGTTCCCGCCCCCCGGGGCTTCGCTATCCAGGCCCGCGTCAACATGGAGACCCTTGCAGCCGATGGCTCCGTCCGCCCTTCTGCCGGCGTCCTCACAGCCTTCGATCCTCCGAGTGGTCCCGGTATCCGCGTCGACACGTTTGGCTACTCCGGCTACCGCACCGGCCTGCGATTCGATTCGCTCCTCGCCAAGATCATCGCCCATTCGCCGCAGCCGCGGATCGAATCCGCTGTCGCCCGTGCCCGCCGCGCCCTCTCCGAGTTCCGTATCGCCGGCGTCGAGACCAACCTCCCCCTCCTTGATGCGCTGCTGGCTCATCCGGCGCTGCTCGATGGGAGCCTCCATACCCGCTTCATCGACGACCATGCCGGCGAACTCGCCGTCACCGCCTCCTCAGGCGCCGCCACCCGTCGCTACGTCGAAGTCACGGCGCCAGCGTCGGCCCGGTCAGGCCTCGCGGGTGCTCGCGTCGATACCGCAGATCCGCTCGCCGTCCTCTCCTACGGTCAGGCCGCGCGCACCACGAAGAGCCCGGAATCCGTCCCTGCCGTCCGTAGCGACGGTGCAGTCGCGCTATCTGCTCCGTTGCAGGGCACGGTGGTCAGTGTCCTCGTCACTGAAGGAGACACCGTCGCATCGGGCCAGGTCCTCGCCATCATGGAATCGATGAAGATGGAGCACGAGATTCGCGCGACTTCCGGCGGCATCATTCGCAGCCTCGGCGTCACCCCCGGCGACACGGTCTACGAAGGCCACGCGCTCCTCTACATCGAAGAGACCGCCGCTGGCGAGGGAATCGTCGCCGTCGAAGAAGCCGTCGACCTCGACGAAATCCGCCCTGACCTCGCCGAAGTCCTCGAACGCCGCCACCTCACGCGCGATTCGCACAGGCCCAAAGCTGTCGAGCGCCGCCACACTCTTGGCTATCGCACGACCCGTGAAAACGTCGACGACCTCTGTGACCCGGGCACCTTTGTCGAATACGGTCCGCTTGTCCTCGCTGCCCAGCGCGCCCGCCGTACGCTCGACGACCTCCTCGTCCGCAGTCCCGCTGATGGCCTCGTCACCGGTGTCGGCAGTGTCAACGGCCAACTCTTCGATGACCCCGCCGCCCGCTGCGCCGTCATGGCGTACGACTACACGGTCTTCGCCGGCACCCAGGGCAACCAGAACCACCGCAAGACAGACCGCATCATCGACATCGCCGAAGAGGCTCGCCTGCCCTTCGTCCTCTTCGCCGAAGGTGGCGGTGGCCGCCCCGGCGACACCGACGGCCTCGGCGTCAGCACCCAACGCACGTTCTCCCGCTTCGCGCAGCTCAGCGCCCTCGTGCCCATGGTCGGCATCACCAACGGTCGCTGCTTCGCCGGCAACGCATCGCTTCTCGGCTGTTGCGACGTCATCATCGCCACCGAAGGCTCGAACATCGGCATGGGCGGCCCCGCCATGATCGAAGGCGGTGGCCTCGGCATCTACGCCCCCGAAGACATCGGCCCCATGGAAGTCCAGGTCCCCAGCGGCGTCGTCGATATCCTCGTCAAAGACGAAGCCGAAGCGGTCGCCACCGCGAAGAAGTACCTCTCTTACTTCCAGGGCAAGGTCTCCGCCTGGTCCGAACACGACCAGCGCCAGATGCGCCGAATCATCCCCGAGAACCGCCTCCGCGTGTACGACGTCCGGCGCGTAATCGAAACACTCGCTGACGTCGACTCGGTCCTCGAACTCCGCTCCGGCTTCGGCCACGGCATGATCACGTCGCTCATCCGCATCGAAGGACGCCCCGTCGGCATCGTCGCCAACAACCCCGCCCATCTCGGCGGCGCCATTGATGCCGATGCCTCCGACAAGGGTGCCCGCTTCATGCAGCTTTGCGATGCCTTCGACATCCCCATCCTCTTCCTTTGCGACACCCCCGGCATCATGGTCGGCCCTGACATCGAAAAGACCGCTCTCGTCCGCAAGTCCAGCCGCATGTTCCTCGTCGGCGCCAACCTCGCCGTCCCCTTCTTCACCATCATCCTCCGCAAGGCCTACGGCCTCGGTGCCATCGCAATGGCCGGTGGTTCCTACAAGGTTCCCTACTTCACCGTCTCGTGGCCCACCGGCGAATTTGGCGGCATGGGCCTCGAAGGCATGGTCAAGCTCGGCTACCGTGACGATCTCGCCGCCATCACCGACCCCGACGAGCGCCGCCAGCGCTACGAAGAAATGGTCGCCCGCGCGTACGAACACGGAAAGGCCCTCAACGATGCCGCCCTCTTCGGCATCGACGACACCATCGACCCCGCCGAGTCCCGCTTCTGGCTCTCCAACCTGCTCAAGTCCATCCGTCCCCCCATGCCACGCGACGGCAAGAAGCGCGCCATGGTGGATGGCTGGTAGTCCCTCCGCCCCGAACAGCGCTATCTTCAGTCTGTGGAGCAGTCTTTCTCAGCCCTGTTTGCCAGCCCGATCCCTGCGGGCTCGCTCCGTGCCGTCCAGTGGCGCGGCCGTCAGCTCCCCCTTGCCGACCTCCGCGGACGCGACCTCACCGATGCTGACCTCTGTTCCGCCGACGCCCGCCTGGCCGACTTTCGCGGCGCGAACCTGCGCATGGCCAACCTCTCCTACGCTGATCTCCGTTGTGCCAACTTCGAACAGGCCGACCTCTCCGGCGCGAATCTCGAAGGCGCCCGCCTCTGCTCTGCGCGCCTGGTCCGCGCCAACGTCTCTGACGCCCTCCTTCGTGCCGCCGACCTCACCTGCGCCGACCTCCGCCTCTGCTACCTCGACCACGCCGATCTGGAACGCGCATCCCTCGCATCCGCCGACCTCCTCGGCGCCAGCCTCCGCTTCGCTAATCTCTCCCATGCACTGCTCTTCGGCTCTTCCGTCGCCCGTGCCAACTTCACCGGCGCCACGCTCACCGGCGCGAACACTGACGGCGTCGACTTCTCTCGCGCGGTCATGACCGACGTCGCCCGCTCCTAGAAAAGCACGTTCTTGGCCGCCAACTCCGCCACGGCTTCATCACTTAGGCCCAACTCTCCCTGGAGCACCTCGTACGTGTGCTCGCCCCACATCGGCGCGCGGTCCAATGGCAGGCGTTCGCCGTCCCACAGGATCGGATCTTCCTGCACCAGTGCCGTCACCCCTGCCGGCAACGCCATCGCCCGGTAGCTCTCAGCCATCGCCTCGTCCGGCCCCAGCAGGTCGCCAAGGTCCTCGACCGCGCTCGCCGGCACCCCCGCCGTCTGCAACATCGCCGCCGCTTCCCACCGGTCGCGCCCGCTGGTCCACGCTTCGAGCACGCGTTCCACTGCGTCCACGTCCGTGAAGCGGTCAAGGTCACTCAAATCTTCCAGACCCGGAATCCCGCACAGCGCGCCCCAGTCCTCCGGCCCCCGGCATGCCACCGCCACCCACCGGTCTTCCCCTGCTGCCCGGTACACCCCATGCGGCGCCATCCATCCTGAACGGTTGCCTCGCCGCTCAACTGGCCCGCCGTTGTTCATCCATTCCACGAGCTCGGTGTCCAGCAGGTGCACCGATGCCTCGTACTGCGCGATCTCCAGGTATTGCCCCTCGCCTGTCCGGTCGCGCTGCAGCAGTGCCGCCATCACCTGTGTCGCCGCGAAGTACGGCACCGTAAAGTCCGTGTGCAGCGTTCCCAACCCAATCGGGTCACGCCCCGGGAAGCCAGTCAGGTTGGCCAGCCCGCACATCGCCACGATTCCGCTTCCGTACGAGCGCCAGTCCTTGTGCGGCCCGCGCGTCCCCATCACCGCCCAGTTCGCGAGGATGATGTCCGGTTTCAGCTTCCGCAGCTCCTCGTAGCCCAGTCCCCACTTGTCCAAACGGTCCGGCGTGTAGTTGGAAGTCACGACGTCCGCCGTCTCTATCAGACGCCGAGCTATCTCAATGCCCTCGGGCGTGTTCAGGTTCAAGGTCATCGCCCGCTTGTTTGTGTTCGAATCGTTGAACTGCCCGTTTGTGTTCCAGCTCGAATGGCCCGGCGGTTGCACGCCGATCTGGCGGATCGGGTCCAGCCGGTACTCCGACTCCACCTTGATCACGTCCGCGCCGAGGTCGGCCAGTAGCCGAGTCGCCAACGGGCCCGCAATCGCCCAGCAGAAGTCCACAATCCGCACGCCCTTGAGTGGCTGATGGCGGACGCTCGCAACGCTCGTGCGATGGTCAGCCACGGCCCGTGCAGGGCGATGCTCGCCGCGGTTGCCGCCCACGATGCCCGCCGCAAACAGATCGTCGATCTCCCTGGCAGTGAATCCGCCAAGCGCTCCGAGAATCGCGCCCGTGTCGGCGCCAAGCCCCGCTGCCGCACTCACTTCGCTACCGTACGCTGTCGATAGGAACGCCGTTCGCGGCAAGCGGACCGTCTCTCCGAGCACCGGGTGTTCGACATCTTCGAAGAACCCCCGCGCCAACAGGTGCTTATCCGCCGCAATGTCGGCCACGCCGTTGACCGGCAACACCAACAGGCCGAGCTTCTGCCCCTCGGTGATCACCTGCTCCTGTGTCAGCCCGCCCGTAAGCCGCGCAGTGTATCCGGCAAGCTCGCGGTTGTTCGCCGCCCGGTAGGTCGCGTCGGCCCACTTCGGGTCTCGCAGTTCCGGCGCGTCCAATGCCGTGCTCGCCCATTCCGCGTACCGGGGCCAGTTCGGCGGGTGCACGGTGAACGAAACCCACTTCCCGTCGCCCGTCTTGTGGGTCGTGAACGGGCTCAACGGCGTATGCCGCGTCGGGACTCGCCCCTGCCAATGCAGCCAGTTAGCGTTCGCGCTCTGGATCGTCGTGAAGTTCACCGCTTCCTGCAGGCTCACGGTGACCGTGCCTGCCTCGCCGCCCCTCCGGCGTTGCACCACGAGCGCCACCGCGGCCTCCGCCGCCGCCAGCGATGCCTCCTTGTACCCCAGCTGCCCTGCCGGGTAGTTCGGGGGATCCTCTGGGAAGCCATTCAACGTCAGCAGGCCTCCCGCTGCGACCGCGACCAAATCCGTCGCCACTTCCTTCGGCGCCCCCCGCCGGAACACCGTCCGGACGACGCTCCCGCTCGCCGCCTCAATCTCGTCGAGCACTGCGGCTGCCCAGCCCCCAGGCTCAAGCGGCCCCAATACGACGTCCGCGCCAGCCGCCAGCCGCAACACCACCGCCCGCGCCCTGTCCGCCTGCGTGTCCACTGCCACGCTCTTCTTCCCCGCGTTGAACAAGAGATGCGCCAACGACCGTTCCACACCCCGCTCGCCCTGCAGAAACGGCGGCCGCCACCGCACGTCATCTCCGCGCACATCCTCCACCCGCACCACCGTCGCCCCGAGGTCGGCCAGTAGCTTCCCCGCGAACACGGTCGCTTCGTCGCTCAGATCGAGCACCACGACATCCGCCAGCGGCCGCTCGCCACCGCTCACTCGCCGCCTCCGTAAGCACGAATCTCGCCAGCATTAGGACGCATGCGGCAGTCTGGCCTTTGACGCCTCCGATGTCCACGCACTGCCAACTTCGCAGTCGGGCCACGCACTAGCCGTGCGCCTCAGCCCGCGCCGGCTTACCGCCGCTCCAAAGCCTTCCGCAGCTCACCACGGTGATCAGGGTGCGCGATCGAAATCAGCTCCTCCGCCCGCTCGCGGTCGCTCTTTCCGAAGAGCCGCGCGATCCCGTACTCCGTAATCACGTAGTCCGCCATCTGGCGCGGCACCGTGATGATCGTCCCTTCCGGCAGCCGCGGCATGATTCTGCTCACTGTCCCACCGACCGCCACTGACCGAAGGATCGTCACGTTTCGGCCGCCCTTCGCCATCAACGCACCGATTGCGAAGTCCTGCTGCCCACCAGGGCCGCTCCACATCTCCGCCCCGATCGACTCTGCCGTGATCTGCCCCGTGAAATCGATCGCCAGCGCATTGTTGATGCAGATGATGTTCTCGTTCTGCGCGATCACGATCGGGTTGTTGACGTAACTCACGTCGTACAGCGCGAAGATCGGGTTGTCGTTGATGAAGTCGATGTCGCCTTCCCCCGATGCCTCCAGCTGCGTCGTCACGTACTTCCCAGGGTGCAACGTCTTTCGCGACCCCGTGATCACGCCCTCTCGCACCAGCCGCACCATCCCCGGCACGCTCAATTCAGCATGCACGCCCAGCTCCTGCTTGCCCGCGAACGCGCCCGCCGCTGGCAATCCGTTCGTCAGGCCGCCCGTGCCCACCTGGATCGTGTCCCCGTCCCTCACCAGCTCGTTCACGAACGCGCCGAGCTGCATCGGGTAGTCATCCGCCACCGGGATCGCCCGCCGCTCGGGCAGTGGCCCCGCTTCAACGAACGCGGCAACCTCGCTCACATGCAGGCGCCCCTCTCCGTGCGTCCGCGGGTAGCTCGCATGCATCTCCGCGATCACGGTCTTCGCCCGTTTCGCGAACCCGGGCCCGTTCCAGACCCCCATCCCAAAGCTGCAGAACCCAAGGTGGTCCGGGGGCGTCAGCGCCACCAGCGCCACGTCCGGGTGGTGGACCGGCGTCCCACGCTCGTCGCCTGGCTTGAACCGCTGCGTAAACGGCACGCTCGTGAAGTCCGCCTGCCGTGCGCTTATTGCTGCCCTCGAAGCCGGTGTACTGAACGTCTCGATGTGCATCCGGAACGAAGGGTGTCCCGGCTGCCACCATCCGGGATCAGTCACCGGCGCGCTCGCGAACACGTCCACGTCATGCAGCTCGCTCGCTCGCGCAAAGATCGCGGCCGTCACCGTCGGCACCAGCGCCCCCGTCGGGATGCAGATCGTATCTCCGCTCTGTACCAGCTTCGCCGCTTCCGCGGCAGGCATCAGCTTGGACGCAAACGCATCCGGCCACTCCTCGATTCGTCCGGACATGTGCTCCCCTTGCTATCCCTGCTTCTGCAGGAACTCCTCCGGCTTGGCCGCGAACTGGTTACGGCAGGCCATCGAGCAGAAGTAGTGCCACTTCCCCTCATGGAAACTCTTCGTCCCCTTCGTCGGGTCCGTCTCCGGCGCCCCGGCCGGGATGTTGCCCACCGCCGCGTTTACAGCAGCCGTGTCCACTTCCTTGCCGCACACGAGATCTACAGCCATTCCGTTTGCTCCTCTATCGTCCGGGCGACATCTGCCAGGCATTCCTCGGCTGTCCCCCACGTCAGCGACGCCTGCTTGCCGCGCAGGCTGAAGAAGTGCAGGTCGTACTCCGTCACAAACCCCATGCCGCCGTGCAGCTGGTGCGCCAGCATCGGCACCTCGGTCGCCGTCCGTGATGCCTCGGTCTTCGCAACGGCGATTTGCGTGTCCGTCACCTGCCCATGGTCGAGGTCATACAGCCCCTCGTAGGTCAGGTACCGAGTCGCGAGCACATGCGTTGCCATGTTCGCGCAGTGATGCTTCACCGCCTGGAAGCTGCCGATCGGCCGCCCAAACTGCACGCGCATCCCCACATATTCGACCGTCATGTCCAGCGCCTGCTGCGAACAGCCCAGGCACTGCACGGTGGCGAACAGCCGCCCCAACCGCTTCAAGAACAGCAGCCCGTCTTCGCCGCATACCCGCTGCGCCGGCGCCTTCGCGTACGTCGCGACCGACTGAGGGATCTTCCCGATATTCAGCAGCGACCGATGGCTCACCTCTGCGCCGTTTTCCACGAGATACAGACCCAGCCCGTCGTCCCCGCGCGCCGCCACCAGGTGGTGCGAGACTTCCGCGCCATAGTCCACAAAGTACTTCGTCCCCGATACCGTTCCGCCCGAAGCCCTCATCGCGATGTCGTTGAATGAATCGCCTTCCTCCAGGATCGCCGGCGTCAGCGTCATCGTCCCTGCCTGTGCGCCCGCCGCGACCTCGGCCGCCAACGCTTCCGGCCCGAACTTCTGGATGGTGGCCGCACAGGCCAGTGTCTCCGCGATCGGCACCAGCACCGCCCGCCGCGTCAGCTCTTCGATGAGCACCCCACTGTCCGTCAGGTCGCCGCCCTGCCCGCCGAGGTCCTCGCGGAATGGCAGCCCGAGCCAGCCCTGCATAGCCAGGCTCGCCCAGAGGTCGGAGTCCATGCCGCCGGACCGTTCCACCTCGCGGACGCGCGAAAACGGCACCTCCTTTTCGAGGTACTCCCGGATTGAATTCTGAATGAGTTGTTGCGTCTCGCTGAGCTGCGTATCCATGCTTTCCCCCTACCGCGGCAGCCGGAGCCCGCGCTCGGCGATGATGTTGCGTTGCACTTCGTTCGTCCCGCCCCCAAACCGCAGGATCGGCGACGACCTGAACGTCTGCTCGTTCTGTCCATCGTTCGGCGCCATGTCGCCGCTCTCGAATCGCAGCGCGCCCGCGCGTCCGAGGAGATCCATCCCGGCTGCGCTCAGCCGGTAGCGGAGCTCCGAACTCCAGATCTTCACCATCGATGCTTCCATCGTCGGCGTCCGCCCGCTCGAAATAATGTCCGCGTTCACGGCGTTCAGTGCCCGCAGCACGTGCAGTTCAACTTTCAACTCAGCCAGCCGCGTCCGCACCGCCGGGTCGTCCAGCTTCTCCGACTGGTGCGCGCGCATCCACTCGATGATGCGCTCCCATTGCCGCGCCAGCGCGCCCGTCGGCGCGAGGCTCACCCGTTCGAAATCCAGCGCGTTGGCAACGATGTACCAGCCCCGGTTCTCTTCGCCGACCAGCGACTCCGCCGGGATGCGTACATCTTCGAAGAACACCTCGTTCGTCCGCACTCCCGCCATCGTGTACAGCGGCCGCACGGTCATCCCCGGCATGTTCAATGGCACAATGAACACCGAGACGCCACGGTGCTTCGGCGCGTCCGGATCGGTCCGTGCTGCCAGCCAAACGTGGCTCGAGACATGCGCCCCCGAAGTCCAGATCTTCTGCCCGTTCACGACATACTCGTCGCCATCACGCACCGCGCGCGTCTGGAGCGACGCCAGGTCGGTCCCGGCGTTCGGTTCCGAATACCCGAGCGCGAAGGTGATCTCGCCGTCCAGGATTCCCGGCAGGTACTTCTTCTTCTGATCCTCGGTCCCGAAGTTCATCAGCGCTGGCGCAACCGACCCCACGGAAAGGCCGCCATACGGCATCCCCCAGTAGCTGAACTCCTGCACCATCACGAACTGGTACCAGGGAGATTTCCCGCCGCCGCCGTATTCCGATGGCCACGCACCGCGTAGCCATCCGCGCTTCTCCATCTCGTCGTGCAGCGCCGTCGCCCGTGGCCCGCGAACCCCTTCGCCGCCGCCGCTTCGCAGCTCCTGTCGGAGCTCGTCCGTCACATTCGCCTTCGCGAACTCCCGCACGTCCCTGCGGAACGCCTCAAGATCCTCGGGCCAGTCGTACTCCACGCATCACCTCAACCTGGTATTCTGCATCGTCTTCGGCCGACCGGCGGCCGCGGCAACGAATGACGGGCCATCCGGCACCCATCGGGCCTCTAGGGCAGTTCGAGCGTCAGGTTCGCCACGGTTGCATCCTTCTCGATCTGGTTATCGAGATGGATCTCAAGCTCCAGCAGCTTCTGTCCGTCCTGCTCGTACTTCTTCGTCACCCAGCCCCGCGACACCATCGTATCGCCGAGGCAGTTAGGCCCCTTCATCGCGAACCGTAGCTTCCGCAGGAACGCCTCGGGGCCAGCCCAATCTGTCGCGATCCGGCCGAACAACCCTTCGTAGAACATCGTGTTCACGAAGATGTCCCGCGCCCCGTTCGTCTTCGCGAACTCCCGGTCGTGATGGATCGGGTACAGGTCCCGCGTCCCTGCCACGTCGATCATCAGCGTCCGGAGCGAGATTGGGAACGTAACGCTCGTTACCTCGTCCCCTTCGCGTACGTCGTCCCAGTTCTTCGTCGTAAACCGCGTAGCCGTCGACATCGTCGTCACTCCCTTACCGCGTGGTACTTCAACAGCACCATCGTGGATCGTCCAATCAGGCGGTCGCCCACCTCCGTGCGGTACTCCGTCACGCTTGTGATGAAGACACCCTTGCCCACCCGCACGGTCTTCTCTTCAGACACGTTCGTCGTCATGCTCCGCATTTTCAGACGCCCGTCGCCCGGTCCGAACGGCGAGACATACTCCACTTCCTGTCCTGCAACGGTATTCACGGTGTACCCGTACTGGTCGCTCAGCGCGTTTACGGGGCTCTGCTCCGCGGCGGATTCGGGCGAATTCAACGCCGCCGCGTCCTCCGCCGTCTTCCGCTGCAGATAATCCGGCGTCCACCACGGCGCGAACGTCATCGAAAACAGCGACTGTGGTGGGGCGATGATCCGGCCGAACCGGCTCGACTTCGCGAACTCCTCGTCCCAATACACGGGGTTGCCGTCTTCAGCCACCTCGCAGTACCGCTGGATCGCCGTCACTGTCACTTCATCGCGAGTGATCCGGTATGGGCCCCATTTGTTCAAAAATGGCTTGACCGCCTCCTGGAACGAGACCGTTGCTGCTTCGGTTTCGGCCATCGGCAGACCCTCCTTCGTCCGTCCGGGGGTCGCCCCGGCGCAGTCGAGACGCTATCCACGGCGCGTTGGCCCGTCAAGGCAGCTACGCTTTCGTTGCCGTCACACGCTCGTACATCCGCCCCGCCATTTCGACGATCCGGTCCACGTCCTCTGCCAGGACGAACCGCTGGGCAACCAGCTTCGTCGCTGCTTCCCGGATCGATCCCCGGTAGTCCTCGACGCTCGCGTAACGCTCCTCCAGGGAGCGCCGCGGATCACCAGCGGCCTTCCGGCTGCGCACATCCAGCGGGAACACGACCGTCGACCCGGACATGTCCGCCATCTGCCCTTCGCCTCCTGTCTCAGCGTGACGGGCGTTCCACCCTGCGAACGTCGCGAACGGCGCCCCCACCTCCGGCAGCCTGATGCCCGTCACCTCGTTGCCGTCCTGGTCGACGTCAGCCACCGGCGTGGCCGCTCGTGGCCTATCGACCGTCGTCACCGCGAATCCCGGGATTGCCCGCAGCTTCTCCAGGACCGTCGAGCGCGTCACCGCGGTGCCCGATGCAAACGTGGGCACGAGCGACGCCGGAGCCGGTGCCTCTCCCGAACACCAGGCATCGAGATTCATCAGCGCCGCCCTGGTCGCTGGCGTGTAGTTCAACATGCTCAGCGGGTTAGCCACCCACTGCTCCGGGTTCAGCGGCGACTTGTCGCTCACGAACGGAATCCCAGGTCCGTGCTGGCATCCCGCCAGCATCCAGACGCGCACCTCGTCCGGGATCGGCAGGTCAGCCCCCTTCTCCACGTCCGCATGCACGAGCATCGCCTCCGATCGCCAATACTCGTTCGCGCTGTTCAGCTCTATCACCTTCGGCACGCCGCCCCGCTCCCGCTGCTCGTCCAGGATCGTCTCCGCCGTCAGCGACGTGGGCGCGTAGGCGTAAGGCGGAGCCTGTGCCGGTCCTTCGCCGTACTGCGCCGATGGCTGCGCCCCCCGGAAGTTGAACTCCCCTCGCCGCGCCCCGGCGATCTGCACAAACACGCCGTCGCACACCTGCCTCGCTACCTCGTCCACGTTCAGCCCCAGGTGCATAAACTCTCGCAGGAATCGTCCCGTCTGCGAAACACCGTGCGTGTACGCGTGCGTGATCGAACTGGCCGCTGGATTGCCCTCTTCGCTGCTCCCATACCGCAAGAACGAAATCGCATCCCGGATCGCAAGCAGCCCGGTCCCCGTGACCGGGCATGCCGCCGTCCGGTATCGAAGCTCGTAGATGGTTCCCGCCGCGAACCCGCCGTCCTTCGTGATCCACCGCGCGTCACCGACGCAGTTCCCTTCCTCGTCCACCCGCGCAAACTGCCAGTCGCCTCGGTCCACAGTGCGCCCCTCCGACAAGGGCCCATCGCGCTCCACGAGCTCCGCTTCCGGGTCGTCGAGGTCAATCGCCGGGTATGCGTGGTGCACCCGCTCCTCGTGGTAACTCGGGTGCGCCGGCCAGTGTCCGAGGTATTCACTCGCCCGCGCGGTCAACGGCTGAAACCCCACGCTCACGACCGTGCTCGCCGGGTTTCCGTCCGCTTCGTACGCCAACGGCGCACCAAGCCCGAGCAATCCCGGCCTGCGCACGACGTCCCACTGCCACCCGCACAGCGCCACGGTCCAGCCGCGGTTCAGCAGAAACCCGTCGCCCGCTTCGATCCGTTCGCCTGGCGCCGCGACGAACCCCGGGGGCGGAAAGCTGAACGGCAGGAGCGCCGTCCTCCCCCGGTTCACGACCGAGGCCAGCAGTCTCCCGTTCCCACGCGCCGCTTCCACCGGCCGCAGCAGGATCAGGTCCGCTTCGAACGGCACGCGCCCATCGCTCAGCCGCGGCGCCAGCTCAAGGTCGACGATTCCGCTGTTCAGCGGCGCTGTCGGGTCCACCGCGAACCGCACCACCGCATCGATCCGCTCGTATGCCCCTGCGGTGCCGAACTCCCGGCCACCCTCGAACAGGCGCCGTCGTAGGACCTCGAATCGCGTCACACTCATGCGGCGGGAGTCTACGCCATCGCCGCTGGTGGCGGGGCTTCGCTTCCGTCCAGGTCTTCGAGAGGGATCACATCCACGGTCGAGGTCAGGTGGTGCTCCCCGGCCGAGACGATCACCCCGCTGATCGGCGCGACATCAAGGTAGTCGCGCCCAATCGCCGCTGTGATGTGGTCCTCCCCGGCGATCACCGCATTCGTCGGGTCCAGCCCGACCCATCCGGCATCCGGGCCACACCACGCCCTCGCCCACGCGTGCGTCGCGTCGGCCCCCTCTAGCCGCTCCTCCCCCGGTGGGGGGATTGTCCGAAGGTAGCCGCTCACATACATCGCCGGCAGCCCCAACCCCCGCAATCCCGCGATCATGACCTGCGCGAAGTCCTGGCAGACGCCCCGCTGTCGCGCAAAGGCCTCCGCGGGCGACGTTGTCACGTCCGTCGCCTTCGGGTCGTACACGAACTCGTCCCGGATGCGTCGCGTCAAATCGAACGCCCCCGCCAACACGGGCCTTCCCGTGGGAAAGCTCTTCGCCGCGTATTCCGTTATCTCATCGACGATACCGACACCGCGGCTTGGAAAGAGCCCGTGGATCGGTGACTCTGCTCCCATGTCGCGCGTTGCCGATGTCATGTTCCGGATCTCTTCCCAGGGCGGCGTCGCCTCCGGGTCTATCGCAGGCGGGTCCACAACGATCACGTCGGCAGTCAGCACGACATCCAGCCGCTCGTGCGCCGTTTCAAACGTGATCCCTACCACCCGGTTCCCGAAAAAGTCCACGCGGCTGAATCGCTCCGCCGGCGCCGGCTCTACCTGCAGTCGTGCCCGTAGCACATCGATCCCCGGCCGCGCCATCGGGATCAGCCGCACCGCGTGCTGCGATGCCGCCACGGTGTAGTCGTATTCGTACGTCGTCTGTTGGCGGATCGAATACCTCACACCAGCTCCTCGCCCGGGACCGACGCCTCTCGCGGCGTGAAGTACCGCTCCGAAAGGATGCCCGTCAGGTCCATCAGCCGCCGCTCCGTCGCCAGCAGGTCCGTCGGCCGGATGCTTCGCGGGTCCGCCACCTGCAGGTCTGTTCTCAAGCGCGCCACGACTCGCTCAGCGTCGTTCAGCGGGCCGCTGCGCTCGTGGCCCGGCAGTTCAGCAAGGCTGAGCCCGATCCTTCCGATCTGAAACGCCACCGAGCGCGGATTGTTTTCGTCCAGCAACACCAGGTCCAGCGCAGGCGCCACTGCCCGGATTACATACCGGTTGCGGTACGTGATCTGGCTGTCCACCAGCTCCAGGAGCGCGTCCAAACCCTCCGGCCACGAACTGTCGAATGCGAACCGCCTCGTGAAGCGGCACACCGCCAGGGAACGCTCGATCCGCCGACCCATCTCCAGGAAGCGCCACGCATAAAGTCGCGTCATGTTCTCGTGCACAAACCCCGCCAGCGCCGCCAGGATTCGCAACGCCCGCTGAGCGAACTCGATCACGTCCATCTCGCTCGTGATGTTCTCCCGCGCCCCCGCGAGGTCGTTCAACTCTGAAAGCGATCGCCATGTGTCGGTCGAGAGCCGATCGCGAGTCACACTCGCAGCCCGGAGCGCGCGCGTCACCAACCCCGGGATCGATCCCGGCAGTTCCTCGTCCCGCACAGCCGCCAGCAGTGTGGCCAGCGGGCCCGGGTCCGGTTCGTCCGCCTCGCGTGACGGTGCCGCCCCCCAGGCACGGAGCATGTCGGTCAGCCGCACCGTCACCGGGTCCTGGCGGCGGCCGGTCTCTGCCAGCTGCGACGCCAGCGCCCGCACCACGCGCAACGTCGCTTCGCACCGTTCGCTGTAGCGTCCCAGCCAGAACATGTTGTCGGCCGTCCGGCTTGGCAGAAGCCCCGTTGTCCTCCGGATCGGGATGTCCTCCGGCGTCGGCAGAAGCGAAATCGGTGCCACTGGTGCGGTCGACGTCACCCACACGTCCGCCGAACGCCCCCCTGTCTGCATGCTGACCGCGTAGGCGTCCTCCCGGTCCGACACGCGGCAAAAGCCGCCCGGCATCACGCTCCAACCGTCGTTCGTCCGCGCCACGAAGCACCGCAGGATGAAGGGGCGCGGCTCTAGCCGTCCGTTCACCCAAACCGGGGTTGTGGACAGCCGTGCCGGTTCCTGCCCGACGATATCGACGCCGCGCCGGTTCATTGCATCTTCCAGCCGCCGCCGCTGCTGCTCGTCCAGGCTGCTCCCAAGGACCGCGCTTTCCGCCGGCAGCCCCGCCACCCCGTCCCGGAACGCCGGCGCTACCACCAGCTCATCCAGCCGGTCCAATACGTACTGTCGCTCTTTCGGTTGGCCGCACCACCACGTCGCCACGTTCGGGAGCAAGAGGTCCTCGCCCATCAGCCGCTGCGCCAGCGCCGGCATGAAGCTCAGTAGCGCCCGCGATTCCACCATTCCGCTCCCCAGCGCATTCGCCACGGCCACCCGTTGCGCCCTGGCGGCCCGTACCAGCCCCGGCACGCCAATGCGCGATTCCGAGTTCAACTCCAACGGGTCCGCGAAGTCCGAATCCATCCGCCGCATCAACACTTCCAGCCGGCGCAATCCCGACACCGTCCGCACGAACACCTCGTCGCCGCGCACCGCCAGGTCTTCCGACTGCACCAGCAAGAATCCCAGGTACCGCGCCAGGTATGCATGCTCGAAGTACGTTTCGTTCAGGGGGCCCGGCGTCAGCAGCGCTGGTCGTCCGTCTTCCCGTCGCGCCAGCCCAGTCAGCGCCGACCGGAAGCTCTCAAAAAAGCCCGCCAGTCTCCGCACGTTGAAGTCACGGTAGATGTCCGGGAGCGCCCTCGAAAGCGCGATCCGGTTCTCCAGCGCATAGCCCGGGCCCGATGGCGCCTGCGTCCGGTCCGAGAGCACCCAGAACTGCCCGTCCGGCCCTCGCCCGATGTCAGCCGCGTACAACCAGAGATACGAACCGCCGCGCGGCGTCACGCCCGCCAATGGGCGCAGGTATTCGGCGCTCCCGGCGACGACCGCAGCTGGCAACGCGCCCTCCTGTACCAGCCGGTTCTCTCCGTAGCCATCGGCGAGGATTGCCTCCAGTAGCTCCGCTCGCTGTATCAGGCCGCGTTCCAGGTGGCTCCATTCGTCCGGGTCGATGATCAGCGGCACGTGGCTCAGCGGCCACAGCCGCTCCCCTCCGCCGGCCGCGTCGTCATAGACGCGGTAATACACGCCCGAGTCCCGCAGGTACTTGTCCGCGCTCGCGAAGCGCCGCCCGATGCCGCCGTGCCCGAGCGCGGTCAGCGCCCGCAGAAACGGCAGCCAGTGTTCTCGGATGGTCCCGTCCGCCGTCACCATCTCGTCAGTGATCCCCGGCAGCGGGCGGTACCCGGAGATCAATGACCCGCCATCGGCGCCCCCGCTTCTGCTCCTTGTACTCAAATCGGCCGCCTGCCCGTCGGTCGTCGCAGGTCCAGCGTCAGCGGGAACTCGCGGTTGAGCTCAACCTCAGGCGCCTCCACAAAGCCCGGCGTGTGCCCGTGGTCCTGGAATCGCGCCAGCCGCCTCGCCTCCGCTTCGTACGCATTCACCGGCATCGTGTCGTACGTACGCCCGCCCGGGTGACTCACGTGGTACACACACCCGCCGACCGACCGCTTGCTCCACGTATCAACCACGTCGAACGTCAGCGGCGCTTGCGGCTTCACCGTCGGATGTAACCCAGAATGCGGCTGCCACGCTTTGAATCGCACTCCCGCGACGTAATCCCCCGCCGCTCCAGTCGGCGTCAGGGGGACTGTACGCCCGTTGCACGTCACCACGTGCCGAGCCGGGTTGAACCCTGAGGCCAGCACTTGCAGCCGCTCCACCGCTGAGTCTACATAACGGACCGTACCCCCAGGCGCTCCTTCTTCGCCCATCACATGCCACGGCTCCAGCGCCTGCCTGATCTCCAGGCGAACCCCGCCGTGTTCCACTTCCCCGTAGAACGGAAACCGGAACTCCCACTGCGCTTTGAACCATGTCGGGTCGAACGCGTAACCGGCACGTTGCAGATCGTCCAGCACTCCAAGGAAGTCCTCCCAGGCGAAGTGCGGCAGCATGAACCGGTCGTGCAGCGCCGTGCCCCAACGCGTCAGCGCACCGCTCTGCGGTTCCCGCCATAGCCACGCCACCAGCGCCCGCAACAACAACTGCTGCGCGAGGCTCATACGCGCGTCCGGCGGCATCTCAAAGCTACGGAACTCCACCAACCCCAGCCGCCCCGTGGCACTATCGGGCGAAAACAGCTTATCGATGCAGATTTCCGTCCGGTGCGTGTTTCCCGTCACATCAATCAGCAGGTTGCGGAACAGCCGGTCGACCAGCCACGGCAGTGGCGGCGCGCCTTGCCCTGGGGCCGGTACTTCCGCCATCGCTATTTCCAGCTCATACAGCGAGTCGTGGCGCGCCTCGTCGATCCGTGGCGCCTGGCTCGTCGGCCCGATGAACAGCCCCGAGAACAGGTACGAAAGTGACGGATGCCGCTGCCAGTACAGCAGGATGCTCTTCAGCACGTCCGGCCGCCGCAAGAATGGGCTGTCCTTCGGCGTCGCTCCGCCGAGCACCACGTGGTTGCCCCCGCCTGTCCCCGTGTGCCGCCCATCGATCATGAACTTCTCGGTACCCAGGCGTGAAAGCCGCGCCTCTTCATAGAGGTCCATCGTCGTTTGCACGCACGCCGCCCAGCTACTCGCCGGGTGCACATTCACCTCGATCACGCCCGGGTCCGGCGCAACCCTGATGACGTTGAGCCGCGGGTCGTGCGGCGGCTGGTACCCCTCGATATGGACTGGCATCCCTCGCGCCGCCGCCGTCTCTTCCACCGCTGTTAGCAACTCCAGGTAATCCTCCAGCTCACGAACCGGCGGCATGAACACGCAGAGCCGTCCGTCACGCGGTTCGATCGTTAGCGCCGTCCGCACCTCCGGGGATTCGATGTCTTGCTCTACCACCGCCCCCTGCTGCACATCCGATCCCGCAGACCGTTGATAGCCTTGTGCCATCTGGTCCGGGTCGGGCAACTCTCCTCGCTCCTCCGAAGGATCGGCCGGAATGATGTGCGGGTACGCATCCTTCTCGATGTACGGCAGCGAGCCCAGCGGCAGACGGAAGCCGGCAGGAGAATCTCCCGGTACCAGGTACAGCTTCGAACGCCGCAGCTTCCAGCTGTCGCTCCGCCATCCCTTCCCTGCCTCCGCATTCCACCGCTGCACCGGGATGACGAACCCCGACGGCGTCCCCAGGCCGTGCTCGAAGACGCGCGCAATTCGGGCCCGCTCCTCCGCGTCATCGAGCTTCGAATCCTCCACATCGACGTTCGGCGGCAGATTGGCCTCTTTCGTGATCCAGTGGATGGGGTCCTCGAAGGCAGGAAGCGTGAAGTCCCGGCCCACGCCCAGCGCGTCCGAGAGCGCCAGCGCGTAGCTCTCCGCGTCATCGACGCTTGCACCGCTGCCCTCCTCGCCCGCCAACAACATCTCGTTCCGCCAGATCGGCTTGCCGTCCGTCCGCCAGTAGAGTGAAAACGTCCAGCGCGGCAACGATTCCCCCGGGTACCACTTCCCCTGTCCGTAGTGCAGAAACCCTCCCGGCGCGAACCGGTCGCGCAGCCGCCGGATCAGCACGTCCGCCAGCTCTCGTTTTTCGCCACCCACGGCCGCGGTGTTCCACTCCGGGCTGTCGTAATCGTCGATAGATACGAATGTCGGCTCTCCGCCCAGCGTTAGTCGCACGTCCTGCGCCTTCAGGTCCCGGTCCACGTCGTGGCCGAGCGCCTCCAGCCTGGCCCATGCTTCGTCCGAAAACGGCGCCGTCACCCGTGGCTTCTCCGCGATTCGCTCCACCTTCATCTCGAAGTGGAAGTCCACCCCCGCGCTCTCCACCATCCCCGTGATCGGCGCCGCCGAGCGGAAATGCGGCGTGGCGCAGACCGGGATATGGCCCTCGCCGCAAAGCAACCCCGATGTAGGGTCCATCCCCACCCAGCCGGCGCCGGGGAGATACACCTCCGCCCATGCGTGGAGGTCCGTGAAGTCCTGCTCCGCTCCCGATGGCCCATCGAGCGCCTTCAGGTCCGGCTTTAGCTGGATCAGGTATCCCGATACGAATCGCGCCGCAAATCCCAGGTGGCGCAGGATCTGCACGAGAAGCCATGCCGAGTCCCTGCATGACCCTGACGCCTGAGCGAGCGTCTCCTCCGGGTCCTGCACCCCCGTCTCCATCCGGATCACATACCGCACCTGCTCTTGCAGCAGCCGGTTCAGTTCCACGACGAACTCCACTGTGCGTGTCGGCAGGCCCGTAATGTTCGAGAGGTAGTCTTTCAGTCGCGGCCCAGCAGGCTCAGGCTGCACGTACGCGGCCAAGTCGGCCCGCACATCGTCGCCATAGACGAAGGGCCAGTGCTCCGCGTACTCCTCCACAAAAAAGTCGAACGGATTGATCACCGCCAGGTCGGCCAGCAGGTCGACCTCTACGCGGAACTCGGTCGTCTTCTCCGGAAACACGAACCTCGCGAGCCAGTTCCCGTGCGGGTCCTGCTGCCAGTTCACAAAGTGGTTCTCGGGTACCACCTTCAGCGCATAGCTGGGGATTCGCGTACGGCAGTGGGGAGCAGGACGCAGCCGGATGACCTGTGGCCCCAGCGAGACCGGCCGGTCGTACAGGTACCTCGTCACATGGTGAAGTGAAGTTAAGATCCCCATTGCACCCGGCCCATCAGTCCTTAACAGACGTTACGGCCTGTTCGCTCGCTTTGGAAAGCTGCCGCCCTGCTCCCGGCGGCATCGTTATACTGCCGCCCATCATCCTCAGCCCTTCGGAGTTCCACGAATGACCCAGTACGAGACCATTGAAGTAGACCGCTCCGGGCGCGTCGGCATCATCCGCCTCAATCGGCCCGACGTCCTCAACGCCTTCAACGCCACCATGTACCGGGAATGGGGACACGCGGCCGATGCCTTCAACGCCGACCCCGCGATCGGGGCCATCGTCACTACCGGCAATGGCCGCGCGTATAGCTCCGGTGCCGATATCGCCGGCTTCGAAAGCACCTTCAGCGGTGGCGCCGGGAATCAGGAAGAGGGCTCCAGCAGCCCCTTCGAGCCAGACCGCCTCGCCGCCTCAAAACCGCTCATCGCCGCAGTGAACGGCGTCGCCGTCGGTATCGGTCTCACGTCAATCCTCTGGTTCGATCGCATCGTCGCCTCCACGCAGGCCCGCTTCTCCATGCGATTCGCCGCCATCGGCCTGACCCCTGAACTCAACAGCCAATGGCTCCTTCCTCGAATCATCGGCTTGCACAACGCCAAGGAGATGATGCTCACCGGCCGCATCTACAGTGCGGCCGAGGCAAAAGAGCTCGGTCTCGTCCGCCACGTCGTCGAGCCCGATGAGCTCATGCCCACGGCCATCGCCCTCGCCGCCGAGGTCGCCGCCAACCCCATCGAGACCCTTCGCGCCATCAAGGGCGCCATCCACCAGGACATGCAACTCACCGAGATGGCTCAGACCGAGAAGCGTTCCACCGCTCTCTTTGGCGAATCTCGGAAGACCGCCGTCCACCGCGAAGCCCTCCTCGCCATCCGCGAACGGCGCGCCGCCCGTTTCCACGACGCTGCCCACATGGCCACCATTGAAGAAATGATCCGGACCAGCTAGCTCTTGTTCCAGCGCACGGCCGGCACAAAGAAAGACGGGGCGGTCTCCAAAGAGGCCGCCCCGTCTTCTCGGAGGGGGATCCGTCTGAATCTGGAGCCTTACGCCTCCGTAGAGGCCGCCTCGTCGTCGTTGGTGCCGTCCGGGGCGCCGTCGCCATCCCTGTCGCAGTCACCCTTCATCCCGCGGCCGCCTTCCGGGCGTGCCCCGGAGAGGACGTCGGCGATGTGCTCATCGATCTCGGCGAGCGCGTGGTCTGCCTGCTCCTGTGTGATCTCGCCGGCCGCCAGCTTTGTCGCGACATCGGCCTTGGCCGCCGCAGTGACATTTGCCGTCAGCGTCGCAGCATCCACGCCGTTCTCAGCCGCGACATCGAGGATCGACTTTCCGGCTTCGAGTTCGGTCTTCAGCTCTTCGGGCGTCATCCCGAGCTCAGCAGCCGCAGCTTCGATGATGTTCAGGTGGCCGCCAGGGCCGCCGCGCATCGCCATCCGCCCGTGCCCCGCAGGAACGCTGCCGGTGCCCTGGGGCGCCATCCGCAGTCGTGGCGCTTGTTGGCCGCTGACGGCGGTGGTCGTTGTGCCGCTGGTGGTCGTTGTATCCGTGCTCGTCGCTGCCAGGGCCGCGGGCACCACTGCCACCATCGTCGCAGCGCCGCCAATCAGCCCAACCGCAAGCATCTTCATGTTCATGGGTCTGTTCTCCTTTGGTTCCCATCCGCGATGGGGAAGGGGTTTGCCATCGCGATATCACTAGCCTGCCGTTGGTCCCTGAGAACTCCCTGAGAGCGTTCAGGCCCCTTGACGTTCCAGCGGCAGCCGTAGAACGAACGTCGCGCCGTTGCCCGGCTCGCTCGCCACGGAAACACTCCCGCCGTGCGCCTCCGCCGTCGCCGCCACGATGCTCAACCCCAGACCTGCACCACCCCGCGCCCGGGCCCGCGATGGGTCGAGCCGGAAGAATCGTTCGAACAGTTGCCCCTGCGCGTCGTGCGGAATCCCAGGCCCGTAGTCCCGGACCTCCACAAACGCCTCGGCCCCGTCTACGCCCGCCCGCACCACCACCCGCGCACCAGGCGGCGTGTGCTGCCGGACGTTCGCCAACAGGTTTGCAATTGCCTGCGCCAGGAGGTCGCGGTCGCCGAGTACCACCACCTGGCCTGCGCCTTCGCTTTCGATCTGCCGCTCAGGTTCCACCGCACGCGCATCCTCGGCGGCCTCGCGGGCCAGTCCCACGAGGTCCACCGCCTCGAGGTGCAACTCTGGGGCTTCGTCCATCCGTGCCAACGACAGCATGTCGTCCACCAGCCGCGCCATCCGGGTTGAGGCTTCGTCCATTCGCCGCACCGCTAACGCACGGTCCTCATCGCGCAGGTCTGGCCGCTTCAGCATCTCCGAATAGCCCTTCAGCGACGTCAGCGGCGTCCGGAGCTCGTGCGACGCATCCGCCACGAATCGCCGTAACTTCTGCTCGGATTGCTCCTGCTTGCGAAATGAGTCCTGGATCCCGCCCAACATCGCGTTGAATGCTCCCCCGAGCCTCCCCACTTCGGTCCGCGGGCTCGACTCCGGCACGCGCAAAGAAAGATCCCCGGCCGCGATCGCGTCTGCTGTCGTCACGACGCGGTCCAGCGGCTTCAATCCAAGCCGCACCGCCACGAAGACCATCCCCGCCATCAGTATTAGCACCACGCCCGAAACGCCGGCCTCGATCATCACGAGCCGCCCGAGCGTGTCCTGCACGTCCGTCAGCGGCCGCGCGACTACCACGTACTGCGGCGTCCCCTGTAACGGCGCGACGTATGCCCGGTAGTCTGGTCCCCCGTCGTGCCCGGCGATCGTCACCCACTGTTCGCCTTTGCGGTAGTCCACGCTCAGGTCGTCTGGCAGGCCCAAATCAGCGTCGTCGTAGCGGTTGAACTTGCTCTCCGTCAGGAGCGCCCCATCGGCATCCCGGATCTGCGCGATCGTCCCTTCTCCAACACCAACGAACTCCGGCTCCTGGTTTCGGGGGTCCATGTCCCCCGGCGGCCTCCGCGTCGGGCGGAATACGTCTACCCGGGCGTCCTTCAGGTCCGTGTCCATCTGGCCGATGAGAAACGACTCGACCAATCCGTAGGTAACGAATGCCGCCGCACCCAATCCGGCGGCCGCCAACACCACTGTCACCGCGATCAGCCGCGTTCGGATCGAGATCCCCACTACGCCCGGCCCTCCTGCGGGACCCGCAAGCAGTAGCCGAACCCGCGCACCGTTTGGATCAGCGGCGGCGCGAACCGGTCGATCTTCTTCCGCAGGTACGAGATGTACGTCTCGACCACGTTCGCGTCACCCTCGAAGTCGTAGTCCCACACGTAATCCAGGATCTGCTGCTTCGAAAGCACCCGTCTTGGGTTCAGCATCAGGTACCGCAACAGCTTGTACTCCGTCGCCGTCAGCGTGATCGGGTGGCCCGCACGCGTCACCTCAAACGACTCCTCGTCTAGCTGCAGGTCGGCAAACTCCAGCCGCTCCGGGCGCAGGGCACGGCTGCTTCGCCTCAGCGCCACGTGCACGCGCGCAATCAGTTCCGCCACGCTAAACGGCTTGCTGATGTAGTCGTCCGCACCCAGCGTCAGCCCGCGAACGCGGTCCTCTGGAGCATCCTTCGCCGTCAGGAACAGGATCGGCGCCCGGTTGCCGGATGCGCTCAGTCGCCGCAGGACCTCGTGACCGTCGATGTCTGGGAGCATGATGTCCAGCAGGATGACGTCAGGCCGGCTTGCCTCCGCCGCTTCCAGCGCCTCGATACCGTTCGCTGCGGTCGCGACCTCGAAACCCTCGTAGCGGAGCGTCATCGCCACCAGGTCCCGGATCGAATCTTCGTCGTCCACCACGAGGACCATCCCGCTGCTGGTTGCCCGTGCCCGCGTGCGCGCTGTTGTCCCGTTGGTTTCGCTGTTAGTCACACCTCTAACTCTATGCGCCAAACCTGTGTCTTGCCTGTGAAAAAGCTGAGCTGCAGCTTTCGCCGCCAACCACTCGCTACGTCAGGAGGTCAAGCGTAGGGAAGGATTACCCCGGGCCTCGCTATTTTCTCAGGCAACTCACAGGAAGGATTGACAGGCTCAGGACCGGCATCCGCTACGGAGGACAATGTTGTCACGAAAGAGAACACTGCTAGGGCTGGGAGTCGCCGCCCTCGTGGTCATCGTCGCTGCTGGTGGTGCCTTCTGGTACCTCTTCCTCCGTGACGATGCGCCCGAAGAGGTCTCGCTGACAGGCGCCCTTGCCAGCCTCAGCCCCAGCCCGGCGGCCTCCGGATCCACCCCCGCCGCCACCGCATCGCCGGCCCGTTCCGTCGCCGCAGATGGCGTCAATGGCGTTTGGCAGGTCGATAGCACCGTCGACTCCTTCGTCGGCTACCGGGTAAAAGAAGAGCTCGCGACCGTCGGGTTCACCACCGCCGTCGGCCGCACGAATGATGTCACCGGAACGTTTGAGGTCGATAACAACGTCGCGAAAGCTGGTTCCATTGAGGCGAAGCTCAGCACCCTCAAGAGCGACCAGGACTTCCGTGACAACGCCCTCCGGACCCAGTCGATCGAGACCAACAAGTTCCCCACCGCGACTTTCAAACTCACCGAAGACGTCGCCTTGCCCGAGGCCCTTGCCAGCGGCCAGTCGCTCACCACGACCCTTGTCGGCGAACTCACCCTCCACGGCGTTACGAAGGCGGTCGAGATCCCGGTCGAGACCACCGTAAGCGGCGAGTACCTCGTCGTCGTCGGCTCGATCGAAATCGTCTTTGCCGATTACAACATCGCCAAACCGTCTGCCCCGCGCGTCCTCTCGATCGAAGATCGCGGGATCATGGAGCTCCAGCTCTTCTTCAAACGCTGAGCTCCATGGCGGCTGAACCTTCCGAAGTCGGGCCCTGGAGGCGGGGCCCTTCGTCGCGTTCTGCCCCTCCCCCGGCACGCAAACCGACGATTTCCTAGACGCGATTCCTGCGCCGTGATACGTTCGTGTCCGTCAGAGGGAGTAACCGGCCCGCCCTCGGGTCCCCGGGTCGTCAACACGTGCGTTACGCACCGGTCCGGGAGCGAGCCAGGCTCGTGCGGTGAGACTCTGCAGCAGCACCACACGCTCGCTGCGGAGGAGTCTCGATTGTCTCGCAATTCGATTGATCGCACACCAGGGCGCTGCACCTGATGGACATCCTCACCTTCGCGGGTCTGGCTGGCGGCCTCGTTCTCCTTGTCGCTGGCGGGGAGTTCCTCGTTCGCGGCGCATCCAGGCTCGCTGTTATTGCCGGCATCAGCCCACTCGTCGTCGGTCTTACGGTCGTGGCCGCCGGCACAAGCTCGCCCGAGCTTGCTGTCAGCGTCCAGGCAAGCCTCGGTGGCAATCCTGATGTCTCTATGGGCAATGTCGTCGGAAGTAACATCTTCAATACGCTCGGCATCCTCGGACTCTGCGCCATCGCAGCGCCCCTAGTCGTCCGCTCAAAGGTCGTGAGGATCGACATCCCCATAATGATCGCCGCGTCAGTCATCCTGGCTCTCCTCACCGTCTTCGATGGCTCGCTGGATTGGTACGACGGATTACTGCTCCTTGTGGCCTTCGTCAGCTACGTGGTTTGGACGGTCCTGCAGGGCCGGCGTGAAACCCAGGACGTTCGTGCCGAGTTCGGCGCCGAGTTCGATGGCCGCATTCCCCGCTCTCCGTTCTTCCTGGCCAGGAACGTGTTGCTACTGCTCACCGGCCTCGGGGTCCTTGTGCTGGGTGCGCGCCTCCTTGTTGATTCCGGTGTTGAGCTTGCCAGCTCCCTTGGCGTGAGCGATGCCGTTGTCGGGCTCACGATCATTGCCATCGGCACGTCCCTGCCCGAGGTCGCGACCTCCGTCATCGCCACCATCCGCAACGAGCGCGACATCGCGGTCGGCAACGTCGTTGGCAGCAACATCTTCAACATCCTTGGCATTCTCGGCGTCGCCTCCGCGATCGCCCCCGTCGGCGGTGACGCTGCACTGCAGGTCAAGGACACTATCGCCCGCTTCGACATGCCGGTCATGGTGGCCACCGCGATTGTGTGTCTCCCAATGCTCTTCAAGGGGCACCTTGTCCGATGGGAAGGGATCGCCTTCCTGGGGGCCTATGCGGCCTACGTCGCCTTCCTGATCCTCACCGAGACGGAAAGCGGCGCGCGTGGCACATTCGCGGTCTCGCTCCTGCTGTTCTCGCCTCTCGTACTCGCAGTGCTGGGCTGGAGCATCTTCCGCGCCGTCCACCCCGCCGCCGAACCTGTGGAAGTTTCATGAAAGGCTTGGGACCTCAGAATCGCCCCCGGGGCTGGAGGCGCTGATGGACCTCCTCACCTTCCTTGGTCTCGCAGCCGGGTTCGTCCTGCTCGTTGCTGGCGGCGAGTTCCTTGTCCGCGGCGCCTCCAAACTCGCCGTAATCGGCGGCATCAGCCCGCTCGTAGTTGGCCTCACGGTCGTGGCCGCCGGCACAAGCTCGCCGGAACTCGCCGTCAGCGTTCAGGCGGTTGCTGCTGGCACCGGCGATGTCTCCGTCGGCAACGTCATCGGCAGCAACATCTTCAATACGCTCGCCATCCTCGGCCTGTGTGCCATCGCCGCGCCGCTCGTCGTGCATTCCAAGGTGGTCCGCATCGATATCCCGTTGATGGTGGCTGCGTCTCTCCTCCTCGTCCTCCTCGTCGCCTTCGATAATGCCGTGAACTGGTACGACGGCGTGTTGCTCGTCACGCTTCTCGTTGGCTACGTCGCCTGGAGCATCCGTCAGAGCCGCCGCGAATCTCGCGCCATCAACGACGAATTCGCTCGCGAGTACGACGGCACCATCCGGCGCGACAAGCGGACGATCCTCGTCAATATCGCGTTTGTTCTCGCCGGCCTCGGCGTCCTTATCCTCGGCGCGCGTTTCCTCGTCGATTCAGGTGTCACCCTGGCAAGAGACCTCGGCGTGAGCGACGCCGTCATCGGCCTCACCATCATTGCCGTCGGTACATCGCTCCCCGAAGTCGCAACCTCCGTCATCGCCACGTTGCGCAACGAACGCGACATCGCCATCGGCAACGTCGTCGGCAGCAACCTCTTCAACATCCTCGGCATCCTCGGGGTCACCGCCATGGTCACGCCCATGGCCGGCTCAGCGAGTCTCGCCGTCATCGACACCATCGTGGCCTTCGATCTTCCCGTCATGGTCGCGACGGCACTCATCTGTCTGCCGATGCTCTTCAAGGGTCGGCTCGTTCGCTGGGAAGGCTTCCTTTTCGTCGCCGCCTATGCGACCTACGTCGTCTTCCTCGTCCTCACAGAAACAGGCGCGGGCGCCCGCGAAACGCTCGCAAACGCGCTCATCTTCACTTCGCCCCTCGTCCTCATCGTCCTCGGTTGGAGCATCTACCAGGGAATCCGCCCCGGCCGGAAGGAGGCGCCAGCCGAACTCTCCTGAGCGCCAGGTCCGTCAGCGCACTTTCTAGGAAGCCTGGAACTGGGATTGTGTCTGGTCGTCGTCGTCCGTTGCTCTCCAGAAGAACGCAGCGCTCACCGCGTTCGTCACGCTTGCAAGCTCAATCTGCACGGCATCGAGGAATTCGTGCAGTCCGCCGTCCAGCAGGCTCTCGACCGTCTCGTACCGCAGCCGGTTCGTCAGCCCGTTTGCGGCCTTGAGGACGCTGTTGCGCGGTCGCCGGTCAGCCCCGGCCGTGGCCTCCTGTAGCGCTTCCACCAGTGCCTCCACGCACGCTCGCAGTGATCGCGGGAACGCATCGTTCAGCACCATGAACTCCACGACCGCTTCCGTTTCGACTCCACCCACATGCGTCCGGACGAACGCTTCGTAGCCGGACACGCTCCGCAGCAGTGCCCCCCACTGGTAGCGGTCCACCGGGCTCCCGATGTCGTCCATCGACTGCAGCAACAGGTGGTACTTCGAATCCACGATGCGCGTCACCATGTCGGCGCGCTCCACCATCAGGCCAGCCCGCAGCCAGTGCCATCCCTCGTCGTGCAGCGCGGTGCCGTCCACAGCCCCGGCAAACAGGTGGGCGCCCTGCCGGATCGAATCGCAGAAGTCGTAGAGCCCGTCCGCCTGGATCAGCTGGATATTCGCCCGCGAAGTCCCGTGGTACATCCGGTTCACGGCCACCCAGATCTCACTCGAAAGGAAATCACGCACGCTCCGCGCCGCCTCCCGTGCCTGCGAGAGCGACGAGACGATCGACGAGCTGTTTTCCGTGCTCACCGTCAGGTAGTGCACCACGTCCGCTTCCGACGCCGTCCGCGTCTCGTCGAAGTACTCCTCCTCCAGGCCCAGCGTCGCGATCAGCGCTTCCCACGTGTTCAGCGCCCCCGCCACTCCCTGGTCGGTCGGCTCGAATCGCCCGTGGTACGCGACATCCAGCAATCGCGCGGTGTTCTCCGCCCGCTCCACGTACCGTCCCAGCCAAAACAACGACTCTGCTACCCGGCTAAGAAGTGCCATTGACCACCCACGTATCCTTGCTTCCGCCGCCCTGGGATGAATTCACGATGAACGAACCCTCCCGCAACGCCACTCGCGTCAACCCGCCGGGCAGCACCCACGGTTCGTCCCCGCTATAGATAATGAATGGCCGCAGGTCCACCCTTCGTGGCACCAATTTCCCGTCGATCAACGTTGGACACGTCGAGAGCCGTATCAACGGCTGTGCCACGAATCCGTCGGGGTTCTCCCGGATTTGTGCCGCTGTTGCCGCCAGCGTTTCGTCGTCGCTTTGCGGTCCGATCACCACGCCGTAACCGCCCGATGCGTTCGTCGGCTTCACCACGAGCTCCCGTAAGTGGGCCAGGACGTACTCCCGCGCCTTTTCCTCGGCCGTTCGGTACGTCGGCACATTCGGGATGATCGCTTCTTCGCCCAGGTAGAACTTGATCATGGCGGGCACATACGGGTACACCGACTTGTCATCGGCCACGCCAGTCCCGATGGCATTCACGAGCGCCACGCCGCCCGCCCGGTACGTCTCGAAGATACCCGGCACCCCGAGCATCGAATCTTCCCGGAACGCAACCGGGTCGAGGAATTCGTCGTCGATGCGGCGATACACAGAACCCACCGGGATCATCCCGCGCGTCGTCTTCATCAGGACCTGCCCGTTCTTGACCGCGAGGTCCCTCCCCTCGACCAGTTGCACTCCCATCTGCTTCGCGAGGTACGTGTGTTCGAAGTACGCCGAATTGTAGATTCCCGGCGTCAGGACCACGGCTGGCCCGGCGGGGTTGAGCCCCCTCACCGCGTCGTGCAGCACCCGCGCGTAGTCAGAGACGCGCGCTACTTCGACCTCCGACATCAGGCTCGGGAATGTCCGCGTGCTCAATATCCGGTTCTGCAACACGTACGACACGCCGCTCGGCGTTCGCGCGTTGTCCTCCAGCACATACAGCGTCCCGTCCGCGTCCCGGACAAGGTCGATCCCACTGATATGCGCCCACGCCTTCTTCGGGGGAGTGAAGCCCACCACCGCCTGCTGGTAGTTCGGCGAGTTGTACACCACGTCCGCCGGGACCACCCCCGCATCGATGATTTTGCGCTCGTTGTAGACATCCTGGATGAAATGGTTCAGCGCCAGGACCCGCTGCTTCAGGCCTTGCTCGACGCGATTCCATTCGTTCCCATCAATGATCCGCGGCACCAGGTCGAACGGAAAGATCCGCTCCACGCCGCTGCTCTCGCTGTAGACAGTGAACGTAATACCCAGGTTGAGCATCGCCAGCTCGGCCCGCCGCTTCCGCTCCTCGACATCGGCCGCGCTCATCCTTGCGAGCGCTTCGATCAGCGTACGGGCCTTCGGCCGCGGCACACCCGGAGCCTCGAAGAGTTCGTCGTAACCCGCCCCCCACTCGTACGTTTCCCACATCCGATCCATCGCGACGAAGCTTACACGAGTGTTGTTTCGAGCAGATTGCCGCTTCACCACGCGGTCAGCACGGTCTCGCTCACGCCCGTGTCCCCACGCGCCTAATTCGGTATACTTGTCTGAGCGGTATTACGGAGCAGTTCATGGCAGACGACGATCAGATCCAGCCCAGTACCAACGTGCGTCCGGTTGGCATCGAATCCGAAATGCGTACCTCGTACCTCGACTACGCCATGAGCGTCATCGTCTCTCGCGCGCTGCCCGATGTTCGCGACGGCCTCAAGCCCGTCCAGCGCCGCATCCTTTGGGGCATGTACGACGGCGGCGCCCGGCCCGGTACCCAGTACCGCAAGTCAGCTCGCATCGTCGGCGACGTCATGGGCCGTTATCACCCCCACGGGGACCAGGCCGTTTACGACGCACTCGTTCGCCTGGCCCAGGACTTCTCCATGCGATACCCGCTGGTCGATGGCCAGGGCAACTTTGGCTCCGTCGATGGCGACCCGCCTGCCGCCCAGCGCTACACAGAAGCCCGCATGGCCGCCATCGCCGATGAGCTCCTCGCCGACATCGACCAGAACACCGTAGATTTCGAGCCCAACTACGACGGCAGCACAACCCAGCCGAATCCGCTCCCGGCGCGCATCCCCAACCTCCTTGCGAACGGTTCCTCCGGTATCGCCGTCGGCATGGCCACCAACATCCCTCCTCACAACCTCGGAGAGATTTGCGATGCCGTGACCATGCTCGTCGATAACCCCGAGGCCACGCTCGAAGATCTCCTCACCGTCGTAAAGGGCCCCGACTTCCCGACCTACGGCATCGCACTCGTTGGCAAGAACAGCGAGCAGGTCCGTCTCGCCTACGGTGAGGGTCACGGCCGCATCACCATGCACGCCCGCACCTCGGTCGAAGAAAGCACCCGCGGCCGCACCGCGATGATCGTCACCGAACTCCCCTACCAGGTGAACAAGGCCCAGCTCATCGAAAAGATTGCTGACCTTGTCCGCGACGGAAAGATCGCCGGCATTGCTGACCTCCGCGACGAGTCGGACCGCAACGGCATGCGCATCGTCATCGAGCTCAAGCGCGAGGGTTCCGTCGCCACCATCAAGAACCTCCTCTACAAACACACCGCGATGCGCTCCACCTTCTCGGTCAACATGATGGCGATCGTCGATGGCCAGCCGCGTCGCCTCGGCCTCAAGCGCGCCCTCGAACTCTTCATCGCCCACCGCCACGAGGTCATCCGCCGCCGCACCGAGTACCAGCTCGAAAAGGCCCGCGAACGCGAGCACATCCTCGAAGGCCTGATCCGCGCCATCGACCTCGTGGATCTCATCATCGCCACCATCCGTGCGGCTGAATCCGGCGAGAACGCCCGCGCCCTCCTCCAGGGAACCGGCGTTGTCCTCCAGGAACGGCTGCCCTCGGGCACGAGCGCTGCCGTTACCCGCCAACTCGTCGCCACAAATCCCTTTACCTTCAGCGAGATCCAGGCCCGCGCCATCCTCGAACTCCAGCTTCGCCGCCTCGCCGCGCTCGAACGCCAGCAGCTTCAGGACGAGTACGAAGAGCTCATAAAGCGCATCGCCTACCTCGAAGACCTCCTCGCTAACCCTCGCAAGATCGACCAGCTCATCAAGGAGGATTCCGCCGAGGTCCGCAAGAAGTACGGCGACCCTCGCCGCACCGAGATCGTCGAAGCCGACGCTGAGGACTTCAAGGAAGAAGACCTCGTCCCCCACCAGGAGTGTGTCCTCACCTTCAGCAACCGAAACTACATAAAGCGCATGCCGCTCGACGAGTTCCGCGTCCAGCATCGCGGTGGCCGCGGCTCACGCGGCGCCCAGATTCGCGAAGAAGACGCCGTCATGAAGCTCGTCGTCTGCGACAGCCACGACAACCTCCTCTTCTTCACCGACAAGGGGAAGGTCTACCATCTCCGCGCCTACGACGTCCCCGACCTCAAGAAGCAGTCCAAGGGCACGCCCGTCGTCAACTTGATCGACGTGGAAGCCGGCGAGCGCGTCACCGCCATCGTTGCGGTCCGCGATTACACGCGGGACTTTATGCTCCTCGCGACCCACAAGGGCGTGATTAAGAAGACCAAGCTCAGCGAGTTCGCCGAGGTCCGCCGCAACGGCAAGAAGGCCATGCGCCTCGACGACGGCGACCAGCTAATCGCCGCCCGGATCGCCACCGATGAGACGCACGTCATCCTCGTGTCCAGCGAGGGCCAGGCCATCCGCTTCAAGATCGATGACCTTCGCGATGCGAGCCGTGAAAGCGGTGGCGTCCGTGGGATGCGCCTCGGCCAGGGCGCCTACGTCGTCGCCGTCGAATCCGCCGAAGATGGCCCGGACATCCTTATCATCTCCGAGCGCGGCTTCGGCAAGCGCACGCCAATCGAGGAATACCCCCTCCAGGGACGTGGTGGACAGGGCGTTCGCACCCTCAATATCACCGATAGGACCGGCGTCCTCGCCGCCTGCCGCGTCGTTGACCCCGCCCAGCAGCTCATGCTCGTCTCGCGTGATGGCATCGTTATCCGCACGAGGGTCGACACCATTAGCCGCATCGGCCGCAACACCCAGGGCGTAGCTGTCTTCAACGTTGCTGAAGGTGACCAGGTCGCCAGTATCGCGGCCTTCTGGCTGGAGGCCGATCGGCGCCCATCCCCCGGCGATGAAGCAGGGCTGCAGCCGTCGTCCGCCGCCGGTACCACCAACGGCCAGGGCGGCCTGCCCATCGACTAGCCCGGCGAGAGCCGTCTTCGGTGACAGGCGGTCACCCAATAGTCACGCAGTGTCCCCTCTGCACGGTCGATATCGAAAGTGCATGAGACGCCTGCCCGCAAGAAGACGTAGGTTCCCCCGCGCAAAGTTCGGGCTCGGTTCCCACGTGCGCTGGAAGATCATGCTCCCTTTCGCCGTGCTCACTGCGGCGATGGCCCTCGTCGGCAGCTACCTGGTTACTCAGCTCGTCACCGGTTCGCTTGAAGAGCGATTTACGAATCAACTCCTGGAGTCGAGCCGCACTACCTCCGATGCGCTGGTTCGCCAGGAACAGCAACACCTCAGCGTACTCCGCACCGCCATCTTCACGGCCGGCGTTGCTGGCGCCACCGCTACCGGCGATGGGGCCGGCCTGGAGACACTGTTGGATCCTGTCCTCTCCAACGCAGATGTCTTCCGGCTTGAAGTCCTGGACGCCACTGGCATGCCGCTTTACGGGAAAACCGCTCTCTCTCCTGGAGACCTGGAGCCGATAGGCTCGGACGACGCATCGGCTCCGTCGTGGTCGATTGTCACGGATGCGCTCACAGGGCGGGCCGACCTTTATGGCGACAAGTGGGCCCAGATCGTCGAGACAGCGACTGGCCCCGCTCTGTTCACTGCGGCGCCCATCGTCGATGGCGGCAGTGTCATCGGTGTCGTCGTCGTCGGTACTCCACTGTCCGAGATGCTGCCCCTTGTCCGTGCCCAGGCCCTCGCAAATGTGACCGTTTATGCGGTGGACGGGCGCCCGCTCGCCAGCACCTTCGCCGCCGTGTCCAGCGATCTGGCTGGCCTTGCGCCTCTTGCGCCGGTCTCGCTCGCCCGCCAATCGCTCGTTCGTGAACGACGCGAATTCGCAGGTCGAGGCTACGAGGTCCTCTACTCACCGCTGGTCGTCCGCAACGACGTCGTCGGGATGCAGTCCGTCGCGCTTCCGACCGACTACGTGGCGAACGCAGGGTCCACCGCCAGGTGGCAGATGGCCGGTTTCTTTGGACTTATCACCGTCTCGGTCCTTGCTGTTGGCTGGCTGCTTGCTCGGCACCTCACTATCCCCCTGCTTCGTCTGGTCGGCGCGGCCAGAGCGCTCGCTGGTGGGGACTTCACGGCCCGCTCCGATGTTCACACCGCTGACGAGATCGGAGTGCTTGCGGTCACGTTCGACGCGATGGCAGAGCGGCTCCAGCGGCAACATCTGGCGACGATCGGGGCCCTCGCTTCCGCGATTGATGCTCGTGATCCATACACCGCTGGCCATTCGCTTCGTGTGGGGGAGCTCTCCGCTGCGATCGGCCGGGACCTCGGTCTCCCTTCAGGTTCCGTTCATCATCTCCACGTTGGCGGAATACTCCACGACATCGGGAAGATCGGCATCCGTGACTCGGTGCTGCTCAAGAGAGGCGCGCTGACCGATGAGGAGCGCGTCCTCATCGAACAGCATCCCCAGATCGGTCTGCGGATCCTCGCACCCGCGGGACTTCCCCCTGAAGTCCTTTCGATTGTCGGTGGTCACCACGAACGACTTGATGGTAACGGGTATCCGCTGGGTCTCGACGCCGATGAATTGGCCATCTTCCCTCGAATCGCAGCCGTCGCGGATGTTTACGACGCCCTCACCACGCACCGTCCCTACCGTCCCGCAATGACGGTCGAGGACGCATTACGCCTCCTTCAGCGCGAAGCCGCCGATGGCCTCCTCGATCCCGAAGTCATCAACTCCATGCGCCGCCTCGCCCAGCAGTGGGAAGAGCACGTACGCAGTCAAAACCAGGTGCGTCAACGCATGCGGGCTGACCTTGTGCGGAGCGCGGCATGAAGTCCCCTGTGAGGATCGGCATCTCGGCCGTTGCCGTCGCGGCACTTGGCGTTGGTTCGTCGGTCGCCGGCGCCGCTCTGGCCATGCAGCACGACACTTTCGTGACGGTGCGGGCGAGCACCGGTTCGACAATGTCTGCCGACTATGCCGCGTTCGCAGGCGGCGCGTTCCTCGCACCTCTCGACCCTCGCGTTGCCGATGCCGCTCGCGCCGATGAGATCAGTACTTCCGCAACGCCCGTTGGGACATCGGAAACCGGCCGCGTCCGAGACGTCGCCCGGACTCTCGCGGCGCCTGATCCGTCGCCGATCCGTCCTGGAGCGTCGTCCGTGGCCACCGCTTCGCCAACGGCGACACCCACCACTGCTGGCAGTTCGCCGGCTTCACCTTCCGCCCCGTCGACGCCGACCCCTTCCCAGGCGGCCGCTCCACGAACTCCCGCGATCCCGGCGCCTGCTCCACCGTCGTCGGCCTCTACGCGCGTTCCGGAACCGCCTGAGTCTCCGACGCCATCAAAGACGGCAACGCCTGAACCGACGCCGACCAGGACTCCAAAGCCGGAGGCCTCGCCCACGCCCACCAGTACCCCGAAGCCGGAGAAGACGCCTGGGCCCTCGACCGCAACCCCGCCCGGAAGCGGAAACGGCGATGGGAATGGAAACGGAAACGGGAACGGAAACGGGAACGGAAACGGGAACGGAAACGGGAACGGGAATGGGAACGGGAGCGGCAACGGGAACGGCAATGGGAACGGCAACGGCAATGGTGGGTCCAACACCCCCCAGGACGGCAACGCAAAGAAGCCGGGCTGAAAGAACCGTCCCGCGTTAGCTCAGCCCCAGCACCCCATCCAACCCCACCACCAGGTGGTCAAGATCCATCACCTTCCGTACGGCCAGCAATACCCCCGGCATGTACGAATCCCGCCCCGTGCTGTCCTGTCGGATCGTCAGAGTCTGACCGAGGCTTCCGAAGATCACCTCCTGGTGCGCCACCAGCCCTGGTAGCCGCACCGAGTGGATCGCCACCCCGCCCAGATCGCCGCCCCTCGCACCCTCCACCGTGAATCGTTCCGTATCCGCGTGTTCGAAGTCCCTTCCCCGCGCCGCCAGCATCAGCTCAGCCGTCGTCTTGGCAGTGCCGCTCGGCGCGTCCACTTTCTGGTTGTGGTGCAGTTCGATAATCTCCACGTGGTCGAACAACCGCGCCGCCTGCTTCGCGAACTCCATCATCAATACGGCGCTCAATGCAAAGTTCGAAGCCAGTAACCCTCCCAGCTTTCGGTCCGCGCAGCGCGCCGCCATGCTCTCGACAAACGCTGCGCTCAACCCTGTCGTCCCGACTACCAGCCGAACCCCCCGGGCAAGCGCCGCATCCACCAGTCCCGGCGTCCAGTCCGCGTTCGTGAAGTCCACGACGACGTCGGGATTCATCGCGTCCAGGCCGGCGGCGGCGTCCCGGTAGACAGGCAGTCCCTCGATCGTGTCAGCGGACTGGAGGGCGTCGAAGTATCCCGTCGGGAACAAGTCCGCTTCCGCCATGACCGCCGCCGCAACCTCGCGGCCCATCTTCCCAGTCCCGGAAATCGCAACGCGTAGCTCGTCTGCCATCATTCACTCCCGGACCTCTGGCCATCGAAGATGAGTCGCCGCAAGCATACCGCTGTAGGCGTGCCCCAGAAACACAAAGACAGGCCCCCGAAGTCGGGGGCCTGTCCACACTAGTTGATGCACGCGGGGCTGCCTGCTAGCCGCTGCCCCAGTTTGCTAGGGGTTGTAGTAGTAGTAACCGTTGCAGGGCTCAACGCTGAACAGCGCGATCCAGAGCCCGCCCATGTTGTAGACCGACGGTGTCAGGCTGGTCTCCTCTTCGTAGTCGCAACCGTAGCCCTCGCCGATGGTCGTTCCACCGCCGATGAGATTGATAGCCTTCAGGTACTCGACGTACCAGTAGCCGCCGAACTCGTCCATCGCTTCGTAGGCTACCCTGTCCGCGATGCTGTAGTTGTCCCAATCGCCGGAAAAGATCCCGATCCCTCGGCATCCGCTACCCAGGAACAGCCCGCTGGCTGAGTTCCCGTCGCTGGTATCCGGGTTGACCTCGCAGTCACCAAAGAACCAGATGTGCGCGCCGTCGCTGTCGTCGCCACCCTGCGCGATCGTTACAAGGCTGAACAGCGCGACCATCGCTGCACCAAGGACCAGGAATTTACGCATGCTGTGCTCCCAAACCGGCCATGCGGCCCACAGATGCTGCGAAGTATGCTATTCCTTTACTCCGCCGGTCAATTCCCGGCCCGTATGGCGGGGATCTCGCCGAATGTTGACCCTCGCTTCGATCCTGCTATACCCTCCTCCTTCGCGCGCTCTGTGCACGCGGCAGTCAGTCTCGTCCGTAAGGTCGAAAAGCTGGGTGCTTGAAGACGGCTCGAATCGCTTGCGAATCGAGCGCTGTTCAACGAAAAGGCTTTCGGCCTGTTTTCGTGTCCAGCACACGCGGATCGTCTACCGCCGGGTTCGTCCCGGTAGTTGCCGCGCCGCTACTTGAAGGGGAATGGCGAATGCCGACAATCAACCAGCTCGTCCGCAAGGGCCGCACGCCAAAGTCGCGGAAGTCGACTGCGCCCGCCCTGCTCTTCAATCTGAACCACCGCACCTCCAAGCTGCGCAAGGTTCAGGGCAGTGGCTCCCCCCAGAAGCGCGGCGTCTGCACCCAGGTCCGCACCCAGACCCCAAAGAAGCCGAACTCGGCACTGCGAAAGGTCGCCCGCGTCCGCCTCACCAACGGCATCGAAGTCACGGCCTACATTCCTGGCGAAGGCCACAGCCTCCAGGAGCACTCGGTCGTCCTCGTCCGCGGTGGGCGCGTCAAAGACCTTCCCGGCGTCCGCTATCACATCGTCCGCGGCGCGCTCGATGCCGGCGGTGTCAACAACCGCAAGCAGGGCCGCTCCAAGTACGGAACCCGCAAGAACGCCGCCGCCCAGGCACGCGGCGCTCGGCGCTAGGCAGAGGCAGAGCAACAATGGCACGTAGAAACCGCCCCGAACGCCGCCCCATCGCCCCCGATGCGCGCTACAACAGCGTTCTTGTCCAGATCCTCATTAATAAGCTCATGTACAGCGGCAAGAAGAGCACCGCTGAACGCGTCGTCTACCGCGCCTTCGACCGCATCCAGTCCCAGGCCAACCGCGACCCGCTCGACATCTTCAATCAGGCGATCCGAAACGCAACCCCGGTCCTCGAAGTGAAGCCCCGCCGCGTCGGTGGCGCCACCTACCAGGTCCCGGTCGAAATCCGCCCCGAACGCCGTATCGCGCTTTCGATGCGCTGGATTCTCAATGCGTCCCGCTCCCGCGGTGGCCGGGCAATGTCCGACCGCCTCGCCATGGAACTCATGGACGCAGCCAACAACGCCGGCCAGGCAATCAAGCGCCGGGAAGACACGCACCGCATGGCAGAGGCGAACCGCGCCTTCGTCCATTACCGCTGGTAGGAAGAGGAGTCACCCAGGCGATGCCCCCTACCTTTGAGATGGTCAATCTCCGAAACATCGGCATTATTGCCCATATCGACGCCGGTAAGACCACGGTCACCGAGCGCATCCTTTTCTACACCGGCAAAACCTACAAGATCGGCGAAGTCCACGAGGGCAGCGCCACGATGGACTGGATGGAGCAGGAGCGCGAGCGCGGCATCACCATCACCTCCGCCGCCACCACCGCAGAGTGGAACGACCACACCATCAACATCATCGACACTCCCGGCCACGTCGACTTCACCGCTGAAGTCGAGCGCAGCCTCCGCGTCCTCGATGGCGGCGTCGTCTGCTTCGACGCCGTCGCGGGCGTCGAGCCTCAGTCCGAGACCGTCTGGCGCCAGGCCGACAAGTACCACGTGCCGCGTATCGCGTTCGTCAACAAGATGGACCGCACCGGCGCCGACTTCTGGCGAACCATCGACATGATGAAAGAACGCCTCGGCGCCAACGCCGTTCCCATCCAGCTGCCTCGCGGCGCCGAAGGAGACTTCGACGGCATCATCGACCTCGTCGAGCAGTGCTGGTGGTGGTTCGGCGGCGACAAGGGCGACCGCCCCGAGCGCCGCGAAATCCCCGCCGACATGGCCGACGCCGTCGCCGAAGCCCGTGACCGCCTTATCGAAGGCATCGGCAACGTCGACGAACAGATCGCCCTCAGCTATCTCGAAGGCCACGAGATCAATACCCACGAACTCAAGGCTGCTCTTCGTCGGGTCACCATCGCAAACCTCGCGACGCCAGTCCTCTGCGGCTCCGCCCTCAAGAACAAGGGTGTGCAGACGCTCCTCGACGCCGTTGTCGATTACCTTCCCAGTCCCCTCGACATCCCGCCCGTCATCGGCTTCGATGCCCGCGATCCCGATACCGAGGTCGTGCTCCCGCCGTCCAGCGACGAGCCCCTCAGTTCGCTCGCATTCAAGATCGTCACTGACCCCTATGTCGGCCGCCTCGCTTACATCCGCGTCTATAGCGGCGTCCTCAGGTCCGGCGAAACGGTCTACAACGCTACCAAGGGCGAACGCGAACGCGTCGGCCGCCTCCTCCGGATGCACGCCAACCAGCGCGAAGAAGTCGATGCGGTCTACGCTGGCGGTATCGCGGCGGCCGTCGGCCTCAAGCGGACGTTCACCGGCGATACGCTCTCGTCGACAGACAAACCCATCATCCTCGAGAACATCACCTTCCCCGAGCCCGTCATCAGCGTCGCCCTCGAACCCAAGAGCAAGGACGACCAGGATCGGATGGCTGACTCCCTCCAGAAGATGAGCGAAGAAGACCCGACCTTCCGCTGGACCTTTGACGAAGAAGCTGGCCAGACCCTCATCTCCGGGATGGGCGAACTCCACCTCGAAGTGATCGTCGACCGCATGCTCCGCGAGCACAAAGTCGCCGCCAACGTCGGTCGCCCGCAGGTCAGCTACCGTGAAGCTATCACCCGCCGCTCAGAAGCCGAGGGACGCTTCGTCCGCCAGTCCGGCGGACGCGGCCAGTACGGTGTCGTCGAGCTCGCCATCGAACCCGGCGAACGGGGCACCGGCTTCATCTTTGAAAACAAGATCGTTGGTGGCTCGGTCGCCAAGGAATACATCCCGGCCGTCCAGCAAGGCGCCCGTGAAGCGCTCACCTCCGGTGTGGTCGCCGGCTATCCGGTGCTTGACGTCAAGGTCACGCTCCTCGATGGCCAGATGCACGCCGTTGACTCCTCCGAAATGGCGTTCCGCAACGCCGGTTCAATCGGCACCAAGGAAGCAATGCGTAAGGCCGGGCCTGTTGTCCTCGAGCCGATCATGAAGCTCGAAGTCCGCATTCCCGAAGACTACTTCGGCTCCGTTGTCGGCGACCTCAACAGTCGCCGCGGCATGGTGGCCAGCACCGATGCAATCGGAAACACCCAGGTGGTTGTCGCCATGGTCCCGCTCGCCGAGACCTTCGGTTATTCCACAGACCTTCGCTCCCTCACCCAGGGTCGCGCCTCCTACAGCATGGAGTTCGACCACTACGAGGAAGTGCCAAAGAACATCGCTGCGGCCCTCACCAAGCAGGCCGCTGGCGTCGCCTAACTCATAACCACTACCGGCAGAATCGACCAGAGGAGACAGACAGATGGCGAAGGCGAAGTTTGAGCGGAATAAGCCGCATGTGAACGTAGGGACGATCGGGCACGTGGACCACGGGAAGACGACGCTGACAGCGGCGATCACGAAAGTGCTGGCGCTGAAAGGCGA
>JBFWRY010000004.1:0-200037 GCA_050248655.1 Dehalococcoidia bacterium
TCGCCTTTCAGCGCCAGCACTTTCGTGATCGCCGCTGTCAGCGTCGTCTTCCCGTGGTCCACGTGCCCGATCGTCCCTACGTTCACATGCGGCTTATTCCGCTCAAACTTCGCCTTCGCCATCTGTCCTGCCCTCCGGGCCCTATTGTATTGGTTATAGCACCGGGTGTTTCCCGGGGATGCTTGCTGGAGCCCTCATCCGGATTTGAACCGGAGACCTCGTTCTTACCAAGAACGCGCTCTGCCAACTGAGCTATGAGGGCGGGGCATGGAGGCAGCGGCAGAGAGCGGGGGCGCTCCCGGCAGAAGCCAGGGCTGATGGTGGACGGAGAAGGATTCGAACCTCCGAAGCGCGTCGCGCGGCAGATTTACAGTCTGCTGCCATTAACCACTCGGCCATCCGTCCACGTGGGAGACCTGCCGTCGCGGTAGATCGCTTTCATGTTGGAGCCCGGGAGGGGACTCGAACCCCTAACCTACCGATTACAAATCGGTTGCGCTGCCAATTGCGCCACCCGGGCGTCGGCAGAGGGAGCCCTCACGGTGCCAACACAAAAACGATCCGCCGCAGCGGATCATCAACAAGTATCGGGGCCATCCCGCTCTAGTGACAAGCGCGGTTCGTGAAGGAATGGACGCCGAGGAGGATGCCGGTACGCGACAGGCACTCTCCTCGGCGTTCTCCGGCCAGCGCAACCGGCCTACAGGTAGAAGAGCCCCCAGTCCGACTCGACGCCGAAGATGATCTGCCCGCTCGATTCGAAGCGCGGGAGCGCCTTCGAGGCGTGCTGCGCCAGCGTGTGAATGTCGCGGAAATGCCGCTCCAGCGGGCTGTCGAGGCGGATGCCCGTTGTCCCCGCCGCGTCCCAGACCAGGTCCACCGCGTCAGCGCAGGACTCGGCCGCGAAGCTCGCGGAGAGTTGCAGGTCAACCTTGCGGTCCATCGAGAGGGAGCCCGTCGTGGCCACCTCATCGACTGCAGCCGTGGCCGCGTAGTAAAGGTACGCGCGCGAGGCATCAACCAGGGCCTTGGCCTTCGCCACCTGGCCCTGCGCGCTGGCCCGGTGCGAAAGGGGCGCCGCGTTGAGCGCCGGCACCTTGCTCCCGGCCAGGCCAACGAGGTAGTCGATCGCGGCCTGTGCCACCCCCAGCGAGATAATCGTCTCCAGTTGCACCGCGAGGTGGAAGACCTGGTACATGGGTGCGGCGAAGTCCGGTGACAGGACGGCGCCGAGCGTCCCTGTCCGGTGTTCGGGCACGAACACGTCCTTTGCCTCGATGTCGTGGCTGCCCGTGCCACGCATGCCAAACGTGTGCCAGTTGTCGTGGACGATCGTGTCCGCCGCCGGGAGCATCACGAGTTTCATCTGCGGCTGGCCTGTCGCGGGATCGAGCACGGGTTCTCCGTCCTCCATCACCAGTCCGGTCATCAGATGGTTGGTGGCGTGGTTGGCGCCCGACGCGAACGGCCCCCGGCCAGAGAACCGGTAGCCGCCCGGCACTGCTGTAAGCGCGCCCGGCGGCACGAACGCCCCTGCGACGACAACATCGCCCGCCGCGAATGCTTCCCTGGTGGCAGTCTCCGGCAATGATCGGAGCCCTGCCAGGCCCCACGCCTGGCTGATGCCCACGCCCCAGCCCGCGGCGCTATCGATCCGTGCAATTGCTTCGGTGACCCGGAGCGTCTCCACCGGATGCAGTTCGAGACCGCCGAGGGAACGCGGCACGACCATTTTGAAAAGACCCGCCTGCTGGAAGGCTTCGAACACCGGTGGCGAAAGCCGCCGTTCCTGTTCGCTCCAGGCGGCGTTTGCCTCGATCACGGGGCGAAGTCGCTCCACCTGTTCGAGCAATTCGTCGGCAGTAGTGCTGGTCGGCATGGTCTGGTTCTCCCCTCCTGGAGGGCCATCCGGGGGCCCGTGGCGGGCAGTCTGGATGATTGAGAAATACATTTCAAGACATTGTTAGACCATTCTATGCCATTTGGGACAAATCACTGCATGAGGCGATATGCTGGCGTTGATGGATGAGACGCCCGTCGGCGACACCGCCGAGCCCACACTTCCGTACCGGGCCATGGCCGCGGCCACCACTTCAGATTTCAACTCTGCGTTCGTCAGCGAGTTACACACGCTCCAGGACGAGCACGGGTTTGTTGCGAGCTACGACGTGATGTTCCTCGCCTTCCTTCGCGCCGCCGAGCAGTTCGGCTACTTCCGGCTGGGCCCGGTCGTCCTTGATGTCTCACAGGTCGAACGCGTGGTGTTGCAGTCCGCAGACGCAGCCGCGAACGATTACGCCGCCTTCTCGCGGATGTTGATGCGGGAGTGGAAGCAGAGTGGACGGCAAAGGATCGACCAGCTCCACTTCCTCTACGCCTTCATGCGCTGCCACGAGGGCATCGCCGCCCGCGTCTTCGGCGAGCTCGCGGTCACACCGGACGACGTGGAGGCCTGGCTCAAGCGCCCACCGGCTGAGGGCGCGCCGAACGACCTCCTCACACCGGAAGAGGTCGCCGAATACCTGAAAGTCCATGTCGAGACGATCCGCCTCTGGATCCGCTCGGGGCGACTGCCCGCATTCCGGCTCGGCGGCCTGCGCGCGCTCCGTATCCGCAGGAGCGATGTTGACGCGCTCCTCCTTCCAGTAGAATCCGGCGATTCCACGCCATTGCAGTAAGGAGGGGACGAGGATGCCAACCTTTCAGATTGACCGTTCCATCGCGGGGATGACGCAGGAAGAACTCGAAGCTGGCGGGTACCGGGCGGTCTCCTGCACCAAGCGTTACAGCGGCCTCGCCTGGCTGCGCTCTTTCGTCGACATCGAGCAAGGGCGCTCCACCTGCTTCTATGAAGCTCGCTCCCGCGAGGACCTCGTGAGCCACCAGCGCGACGCCGAGTTGCAGTGGCTGGCTATCACCGAGGTCCAGGAATTCACACCCGCGGCGTTTGCCTAGCGTCGGAATCGCGGCCTGGCCGGGTGTTGGATGGCGGCCGACAGCCGATTGTCCCTGTGAACGCACCGTTGCAAATCCTGTGTTACGGTACGTGAGTAGCGTTCGGATACGTAACGAAGCCCGCCCTGTTTGGCGTGGCACGGGTCTCCTCCCACGGTATCGGCTGGTGAGCGATGGTCGGAGGTAACCCACGACGGCTCTACCCGCTCATACCCAAACCCGGAGAAGAAATCCACTGTTAACCCTTGAACCCAGGAACCCGGACCGGCCTCGCGCCGCCCGAAAGGCTCCCGCATCCACCACCGCCGCTGCCGCTCATGCGTCATCCCGGCCCCTGCCTTCGCGCCGCCCACCGGCACGGGCACCCCGCCCGGCCGCGACGGTTGAACCCGTTGCCGCGCCGCCGGTAGCCCGCAAGCAGGCTCCCATCGCACCCCCTGCCGCCGCCCCCGAGGCGATCACCGGCGGATTCATCGAACTTGGCCTCTCACAGGATGTGGCCGGCGCGCTCAAGGCTGCGGGCATCACCAGCCCGTTCCCCATCCAGACCCTCACCATCGGGCCGGCGCTGGAAGGCCGCGACATTTGCGGCAAAGCGCCGACCGGTTCGGGCAAGACGCTCGCCTTCGGCCTGCCGATGATCGAACGCACCCGCCGGGCAACGCCCCGCCGGCCCCGCGCTCTCGTCCTCGTCCCCACCCGGGAACTGGCGAACCAGGCCGCGGAAAGCCTTGCACCCATCGCCCGGATGCGCGGCCTCAAAGTCGCCCCGATCTATGGCGGCGTGCCGATCCGGCGTCACGGCGAATGGCTCCGCATGGGCATTGACATCGTCATCGCCACTCCCGGCCGTCTCAACGACCTGATCGAACGTGGCGAGGTTTCTCTTGCCGACGTTGGAACCGTCGTTGTCGATGAAGCCGACCAGATGGCCGACATGGGCTTCATGCCCCAGGTCCGCTTCGCGCTGGACCAGGTGACCGGCCCGCACCAGACGATGCTCTTTTCGGCGACGCTTGATGGCGAGGTCGACAAGCTCGTCCGTCGCTACCAGAACGACCCGGTCACGCTCGAAGTCGAGATCAACGCCGACCAGATCGAGGCCGTGTCACAGCGCTTCATCGCCGTCCAGGACCACGAGAAGGTGGCCGTTGCCGCCGATATCGTCGCCGGCCCTGAGCGCTCCCTCCTCTTCGTGCGCACCCAGCGCGGCGCCGACCGGCTCGGGCAGCAGCTCGAACGCCTCGGCCTTCGCGCCGGTGTGCTCCATGGCGGCATCAGCCAGGGACAGCGTGAGCGCACCCTGCGAGCCTTCGCCCAGGGCCATGCGCCTGTCCTCGTCGCGACGAACGTGGCCGCCCGCGGCCTCCACGTCGACGACGTGAACATCGTTATCCACTACGACCCGCCGGAGGAGGACAAGGTCTTTGTCCACCGCTCCGGGCGTACCGCTCGTGCGGGCGCCAGCGGCGTGGTCGTGACCCTCGTGCTCTGGGACCAGCTGCGCGACGTGGACGCTCTCCGCGCCCGCGCCGGCCTTCGCGAAACGATCGTCGGCATGAGCCCGGGCGACCCCCGGCTTGCTGACCTCGCATCGTGGGAACCGCCGCTCGAAGATATCGTCGCGCCGCCTCCTGCCAGCGTCTCCTTCTCGCGAGGTGGCGGCGGTGGTCAGCGCGGTGGGGGCCAGCGCGGCGGTGGCTACGGCGCCCGCCGTGGCGCGCCCATGCGCCGCCGCTAACAGGCGAAAGCCAAACGCCAACCAACTGCCTCCTCTATGGAGGCTAAGGGGAACACATGGTGATCGAGGACCCGGTAACCGGAGACCAATGCGTCCACCACTGGGTCCTCGATAAGCCCCTTGGCAACGCCACCCCCGCATCCTGCAAGAAGTGCGGCGAACTGCGGGACTTCACCCCGCGGCCGAAGATGGCCACCTGGCGCCGTCCCCCGGGCGGCAGCGGGCCGAGCGCGCCGGCGCAGTAGTAGCCGGTTCGGCCCGCCAACACGGGCCGGCCGGACATCGCCAACCCAACCTCGTTCGCGCATGATTGCCATTCTCGCACCGTCTCCGACAACGGACGGAACGTGCAAGGCGGCAAGACATGCGCGTTGTTGATCCCGGCAGAATGCATAGAGCACGCGTCGGCGGCGCCGTTGCACTGCTGGTTGTCTTGCTCTCCGTAGCCCTGGCAACGAGCGATTCGCAGGCCGCGCCCTCCGCGCTGCCCGTCCGCGCCGTCGCCCCGCTCGTCGGCTGCGACAGCTGCGGCCCCGACGGGCTGAAGTTCACTCAGGTCAGCGCTGGCAGCGACCACACGTGCGGCATCCTCGAGAGCGGGGCGGTCCGATGCTGGGGCGAGAACTCGGCGGGCCAGGCTGCGCCACCGGATGACGAATTCACCAGCCTCGGCGCCGGTAGCCTCTACACCTGCGGCGTCAGGGCAGCGGATCGCTCGATCAGCTGTTGGGGAGACACGCAGAAACCGGCCGCCAAACCACCCACGGGGAGCTTCACCACGGTAAGTGCCTCCGTGCTGTTTGCGTGTGGCGTACGTACCGACGCCACGCTCGCCTGTTGGGGAGAGAATCTCGGCGGCGAAGCGACTCCGCCCACGGGCTCGTTCAAGAGCGTCAGTACGGGAGCTGGCTTCGCCTGCGGCGTCCGTGCCGACACAACGCTCGCCTGTTGGGGCGGGAACTACCACGGGCAATCCTCGCCCCCTACCGGGAGCTTCGTCAGCGTCGATGCCGGCTGGTGGCACGCGTGCGGCGTGGGCACTGACCGTCGCGCTATCTGCTGGGGGGACAACGCGACGGGAGCCGCTACCGCGCCCAGCGGCACGTTTACTTCGGTCGCAGCAGCCTGGGACTTCAGCTGCGGTGTGCGGACCGGCGGCGAGCTTGACTGCTGGGGAGGCGCATACTCCCTCGGAGCATCACCTCCCCCGGGCGCGTTCCGGGACGTGAGTGCCGGCGATGACCACGCCTGTGGCATCCGCGAAGACGGCTCCGCCGCATGCTGGGGGAACAACGGGACGGCCATGACAGAAGCACCGTCCGGTATCTTCATCAGCGTCGGTGTGGGCATGGATTTCAGCTGTGGAGTCCGCACGAGCGGTGCTGTCGCATGCTGGGGTGACGCCTACCGATTCTTTTCAATCCAATCGGCCGGGGCTTTCTCAATGGTCAGCGCCGGGTCCTCTCATGTGTGCGGGGTCAAGGCCGATAGCTCGCTAAGCTGTTCCGGCGAAGACGAGTACGGCCAGGCGAGCCCCCCGCCAGGCGGATTCACGGACGTGAGCTCCGGGACATCGCACACCTGCGCCGTGCGGGCCGACGGGAAGGTCCTTTGCTGGGGCTACAGCAATGCGGACCGTACGTCACCCCCTGAGGGCGACTACGTTGCCATCACCGCAGGCGGCGGACACGTATGTGGACTGCGCACGGACGGGAAGGTCGTGTGCTGGGGCTACAACGGGGACGGGGAAGCCACGGCACCGCCGGGCAGCAACTTCCTCAGCGTCGAAGCAGGTTTCGATCATACCTGCGGTGTCAGGACAGATGGCACCGTCGCCTGCTGGGGCAACAACGACGACGGGAAGGCGACCGCACCCTCGGGCGTCTTCACGAGCGTCAGCGCGGGCCGTTTCCACACCTGTGGAATCAAGTCCGATCGGTCGATCGCCTGCTGGGGCAGGGACAGGATGAGCGAATCATCGCCACCTACGGGCCAATTCCTTGCCCTGAGCGCCGGTTGGTCGCACTCCTGCGCGATCCGAACCGACCACACCCTCGTCTGCTGGGGCCACAACGGTGGTTACGGCCGCGCCACGCCGCCCACCCACTAGCCAGGACGGAGCGATACGGACGATGGCACGACCTCACCCCCGGCTCCGCCAACTCATCGTTGCTATTGGTGTCGCGCTGCTCACTGTGCTGGCTCTTGGTTCCGCCAGCAGCAACGCCGACACGCCGGACCTTGCAGTCCGCGCCCGGCTTCCGCTCGTCGGCTGCGACAGCTGTAAGGGCAACGCCAGCTTCAAGCCGCCGGTCATCGATTACTCTGACCCCGGGAAGTTCCTGCAGCCGGGGCCCCAGTCCAGCCTTTCCGCGGCTTCGATCGCGGTCGTAGAGGCGGAGATCGCGGGCCCCGTCACCGGGCTCGCCGGCATCGGCCGCGTCCACTCCTGGATGGGCTCCACGTTCGAGCACGTGAACCTCGGCGGCGCCACCATCGGTCAATCCACCGCCAACGGCCTCATCGCGGGCCGCCAGTTGGGCGGCTGCCACGACTGGGCGCTGGTGATGACCGCCGTCCTCCGCCATTACGGCTACCCGGCCCTGATGGCCGACACGGCCGGGCTCACGTGGGCGGCCGACTACGCTGCCGGCCGCCGTCAGGATTTCGCCGGGCACGTCTTCGCCGAGATCTACGTCGATGGCGACTGGGTCCTCGTCGACTGCACCAGCGGCAACTACACCGCGGACTACGATCCTGCCTCGCAGGTGATCGGGTACGCCGGCGCGGGCGACCCGCTGGGCTTCTTCACCCTGTTCAAGGGGCTGGACCCGCAGTCCTACGGCGTCACCAGTGGCGACGTCCTGCGCGAGCGCATGGAAGAGCTCGCGGCGGCCTATCCGCGGCTCACGATCAGCGTCCCCGGCTACCGCTGGCAGCAATTGCCACACTGAGGCCCAACACGGGGGCCTACGAACAAGAGAACCACCGGGTGCGTCTGCGAGCTTCCGCGGTGACGACAGGCTGAGCAACGTCGCCTCGCGGGGCCGCTCACCCCGGTGAGAGACTGCGTACAGCGTCGACCAGCGGCATGAACGTTTCTTGTGAGACCGGTGGCAGCGAGATCGCCTGTTCATGAACCGGGTTCGCGAATCGGCCCTAGCCCAGCAACACCTTCGCCCAATCCTCTACTGCGTCTTCGTGGCCATAGATCAGCTGGATCGTGAGCTGGTCGAATCCGGCGGCTTCCATGGCCCGGGCGCGCTCTTTTAGCTCCGCGGCCGTGCCAGTGAACGTCGTCGCCCGGATCGCGTCGCCGCCGACGAACTGGCGCTCATCGTCACGCACGAACAACAGGTGGCCGCGGTGCAGCGACAGGTAGCGGGCGTCGGCGGGCTCGTAGCTCTCGTAGAGCGATGCTTGCGGCTCCGGGATCGGAGTGCCGGCAGCCTTCGCCCGTTCCACCATCCCGTGCCATCCGACGGCCACGCCCGGCCCCGCCTGCGCGATGGCCCGCGGCCCATCCGCCGGTTCGCCTTCGCCAAGCACGCAGCCCAGGGAGAACGTCGTCTTGTAGAATGCCGAGGCGTCCTTCCCCTGGCGCTCGCAGGCGGCCGAGAAGTCCGCCAGCTGCTGCCGAGCGCGGCCCGGGTTGCCCGCGAAGGTCACCCAGCCATCGCCGGCCTGTGCGGCCAGCCGCATCGCCCGCGGCCCGAACGCGGAGACATGCACCGGCACCCCGTCGGTCACGTTCAACATCCCGTTTTCTGGGTTGAGAAAGCGCGCGCGGCGCATCGTCCCTTCCGTATGGAACTCGGCCGTGCCGCCGCGCAGCATCGTCCGGACGACGCCGATGTATTCGTCCATGCCGGCGAGCTTCTGGGCGGGCAGGCCCATCGTGTTGCGGCCGGTGAACCCGGTGCCGACGCCGAAGATGATCCGCCCCGGCGCCAACGCGTTCAGCGAGGCGAAGCCGCTCGCCGCCACGGGCGCGATCCGGTTGGTGGGGATGAGCACGCCCGTCGCCAGCTTGATCCGCGACGTGTGCTCCGCGGCCAGCGCCATCGCCACGAACACATCCGTGTAGAGCAGCTGCGAATCGTAGAACCAGGCATAGCTGAAGCCGAGTTCTTCGGCCCGCTGCACCGTCTTCCACGAGGTGGGCGAAGGCGTGAGCGCGATGCCATAGTCCATTCGCGCATCATCCCCGCGCCACGCACCCGCGTCGAGAGCGCGCACCAATCCGCCATGCCCCCTACGATCGCCCTCATGGACGACGCTTCAGAAAATATCACGCGGAAGATTCAAGACCTCGGCGACTGGCGCGGTGAGACCCTTGCCAAGCTTCGCAAGCTGATCCACGAGGCCGACCCGGACATCGAAGAAGAGTGGAAGTGGGCGAAGCCGACCTCTCCAGGCACCCCCGTCTTTTCGCACGACGGCATCGTCTGCACTGGCGAGACGTACAAGCAGGTCGTGAAGCTCACGTTCATGCGCGGCGCCGTCGTCGACGACCCGCAGAAGCTGTTCAATGCCAGCCTGGAAGGGAACGCGCGACGCGCGATCGACGTCCGCGAAGGGGAGAAGGTCGACGAAGCGGCGTTCAAGCAGCTCATCCAGGCCGCCGTCGCGGCCAATTCCGCCGCACGTGCAGGCAAGAAGAAATAGGTTCGTCGCCTGCCGCGCTGCAACCTGCAGCGCCCTCCCGGCGTCTGACCTGACGGCCGAATCTCACTGTAGGGCCAGCCGCGCGCCGGCCCGAGGGACTCTTCATGCAGGACTCCGCCCCGAAGGCGAACCGCCTTCCGATGGGTTCGGCTGCCACGCTGCTTGGCGCAGCGGTGGCTCTTGGCGTGGCCGGCGACCTCCTCCTTCGCGCTACACCGTGGGGGCTCAACCTCTTCGTCTTCGCGCTCCTGCTGGCGGCCGCCGCCGTTGCGTTGCCGCGCGCCCCGGGGCTGCGGCGGCCGAAGTCCTCGTGGTGGCTCGTGCCGGCGCTCCTGTTCGGGGCGCTGTTTCCGCTCAGGGCCTCGGAAACGGTGAGCGTGCTCTGCGGCCTCGCGGCGCTCCTTTGCTTCCTGATGGTCTCCTACGGAGCTGGCGGCACGCCCCTCCGCGTGGCGGGGATGATGCGCATCGCCCTGCACGTCGCCATCGCCTGGCTGCTGGGACTCGGCGCGCTCGCGCTCTTCCTCGCCGAGGGCATCGACTACCGCGAGATCGTGCCCTCGCGGAAGCGCGGGCCGCTGGTGGCGATTGGCCGCGGGCTCCTCATCGCGACGCCGATTGTGCTCGCCTTTGGTGGGCTCTTCGCCGCCGCCGATATCTTCTTCCGCGACTTCCTGACCGATGCATTCGCCTTCGACGCCGGGACTGCCGCCGCGCACGCGATGATTACGCTGCTGGTGGCGTGGCTCAGCGGCAGCTACCTGGCGGCAATCACCCTCATCGGCTCCGGGCCGCCCGAGCCGCCCACCCCTCCGGAACGCGCCCGTCTTGGCCCCGTGGAGATCGGCATCCTCCTCGGACTCGTGAACGCGGTGTTCGCGCTGTTCGTCGCCATCCAATTCCGCTATCTGTTCGGCGGCTCGGGGCGCGTGGAATCGTCCAGCACGCTCACCTTTGCGGACTATGCCCGCCGCGGCTTCTTCGAACTGGTGGCCGTCGCCGTCCTGACCGCCGTCCTCCTGCTCGCGGCGCACTGGCTGCTGGCGCCCGGACGCCGCGCATGGCGGATGTTCGTCCCGCTGGCCGCCCTGCTCGAAGTGCTCGTCCTCGTCGTCATGGTCTCGGCCTTCGAACGCATGCGCCTCTACATGGATTTCTACGGGCTCACGGAACTGCGGCTGTTCGTGACCATCTTTATGGGCTGGCTGCTCATCGTCTTCGCCTGGATGGCCGCCACAGTGCTCCGCGGCGCGCGCGACCGCTTCGCCCTCGGGGCGATGGCTGCGGCGTTGTTCGTAGTCGTCGCGACGGCGGTCGCGAACCCGGACGACCTGATCGTGCGACAGAACATCGCCCACGCCGGGCCGGACCGCCCGCTCGACATCGACTACCTGCTCGACCTTGGCCCCGACGGTATCCCGACGCTGCTGGCGAACGTCGAAGACGTGCCCGAATCAGAACGCTGCCGCGTCGTCGAACAATCCCGCGAACGCTACGGCGACCCGGCCGGGGACTGGCGCTCCTGGAGCTACGGCCGCTGGCGCGCGTCGCGCAGCGCAGATGACGGCAAGCTGGATTCGTATTGCCGGTGAGCGTGGCGCCCTCACCCTGCCCTCTCCATCTGTCGCCGGAGAGGATCCCCGGTTCGCCCGTTGCCCCTTCTCCCGTGGGGAGAAGGGGCCGGGATGAGGGCCCTACCGCCGCCGCCCGTACTTTCGTAGCCACCAAGGCTGGTAGAGGGAGCGGATGGCGATGACAAGGGCGACGAGGATGCCGGAGAGGGCGAGCCGTTCTGTCAGCGAGAGGTCCAGCACGAAGGCGAGGATGGCGATGACGACGAACGGTACGACAAGCACGTAGCCGGGCGACGAGAGCCGTGTGAGCACCGTCTTCAGCCCGGAGGTCTGGCTTCCGTTGGTGCCGCTCATCGCGCCATCGCGTGGTATTCAGGGTTGGGCAGCATGCCGGTGGCGGAAGCAAGCCTGTTCGTGAAGTTGAACATCGCCGCAACCTCGGCGATGTCCCAGATGTCTTCGTCCACGAAGCCGGCGTCGCGCAGGGACTGGATGTCGGCTTCGCTGCAGGCGGCGGGCTCGTTCGTGATCTTCACGGCGTAGTCGAGCATCGCGATGTGCTTTTCGCTGAGCCCCGCGCGGTGGTAGTCAAAGGTCACGCGGTCGCCCTTCACCGGGTCCTTGAGCAGGGCGCGGACCGCGAAGCCATGGGCGGCGAGGCAATAGAGACAGCCGTTCTGCATGGAGACGGCAACGGAGATCATCTCACGTTCGGCTTTGCCGAGGCCGGGCGATGGCTGCATCAGGTCCTCGAAATGGGCGCGCCACTTATCGAATCGCGGGCCCTTCCAGCCGAACGCGAGGAAGACGTTGGGCACGAACCCAAGCTTCTCTTCGAGCACGTTGAAGAGCGTCTGCGTCTCTGGCGCGAGCGAATCGCGTGGGGCGATGGGGTACCAGGAGATGCGTTCGGTCATGGCTCGGGCCTCGGGAATTCGTGATCTGACGATGGTACAGGAGGGCGCGGGCCGGGTCTGGCGGGCTGTTGCAACGGCCGCAGGTTGGGCGTAGGTTTCGGGACACGCGTAATGCTGTGGTTACGCAATGTGGACAGGACACGGAAGAGAGACCGCCATGGCGACACCAATCGGCCCCCTGAATGTGCGGCGTTCCGGCTGGATCGCGGCCCCGCCCGAACATGTCTGGCAGGAGTTCGAGACGTTCGAGCGGATGCGCGTCTGGTACGGCGTGGGCCACGAGCTGAAGCGCTACGAACCGCGCGTTGGCGGCAAGGTCGTGACCGATGCGGGCGGCGAAGACCTCGTATTTTCGGGGCGCGTGCTGGTATTCGACCCGCCGAACGAACTCACGTTCGAGCAAGACTGGGTTGGGCACCGCTGGAAGAAGCCGCCGCTGATCACGTTCCGGCTGACGCCGGTTGCCGGCGGCACGATGGTCGAGCTGTTCCAGCACGGGTTCGAGGCCGCGTCGGAAACGCCCGGCGACGACCTCAACGGGTTCGAATCGGGCTGGGACAACCATCACCTGCTCGGGCTGCGGCGGATTGTCGAGGGCGCTTCCGGTGGCGGCTGACGCCTACGAGGCGCTGGCGCACCCGGTCCGGCGCCAGATCCTCCAGTTGTTGCGCGAAGAACCGGAGCTTGGAGCGGGCGATATCGCGGCGCGGTTCCCGCAGATCAGCCGCCCGGCGGTGTCGCGGCACCTTGCCGTGCCACGGCGGGCGCGGCTGGTGCATTCGCGCGCACACGGGCGGGAGCAGCGTTACGGCGTGGACCCTGGGCCCGTGACCGAGATCTACCGGACCTTCTTCGAGGCGTTCCTGCCGATCGCCGACCGGTCGCTGCCAAACCTGAAACGGATGGTGGAGGAGGCTCCGGACTCCGGTTCGGACCCGCAAAGCCGCCCGGATTAGCCGGCGCTCAGTCGCTGCCGCCCCCGGCCCCGTCCACGCGCTCCGTCCACACGGCCTCGGCGCCGGAGTGCCCGGCCACTGCCATGCCGATGCTCGCTCCCGCTCCCGCGACCACGACGACCGCGTAGACGGCGAGTGGCGCCCAGGCGGGGACCCGCTTCCGTTCATCGAAAAACACGACCGCCCCGAGGCCGATTGCGGTCGCGGCGAACAGCAGCGAGAGGTTCCGGGCCATCTCCCCCGCCTCGGCGTGTTCCTCGATGCGGTCTTCTTCCGCGCGGGAGACGTTGTCCTCTACCCGCTCCTCCAAATCCTCGCCGCTGTTGGCGGCGAGCACAGAGAACACCGCCCCGGCGAGCGTGAGCGCGAGCAGCGGGACGATGAACCAGCGCCGCCACTCCCTGCGCCAGCCGGTAAGCGCAAAGCCGAGCGCCGCGACCGGGATGAGCACCACCGGGACATGGACAAAGAAGGGATGGGCCGGAATGCCGAAGATGTCCAACGATTCGCTCCAGGCGGCCCGAGGGCCGAGATGACATCCACTCTCACGCTGCCCACGGGCGAGCGCGATCGGGCGGTAAAGCCGTTTCCAATCTGGCTCGAAGGCGGTTACCGGCTCCGGTCAGGAGCCCATCCCGCCCTCCAGCGCTCTCGCGATGAACTCCGCCGGTCCGGCCGTGAATTCCCGCATAAGCTGGAAGTGCTCGGTCTCTTCGAGCCTGGTGCGCTCGATGCCGCGGCCGGTGAGCCGCAGCAGGCTGGCGTTCGGGTAGGCCATCAGCATCGGCGCGTGTGTGGCCATGATGACCTGGGAGACGCCCGACCGATCCATGCGCTGGAGCGCCTTCAGGAATTCGATTTGCCGCGTGGGTGAGAGTGCCGATTCGGGCTCGTCGAAGATGAAAATGCCCTGCGTCGCGCAGCGCTCTTCGAAGAAGCGGAGAAAGCCTTCGCCGTGTGAGTGCGAGAGAAAGTCCGGCGCACACCCCCCGTAGAGCGTCGCCATTTCATCGAGGTAACGCGCGACCGAAAAGAAGCTCTCGGCGCGGAAGAACCAGCCGCGCGTGATCTTCGGCAGCCAGCTCGCCCGCAATGCCTGCGAAAGCGCGCCGCCCATCGTCTCCCGTGCCAGCGCGTGATCGACGGGAGCATAGCCTTTGCCGCCACCGGCCTCATCGTATCCGGCCAGGACCGCGATCCCTTCGAGCAGCGTGGACTTCCCGGTCCCGTTCTCGCCCACGATGATCGTCACGGCCGAATCGAAGGTGAGATCGAAGCGGCCGTGAAACAGCGGCAGGTTGAACGGGTAGTTCGCAGGGTCCGGGACACGTTCGGCGTCGACCCAGACGCGACGGAGATAGGGGGCGGGCAGCCGGATCGGGCGTTGTTTGCGCGGCATTGGAAGTCAGGGTGCAGAATACGCCAACGGGCACGTCACCCCGTGTCCGGATCGTTGCGGGAGCTGGCCAGGAGTCGCCGGAGGAAGCGCTCCCCCGCCTTAAAACGGCTTGAAGATCGCCAGGAACGCCATCCAGGGGATGGAGAGGACGAGCAGCGTCCCAAAGACGATCGGCACGCGGTCTTCCAACACTTCGCGCAGTTCGTCGGTCTCTTCGCCCTTCTTGTTGGCGATGAGCGCTGCGAGCCGGGCTCTTCGCAGGCCGAAGCCGAGCAGCGGCAGGCAGATGAAATAAAAGAAGACGAACGACATCGAGAGCGCCGCCAGCCAACCGTCGCGGACGTAGTTGTAGCCTTCGGCGACGCCCCAGAAGAAGCCGGTGATACCGGTGGACATGGCGCCGGGAAGGAGGATGCGCGTCTCGTTGTTCGCCGCTTCGACCAGCGAATAGGCCTTGTACTTCAGGTCTTTCGATGCCCAGGCGCGGAGAATGTGGGGGAACGTGGCCCCCAGCCCGGCACCGAGCCAGGCAAGCGCCACCAGATGCACGAATCGCCAGCCGTCCATAGCGCGAGTATCGCTCGCGTGGCGCTACCGGTCTTTCGCCGGTCTGTTATAGTCCCGCGTCACACCCGTGGGGAGGGCTCGGTTATGGCAACGACGGTCACGAAACGCACGATCAGCACCGCAGCGGCGACAAAGATGCTGCGCGCGGCCGAGGCGAAGGCCAGGGAAATCGGTGTGCCGATGTGCATCGCGGTCTGCGACGACGGCGGCAATCTGAAGGCGTTCAGCCGCATGGACGGCGCGGCGCTGCTCAGCATCCAGGTATCGCAGGACAAGGCCTACACCGCCGTCGGCTTCGGGATGCCGACGGAAGCGTGGCACGGCTTCATCGAAAAGGACGGACCGCTGGCGATGGGCGCGGTCGGCGGCATCGACCGGCTCGTGATCTTCGGCGGCGGCTATCCGATCAACGCGAACGGCCAGGTGGTCGGCGCAATCGGGGTCAGCGGCGGCCACTACACCCAGGACATGGAAGTGGCGAAGGCGGGCCTGGCGGCGGTCGGGGGCTAGCTGGGGGGCCCCGTGGCGAAGTTTAGGAGGGGCCCCGATCGCGGGCGCTGCGCCCCCCATCCCCGGCCCTTCTCCCTGGGGGCGAGGTCCTCGCTAGGATCGTCGTCGCCGCCCGCTACCTCTTCCAGGCACGGTGGCTGCGGAAGTACGGGCAGCGGCAGTCGGCGCGGAGGGTGCCCCCATGCTGTCCGGATGGTGCGCCCGTCACCGATCCAGCTTGGACATGGCGTTCTGCGCTGACTGCGCAAGCCGGATAGCGAAGCTGCTTCGGGCTTCGGATTGCTCGATAGCCTCGCCGACCGCAAAGAGCAGCTGATGCGGGTCCGTGAGCGTGAGGTCGATCTGCCTGAGGTCTAGCCCAAGGCTACGCGCGGCCTCCACCTCTCGCGGCTTCGGTTCCGCGTACGACCAGATCAGATATGCCCGAACTTCCAAGTCACGAGCCTTGCCAAACTCCGCGCGCAACGTGGGTGCGCCAATGGTCCGTCCCGTCTTCACCTCGACGATCTGCACAGCGTTCGCCTTGGTCGGTTTTTCGGGCGTCGAGGTGAGAACGATGTCTGGCCGCGCCCCAAGCCCGCTTGTCTCACCTTTCATGGTCCGCTGGACCCAGAGCCAGCGTTGCCTCCCCAGACGGGCGTACGCGAATGGGCCTGCGACACTATCCAGTCCGGTCACCTGGCTCGTCTCGATCCGGTCGGCACGCGCTAGGACGGCAAGGGCGCTGAGCACTTCGATCAGTCTCCAGGTGGCCAGCCGGTCCGGCGGTCTGGAAATCTCCCCTATCTCCGGCTCGTACTCCGTCCCTAGATGAACGTCGACGCCTCGGCGAGTGAGGTGCTCGGATGCGGAGACGATAGCCTCCCAGATCAGTCGTCGATCTGAGTGTTCGGCTGGGCCGATGGCAAACTGCTCGTCGGACGACATAGCACCCGCAGTGTAACGCCGCCCCTTACTCCCTCCCTCCTCTACAATCCCCCCACACACACCAATCACCGGGGGAACACATGTCGCTTGCAGGAAGGGTCGCGATCGTTACAGGGGGAGGGCGCGGCATCGGCCGGGCCATCGCTGAAGCACTGGCCGCAGAGGGCGCCATCGTCGCCGTGAACTACCGGCGCGACCGTGACGCCGCTGAAGACACCGTCGCCGCGATCACGAAGGCGGGCGGCTTTGCGAAGGCCTATGGCGCATCCGTCGAAGACTGGGACGCCGATAAGGCGATGGTCGAGGCAGTCGTCGCCGACTTCGGGCACGTCGGCATCCTCGTCAACAACGCCGGCATCGCCAGCCGCGGCCAGAGCGTCGCCGATACGGATCCGGCGGAGATGGAGCGCGTTGTCCGCACCCATGCCTTCGGCGCCTTCTACATGTCGAAGCTCGTGCTGCCCTCCATGCGCCAGCAAGACCGCGGCGACATCATCATGATCTCCAGCGGCGCCACGCATTCGATGGGCCCCAACGGTTCGCCCTACAACATGGGTAAGGCCGCCCTCGAAGCGCTGGCGATGACCCTCTATAAGGAAGAGCGCCGAAACGGCATTCACGTCAACGTTGTCGCCCCCGGCCTCGTCGCCACGGAGATGGGGAGCCGCCTCGCGAAGGCCACGCGCGGCGTCGGCGACATCCACGAACTCGACAGCACGAGCGCGTTTGGGCATGTCTGCTCGCCGGAAGAGATCGCCTCGGTCGTCACGTTCCTCGTTGGCCCTGGCGCCAGTTATGTCACAGGCCAGCGGGTCTACGTCGACGGCGGCGGCGCCATCCCCGGCGGCTAGGTTCGAAGGCGTAATCCCGTGCCCCAGACTCTCCCCACGGAAACGCTCGCCACGCTGGCGGAGGTTGGCAAAGACCTCTACCAGCTCGGGCTTGTCACGAGCCACGGCGGCAACCTGAGCGTGCGCGTGCCCGGCGGCATGTGGATCACGGGCACCGGCACGATGCTCGGCCGCCTGCGCGATCGGCATATCAGCTTCGTCTCCACGGCCGGGCAGCACGAAGGCCCGTCGCCTTCGAGCGACACCCTGCTCCATTCGACCATTTACGCGGTGACCGGAGCGGCCGCTGTCGTCCACGCCCATCCTCGCCACGCCACAGCGCTCGCCTTCGACCTCGATCTTTTCAGGCCGCCCGACTTCGAAGGGCAGCTCCACTTGACGGACGTCCCCGTCATCGAACCCGGGCCACTGCAGTTGGAGCGTATCGCCGGTGCGCTGCAATCGCGGCTCGTCTGCGTGCTACGCGGCCACGGCGCCTACGCCCGCGGCGCCACTCTCTGGGAAGCCCTCCACTGGATCACGGCGCTGGAAGAAAGCGCGCACATCGAGGTCATCCGGCGATCGATGGGCCAGACGGCCGCCAGCGATTCCCCCTCCCCGTAGTCGCGTCCGCCCCTAGCCGCGGGCGTGCTCTGCCCCTGCGTTTGAACCTCACGCACCGCGACGCATGGCAACCACCGCCGGGACCTGCGCCACCGCCTCGATCACCAGCACCTCGCCGCAGAGCGCGCAATAGCTGCGATCACGGAGCGCATTCGCGCCACCGGCGAAGACCGCTTTCCGTTCCTCCGGAGGATGCTGACAGGCCACACGCGCACTTTCGCCAGCGCTCGCCCGAAAACAAACACCGCCATGTCACGGCAACGGACGTTCGGCCCACTGTTCGGGGCCCTCCGGCAGCGGCCCGCGCCGATCGATCGGCGCATGATCGATCCCGAGGCTTGGGGACGTGGCTTGGATGGAGCGTGGGTCAGCGCCGCCGGCGTGACTCACCGGTGGTGGCCTCAATGGCGGCTCCTGGCGGCGGCGACGGTGATGCGTCGCCGCCGTCCGCATCTGCTCGGGACGGTCCAGTTAGACCCCGGCGGCCGCGATATGCCTCGCCGTGTCGCCATAGTGCCTGAACGATGCAACCTTGCCCGCCTCGTTGAACGTCCACATGTGGACTTCCTGCTCCCGAAAGCGGTTTCCGTTGGCAAGGAGGACGTCCGCCTCCACCTCAGCGGCGACCTTGTTGCCGCCCTCCATGAGCGCCTTCACGTCGAAACGCTCGAACGTCCAACCGCCGATGATCTCGAAAAACCGCACGGCCGCCGGGACGCCGGTGCCCTGCTGCATCCACGGCACACCGGCCTTCGTCGCAAAATTGTCGGCGAAGTCCTCCCAGGCCACGTCATCGGCGAGCTGGGCGAGCACGTGGGGGATGTCCCCCCGGCCGAATGCTTCATAGATCCCCTGGACGGTGGCGAGGTTGCTGACGGTGCTGGTCATGACGCTTCTCCTGCACTGAAGTTGCTTGCGCACCTCTGTATACGCCGGCTCTGTTTCGGCTGATCACGATTCCTGGCCGAAGATTCTGTGATTCCGGGGCTGGGCCCGCCGGGCCGTACAATGCGGCCGGCGCCCGGCCGGCGAGGAGCTTCCGATGCAACAACCACTGCGCTTTGGCTGGTACATTCCGACACACGGCGATGGGACGCATCGCGGCAACCGCATCGAGCCGGGTATGGACCTCTTCCTCCGCGTCGCCCGCGCGGCCGAAAACGCCGGCTGCGACTTCGCGCTCGTCCCGGTCGTTTCCACCTGCTACGAAGCCTGGGTGACCACCGCGATGATCTCGGCCCAGACCGAGCGGCTGAAGATGCTCGTCGCCGCCCGCCCGGGCATCGTCCAGCCCAGCCACATGGCGCGCATGATCTCAACCTTCGACCAGAACAGTGGCGGCCGCGTCTATGTGAATCTCATCGCCGGGGGCGGCGCGGCAGAGATGGCCGAAGACGGCGTCTTCCTCGACCACGACGAGCGCTATGCGCTCATGGACGAATCGGTCACGCTGATGAAGCTGCTCTGGAAGGCGGAGGGCCGCATTTCATTCCGGGGCCGGCACGTGCGGGTCGAAAACGCCCATTGCTATCCGAAGCCGCTCCAAGATCCGCACCCGCCGTTCTACATCGGCGGCATCTCGCCCGCTGCCGTGGACGTGGGAGCCAAGCACGCCTCCTGCTACCTCTACTGGGGGAACACGCCCGCGCAGATCGCGAAGGACATCGACGTGGTCAAGGACGCCGCCGCCACCTATGGCCGGCGAGACACCATCCGCCATGGCATGCGGCTGCAAGTCTGCGTGCGCGAAACCGAAGACGAAGCGCGCAAGGTCGCCTTCTCCCTCATCGAAGGGGCGAGCGAGGCGCAGCGGCTGGGCCGTGCCGCCGGCCTCGGCGCCGAATCCCACGCCGACGGCCGCATGCGGAAGTTCGCGGAGGAAGCGGCGGACAACAACTGGTGGATCGCGCCCCACCTCTGGGCGGGCCTCACCACTATCCGCCACGGCGCCGGCGTGATGATGGTCGGCAATCCGCAGCAGGTAGCAGAGACTATCCAGCGCTTCATCGACCTCGGCTGCACGGAATTCTGCATCTCCGGCTACCCCCACGCGGAAGAGGCCGAGTATTTCGGGCGGCTCGTGATGCCGTACTTCAGGGACAGACTCGAACGTTGAGGGAGCCATCTCTGCGCTAGACTCCCCACATGCCTGCCGTCCTGTCGTCCATCGCGGGCCTCGTCGGAAACACGCCGCTGGTCGAGCTCAAGCAGCTCTCACCACGAGACGGCGTCCGCCTTTTCGCCAAGCTGGAAGGCCAGAACCCGACGGGCAGCATCAAGGACCGCATCGTCGTCCGTATCCTCGAATCCGCCCGGCGCTCCGGTGCGCTTGCCCCCGGACAGCCCATCGTCGAAGCGTCTACCGGGAACACCGGCGTGGCACTGGCAATGTTCGGCAGGCTCGCCGGACACCCCGTCACCGTCTGCGTGCCCGAAAGTGTGTACCCGGAGATCGAACAGCTGCTCACCGTCTACGGCGCCACCATCCGGCGTGTCCCACGCCAGGCCGGGATCAAGTCGGCGCTCGAAGTGGCGAGAGCGATCGTCGCCGAAACCGGCGCCTACCTGCTCAACCAGTTCGGCACGCCCGAGAACATCGCCGCCCACTACGAGGGCACCGGCCCCGAGATCCTCGCCGACCTCCCGCAGGTCGACGTGCTGTTCGCCGGCATGGGCACCGGCGGCACGATCACGGGCGCGGGACGACGCCTGAAAGAATCCAACCCCGGCTGCAAGGTGATCGGCGTCGAGCCGCGGCTCGGGGTCCACGTCCAGGGCCTTAAATCGCTCGAAGACGGCTTCATCCCGCCGGTGCTCGACGAGACGGTGCTCGACGGCAAGATCCTTGTCGGCAACCGCCACGCTTTCTCCCATGCACGCCGGGCGATGCTGGCGGAGGGGCTCTTCGGGGGCATCAGCAGCGGCGCCGTGCTCCACGCCGCGATGCGCGTCGCCGGGCGCATGGAACGCGGGAACCTCGTCCTGATCTTTGCGGACGCGGGCTGGAAATACCTCGGCACCGACCTCTGGGCCGCCGAAGACGACGACGCTATCGACCGCTCGGAAGACCCGCTGGACGACATCCTCTGGTGGTAGCGCGAAACAGAGCGTTCACAAACTGGAAACCTGTCCGCAAAACGAGCGAAACGGCCCGGTAACCGCCCGGGCACATCCTCCAAAGCATCCCGGATGCAGGGGCGCCCCCCAAGCACGTCCGAGTTACCCCCGGGTGGAGGAAATATGGAACGCACTCTTTCAATCGCGCGCCGGCTGAGGAGGCCCGGATGGGTCCTGGCCGGCGGCCTCCTGGGACTGGCGACGGTGTCGTCGGCCTTTGCCCAGGAGCCGACCACCGAGGAGCAGCTCGCCGATCTCGCCGGCGCGCTCGACACGGGCTGGCTGCTGCTGACGGCTACCCTCGTCCTCTTCATGCAGGCCGGCTTCGCGATGGTGGAGGCGGGCTTCGTCCGTTCGAAGAACGTCACCAACATCCTCATGAAGAACATCCTCGACGGCTGCTTCGGCGCGATCGCGTTCTGGGCAGTCGGCTGGGCCCTGGCCTATGGCGTCAGCGGTGAAGCATCGAACGGCTTCGCGGGGGACGGCCATTTCTTCCTCCGCGGCTTCGGCGATGACTACGCCGGCTGGTTCTTCCAGTTCGTGTTCGCCGCGACGGCCGCCACGATCGTCTCCGGCGCGATGGCGGAGCGGACGAAGTTCAGCGCCTACCTCGTCTATTCCATCTTCATCTCGGCCTTCATCTACCCGATCGTCGTCCACTGGGGCTGGGACGGGAATGGCTGGATGAGCGCGTTCAACGAAGACCCGGCCCTGCCTGGCAGCGGCTACATCGACTTCGCAGGCTCAGGCATTGTCCACATGGTTGGCGGGTTTGCCGGCCTCATGGGCGCCATCATCGTCGGCCCCCGTCTCGGCAAATACAACGCGGACGGAACCGTCAACCCGATCCCAGGCCACAGCGTCAGCCTCGGCGTGCTCGGCATGTTCATCCTCTGGATCGGCTGGTACGGCTTCAATGCCGGTTCCACCCTCGGACTCAGCGGCGGCCTCGCCGACCTGGCTGCCAAGGTTGCCGTCACTACCTCACTCGCGGCCGCAACCGGCGCGTGCACAGTCGCCATCACCACTCGCTTCATCACCGGCAAGTACGACATGGGCCTGACGATCAACGGTCTCCTCGCGGGGCTCGTCGGCATCACGGCCGGTACCGCAACGGTCGACATCTGGGCATCCATCGTCATCGGTGCGGTTGCGGCACTCATCATGCTTGGCGGCGTCCGCCTTCTCGATAACCTCAAGATCGATGACCCGGTCGGCGCCGTGTCGGTCCATGGCCTTGGCGGCCTCTGGGGCGTGCTCGCCGTTGGCCTGTTCTCCACGGAGGCTGGCCTTACCCAGGCCGCCTACGCCGACCCCTCAAAGTACGGTCTCCTGCTGGGCGGCGGAGCAGAACAGTTCATCGCGCAACTCGTCGGCGCAGGCGCGATTCTCGCCTGGACCGTCGTGACCGCAGGTGCCCTGTTCCTTGCGATCAAGTACACCATCGGCCTCCGCGTGAGCGAAGAAGAGGAGATCCGCGGCCTCGATGTCGACGAGCACGGCCTCGAAGCCTATCCCGAGTTCTCCGGCGCCCCGCTTGGCGTGTTCGGATTCGGCGGTCCTCGCGGCCCCGAGACGGCGCCCCAGGCCAGCATGCAACCAAATCCGCAGGGCAGTTCCGGCGGCTAGCCCGGCCCCGCACGTTATCCCCGTGGCGCCAGCTGTTCCCCCACAGACCGGCTGGCGCCACGGAAACCCCCAGGCAGGAGACATCCCCCAGTGAAGAAAATCGAAGCAATCATCCGGCCAGAGCGATTGCCGTACGTGAAGGCCGCACTCGAAGAACTCGGATACGGCGGCATCACCCTTTCCGAAGTGAAGGGCCACGGCAAGCAGCGCGGCGTCACCGAACAATGGCGCGGCCGCCAGTTCCGCGTCGAGTACCTCCCCAAAGTCTGGCTCATGCTCGTGGTCGACGAAGACTCCGTTGAGAAGGTCATCGATTCCATCTGCGAAACCGCCGTCACGGGCTCCATCGGCGACGGAAAGATCTTCGTCTCCACCGTCGACGAGGTCGTCCGCGTCCGCACACGGGAACGAGGCACGGTCGCCCTCTAGCGAGGGCCCGGGAAAGCGAGGGCGCGATGGCAGGAAAGCCGGCGTCGCTCCAGGGTTCAGTACCACAGGACCCGGGGAGCGGATCGTTCGAATCCCGCCTTCGCGCCCTTTATGACCGCTGGGAGGAGCGCCGCGAAATCGGCCTCCTCGCCCGTTCTCACGATTTCGCTTCTCAATTCGAACTGCTCAGAAGGATGCATGGCTGGGCCACCGAGTGCTCCGAAGCCGTCGTCCGCGTCTATGGCGCAGAGCTGCCCGTCACGCTTTCGCCCATGCCCGATCCGGGCGACAACCCCGCCTTCACCCTTTCCATCGGTCGCGGCCGCGTCACGTTTTCGCTCATCAACCGCGACAGGGCGACATCTCAGTCCTGGTTCATCACCGGCCAGCGAGTCGCCGCTGGCAGCGGCACACCATCTGCCGTCGGACCCCACCGCAGCGATGGCAGCTGGAGCCGTCCGCTCGTCGAAGAATTGTTGCTCGACCTGGTGGCGGCCTTTGAACGGCGCCGCGCCCGGCCCATCGAACTCCACCACGGCCCCCGCGATTCACGCGGCAGCGGCCAGGCGTGACCCAGTGCACCTTCGGCCCTACGATGCGCCGGGGGTTTTGCCCATGAAGGTCCGCGAACGCACCGGCGTCCAACCGTTCCCGGCTCGGGAAGGCTAACGAGGCGTTTCCCGCTCGTTGTCTTCGACCGGCGGCGCTGTCCAACATGGCAGTGCCGGTTCTTCGTGCCTTCCCGACGCCATCCCGGAACGAATTAACACCGCGCCATGGCCATAGCAGGGCCAACGGCGCTGTTCCCTTCTGACCGAGGTTTCCTGTGCGTTTCCGGCGAACCGGGCTCTGGAATAATCCCGATTTCCTCAACCTCTGGGCTGGCCAAACCGTCTCCATTTTTGGGACGCTCATCGGCCTGCTGGCCCTTCGCTTCACAGCCGTCCTCTGGCTTGATGCGGGCGCCATCGAACTGGCCCTGCTCACCCTCTGCGAGACGGTCCCTCCCTTCCTTATCGGCCCGTTTGCAGGCGTCTGGGTCGACCGCGTCGCCCGGCGTCCGTTGCTTATCGGCGCCGACATTGGGCGTGCTATCGCGCTGATCACCGTGCCGATCGCGGCGCTATTCGACATCCTCACCGTCGAGCAGCTCTACGCCGTGCTCATCGCTACGAGCACGCTCACGCTCCTGTTCACCATTGGCTACGAGGCCTATCTGCCCTCCGTCGTCGGCCCGAAGAACCTGGTCGAAGGCAACGCCAGGCTTTCGGCGAGTACGTCCGTTGCCGAGATCGGATCCTTCGGCGTCGCCGGCTGGCTCGTGCAGCTGCTGACCGCGCCCGGCGCCGTCGTCCTCGATGCCCTCTCATTCATCTGGTCGGCCGTGTTCCTGGCGCGGATCAACACCACCGAGACGCGCGCCGCTGCTGAGCCACACGCCCAGCCACCGAACATCCGCCGCGAGCTAAGCGAAGGGTTCCGCGCCGTCGCCGGCAACAGCATCCTTCGCGCACTCCTGGTCGCAAACATGTTTACCGAAGCCGGCGTGAAGATGATCAGCGTCCTCTTCCTTCTCTACCTGGTCGACGATGCGGGCTTCTCCGCGGGCCTTCTCGGGATGATTTTCGCCGTCGGCGGCATCACGTCGCTGGCCGGCGCCTGGGTCGCCGGCCGGCCGGACATCTACCGGCGCCTGGGTCCGGCGATGGTCATCACGGCCTTCGCGCGCGCGGCCGGGACTGTCTTCACACCGTTGGCGACCGGCCCAACAGCACTCGGTGTGTCGTCGCTGGCCGCCAACCAGCTAATCACCGACCCTTCGTGGACGTTCTATGAGATTCACGAAGTCAGCCTGCGCCAATCGATCAGCGCCGAAGCGCTGCGCGGCCGGGTGGCGGCAACCATGCGGTTCACCGGTTTCGCCGCCGCTATCGTTGGCACCGGCATCGCTGCCCTCGCGGGCGAAACGATCGGCGCGCGCGGCGGCCTTTTCCTGGCGGCCGGCCTGATGGCCATCTCCGGCGTCGTAATCCTGTTCTCGCCCGTGGTGAAGCTACAGCGCGAACCCATCGTCGTGGACGTGTCCCCATGACCTCCACCCACGCCGACCTCGTCGCTCCCGGCACGTGGTGGCTGCGCGGCACCCGCGGCGCCAACGTCTATCTCGTAGAGGCGGACGACGGTTCCTTCGTGCTCATCGACACCGGCTTTCGCGGCTCCGAATCAGCCATCCTTCGCGCCCTCAACGACATCGCGCCAGGAAAGCCGCTGGAAGCGATCCTCCTCACCCATGAGCACTTCGACCACGTGGGCGCGGCGGCGGGCCTCGTCTCCCAGACGGGCGCGCGCGTCGTTGCCGGCCGCGGCGACTGCAACGCTGGGCCGGGCGGAGGCCTGGTCCTTCGACCCCACACCGGCCCCACCCACCACCTCCGGCGGCTCAAGCACCGGTTCCGGCCACCGGCCACGCCGCGCGCCCTGCGAGTCCAAACGGCCGTCGAGCACGAAACCGAGGTCGCGCCCGGTATCTGTGCGGTCCCGGCGCCGGGACACACGCCCGGTTCGCTCTGCTATGTCGTACCGTCGCGCGGGCTCGCGTTCGTCGGCGACCTCGTCATCAGCCATGGCGGCACGCTCACGCGGCCGTTGAGATCCGCCAACGCCGATGATGTGGAGTACCTCGAGACGATGCGTGCTTTTGCCGCCATCGCACCAGCCGCGGGCTTTCCTGGCCACGGACAGCCGTTGCTGACCGGCTTCGATACGTCGCTGAGGGAACTGGCTGCGTTCCCCCGACGGCGGCCCGGCGTCTCCGGCTACATCACACGGGCACGCCGCCTCACGAGCTTCGGCCGCGGCGTCTCCCGCCGTCGATAGCAGCGCCCCTTCTGGTACCCTCGGGATGTGAAGGTCCTCGCGATCGAATCCTCCTGTGATGAGACCGCCGCCGCCGTCGTCGAAGACGGCCGCACGGCGCACTCGTCCGTTGTCGCCAGCCAGGTGAGCCTCCACGCCCGCCATGGCGGCGTCGTGCCTGAGCTCGCCAGCCGGGAACACCTCCGCGCCATCGGCCCGGTGGTCGAAGAAGCGCTGGCCGCCGCCGGCTGCACGCTCGACGACATCGACGCAGTCGCCGCGACACGGGGGCCGGGTCTCGCCGGCTCGCTGCTCGTCGGCTACAGCTTCGGCAAGGCGCTCGCCTATTCGCGCGACCTGCCGTTCCTCGGCGTCAACCATCTCGAAGGCCATATCTACGCCAACTGGCTGGTCGAAGGCCCGGAGCCGCGCTTCCCCGCGCTCGCGCTGATCGTCTCCGGCGGGCATACGGATCTCGTGTTCATGGGCGGCTACGGCCACTACGAACGGCTCGGCGGCACACGCGACGATGCGGCCGGCGAGGCGTTCGATAAGGTCGGGCGGTTGTTGGGTCTCCCTTTTCCCGGCGGGCCCCACGTCTCCCGTATCGCGCTCGAAGGCGGCCGTTCGAAGCTGCAGCTGCCCCGCGCCTGGATGGCGGGCACCCAGGACTTCAGCTTCAGCGGACTCAAGACAGCGGCCCTCCACGCGGTCCGCGCCAACACGCATTCCGTCGCCGACATCGCCTGGGAGTTCCAGGAATCGGTCGTCGACGTGCTCACGGGCAAGACCACGAAGCTGGCACGCGAACTGGGCGCGAAGGAAGTGCTGATGGCCGGGGGTGTCGCCGCCAACCAACGCCTCCGCGAAGAGATGGCCCGGCGCTCACCAGTACCGGTGCGTGTTCCGCCGCCGTCGCTCTGCACCGACAACGCCGCCATGATTGGCGCCGCCGCCGGCTACCGGCTCGACCGCGGGGAGCGCAGCGCCTGGGATGAAGACATCTTCAGCACGAACGACTGGGCTGCCGTTTCGCGTTAAATCCCTGCGACAGATCCCAAGGACGGATGACGCCACGGACCTCCCGCCGTATCGTTTGCGCGGCGTCCCCCAGGAGGTCGTTTCGTGCAGTTCAACGTGATCGCCATTTCCCGCACACTCGGCGCCGGGGGTGAATCCCTCGGTGAAGCCCTCGCCGACGCCCTCGGGTTCCGCTACGTCGATTCAGAGATCATCGACCGCGCCGCCGCGCTCGCAAAGGCGACCCCCGCCGAAGTCGCACAGGTAGAGGCGCGCAAGGGCCTGATGGCCCGCATCCTCGATAACCTTGCCCGCACCGGCGGGGCCGGCGCTACCGGGATGGTCGAGCCCGTCGTCCTCGACCTCAACACGCCGGGATACGAACAGCTGATCGTCGACGTCATTCGCGAAACCGCCGAGATGGGTATGGCCGTCATCGTCGCCCACGGCGCCAGCATCCCACTTGCAGGCACCCCCGGCGTCCTCCGCGTGATGGTGACCGCATCGGCAAACACCCGTGCAGCCCGCACCGCACAGGCAGAGGGCGTCGCCGCCGATCGCGCACGCAAGCTGGTCGCCGATTCCGATGCCGCCCGGGCCGACTATTTCCGCCGCTTCTACCACCTTGAGCGCGAACTGCCGACGAACTACGACCTCGTCGTCAACACGGACGCGATGACGGTCGAACAGGCCCAGGCTGCCGTCCTCGCCGTCGTTCAGGCCTGAGTGGCGCCGCTCCTCCCCGGCGGAGTGTGAAGGCCGCCCTTGTTGCGGCTACAATGCCGCGCCTACAATCCGCACGCTGCCGGGATTCCCGGCGAAAAGGAGTCTGCCAATGGCCGCCGAAGATCAACTGACCCGCGTCCCTCTCTTCGAGGACCTTCCAAAGAAGTCGCTCGAACGGATTGCGAAAACAGTCCGCACGCGGAGCTTCCGCGCTGGCGACGTCATTTTCAAAGAAGGCGAAGAGGGCGTCGGCTTCTTTATCGTCACAAAGGGCAAAGTCGACATCAGCCGTGGGGGCACGAAGCTTGCCTCTCACGGTCCTGACGGCTTCTTCGGAGAGATGGCCCTGCTCGACCACCACCGCCGCAGCGCCACCGTCACGGCCGCCGAAGACACCGAGTGCCTCGCAATCATGCGCTCCGACTTCCTCGCCGAGGTCCGAAACAACCCGGATCTCGCGATCGAGATGCTGGCCGTCATGAGCAAGCGCATCCGCGACCTCGACGAGCGCCTCGCCCAGAGCTAACGAACCGGCGCGGCGCCAGCCGGCGCCGCGCTCATCCCGTGCATCTATCCTTCAGCGGCACGACGAAGCGCAGGCCGGACCACGTCTCGTCGATCGCACAGACCTTGTTGTCTACCATCCCGGCGGCGATTCCCAGCTCACGGATGACGTTCTCCGTGAGGTCTGTCGGAACGCCGCTCGCTCGCTTGGGCCACGCGACCCAGAGCCCACCGTCCTGCCTGGTCCACCCCTGCGCCGCAGGGAAGACTTCGCTCAGCACCGCCACCGACGTGACGAACACGAGAACGACGGCGACCCTTTCGGCGCCGGGCTCCACCGCCAGCGCACCCGGCGGGAGCTCTGCAGGCGCCAGCTCAAAGCCGTCCGGCGCAGCAAACACCGCGAACGCGCTCCCTTCCTTGATGCCCAGCTTCTTCCACAGGGGCGTGTCCGAATATCCAGCCATGCTCTTCGATTTTACCGGACTCGGCGGCTGGTACCTTCGCGGTCACCAAAGGCGCGGCCACATCCGGCCATCGTGATGTCTTCTTGCTACTCACTACAGCGGTACGGGCGTTCCTCGCCTCGCCGAATCCAGCCGCCCGCACTCGCACCCAGCGCTGCCCGCCCGTACGCTCGCCCCATGGCAGCCGAACCGCAACGATCCCTCCACGATTGGCGACCCGATGAGCCGCCGCCGCCGGGCCAACGCCATGCCCTCCTCCGGCTCACCGCAGCCATCCGCCAGACCATCGACCTCGTGATGGATACGGACGCGCCAGAGGATGAGATCGATGCCGCAGCGGCCGCGCTCGAAGCCTGGAATGAACGCCTTGCCGCTCAACCCCGGGGCCGCCCGCTGCGTGGCTACGCGGAGGCTTCTACCGCGGGAAACGTCCGCTCCGTCCGCGACAACAGCGCTGTCACCGGGGCCCTCAATCCGATTGCGCCACCGATGACCTTCCGCGTGTTCGACGACTACGTCACCGGCGAGGGCGTAATCGGCATCCCGTACGAGGGCCCGCCCGGCCACGTCCATGGCGGCGTCACCGCGATGATCTTCGATGAACTGCTTGGCCTCGCGCAGTCACTCACCGCCCAGTCTGGCATGACGGGCACACTGACCGTCCGCTACCGAAGGCCCACGCCCCTCGGCCAGCCGCTCGCGTTTCGCGGCATCGTCGACCGCGTCGAGGGCCGCAAGATCTTCACGTCGGCCACGCTCCACGCCAACGGCGTGCTCTGCGCCGAGTCGGAAGCCGTGTTCATCAGCGTGGCCAAGGACACGTTCTCGCGGCTGGCTGAGCAAACGGGGCGGCCGCCGCTGCCGGATCGGTAGCAACGTCGGCAGACACCACGGGCGCTCTCGCTTCACACCGTGACGCACTGGTCCGTTTCATCCCCGCCGAGATGCGCGCGAATCGCAGCAGCCGTTTCGTCCGGCCGTTCCTCGGCAAACAGGTGCGTGCCGCCCGGGATCACCTCCAGCCGCGAGCCAGCAATGCGGCCCGCAAGGAACCGTCCCACCGCCAGCGGGCTGATGGGGTCAGCGTCACTCCAGAGGAGCAGCGTCGGCGCACGGACCTCGCCGAGGCGACCGGACATGTCCGTGCGGTCGTCGGCAAACCACGGCGGGACATCCGGAAGCTCGGCCGCGTAGTCTTTCCGCCAGTCCTCGCCACCGAGCGCAGTAACGTCCACGCCTCCGGATGTCGCGACGAGCACCAGCCGCCGCACACGCTCGGGACATTCGATCGCGAGGCGCACCGCCAGCACGCCGCCCATCGATTGCGCGATGACATCGCAGGGTTCGTCCGGCAACCGGGCCACGAACCAGCCGAAGAGCTCCCCAAGCGACGTGACTTCGGGCTCAACAGGATTGCCCGCGAACCCCGGCCATCCAAACAGGTGTGCCGGGCCCAGGTCTTCGAGCTGCCTGGCTACCGGTGCCCAGAAATCCGCCCGCCCGCTCGCGCCGGGAAGGAAGTACAGCGGCGTCATCGGCGGAGTGTACGGCCCCACAGACCTGCCAACGGCGATGGTCGCTCGCGTGAGGCGATGGAGCGTCCTAACCCTTACGCCTCTTCGCCCAGCTTCAGCCGCCCGAACGGCCCCGCCTCGCCAACCCCCCGCGCCCGCTCCGCGGCACGGATCACTCGCGCTACCTCGGCGGCCATCGCAATCGCGTCTTCGGTCACCCCCCGGGAGCGCAGCATGGCGGCATCGTAGAACCGGGCGATCGCGGCATCCGGCGTGTACCAGCGCGCCACGAAGTGCTCGCCGTTGATCTCCGCCCGGGCGCCCTCGGGGCAGCGGGCGTTGTAGACGAACAGGTGTGCCGTCCCATCGACGCCGGGATAGGTCATCGCCTCGGCCAACGACAGGCCCTCCGGGTCCAGCTCAATGCCCGTTTCCTCGCGGACTTCCCGGACGGCAGCGTCCAGGGGCCGCTCATCGCCCTCGATGTGTCCTCCAGGCAGAAACCACCCTCCGGCGCCAACGCCGCCCGTGCGCTTCATCAGCAAGATCTCGTTTCCCCGCCAGAGCACGACCGATGCGCCCAGTTCATACGTGTCCACAGCGCGGAGTGTATCGGCCAAGTTCGCCGGGTTCGAACGGCATCTTCGGTGGCAGCGGTTGCACGCGAGTGAAAAACAGGTGTCTGTCCACCTGTCCGCCGGCCCATGGCGGCCGAACTAGAACTATGACTCCACCAAGGTGCCAGCATGACCATGCGGAAAAAGAAGAACATTGACGCGCGACCGGTCGGCCGCTTTCCGGGTGAGCTTTTCGCCCTCGGCCTGGCGATCGCCCTCATCGTCCAGATGCTCGCGGGCTTCCAGGCCGCCATGGGCACCGCCGCCATCATCGGCCTCATCCAGGTCGTGCTCCTCCGCCGCCAGCGCCTGGCCGGCGAAGCGACATCGAGGCGCCTCGAACTGAGCGAAGCTGAAGCGAAGAAGTGGCAGGAACGCGCCAACACGTTCATGTCCGAGCTTTCGCATTTCAAGGAACAGGTCGACTACCAGGACCCCGAGACGGGTGTCGGCAGCACCCGCCAGTTCGAAGTAGAGTTCATCAAGCAGGTCGCCCGCTTCCGGCGTCGCAACGAACCGTTCACCGTTGCCCTGCTCCAGGTGCGCGACCCCGAACACCCGGATGCGATGCTCGAAGCGCCCGTCATCGCCGCCGCAGCCCACAGGCTTGCGGAAACCGCCCGCGTCGAAGACTCGCTCTGCCGCGTCGCCCGCCGTGGATTCGCCGTCCTGCTGGCCGGGGCAGACCGCGAAGGGGCCGAGGTCTACATCCACCGGGCCCGTCAGCGGTTTGAAGAAGTGCCGGTATCGGTTGGCGGCAAGCGCGTGCCGCTCACACTCAGCGGTGGGGCTGCCACCTACGAAACCACGATGACCGAAGTGCAGGACATCCTTTCTGCCGCCGCGCGCGACCTCCATGGGCAGCTGCGCACGCACCTCGCCGATGACATGGACGACCGGCCCACACGGAAACTGGCCCGCGCCTCCTAGTCCTGAGCAGGCGGTAGCTGCTGGGATTGTCCCGGCGGCTGCACCACGCGGAACGGCAGCACCCGCCGGATCGCCGGCTGGCCCTGATCGACCACTTCCACGACGACACGGTGGCCGCCCGGGCGCTCCACCTGGACGGAGATAACAGCCGCGATCTGCGCAAGCTGTGTGGAGCCGGCCACCAGCGTCGGCGCCCGCCCCACCTGCACGGTGCCTTCGATCCGCGTGAGCACCTTCCCGTCGTCGTCCTCGAGCCGCATCGTCACAGCGACGGGCCGGTTCGTTTCATCCCAGCCAATGCGTACGCCGACGGCCACGGCGAAGCGCACGGGGGCCGGAAAGCGCGCCGCCCCAAACATGTCCCAACCCCCGCCCATCAGATAGAGCTTGCCGCCCGTGATCTCGGCGTGGTCGGCAATGAGCGCGTAGTCGAGTTCCATGAGAGGCATGGTACGGCCAGCCGCTGCCTTCGCTACAGCTCCCGCCACCCTGCTGAGTCTTCACACAAGCGTTCCGCCCGCCTACAGTCGCCCTTATGCCGCTTTTTGGAGAGCCCGGGACCGGGATCGGATATGAAGTGTATCCGGGACCGGAAGGTTCCCCGCCGATCTTCCTGCTCCACGGGTTCGCCGCGAGCAGCGCCATCTTCGGCAGCAATATCGGCGACCTCGCGCAGAAGTTCACCGTCGTCACGGTGGACCTGCTCGGCCATGGCGAATCCGATGCCCCGGCCGACATCGAACCCTACGGGCCAGAACCCGCCGTAGAGCGGATCGTCGCGCTGATGGACGAGCTCGGCTACGACAATGGCCTCTTCTGCGGCCACTCTCTTGGCGGCGCCCTCGCCCTCCGGCTCGCGCTCGATTACCCGGACCGCGTCGCCGGCATCATCATGATTAACTCCAGCTCCGCTGCTGGCACTGCCCGCTGGCGCAACGAGACGCAGCCCCGGCTCGAACAGATTGCCACCCGCATCCGCGCCGAAGGCACGTGGTTCATCCGCGAATCGCGGCTCTATCCCGCGCGCAGCAAGCGCATCCCGGAAGAAGACCGCGACCGCCTCAGCTATGACTTCGATCAAACGCCCGCCGCCGGGCTCGCGGGCACCGCCGAGGGCCTCGTCGCGCGCGTCAATTCGTGGGAGCGCCTCGGCGAGCTCACCGTCCCTGTGCTCGCCATTGCCGGCGACCGCGACCGCGACTTCATGCAGGGCGCGCCGCGGATGGTCGCCCAGATGCGCCAGAACCGCGTCCAACTCGTCACCTTCGAAGAAGCAGGCCACGCCGCCAACCTTGAGGAGCCGGACCTCTTCGACGAAGCGGTCACCGGATTCGCCCAGGAGATCGGCTACCTCACCGTAGCCGCCGGAGAGAGCAGCCGGCGGACGGCAATCATGCTCGTCGCCGGGTCGATCATCGTTGCCGTTGTCGCGCTTGCCGCCGCCGCCGTCATCATCCTCAACCGCGACGACGACCCACCCGAGGTGATCGACCCCGGCCTGGGCGGTGGTTCGCCCGCGGCCACGGTCACCACGCCGGGCACGGGCGCCACATCGAGTGCCTCCGCCGCCGCCACCTCTGCAACATCCGCAGGGACGGCCGCGACGGCGTCTCTCGCGGCCACGAACACGGCCGGGCCCACGGCGACACCGACCTCCACGCCGCGGCCAACGTCGACGCCCAATGCCGGGAACCCAACCCCAATCCCGCCCACGCCGGTGCCCGCGACGCCCACACCAACCGAGACGGCGACGCCAACCGAGACGCCCACACCGACGGCCACGAGCACACCCGAGGGACCCTCGATCAGCGTCTCGGGACCGTTTGGCACGGGACTCACCCGCTCGTTCGGTGCCACCGTCAATCCGCCCACATTCATCGTGATCGACTGGAATTCGAGCGCGGGGGTTCCAAGCCCGAGCCGTGGCGGCTCTACCAGCATCACCTTCCCCGGCCCCGGCACATACACGGTGGGCGCTACCGTCATCTTTGAAGACGGCACGAACACGTCCGATTCCGTAACCTTCACGATCGAGTAAAGCCCCGTCGCGCCACGTCTATTCGGGCGATACCATGGGACGTCCGGAGATGGCAGACCTCTCTATCTACCTGTTCTGGTCGGGACTGATCACGGCATCGATTGCCGTCGTGCTCTACGTTGCCTACACCGCCAGCGCCTCCGTGTCGCTCCGCCGTTACGCCGCCCAGACTTCGGCCGGCACCGTCACGATGGTCTCGAGCAACGGAGAACCAAGCCCCGCGCTCGGCCGCCTCGCCACCACCACGACCGCGGTCGTCGTCATTGCCCTCGCCGGTGCGGTCACCACGCGCTGGGTGGCGGTCGGCCACGCTCCCGTCTCCAACCTCTACGAATTCACGGTCGCCTTCGCCTTCGGCATGGCGGCAGCCTACCTCGGCTTCGAAGCGTATTCGGGGATGCGCCGCCTCGGCCTCGTCGGCCTGCCGATTGTGCTCGCGATGCTCCTCGTGGCGACCCGGTTCCCAACCGACATCGTCCCGCTCATCCCGGCGCTGCAGAACGGGCCCCTGCTCACGATCCACGTCAGCGTAATGATGATCTCCTACGCAATCCTCACGGTTGCCTTTTGCGGCGCCGTCATCCACCTCGCCCAGGGCGGCGAACAGGGCCAGCGCTTCCAATGGCTCCCATCGGGAGAATCCGCGGGCGATCTCACGCACCAGGCGATCAAGCTGGGCTTCCCCCTCCTCGCCCTTGGCATCGCCCTCGGCGCCTGGTGGGCCAACGCGGCCTGGGGCCGCTACTGGGGCTGGGACCCGAAAGAGACCAGCGCCCTTGTCACCTGGCTGAGCCTCGCCGCCTATTTCCACGCGCGCTCGGGCACCGGCTCCGTCGCCGGCGCACCCGGCATCCGCAAAGTCGTCCCCACGCGCATCCGCCGCGGCTGGCGCCCGGACCCCATGTGGTGGGTCGTCGTGATGTTCGGCCTGATGATGTTCACCTACTTCGGCGTAAACCTCTGGATCAGCGGTCTCCACAGTTACGCAGGCGTATGAGCACCGCGCCTCAGAGCGCCCAATCGAGCGACCCTGGCACGTGGATCGCGTTGACCTGCAGCCAATGATAATCGACGGGATCCGGTGACTGCCGCTGCCGCCACGGCCTCGTAAGACCAAGGGCGACGAACCCGGACTCACGCTGCAATAGCTCGTTGAGCAGGGCCACACGGCGCTTTCGCACAGTCGCCCCATCGTTTTCGAACAACCGCAGGTCCGTGACCGCGAGATCCATCCCGTCCCGCCACTTAGCTCGGATCGAACGGCCAGCGACCAACAACTCGACCCGTCCGGCTTCCAGGCTTTGGATCGCTAGGGAACGGAGGCCCAAACCGTGCGGCGTCACGTAGTCATGGCCGTTTTCGTGCCGCCGAAGCGTGGGCCCAAAGCTCAAGCGCGCGTTGAGCTTGGACACGCTCTGAAGCGTCTCAAGGAACTCTTCGACCGCCATCGTCCGGCGCAGCACCAAGTCTTGCAGCGTGACCAGCACATCCTCAGTCTCCGGCGCGCGACCGATGAATCGCCCCGGACCGATGTCGATAACCCGCCGGTAATCGACGATGCCGCCATGTGCCGGAGTCCACGTGATCGGGATCTGTCCGTCGGCGAGCACCGGCCGAACCCTCTGCCGGGTTGGCATGTCAATCCCGCCGATGCAAATGTACCCCTTCTGCATCCTCGTGATGTCTGTGATCAGCAGTTCCATGGCTACAGGTGCTCGACCCTGACCGCCCACGCATCCTGGAGCAGTTCCGCGACGAGCCGTCGATGGCACTGCTCCGGTCGGGGCTCGCTACAAAGGAGAACTGTCTTGCAGTCGTCGAACGGGCGCCGATCGAGAATCGCCGGGATGTCCCGCAACTTCATTAAACGGACGAACTGAGCTTCATACCATGTCCAAGGCTGGCCGCCCGACCGGTACGTGGCCAGCATCTCACGCGTAGGAGCCAGACGATCGTCGTGCTCGTAGGACGCATCGCAGATGGCTCGGGCGAAATACGCCAGATCCTGTGCTTTCGCAAAGCCCGCTAGCTGCGACACGTTGTGGAGCCGGACATCCAGCACTCGCCGGATGCCAGCGGCCTTCAAGCGCTCGAAGAAGTGCTCCGCCGTACTTTGCGTGAAGCCGATCGTTGCGATCTCCATAGTCGCTCCCCTTCACGTGCCGGCGCTGTCCGCGTATCGGATGCGCGACGCGACCATGCGGGACTGGGCGAAAGATCGCAATCCCGCACCAAACAATCTGGTCGCACCAGCCATGCCGCACGTATCGTCGCCAGATGACCACCAGCCAACGCATGCACAGCGACGAAGTCGCCATCGACGCCGCGCTCGCGCAGTCGCTCCTCGCCTCGCAGTTCCCGCACTATGGAGACCTCCCGGTTCGCCAGGTCGCGCATTCGGGCACGGACAACGCCATCTTCCGCCTCGGCGACGAACTCGCGGCGCGTATGCCGCGAAGGCCGTCGTCGGCAGCCCAGCCCGAAAAGGAGCATCGCTGGCTGCCGATGCTCGCCCCGGCGCTTCCGCTGCCGATCCCGGCGCCGCTCGCACTCGGGAACCCGGACGAAAGCTATCCGTTCCACTGGACCGTCTGCCCATGGCTCGCCGGCGCTAACCCGGACGACGGCGCCGTTGCGCACGCCGCGAGCACGGGCAGCGACCTCGCGCGGTTCATCGCCGCGCTCCGCCAGATCGACGCGGCCCACGCGCCGCGGCCGGGGCCGCACAACTTCGGCCGCGGCGTGCCACTTCGCCAGCGCGACGCCCTCACCCGTGAAGCGATCCATACGCTGACCGGCGAACTCGACACTGCCCGGGCGCTGGAAGCCTGGGACGCAGCCCTCATGGCGCCGGAATGGACGGGCAGGCCGGCCTGGCTCCACGGCGACATCGCGCCCGGCAACCTGCTGGCCGTGGATGGACGCATCACCGCCGTCATCGATTTCGGCGGGCTCGCGGCCGGCGACCCCGCGTGCGACCTCATGGTCGCCTGGAACTTCCTCCGCGGGTCTGCCCGCGATGCCTTCCGGGCCGGGCTTGAAGCCGATGACGCAGGCTGGGCGCGGGGCCGCGGCTGGGCGCTCTCGGTCGCGCTCATCCAGCTCCCCTACTACGCCAATACCAACCAGGCGCTCGCCGAGAACAGCCGCACGACGATCGCCGAAGTGCTCGCTGACTTCTCGCGCAACGGGTAGCGCCACGAGGATCAGCGCACAGGTGCTGCAGCCTCGTACCCCCTTCTCCCAGCGGCTAGACTCGGGACATGGCCCGCGCACCCGCATGATCCAGGTATCCCCGGCCCCGTGGCCCGCCTGCCAGTAACCGGCCTTCTCACCGCACGCCAACTACTGGAGGTTACCCATGCGCATGTATCGCGAACTCGCGGAGTGGTTCCACCTGCTCACGCACCCCGACGACTACGAGGAGGAAGCGGCGACCTACGCCGCCGCCATCCGCCATGCACTCCCGGACGCCGTGACCCTGCTCGAACTCGGCTCAGGGGGCGGCAACAACGCCTCCCACCTCAAGCAGCACTTCACCTGCACCCTCACCGACCTTTCCGAAGACATGCTGCACGTCAGCCGCGGCATCAACCCGGAGCTCGAACACTTCCTCGGCGATATGCGCACGCTGCGTCTCGACCGCACGTTCGACGCCGTCTTCATTCACGACGCCATCGAGTACATGAGCACACGCGAGTCCCTCGCCCAGGCCATTGAAACGGCGTTTGTGCACACGCGGCCGGGTGGTGTCGCTCTTTTCGTGCCTGACGGCGTTTCCGAAACGTTCGCGCCGGGGATAGACACTGGCGGTCGAGATGATCCGGACGGACGCGGGCTCCGCTACCTCGAATGGACGCTTCCCCCGAAGCCGGGAGAAACAACATACGAGGTCCACTTCGCGATCCTCATGAAGGATAGTGACGGCACGACCGTCGACCACGACGTCCACACGCACGCGCTGTTCACGCGAGACGAATGGCACACGATCATCCGGGAAACGGGGTTCGAAATCCTGCCCAGCCCGGAACTCGATCCTGAGATTCATGAGGAGCAGGTCATCTTCGTTGCACGGCGGCCGCAACCGACGTAGCGGGCCGGGAGGGGCGGACCAACTGGTCCGCTCTTCGCCCGTAACCGATAGGGACCTCGGACCTTCTCGAATCCCCTACGCCGCCAGCGGGTCCACAAGCTGCGCGAGGTCCGTGTCCGCATCCCGATCGCTGCGGCGCCATACAAGCTGCGCGAATTCGTCCCTCGGCATCGGCCTGGCGAACAGGTAGCCCTGGCCGCGCTGGCAGGAAAGCGCCCGCAAGAAGTCCAGCTGCTCGCGGGTCTCAATACCCTCCGCCACCACCTCGAGGCCCAGCGCCCCCGCCACGTCCACGATCGCCCGCGTCACCGCCGAGGGAGTCTCCTTCTGGCCGAGGTCCTTCACAAACGACCGGTCGATCTTGAGCGTCGTGAGCGGCAGCTGGTGCAAGTAGCTCAACGACGAGTAGCCCGTGCCGAAGTCGTCGATCGCGAGCTTCACGCCGAGGTCCCGCAGCGCGCTGAGTGTTCGCCTCGCCTCCTCAATGTTGTCGATGATGCCGCTCTCCGTGATTTCCATCTCCAACTGGTGCGGAGGCAGGCCCGTGCGCGCCAGCACGCGGCTCACGTAATCCACAAGGTCCGGGCGCTTCAGTTCCTGGGCGGAAACATTGACGCCGACTTGCAGGGCAACGCCGGCCCGTCGGCCGAGCGCCACCGTATCGGCGCAGGCCTGCGCCAGCACCCAGCGGCCGATGCGCACAATCTCGCCGGTCTCTTCCGCAAGCGGGATGAACTGGCCCGGCGGCACCAGCCCGCGCACAGGGTGAGCCCAGCGGACGAGCGCCTCCATGCCCATGAGCCTGCCCGTCTCCAGGTCAACTTCGGGCTGATAGAACACCCGCAACTCGCGGTTCTCGATCGCCTTCGCCAGCCCAGATTCAAGCTGCAACGATTCCGGCGAGCGGCCATCCAGCTCCGCCTTGTAGACCACGAAGCGGCTGGCCCCCTGTGCCTTGGCCGCATAGAGCGCGATGTCCGCCTGCCGCAACAGGTCGAGCGTGGCCGCATCCTTGCCCCGGCCGCTCAGCGCCACGCCAATGCTCACCGTCACGAACAGGTCGTGGCCCGAGATGTGGAATGACCGGCGGAGCGCCTCCACCACGCGTCCTGCCATGGTCTCCACTGCCGCCCGGCTCGTTTGCTCCATCAGGATCGTGAACTCGTCGCCGCCCAGTCGCGCCACCATGTGGTCTTCGCCGACGGTCGAAGCGAGACGCACCGCCACGACCGACAACAGCTCGTCGCCCACCGGGTGCCCGAGTGTGTCGTTCACATTCTTAAAGCGATCGAGGTCCAGGCAGAGGACGCCCACTTCGCCGCGACGCCGTTCTGCCGCGGAATCCAACGAAGCGCGCAGTCGCGAGAGAAAGTAGTTGCGGTTTGGGAGCCCGGTGAGCGGGTCGTGGAACGCTTCGTGCGCGAGCCGCCGTGTCGCGCGGCCAATGCGCTCGGCCATCGCGTTGAAGTCCTTGGCCACGCCGCTCGCCTCCGCCAGTTCACCGGCGGGCGCACGCACGCTCATGTCTCCAGCGCCGAACCGGCGAATCACGTGGCGCACGGCATCCGTATCGCGCCGCACCGCCTGCTGAAGGTAATACCCGCCGAGCGCGAAGAACGCGTCGACAACCACGACCCCTGCCAGCCCCGGCCCGGGCGCAACTCCAACAATGCGGGACGCGATCATCACGGCCACCATTCCGAGCAGCCCGCCCGCCATCACGAGACCCGGCATGAACAGCGCCACGGGCACCGGACTCCTGCACTGGCTCAGCCATGCACGGATACCGCCGGGAGGAAAGAAACCCATACAGGTCAAGATTCGTCGCGCCACACCCTCTCAACAGCCAGAGTGGCCCCCCGGGGGCTGCTTCCGGGGCCAACAAGTGTCGAATGTCATAGCGGGAGAGAACGAATGCCGTTGCACCGAGCACTCACCAGCACCGTTTTCAACTGGCCATTCCCTGCGGTCGCTGGCGGCATTGCCGCACTCGTCATCGCTGCCAGCGGGGAACCGGACCGCGCGATGAGCATCGGCCTCACCGGGGCGGCAGCTTCCATCGCCCTCGCGTGGGGCGAACTTCGCCGCGCCGCCGCCGAAAACCTCGATCTGCGCACCCACCTCGAACATGCGATGAACCACGATGGCTTTCGAGATACCGAGACGAGCCTCGGCACCCTCGCCGCGCTTCGTATCGATTGGGCCCGCCAGATCGCCCGCCTCCAGCGGCGCGGAGAACGCTTCTCCGTCGCTCTGTTCGACCTTCACGAGCTCGGCGAAACAGCGCCGCCGCCGCCTGCGCTCATGCGTGCCGGCGGCCAGGCGCTGCGCTCCATCGCCAGGACTGAGGACACCCTCTATCGCCTGTCGCCCGAACGAATCGCCGTGTTGCTGCCCGGTTCCGATTTCCCGGGCGCTGTCGCGTTTATCGAACGTGCGCGGGCGGCGCTCTGCCCGCTCCCGATGGATGGATCGAGCGCGCCACTCGAAATCTCATTCGACGCCGACATCGTCGATTGGAGGGAAGGGGTCGACAGTTTCCCCGAGGCGAGAATTATGTTCGATGCAGACGGCGCTGCCGCTTCAGACAAGATATTCCTTCGCTTCTCCGCCCAGCGCCCATCGCGAGAAGAAGCTGAAGTGGCCGAGGCCGCCTGACCCTATTCGCCCGCCGTCCGGCGCACCCGTGTCAGCCCCTCTTGCGCCGCTGAGACGACAAGCGTGCCATCCTCCCGGTGCATCGTTCCGAAGATCAGCGCCCGCGCGCCGTGCGCCGCGTGTCCCGTCGTTGTGTACAGCAGCCAGCCATCCCACCGCGGCGGACGGTGAAACCAGAGCGTATGGTCGAGGCTCGCCGGCATCAGGTTCCGGCGTGGCACATCCATCGACTCAAGGACCGTGCTCAGCAGCCCCCGGTCGCTGGCAAACGTCACCATCGCCGCGTGGATGCCCGGCTCGTCCGGCAACTGGCCCTGCGGTCTGATCCAGACCTGGCGAGTCGGCCCTTGCCCTGGCGGCCCACCCTCGACCGGGCATGCGAGCATATCGACGGGGAATTCGCGATCCCAGCGTTCGTGTCCCTCTTCGCTCGTGTCGGTCCAGGGCGGCAGGCCCTCCGGGGGAGGCGCGATCGGCGCCGGCTCCTGGAACGAATACCCCTCCTCTTCCTTTGCGAACGAAGCAGCGAGGTTGAAGATCGCCTCGCCGCCCTGGTGCGCCACCACTCGCCGCGTCGTGAACGACCGCCCATCGCGGATGCGATGAACCACGTACTGGATCGGCACGCCATAGCGGCCCGGCCGCAGGAAGTAGCTGTGAAGCGAATGCAGATCACCCTCGGCGACCGTCCGCACCGCGGCAACGACGGCCTGTGCGGCGACCGTACCGCCATACAACCGCTGCTTCCCCGGTCCCGGGTCACCCATAAAGAGATCGCGGTCCAGCTGCTGCAGGTCGAGGCGATGGAGGAGCCGTTCGAACGGGGATGATGCGGCCATATGCGCCGATCCTAGGTCAGCGCGAGCCAAGGGGCTGGGAACGTGCCCTCACAGCGGCGTTGGGAGGCACTAGCTTCGAAGTACAAGTTGGCGCATCGTCCGGGATGAAGACGTGGCAAGGAGGGACATCAATGCCATTTCGTATTCGCCGCCCACGCACGCCTGCACTGCTGGCTACGGTCGCGCTCGGATCGCTCGCTGCGGGCCTCGCCTGTACCGCCGAAAGCTCCGACCTGAAGACGATCGACGCAGAACTCGTCGCCCCGCCAGGGGTACCCGAACCCATCCGCCGGGGCCCGGCTCACGTTGTCGTCAACCTCGAGGTTGAAGAAAAGCAAGTCGAGATCGCCCCGGGTGTGCAGTACACGCTCTGGACGTTCAACGGCACGAACCCCGGCCCCTTGATCCGCGTGCGCGAAGGCGACTACGTCGAAGTGCGCCTGAACAACCCGGCCGAGAGCAAAGAAGTCCACAACATCGACCTTCACGCCGTGAACGGCCCGGGCGGAGGCGCTGACGCGACCAAAGTCGGCCCCGGTGAAGAGAAGGCCTTCGAATTCAAGGCGCAGGCACCTGGCCTCTACGTCTACCACTGCGCCGCCGGCATCGTCGCCGACCACATCGCCAACGGCATGTACGGCGCCATTCTCGTCGAACCCGCCACCCCGCTCGCCCGCGTCGACAAGGAGTTCTACGTCGGTCAAAGCGAGTACTACACGACCGGCGATACCGGCGACGAAGGCGAGCAGAAGCTCGACACCACCAAGCTACTCGCTGAAACACCGACCTACGTGACGTTCAACGGCCACACGCAGGCGCTGCGTGGCGACGGCACGCTGCAGGCCGAGACCGGTGACACCGTTCGCATCTTCTGGGCGAACGGCGGGCCAAACCTGACCAGCTCCTTCCATGCCATCGGCGAGATCTTCGACAAGGTCTACGAATACGGCACCTTCGACCGCCGCAACGCGATCGCCGATGTCCAAACGGTGCTGGTGCCACCGGGCGGCGCCGCGATCGTCGAGTTCAAGACCGAGGTGCCCGGCATCTACAAGCTCGTCGACCACGCCATCAGCCGCGTCAGCAAGGGCGGAGTCGGCCTGCTCGAGGTGAAGGGCGAGGAACGGCCCGACATCTTCCGGGAAGTCACGGAGACGCCCGAAGCCAACGCGACCGCCGCGCCTACCGCAGCAGCAACGGCCGCCGCAACCACCGCTGCCGCAACCGCCCAGGTATTGAGCGGCGACATCCCCATGGAAATGCGCGACAACTCGTTCGCACCCAAGTCGATGACCGTGGCTGCAGGGTCAACGGTCACGTTCAAGCTCGACAACGTCGGCAAAGCCATCCACAACATGCGGATCGCCAACCGCAGCGGGGACTACGAGGCAGCCGACTCGGTTGTCTCCGATCCGGAACTCATTCGTCCCGGCGAAGCCGGCGAGCTCGAATGGAAGGTCCCGTCACAGGCCGGTACCTACAAGTTCCGCTGCGACATCCACCCGGTGGAGATGGTCGGCACCATCACGGTGAAGTAAGGCCGTCGAGCCGCAACAGCACACAGCAAAGGCCCCGCCAGTGGCGGGGCCTTCGTTCGTCCGCGTTTGCCTACTCCCCGAAGAACTCGAGCAGCGCCGCCAGCACCGTCCCCGGCGCTTCTTCGGCGAGGAAGTGGCCGCACGGCACCGCCATCCCGCGCACGTCCTCGGCCCAGTCCCGCCAGGCCTCCACCAGCGAAGGGCGCTGACCTGACCGATCGCCCCACATCGCCAGGAGCGGCTGTCCGATCTTCCGCACTCCCAGGTCGGCCTCGTCGATCGCGACATCCACTGTTGCACCCGCACGGTAGTCCTCGCAGGAGCCGTGGATGACCTCTGCCTGGCGAAAGCTGCGCTCGTATTCCGCCACTGCTTCGCCCTCGAACACGAACCCGGGCGCCGCCCAGCGGCGCAGGATCGTGTGCAGCCAGAACAGCGGGTCGGCCCCAATCAGGCGTTCGGGCAGCGGCGCCGGCTGTGCGAGCAGCTGCCAGTGGAACGCCCCCATGGCGCCGCGCCAATCCATCGCCCGCCAGGTCGTGAGCGTCGGCACGATGTCGAGGGTCGCCAGCTTCGTCACGGCCGCCGGGTGATCGAACGCCATGCGGTAGGTGACGCGCGCGCCACGGTCGTGCCCGGCGACGAAGAACTGCTCGAACCCCAGGGCCCGCATCGCTTCCACCAGGTCGAGCGCCATCGTCCGCTTGCTGTAGTTCGCGTGGTCTTCGCTCCCGGCCGGCTTCGACGAATCGCCGTAGCCGCGCATGTCCGGCGCAACCACGGTGAAGTGCTGAGCCAGGCCCGGCGCCACCGCGTGCCACATCGCGTGCGTCTGCGGGTAGCCGTGGATCAGCAGGAGCGGCGGCCCACTGCCGCCCACCCGCGCGTGAATCTCGATGCCATTGGCCGGGATCCGGCGCGTCTCGAAGCCTTCGAACATGGCGCTGATCCTACAGGCCCACCGTCTGCCAACGAAGAAGGGCGCCCCAAACGGCGGGCGCCCTTCTTCGCTCTTGCCTGCCGGAGCTCCGGCTGGTGCTCTCGCTGATGGCCCGGCATCCCCCTGCGGCCGCCAGTTCCCTTCGAGGATGCCGCAACCGTGGGCCGGCGCAGGAGGAGGGATGGTAACAAGCCGGGAGCAGCGCCACCGGCGTTCACCCCACCGTTTTGGCGGCCGCGCGGCACTCCCGGTAGAGTGCGCCGACATCCTGCCGGGGTTCGCACGAATGCAGCTGAAAGAAATTCGCTACGACGTACGCGACAGCGTCGCCTGGGTCACGCTCAACAAGCCCGAGAAGCTCAACGCCATGTCTTGGGGCAACTGGGCGGAGATTGAGCAGTGCATGGCCGCCGCCGAAGCCGACGACGCTGTCCGCTGCGTCGTCATCACCGGCGAAGGACGCGGCTTCTGCGCCGGCACGGACCTCACGGGCCAGGGTACCGAAGCAGAATGGCCGCCGCGCGCCCACAGCGGCCGCACCGGCAAGGTGAGGACGCGCTTTCTCGCCACCGCCGACATCTACCGCTGCAAGAAGCCGACGATCGCCGGGCTCAACGGGGTCGCCGCCGGCGCCGGGTTCTCGCTCGCCGTGTCCTGCGATATCCGGTTCGCCTCGGACCAGGCTCGCCTCACCACGGTCTTCCGCAACCGCGGCATTGTCGCCGATACCGGCTCCACCTGGCTGCTGCCGCGCCTTGTCGGCCCATCCGTCGCCATGGACCTGCTCTACACGGCCCGCATGGTCGGCGCCGAAGAAGCGCTGAAGATCGGCCTCGTGAACTACGTCGTCCCCCACGACGACTTCCGCGCGAAGCTGGAGGAATACGCCCGTTCCATCGCCCACGGCCCCTCGCTCGCTCTCGAACTCGACAAGACGCTCGTCCAGAGCTGGATGGAACGCTCGCTCGAAGACCAGGTAGAGCGCGAGCAGTTCCTGCAGGGCTACACCTCGGGCTCAGAAGACGCGAAAGAAGGGCGTATGGCCTTCGTCGAAAAGCGCGATCCGCAGTTCAAGGGGCGGTAGCTGGTAGAGTAGCCCGCGGGCCTGGCCACATCTGGTACGCTATGACCAGCTATGGCTACGAACGCCCATTCGAAAGCTGGCGCCGGCGGTGCCCCCGATGACTTCCTCACCATCGATGAAGCGGCGAACGTCCTCCGCATCAGCACGACAACCATGCGACGGCGGATTCGCTCCGGCGCCGTAACAGCCTATCGCCGCCGCGGCCGCCGCCTGTGGGTGAAGCGCTGTGACCTGGACGAACTGGCCGAGCCCGTCGATGCGCCCAGCCCGGATCGTCCAGGGAATGAGCTGACGGCCGCAGAGGTCGCCCAATGGCTCGCTGCCTTTGACCAGTCGCGCCAACGGCACGCGGAACAGCTTGCGAAACGGCATGGGGTGCCATACCCGGACTCGGCGCTCGATATCGCCGCCGCGCGTGCCGAGCGTTCTGCCGTGCGCCAGTGATCTGCGTTGATGCGAGCGTCGTGTTCAAGTGGTATTTCTTCGAGGAGTATTCGGAACAATCTGTGGCGCTCGGGCAAGAAACAGTACGCGCGGGCGAATCGCTCGTGGCGCCGCCCCTGCTCCTCATAGAACTCACAAACACGATCCGGCAACGAACGCGCCGGTCATTGTTGACGGCTGAGGAATCCCGGCTTGCCATGGACTACTTCTTGGGCCTGCCGCTCCAGATTACTGGCGGTCCAAACACCACCACCGGCCGCCTCCACCACCGCGCCCTCGCCCTCTCGATCCAGTTCAACCTCCCGGCGGTCTACGACGCCTACTACCTCGCGCTCGCCGAGCAAAACGACTGCCCGTTCTGGACGGCCGATCGTCGTCTTGTCGACCGGCTCGGCGGCGCCTTCCCGCTCATCCGCTGGATCGGCGATTTCACCGCCTCGGTCTGATCCGCCCTCCCTGTCCCTTCCCCAACCGCGCCCTACACTTCTCCTATGAGCACCGAAGCAAGCGCCGGGGCCGGCGGCGTCCGCAGGCCAACCCACGAACCGAAGGTCGCCGTCATCACCACCAGCGCCGATACAGTGATCGACGATGTCCGGCGCGTGATGGAGCTGGCTGGTTACCTGGACCACCTGCCGCGCACGAGCGAGACACTCCTCAAGGTCAACATCTCCTGGCAGCACTACTACCCCGGCTGCAGTACCAGCCCCTGGCAGCTTGATGGCGTCACCCAGGCGCTCAAGGGCGCGGGCTTCGAGCACATCACGCCGGTCCAGAACGGCACCGTTGTCGTCGATTCGCACGAAGGCGAGCGCGGCAATAAGCACGACCGCGTCTTCGCCAAGCACGGCCTCACGCCGGTGCACCTCCAGGATCAAGGCGCCCGCTGGGTCCCCTATGCTCCGCGCGGCCCCATGCTCGTGCTCGACAAGATCTTCCCCGATGGCATCGAGATCCCCGAGATGTTCATCGGAACCAACATCATCCACATGCCGACCCTGAAGACCCACGTCTTCACGACGATGACCGGCGCCATGAAGAACGCCTTCGGCGGCCTGCTCAATAACCGCCGCCACTGGACGCACTCGGTCATCCACGAAACTCTCGTCGATCTCCTTCGCATCCAGCAGGAGATCCACAGCGGCGTCTTCGCCGTGATGGACGGCACGATCGCCGGCGATGGCCCCGGTCCGCGCGCCATGCGCCCACACGAAAAGAACCTGCTCCTCGCGAGCTCCGACCAGGTCGCGATCGACGCGATCGCCGCGAAGCTCATGGGCTTCGACCCCATGTCCATCGGCTTCATCCGGCTCGCGCACGAAGCGGGCCTTGGTGTCGGCGACCCCGCGGAGATCAAGGTCGAGGGTTTCGACATCTCAGGGACGAACTTCCACTTCAGCAAAGACGAAGACACATTCGTCAGCTGGGGGCAGAAGCAGATCTACTGGGGCCCGCTCAAGCCGCTGGAGAAACTCCTCCTGAGGAGCCCGATCGTCCCCTGGAGCTATGCCGCCTCGAACCTGTATCACAATCGTTACTGGTACAAACGCGTCGGCAAGAAGCGCATCGACGCGATGATGCAGACCCAGTGGGGCCGCCTCTTCGACCAGTACTAGCTGTGACGATTCGGAGCGCGCCGCACCCGCGGGCGACCGCGCCGAGGCACGGCAGGTTCGTCTCTAGTGGCCGCCGCCCGCAATGGGTTCCGGTTCCAGCTCTTGCCCGGGCTTCACGAATGTAAGCAGGAACAGGCAGCCCGCGATCGCCGCGAGGATCGACCCGACAAGAATGCCCAGCTTTGCCTCGTCCGTGATGATCGGGTCTTCGAATGCCAGCTCCGTCACAAACAGCGACACCGTGAACCCGACCCCGCCCACCATCCCGGCGCCGAGGATGTGGATGTAGCGCACACCTCGTGGCAGCGCCGCAAGGCCGGAGCGCACCGCCAGCCACGAAAACAGGAAGATGCCGATTGGCTTCCCGAACATCAGCCCGAGCATGACCCCGTAGGTCACGGGCGATTGCACCGCTGCCTCGAACATGTCCCCGGTGACGTGCACGCCCGCGTTGGCAATCGCGAAGATCGGCACAATCGCGAACGCAACCCACACCTGGATCATCCGCTCCAGCCTTTCCAACGGCGCTTCGCTCCGGCGCACGGCCGATTCGAATTCCTGCAGCAGTACCTGTTCCGCCTCAGCGTCGTCCCGGTTCGCATCGAACCTCCCGAGCAGCTCGTTGGCCTCGGCGCGGAACCGCTCCACAGGCTGTAGCGGTCCGGCCGGCGTCAGGAATGCCAGGACCACGCCCGCGATCGTGGCGTGGATGCCGGATGCCAGCACCGCCGCCCAGAACAGGAACCCGAGCATCACGTACACATCCACACGTCGCAGCCCGAGCTGCCGGAGTGCCAGCAGGATCCCAAGGAACAGCGCCGCATACGCCACCGCTTCCAGCGAGAGCGACTCCGTGTAGAACACCGCGATGACGGCGATCGCGCCAAGGTCATCGGCCACCGCCAGCGCCAGCAGAAAGATCTTGAGCGGGAACGGGGCCCGCTTGCCCAGCAAGGCCAGCACGCCTACAGCGAAGGCGATATCCGTGGCCATCGGGATTCCCCAGCCCTTGGCGCCATCACCTCCCGCGTTGAACGCCGTGAAGATGAGCGCCGGCACGATCATCCCGCCGAGCGCCGCCATCACCGGCAACGCCGCCTTGCGGAATCCGGCAAGCTCCCCGTGGAGCATTTCACGTTTGATCTCAAGCCCGACCATGAAAAAGAAGATGGCCATCAGGCCGTCGTTTACGAGGTGGCCCAGCGTGTGAATCTCCAGCCCAAGGTCGCCCACGTGGAGCGATACCTCTGCGTGCCAGAAGTCAAAGTACGATTCGTGCCAGGGCGAATTCGCCCAGATAAATGCCACCAGCGCGCCCAGCACGATGACGATCCCGCCGGCCGCTTCCTTCGCCATGAAGGCCTGCGCGGGGCGCACCAACCGTGCGTTGACAAACGCGCGCATGGCGGCACGCGAAGCGGAAGAAGCGGAATCGCCCGGGTTGGACTGTCGGTGGCTCATCGACTGTGGATGCTGACAGAACCGCGTCTAGCGGCAAGAGCCAGATCGCGGCGTTCGCCGCTAGTGGCTCACGATTGGCGGCGGGTCGTAGCCGGCGCCCGGCTTCACCGCCAGCCGCAGGAAGACGACCCCCGCGGCGGCCGCCACGATCGATCCGACCAGAATGCCCAGCTTTGCTTCGTCTATCAGCTGTGGTGTGTCATACGCGAGGTCCGTCACGAACAGCGACACGGTGAACCCGAGCCCCGCGATCATGCCGACGCCCGCCACATGCGCGAACGTGACGCCGTCCGGCAGCGACGCCAGCCCGGAGCGCACGGCGAGCCAGGTGGCGACGAAGATCCCAATCGGCTTGCCCAGCAGCAGGCCCAGCATCACGCCGTAGGTCACGGGCGAACTCACCGCGCCTTCAAACGCTTCCGATGTCACCTGCACGCCGGCGTTCGCCAGCGCAAAGATCGGGACGATGGCGAACACGACCCATGGGTGGATGAGGTGCTCCAGCCGTTCGAGCGGCGCTTCGCTCCGGCGCACGGCCGCTTCAAATGCGTGCAAGACTGCCTGCTGCGCGTCCGAATCGCCCCGGTTCCGGTCGAAGTCGCTGAGGAAGAGGTCCGCTTCGCTGCGGAACTTCTCCACGCCCTGCCTTGGGCGCGACGGCGTCAGGAACGCCAGCAACACACCGGCAATCGTGGCGTGGATCCCCGATTCGAGGACCGCCACCCAGAACAGGACGCCAACCAATACATAGACGTCCAGCCGCTGCACGCCGAATTGCCGCAGTGCAAGGATGACAGCCAGCAAGAGCCCCGCGTACATCAGCGCCTCGCCCGAAAGTCCGTCCGAATAGAACACGGCGATCACGGCGATCGCCCCAAGGTCGTCGGCCACCGCCAGCCCCAGCAGGAAAACCTTGAGCGGGAACGGCGCCCGCTTTCCAAGCAACGCCAGCACCGCCACGGCAAAGGCAATATCCGTCGCCATCGGGATGCCCCAGCCGCGCGCGCCATCACCGCCTGCGTTGAACGCGGTGAAAATGAGCGCCGGCAGGACCAACCCGCCGAGTGCCGCCGAAACGGGAAGCGCTGCCTTCCGGAATCCCGCCAGTTCCCCATGGAGCAGCTCGCGCTTCGTTTCGAGGCCGATCATGAAGAAGAAGATCGCCATCAGGCCATCGTTCACGAGGTGCCCGAGGTCTTCCTTGATGGTGAGGAGCCCGGTATCCAGCGTGATCTTGCTGTGCCAGAGGTCGAAGTACTGTTCGCTCCAGGGCGAATTCGCCCAGGCGAACGCAACGGCGGCAGCCGCGAGAATCGCGAATCCGCCGGCCGTCTCCCTGGCCAGGAAATCCTGCACCGGCCGCACCAGGCGGTGCTCCACAGCCTGGACCGGCGAGCGCGTAAAGTCGGGCGTACTGCTCTGCGTCATGCCCGATTGATGCTGGAGGAGCGAACCGGTACCGGCAAAGTCGCGACCTGCTTTTCGGCCTTTTCGTGTACGTCACAGCGCCGCGCAGTACGCTGCTTCGCGTGACACGCACCTTCGTCCTCGTCCTCGCCATGTTGGCCTGCGCCTGTGGGGGCGAAGGGGAATCCAACGACCCGCCGCTGCTCCCCACACGCCAGCTGACAGTCAGCCAGGGCACGGTCTCCCAGAAGCTCACGGTCGAACTCGCCCTCTCCGCGGCAGAACAGCAGCAGGGCCTCATGTTCCGCCAGTCCATGCCCGAAGACCGCGGCATGCTTTTCATCCTCGGACGCCAGCTCGCCAGCGGCTTCTGGATGAAGAATACCTACATCCCGCTCGACATCGCCTACCTGGATTCCGATGGGACGGTGCTCGACATCATCCCCGGCGAGCCCCTCAACGAGACGATCCACAAGCCCGCGAAGCCCTACTGGAACGTCCTCGAGGTGAACCAGGGATGGTTCGCGCGGCACCACCTCGGCATCGGCGCGAAGGTGGAGATCCCGAAGGACCTGCCCACGCCCGCACCTGCGAGCACTTCGGCCCCGTAGCGTCGTTGCCGGGCGCCAGGCCCCGCATGCACAATGCATGCATGGTCCATGTGACGATTCGCGATGTTCCCGAAGACGTTCACGCCGGTCTTCGTGCCCGCGCCGAAGCTTCCGGCAAGTCGCTGCAGCAGTACCTGCTCGCCGAACTCGACCGCCTCGCGAAGACGCCGACGATGGAAGAAATGTTGGCACGCATCCGGGCCAGCGGACCTGGCCGAGTGGGTGCGGCTGTTGCCGTCCAGGACATCGAAGCCGAACGCAGCAGCCGGTGATCGTCCTGGACGCGTCGGCCCTTGCGAACGCGCTCGGTGACGACGGGCCCGCGGGAGTGGTCGCCTCGACGCGGATGGCTGAAGCCGACGCGGTACTGGTGCCCGACCTGGCCGATGTCGAAGCCGTATCCGTCCTTCGCCGCCGGTGGCTCGCCGGCAGCATCTCGCTCGATAGATTCAGGGCTTCGGTCGGCCAGCTGGGCGATCTCCCGATCATCAGGTTTCTCGCCGCGCCGCTCATGCCCCGGGCGTTCGAACTCCGGGCCAACGTGACCCCGTATGACGCCTGTTACGTCGCTCTCGCTGAGCACTTCGACGGCTAACCGTTCCGCGGATGCCGCACCGCCACACGCTCGTTTCCGCGGCGATAGTTGCCCGTCGCCCTCGCCATCAGCGCCTGCGCGTCTCCACTTTCGACCTTCGCGAGGAAGTTTGCGGCCGCAGCACCACACAGCAGCGCCGCCTCGGCCCCGTGGTGCGTGATCGCGACGCTCCCGTCCTTGCGCCGGTGATAGGCAAAGCCTTCCGGCGGCGGCATCGGTGACTACGCTCCTGCCGCCAGCTTCCGCCGCGCGGCCACGTTCACATGGTCCAGCATGCCCATCAGGCCCTGCCCTTTGCCCATCGAGAGTTCTTTCCCGAACAGGTCGAAGATCACATCCGGCGGCACCTGCGCCACCACCTCCGGCGGCTGACCGGAAAGCGTCTGCTGCATGATCACCGCCCACGCCTTCGCCGAAAGCCCCTGAGGGTTTTCCACCGCGAACCAGTAGTCCTGCGTCCCGTCCGGCCGGTCTTCTGCCCAGACGAATGCCTCTGATTCGCAGCGCGTCACGTGGTTCTCTTCAGGAAACGGCCGCGACGCGATCCGCTCCGGCACATCTTCGAACTGGTCTGCGAACTCGATCAGCAGCATCGAACGCTCCTGGCGGTCGACGAACTTAAAGTCTTCGATGAGGGTCGTGAGGGCAGCAGGAAGCTCGGTCATGCCTTCGATCCTACCGCACCGCCGCCACCGTGCGCGGGCCTCGGACTATACTGTCGCCATGCCCGAAGTGATCACGAAACCCGGGATCGAGATCCTCCAGGACACGGGAGACCAGCTCGCCGACCGCTTCCACCTCATCCTGCTCGACGACCAGGAGCACACCTACAACTACGTGATCCACATGCTCGGCGCCGTCTTCGGCTACTCCCGCGAAAAGGCCTACGCCATCGCCTGCATGGTCGATGCCCAGGGCGAAGCGATCCTGATGACGGGCGGCCACGAAGAGCTGAAGCTCAAGCAGGACGCCGTCCACGCCTTCGGCGCCGACCCCCATATGCCCGAAAGCAAAGGCAGCATGTCCGCAGTCATCGAACCCGCGGACTGAAGCCCGAAGGGCACTCACGCTCAACCGCCCCGTGGTCGCCGCGCCACCCCCGGTGCGGCACGCTGAATCCCGTCATCGCAGCGCTGCACAACGCAACCGCCTCGCCGGGCAGGCGGACTTGGTTGCCGATCACTCGATCTCCCTTCTCCCTGTGGGAGAAGGGCCGGGGATGAGGGGCGCTGCGCACGGAAAGGGGACGAGCATCACGCCCGTCCCCTTTCCTCATCTATAGCACCGCTCCTGCTACCGCCTCACCCCTTACGGCCGCACGCCCACCAGCTTCGCCAGCTTCACCGTGTTGAACAGCGCCAGGCTCGCGTACCACTTCACGCGGATGCGCGTCGCGTCCTTCGTCTCCAGGCTGCCGACCCGTTCCACCGTCAGCCCGCCCGGCGCCGTCAGCCCCAGCAGGCCGCCCTCGCCCACCTGCAACGCAAACACCGTCGTGCAGTCGTCGCTCGTGCCCACCGTCTGGTCGTCGGCGATGTAGTCGTTGATGCCGATGGGGATGCCGTCGTAGAACTGCAGCATCTGGCCGAACTCGTCCCGGTCCGCCTCCAGGAACGTGCCCGTCGTCCGCGCCAGCACGTTCAGCTCGCGGCGCGTGCGGCGGCTCATCAGCAACAGGTCCGGCTTGCCGCCCTTCACCGTATCGACCAGCTCGTCCAGCTTTTCCAGTGTCAGCGTGGCGCCGTTCGTGCCCATGCTCACGGTCTGGCCCGCCGGGCAGAGCACGTCGATGCCGTCGAAGCTCTTCGTATCGACCGAGTCGTCGCCGTTGACGAACGTGTCATCGAACAGCGACCGCACGGCCCGCGCCTTCAGCTGCACGATCGCCGCTTCCAGGTCCTGCACATTCGAACGCGTCGACTTCAGGAAGTTGTCGATGTCGGCGTCGCCGCCCATCACTTTCAGCCTCGCGGTGATCTGCGTGAACGTCGGCGTGTCTTCGCTCCAGGTGTCGCCCACGTCGTAGAAGGCGGCCGTGGGGGCGACGTTTTCGCGGTTGTAGGTCAGCCCGTTGCCGACGATCTCCACGAACGGCAGCCGCTGCAGGATCGGGCTTTCCTGGGCGATGGTTTCGACCACGCCCTCGATGAGCGTGTCGTTGCTGAGCTTGCTGGCTTCGACGAGCGTGAGCGCCATGGCGGCCACACCTCCGGGATGAGATGCCGCCGATAGTCCCGCCACTCCCTCTGACCACCTAGACGGGATTGGCACGGCCGGTGACGGGCGCTCCTACGCCTCCGGGGGCCGCTGCGCCCATGTCGCGAAGCGGCCGTACTCATCCAGCGTCAGCTCGCGGACCCAGGTGAGCTTGAACCCCGCCGCGCTCGCTATCGGCCACGCTACCGACTCAATCCGGCGCTTGTGAAGGTCGTCGAGAATCGCCGCGCCGCCGGGGGCAACGTAGTCCAGCGCGGCCGCCATGGTCGCGCGCCGTGTGTCGATTGAGCCCAGATCGTGAAATACGAAATCGAACGGCCGGATCGGTTGCGACCGGAAGTCCGGCCACGTGAAGAGCCGGTCAGCTGGAAGCCCTCTACGCTCAAGGTACTCCCGCGTCCGGCCCAGCCACTCGGAGTCGTCGTCGACCGACGTGACGGTCGCGTCCCCAGCTCTCTGCGCATACTGACGGAGTACGGCGGAGCTGAACCCGCTCCCGAGGTCGAGAATCGTGCGCGGACGCAGGCGCTCGCAGAGCAACCGAAGCAACGCGGCCGTGGGAAGCGAAACCGCCATCCCCGACCACGAGACGTTCGCCACGTAGTCGTCGTAGTCCTCTCGCAGCGTTTCCTGGGCCCGAGGCATAGCGGCTCGCACATCCCGATACCAGTCCTTGCCACGAAGCTTCCGGCGCTCCCGCACATCGTAGAGGCCGTGGCGAAGGTCACGGATGACCATCTTTCCGCGCATGTAGATACTCGATCTTGCCACTGCCAAACTGTACGGCCCGTGTCGTCACACCGGCAAAGACGTCGCAGCCACAGGAAGTACCAGGAGCCCGCATGCCCGCCCTGTCTGTGCTCATGCCCGCGTACAACAGCACCTCCACGCTCGAAAAAGCGGTCGCGAGCGTCCAGTGGCAGACATTCCAGGATTGGGAGCTTGTCATCGTCGATGATGGGAGTTCCGACGGCACGCTTGCGCTTGCCCGGCGGCTGGCAACGGCCGACCCGCGAATCCGCGTCGTCGCAGCAGTGCACGCTGGACGGGGCGGCGCGCGCAACGTCGCAATCGAAGCCGCCCGCGCCGACCTGATGGTCCACTGCGACAGCGACGACGTGTACTTTCCAAACGCCCTGCAGAAGGTCGTGACGCGGCTGCGCGCAGAGGATGAAGTCGACCTGGCCGGGCCGGACCTCGTCCTCTCCCGATCGGAACGGCCACGCGGGTGGTTCGTCCAAGACTACCCACAGACCCACGACCAGATCGTCGATCACATCGACAGGAACGTCATGCTCGTGCTCGTTTGCGCGTATCGGCGCTCGACCGTGGAAAAGGTTGGCCCGTTCAACCCCGAATGCGCCTCACTCGAAGACTGGGAGTGGTTGAAGCGCTGCCGCGTGGCAGGTCAGAAGTTCGGCTCTGTCCGCGGCCCACTGTTTTCGTACCGGCACGATCTGGTGGCGACGCCAAAAGGCCACCTGTCGCACAAGCGTGCCGCAGCTGCGTACCGTGCCCGTATCGCCGAGGGCGAGCCCGGCCCGCTGAGCCCGATCTCGGAAAGGATGCGGGACCTTGTCTGGCTCGCCCGCTACCCCGGCCACGTCCTCCGCGACTACTTCATCCACCCATCGGCCAGGCGGCTCCGGGCCGGAGATTGGGGCAAGGATTGGCCGGCGCCCCGCTCGTTGTTGGTAGAGGCGAGGCGCGCGTAGCTCACCACCGGGTGCGTGCCAGCAACCAGGCACTGCCGCCAAGTCCACATCCCCCCACAAGGACGAGCCGGTCAACGTGACTTGATTCATGACCAAGTCTTGACATCCGCCATCCCAATGGCTAAACGTGAGCATTCGTGCGAGCGGATCGGCCCGAGTGGCCGCCCTCGTCGGAATTTCCCGAAGGGGTGTCTTCGAATCATGGCCGTTCCCCGCAGGCGCAAGACGCGACGCTCCACCTGGTTCCTGCCAGGCGCGCTCGCTGTCCTCGTCCTCACCATCGCATCCGGGCTCTTCCTTGCCCCCTCCTCCAGCCTGACTGCAGCCGGCTCCAACATCATGGGGAACGACGCCAACAACCGGCCTCTTCTCGATGGCTGGCGGGATATGGCACTCGTCGACCGCAACAACACCGCTACCGTCGGGGCTCTCCTGACGAGCTTCGACTATTACGCACGCAACACGAACCCCTTCAACATCCTGGTCGTCAACGCCGCGAACGAGGTCACCTGGGTGTCGCCTTCCGTCGCCCCGCCTGCTACCGGCACTCAGACCTACATTCCAGTCTCACCAGTGGCGGTCGCAGCCGGCGATGCCCTCGGCCTCTACTTCCCTCCAATCCTTCAACCGACGATTCCTTATGAATTCGCCGGGGCTGAGGGGCTCTTCACGGACAAGCCGCTCGGTGGTGTCCCGACCGTCGGTCAGACGCTCGTCAAGTACCCCGCCGGCGACCATGCCCGCAAGTACTCCATCGTCGGCCACCTTTCCTGCTACGCCGTCTGCTACGTCAGCGACGTCCTTGGCAGCGATAGCAACGACGGCCTCTCCCCGGCCACGCCCCTCGCCACCATCGATGAGGGCCTTGACCGCGTGATGGACGGCGGCGAAGTCATCGTCGCAGCTGGCACCTACTTCGAAACTCCCCTCATCGATCGGCCCGTGACCCTTACCGGCCCCAACGCGGCCATCCCTGGCAACGGCGCCCGCGGCCCCGAAGCCATCATCGATGGCAGCCTCGATTTCGATGACTGCGTCCACGCGCACTCCACCACCGGCGTCACAGTCCAGGGCTTCCGTGTCCAGAACTGTGACATTGACGGCATCAACGTCCACGAATCCGTCAACGTCGTCATCAAGAACAACATCGTCACCCTGTTCGACGAAGACGGCATCGACTTCGACGACTTCGGCAACGGTGTCGATGGCGGCGAGATCAGCGGCAACCTCATTGGCGGCGATGCCAGCAGCGAACGCGCCATCGAAGTCGAAGACTCCAATGCCATCGACATCGTCGGCAATGAAGTGACCGGCCACCAGGGCGAAGAGCCCGTCTCGGTCGATCCTTCGAGCAACATCCAGTTCCTCCGCAACTACATCCACGACAACCCCTTCAGCAGCGGCTGGGGTGCCGTCGTCTTCGATGAGGTGACGGGGCTGATGATCGCAGAGAACCACATCGTCACCGACCCGGGCGCCATCCAGGAAGTGGCCATCCAGTTCCTTTTCAACAACTCGGCGGTCGTCGTGCGCAACAACACGCTCGTTGCCGGGTACATAGCGATCGGGCTCTCGGACGCGGGCAACTTCGACTTCCAGATCTTCCACAACGACCTGGGCTCGGCGGACATTGGCCTCGCCCTCGTCGGTGGTTCCTACAGCGACCCGGTCCTGATGGCCGAACGCAACTGGTGGGGCCATGCCTCAGGCCCCGGGCCCGCTTCCGGACCCGGCACCGGATCGGAACTTTACGGCGCCGGCGTCGTCGACTTCGACCCGTGGCTCTGCCTCGGCACCGATACCAGCGCCGCCATCGGCTTCCAGCCTAACCTCGCGGCCGTCAGCCCTTGCGACGCCACCGCACCAGTCTGGAGCTACACGTACGCCAAGTGGGGTGAGGGTCCCGGCTCCTACACCGCTGGCACGTGGTCGACCAAGTGGGTCAAGCTCACCTTCACCTGCACGGACAACCCCGGCGGCTCGGGCGTCGCCCAGGCCCGTGGCGACATCAACATCACCTACCAGGACGGCGTCTACGCTGATCCGATCCTTGGTAGCGAAGGCACCCTGAAGGGTGACAATGAGTACGAGTACTGCCTCGACAACGCGGGCAACATTGCCGCCTCCATCGACCCGGCCGGTCCGGTCAAGGTCGACACCAAGGCGCCCGTCTGCAAGGCCAACCCGCTCACCACGCGCGTGAAGCGCAACACCACGGCCACGCCCCTTGAAATCTTCATCGACGGGACGGAAGCGACGAGCGGCCTCGACCTCGGCAGTTCCACCATCTCCGTCGTCGCCGCGGGCGGCGCCAGCTACAGCGGCACTCCGTCCTTCGTCGGCGGCTCCGGCTCGCTCAAAGTGCACTTCGACAGCGTCACCATGGGCAGCAGCTATGGCGGCCGTCTCACCCTCACCGTGAAGGTCAAGGATGTCGCCGGGAACAGCGCCACCTGCGCAGCCTTCACGGTCCGCGCGCAGTAGCGTTCAACATCGCTACGCCCACCAACCAGAAGGGGCCGGTCTCGTACGAGACCGGCCCCTTCTTCGTACCCCGCCACAGGGTCCGCGTCGATCAGCGCATCAGGAAGCCAGCGACCGCGCCCGCATCGGCAGGTGCGCCGCGAACTCCGGGTGGCGCTCGTGCAGGTCCGCGACTTCCGACAGCACCCGCGATTCCAGGTCTGCCCGCTTCAGCCGGAACGCCAGCCGCGCCAGCGTATCCAGCAGGCACTCGTCCAGCACGCCGCTCACGTCCTCGGGCGGCTCCCCGGAGAACATCGCGGCGCCGCCAACGAACCCGAACTGCCGGGACTCCGGCGAAAGGTAGGGATAGATCGTCCCTCGCTCGGCCACCACTTCGTTGAACGATTCTTCGAACCGCCCCGGACCGCCAATGCCGTCGATCACGCGTTCAGCGCGCGTCAGCATTTCCGTCCAAAAGTCTGCAAGGTCCGCCGGGTCGATCGGCTGAGGCGGCGGCGGCATTGCCGTCACGCCCGGAGCCTCTGCTCCGGGAGCCATCCGGTACACGCTCAGCGTCGCGCCATGGTTGGCCGCCAGCTGGACAATACTGTCGGCCACCTCCAGCCCGGCGTACGTCTTCCCTTCGGAAACGAGCACGGCACGGACGATCGACCCGTCTTCGAACATGATCACGGCCTCGCCCTTGCCCTGGGCGAGATGCACGTCCACGTGTCCTGAATGCCCATCTTCGCGCAGGCGCGCAAACAGCCGGTCGGGACTGGCAAAATCGGTCGAGAGGTTCTCATACAGCGGCACCGCATCCAAACCGCGGACGAGCCCCTGCAGGACGGCCTCTTCGAGGCCATAGACCTCGATCAGGCCGCCAGGCCGCCCGGCCGCCGCGTGAATCTTGCGTGCAGCCTCCGGCCCCGTGAACCGCTTCGGCCCCTCGTTGAAGAGCGAAGCGGCGGGCGAACCGTCCAGGAACAGGATCGCGCCGTCGCAGCCGGCAAACGTCCCGTGGAGGCAGCCCGTCACTCCCTCGTTGGCCAGTTCGTCGACCAGTACGTCGAACTTCGTAAACGATGTGCGCAGAACCGGAAAGATCGGCCGGTCCTTTGGAAACAGCATGCAAGTCCTCCTGCCGCGAACGGAACCGGCGGCATGCAGCCCCGATCGGCTGCCTCGCGATCCCCTCAATCTCGAACATCGACCAAATCGTCCGGAAAGACAGGCATCTGCAACTCGCCGCGCTGGTAAGCTGCCCGTATGCGTGCCACTTTGCCCGCGCTGTTGGCTGCGGCAGTGCTGGCCATCGCCGCCATCACGGCCCTCGCCGCGCCCCACGAAGCATCGACCCAGGCGGGGCCCGAACTCACGAACCAGTACCTTCTCCACACCGTCAGCCGCGACGTGCTGCCCGATGTCGGCATCGAATTCATCGACATCACCGCCTCCACCGCCAGCGAAGCGAGCTACCGCTACCGCATCCGCAACGTCGGCGATGCCCCGGCCGACCTCTCGCGCTTCACCCTCCAAGCCTGGTTCTCGGCCGACGCTGTCCTCCAGAAGGGCGTGGACCAGCCGGCCGGCGTCATCGGCTTCACCATCTCCCTTGCAGCCGGCGCCACGCTCGAAGCCGAATCCAGCGCCCAGAACGGCGACGCGCCCATCGACACGCACCCCTACCTCATTCTCGAAGTCGATTCCGCAGGTGCGGTCGTCGAATCCAACCCGTTTAACAACGTCCTCGCCGCTCGCCGCCCGCCCGCGGACCTCGTCGCCGACGCGACGATCACATGGGACATGGCGAATAATCGCGCCACCGTCTTCTGGTCGTTCCGAGGCAGTCTCTACAACATCCCCGACCGCGGCTTCCGTATCGAAACCCCCGGCTTCGGCGTCCAGACCGTCCCGCCCGGCGCCCGCGACATTTCCGTTCCCTTTAATCCTGTCACCGGCGAACGCCCCTGCTTCGCCCGCGTCGCCGCGATCCTCGAAGGCGACCGCACCTGGCCCGCCGTCGAAACCAACAACCTCTGCAACTGACGCGCCACTTCCTGTCGCGATGATGCCAGCGCCCGGCTGACCGCTCCCTGGTCCGCAGGTGACGCTATCCGTGTATGGCGGCGGACCCTGCACCCACCGGCCTCCCCCTCCTGCGCGCGTACCAGGCGCGAACCTTCCTCGCGCTCGCGCGGGGCGTTGAATCGCGGCCCGGCGCCACCTTCACGGTCCTCTTCCCCCGGCAGGCTGGCAAGAACGAAGTTTCGGCCACGCTCGTTGCATTTCTCCTGCTGGCGAACGCGGCCCGCGGCGGCACGGTCGTCGTCTGCGCCCCAACGCTTCATCCGCAGGGCGCAATCAGCCACGCACGGACCGTCCGCACGCTCTCGAACCTGCGTCATCTCCTCCCCGCCATCGCCCGGCCCCGTGTGGCTGAACAGTCGATCCGCATCGGCAACGCCTCCGCAACGTTCCTCAGCGCCTCGCCAGAGGCACACGTCGCCGGGCACACCGCGTCCCTCGCCCTCATCGCGGACGAAGCACAGGAGATCGACGCGGACTGGTTCGACCGCCAGTTCCGCCCGATGGCCGCCTCGACCGGTGCGCCCGCCGTCCTCTTCGGCACGCCGTGGGACGGCGAGACGCTGCTCGACCGCGCCGTCGCCCGCAACCGCGAGCTGGATGCAAAAGCCAGGCCAGGCGAACCACGGCTCCATCGCGAGGTCCACTGGCCAGAGGTGGCGGCCGCGAACCCCGCCTACGGCGACTACGTCCGGGAGGAACGTTCACGGCTCGGCGCACGACATCCGCTCTTTCTGACGCAGTACGGCCTGCAAACCGTTGCCGATGCCGGCCGCCTGTTCAGCGCCGAAGACCTGGAGGCGCTCGAAGGCTCCCACCCACGCGAAGAGGCGCCCACCGATGGCGCTCGCTACGTCGCGGGGCTGGACCTCGGAGGCGAGGGCCGCGAGAGCGACCGCAGCATCCTCACCATCGCCCGCGCGGACGGGGACGCAGTGGAGGTCGTGGCGCACGTCAGCTGGCAGGGGACGCCCATGCGCGAGATCGGCGGCGCGGTGGAGCTGCTCGCGCACCACTGGCGGATCGAACGCCTCGTGGTCGACGCCACCGGCATCGGGCAGCCGCTCGCCGGTGAGCTGAAACGCGCGCTCGGCGGCCACGTCGAGCAATTCGTCTTCACCGGCCCGTCGAAGTCAGAGCTCGGCTACGCGCTCCTCGCTGCCGTCCGAAACGGACGCCTCCGCCTCTACGCCGATGACGGCATTCCTGAGTCACGCGCCTGCCGTGCCGAGCTCGCCGCCTGCCGGTCGCGCTTCCACGGCCCCGCCCTGCGCTGGGGCGCCCCACCCGGCGCCCACGACGACTACGTCGTCAGCCTGGCGTTGTGCCTGCGGGCGGCATCGTCGCTCGCGCCGCCGCGCGTGGCGGTGGGGCGGAGGCGGTGAGAGGAACGGTGGTCCCCCGCCAGCGAATCGCTCAGCGGCGGGAATAGCGGGTCAGCGCTTGGGCGGCACGCCTGCCACGTCCTTCAGGACCCTGAGCAAGTACGTCCGCGCGTACCATCCCTGCCTGGCCGGGTCGACCGGACGAGGTTGGCCGTCTTCGTCTGTTTGGCGTCCTTTTTCGCGTCGCTGTGTAGTACCCATACCCCCACCCTACCACGCGAGACTGGGTCGAGATTTACCGGGAGCGATGAACCCATATGCGATATCTATTTACGTGCTTGCGTTCGCCGGACGTCAGCCCTCCGCCGCGACCTTGAGCGTCCGCATGGCGATCGCATCGAAATGATCCCATCGGCCGCGGAAGGCGTTGTAGGCCTGTCCGTCGAGGCCGATGTGGATCTGGTAGCAGCGGAGCCGCTCAGAAAAACCAGGGACGTCGACATCGTTGGCGGCGTAATGGCCCGCCGCTTCTCGCGCGAAGTCGATTCCGTCCCACGCGGGGAACCAGGGAGCCCAGAATGCCAACCACGCGATGTCGTAGAGGAAGTCCCCGTAAATCGAACTCCCCCAATCGAGCACCGCCGTAATCCGGCCGTCGTCTGCCAGCACGTTGAAGTGCAGCAGATCGCTGTGGACGAGGTGGCGCGCTTCGGGGCAGGACACGACAGCGGATTCGAGCACTTTCACGCCAGCTTCGAGTGCCCGCATGCGCTCTGGAAGGGCACCGAGTGCCGCGTGCCAACCGTGGGTCCGCGCCCCCGGCAAGTCCTCGGCAATCGCGAGCAGCGCCGCTTTCCACGTCGGATGCCGTCCGTGTCCATCGGCCCCCCAAAGGCCATATCCCGTCGTCGAAGAAACGTCGACCACGCGCATCGCATCCAGCCCCGCAAAGAGCGATGGCGAGACGCGGCGCATCTGCTCCTCATCCAGGTCGTCCAGGTACCCGCCCGGCGCGCGTTCCGTGATGGCGTAGTGGCCGCCGAGCGTGCGGCCTCGTTCGATCATCTTCGGGATCGGCAAGCGCGGCACTACGAACTGCGTCACCTGTTCATCCTTGGCGAAGTCCTCGTCGACCTCGCTGAAACGGACCACGTACTCACGGCTCCCGCGCCCGAACGCGAACGCCTTCGACCATTCCCCGTAGCCGATCGGCTGGACGTCGGTCGGGGCATCGCCGAAACGCCGAGCGAGAAACGCACCCGCCCGTTCCACCGTCACCGGTTTGTATGAACTCGCCACACTTACCCCATCACCACCGCGCTCTTTAGCCCCGCCTTCCCCAGCCGCGCCGTGTAGGCCTCCGCCGCATCCGCCAGCGAATACTTGTTGGTGATGATGCGGTCGATCGCGGGTAGGCGGCCCAGCATCTTCGAGGCGCGGTGGTACAGGTGGAACGGCGCGTTCTGCGTCCCCAGGATGCGCACCTCGTCGTAGTGCACCCGGTTCAGGTCCAGCGTGTGCGATGAACCCGGCGGGAAGCCCGCGAACAGGTTGATCCGCCCGAGCCGCCGCGCGAGGTCCAGCGCTGTCGGGAACGCGTCCGAAAAGCCCACGGCCATCGCCACCGAGTGGAAGCCCTCGCCGCCGGTCATATCCTTGCCGATCGCCGCCGCCTCTTCCGGCGTGCAGGCAGCATCCGCGCCCAGCTCCAGCGCCACCACCCGGCGCTCGGCTTCCGGCTCCACCACCAGGATCGGCCCGGCGCCGTACGCTTTCCCCGCCACCAGGTGCACCAGCCCCATCGGCCCACCCCCAACGATCGCCAGCGCCCGCCCGGGCCCGGTGCCAATCTCTTCGATCGAGTTGAGCACGCAGGCAAACGGCTCCAGGAACGCACGCACCTGCGGCGCAATCGCCCGGTCCATCGGCAGCAGGTGGCCGAGTGCCACCAGCTGCGCCGGGATCTTCACGTATTCGGCGATGCCGCCGTCTTCGTCGTAGCCCAGCGTCTTGCGGCTGGGGCAACGGTTGCGGAACCCTTCCCGGCAGAACGAGCAGGTGCCGCAGCAGCGGATCGGGCAGACGGCCACGGTCTCACCCATGCGCGCGTTTGCGCCGGGCCCCACTTCCACCACCTCGCCGCTCATCTCATGCCCGGTGATCACGCCTGCGGCGGCCTTCTTCTCGCCCAGGTAGACGCGCACATCGCTGTTGCAGAGGCCGGTGGCGTGCAGCTTCAACACCACCTCCCCCGGCCCGGCATGCGGGTCCGGGACATCGACAACGGCGACCTTGCGGGGTTCGAAGAAACGCAGTGCTTTCACGCTGTCGATGCTACCAGCGCGAGGGAAAGGCGGGGAAACCGGAAGCGGATGGCGCGCGTCTATACTGACTGTATGCGAGTCGCGAACTATCTGTTCGCAGCGGTGACGGCCATGTTGCTCCTTTCCTGCGCCGACGGTGGACAAGACGGCGCCGGGAACGGGACGGCCACAGCAGCCAGCACTCCCGCCACGTCAGTGGCGTCGCCGAGCACGACGGCGGCGGCAACGCCCACCACGAGCCCAGCTGTGATCTCGGGCCACCCCCCAGGCACCCGGACCGGAAACGCCGCTGTCGATGCCGTCATTGAAGCCCTGGAAGCAGGAGACGGCGCGGCGATCGACGCGCTGGTTAACTGGGAACTCGTGCCCTGCCGCGCAGGAGCGGCGGACGCTGACCAGCCTGAATGCCCCATCGGCGTGGCCGATGACACGCTCCTCGAAGCGATCCGTGAGATCGGTTGCGACTGGAAGTGGCACGTGAGGCCCTCCGATCACAGGCAGGTGAAGCTCGCTGTGGACACTGATGACCGCCTCTGGTCGGTGTGGTCCGGCCCGCCTTTCGAAGAACTGCGCGACGCTGATGTCGAGCTCGTCTACGTGGACAACGACCGTCCGGGCCGGTTCAAGGCAGTGTTCCTGCGAGCCGGTCGCATCGTGGTGGATTACCGCGGCTGCGAGGGCGGCTTCGACGAATTGGGGATCCGTGGCTGGGGCCAGGTCTTCGCCGATCCGTCGCCGTGAATGACGAGCGCGGCGAAAAGACGGGGAACTTGGCGCCATGCTTACGTGTTATGCTGGAGGTATGGAATCTGTAGTACTTCTCCTCGCCACGTGCGCAGCCCTGCTCGCGGCAGCCTGTGGCGGCGGTTCGAAGGCGACGCCCACGCCATCGCCCTCCGCATCGGACACCACGACCACGACCGCGACCGCGACCGCCACGCCAACGCCCGAGCCAGAAACGATCCTCGGCGTCACCGTCACCCCGCTCGTCACCGGGAGCGACATCCCGTTCCCGAAGGACGCTGCGCTCTACATCGAAAGCGGCTGCTGGGGCTGCGATGCGCCCGCCGCCGCCCTGCAGCGCATGTACCGCGACCCCTCCGGCGCGCTACGCACGGAAGACCTTTACCGTCTCGATGGCGCCACGATCGCCGCCCCCGAGGTCGACGGCCGCTACATCATGTCGGTCGCTGCCGGCGCCGAGCTCAACCAGGACCTACTCCTCAGCCTCTGCGAAAGCCCCTACTGCGGCGGCGTTGGAAACATGGCAGAGGGCGCGAAAACGTCGATCCTCCACAGCAGCGATGGCGGCGTCACCTGGACGAAGGAAGTGACGCTCGACGGCGGAGCCTGGGTCATCGCGAACCTCGGCCCAAAGTCCTTCGGGCTAATTCGCCGCATCCACCGTCCCGCCCCGGGGGCCGACTGGGTTCGCGAAATCGTCTCGTATCCTGGCCTCGACACCTTCCCGATGGGCCTCACCGGCGAAGCAGCGGTGAACGCGCGCTTCCTCGTCCCCGCCCACGGTCCCCCGTTCGTTCTCGCCGACGACGGCATCTCGCTCCACCGCTACGAACAGCCGCTCAACAGCGACCCCTGGCCCGACTTCCGCCATCTTCCCGCCGGCTCCCGCATCCTCGACCTCCAGTTCGTCGACAACGGCATTCTCGTCACCTGGACGGACGAGCAGGGCACCCTCTACAGCGGCATAACGGAATGGCCAGAGCCACCGAAGCCGATCGTCTTCAAGGCCATCTATCGCTGGCCCGCTGATGTCCAGCCCACGTTCCTGCGCTATTCCGGCGGCGGCTTCCTCGCTTCCGGCGAATGGATCCCCTCCGCCAGCTGGCCGGGCCTGCAGGCACAGATCCCCGTCGTCGTCGATTTCAAAGCGGGCACGATCCGCCCCATCGCCGAGTTCCGCGAACGCGCACAGACCGACCGCAACCTCGTCCGCGCCGTGCTCAACGGCCCCTTCGCCCGGGTCACCGGCGCCGGCGAGAACGACTGCCTGAACGTCCGGGAGCAGCCTTCGCTGTCCTCGACGCCCTTCGCCTGCTACGCCGACGGCACACTCCTCGTCGAACAGGGCCAGCGCACCGAGGCCGACGGCCACAACTGGTCCTACGTGAACACGCCGTCCGGCCGCAGCGGCTGGGCGAGCCAATCGTTCCTTGAGACCTCTGGCTCAGCGCCCTCCCTCAACTACCACCCGAAGGGCACGCGCACCGGCAACGCCGCGGTCGACGCCGTCATTTCCGCGCTCGAATCCGGCGACCTCGAAGCCATCGCCGCGCTCATCGGCTGGCAACAGGTCGAATGCGAGGGCGGCCCGCCGATGGGCATCGGCGGGCCGCCCGAATGTCCGGAGGGCGTCGCAGACGGCACGCCGATCGACGTCATCCCCGGCGCCGCTTGCGAAGGCTACTGGCACATCCGCCTGAACGACGGCGGGCGCGCCAACCTGGTCATCGGCACTGCGGACCGTCTCTACGCTGTGATCAAGAACGACGCGGACAGCTTCTGGCGCGGCTCCGACACCGGCATCGTCTATGTAAACCCGGAACGGCCCGAATGGGGCAAAGCCGTGTACCTGGCCAACGGGCGCATTATCGGAGATTGGAGCGGCTGCGCGACGTCGCCGGCCGAAATCGCCGAACGCGGCGCCTCTGTCATCTTTCCGCCGCCATCACCGTGATCACCCTCGGGCCTTAACAATTGTTGACCGATACTGTCGAGCATCCCGCCCGGAGTCGTTTCATGCTCACCCTCGTCCTCACCGCCGCTGGCATTGCAGCCGCTATGCTCGGCATCGGGGCGATCTTCCACCTGTACGGACTGCGCCGCGATTGAGCGGCGAACATCAGCCCAGGAGCAGCTCAAACTCCTCGACCGACGACTTCTCGGCCGCCACCTGCCCTTCAAGCAACGTCCGCAGCGAGATGTCGTCGCCCGCATGCTCCAGCGCCCGCGTATAGAGCTCCACGGCGCGCCGCTCCATCCCGAGATCGTTCTGCAGCATCGTCACCAGGTCCTGGGTCGCATCCAGCTTGCCAACCGCTGTCGTCGGCACCCCACCGAGCGCGACGATCTTCGAGCCCACAAGCTGTGCGTGCGCCAGCGATTCCGTCGCTTCGCCCTGGAACATCGTCACGAACCGCGGGCGGTCGAGCCCCCGCACGACGAACGTCTGGTACGTGTACTGCAGCACCGCCGTGTACTCGAGCGTGAGGATCTCGTTGAGGTCCGCGATGATCTGTTCTTTATCCATGTGAACGATCGTAGGCGACGAGCGACGACGGTGCACCGCAGTGGCCGAACGTACGCGGCGGACGGCCATCCGGCCGTTTCGCCCCACCGGGCTCCCTCTGCACAATGGGATCACGGAGGTCACACCATGACTGTTGAACGACGCCGCTACGGCATGCGCCGCGAACTCGCCATCGGCTACGAAGAGGCGGTCGCGAAGACAAAAGACGCGCTCAAAGAGCAGGGCTTCGGCGTACTCACCGAGATCGACGTGAAAGCGACCCTCAAGGCGAAGCTCGACGCCGATATCGACCCCTACATCATCCTCGGGGCTTGCAACCCGCCGCTCGCCCACCGCGCCATCACCGCCGACCCGGAAGTCGGGCTGCTGCTTCCCTGCAACGTCGTCGTCCGCACCGCCGGGGGCAAGACGATCGTCGAAGCAATGGACCCGGCCGCGGCGATGGGGATCGTCGGTAACCCCGCGGTCGAATCCGTCGCAAACGAGGCGAAGGAACGGCTCGAAAAGGCGCTCGCGGCGCTGTAACTCCGGGCTTACCCCTGGTCGAACAACCCCGCCGCCTCGCGTTCGAGCGTCCGCTGGACCTCAAGCGCGGGGCGGTTCAGTTTCGACGCGATCGCGATCACGTCGTCGTACTCAGGCGCGGCCTGCACTCGCCCGTTCCATTCACTCACCTTGAACCGCGCCGGGCCGAGGCTCGTCTCGCGCGTTTCTACCCGCCGTTCTGCTTCCCAGCGCCGGTACACGGTCGCGCGCACCCCGATCGTCGTCGTCTCCCCGATGATCATTGAGGCGATCGGCGGCTCCTGCTCCGGCCTCACAAGCGCGCAGAGCTTGGTTGCCGCACGGCCCTTCTTCATCCCGATCGGTTCGAGCCACGCGTCCAGCGCCCCCGCCTCCAGCAGCCGGTCGCGGGCGTTCGCGAGCAGCGCGGCGCTCATATCGTCGATGTTTGCCTCCAGCAGGACGAGCGGCCGGAGCCCCTCGGGCGGGGCGGGCTCCACTGCAGGCATCTCGAGCGGCGCCGGTTCGAACGCGAGACGTTCACCGATGAAGATCCGCAGCGCATTCGGCCGCCCGGGAGGATCCATCGTCCCCGCACCCGCACCGTGAATCATTGGCCGGACCGTGGCTGGTCCGGGGCCAGCAACCGCTGCAAGGATCGCGGCCCCCGTGGGCGTCACCAGTTCATGGCCGGCCTCGACGAAGCGCAATGCGAACCCGGCGCGCTCCAGGATATGCGCCGCGGCCGGGCCGGGCGCGGCCGGGATCGCGCCGTGCTGCGTCTTCACGATCGTCCCCGATCCAACCGTCACCACGGGACAAGCGGCTTCCGCCACGTCGAGTGATTCGAGCGCCAGCATCGAGCCGACGATGTCGATCATCGCGTCCACACCGCCCGCTTCGTGCAGATGCACTTCGCCGCCGCCGTGCGCCAGCCACTCGCCCTCTTCCAGCGCCGCGATCGCCCGCATCGCCCGCTCCGTCACGCGCTCGGAAAGGTCCGCGGCCCGCACCATCTGGCGCATGGCGTCCGGCTGATACGTCTCTTCGCGTGCCACCGAGACGCTGACGTGTAGTGCGCGCATCCCTCCGCGCACCACTTCCTCCGCCGAAAGCTCGAAGGCGGGGATGCCCAGACGCCCCAGCCCTTGTTTTATGTCTGCCAGCGAAGCGCCCGCATCCAGCAGCGCCGCGAGCGTCATGTCGCCCGCGATGCCCGAAAAGCAGTCGAAGACAGCGACACGGCCGCTCATCCCTCGCCCTCACCGGGTCCAACCGCGAGCCGGTTGATTGCCGCTGCCATGTACCCGGCGCCGAACCCGTTGTCGATGTTGACCACCGTGACGCCGGCCGCGCAGGTGTTCAGCATCCCCAGCAGCGCCGCCAATCCCCCGAACGAAGCCCCATAGCCGACGGACGTGGGTACCGCGATCACGGGATTCGCAACGAGCCCGCCGACCACGCTCGGCAGCGCCCCTTCCATGCCCGCCACGACCACGAGGGCGTTCGCCTTACGCAGCGCCTCCACCTCGGCCGCCACGCGATGCAACCCCGCCACGCCTACATCGTAGATACGGTGCACCCAGGCCCCCGCCAGCTCAGCTGTCAGCGCAGCCTCCTCCGCCACCGGGATATCGGCAGTGCCCGCCGAGACGACGGTGACGTTTCCTCGCCGCGGCCGCGGATGCAGGTCCATCCAGGCCAGCCGCGCGTCCGCGTCGAGACGCATCCCCGGGATGGCCTCAGTCAGGGCCGCTGCATGCGCGGGTTCCACCCGCGTAACCAGGACTCGCCCGGCGCGCGCCAGCACATCCCGCGCGATCGCCGCGGCCTGAACGGGCGTCTTGCCCATCGCCAGCACCACTTCCGGCAGGCCATCGCGCAACGCCCGGTGATGATCGACCTTCGCAAAGTTTCCCAGCGCCTCGAATGGCTCGCGCGCTACGTGTTCCAGCGCATCGCCGGGCGCTACTTGCCCCGCGGCTACCCGCGCGAGCAAGTCAGAAAGCGCTTCGCGGTCCATGAAGAAGAGTCTACCGCCGCTTTGCACGAGGCGCGGGCCTGCCGGACGCTAGGAGCGATGGCAATGCACCGCCGCAGGTTCCTTGTGGTCGTGCCCGCCGCTGCGGGCGCGCTCCTGGCCGCGTGCTCCGGGAGCAAGCCCGCTCAGGTCGTCGTGAAGCCCGCGCCGCCGTTGCAGGGGACCCCGACACCCACGGCCGACACGTCCGAACCCATCCCTCCTCCCGACATCGACCTCTCGGAGGCGAAGGTCCCGCAGGCCGGGACCGCACTCCTCTCGCTCATCGGCCAGGTCACCGGTGGCCAGGTGAAGCTGCTCGACCGTGTCTATCCGCTCACCCAGGGCAGCCGCAGCATCTACACGTTCATCGGCATCGACGCCGACGATCCTCCCGGCGACCACCGCATGGACGTCGAGTTCATCCTCGAGAACGGTTCTCGCGGCGCGTTGCAGGAGCAACTCACGATCGTTGCGACCGACTGGAGCGTCGATTCTGTGACGGTCCCCACTGCCTTCCTTGCGCAGCTTCTCGACCCGGCGACCACCAGCCGGGAGGTTGGCTTCCTGCAGTCCATCTATTCCGGCTACACGCCGCAGAAGCTCTGGAAGAGCGAGGAGTCCTGGCGCTTGCCCGTGAACGGCATCCTCACGACGCGCTTCGGCGAGGTGCGCTCCTACAACGGCTCTGAACCGTCCGGCCACCACTCAGGCACCGACATCGGCGCCGCCGACGGCGACCCCGTGCTCGCCACGAACTCCGGCCGCATCGCCATGGCACGCCAGCTCGAACTCCGCGGCAACATGGTCATTATCGACCACGGCGGCGGACTCTTTTCCGGCTACGCCCACATGCGTTCCTTCTCCGTTGCCGAAGGCCAAATGATCGAAGCCGGTGAACCCGTCGGCGAAGTCGGCACATCCGGCCTCTCCACCGGCGCTCACCTCCACTGGGAGATGTCCGCCGGGGGCGTCCTCGTCGATGCTCTGCGCTTCGCGGACGGCTCGAACGGGTTCTAACCTGGCAACCTCTACGCCACCTCGAACAGGAACTCCACCTCGACCGGCACGCCAAGCGGCAGCTCTGCCATGCCAACAGCAGCGCGCGCGTGCTTGCCCCTGTCACCGAACACGTCGAGCAACATTCGGGAGGCGCCGTTGATCACCTGCGGGTGCTGCACGAACCCCGGCGCGCTCGCCACGAAGCCACCGACGCGGACCGCCTGCACGACACGGTCCAGCGTGCCCAGGTGCTGACGGACAATCGAAAGCGCGTTGAGCGTGCAAAGCGCCGCCAGCTCTGCGCCTTGCTCGACGCTGATCTCGGCGCCGCACTTACCGATCGCTGCCGGCTTCCCATCGCGCTGCGGAATCTGCCCTGCAATGAACAGCAGGTTGCCGCTCTGAACACAGGGCGAATATAGCCCCGCCGAGCCCGGCGGTGGCGGCAGCTCAATACCCAGTTCTTTCAACTTCGCTTCGGCACTCATCGTTCGTCGTCCTCCTCGCCGAGGATCCGGGCTATCACGCCTTCGAACTCCTCGCCGCTGTAACAGTCGATCGTAATTCTCGCGCCCTGGCGCTGCGGAACAACGCTCACACGCGTGCTGAGCGCCCGCCGTAACCGGCCCTCGATGTCAGCGTACACAGCATCACGTCGCGCCGTGCGGTTTGCGGACCCTCCCGGCTGACCTCCAGAGGACGCCGTCGCCGCGACGGCTTTGCGCACGAGCGCCTCCGTGTCGCGCACGCTGAGCTTCCTCCGCACTACCTCGCGCCAGGCGTCCAGCCGCGCCTTTCCGGCGTCCATGCCAAGCAACGCGCGGGCGTGGCCTTCCGTCACTTCCCCGGCCACGAGGCTGCGGCGAATCTCAGGTTCGAGCGCGAGCAACCGTAGCGAGTTCGCGACCGCCGTCCGGCTCTTGCCCACGCGGCGCGACGCTTCCTCCTGCGTCAGCCCGTATTCGTCGATGAGCCGCCGGTAGGCCAACGCTTCTTCAATCGCGTTCAGGTCCGCCCGCTGGATATTTTCGATCAGCGCCAGCTCAAGCAGCTTCCCCGAATCCGCCTCACGGAATACGACCGGCACGGTCACCAGCCCTGCCAGCCGCGCAGCCTGCAACCGTCGTTCGCCTGCAATCAGACGGATGCCGCCCGCTGGCTCGCGTGAAACAATCAGCGGCTGGATGATGCCGTGCTCGCGGATAGAATCTGCGAGCTCCCGCAATTGCCCCGGCTCGAAGTGCGTCCGCGGCTGTTCCGGGTTCGGCGCCACGAGGTCGATGTCGAGTTCAATTGGGCCGCGCTGGGCAACCTGGGGCGTACCGGCGGCCTCCGCCGTCGCCGCAGGCGCAACCGGTGCCGACGAAATCAGCGCATCGAGCCCCCGTCCGAGTCCGCGACGTGGTTGCGTCATCGCTCACCCTCCCTCGCTCGTCCGGCCAGCGGTCGAGCGTTCACACCGGCGCACCGGCGCGGGCCAGTATTTCGCGCCCAAGCGCATCATAGGCGGTGGCCCCCCGGCTCGTGGCGTCGTACCGGAAGATCGATTGCTGGAAACTCGGCGCTTCGCTCAGACGCACGGATCGGGGCACCACCGTGTCGAAGGCCAGGTCTGCGAAATGCGAGCGCACCTCGTCCACCACCATCTGCGAAAGCCGCGTCCTTGCATCGAACATCGTCAGCACCACGCCGAAGATGCGCAGCGCCGGGTTGAGGTTGGTACGCACCAACTCCAACGTTTCCGATACGTGGCTGAGCCCTTCGAGCGCCAGGTATTCGCACTGCACCGGGATGATGACGCTGTCGGCAGCCGTGAGCGCATTGATCGTGATCAGCCCCAGCGACGGCGGGCAATCGATCAAGATCCAATCAAACCGCTGCCGTCCCGGCTCCAATGCGGCAGCCAGCCGGCGCTCTCGTGCCATCAATGGGACCAGCTCCGCCTCGGCTCCCGCCAGGTCGGGCCTCGCCGGGACCATGGAAAACCCCTCGTCGCCGAGTTCCACGACGCATTCCTCGAACGTCGCGTCACCGCGCAGCAGTTCGTAGCTTCCACTCCCGGCGGACGGCGCTCCCGAGGCGCTGGTCGCGTTCGCCTGCGGGTCGAGGTCCACAAGGCAGACCCGCTGCCCGTGCTTCGCCAGCGAAGCCGCCACGTTCACGGCCGTCGTGGTCTTCCCCACGCCGCCCTTTTGGTTCACGAACGCGACGATGCGTGCGCTCATCAGGCGGCCACCTTTGTCAGCCGGTCTTCAATCGCGGCGCGGCTGGGAATGCCGGCGATGCCGATACCCTCGACTGCGAGCGCGCCCGCCGTCAGCCCGAACGAGAAGGCAGCATCGGCGTCCCCTGTCTCCGCGAACCGGACTGAATACGCCATCGCAAAACAATCCCCCGCTCCTGTTGGGTCGGTGGGCGTGGCCACGGCGGCGGGCCGTGTCACGGTCGTGAGTCCGTCGTACCGCGTCGCGCCGGCAGGCCCGTGCGTCACGATCGCCACCGCTCCAGCTGCGGCGATCTGCCGAGCCAGTGCGGCCGCATCGGCAGTGTCCTCGTCACTTAGGAAGCAAAGCGCACCCGGCGTCGCGATTCGGCGGACGGCCTGCCACGCGCCGCTGCGATGGACGACGCGGCCGGTGGCGTCCGTCGCACGCAGGGCGCCCTGGAGGCTGGCCGCCCGGATCCGTGCTCGAATCCGGGGGTATTGCCCTATTTCGTGATACGCTGGTGCGAGAAACAGGACATCACAGGCCCCGGCACGGCCGAACAGGTCAACGGGGATACCGCTCCCCTCGCTGAGTAAGAACTGCGTTCGCGTGCCAGAGGCATTGTAGCTATTCGCGTACCGCGGCAACGAAGCGACGTCTGTCGATACGACCCGCAGCCCATCCAGCGCTTCGGGCGGATACCCGTCCTCGATACCGGTCACCAGGGTGACGTCCGCGCCAAGCGCCGCCGCGCACCGGGCTGCGTACAGCGACGGCCCCCCTGGGAGCCAACCGCCCTCGGCTGTCCGGTCCAGCACCACGTTGCCGGCAACGACGACGTGCGTGGCGACGCCCTCCTTCTATTCCCGGCGGCTGATGACGACCTTGCGGCTCTCGCCCTCGCCGATACTGTTCGTCGCGATCTCCGGGTCGTCCGCGAGGGTGACGTGGATGATCCGCCGTTCCGCGGGCGCCATCGGCTCCAGCGTGATCGGCGTGCCCACTTCCCGCACGCGCTCGGCCATCCGCCGAGCCAGCGAAACGATCTGCTCTTCGCGCCGGTGCCGGTAGTGCTCGATATCGATCGTGATCCCGGTCGAACCCTCGACCTGGCGCGTCACGATCAGGTTCACCAGGTACTGGAGCGACACGAGCGTGTCGCCACGCCGCCCGATGAGCAGGCCAAGGTCGTCTCCCGAAAGATCAATCACGGCTTTCACGGAGCCAAGCCCGTCCCCGGGCGTCATGGGCTCGCGGATCGTAATCTCCGCATTTATGTCGAGCAGCCGCAACAGATCGTCGACCACCTGTGCCGCAACGTCGACTTCGGGTGCGTTGATGTCTGGGGCAACCTCGGGCCGATCGATCCGCGGCCGCGGCGGGCGGCTCGACGCTGGGCGGTCGGGCCGGTCTGGGCGGTCTGGGCGGTCTGGGCGGTCAGACTGCCGCTCCCCGGATGATGGACGGCGGTCTCGCCCTCCGCGGGGCCCGACACCGCTGCTCCGGTTGCCGCTCGGTGGCGACGCGCCGCCGTCGGTACGTGGCCGCATGAAGTCTTCCTCGCGCAGCTTGGGCTGGATCTCATCGAGGCTCGCCGCCCCGGGCCGACCCCTGCCTCCGCTCGCCCGCGGCCCCCTGCCGCCACTCCCCCGCGGCGAGCCGCTGCTTCGCGACGAAGTGCGCGGGATGCGCGTATCCGGGAGTGCTTCTTCGCTCTCCGCCCGCTCATCCCGGCCCAGGCGTGTGACCCGCACGACGGCGTCGTGCCCTCCGCGCCCCAGAAAGGAACGCTTTCCTTCATCCAGGACGACGAACTCTACTTCCTCGCGCTTCGCGCCCAGCTGGGCGAGGGCCCGTTCAATTGCGTCGTCGACGGTTTTGCCGCTTGCTTCGGCCGATTCCATTTGCATTCCTCGTTTCACGAGCAGGTTCGATTGGCGCGGCCGCGGCTGTCGCTTCCACCATTCGCGCCGGCGCAGACCCCGGGGACTTGGCCCCCAGGAGCGGCTGAATGTTGAAGCGAGGCAGCCCGTAGACCGCGATGTTGAAGGCGACACCGACGATGGAGTTCACGACCCAGTAGAGGCTCACGCCGCTCGGGAAGCTGATCGCGAAGAACCCGAACATCAGCGGCATCATGTACGCCATCATCTGCTGCTGCGCCCGCTGCTGTTCGGTCTGCGTGGGCGTCACGGTCGTCTTCATCTGGATGTAGGTCGTGAGACCAACGAGCACGACCATCAGAATGTTCCCCTCGCGGAGGTCCATCGTCAGGAAGCGTTCCTGGATCGGGATCGCGTGCTGGATGTAGCTCCACGAATAGAGATGGCTCGATAGCCGTTCGAGCGCCTCTGGCGATTCCGGGAGCGTGAACCGCACCGCATAGAACAGCGCGAACAGAATGGGCATTTGCAGCAGCATCGGGCCCAGGCACCCGACCGGGTTCACCCCGGATTCCTTGTACAGCGCCATCATCTCCTGCTGGCGGCGCTTGGGATCGCTGTACTTCTTCTGGATCTCCTGCACTTTCGGCTGGATCGCCTGCATTGCCCGCGTGCTGTGCAGCTGCCGGATCGTCAGCGGCCACGTCACCAGCCGGATCAGGATCGTGAACGCGATGATCGCCAGCCCGAAACTCCCGAACAGCACATTGTTCAGGATGACCAGGAAATTGATCATCGGGTCTAGCAGTATCGGCGTGAACACCGCCCCGATCAGGCTCATCGCGCCAGGCTCACGATCGTCAGCGGCGTCACCGCCAACCGCGACGGGTCCGCCTCAAAGAGCTTTCCCTTCGTCGTCGCCACCAGCGCCTTGCCGTCGCGCACCACCAGCGCGGCCCGCACAGACCCTGAGCCTTCCAGCAACGGCACGCTGTTCTTCATCTGGCCCGTCTTCCGGTCGATGAAGTGCACTTCCGGGTCCCGCGTTGCCACGATCAGCATGTCTCCAATGATCACCGGCGCCGATTTTATCCGGGCGCCTGCGTCGTAGGGAGCCCAAACGTCCTGGCCGGATGTTATGTCGAGTGCATGTACTTTCCCTGCAAAATCCCCGAAATACACGACGTTGCCCTCGACTGCTGGCCGGCTCCAAACCCATTGGCCAATTGCGAATGGCCCCGCCGCCACCGATCCGTCGCTGGTCGAAAGGATCGTCACCTTCTTGTTCAGCCCCGGAACGAAGAGCCGGTCGTCCCCGACCAGCGCCAGGTCCGCGATTGCCCCCGAATTCTCGAACGGCTGAGCCCACACCGGGCTCGCGTCGGAGAGGCGATACGCGTAGACCTCGCCCCCCATGGTCGCCACATACACCGCGTCGCCCGAAACGACCGGCGCGGCATAGATGCCTTTTGAGAATCTAAGGCCGTCCTTGGGCCACCCCGAAGCGGTGTTCCCCGAATCCTTGTTCAAGAGATAGAGGCGCCCGTCCGTCGTCCCGAATACCAGGTTTTCGCCGGCAAGCACGGGCCCGCCGACGATACCGCCGGCGATTTCATCGCCACGGGACCATCGGACCGCTCCGTCGTCCTTCTCTACAGCGTAGAGCTCACCATCCCAGGAGCCGAAGTAGAGCGAGTCGTCATCCTCGGCGGCGTCGTAGACCGCCTTGAACTCCGACTTTGCGTCTCCCTGGGATGAATTCGGGATCGACCACGTCTCACGGACGGTGCCATCAGCCTCGACCGTGAGCGCCGTCAGCCGATCTTTCTTGGGGAAAAAGTAGATAGACGAGTCAGAGACAACGGGACTCGCCCAGCCTTCAGGGTTCTTCACGCCACCGCACGCTGCAGTGGTCATCACGAAGACAACGGCGAGGAGCCCCGCCGCCAGCGCGCGGGGGAGGTTCACGCCGTCATGGTAGCAGCGGCGTCCGAATGGGATACCGCATCGCAGCGAGACGTGAAGTCCCCGGCCGATTAGATGCCGGCCGGCGGATAGCGTTCGACCGCGACCATCGTGTTTCACTCGCCCCGGATGTTTCACGTGAAACACCATCGGTGGGCGACTATCGTCCCCGTGGCCCCCGTTTCACGTGAAACATCACACGCCCTCGGCCGGAGGCTCCGCACCGGGCACCGGGTCATAGCCGCTCCCACCCCACGGCGTACACCGCGCCAACCGCCGCAACCCGAGCCAGGCACCCTTCACTGGCCCGTGCACCTCGATCGCGGTCTCCATGTACCGCGAACACGACGGCTCGTACCGGCACAGCGGTGGCAGCACCGGTGAAATCAACCGGCGGTACCCGCGAACGACCAGAAGTAGCACAGCCTTCACCGCTGCCGAACCTCCACCGCCACCCCTGCCCGCCCCAACTGCCGCTGTAACTCCCGCACAAGCTTCTCGAATGTCATCTCCGCCGCCGCCAGCCGCGCCATCACCACCACGTCGACACCGTCCGCGATGTCCATCTCCACCGCCGCTGCCTTCAGTCGCCGCCGCATCCGATTCCGGTCCGTCGCCTTCCGGAACTGCTTCTTGCCGGCCGCGAATCCCCATCGCACGTGGCCCGTGTCGTTTCCAACCGTCCGCACAAGCAGGAAGGGGCCGCCAATGGCGACCCCTTCCCTGAATACACGCTCAAACTCCGGGCCTTTCCGGAGCCTGCGAGCACGCCCAAGGCGGCTCACACCATTGTCAGGCGCTTCCGGCCCCGAAGCCGGCGCGCCTTCAACACCGCTCGACCTTCGCGGTTCTGCATGCGGTGCCTGAACCCGTGCCGCCGGGCCCGGCGCCGGTTGTGCGGCTGAAAGGTTCGCTTGGTCGCCATATCTCACGTCCGGTTCCTGTAGATGAAGGGATAGCGTATGCGATCCCGCCTCAATCGGTCACCTTTCGCCCGAATCGCTCCCGTACGCGTGCTCGTAGCGGCCATACGCCTCCAGGACCAATTCGACGTAGTGTCGCGTCTCCTCGATGTCGACCACTTCCACGAAGGAAGCTGCGTTCGTGCCGTCCCATTCGCTCATCCAGGCCGCCGCACGGCTCGGTCCGCCGTTGTAGGCCGCCAGCGCAACAAACGGCTCGCCGAACTGCCGCACCTGCTCGCCGATGTAGTGCGCCCCGAACTGCAGGCTCACCGATGGCTGCAGCAGCTGCGACGGCGTGAACCCGTTCACATCGAGAGCTGCCGCAATCGCCTCCCCCGTGGCCGGCATCACCTGCGTCAGCCCCAGCGCCCCCGCGTGCGACACCGCGCCCGGCTCCCACAGGCTCTCAACTCGCACCAGGGCCGCAACGAACAGCGGGTCCAGCCCTGCTTTTCGCGCCTCGGCGTCCAAAACCGCCGGGAAGTCGAGCGGATAGGCCAGCGCGAGCAGCTCAGACGGCACATCGTGCCAGGAAACGCCAATCGTGGCCCGTAATCGCTCCGCCAGGCGCGCGGCCGTGCTCCCCAGCCCCAGCTCCCGCGCCTCACGGGCCGCGGCCAGGATCTCCCATGCAGAACTGCCCGCCGGGGCAGCTTCCAGGAGCACGGCGGCCGCTTCCTCGCGCAGGCCAAGTGCCGCCAGGTTCGCCGCCGCTGTCACGGGCGCGGCCACGGGCGACCCGGGCGTGCGCGTTGCAACCCACGCCTCCGCCGTCGCCCAATCGATACCGCGAGTGAGGTCGCGAGGCCGGTAGCGAACATCCAACGCACCCGCCTCACCGACCGCCCGCGCAGCTTCAAGGCCGTAGAAGTCCAAAGGGCCAGCTCGTATAGCCGAATCGAATGCTGTGATCGCTAACTCGTCCTGTCCTGACGCTGCGAACGCCACTCCACGCCAGAACAACACGCGCGGACTATTGTCGCCGACCGATTCCCACGCCACCGCAGCGGCGGCAGGTTCTCCACGGGCATAAAGGAGGAAGCCGGCACGGAACGCGGCTTCGGCCGTGAACTCTCCCCGGGGCGCCGCGTTCGCCAACGCTACATAACGTTGGGATGCGGTCTCTAACTCCCCAAGCCGCTCCATGCTTCGTGCCGCCCAGTAGCGTGCCCGGTGAGCAAAGGGCGACGACGGCGCGAGCGCCACGACTTCGTCGTACAAAGGCACTGCTGCTGCCGGATTGCCACGGTCCTCGGTGGTCGCCGCCAGGTAATAGAGCGCGTAGACGCGCCGCTCCAGGCTGAGTGGGGGTTCCACAACGAGCGCCGCTTCAAGCGCCGCAGCTGCATCGGCGTAGCGCCGGGCTCGATAGTAAACGTACCCTGCATCAACGAGGTCGACCCCCGCTCCCGCCTCCCGCAACGCGTCGATCGCTGCCGCCGCCTGCGGGTCCGCGGGCGTTTCCTCCACCACTGCCTGGAGCACCGCCACCCTGTCGGCGTCTCGCCCGAGCTTTTCGTAGACGGACGCCAACTCCAGCCGGTCCCTCGCGAGTCCCGACACCGGCACCAGCTCTTCCAACTCCGTCGCCAGCTCCTGGAGATCGCCCGATTCCCGTGCTGCGACGACGTTGCGCCGCTTCACACCTTCCACGAGCGCCGCAGGCACCTCCGGCACGGCCGCGATCCGGTCCCCCACCGTGGCCGCGAGTGCTGTATCCCCGGCGCCAATCGCCGCCCTCTGCCACTCTGCCAGCGCGAACGGCGCCAGCGCCCCGAGATCCGCCCCGGCAGCCGCTTCGAGGTGCAGAAGTGCTTCATCAAACCGCCCCAGGTCGTTCAGCAGCCGCCCCAGCAGAAACTGGCTCCGGGCTGTGGCGACCACGTCTCCACCAGGATGTTCGAGGCTCGCCTCGAGAGCCTCCGCCGCCGCTCCCTCGTCTCCAGCTGCGAACGCCGCCACGGCCTGTCCCAGCAGCGCCTCCTGCCGCAACGTCCCGCTCGAACTCTGCGCGATCGTCCGGTAGGCCTCCGCCGCGCCCGCGTAGTCCCCAGCGTCGAAGAGCGCCCTGGCGCGGTCCAGGACCCCCGTGACCCGCGGGGCATTCGTGCCAACCCCCTGCACCGTCGCCGTCTCTTCCGCGCCCGGCGTTGGAGTTGGCGCGGGAGACGAGCCTCCGCATGCCCATACCGATGCTGCGAACATCGAAAGCGCGGAGATCGCCATGGCGGCGCGGCCGTTGCGTTTCGACGGCACTGCCATGATGCTAGACATGCTCTTTCCGGGCCGTCAAAGCCCGCGAAAGGACCGACGAACCGCTGGAGAGCCGGTGACACAGCCTCTCGCCGGAGCAGCAGCCTCCGCCCGCAGCCGCGACGACGCGTTCCGCGGCGAATCACTCGCCTCCGTTACCGCCTCTCTCAATAGCTGGGTCGAAATCGATCTTGATGCGCTCAGCCATAACGTCCGCAGGCTGCGTGAGTTCGTCCAGCCGTCCGAATTGATCGCAGTCGTAAAGGCGAACGCCTACGGGGCAGGCATCCGTGGCGTCGCACCCGCCCTCGAAGCCGCCGGCGTCGGTCGCTTCGCTCTCGTTTGGGTGCAGGAAGCGGTCCAATTGCGGGCCCTCGGCGTCACCCGCCCTATCCTGGTCCTCGGCCACGCCACTTCTGCGGACATCCCGTCAATCGTTGAGAACGACATAACGATCACGTGCGATTCCCTTGACCTCGGCAGAGCGCTCTCTACCGCCGCACTCGATGCTGGCGTCCGCGCGAGGGTCCACATCCACGTGGACACCGGCCTCCATCGCGACGGTCTCGATCCAGCCAACGCGATCCGCCTGGCCGAGGCCCTCCGCGCACTGCCCGCGCTCGATGTCGAAGGGCTCAGCACGCACATGGCCAACGCCGACGAAGCGGACGACTCCTTCTCCGCAGAACAGGAAGACGCCTTCGCGGCCGTCTGCGAAACCCTCTCCTGGGTGCCCTATCGCCACGCCGCCAACAGCGCGACCGCCCTGCGACGCCCGGGAGCACGACTCGATGGGGTGCGCGTTGGCCTCGCCCTTCACGGCGTCCAGCCCGATTTCACGCCAGCGGCCGGGCTCCGGCCGGTGCTGCAACTCAAGGCCCATCTCATCCGCATCGTCGACGTGGCACCGGGCGAAGGCGCAAGTTACGGCCTCACCTGGCGCGCGGCGCGCCCTTCGCGCCTCGGGCTCGTGCCTGTTGGTTACGCGGACGGCTGGCGTCGCGGTCTCGGCAACACCGGTCACGTGCTCGTGCGTGGCGTCCGCTGCCCTATGGTAGGCCGCGTCTGCATGGACCAGTTTCTTGTTGACGTAACGGATGTCCCGGACGCGGACATGGGCGATGAAACCGTCCTCATCGGTGCCCAGGGGAACGAAACGATCACCGCCGAAGAGGTCGCCGGGACCGCCGGCACGATCCCGTGGGACGTGCTCGCATCGCTCCAGGCACGGCTCCCACGGCTTTTCCACCGCGACGGTATCGTGGAAGCGCGCCCGTAGCCGCTATCGCGCCCTGCTGCCGCCGTCGATCGTGTAGACGCCGCCGCTGATGAACTTCGCGTCGTCGCTGCAAAGAAACGCGACCAGCGACGCGACCTCTCCCGGTTCCCCGTAGCGCCCAAGCGGGATGTTCGCCGCCATCATCTTGTGCACGGCCTCCGGGTCATCGGCGTTGATGCCGCGTTCGAGCGAGCGCATCATCCGCGTCTCGATCGGTGACGGGCAGATCGCGTTCACGCGGATGTTGTCGTGGCCGAATTCGAGCGCACCACTCTTGGAAAGGCCGATGACCGCGTGCTTGCTCGCGCCGTAGGCGATGATCGTCGGCGTCCCGCTCAGGCCAGCCACCGACGCCGTGTTCACGATCGCGCCGCCGCCGACCTTCCGCATCACCGGCACGACGTACTTCATGCCCAGCCAGACGCCTTTCACGTTCACCGCCATCACGCGGTCGAATATCTCCTCCGGGTAGTCGGTGCTCGGCCCAACCCAGCCTTCGATCCCGGCATTATTGAAGAACGCGTCGATCCGCCCGAACCGCGCAACCGCGGCGTCCACATACCCTTTCACCTGTGACGACTGCGTCACGTCGGCCGGCGCGGCGATTGCCTCTCCGCCGAGCGACTTCACGGCCGTGACAATGCCGTCGAGATCGCTCTCAGCGAGGTCCACGGCAACCACGCGAGCGCCTTCTGCAGCGAAGCGCAGGCACGCCTCCCGCCCGATGCCACCTGCGGCCCCGGTGACGACAGCCACTCGACCCTCAAAACGCCGTTCCATACCGGAGCCCTCCCGCGCGGTCGCGCTGGCCGAAGATAGCGACTGCGCTGTCACGACGCTACCGGCAACCCGGATTGCCAGTCCGTACTGAACGATTACACTCGAACGAACGAATTTCGCCGCAACGCGGCAGAAGTGACCCCGATGCACCCAGGCGCCAACTACCAGCCTCTGGCCGAGACGATGACTCGCCGCCAGGTCTACCTGCTCCTTTTCTCCCTGATGGTCACGCTCTTCATCGGCGCCCTCGATCAGACCGTCGTCAGCACCGCCGCGCCCCGCATCCTTGCCGACCTCAAGGGCTTCAACCTGCTCAGCTGGATGTTCACCAGCTACATGTTGACGTCCACCATCGTCATCCCGCTGGTCGGCAAGCTGGGCGACCTCTTTGGCCGCAAGCTCTTTCTCATGGGCGGGGTACTTTTCTTCATGATCGCGTCCGCGGCCTGTGGCGCAGCGCCATCGATGGGCGCGTTCATCGCCTTCCGCTTCCTGCAGGGACTGGGCGGCGGCATGATCTTCGCCTCCGTCTTCGCAACCCTCGGCGACATGTTTTCGCCTGCCGACCGCGGCAAGTACATCGGATTCTTCACCGGTACGTTCAGCCTTGCCAGCATCCTCGGCCCCACCCTCGGCGGCCTCATCACGGACAGCCTCTCCTGGCGCTGGATCTTTTACCTCAACATTCCCGTCGGCTTGATTGCGATTCCCGCCATCTACATGAACCTTCCCGCCAAGGCGAGGGGCCTCAAGGTCAAGATCGACTTCCTCGGCGCGGCCCTCCTCAGCGGCGCCTCGGTCGCATTTCTCATGGCAATGGTCTGGGCCGGCGACAAGTACGCCTGGGGCTCGCCCGAGATCATTGGCCTGCTCGTGACCGCGACCGTCCTCACTGCCGCCTTCATCTTCCAGGAACGCCGCCACCCGGAGCCGATCCTTCCCCTCCACCTGTTCCGCAACCAGGTCTTCTTGCTCTCGAACCTCGTCGTCTTCACCTTTGGACTCGGCGTCTTCGGCGCATTCCAGTACCTCGGCCTGTTCGTACAGACCGCGCTTGGCGCGAGCGCCACGGCCTCCGGCATCGTCACCACGCCGCAGAGCGCCGGCGTGCTGATCACCAGCATTCTTGGCGGCCAGATCATCTCGCGGACCGGGAAGTACAAGCGCCAGACCGTCGCCGGGACGCTCCTCATCGCCGCCGCGATGGCACTTCTGCGCATGGTCGATGCCGACATCCCCAAGGTGCAGATCGCCGCATATATGGTCGTTCTCGGGCTCGGATTCGGCCTCGTCCTCCCGACGATGTCACTGATCGTGCAGAACGCCGTTTCGCCCCAGTACATCGGCGTCGCTTCCAGTTCCAGCCAGTTCTTCCGCCAGATCGGCTCCGTCATGGGCATCGCCATCTTCGGAGTCGTCCTCGCCCACACCTACGAAGCCGAACTCAAAGACCGCATCACCCCGGACGACCGCGCGGCCATCGCTGCCGCCGATCCCGTGATCCTCACGGAACTGGAAGACCCCACACTGCGCCTCAACGACCGCGAATGGGCGACCATATCCGGGGAAATCACGGCCATCGCAGGCGGCACCGAGATCCTCGCGCGCGCCAGCCGCGCCCAGGACGAATCCGTCTCGGTCGCCATGCAGTACATCTTCACAGGCGCGCTCATCGCTGCGCTCCTCTCCGCGATCTTCGCGATCCTCATGAAGGAGCTGCCGCTTCGCCGCGGCGCCGCCATGCCGCAGCGAACTCCGGGCGCCCCCGTTGCAGCCGGGGCCGGTCCCGGGGCCCAGGGCGGACCGCCTGCTTCGCCCATCCAGTCGCAAGCTCGCCCCGAACAGGAACCCGGCGGTGGCGGCAGCAGCTAGCCGCCGGTCTCCGCGAGCATCCGCGCGAACACCCGCTCGATCTCCCGGAAGCGCACGCCGATGTCCGGTTCTCCCGGTAGCGACGCCGCGCCGACCGCTTCGCCCGCAAGCTGACCCAGCACCCGGTACGACTCGAACTGCGGCTGGTCGTACTGCTGGTCCGAGGTGCTGTCATAGGGAAACGTTGGCTGCGACCGCCAGTGGTTCAGCAGGTCGGGCGGCAAGCGATCCGGCACCACGCCCGTTTTGATGAACACGAAGATGCCCGACGGCTCTGCTTCTCCCGGATACCGGATCCCGCCTGCGGCGAACCACGACCGGACCGCCCCCGAATCCGGGTCACGCAGCAGCGGCCGCAAGTCCGGCATCTCAATGGAGACACCGAAATCCACCCGCGCCATCCGCAGCGCCGTCCCCAGGTTGCCCATGCGGTCCGGTCCATCCCCCGGCTCGATGTCCGCCGCGACCGCCAACACGTAACGGCACCGCCGCCGTAGCAGCTCGTACAACCCCAGGTTCTCGAAGTGGCCGCCGTCGGAGAGATACACGAACTGGTCGTCCCGGCTCGCCTGGCCGAAGAGTTCCTTGAAGTAGAGCAGCAGCGGCCGCCGCGCTTTGCCGCCCCTGGGATTCCGAACCCACAGCCCGAGCCGGGCGTTGAAGATCGTCGCGGCGATGCTCACGGTCTGGCTCGTCTTCTCGCCCATGTTCGGCGAAACGGCCGCGCCCGATGCTGCCGCCGCGCCGCTCAGCCGCATCTCACGGAACCCCTCGAGGTCCTTCGTCGGACGCCAGCGTGTGAGCGCCGACCCCGTTACCAGCGGCCCGATCACGAACGAGTCCGATTTCCGTTCCGGCAGCTTCTCGCCCCGGCTCCCGGGGATGTTCAGCGTGGTGCAGATCAGCGGATAGGGCGTCCGCGGCATCCGTTCCGGGAACCCGAACGCGCCCACCCGGCCGAGGTCCGTCACGCGCAACTCCGGCCGCCGCCAAACCCGCGTCCAGCGCCCGGGTACCCCGGTCGCATTCGACTCCGGCGGGCGCGCCGCCACGATCCATGTCTGCTCAATCCGCGCCCGGTACAGGTCGTGCAGCGAAAGCAGGTTCAGGGCCCCCGCTCCTGCCCGCGACGGTGCCGCGATCGTCGCCAGGAACGTGACCGCGGCCCCGGCCATCAGCGCCACAAACACCGGCCGCGCCCCCTGTTCCAGGTCAAACAGGCCCCAGGTCCCAAACACAATCACGACCGCGAGCAGGAGGTAGCCCCCGACGGCGACGAGCAACTTCGTCAACAGGCTCTTATCGCCGCTGCCGCCGCCCGTCGTCCACAGCCGCCGCAGACCCACTGCCTCCATCGCCCCACCGGCCAGCGCCAGCGCAGCCAACGCTGCCCGCACTGAATCGCGTACGGGTCCGTCGTGCGAAACGCCTCGCAGCAGCCACACCGTCCCTACGAGGGCGGCAAGCGCCAGCCACGCGACCGCGGAAAGCCCGCAGAGAAGCACGAAGGCCTTCCACCCGCGGCCCGCCGGACGGCTTTCCGGTACTCGCCCGAGCATCGCGACTCCCACACGGAACCCCATCAATGCAAGCCACGGCCCGGCAATCGCGATCAACGGCGGCATCAGCACGAACAACCACCGTGCCCATCCGGGCCAATCGCCAACCACGTCCCAGAACGAAGGCCAAGCGACAATCCCCGCGCCCACCAGCAGCCCCGGCGCCGGCAGCAGGAACACCAGCCACAACAACAGCAGCGACGCCATGTAGCGCCCCACCGTGCTCCAGGTCGCTGCGTCGAAGATGCCCACGGCGTTGCCGAGGAGCCGCGCGTACTTCCGCACATGCCACATGGCCGGGGTCTCGACCGCATGCACTTCGCCAGGCTCGGCCCCGATCTCAGCAGTCGATGCCGTTGCGAATGGGAACCGCTCGGCCGAGCAATCCAGCCCACCCAGACCTGGATAGGGCAGGTCTTCCGCGCAGAGCGCCTGCAAGGAAGCGCCGAAATACCCGCCGCCGGACGCCGTCGAAAGGTAGTCCGCGGGGGCAAGCAGCCCATGCCTCGCCAGTGATTGGCAGACGCCGAGACTGAAGACAGCCGACCGCATCCCTCCCCCGGAAAGCGCGATTCCGTAGAGATCATTGGTCACACTCGGATGCGCCGGGCTCGCAAGCGGCCTCCCCTGCCCCCGCCGCCGGTGAAACACCCAGCCAAACGTCTCCCGTGCAAACGCCTCGTCGAACGCCCCATCCAGCCGCGACAGGCCACTCGTGTAGCCGCACTCCCAGTCGTCGCCTTCACGGGTCCATTCGTAGAACGCCGCCATCGGCAGGGCCCGGCCCGCGTCCGCGCAATCCGCGCCGAGAAACACCTGGCCCTTACCCGGCCCGCCCCGCCGCTCCAGCAGCGCCGAAGCCCCATCCAGCGTGCCGGCGACGGCCGCGCGAACCGAATACGGCCGCGTCCCCGGCATATCGCCCGCGCTCGCGACCCCGTGTATCTGCAACGCGATCGCCGCGCCGAGCGCGACGTCCAACGCGCACGGCCCGATCGTCCAGCCCGTCCTCGCATCTGGAGCCGATGCCAGTGTCGCAGCGTCCCCCACGACGCGGCGCACGTCCTCCACCCGGGCCGGATAAGGCAACGCCAGTGCGAGAAACACCTGCGGCACGTCCATGCCGGCAGGCTACGCGCGCCCGGTACTCACTTCAAAGCGAGATGGCGTGGGCCAAGCCCCTACGAACCGCCCGCCCGGTTCAGGCTTTCGGCCGCAGCGAGCATCGGTTCCCGGCGGGCGACACCCATCCGGTCCATCTGCATCTGCACGTCTACCGGGTAGCGGCCCGTGAAACACGCATTACAGAGCTTGTGCTCCTCCTGCCCGGTCGATTTCACGAGCCCATCGACGCTCAGGTAACCCAGCGTGTCCGCCCCGATATGGTCGCGAATCTCTTCCATCGTCTTGTTCGCCGCGATCAACTCCGAACGCGTAGCCATATCCACCCCGAAGAAGCAGGGCCACATGATCGGCGGAGAAGTGACGCGCATGTGCACTTCCTTCGCGCCCGCGCGCCGCAGCAACTGCACCACGCGCGGCGTCGTCGTCCCGCGCACCACCGAATCATCGACCAGGACGACACGCTGGCCCTCGAGCACTTCCGGCAACGGGTTGAACTTCAGGCTCACGCCCGCCTCGCGAATCCGTTGCGACGGCTGAATGAACGTTCGCCCGACATAACGATTCTTCACGAGCCCCTCGCGATATGGCAGCCCTGCTTCTCGTGCGTACCCAATCGCCGCCGGGATCGCGCTGTCCGGCACGCCGATGACGATATCCGCGTCCACGGGGTATTCACGCGCCAGCTGCGCGCCAAGCTCTTCTCGTACGGGATAGATCAGCTTGCCCATGAAGCGACTGTCGGGCCGCGCGAAGTAGATGTACTCGAAGGTGCAGGCCCCGCCCCAGCGCGGTACCGGCGCCGGGAAGAAGCTCTTCATGCCGTTGGCGTCGAACTGGATCACTTCGCCGGGAAGCACTTCCCGCTCCATCTCAATGCCAAGGTGTTCCAGCGCGCACGATTCCGATGCCACAACCCAGCCGCTTCCGTTGACGCGGCCAAAGCAGAGCGGGCGCACACCCATCGGGTCGCGGACCGCGAACAACGCATCCTTCGTCATGATCACGAGGCTGTACGCGCCCTCCACCCGCCGCATCACGTAGTGGAACTTCTCTTCCCATGTATCGAACGGCGCGATCGCCAGCAGGTGGGCGATCACTTCGGAGTCCGCATCCGTCTGGAACTCGATGCCTTGCGAGAGAAGGTCCTCGCGGACCACATCGAAATTGGTCAGATTGCCGTTGTGCGCCAGCGCTATCGAGGCTCCCGTACCGTGGTCATGCACGATGATCGGCTGCGCGTTACAGGCCATCGATCCGCCAGCCGTGCTGTAGCGCGTGTGGCCGATGGCGATGTCGCCGCGGAGGAACGCGAGATCTTCTTCGTCGAATACCTGGGAAACCAGCCCCATACCCGTGCGGAGGTCGAACTCCGTCTTGCCTTTGCTGCTGGTCGCGATCCCGGCGCTTTCCTGTCCGCGATGCTGGAGTGCGTACAGACCGTAGAAGGTGAGACGCGACACGTCTTCACCCGGGGCGTAAACGCCAAACACACCACACGCCTCGCGCGGACTATCGGCGAAGATGGTCACGTAGCCACGTTCCCCCTCCAGGCCCAGGAGCCGCTCCAGGAGCCACTGTCAGTATAGGCTTCGTCGGAACGGCCCCGCAAAGACAACGACCCGCATGTTCGATTCAGGAATCGACAATACGCTCACCAACGCCCGCATTGTCCGTCACGCCTTCCACTTCGTGTACACGGGCGGCCACGTCGGCCCCTCCCCCCGTTTGGCGTACTCGGCGAGCAGCGCCCGTTCGACGAAGAACTCGAAGCAGATCTCGTCGCCGCTGCTCGTCGCCGTGTCCACCTGGGCGAGAAATGCGGCCCGCACCGCGCCTTCAAGCGCATCCCGGCGCTCCACGGTGCCCGTCAGATAGAACTCGTCGTCGCGATCCTCCGGCGAAAAGGCGTGCATCGCGTAGCGGCCATCGCGCAGCAGGTCGGCGCACTTCGGAGATCCGGGAAGGATCAGCCCGTACAAACCGCCCTCGTGAAATACCGGGCAGAACGGGTGGAGGCGCGGCCCGCCGTCCTTCCGCACAGTCGCCAGGTAGCCGAGTCCCAGCCCGAACGGTGTGAGCAGCGCCCGGCCCTTCTCCGCCATCTCGGGCCTAGCGGCCGCGTATCCCTCCCAACGAACTCCCGGCATGGCGTCTTCCCCCCTCGAGTGCTGTCCCCCACTCTGCCATGTCTCGCGTCGTCTCCTGTCCGGCTACCGCTCGTCCACGCCCGCTCCACCGGCAATTGCCACACTGATCTGGTGCACGAGTTCCAGGTCGCGACGGTCCTGGCGCTGGCCGCGGGGAGCTTTGTGGCAGCCGTCGTGACCTGGAACCGCACCGGCGCTGAACGTCGGTTCGCCGCCTTTCTCGCAATCTGCGCGGGCGTCCTCGCCGTCGACAAAGCAACCGGCGCGGTGAACCGGCTCCATGCAGGGCTTCACCGTGTTGGCATCGGCGATCCGCCCTACCTGCGCGGTATCGACGACCTGATCCTCCTCATCGGCATGCTCTGCGCGGTCGCCTTCCTCGCGTGGCACTGGCGGACACTGCAGGCGTTTCCGCGCGTGACAGCGGCCCTCGCAGCTGGCGGCGCCTTCGCCGCCGTTGCCTTCGCGATCGATTCATTCGGCCCAGAACGAGGCTTCGCCGTCCGCATCGAAGACGCGTCGGAACTGGCCATGTCGATAGCCCTGCTCGCGGCGACCCTGCTGTTCGCCCGGCCGCGGGGGCACTTCGCGAGCGCCCGGCATATCCCTCCAGAGGCAGCCTGAGCCCCGGCAGCGAACCTTGCCGCGGGGCGGCGTAGGATCCCCCTGTGGGCGAAGCTGCGGCACTGATTGCTGCGTTTACATGGTCAGCAACCAGCGTCGCGATGGCGCGCCTCACCGTGTCCGTCACGCCCGTGGCCATGAGTGCCCTCCGGCTCGCCATCGCGACGCTCATCCTGCCAGTCGTCCTCCTCCTCTCCGGTGAAGCGGGCCAGCTCGCCGATGCGCCGCCGTCTGCAATCATCGCCATGATTGGCAGCGGCCTCCTCGCCTACGCCATCGGCGACACCCTCTACATCTCCGCGCTCAAACGCCTCGGAATCCAGCGCGTCTTCCCGATCACGATGGCGCTGTTCATCCTCCTCACCGTCATCGGCGGCATCATCTGGCTAGGCGAGGATTTCAGCTGGATGCAGGCGGTGGGCGGAGTCGCGGTAGGCGCCGGCATCTTCCTCATCGTTGTGCCGCGGCAGACCGCCGTCGCCGCCCCCGTTGCCCCGGGCACACCCGTGCGAAGACTGCGCGACAGCTCACACGTCGTCGGCTATGCGATTGTTGTGCTGGTCGGGATTTTCTGGGCAGCGGCCACGCTCTGGCTCGCAGACGGCCGCGGAGAACTCGGCCCCTTCGCTGCATCCGCGCTCCGCACCCCGGCCGGCGCCGCGGGCATGCTCGCGTTCGGCCTTGTCACCGCTCCGACTCAGCTCGCCGCCCCCTTCAAGCGGCGCGAGCTTATCCTCGGAATCGCGGCGATCTCCGTCGTCGGCACGCTCTTCGGGAGCCTCCTCTACGTCTACGCTGTGGGCGAAGCGGGCCCCGGCAAGGCCAGCATCCTCAACGCCTGCGCCCCGCTGCTTGCCCTGCCACTCTCGATCCTGGTCCTCAAGGAGCCTTTGACCCGCCTCGTCGCCACCGGGACTATCGTCTGCGTGGCCGGGATTATCCTCGTCGTGGCATAAGCCGGAACGAATGCGTTAAGGATCCTGTAAACGCAAGGTAATACCTCACACAAACGGCCCTCCTCCACCCGCTGGCCACCTTCTTGCACTGCCTTTGCAACGTGCATGCAGAGTACCGTCGAAGGCGTGCTCCCCGGGTGCCCCCGCCAAATGGGAGGTCAGGAACAATGTCAGCAAACCCTGCAACGTCGCAAGCAACGGTCATGTGCCTCTGGTGCAACGGGGTCCTCGAATGGGGGTCCGGCGCCATCGAATACGATCTCTGTGAGCGCTGCGTCCCCAACGTAATGACCGCGCTGAACACGCGCCTCGCGGAACCAGAGCCCGAACCCGCCCGCTCGCACCAGGGCTGGAAGCGCTTCTTCGCGGCCCGCTAACTGTAGAACCCGTCCGGGAGGCTATTCCTCCCGGCTGCCGCGAAACGGGGCTTCGCCAAACGCACCGAGCTTCACCTTCCCCGAAATCGCGTCGCCAGCCACGGCCCCCGCGAACTCCAGCCTCATGTCACCCATCGCCGTCGGCACGGTCACGACCCAGGCAACGTCGTCACCACTGACGGAACCGGTTTCGAAAGCGCGCTCGCCCGCATCGCCAATCACCGCCCCTGCCAGGTCAGCTCCGGTCGCCGCGAATCGTGCCTTCACAGGGCGTTCGCCCATCGGTGTCGTCATCGTCAGATTCCACGTGCCATCGATTGCCACGGTCATGCTCCTCGGGGAAAGTGGCCAAACCCTATCATCGGCGTGTCCGCGAATCTACCGCGCGGTAGGTTACGGCAGGCATGTCACTCCGCCGTGATTCGGTACAGGCCACCATCGCCGTCGCTCACCAGGTACAGCTCTCCTGCTTCGTCCTCGCCAAACGCAGAGACGCGTCCCGGGGTGCGCCCGATGCTCAACACTCGCCATCCGGCGCCATCCGGCGCGAGCGCCAGCAGGTCCCGCTGGCAGTAGTCGACGAACACGTACAGCCCACGCAGCCCCGGCACGTCCGCTCCGCGGTAGCGATAGCCGCCGGTCACCGAGCAGCCGCCGTCGTCGTGGCTGTATTCGTGCACCGGCAGCACCTTGCCGCTGGTGTCGCAGCCATCGGCCGGGCGGAAGCAGTGTGTCCCCTCCATCACGCTCCAGCCGTAGTTCTCACCGCCGGCGCTCGCCGCCGGCTGGAGATTCACCTCTTCGTATTCGTTCTGGCCCACGTCCGCGATCCAGAGGTCGCCCGTTTCTCGATCGAAGCTGAATCGCCACGGGTTCCGGAGCCCATACGCCCAGATCTCGCCACGGGCTCCGTTCGTCCGGGCGAAGGGGTTGTCAGCCGGGATCGCGAATGGCGCGGCACCATCCACATCGAGCCGCAGGATCTTGCCCTGCAACGTCGAAACGTCCTGTCCCGCTCGGTCCGGGTCGCCCCCGCCCCCGCCATCGCCGGTGGAAAGGTAGAGGTAGCCATCCGGCCCAAATGCCACCATCCCGCCGTTGTGGTTCGAGCGCGTATCGGGGATTGCCAACAGCACACGGCCGCTGTCTCGATCGGCGCGGTCGCCTGCCGGGTTCCCGGCGCGGAACTCCGCAAGCGAGTTCGCGTTCGAACCCGCCGCCGTGAACGCGATGAAAAAGCGGCCGTTCCGCGCATAGTCCGGATGGAACGCGATCCCCAGGAGTCCCTGCTCGTTGCCGCTATCGGTCACGAGATCGCGCACATCGAGGAACGGCTCCGCCACCAGCGCCCCGCCCTTCACCACCCGGACGAGCCCTTCCTTTTCTATGACGAACAGGCGCCCGCTGCCGTCCCCCGCGTTCGCGACCGCCACGGGCCGATCGACGCCATCCACGACCTTCGCCAGCCCAACCGCGATGCTCGCCGGCGGCGTCCCGGTGGCAGTCGCCGTATCCGTAGCGATGCCCGCCACCGTGACCGTCGCCACCGGTGACAGCTGCGCGTCAGTCGAATCGCTTCCACAGGCGGCAAGGAAGAAGGCGCCCGCCACCACGCCGTAGGAGAGCAATCGATTCATGCAGGGAGCATACTGAGTGGTCTGTCTATCCCACGGAAAACGGAGCGCCTTCTACGCGGGATTCGCTCCACCTTCGAGGTGCTTTACGAAGTACACGCGGTCGTAGCCGTTCTCCGTCCTCCGCCCTTCTTCGACGAATCCAAGCTTCGGGTAGAACGCGAGGTTCTCAGTCATCTTCGCATTCGTATACAGGCGGATCTCGGGCAAACCACGCCCCCGCGCCACCGTCTCCGCGTATGCCATCAGCTTTCGGCCGAGACCGCGCCCCTGGGCGGAGGGCGAGACGGCCACGTTCTCCACGAACAAGTGTCCATCTTGCTCCATCATCACGAGCGCGCCCTCGATGCCGGAATCGCCCTCCAGCACGGTCACCGCGCCCGCGTCCACGAGTGCGCCGTAGTCCGCCAGCATCGGCGCCGGCTTCACCCCCATGCGGGGGATGTACATCGCGTACGCCTGGCCGACGACCCGCGCGATGGCCGCGACATCTGCCGCGGTGGCCGGCCGGAACGCCAATTCGCCCACGGCGCCAGTATGCGCCGGCCCCGGGCCGATCACATCTGCCTGGCTGCCCGCGGCCCGGTTCGCACCATCCATCGCAGTCCGGCGCCCAGGCCCAGCGCCGCGATGAACGCCATCGCCACGCCGCCGGTGCCGAACGCAATCGCGATCCGCGTGGTCGACGAGCCTTCGTCGACGAACAGCCCCGAGATGAACGTCATCGGCAGACCAGCCCCCCAGGCTGCGACGTTCACAACCACCCACCACCACGCGCCTTCGATGTGGCCCCGCAACAGCCACGCCTGCGGCCCCGAAAGGGCAAGCACAAGCAGCGGCGCCGCCACGACCCCTACCGCGATCGTCACGCCGAGCGGTGCTCCGAGATCGGAGAGCGTCGACGGCAGCATTCCCAGCCCCCAGGCGAAGAATGCCCCCGCCGCCGTGAGCTGTACCCAGCGCCGCGGGTCCACCCCGGCCACGAACAGTGGCAACACCTGCGACTGCGCGAAGCCCAGCACGGCCCCCTCGCCCAGTCCCGCGAGCGCCACCCCAAACAGCAACACAACCGGCGGTACTTCCAGCGATGCCAGCACGCTCCACACGGTCGCCGGAATGGCGAACGCCAGGCATTCGCCGGGCCACACGATCAGCGTCCAGCGCAGCAGCGGCGGCCACCTGTCCACCGTCACATCCTATCGCCGCGACCGGCTCTTCCTACACCCGGAAGCGCGTCACCCACATCTCCTGGATCGGCGGCTCGGTCTCGCTGTACTGGTGGTAGGCGCAGACGATCGTCCCATCTGCCGCCTGCGCTACCGTCGGATAGGCGATGTGCCAGTACTGCGGGAACGAAGGGTCGGCCGCGCCACCGGTCCGCACCCAGAACTCGTCCGCGGGGTCCCACGTGATGCCGTCGTCCGAGATGCAGGCGCGCACGCCCCACGGGTCTTTCCGGTACCCGTAGACCGCGAGCACCCGCCCATCCTGGAGCTGGATGACATCCGCCGGGAACCCCCAGAGCCCGGTCCGCAGGGGGCGTTCCCAGCTTGCGCCATCGTCGTCGGAATAGGTCAGCCACATGTTGTCGAAGCGGTTGGGCCGGGCATTTGTCCGCAGCAGCACGACGATGCGTCCGCTGGCGAGCCGGCACATGCCCGGCTCCGCCCAGCCAAGAATGTGCGCCGGGTCATGCGCCACCGTGGCCCAGTGCTCCCAGTTCGCGCCACGATCGTCCGACCGCAGGACGAAGCAGCGCGTCGTCTCGCCGCCGGGCCTTGTGAAATCGCCGCTGAACGTGCCGTGGAGCGGCATCAACAGCCCGCCGTCCGCCAGTTCGATGATGTGCCCGGCGCCCGACCCGCCCGTCGTGTACGGAAACAGCCCGCCATCGGCGATCGGGCTCGTGTTCACGGGCCGCGGCTCGCCCCACGTCTCCCCGTTATCGTCCGACCGCAGAATCGCGTAGCCGGTCTGCCTCTTGAGGCGCTCTGGCCGCCCCGGCCACGGCCCGCCAAGCGCCTGGTCCGAACCATCCTTCAATGCCGTCGGCGCAATGAAGCTGCACACCCGCGTGTGGACCAGGATCGACCCGTCGGAAAGCTGCCCGAAGGCGCAGTCCCAGTTGCCGCCGTGGTCGGTCCATGGCCAGAGGACGCGCATCGACGCGGCGTCCCACGTCCGGCCGCCGTCGAACGAGCGGACAAAGCAGGACTGGCCACTGTCCGAGTGGTGCATCCCGCGTTCCATGTTGAACCCGAGCATGAGGCTGCCGTCCTGCAACGCGATGATGCTCCCCTGGTTGCAGGCGTGTGCAGGGTCCCGGTAGGCAAGGACGTGTTCAACATCGGTCGGCGTGGGCACGGCAGACTCCGCAGCGTGGGGTGCCGCGAATCATACGAAAGCGACAGCCGCTCCAGCGCTAGTACGGCAACCCCGGCAACCCGAACAGGTTGCGCGCGAGCGACACGCGCCCCAGGTGTCCGTTCCCATGACCGATGAGCCCGTGGCCGATCGCTTCCATCCGCGGCACATCCCCCCAGGGACGGATGAACTGCGTCTCCGCCAGGTACTCCATGTTCATCCCCGCGATGCGCGGCACCACTGCCTCGGCCACGGCGTTCGTGTAGCGGTCGAACTCCACCGGCTCCGGGAACGGCAGACCATAGGCCATGCCCGGCTCCATGCCGGTGCCCTGGTCCACCTTCGGCAGGCCCCACTGTTCGTGGAACGAATCCCGCAGCCACACCGGCTGCTGCCGCTCGAACACGAAGTGGATGATGTTGTCCACCGTACGCACGACGTGCCAGATGTCGAAGGCGATCGAGTTCGTCTTGCCATCGAAGGTATGGTTGAACTGTTCGCGCGTCAGCCCTGCGCTCGCCGTCAGCGAGTACTGCAGCACGCGCCCAACCAGCGCCCCGTACTGCGCCGGCATCGTTGGTTCGTTGCCCATTCCCGGCAGGTTCGCCATGTGACGTGGTCTCCTCGTTGCGTGTGTGTCCGCGCTACTCCGGGCGGAATCCGATGAGCTGCAAGTAGTTGCCGTCGGGGTCGGGGAACGTTGAGATGAGGCCGCCCCAGTCCTCGCGTCCGGCAGTTCGGATGAACTGTACGCCGTGTCCCTCGATGCGCCGCTGCTCGGCGGCGAGGTCATCGACGAAGAAGCTGATCAAGAGGCGGGCCGGTTCCGTACTCGGGCCGTGCACCTCGCTGTGCGAGCTGATGTAGATCGCTGTGCCGCCGACGATAAATGGACTGCCAGGCGCCGCGAGGTCGTCGGAGAGTCCGACGACGTCGCGCATGAACAATCGAAGCCGCTCCGGGTCGCCGCTGTGGCGCCCGACCGCGAGGCTCCCATCGCCAGGGACGCCGGGCATGGAGAAGATCTGCCCGTAGTTGCCGTCCGGGTCGACGTAGGTCGAGAAGGAGATCACGTCGGCCGATGGTTTCCCGAGGAAGCGCACGCCAGCTGCTTCCAGCCGCTGCTGTTCCTGCCCAACGTCGTCGACGAGGAAGTTGAGGAGCGTCCGCGCAGGCTCCTGCGCCGGGCCCGCAAGCTCGCTGTGGCCGTCCAGAAGGAGCGGGGTTGAACCTGCCATCAGGGCCATTTCGCCCATGTCGGGGTTCGCTTTGACGTGCAGCCGGTCCCGGTAGAACTCGAAGAGTGCGACTGGCTGGGTGCTGTTGAGGCTGATGCTGAGTCCGTGCACGTTCATCCGCGCATTGTCGCTCAGGTGAGGAAGGCTAACTACCGGCGGGTTCGGGCAGCGCTACAATAGTGAAGCCATGAGCGACGAATCCGCGCCCGCCCGCCGCGTCAGCGAAAAAGACCGCGACTACATGCGCCGCCTTGGCGAGTTCGAGGCCGAGAACGCTCGCGACGATGAAGCAGCGCACCGCGCCCGCACGATGGACGAGCGCCTCGCCTACAGCTGGATGCTCACTCAGCGCCTCGGCGCCGCTATCCGCCGCCTCGAGGACTACGACGCGAGCGCCACCTTCTACGCGAAAGCGCGGGAACTTGGCCTCATCATCCGCTGACCGGCTCGCCGATAACGACAGACCCGTCCCACCCCCGTAGAATCCCGCGCACATCCCCTCCCTGGAGTGCGCTTTCCAATGTGCTACGAAATCGACCGCCTTCCCCCACTGCCGCCCATCGCCGGCGGCGCCGCCGATACCGAGGACCTCGTCCTCACCGCCTCCGACGGCAACAAATTCGCTGCCTTTGCCGCGCGCTCCGAGAAGCCGTCCGGCGCCGGCATCGTCGTCCTGCCCGATGTCCGCGGCCTCTTCCGCTTCTACGAAGAGCTCGCCATCCAGTTCGCGGAGCAGGGCATCAATTCCGTCGCCTACGACTACTTCGGCCGCACCGCCGGCGTCGCGAAGCGCGATGCCGACTTCGACTTCATGCCTGAAGTGCGCAAGACCACCCAGCCCGGCATTGCCGCCGACACCCGCGCCGCGATCGACTACCTGAAGTCGCCCGCGGGAGGTTCCTGCACCTCGATCTTCACGGTCGGGTTCTGCTACGGCGGCTCCAATTCGTGGAACCAGGCGGCAGAAGGCCATGGCCTCGCGGGCGCCATCGGCTTCTACGGACGCCCCGGCCCGGGTTTCGCCGACGGTGCCCCCGGCCCCGCCGCAAAGGCCCCGGACATGAAGTGCCCCATCCTCGGCCTCATGGGCGGCGGCGACCCCAGCATCCCGCTCAGCGATGTCGAGATGTTCCGCCAGGCCCTGGACGGTGCCGGCGTGACGAACGAGATCGTTGTCTATCCCGGCGCCCCGCACAGCTTCTTCGACCGCTCGTACGATGAGCACAAGGAGGCCTGCGCCGACGCCTGGACACGGATGCTCGGCTTCATCAAGGCGAACGCGAAGTAGCAAACCATCCCGGGCTACCCGATGCGGTGGCGTGATGCGCTGCATCGGGTAGTTCCATTCGGCCGCACGCCCTCGTAGCGTGTCCACATGAGGCGGCCGAGCCACTACAACGTCCCGGCTACGCGGGACCGCACGCCTCGCCAGCGCGAAGTCCTGGCGCTCATCGCCCGCGGCCAGACCAACGGCCAGATCGCCGAAACGCTCGGTATCACCATTGATGGCGCGAAGTTCCACGTCGGCGAGATCCTCGCTCGGCTTGATGTCTCGACCCGTGAAGAGGCCGTCGCGGTGTGGCGCGCAGGGCGTCGGCCATCAGCGCGCATCGGTCGCATGCTGGGCGGGCTCGTCGCCCACAGGTTCTTGGCTGGCGCGGCGGCCGTGTTCGCGGTTGCAGCCGCCGGCATCGCTGTCGCATTCGCGCTGAACGCCGACGATTCCGATGGGAGCCAGGCAACCAGCGAGGTCACGGTGGCCGATGTCGTCGCCGCCGCCCAGGAGACCGGTGAAGTGCTGCATCTTCAAATGACTCTCGGAGTACCGGATGCTGGCCCAGGGAAACTGGAACTCTGGTATTCCGTGGACCTCGGCGCCGCCCGCGCCGAGTCGACGTACGACGGCGAGCTATCTGACGTAACGATCATCGTGCCGGGCCGCCGAGCCTCGCTCTGGGTTCCGGAAAACCTGCTCGCGGATGGCCCACTCACGCCCGACCCGGCAGACCCGCTGGATCCCGCCTTTGGAATGGTGACCCACGTCGCCTTCCTCGTGAAGTCCGACACCGTCACCTACGCCGGCGAGCAAACAGTGGGTGGCCAGCAGGCGCATCGCTTTGATACCACCGACGTGATCGATGACGACGACCGCGAGGGCGAACAGATCGCCGGTACCGTGACCCGGACTTCCGTTTACCTGAGGCCTGCCGACCTGCTCCCCGTCCGCATCGACTTCGAGACAACCGTTCCCGGCCAGGGAAGCTCCAGTGTCCGACTGGATGTGGACCTCGCCGAGTTCATCGATGCCGCGTCCCTCCCGGCGGACCTCTTCGATCCGGACACGCTCTCGGCGAGGGTGCCTACCACCACGAACCTGCTCGCCATCGCCGCCAACCAGCCCTTTGCCACCTTCTGGCTGGGCCCCCGTCTCGACCAATCGTGGCACGACCCGGCAGGCAACGGGGACGACTACCAGGAGGTCGTTCTGGTTCGTGCACCCGCGGCACCGCAGCCCTGGAACGCATCAGCGGTGTACCTCGGGTACGGCCCACCATCTGTCCCGTCGCTGACGCTGCTCGATATCTGGCAGGGCCCAACCGGCACGACCTTTCGAAAAGATGGCCTTCCACTCGATCTGATCGTCGCAGCGGGCAATTCGGAGCCATTGCCCTCCGGCGAAGGCTTCGTCTTCGTTGAGTATTCACCGGCGGCAGGCTGCGGCACCGAGCAGGCGCAGATCGAGCCCGCCTGCCGGAAAGACGGCGAAGGCCGCTGGGGCGCGTGGCTGGAGCGCGACGGCACCACCATTCTGATCACGTCTGCCCCCAAATTCGCGGGTCCCGCCGGGGCCGATACCAATCCATTCAGCTCCAAAGCCGCCATCACCTCCGTCCTCGACCTCCTCCAGCCGCTTCCCTGAAACGGGCCCCTGATCAGATCGCTACGTTGCCGGCTCGCCCCCGCCCCATCTCCGGTACCCCAGGTACAGGGCGAGCCCGGCGGCGCCCAGCCCGGCAGCGATGAGCACCGACGACGGGTCCAGCCGAGCCATGAACACCAGCGCCACTGCCATCGCCAGCACCGGCGTCAGCGGGAGCTTGCCAATCGCTAGCGGTGCGCGGAAGGGCCGCTGCACATCCGGCATACGGAAGCGCAACACCACCGCGGCCAGGTTCACGGCGAGGAACACGACGTAGATCATCGCGTCGGTCGCCCCGGCCACGAGCCCGAGATCGCCGCTCGCCACGAACGCAAGAGCCACCACGCCCGAGACCATGATCGCCCTCAGGGGCACGCCGGTGCGGCGGCTCACCGCCGCCGCCGCATGCGGCAGCACGCCGCCGCGCGCCATGCCGAACAGGATCCGCGCCGTGGAGTTCAGCGCCAGCAGCGCCGTCGATGCCGTCGCAACCATCGCCACGACTGCCAGTGTGCCGCCCGCCCCGGAGAACACAGTGCGCGCAACTTCGGCCAGGGGCCGCTCCGCCGCGGCGAGCTCGGCCGGCCCGATGGCGCTCACGGCGGCCACCGCCGCCAGCGTGTAGACAAGCGTCGAGATCGCCAGCGCCAGCAGGAGCGCCCTGGGGATGGTCTTCGATGGGTTGCGCGTCTCCTCCGCCAGCGTCGTCACCTCTTCGAAGCCGATGTAGGCGAAGAACACGAGCGCTGCCCCGGAAAGCACGCCCCCGGCCGTCGCGCCTTCCAACAGCCCCACATCGCCGATGCTCGGCGCCCCCACGAAGATGATGAACACCAGCCCGCCAACTTCGACCACGCTCAACGCCACGCCGAGCCGCACCGACTCTTTCACGCCCCCTGCTGTGCTCGCGATGCTCGCCAACACCAGGGCCGCCGCCGGGATCCGCGCGTCGACGTCCACGAACTCGCGAAAATACTCTCCGAACCCAAGCGCAACGGCCGCTACGGCGATCACCAGGGCGACCGCCATCGACCACCCCGCGAGGAACGCGACCACCGGGGGGAACGCCCGGCTCGTGTATTCGAACGCCGCCCCGGCCCGCGGGAACATCGATGCCAGCTCCGCGTAGCTCAGTGCTGTCAGCCCGCTGAGAACACCCGCGACGAGAAACGACAACCAGACAGCGGCGCCCGCCTCGCCCGCCGCCTCGCCGATGATCACGTACACGCCGGCGCCGACGATGATCGCGACCCCTGCCGCGGTCACCTCCCAGAGCGCGAGGACCGGCCTCAGTCCGGGCGATCCGGCGGGCTCTGTCACGATGCCGAACTCCCGGGCCCGGCCACCCGCCGCTGGCTCCCTTGCCACGCGAAGTGCAGCGCCAGACCCACCACCGCCAACCCCAGCGCGGTCAGCAGCGGCCGGGATTCGATCCTCGTCATCAGCAACAGCGTCACGCCGAAGCCGACCACCGCCGTGATCGGTATGCCACGGATGCCGAACGGCACGCGGAACGGGCGTTCCCGTCGCGGCTCCCGCACACGGAGGACGAGCAGCGTCCCGTTCACGGCGAGGAACACGAAGTACACAGCCACGTCCGTCGCCGCCGCGACGGTGCTCACGTCGCCCTGTAGCAAAAACAACGCGGCGACCACTGCCCCGCCGACGATCGCCCGCCCAGGAACGCGGTTGCCATCGACGTTGCCAATCCAGGGCGGCGCGGCGCCGGTCGCCGCCATCCCGTAGGTGAGGCGCGACGCTGCCGTCACCGCCATCAGCGACGTCGCCGCCGTTGAGATCATCGCGATGACCGATACGACCGGACTGGCGCCGCTCGCAAATGCCGTCGCCATCACATCGGAAAGTGGCCGCTCCGAGGCGGCCAGCGCGTCAGCTCCCAACACGCTCACTGCCGTTGCCGCCACCAGTACGTAGAGCGTCGTAGAGATCGCGAGCGCTCCAAGAATCGCCCGCGGGATCGTTCGGCTTGCGTCCTCCGTCTCCTCCGCCAGTGTGTTCACCTCATCGAAGCCGATGAACGCGAAGAAGACCAGCGCCGCCGCCCCGAGCACACCGCCCACACCTTTGGACTGCGTGAGGTCGACATCCCCAAGGTGTGGCACGCCGATCGCGATGATCAGCAGCAACCCGCCGACCTGGACGATGCTCATCGCCACGGTCAGCCGGACCGAGTCCTGGATGCCGCGCAGCCCAACGACGGTGACCCCCAGTAGCAACACGAGGCCGGGCAGCCGCGGGTCAACGTCGGCGAATTCGCCGAAGTAACGCCCGAAGCCCAGCGCCACCGCACCCGCCGCCACGACCAGTCCCATGATCATCGCCCAGCCCACCAGGAAGGCGAGCCACGCCGGGAACACATGCCGGGCATATTCGTATTCGGCCCCCGCCTTCGGGAACATCGACGCCAGCTCCGCATAGCTCAGCGCGGTGAGCGCGCTCAGCAATCCCGCGAGCAGGAACGCTGCCCACACCCCCTCGCCGGCCTTTTCGGTGGCATCCCCTACCAGGACATAGATACCAGCGCCGACAATCAGCCCGACGCCCGCGGCGAGCACTTGCCACGGCTGCAGTACCCGGCGAAGTCCGGACCCAGCCTGCGTTCCCAAAGGAGCATTCGTCACTTCGACATCGTGGGGCCGGCCAGCGGCAGCGTCACGGCCGCAAGCTCCGGGAACCGGGGCCTCCTGACCTTCGCTACGGACCGGCACTCCCGTTCGGCGTGCCCACGACGGTTTCATCGCGTCTCGCCCGCCCCATGTACGATTCCTCGCGATCCCGCGGCCAGCTTCGCCGCGAGGGCACGTGGGAGTGAGATGACCAGCCAGGCCACGCCGACGTCCGTTACCATCGCCCCTGGCCGCGGCGTTGGCCTTATCGCGTTCGACCAGGCGAGCGCCCTCGGCGCCGTCCCTCACACCGAAAGGCTGGCGGCGGGCCAGGCGCTGCAGCTGATCCTCATCCACCAGGGGGACGACGACGCGCCAATCCGCATCCCTGAGTGGGCCACGAAGATCGTCGAGTCCACCGGGGCCCCGTGGAAATCCAACATCCTCGTCGCCTCCAGCCCCGTCGAAGCGGTCGCCCTCCTCTGCGAAGCATCGCGCGAACCCGTGGCGCTGATTGCCGTCCCTTCCGGTTCGCCTCATCTGCAGGAGCTCCGCCGCCTCGTCGCCTCCCCACCCTGCGACCTTGGCGTCCTCTTCAACGCCGACCTGTCGCGCGACTGCCGCCGCATCCTGATTGCAACAAACGCATTCGCTCCGCTCTCGAAGGAAGCGACCGAACTGTCCTACCGGCTCATCCCTGCAAGCACGGATGTCCAGGTCGACTTCCTCCGCCTCGTCGACGACGAAGACGAGACAAGGCGCGACGCAATCAAGTCGGCCCTCCGCGAGCGGATCGCCGAACGCTCGCCCACGTTTTCCTTCGATGTCCTGGTGGAACACGCCCGGTCATTCGAAGGCGGCCTGCTCCACACGCTGCACGAGCGCGACCGCTACGACCTTGTGCTCGTCGATGCTCCGCGGCAGGGTTTGGTCCGCCGCCTGAGCGAACGCATCATCCCTCGTCGCCTCGTTCGGGAAGACGCGCCGATCCTCCTCTACGCAGCCCCCATCGGCGGGACCGCCCGTTCCCTCCTCGCGGCCTGGAACGTCGTCTATCAACTCGTCCCGGCCCCGACGGAAGAGGACCGGATCGCCATCTACGCCCGTGTCCGGCGCACGAGCCGGGCCAACGCCGATTTCAACGTGCTCCTCAGCCTGAGCGTCGTCATCGCCGCCTTCGGCCTCCTGCTCGATAGCCCTGCCGTCGTCATCGGCGCGATGATCATCGCGCCGCTCATGCAGCCCGTGGTCGGCGTCGGCCTCGGTGTCGCCACCGCAAACGGGCCTCTCACCCGCATCGGCGCCGTCAGCCTGTTGCGCGGCATCGTGCTCGCCCTCGTCCTCGCATTCCTGATCGGTTTGCTCGTCCCCTCCGCTTCCGTCACATCCGAACTGGACGCACGGGGACAGCCCAACAACCTGGACCTCCTCATCGCGCTCGCCTCCGGTGCGGCCGGCGCCTATGCGACGGCCCGAAAAGGCGCCGCTGGTTCCGTCGCGGGCGTTGCCATTGCTGTCGCCCTCGTCCCTCCGCTGGCGACTGCCGGCATCGCGCTGGCGCTCGGCGAGCGAGCGCTCACCGCCGGCGCCGCCCTCCTCTTCGCCACGAACGTCATCGCCATCGGCGCGATGTCCGCGATCATGTTCCTCTGGATGGGCTTCAAGCCCGACGCCGACCGTTTCCACGGCGTCCGGGGGCTGGTCCGGGGGCTCACCACGCTCCTCACGCTGGTCGCCGTCGTGGCCTTTTTCCTCGTCGTCCGCCGCGAATCATCCGACCTCCAGCTCAACCGCCGGGTCTTCAATATTGTCGAGATCGCCGTCCAGGGCGTCGACCCCGAGGCAAAGCTCGCTTCGGTGACCCACGACACGGAGGGCAGCATCATCGTCATCGCCGCTACCGTGGAGACGACTGACTTCGCCCGCGTCGCCGCCGAGTCCTCACTCATCCAGTCCGATGTCACACGCCAGCTCGGCCGCCCGGCCGTCGTCCGCCTCCAACCTGCCCCGCCCGACTAACCTGCCGTCGCCTCCCGGTGAGGCATAGCGGCGACCCCTCACGGTTGGCTATAGTCGCCCGCGCAACCCATACGTCACCAGGAGAACCGGCATGTACGACGCGATCATCGTTGGAGCGCGCTGCGGCGGCTCACCTACGGCAATGAACCTCGCACGCGCCGGCCACAAGGCCCTCGTCGTCGACCGCGCCACCTTCCCGAGCGACACGCTTTCCACCCACGTGCTCTCCGGCGACTCAGTGTCCAGGCTCCGCCAGTGGGGTCTGCTCGAAAAGGTCTGCGCCGAGAGTGGCACGAGCGTCTACGAAGGGACCCGCATGCACGTTGCCGGCCAGACCTTCGACCTCCCCGGCGAAGCCATTAGCCCCCGGAGGACAACGCTCGACAAGATCCTGGTCGATGCCGCCCGCGAAGCCGGGGCCGAGGTCCGCGAGCATTGCAGCGTCACGGGGCTATCGCGGGACGAAGCCGGAAACGTCACCGGCATCACATTCCAGACAGAGGGCCAGACGGGCACCGAGACTGCCCGCGTGGTTGTCGGCGCCGATGGTCGCAACTCGCTCGTCGCGCGCACGGTGGACGCCGAGGTGTACGACGCGAAGGAGTCGCTCGCCTGCGCCTACTACTCGTATTTCACGGGTTTCCCGGTCGACCGCAACATCCTCTTCTTCGCCGAAGACGTTGCCTGCTTCGCCTTTCCCACCAACCACGGACAAACGCTGCTCGCGGCCATGCAACCCGCGGCGAGGTTTGCTTCCTGGCGCACGGACATCGATGGCGGCTTCCAGCGGGCATTCGAGTCCGCCGGCCAGGGAGAGCGGTTCGCCGCCGCGACTCGCCTCGAAGAATGGCGCGGCGCCGCCGAACTACCCAACTACTACCGGAAGCCCTACGGCCCGGGCTGGGCGCTCGTCGGCGACGCCGGCTACCTGAAGGACCCGGTGCTGGGACAGGGCGTCAACGACGCTTTCCGCGATGCCGACCTGCTCTCCGCGGGGCTTGACCGCTTCTTCCGCGGCGATGCCAGCTTCGAAGCCGCGATGGCGGAGTACCAGCAGACACGAGACGCCATGACCGGGCCGATCTATGGGCTGAACCATGCGTTCTCGGCCCTCAAGGTGACGCCCGACCTGGTGCAGACGCTCGCGGACGCGGCAGCGGCGATGCGCGCCGGGCAAGGGTAGCGCGCTGGCCCTCAGTCCAGCTGGCGAACGCGACGGCACACGGGTGGTACGATCGGGGCACACGGAGTTGTCGCATGAGTAGCCTCGTCCGCACGCACATCGCACTTCCAAGGGAGCTGCTGGACGAACTCGACGCCCGCGTCGGCCCCCGAAGACGTTCGGAGGTCATCGCCGAGATCGTCGAGGAGTACCTGCGGCGGCAGCGCGTGGCCGAAGCGATCCGCGAGTTCGCCGGGTCCATCAGTGCCGAGGATCATCCGGAGTGGGCCACTGAAGAGGATGTGGCGATCTGGGTGCGTCGCATCCGCCGCGCCGCTTTCCCTCCAGCGTCTGAACTAGATGATGCGGAGTCGCGCTGTCCGCTCGTCAGCAGGGTCGCCCATTCGGCTAGATGTACTGGCCTCGGTCGCCCCTCAATCGGCGGCCCTCGAGAATGGCCTGATACCAACCACGCAGCCTACGCGCGCCCACAACGCCTGCCCGACCAGTACTGAGTACTAATTCCTCAAGTTCCGATGCTGCCGGACGGCACGGCAGCGCCGCAATCTGCCGAAGACCCAGAATCGCGTACTCTATGTCGTCGCCCCACACGAAGTCGTCGTCCGCTCCAAGCCGGCAGATGTCTCGGAGTATGTCCGCCACGCCGGGGTCGACGAGCGGAGGCGAAGGCGGAGGGTCATCAGGCGCAACCAAGTTCTTTGCGCGGGCGCGCGTAATCCATGGCACTGCATCGTCGAACGTGCCGGGGATCACGCACAGTGCGCCATCGAGCGCAAGACGTTCCGCGAGCGCCAGCGTCCTGCTGGCGGGGTAGACGGCCAGAACTGCCCGGGGTGGGTCCCCGTCCACGCGCGTCAGGGGCGAAACAAAAGGGTATAGCCCGGCAAGCCAGCCGAGCGAGGCACTGTTCCCCATCATCTTCTTCGCGTTCATCACGACGATTCTCGAGTGAACGTTCGTCCGGGATGCGAGCCATGCCCCTCCGAGCCGGATTACCTCGTCTGGATCCAAGCCCGATCTGAGCCCCGGAATCCAGCAGGCCTCGTAACGCGCAGGTATGCCAGCCATACCCTTGAGGCTCCCACCCGAGCCCGTCATCTGTTGTCGCCATCCGTTCCCCGGGGCGGCTACCGGCTTAGCCCTCAGTCCTCGTCCTCTCGCAGCCCCCGCGTCCGCTTGTAATGGCCGTTGAAGACCCCGTAGGCGCCGCACTTTGTGCAGTCCACGTCATTTCCATAACAGCAGAAGGTACGCTCGAAGTTGCCCCCCTCACCCATGTAGAGGGGCAGCATCTTCCGTAGCCAGCAGTTTTCGCCGCGCTCGCCCGTCGCCTCCATCGAACGGTCGCTGAACATCATCTCCAGCGCGCCCACGTTCGACTTCACCACCTTCGGGTATTTCTGCTTCACGGCGATCACGCGGCGGACTACTTCGTCGCGCTCCCGCAGATCGTCCCAGCCGAGGCCCGTGTGGTCGTCCGCCGTGGGGACATAAAACGTGAACGCGACGCCATCCACCGGCCAATCCTTCACGGTCTCTACGAACTCCTCAATGCCCGGCGCGTTCTGCTTCGTCACCGTCATCTGCAGGATCACGGTCGTGCCGTCGGTTGCGTCCCGCTCGAACACGGCCTTCTTCACCTTCTGGAAGACGCCCTGCCCTCGGATGCTGTCGCTCAGCTCTTCGGGCCCATCGAGCGAAACCGTCACCAGGTGCCCGGGCACCGAGGGGATGCCGTAGGTCGCGTTCGTCACGATCGAAGAATGCTCGAACAGCGGCATCGCCTTCAGCACCAGGTCCTTGCGGATCATCGGCTCGCCGCCCATGAACAGCATCGACCTGATGTGGTGCTTATCGCGCAGGACTTCGAGCTGATGGAGCATCGTCGCGTCGTCCATCTTGTCTTTCGGCTTGTTCGGGTTATCGGCCCGGAAGACGAAGCAGTGCGTGCACGACAGGTTGCAGACGTTCGTCACGTTGACGAGCCCGGACGCGTATTCCACGTCGCCAAAGTCGGTCGGTTCCCGCAATTCAGGAGCCAGCGCCACGTTCACCTTCGCCCGTCCCATCGCACCCACCTCTATCGCTGCTATTCACGCGATGATAGCAGCGGAGGGAAGGGCTGGTGTCCGGCTATCTTCCGCGTCTGCAGCGACATACCCGGCCACTAACCTCTCCAGCTCCGGCAACCGTTGCGGCCTCGTGGCCAACCGTATCTCCATGGGCGCCCGCCCTTCTCGCAGCGTCAGCTGAAGCCGGCCCTGTCTTGTCAGCCGGAACGACGCGACATCCCCCCAGGGCACGAAACGGTCCTCCGTCGTCAGTCCGGCCGGGCCCAGTTCGACCACGGGCAGCAACAACACGGCACGGGTCATCAGCGCCACGGCCATGCCCAAGCTCACGATGGCCGCCACGTCCGGACGATCGACCACCCCCGGCACGAGGTAGTCGGCGACCGCGACCACCAACACCACGACGACCGCGGTCCGCAACATCCCGAACCACCATTGCGCGTCGAAGCGCCACGCCCTCAGCATCACGGGAGCTGCTCCCGCAGGTGCATCCGCCCCGGTCACCGGGGCGCCGGACAGCGCGCGGACATCACTCACACGGAAAACATCGGCAGGTTTGCGCCCACGGGAAACCCGGAACGATGGCCGAAGGCCCGCTAGACTTCGCCTCACCGAATCCTGCGAAAGGGAACCCCCGCCATGGAATACCAGGACCTCATCGTCGAGAACCGCGAGGGCGTCGCGCTCGTCACCCTCAACCGCCCCGAGAAGCTGAACGCTCTCGGGCCGCGCATCGTCCACGAGCTCCTCCACTTCGTCGAAACCTCGGAACGCGACGATGCCGTCAAGGTCGTGGTCTTCACCGGCAACGGCCGGGCCTTTTCCGCCGGCGCCGACCTCACGGGCGACCGCAGCGAATCCGAGGCACTCGACGAAGCAGCGGGCTACCGCCGCATGAAGGAGGGGGCCATCGGCCACTGGGGCGTGCTCTTCTCCGCCCTCGCCGCCTATCCCAAGCCCATGATCGCGGCGGTTAACGGCATCGCCGCGGGCGGCGGGCTCTCCCTCTCGCTCATTTGCGACCTGCGTGTCGCTTCGACCGAGGCGCGGTTCATCGCCGTCTTCGTCCGCCGCGCGCTGGTCCCCGATACCGGCTCCAGCTTCACCCTGCCCCAGCTCATCGGCCCCGCCCGCGCCATGGAGATGATGTTCACCGGCGACGAAGTGACCGCCGAGCAGGCCGACCGCTGGGGGCTGGTGAACCGCGTCGTCCCGCATGACCAGCTGCTGACCGAAACAATGGGCCTTGCCACGCGCATCGCCCGCGGCCCCTCGATCGCGATCGAACTCGCGAAGCGCCTCGTCACGGACCAGACCCGCGTCGGCTTCACCCGCCAGATGCAATCCGAAGCCTGGGCCCAGAACGTGGTCGGCACGATCGAAGACCGCGAAGAAGGCATCCGCGCGTTCCTGGAGAAGCGCCTGCCGCAATGGAAGGGGCGGTAGGGGGCCCCCTAGCCCCCCTCCACCATCTCCCGCACCTTGTGGCGCTGCACCTTCCCGCTCGCCGTCGCCGGTAGCGTGGCCATCTCGACGAAGCGCCGCGGCACCTTGTAGTGGGCCAGCCGCTCCCGCAGCCAGGCCTCTACCTGTGCCGCATCGAAGCCCGGCCGCGCGACCACGGCGGCCGTCACCAGCTGCCCCCAGCGCGCATCCCGCACGCCAACGACCGCCACCGCTTCGATGCAAGGGTGCTGGAGGAGGTGGCCCTCCACCTCTGCCGGGTAGACGTTCTCGCCGCCCGTGATCACCAGGTCGTCGCGCCGGTCGAGCACGTAGAGGAATCCCTCCCGGTCGAGCCGGCCGATATCGCCCGTGTGCAGCCAGCCGTCGCGGATCGCACGGGCCGACGCCTCCGGGTCCTCGTGGTAGCCGGGCGTCACCGTCGGCCCCGCGACCAGGATCTCGCCGGGTTCTCCCGGCGGGGCATCGATCCGCAGCTGCGTCGTCACCAGCGGCTTGCCGGCCGAGCCCACCCGCGCAGCCGCGTCGGCCGGCGACAGCGTCGATACCTGGCTGCACGATTCCGTGAGCCCATACGTTTGCAGCACCGGCAGCCCCCGCGCGAGCGCCTGTTCGAGCAGGTCCTTCGTCACGGGCCCGCCGCCAACCAGCACCGCCCGCATCCCTTGCGGGTACGACAGATCGTCCGCATCGAGCATCCGCCGCAGCATCGTCGGCACCACCGAGAGCAGGTTGATCCCGTCTTCGCGCACCGCCCGGTTCACCGCCGTTTCATCGAACCCCGGCTGGATCACCGCCGCCGTCCCGTAGATCGCACTGCGCAGCAAGATCGAGAGGCCACCTACATGGAAGAGCGGCATGCAGGCCAGCCAGCGGTCATCGGCCGCGACGCCGATGTTGAACGCGGAAGCCGCCGCGCTTGCGAAGAAGTTGCCGTAGGTGAGCATCGCCCCCTTTGGCCGCCCCGTCGTCCCCGACGTGTAGATGATGCTGTGGACGTCCGTCGCTGCGTGGGCCCGCGCGAATCGGCCCTCATCCTCCCCTCTCCCGTCGGGAGAGGGGCCGGGGGGGAGGGGCTCCGCCGAAATCCCCGCGGCCTTCGCAATCGCCCGCGCCCGTCCCTCTGCATCGCCGTGAAACAGCACAACCTGCGCGCCCGCATGCGACACCTGCCAGGCCTGGTCGTCCGCCGTCAGCCGCGCGTTGAGCGGCACAAGCACGGCACCCGCGCGCGACACCCCATGCACCGCCGCCGCGAACTCGAGGCTGTTCGGCGCCAACAACGCCACGCGGTCGCCCGCTTCAACGCCCCGCGAAAAGAGCGTCGCCGCCACCGATTCCGCCCAGCCGTCGAGTTCCGCGTAGGTCACCTCGCGAGAACCTTCGACAAGCGCGACCGTGGCGGGCATCACCCCGGCGCGGTGCGCCACCCAGTCCGGCTGCGCGGGAGCAGTCAACGCCTCAACCCAGCCGCGGGAACTTCTTGGTGTCCGAATAGGCGGGCTCGCGCTTTTCGAGGAAGGCGTTCCGGCCCTCTTTGCCCTCGTCCACCATGTAGAACAGCATGTTCGCGTTGTGGGCCAGCTCGGTGATGCCCGCCATCCCGTCCAGCTCCGCGTTGAACGAGGTCTTCAGCATCCGGATTGCGATCGGGCTGTTGCGCATGATCTCCTTCGCCCACTTCACGCCCTCCGCTTCCAACTGGTCCAACGGCACGACGGCGTTGACGAGGCCCATGTCCAGCGCCTCTTTGGCGTCGTACTGGCGGCAGAGGTACCAGATCTCCCGCGCCTTGCGCTGGCCCACCAGTCGCGCCAGCTGGATGGAGCCGAAGCCGCCATCGAAGCTGCCCACCTTCGGGCCGGTCTGGCCGAAGCGTGCGTTGTCGGCGGCGATCGAGAGGTCGCAGATCACGTGCAGCACCTGGCCGCCACCGATCGCCCAGCCGGCGACGAGCGCGATGACCGGCTTGGGGATAACGCGGATCAGCCGGTGGAGGTCCGTCACATGCAGCCGGGCCACGTTGTCGTCGCCGACATAGCCGCCGTGGCCGCGCACGCGCTGGTCGCCGCCCGAGCAGAACGCGCGGCCGCCTTCGCCGGTGAAGAGGATGACGCCGATGTCGCTGTCGTCGCGCGCCTTGTTGAAGGCGTCGATCAGTTCGAGGACGGTGCGGGGGCGGAAGGCGTTGTGTACCTCCGGCCGGTTGAACGAGATGCGGGCGATCCCGTCAGCTTTCGTGAAAAGAATGTCGTCGTAGGTAGCGACAGTTTCCCAGGCAACGGCCGGCGTCGTCATCAGGCAGCATCTCCAGCAGATATGGATAAGTGCCCTGCATGATGCCCGAGCCGCCCGCTAGGGTCGTGGAAGCGCGCTGACGAAGAGGGGGCGCGCTCAGCCGCCTGCCGCTGCATAGATGGCCGGGCGGTAGCGCGGCGGGGGGACCGGCTTGCCCGTCTCCCGCGCAACTTCCAGCCAGAGGTCCCGGGCGATGGCCAGCTCCCGAACCGCCTCCTCAGGGGTTGCCCCGAAGGCGGAGCAATACTCGAGGTCCGGGATATCGGCGATGTACGCCGAATCCTCGTCACTCCAGAACACGTTGATGTGGTAGTCCTTCACGCGTCGTCCTCAAGGTTCAGGTTATACCGCTCTACAAGCTTCAGGAACTGCGTGATCTGGTAGCGCTTGGCCTGCCCGGCGTCCGATTGCAGGTTGAGAAGCTGCGGAATTTCAGCTCGCTCGAAGATGTGATGGCTACCGCGCACCCTCTTAAGCTCGAAGCCATACCCCTCGACAAGATCTACGAAATCGCCCGAAGCACCCGCCTACGGTTCACGCCTTCCCGGACCCCCTCTCCAACCACAGAAGGCCAGCCCCGTCGCCGGAAGCTGGCCCTCGCAGTTCGCTTTCGCCTGGGCCGAAACCCTACCCTCGCGGCATCCCCAGGCCGCGCGTGGCCACGATGTTCCGCATGATCTCGCTGGTGCCTCCCGCGATCGTCGACGGCACCGTCGAGAGGTACGACATCGGCGCAACGCCTGCCATTGGCGCGCGCTCGCGGTCGGTGACACCGCCCCACATGCCCATCATCTTCGTAGCCGTCCGCGCGATTCGCTGGCTCAGCTCCGTGTTATAGAGCTTCGCGATCGACGACTCCGAGTTCGGGATGAGCCCCTTGGCTTGCATCGAGATCGTGCGGTACGAGAGCTGCATCGCCGTGGTTACTTCGATCCAGCGGTCGGCCCACTCCGTGCGCGCCGCTTCGTAGTCGGTCGGCGCCATCTGCGCCTTGTGCTCGCGCATCCAACCCAGGTACTTCTCGACGTTCTGGCGCTGCCCGGTCGACTGGCCAATCGAAGACCGTTCGAAGTCCAGCGTGGTCGCACCGATGTACCAGCCCCGGTTGATGTCGCCCACGGCGTTGGCCACAGGCACGCGCACGTCTTCGAAGAACACTTCGTTGAAGTGGTGCGCGCCGGCCATGTTCACCAGCGGCCGCACCGTCACGCCGGCGCTCTTCATGTCCATCAGCAGGTAGGTGATGCCGCGATGCTTCGGCGCATCCGGGTCCGTCCGTGTGAGCACAAACATCCAGTCGGAGGTGTGCGCGCCGGAGGTCCAGATCTTCTGGCCGTTGATCACGAAGTCGTCGCCGTCGCGCACGGCGCGGGTCTGCAACGAAGCGAGGTCGGAGCCGGAGCCTGGCTCGCTATAGCCCTGGCACCACTGCACCGTGCCATCGAGGATGCGCGGAAGGTGCTCCTTCTTCTGGTCCTCGGTGCCGTGCGTGATCAGTGTTGGGCCCAGCATCATCACGCCGCTGCCGCCCAGCATCGGCGCCTTCGCCTCGGCAAACTCCTGGTTCATGATGAACTGTTCGAGCGAGCTGAGCCCGGCGCCGCCGTATTCCTTCGGCCAGTGCGGGGCAATCCAGCCGCGGGTCGCAAGCGACTTGCGCCACGTCTCGAACGCTTCGCCGATGGCGCTACCATCGCCGCGGCGGCGGAAGTAGTTGTCCTCGCTGTTCGGGTCGGTGGTCTTGAAGGCTTCCGGCAGTTGGTCCTTGAGGAAGCCCCGCACTTCCGTGCGCCACTGCGCCTGTTCGGGGGTATCGCGCCAGTCCATAGAGGGTCTCCATACGTCGAGTGAGGTGGGCGAATCCTAGCAGTCGCGAGGGGCCCTTGCGAGCACCCTCTACCCCTCCCAGGTCACCTCGATCGACCCGAAGACGACCGTATCGCCGAGCTCCGCTCCCTGGCGGCGGAGGTCCTTGGCCACGCCCCAGCGCTCCATCCTCCGGAGGATCTCGTCGGTGGCGCCTTCCATCCCGGTGGTCGTCATCTCCACGAACCGCACGAGGCGGTCGCCTTCCACCATCCAGCGGTGCTCGCCGTCCGGCACAATGTCGAACCGGTCCCGCGGCGAAGGACGCAGCACCGGCATCTCTTCGTCATCCGAATCATCGTTTGTGGCGCGCGCCCGTTCTTCTTCCACCATCTTCATCAACTCCAGCAGCAGCGGCCGGATCGCCTGCCCGCTCTCTGCCGAGATGACACGCACCTCGGTCCCCGTGTGCTTCGCCAATTCCTTCGCCGACTTCTCCGCAGCTTCCGGGTCGAGGTCCGCCTTCGTCACGGCGATAACGCGCGGCACATCCGCCAGCCGCTCCTCGTAAGCGCGCACTTCGCCCTCGATCAGTTCGAAATCGGTCACCGGGTCCGGCGACGACGAATCGACCACGTGCAGCAGCACGCGGCAGCGCCGCACATGCTTGAGGAACTCGAAGCCAAGCCCGTATCCCTCGCTCGAACCTTCCACGAGTCCGGGCAGGTCCGCCAGCGTGAACCGGTCGTAATCCACGTCGACCACGCCGAGCATCGGCTCCAGGGTCGTGAACGGGTAGGAGGCGATCTTCGGTTTCGCGTTGGAGACGTTCGCCAGGAGCGTCGACTTGCCGGCGTTTGGCAGGCCAAGCAGTCCTACGTCAGCAAGAAGCCGCAACTCCAGCTCGATCTCGCGCACCTCACCCGTCTCGCCCGACTGCGAGAAAGCCGGCGCCTTGTTCGTGCTCGTCGCGAACCGCTTGTTTCCCCAGCCGCCGAGCCCGCCACGCACCAACTGCGTCGTAGCGCCCGCTTCCGAAAGGTCAGCGATGAACTCACCCGTCACGGCGTCAGTGATGAACGTCCCGGCCGGGACATCCAGGTACACATCCGCGCCCGCCGCGCCCGTCCTCAGGTTCGGCCCACCATTACCGCCGCTGCCGGCCTTGAACTTCCGTCGCGCGCGGTACTGCTCCAGCGTGTACACATCGTTCACGGCGCGGGCGTAGACGCGTCCACCGCGCCCGCCGTCGCCACCGTCTGGTCCGCCAAGCGGCACGAACTTCTCGCGCCGAAAACTGCTGAGCCCGTGCCCGCCGTCGCCACCTGCGACCTCAATCGAAATCTTGTCCAGCATTTGCTCTGTCAGGCAGGGCGCCACAATCCATCCGGGTTCCCGAACCCGTACGGCGCACCGTGCTCATTCTCTCTTTCCATTTCATGGTAGCGGGCATGTGACAGACTGACGAAGATGATGATGAGTGCCCACGATGCGTACGGGTTCGCCGCCATCCGCTCCCGTTCGAATCTGAAAGCGGCCACCAGGACGTATGAGCACCGTATGGGTTCGATCATCCGGCACGACGGAGAACGTGCGTGAACCAGCCCCGGCGTACGGCTGCCACCGTTCCCGTCACTGCATCCCGTACGCGATCCCCTCTGAGCCGTACGGTTTTCGCACTGTTTCCGGCCGCCCTTGTTGCCGCGGCTATCCTTCTTCTCCTTGCCTCGGGAGAGTCCGGCGTTGCCCGGGCTGCCGTCGAGAGCCCCATCGTCGAAGTCGAGGTGCTCGTCGCAGTTGATGGGCCCGACGAGTGGGTGGCGAAACTGCTGGTCGACACCCGTTTGGCTGATCCGGAAGCGGTTGCCCGCGACTGGGCGCCCGGTGGCATCGTCATCGAACACCACGACGACAGTGCCGAAGCAGCCTTCGTCCGCTGGGCCACGTGGGCCGACGAGGCCATGCCGGTCCCCTTCCTCTATAACGGCGCCAACGGCCTCCCCTCCGTCGATCTTCTGAAGGCGACGGAGTTCGCCATGCAGCAGTGGAACGGCGCCGGCGGCCATTACTTCCGCCTGGAATACCAGGGCACAACGACAGCGCTGCCAGCGGTGTGCAACGGCGTCCCGGCCCGCGATGGCATGAACGTGATCGGATGGAACGCGAGCCTGCCCACAGGTGTCCTCGGTTCCACCTGCGCACTGATCACGAACGGGCCGAAGGGCCGGATGCCGGTCGAAACCGACATTACGATGTCCTCCGTCGTGGGCTGGACCGACACGGAGCTCACGCCGTCGCATGCGTTCGACCTCTGGAGCACCGTCCTCCACGAATTCGGGCACGTTGTCGGTCTCGACCACTCCACCACGGCCGGCTCAGTCATGAAGGCAGCAATCGCCCCCGGGCAGCAGACGCGCGTGCTCTCCGACGACGACCTGGCCGGTATCCGCGCCCTCTACCCGGACCCCTCGGCGCTGCCGTCGCCGAGCCCAACACCGACGCCGACGCCCACTCCGACCGCGACGCCGACACCAGTACGCCCGCCGCTGCCGAACCGCCTCCAACTCGCGGGGCCGATCGTGCGGGAGCCGTAGCGCGAGCCATCAGCACGGCAAGTTCGGCCTCAGTTCATCCGTATGCCGCCGTCCACGTTGAGCGACTGCCCCGTGATGTTCCGCGCCGCCTCCGATGCGAAGAACGCCACCGCGTGGCCGATGTCTTCGGGAGTCTGTTCACGACGCAGCGGACAGTTCGTGGCGATGTAGCGGTCGAAGATCTGCCGCCGCTCGACAACCTCAGGCGTGTCGTCGCGCCCCATCATCGCTTCCAGGCTGCGCCACATGTCGGTCCAGAGCAGGCCGGGACAGACCGCGTTGACGTTCACGTTCGCCGGGCCAAGGTCCATCGCCAGCGACTGCGTCAGGTTGATGACCGCCGCCTTCGAAGCGTTGTAGTGGGCCATCCCGGCGCCGCCTCCGCGCCCGGCGATCGAGGCGATGTTCACGATCTTGCCGCCGCCGCGTTCCCGGTAGTGGGCCACGACGGCGCGCGACATGATCCACGTACCTCGCAGGTTCACCTCGTAGCACATGTCCCAGTCGCTGAGCTCGATCTGCGCGCCGCCAACGTGCTGCCCCACGACCCCGGCGTTGTTCACGAGGATGTCGATGCCGCCGAGGTCCGATATCGCTCGTGCCACGGCGCCCGCGGCCGAATCCTCGCTCGTCACGTCGCACTCCACGACCGTGGCGCGGACGCCGAGCCCGCGCAGCTCTGCCGCGGTGGTCTGCGCGTTCGCCAGGTCGATGTCCGCGATTGCGACCGACGCCCCTTCGCCCGCCAGCACCAGCGAGATGCCGCGCCCAATGCCACGCCCGCCACCCGTTACCAGCGCCACCCTGCCATCGAGACTGCCCATCATCGTGCCCTCCTGCCTTGAAGTGGTGCGCGGGCCCGGCACGCGGCCAGCCTCGCGGCGCGCGTATCATGCGCCCCGACGGCAACCGATGAGCGACAAGCCGCGTCACGGCGTCCCACAACCCTGGCCACCGGCGAAAGAAAAGCGGGGAGCCGAAAGGCTCCCCGCTGGGTGTGACGTGCTGGGGGTCGAGTGCTACTTCCCGTTCTTGGTGTACGAGACGCAGTCACCCTGGTTCTTGAAGCTTGTGCCGTTGGCGCGGACGAGGGTCTTCCAGCCATCCTTCTTGCACGCGTCGGCGTTGGTCGCTATCTGAACAGCCGTGACGACGACATTGATGTCGCTGGACTTGTCCCATCCGCCGCAGTTGATGGCGTCGCCGCTGTCGCAGGCGAACGGAGGGGCCGACAGGTCAGACTTGTCCCAGCCGAGGAAGAATCCGTCGGCGCCCTGCTGCGGCGTGCCGCTCAGCGCGGCATTCGACGCATGGTTGAACCAAAGATAGGAAACGGCTGGCCGGACGGTGCCGTCGACGGAAAAGTTGTTTTTCACACCGCCATCAACCGCCCAAGCGATGCCCGAGAATTTCGTTTCCCAGAGCTGGATCTGGCTGCCCGAGGAGCCCTGGTAGTTTGGCTCGGCGAGGTTGGCGTAGGCGACAGGGGTGTGGGTGATGTTGGCATTGCTGTTCACATTGGAGCCGGCCGATAGCGAGCCGGTGGCGATCAGTGCCACCCCGCCGGGATTGGCCGGGCCACCGAAGAGGCTGGCGTCGGCATAGCGGTCGCCGAAGGCGATGGCGCCGGGAGCGCCTGCAGTCTGCCATGTCGTGACGGACGTCACTATCCACTTCTCGCCGGCGGCACCGACGGTGAAGTCGTCGCCAGTCATCCAGGTGTTACCGAATGACCACGAGACGTTAGAGCGGCTGGCTCCGGCCGCGTTGTTGAGGTTGCTATCGGGGAGGCCGCGGTCCGTGACCGTGCTTGCCGCCATTGCCGTTACGACCGCCAGAGCGGCGACGCCTAGCGCGCCAAGCCCGACGACTGCTCGTCGCACGGCCCCATGCCGTGCCAGGGTTTTCCCAGTGACCATACTATTCCGCCTTGATGTTCTCCCCGCCGGGGGATGGGGGCCCGCGCAGTATGGCCTGTCCACCAACCGTTTACTAGACGGTAATGTGATCGACACGAACCAAATGCTGTCGTCTTTGGGCGCACACCGCTTTCCGCCCGGTCGCGCTACCATGCAGGGCACACGTTTTTCTGTCCGCGTGAGCCGCGGCAGACCCGGAGGGAATGCACCGTGACACAGACTGGAACCTGGGCCGTCAAGGTCGGCCTCGCACAGATGCTCAAGGGCGGCGTCATCATGGACGTCGTTACCCCCGAACAGGCGAAGATCGCCGAAGAAGCCGGCGCCTGCGCCGTCATGGCGCTCGAGCGCGTCCCCGCCGACATCCGCCGCGATGGCGGCGTCGCCCGCGCCAGCGACCCGGAGATGATCACCGGAATCATCGAAGCGGTCACGATTCCGGTCATGGCCAAGGCCCGCATCGGCCACTTCGTCGAGGCCGAGATCTTGCAGGCCCTTGGCGTCGACTACGTCGACGAGTCTGAGGTGCTCACCCCGGCCGACGAAACGCACCACATCGATAAGAACGCCTACAAGGTGCCGTTCGTCTGTGGCTGCCGGAACCTGGGCGAAGCCCTCCGCCGCATCGGCGAAGGCGCGGCCATGATCCGCACCAAGGGCGAAGCCGGCACTGGCGACATCGTCGAGGCCGTGCGCCACATGCGCACCGTCCAGGACGAGATCCGTCGGATCTCCAACATGCAGGACGACGAGCTTTACACGACCGCCAAGGAACTCGGCGCGCCGCTCGAACTCGTGAAGCAGGTGAAGCGCGAAGGCCGCCTCCCGGTCGTCAACTTCGCCGCCGGCGGTGTCGCCACCCCGGCCGACGCTGCCCTGATGATGCGGCTCGGCGCCGACGGCGTGTTCGTCGGCTCCGGCATCTTCAAGTCCGACAACCCGGCCCTCTTCGCGAAGGCGATCGTGGAAGCGACCACGCACTACCAGGACCCCGAGGTCCTCGCGCGCGTCAGCCGCGGCCTCGGCGGCGCCATGCGCGGCATCAGCGTCTCGTCGCTCCCCGAAAAGGAACTGCTCGCCACGCGCGGCTGGTAGCGCCTCAACCCCGGCCCTTCTCCCCACGGGAGAAGGGCGCACGGCGGTCTGAACCGTGCCCGTAGTCGCGGCCGCGCCTCGCCGCGGACCTCTCGCTCAGGCGAGGGCAACTCCGCTCAGCCTCAGCTGTGACCCGCTGGATGCTTTCTTCGCCCAAACGGCGTAGGTTCTTGTTCCCACGCTAGTTAGAGGAGCATGAACCATGATCAAAGGCAAGGATGTCCTGCTCACCGAGCAGAAGGGCCATATCTACGTGATGACTGTGAACCGCGAGGAGCGGCGAAACGCGATGAGTTCCGAGCTCATGGACCGCATGGCCCAGGAGTGGGAGTACTTCAACGAGAACGACGACCTCTGGGTAGCCATCTTCACCGGCGCTGGCGATGTCGCCTTCTCATCCGGTCACGACCTCAAGGAAGACGTCGAAGGCGATGTCCGCGGCGGTGAGTTCCGCTCCCACAAGCCCTACGTCGGCCGCCGCGCCAGTGCCGATGTCGCCACCTATAAGCCGACCATCGCCGCCATCAACGGCTACTGCCTCGCGGGCGGCTGGTACCTCGCACAGGAGTGCGACATCCGCATCTCCGCCGACCACGCCACCTTCGGCATCCCTGAAGTGAAGTGGAACCTGCCCGCCGGGTTCGCTGCCCGGCACGAGTATCAGATGTCCTTCGGTGTCGCCGCCGAGATGCTTCTCTGGGGCCGACCGATTACCGCCGACCGCGCCTACCAGATCGGCTTCGTCAACAAGGTCGTGCCGAAAGAGCAGCTGATGGACGAGTGCATGGAGTGGGCAGAGTACATGTGCACCCTCGGCCAGCCATCCGTCCGCGCCCACAAGCAGATGCTGTATCGCGGTCGCAACATGTCGACCAACGAGCTCACCGCGCTCGGCCGGGACCTCTTCTACTGGTACCCGCCCAAGCCCGGGGTCCATATCGACGCGACCGAAGGGCCGCGCGCCTTCGCGGAGAAGCGCCCGGCGAAGTACGACTGAGCGGCAGGTACGCTAACGAACGCCCCTCACGTCAAGGACCTCGGGCGACGGGGTAACTCGCCCACCAGCTCCCCGGCAGGTAATGCGTGGCGTTCAGTTGAACGTCGAGTTCGACGACCACGAAGCCGCTCTGCCGGTCGAGGCACTGCGCCCACGGGCTACCGGCAGGATTGGGCGCGATGTTGGCGTAGAAAGGGAAGGAGGCCGAGCCGCCCGGCGGGAGGGTGCGAAGCTCCTGCGGCAGATAGCCGGCCGGGGCGGCCTGTCCCGCGACGCAGTCGTCCGGCCCGCCGGGGACCGTGTCCGTTGAATACCACGGGGACACACCAAGCTGCCGCACGTCCACTGGCACCGATGACCTGTTCACGATCTCAAGGATGTAGTGCGAGAAACCGTCCTCGTCGGCAACCGCCTCAGGTGAGTGCACACGGACTTCCATGCTGATGGCGATCTTCGTTGGTGTTGGCGTAGGTGTCGGAATCGACGTGGCGGTCGGGCTGGCAGTTGGCGTCGGCGTTGCTGGCGCCGCGGTCACGGGTGTGGATGCTCTCGTGGGTGTCGCTCCCGGTGGAGTTGTTGTCGCCGCCGGCACCGCGGTGCCGGTTGGCGTCGTGCGGAAGGGCGTCGATGTGGCCGTGGCCGTGGCCGTCGCCAACGCTGGCGTGGCTGGAGACGGGGATGGAACGCCCTCGAGCCACTCCAACGAGCGGATCGAGCAGTCCTCGAACCTGGTCAATCGGCGGTCGTGCGATCCGTCGCGTTGGACGACATGGAGGTCGTTGCACTGCCGGTAGGTGGAGCTTGCGTACGTCCCATACGCAATGTGGCGCGAGTCGGGCGACCAGGTCGGCTCTACCCCTTCCGATGTGCCTCCGGCGACGCGCCAGCTCTTCAGTGTTCGCGTGTCGACGACGGCCAGCTCGAACCCGGAGCTCCGGTAGACGACCAGGAAGTGGCTGTCCGGGGACCAGAGAGGGGTCGCATGGTAGATATTCTCCAGCACCTGTGTGCGCTCGCCATCCGCGTCGATCAACCACAGGCTATAGAGCCCTGCGCCGTCTTTGAACGGGCGTTCATTTTCCTCGACGACGGCGGTCATCGATCCGTCCGGCGAGTCGGCGCCGCCGCCCCAAGCCCGATAGATCTCTCTGTGGCCCGGTCCGATGGAGATCGGCTTGTCACTTCCATCGGCCTCAGTGACGTATCGCGTGCAATCGCCGGGACCGTCGTTCGGGCAGACGGTGAAGCCGATCGCACCTTCGGCGTGCACATAATCCGGTTCCCACGGCCAGTGAACGGCTGTCCATCCCCAGGCCCCGGCGGCGACGAGCACGCCCACGCCGAGCAACCCCAGGCCCGCCTTCGAACCCCAGAACGACCAGCAGGCAACCACGACCATGACGAATGCAAGCACGCCCCAGGCGATGAAGGCAGCAGCTACCTGCTTCCCGATCGCCTCGCATTCCTTCGGCTCGGGTTCGAACAGCGTGAAGCAGTGGCTGAAGCCATACGCCAGGGCCGCGGCGGCAAGCAGTCCCCCTATCCCGGTGATGACCAGGGCGGTAGCGAGTCCCGGCCGGTCACGCCGCCCGCTGAGCCACGCCAGTAGGAACGGAGCAATGAGCACGATGAGTGCGAGGTAGGGCACCCGCCATCTTAGCCGTGTCTTCCAGGCGGGACGTCAGGCCTGAACGCACCCGATTCCGGGCCCGGTGGCCCCGCCGCGAACGCCGCGAACCGTTCCCGTATCACGTCCATCGTCAGGTCCGGGCGGCCAAGGTCGGTCCAGCTGCCGTTCCACGCTTCGAGGTGAGGCTCCATGCGGGCCACGGCGCGCGCATCCCAGCCCGGCAGGCGGGCCGTGTCCTGCCCCGTGTACTCGACGTAACGGTCTGTGAACTGGGCGGTGGCTGCTTCTCCGTGGATCAGCGCAAGGTCCAGCCGTGTGATCGCGACATCGAGCAGTGGGTCGCCGAGCAGTGCGTCCTCCCAGTCGATCACCGCGGACAGGTGCTCTCCCTGCCAGAGGATGTTCCCCGGCCAGAAATCGCCGTGCAGCAGCGCCCTCCCATCGCCGTCAGTTCGAAGGAAGCTGAAGTCGGAAGCCGTTGTGTCGATGGCGTGAATGGCTGCCAGCGCGCTGGCCAGCGCTTCCGCTCGCCGCGGCCCGAAGTCCGGGCCGAAATGCGGCTGGCCCTCCGCGTAGTCGAGCACCAGCCAGTCGTCTTCGAGCACATCCGCCGCCGCGCCGAGCAACCGGGGGAAAGGGACTGGCACTCCACGGCCCTGGACGAGCAACAGTAGCCGCTGCTCCTGCTCGGCAGGCGACCATTTCGGTGGTTGCCGCAGCACGTACGTGCGCGTTTTGCCCCGTTCATCCGCCACTTCAAACGCGGTCATGGCGGCTGAAACGCCCCCGGCGAGGGGCCAGCTCCTTACAACGTTCGCGCCAGGGTGGATGCGACGGGCGATGGCCTCGAGCTGTGCCGGCGACGGTAGTCCTGCCAAACGTCCTGCTCCATGGCGCCGGCAAGAACATCGGCAGCCTCGCTCCCGCTATCATCGGCCCCATGGCTTCCTATCACATCCACGCGACCCTGCTTCCGGACGGCGACGCCCCGATCGACCTCTGGGTTCGCGACGGCCACATCACCGTCGAGCCCGTCCAGGGGGCCGAGGTCCTTGGCCCACTCCCGGCGTTCGTGCTCCCCGGCATGGTCGATGCGCACGCCCACCTTGCGATGGACATGGGCGGCGGCCACCGCCCTCCCGGCATTGAGGTGATCGAGGCAAACGTGGCCGCGAACCTCGCCGCCGGTGTCACCGCCGTGCGCGACCCCGGTTCGCCCCGCGCGGAAACGCTCGACTGGGTGAAAGCAGGCGGCCGCCCAGGATTCCCGGTCCAGGCGGCGCCGCGCTTCCTTGCCCCGGAGGGCCGCTACCAGCCCATCGCCGAATGGGCGGATGCTGCCTCGCTCCCCGCCGCCGCCGCTGCCCATGCGCGTGCCGGCGCTCCCTGGGTGAAGGTCGTTGCCGACTGGCCGCGGTTCGACAAGGCGCTCGGCAGGCGCGTCGTCCCGGCGAACTACGACGAGGCGACCTTCCGCGCGACCGTCGAAGCAGTGCACGCCGCCGGTGGCCGGGTTGCCGTCCACTGCGCCGGTGACGCCGCCCCTGCCTGCGTCGCCGCTGGCGTCGACAGCATCGAACACGGCGATGCGCTCGATGCGGCGCTGCTCGGGGAGATGGCACGCAAAGGCATCGCCTGGACGCCGACCCTCGCCATGACTGAACAGCTTGCCGTGCTTGCCACGCGCGACGACGAATCCCGCCGCAAGTTCGCCAACGACCGCTACGACACCTACCGCGCACTCCTCCCCGCTGCCGCGCGCGCGGGCGTCACCATCCTCGCGGGCACCGACATGCTGCCGCATGGCTCCATCGCCCGGGAGGTCGAGGCGCTGGTCCGCCACGGTCTCGAACCACGAATCGCGCTTGCCGCCGCGTCCTCCGGCGCCCGGGCATTCCTCGGCTTTTCCGCGTTCGAAGAAGGTGCTCCGGCCGACCTCGTGCTCTTCGCGGCTGACCCCCGCCGCGACCCCGGTGTCCTCGCCACGCCGTCCTTCGTGCTGCTCGGCGGGGTTCCTGCGCAGCGCTAGGTCCGTCTCCCGCGACTCTGGCGTCGGCCTATATGGCGGTCAAATCATGGCCATGGGTCTATTCAATCCCTCGATCCTGGAGCTTAGACTCGGGGGCGAAGGAGCGTGCTGTGAAACTCATATCAGCAATGCTTGGCGTCTTCATTGCCCTCGCGGGAATGCTGGCGCTTTCGTCACCAAGGCCTGCGATGGGCCAGTTCCCTCCACTTGATGGCCTTCCCCCGAACGTCTTCAACATATCGCCGCGAACTGGTCCGACAACCGGCGGGTTCACGATCACGCTTACCGGCGTCCGGTTCACGGGTGCGACGGCCGTGAGTTTTGGCACCCAAAGCGTGGTTCCGACGGTCGTGAATGACTACGTCCTTACAGTCGTGGCACCGGAGCATACGGCTGGTGTGGTCCATCTCCGAGTGACGACACCGGCTGGTACGAGTCCTCCCGATTCCGACGACAACTTCACGTACGTCGACGCACCGGCCTTGACTCCCACGGTGCTTTCAATCGCACCGTCATCGGGGCCCACAACGGGCGGCACGGTCATCACGATCGTGGGTCGCCGGTTCACGGGCGCGGACTACGTGGACTTTGACGGCACCCACGTCATTCCGACCGACGTAAGCGACACGCAACTCAAGGTTACGAGTCCTCCACATGCTGCCGGCGTGGTGCATCTGCGGGTAAAGACGCCCGCGGGTCTCAGCGCTCCGACTTCAGCCGACAATTTTGCCTATCTCGGTGCTCCGGCGATCACGTCGGTCAGCCCGCAGCAAGGCTCTATCGGCGGCGGCACGACTGTCACGATCACCGGGACGAGCCTCGCCAGCGCGTACCAGGTTTACTTCGGTGACTCGGTCGTCGCACCTTCGTCTGTGACCGCCACCAGCCTCGTCGTCAGCAGCCCGGCCCACGCAGCGGGGACGGTCAACGTTCGGGTGAGGACGAACGGTGGCCTGAGCGAAGTGAGCGCGCTTGCGAAGTTCACCTACGTTGATGCTCCGCCGGTCGTGACCGGGATCACGCCAACAAGTGGACCGACCACAGGCGGGACCCTGATCACCATCTCAGGCACCGGGTTCTCGGGAGCCTACGCGGTCAGTTTCGGGGAGGACTCTATCGCGCCGTATACCGTGACGGACACCCAGCTCACCGTCATCTCGCCGCCCCATGCAGCGGGCCTGGTCCACCTTCACGTCACGACTCCCCTCGGGACAAGCGCCTCGACGACGCTGGACAACTTCACGTACAACCCAGGGCTTCCGGTCGTGCAGTTGATCGTGCCCCGCTCGGGGCCGGTGGAAGGCGGCACGCTCGTCACCATCAGTGGGACCGGATTCACCGGAACGACAAACGTCACCTTCGATGGGGCCACCGTCGCGCCGTCTTCGGTGACGGAGACGCAAATCACCGTGGTTTCGCCGCCGCATGCCGCCGGGACCGTGCATGTCCATGTGACGACCTCGCAGGGGACCAGCGTCGAGACCTACGCTGACCGCTTCACCTACGGTGGCGGCGGACCTCAGGTGACATCCATTTCTCCGACGAGCGGACCGACATCCGGGGGTAATCTCGTCACGATCACAGGCACGGGGTTCGCTGGCGCGACCGGCGTTCTCTTCGGTGAGTTGCTGGTGGTTCCGCTGTCGGTGACAACTACGCAGGTCGTGGCGCTCGCGCCACCGCATGCGCCTGGCATCGTTCACCTCCGCGTCTGGACTCCCGGTGGTATCAGCCCAGAAGTGCCCGCGGACGACTACTGCTACTGCGGCCGGCCTGTTATCACCAGCATCGGCCCGGCGGCCGGGTCCGTGGTTGGCGGCACGGTCGTGACCATCAACGGCAGCGGGTTCACTGGGGTGGTATCAGTGAGCTTCGGCGGTATCGCGGTTGCGCCCTTCTCGGTTTCTGAAAACCAGGTCAAGGTCGTCTCACCGGCTGTCAGCACCTCCGGCATAGTCCACTTGAGGGTGACGACGGCCGGCGGTGTGAGCAGTGAGACCTCGGCCGACGACTTCACCTACGTTGCTTTGCCACGGGTCGATTCTGTATCGCCACGGTTCGGCACGACCGCCGGCGGCACGATTGTCCTTATAACCGGTGTTGGCTTCACTGGTGTAACCGCAATCTCCTTTGACGGCGCTGGCGTTGTCCCGGCATTCGTCACTGACACGGAGATTCATGTCGTGTCCCCGGCGCATGCGCCCGGCACGGTCCATCTGCGCATCCACTCGATCGGAGGGATTAGCCCGGAATCGGCGAGCGATGACTTCACGTTCGTAACGCCCGGTCCGGATCTTTGCCCTGAGATTCCTCTCTGGGTCAACGACCTTGCCTACGGGAGCATCGGCGGCGGCTTCTACTGGGATCCGGTCAGCGGCCTGGTCTGGACAGGGCAGCGCGGCTGGCACCGCTTCGCACCCGTCCCGTCTCGGCCCGCGCCCGAGCCCCTGTGGGTGAACGCGCTTTCGTACGGGAGCCCAGGTGGCGGATTCTACTGGGATTCCGTCAGCGGGCTGGTCTGGACCGCCCAGCGCGGCTGGCACGCGTACAACCCGCAGGGCTGCGTCCCGCGCCTGTAGGCCCGGCTCGACGCCCGGAAGTGCTGGCAACGCATCATTCCGGTCCAGTGGGATAATCTCTGGCCCCTCCCAAGAACAATCATTGTTCTTGGGAGGGGCCGAACTACGTCCAGCGCAGGCATGGCCCCCGTCCTTCGTGCTGCTCGGCGGCATCATCTGCGCCCGGTGATCACCGGATCGAGGCCGGTCGTATCTCAGTCCAGTGTGGGTGCTGTGACTCGGCCGTTTGGCCGAGGCATCCAAAGTCTGGCACACTGAGTATTCCGGTAGAGGCATGTTCAGATGACCACCAGACCAATACCGCTGCCGCGGCGGTCGAGCCGACTCCCTTCCCTGCCCCGGGGATGGTCTCGCACGTTCGCTCGCGACTGGTCGCTGACCCTCGCCGTCGTCGGCGTCTACTTTCTTTTGCGCGGCCAGGCTGGCGGCGATGTCGAACTCGCACTGCGCGTCACAGACTTCCTTATCGAAGTCGAAAAGGCCACCTTCCTCTTCTGGGAACCCACTATCCAACAGGTCTCGCTCCAGGCGCACTGGATCCAGGAACTGGCCAACGGCGTCTACGCCTACATGCACTTCCCGGTGCTCATCAGCGTGGGCCTCTGGCTCTGGTTCAAGCGGCGGCATGAGTTCATCTTCATGCGGAACGTCATGTTCATCTCCATGGCGTTTGGTCTCCTGTTCTACTATCTCCTCCCCGCCGCTCCCCCGCGCCTGCTTGAGGCGAACGGCTACGACCTCGGCTTCGTCGATACCGTCTTCGGTGGCAATACGTCGATCAGTTATGCGCAGCCGGCGTACCTGCTGAACGAATACGCCGCGATCCCGAGCTTCCACTTCGGCTGGATCGCGCTCGCCTCCGCAGCTCTCTGGGCGAACACGGCGAACCGCCTCGTACGCGCCGCCGCCGTCCTCCTCAGCGTCGTGATGTCCTGGGCGATCGTCGCCAGCGCCAACCACTTCTTTATTGATATGGCCCTCGGCGGCCTCGTGATCCTCGTCTCGTGGTACCTCGCCCGGCGGCTGCACAACCGGCGGACGGCGAGCTCCGTAGTGGCTGCCACCGGCACGTAGGCCAGCGCCACCCCTTTCCTACGGCAGGAACGGGATCCGGCTCGTCATCCCCAGCTGCGACCGCAAGACGCTCTGCGCGTCCTCCACGAAGTCCACGAGCAGCGGCCGTGTCTGGCGCGGGTCGACAATGTCCTCGAGCTCAAAAGCGTGCGCCGTGCGGAATGGCGAGCCGATGGCCTCCAGCCGGGCTTCGATCTCTGCCCGGCGCTGCGCCGGGTCCGGCGCGTTGTCGATTTCGCGACGGTACGCGACGGCCACGCCACCCTGGATATGCATCGACCCCCAGTGGCCCGATGGCCACGCGAACCGCCGGTACATCGCGTTCCCGGCGCGGTAGTGCAGCCCCCCGGCGACGCCATACGCCTGCCGCATGATGAACGTGATATACGGCGTCTGGCTCAACGAAAGCAGCGACACGATGCGAGCGCCTGCGCGGATGATGCCCTGCTTCTCCTCGTCCAGCCCGACCGAAAAACCCGGCTCATCACAGAAATACGCCAGCGGCAGGTGGAACGTGTCGCAAATCTGCAGCAGTCGCGCCATCTTTTCGCCCGCGGCCCTGTCCATCGACCCGCCCGCCAACTTCGGGTTGTTGATCATCACGCCCACCGGGTAGCCATTCACCCGCGCGAACCCCGTAATCCGCCCGCGCCCGTACATCGGCTGGATTTCGAAGAACGAATCCCGGTCCAGCACCATGTCCAGCACCTTGTACGGGTCGTACACCCGCCGCCGGTTTCGCGGGATGATGCTCAGCAGCCCCTCGTCCCGCCGCTCCGGGTCGTCCGTTGGCTCCGTCCGCGGCGCCATCTCCCAGGCGTTCGCGGGCAGATACGAAAGGAAGCGCCGGATCTGCGCAAAGGCGTCCTCCTCCGATTCCGCGAGGTTCGCGATGACGCCGCTCTGGCGCACCTGCACGTCCTCGTTGCCAAGGTCTTCCTTCGTGATCGTCGCGCCCGTGCCCGCCGTCACCACCGCCGGGCCGGCGACGAAGACCTGGCTCGTGCCCTTCACCATCACGTTGAAGTGGCACATCGCCGACTGCACAGCGGGCAGGCCCGCGACCGATCCGAGCACCGCCGAGACCACGGGCACGCGCTGCAGCAGCTCCACTTCCAGCTCGCGGTTGTTGTGCGGCAGGTAGGTGCGCCCGATCTGTTCAAACGTCCGCACGCTGCCGCCCGTCGCATCGAGCAGGCGGATGTAGGGGATCTTCATGGAATACGACTGGCGCGTGGCCCAGCCGGCCTTGTCCGCGATCGATCCGTCGGAAGCGCCGCCGCGAATGGTGAAATCGCCGCCGTGTACCACCGCTTTGCGCCCGCCGAGACGGACGACGCCGGTGACCGAGTTCGCCGGCGTCAGCCCCGCCAGGTTCCCTGCCTCGTCCCACTGTGGCCGGCCCGCCAGCTCGCCCGCTTCCGCAAACGACCCGCCGTCCGCGAGCAGGTCGACGCGTTCCCGCACCGTCAGCTTGCCGCGGCTGTGCTGGAAGGCGACCGAATCGGCCCCGCCCATCTCGCGGGCAATCGCCGCCCGCCGTTCTCGTTCTTCGATTTCAGGCTGCCACGACATCGCTGCCACCTCTCCGGTCACGGGTGCGGCGAGTCTACGCCCCGTCGCGGCAGGGAGCGCGGGGGTATGATTCGCCAACGATGACTCCCGAGGCGTTCGCGAAGAAATGGAAGGACTGGACCGGCAAGGAGAGCGCCGCCTACCAGGAGCACTTCAACGATCTCTGCGCCCTCGTTGGCCATGAAACGCCCGCGATGGCCGATCCCTCGGGGACACGGTTCGTCTTCCAGAAAGGGGTCACCAAGAGCACGGGCAGGCTCGGGTTTGCCGATGTCTGGTACCAGGGCCGGTTTGGCATCGAATACAAGAGCCCCGGCGACGACCTCGACGCGGCCTATCAGCAGCTTCTGCAGTACCGCGAAAACCTGCAGAACCCCCCGCTTCTCGTCGTCACCGACTTCAAGCAGATCATTATCCGCACCAACTTCACCAGCTCGGTGACGCGTAAGTACACGATCACGCTGGACCAGATCGCTTCGGGCGACCGCCTGGACGGCGCGGGATTCACCGCCGCTGCCCTCCTCCGGGCGATGTTCTACGATCCCGAATCGCTCAACCCCAACGAATCCCGCGAGGCGCTCACACAGTCGGCAGCGTCGCTGTTCGCTGGTCTGGCGGATGCACTCCGGGCCTATCGGGAGGGCAAGTTTGACCCTGCTCGCGGAGAGGTCCCGCTCGCCTACACCGACCTCCAGGTCGCCAAGTTCCTCACCCGCATGATCTTCTGCATGTTTGCGTCGGACGTGGGCCTTCTCCCGCAAGGCATCATCACGCGCCTGATCGACAACTTCCGGGCGACCGCCCCTGCCCTGCAGGCACAGTTCTCCGCGCTGTTCCGGACGATGAGCGTGGGCGGACCCTTCGGGACCGACAACATCCGCCACTTCAATGGCGGCCTCTTTTCCGATGACGAGGCGCTCTCGATCTCCTCCGAATACGTCGATGCCCTGCGCAATGCCGACGCGCTCGACTGGGGGGACATCGAGCCATCCATCTTCGGCACGCTGTTCGAGCGCATCCTCGACCCGAAACGGCGCAAGCAGATCGGGGCCCATTACACGAGCCGTGAAGACATCGAGCTCATCGTGCGGCCCGTGCTGCTGGAGCCGCTCGAGCGCGAATGGGCGGAGGTGCGCGAGCGCGTCGAGACCATGGCCCGCGACGGCGATGACGCCCGCGCCCACGACACGCTCCAGGGATTCATCGACCGTCTCGGCAAACTGCGCGTACTGGACCCGGCCTGCGGTTCCGGCAACTTCCTCTATGTCAGCCTCGCGCTGCTGAAGGGGCTGGAGCAATCGGTCGTCGCTGCAGGCGCGGCGCTCGGCCTCGGCGGGCTCACCCTCCGCGTGCATCCCCGGCAGCTCCACGGCATCGAGATCGACCCCTACGCCCATGAACTCGCCAGCATCGTCGTCTGGATCGGCTACCTGCAGTGGAAACGCGCCCATGGCGTACCGTTTGAGACGGAGACGCCCATCCTCGAACCGTTCACCAACTTCCAGCTGATGGATGCGATCGTCGCCCGCAGCGCGACTGGGAAGCTGAGCGAACCGGAATGGCCGGAAGCCGACTTCATCGTCGGCAACCCCCCGTTCCTTGGCGGGAAGAAGCTGCGCACGGCCATGGGCGACGATGCGGTCGACGCGATGTTCGAGGTCTGGGACGGCCGCGTGCCCCGCGAGGCCGACCTCTGCTGCTACTGGTTCGAGAAGGCGCGGGCACAGATCGCCAGCGGCGGGACGAAGCGCGTGGGCCTGCTCGCCACGCAGGCCATCCGGCGGGGCAAGAACCGTGAAGTCCTCAAGGCGATTAAGCGCAGCGGGGACATCTTCTTCGCCGTCGACGATCGGCCATGGATCCTTGATGGAGCCGCCGTCCGCGTCTCGATGGTTGCCTTCGATGACGAATCAGAGACGAGGAAGCGGATCGTCGTCTACGACGGAGACCGTGTGAAGTTCGACGGCCCCACCGAAGGCATCAATCCGGACCTCAGCTACCAGCTTGATGCGACAAGTGCGGCTCGTCTTCCCGAGAACGCCGGACTGTCGTTCATGGGCGACACGAAAGTCGGGCCGTTCGACATCGACGAGCGGACGGCACGCGCGATGCTGGCAGCGTCGAACCCTGATGGCCGCTCGAATGCGGATGTTGTGAGGCCGTGGGTCAACGGTGACGACGTTACGGGCCGCGCGCGCCGGATGTGGATCATTGATTTTCCGCCCGGCACCTCCGAACAACAGGCCGCTCTGTACGATGCGCCATTTGAGTGGATTCGCGCACGGGTTCGGCCCATGCGGGCAGAGGCGCGGTCGGGGGACAGGACGGGAGTCCGCTGGTGGATTCACCAGCGCCCCAGGCCAGCGATGCGCGCCGCGCTCCAACCGCTCGGTCGCTTTCTGGCCACGCCCCGCGTCGCGAAGTACCGGCTCTTCGTCTGGCTGCCGACGCGAACGCTTCCCGATAGCCGGCTCTTCGTTTTCGCACGGGACGACGACTACTTCTTCGGTGTCCTCCAGTCGCGTATTCATGAGGTCTGGTCGCTTCGGACATCCTCTCGCCATGGCAAGGGCAACGACCCGACCTACAACAACACATCGTGCTTCGAGCCGTTCCCGCTCCCGTGGCCGCCGGGCTCGGAGCCCTGGGGAGATCCAAAGGTCGAGGCCATCGCGACGGCTGCTGCGGAGCTGAACCGCCTGCGGGAGGGCCACCTCCACCCCGTCGGCCCGGACGGCACACCCTGGCCGGAGGAGCAGTGCAAGCACCTCACGCTCACCAACCTCTACAACGAGCCGCCAACGTGGCTGCAACACGCCCACGAAGCCCTCGACCGCGCCGTCTTCGCCGCTTACAACTGGCCCGAAGCGCCCGGGACGTTGGACAACGAACAGATCCTGAGTCGCTTGCTTGCTCTCAATCTGCAACGCGCCGGGGCGGCGGAAGCAGCGGCGTCCGCCCCCTAACCCCTACGCCCGCCACACCTTCGACCCCGCCCCCGTCGCCATGTCCCGCAGCGCCCAGATTTCGATGCGCCAGGGCGTCAGCTTCAGGACGCCGAAGGCTGGCGAGTCGGGGCCGTCCTTCCAGATCATCGCCGGGTCGTAGCCGTAGGGCTCCGGCGTGGCCTTGAACAGCTCCCAGATGCGCCTCTGCTCGGCAGCGTCCGCCACCCACTCCGCCCGGGCATCCACGTATACCTGTTCGTGCTGCGGGTCCCAGTAGCTCAGCGAGACGTAGGGGTTCTCCGCCAGGTGCTTCGCCTTCAGCGTGTCCGGGCCGGTGCCGATATAGCCCGTCGTCCCTTCCCAGATCGGGTGGAGGATGCGGGACCGCGGCCGCCCCTTGCGGTCGACGGTCGCCACGCTGCACCAGACGGTGCGCTGCACGCGGCGGTCAAACTCGACCTTGATCTCGTCGAAACTCTGCACGTCCACGTCGCGCCTCCGGGTCCAGGGTTGGCCCATCTTGCCCGAGCCTTGCAGCCCTCGCCAGCAGCTGACGCGCCCGGGCATACACTGGCCGCGTGGATATCCCGGCCCCCCTGCGGCGTGTCGTCTACGCCACCTGGAAGCGCACGCCGAAGCGACTGCGCAGACTGGCGGTCCGCGTTGTTGTCCCCCGCGCCCCGCTCGGCGCCGGCGTGCTGCTCTTCGATAGCGACGGGAGGTTGCTGCTTGTCCGCCCCAGCTACTACCGCCGCCCGATGTGGACGCTGCCCGGCGGCTGGGCGAACCGCGGCGAAGATCTGCGCGCCACGGCCGTCCGCGAGGCCCGCGAAGAGCTCGGCGCAGAGGTGGAGGCGGGCGCTCCGCTGGCGACGGGACGCGGCCCGTTCGGCGAAGTGACAGTCGTCTTTGAGGGCCGCTGGCGCTCCGTACCGGCGGTACAGCGGCTCGACGCCGAGATCGCCGAGGCGCGGTACTTCGAATGCGACGCCCTGCCGCCGATGCTTCCGCCGGCCCGCGATCTTATTGAAGAGGCGCTCGCTGTTAGCCGGAGGCTGCGGAGTGTTCCGGGTCCGGCAGGGGAGCATGACGCCCCGTGAGCGACGCAAACGCCTGCCGCCGGAGCACCGCGTCCGTGGCGATCGCCTTCAGCGCGTGTGGCGGCGAAGCGATGAACGACCGTGCAAGCGCCCGCAAGAGCAGGCGCCGTTGCCGCGCCATCGCGTGCGTCTTCGCATACGAGGCAAACGCGTAGGCGTAAGAGCCGCGTTGCTTCGAAGCCGCCCAAACCAGTTCCCACGGCGGCATCGTCCGCCAGCCCACGGCGCGGGCGTTCTTCCAGAGCACGCGGGCGTGGTCGTGCAGCCGCCGCCATTCGCCGTCTTCCTGTGGCCCCGATGGCGGCCGCTGCCGGAACAGCAGGCATGGCACCGGCACAAAACCAACGAAGTGTTGCCGTGCCAGCCGCAGGTGCCAGTCCCAGTCCTGGTCGCCCACCAGTCCCGGGTCCTGGTCGCCCACGGAATCGCGCACGGAGGTCCGCGCAACGGTCGCGCCGATCTGCGGGTAATAATGAAAGAAGCTCTTGAGCAGGCGCCCGTCGCGCGGCAGCCGGGCCGGCCACGCGCCTCCTTGCTCGTGCAAGTCGAACGAAGTGTTCGTCACCTGGCCCACGACGGCCGCAAAGTCCGGCCGCTGCCGCAACAGCGCAATGTGGGGCCGCAGGTGCCCCACCAGTGCCACGTCATCGTCGTCGACCATCAGCAGGAACTCGCCCGTTGCCGCCCGCATGCCGGCGTTTCTCGCCGAGGCAGAGCCCTTGCCTCCGTTCTCGATCACCTGTGCCCCGTGCGCCAGCGCGACCGCCTTCGTCCCGTCGCTGGAGCCATCGTCGACGACGATCAATTCGATCGAGAGGTCGGGGCCTTCCAGCGCCCGGATGGATGCAAGACACTGGTCCAGCATTGGTGCGCGGTCACGCGTGGGGACAACGACGGAGAGGCGGGCCGGTGGGTCGAGCGAGGTGGAGTCCATCCCTTCAAGATTCGACCGCTGACGACGGAGTGGACAGCCGCCACAGTCTCGCGACCGGCACTCCCGCTCAACGGAGTAATCTCCTATACTTTTCACGCCATGGCCACCGACCCCTTGCTTCGCAAGGCGCAGGCGGATGTCGTCCTTCAACGGACCGCATCGCAATTGCACGAGCTTCTCCAGGAAGCGTGCCTCTCGCTGCGCCCATTTCCCCCGTTTCCCAACGCCCTCTTCACGCACGCCATCGAATGCGAAGGCGATAGCGCCGCAGACCCGGACCGCGGCTGCGTGGTCGTTGGCGAAGACGGCGAGCTGTATGAGCTAGAGTTCGGCATCGACCACGACAGCATCGAGATGACTGGCTCCTGGGATCCCGTGACGGCCCGCAAAGAGGAGATGAAGAAGCTCGACCTCCACCCGCGCGACTACATCGTCTATGCCTACAACGGGCTGATGGCGGTCACGGAGCACCTGCTGGAACAGGCCGAAGGGGGCTAACGATGAAGCGCGTCCTGAAGACGCTCATCCTCCTCACGATCCTCGGCGCGGTCGCGGCCTACGCATGGAAACGCTGGCAGAGTCGCGCGCCCGGCCCCCTCTGGCGCGAAGACGAAGCCTGGCCAATCACTCCAGACGAGCAGCCCGAAACGGCGGCGAACATCGCCGAAAACGAGGACGAGCCCACCGCCGCCCCGCCACTCCCCGTTGTTGTCGCCACCGGCCCGCTCGTTGCCGACGCTGACTTCCGGGAGATGCTCGCGGAGGACGAATTCCTCGAAGCGATCGAGCCGATCGCGTCTGAAGCCGAAGAAGTGGCCGCTCCCCCGTCCTGGGCGCCGCCGCCACCAACGGCTGAGGAGCCAGGACGTCCAGCGGAGCTTGCTCCGGTCGAAGAGCCGGCGTACCTCGCGCCGCCCGTTCCGGCCGCGCCCGAGGAAACGGCCGCACCCGAGACTGACCTGCGCGAGGCAGCATCCGTCGAAGAGCCTCGGTCTGTCGCTGCCGCCGTCGTAGAAGCGAAAGCGCCAGCCGTTGAGCCGCCGCCGCCCGGCGAACGCTGGTACTGGCCGTGGCAGCATCGCCGTCCCGAAGCGCCCGCGGACGAAGCGCCGGAGGCTGCGGAATCGGTCACTCTCGAAGAGTCCGCCGAACCTGCTCTGGCGTCCGGGCCGGGCCTCGCCGATGTCGCTGAAGCTGAAGCCCTGGAAGAAGCGCCGGCCCCGGCTGCAGAGATCGAGTTTCCGGCAACCCCGGAAACGCCCACTATCTCAGTCTCCGAGCCCGAAGCCGTTGAGAACGCACCGCAGGCGCTGTCACCTGTCGCCGAGGCGGTCGTGCCACCCGCGCCCGAAGAGCCAGCGGTAGCGGGGCTCGCCGAAGAGGCCGAGGAACTCCTGGATGCCCTCCCCGCCGAGGCCGTAGCCCCACCATCCGCTGCCGTCGAAGAAGCGGAAGAGACCGCCGCAGAAGCCGCGCCGGAACCGTGGACCCCCGAGCCGGCGGCACGCGAAGAAGGCGGCTTCCGCTGGCCCTGGCAGCGCGACGATGGCGTTGCACCGCTGACAGTAACCACGGATCTCGAACGCCTCGCCGACCAACTCGACGGCGAACCTTCGGTGGCGGAACAGGCGCCGCCCCCGCCGCCGCCCGGGGAACCTTCCCCCGAGAGCGGCGGCTTCCGTTGGCCATGGCAGAAGCGCAAAGATGACGAAGTCGTGGCCGCGGTGGAACCACCGGTCGTCGACCAGGCCGAATTCGAGGAAACAGGCCTCTCCTGGGGCATCACCGACGAAGATGAGTCGGTCGCGGCCGAATGGCTGGAGACGGCTGAGCAGGCGGAGCCGCCGGCCCCTGTCGCTGCCCCGGCCGAACCCGAGCCGTCCCCGGTCTTCGAGCCGGCTCTCCCGCGGCCTGTTGCGCCCGTCGAACCCGCCCCCGCCCAGGCGGCGGCATTCATCCCCGGGGCGCCGCTGACCAGCACGCTCGAGGCAGCGCTCGAACAGGTCCGCCCGGAGCCGGTCGCGCAGTACGCCGGTCGCAGCGCCGAATCGTTCCTCGATGAGGGGAACGTCTACTTCAACGTTGGCCAGTATGGGCTCGCCATCGAACGCTATTCCCGCGCGCTCGAACTCGACCCGAATCTCACCGCTGGCTACTACAACCGCGCGAACGCCCGCACCCGCGCCGGCGAATATGACCTCGCGCTCGATGACTACAACAGCGCCCTCGAACTCGAACCGAACGACGCCGACGCCCTCAACAACCGCGGCATGCTCCACCTTTATCGCGCCGGCTACGGCTCTGCCCTCCGCGACTTCAACGCCGCCCTCCAGATCGACCCGACGGACACGACGGTGATCGTCAACCGGGGGCTGGCGCAGCTTCACGGCGGCGATCCGGCAGCAGCGCTCGTCGACTTCCAGGAAGCGGCTGCCCTCGATGACACCGACGCAGCCGCCCATTACGGCGCCGCGCAGGCGGCGTCCGCGCTGGGCAACCGCGAAGAAGCACTGCGCCGGCTGCGCCGTGCGCTCCAGATCGACCCCGCCTATGCGCGGGAAGCCGCCGCGGACGCCAAGCTCGTCCCGCTCCAGGGCGATGCCGAATTCATGCGCGTCCTCCGCGAGGCCGGCGGGCGGCGGTAGGTTGGCGCTCGCAACCTCGGACTCCGCACCGTAGAGTCCCTCCCACGCGAAGACCCGGGGGCCCCGCCATGACCGTTGATAGCTATAAGTTCCTTCCGCGGAGTTTCCGGGCCGGTTACGAAAGCGCCGGGTTCTTCGCCGAGAACGCCGTCTGGACGCCCCTGGACATCCCCGTCACCGCGGCGAAGATCGCGCTGCTTTCGTCGGCCGGCATCTACCTGAAGGAGAGCCAGCAGCCGTTCGACGTCGAACGCGAGAAGCGGGAGCCGACGTGGGGCGACCCCACCTATCGCCTGATCCCGCGTGGTGTGCGGCAGCGCGACGTAGCCGCCACCCACCTCCACCTGAACACGCGCGACATTGAAGACGACATCAACGTTGCACTGCCCATCCGCGCCTTTTCGGAGCTGGAGAAGCGCGGCGCCATAGGCAGCCTCGCGGATGAGCACTACGCTTTCATGGGGTTTCAGCAGAGCGGCGCGAACGAGTGGCGCACGCACTATGGCCCCGAGGTGGCGCGTCGCCTCAAGGATGCGGGCGTTAGCGCCCTGGTGCTTGCCCCTGCCTGACCGGACTGCTGCCGCAACGTGCCCGTGCTGGCACGTACCATCGAAGAAGCAGGCATTCCCACCGTCACCGTCACGATGATGCCGGACCTCGCCCAAAAGTTCCGGCTCTCCCGCGTTGTTGGCGTGGAGTTCCCGTTCGGCCATGCCTTCGGCATGCCCAACGACCCGGCGATGCAGCTGACCGTGGCGGAAGCCGCTGTCCGGGCGCTCGCCGAAGCGAAGGCTTCCGCCTATCGCCTCGATGTGGACATCGAGTGGCCGGTGGATACGCGGACCGCATACCGCGACTGGCAGCCTGCAGAGATGAGCCCGATCGTAAAGTTCAACCAGGAACGCCGGGCAGCGATCGAAGCGAAGCGTGCAGCGAGAGAGTAGGCGGGGTATCCAGGCGCGGTTCCCCGTTCGATCGCGTACCCTTCCCCCATGGCGAAGGACGAGGTCACGCTCGACGTGGGCGGCTATCCGGTCGTCGTCACCAACCCCGGCAAGGTCTTCTTCCCCGAGGCTGGGTACACCAAGCTCGACCTCGTGAACTACTTCGTCAGCGTCGGCGCCGGCGCGCTGCGTGGCGTCCGCAACCGGCCCTGCGTCCTCAAGCGGTTCGTCAACGGCGCAACCGAAGAGCCGTTCTTCCAGAAGCGCGCGCCAAAGAACCTGCCGCCGTATCTCAGCACCGCGCATGTCAGCTTCCCCAGTGGGCGCACCGCCGATCTTGCGGTCACGAGCGAGGTCGCGGGCATCGCATGGATGGCCAACCTCGGCTGCCTTGACCTCAATCCCTGGCCTGTGCGCGCCGAAGATGTTGACCATCCCGACGAGCTCCGCGTCGACCTGGACCCGACGCCCGAGGCCGTCTGGCCGATGGTGCGGAAGGTTGCGCTGGTCGTGCGCGAGGTGCTCACGGACCTCGGCTACGTGAGCTACCCCAAGACATCCGGGTCGCGCGGCATCCATATCAACGTACGTATCGAACGGCGCTGGGGCTTCCAGGCGGTCCGGCGCTGCGCCCTGGCCCTCGGCCGGGAAGTCGAACGCCGGGCGCCGGAACTGGCGACGACGAAGTGGTGGAAGGAAGAGCGCCACGGCGTCTTCATCGATTACAACCAGAATGCTCGGGACCGCACCGTTGCCTCCGCCTACTCGGTCCGCCCGACGCCCAACGCGCAGGTCAGCTGCCCGGTGACCTGGGAGGAGCTGCCCACGGTAGAGCTGAAGGATTTCACCATCGCCACCGTACCGGCGCGCTACGCCGCCATCGGAGATCCTGGCGCCGCGATCGACGACCGAGCGTTTTCGCTGCAGCCACTGATCGACCTCGTGCTGAAGCAGGAGGCGGAGGGCCAGGGCGAAGCGCCGCTGCCGCCGCACTTCCCGAAGCTGGAGAACGAACCGCGCCGCGTGATGCCCAGCCGCGCCCGCAAGGAGCCCGGCGCCCCCCGCAGTCAGCGCGGCCGCAGCCGCGAGAAGCCCGACTGATGCAGTTTGGCGCGAACCCTCGCCCGGAGTGGTATGCCGTCGAGCGCCAGGGCTGCGAAGGCGTTCAGGCCCGGCTGCTGATGCAGGGTCCGGGCCTTGTCGCGATCATGCTGCGCTTCGCTCCGCACGCCACGATTGACCTGCACGCCGCGCCCCACGCGATCGATGTCGTTTGCATCGAAGGGACTGGGTTCGTCCGCGTCGGGCAGGAGACCGCGCCGTTCGCCGATGGACAGTCCGTGCGCTGGCCAATGGGCGTGCCGCATCAGCTGTGGACCAGCGGCACGGCCATGACCACGCTCATGCTCGAACACGTCGCCGCCCACGGGAGCGGGCTTTAGACCGGCTGTTGCCCCGGTTGGGGGCTGCTGCCGGGTGAGATCGTCGCCCTTCCACCCAGCAGGAGCTGGAAGCCAGTCGAGACCATCCACACGACCATGAGCAGCAGGGCGCCGGACATCAGGATCCAGCCCGCGTCCGTCCCGGCCAGCTCTGCGACCGCGGCCGCGAGGAAGAATCCCCCGCTGGCGACGGCCAGCCACCCGAGCGGGTGGGCCACCAACCGGTGCCGGCTCGTGGAGAACGCGAGCGTATAGACGGCGGAAGCCAGGGTGACGAGGAGTGGGACGGAGAGGCCGGTGAGCAGCAGCGTCATTGCCCGCGCGGTATTGAGCTCGTTTTCACTTCGACCGGAGGCGATCCACTCGTCCGCGAGGTCTGCAGCGCTGAAGTAGATGGCTGAGGTCGCGAGGGCCAGCACCCCCGCTCCGGTTAGGAGAAAGGCCGACACGGCAGCCGCGGCGTGCGCCCGATCGCGTAGCTGGGTGAAGAACACCGCGCCCGCAAGGAGCATGCCGAGGCCGGAGATGGTCTGGAAAAAGGTGTAGACGTCCGCCTGCCACGACTTCACGCTCGCCAGCCGCTCAAGTTCCGTCTCGAAGCCGTCGGCGCTCGCGTCGTACCCGGCAGCCGATGTGCTGAGCACCATGCCGACGATGAGCAGCAGCACGAACGCTCCTGCGAGCCGTTCGATTGGGATGTGAATGTTCACTTTCGGACCCTCCAACTGGAGCCGCCAGAGAATGTCGGCGGCCATGCCGCGCAGCGCGCGGTCGGTGGTTTCCCAGGTGAGCAACAGCGGCGGTGCCTGCGTTTCGGCGCGGTCCTGCCAGTGCTCCCAGAGGTCGGATTCGATCTGGAAGAGGCGGCGTTCGCGCTGCTCTTCCGGAAGGCCAAGCGTGTAGAAGCGCACCCACGTGCGAATGGCCGATGCCGTGAACCCTTGCCGCCGGTAGGGGATCGCGCTCATCCTGGCGCTTCTCCCGTCCGCAACGACGGCTGAATGGCCGCCTTTGGCTCGGGGTAGGCGGCGAGCGCTGCTTCGGCCGCGGCGGTGATCCGGTAGAGCCTTCGCCGTGGCCGCATCTCTGCGGCGGCGGCGTCCGCGTCTTCGAGGGTGCTTTCCAGGAGCCCCGCCGTTTCGAGGCGGTCCAGCGCCCGGTAGAGCGTCCCGTGGGCTGTCAGCCGCCGGCTTTCCGAGCCTTCGGCCACTGCCCGTGCGATTGCGTACCCGTGGAATTCTGGTTCGCCCTGGTGGAAAAGTGCGACCCCCGCCCGGAGGAGGGCCACTTCGATGGGGAGTAATGCTCCCGGTTTTCTGCGCATGGCGAAAGAATACGCAGATAGGTGCGCATGTCAATAGGCAACTATCTGCGTATAACGATCAGCCCGGCAACGCTGCGCTTCTACGCGCGCGCCCGTGCCTCCTGCGCCTTCTCTTCCCGGGTGCCGAACACCTCCGGCAGCAGTCGGTAGGCATAGGTCCCAAGGCCGAGGAGCAGGCCCGCGCCCATGATCGGCGTGAACATGTGCTTCGGCGGCGCCGAGTCCGAAAGCAGCCCGACCACGAAGCCGATAATGCCGATATTGACCAGCAGAAAGATGACCTGGTCGATGCGGCCGCCCTTCCGACCCGGCACCGTTGCGAGCATCAGCATCGCGAAGATCGCGTTCGTCATCCCGCCGATGAACTGCGAGTGGTCCAGCGCGAGAAGTTCGTGCGTCTCGACCAGGTCAAAGTCTCCCTCGTACTTGATGATCCAGTACTGGGCGAGGCCGATGACGAAGATGATCGCAATCGCGCTCGCAAGCCCGTACCGGCCCGGCGTCGCTTCCAGCAGATTCAGCATCCGCCAGCGGGGGAACATCCGCACGACGAAGATGATCACGCCGACCAGTTCGAGGAGGATAGCCAGCGGAGCAAGTGGCTCGATGTTGAGCAGCAGCGAAAGCCCCAGCAGCACGCCGCCCGCGAACGGGAAGATCATCTGGATCTGCCCCGCACGTGTCGCCTTTGGAGGTCGCGGGAAGAAGAACGCCCACTCCGCCATTGCCAGCGCGACGGGGATGAGGAAGCCGACGACCATCGTCGCCGGGTGCGCGTCTTCGCCGCCGGTGGGCAAGTAGTTGTCGCCTGTCGCGATCTCCAGCCCCAGCAGTACGCCGAGCACGCCACCCGCGATCGACGTGCCCAGCGCGGCGATGAAGCCCCACTGTGGCACCCCGAGCTCCTGGCCCCGTGCCCGGTACACCACCCACGCGAAGAAGCCCGCGATCGGGAGCAGCGAGATGATCCCCAGCGCCGGGCGCCAGTTGCCATAGGTCAGCGAGAAGGCCGCCACGTAGGCCGGGAAGGCCACGATGGCCACGACGGTGAGCACGCGGACCAGGTTGCGCTCGTTCTTACCCGGCTTCCGCGATTCCCCAAACAGCCAGAGCGACGCAGCCAACACCGCCAGCGTCAGCCAGCCCAGCGTCCCGCCATGGACGTGGCCAAGGATGCGGCGCTGATCGAAGTCCACGGCGTCGATGCCGTTCAGGATCCCAATGCCAATGGTGTAGAGGAAGACGAGCATTGCCATCAACAGCAACGCTCGGATCTCGGGCCAGAAGACGGGGCGGTCGGTGGCCATTTAGTCAGAACCTCTTCGGCTGAATGCTGGCCGAGAGTCTACGCTGCCGCATAGCTCCGTCACAACCTCCCTCTCTTCCAGCGCCACCACAGGTCGTTTGCCCGCCGCGCGGCGTCGGGGTCGATCCCGAACCGTTCGAAATAGCGGCCAAGGTTGCGAATATCCCGCTCCAACAGGTCCCGCGCCGCGTCGCTGAACCGCGGATCCACGGCCTGCGGGAAGTCGATGAGGACCGTCCGGCCCTTCCATGCGAGCACGTTGTACGCCGAAAGGTCGCCGTGGACGATGTCGAGCCGCAACATCTCTTCGATGTTCCAGAGCAGCCGCGCCCAGGCAGCCTCAGCGTCCGCCGGGTCGAGGTCAGCGTGCTGCAACTGCAGCGCCGCGCCGCTGCCGTCGCCCACGAATTCCATGAGCACGGCCGACCCGGTGCAGGCATAGACATCCGGGACATCGAGGCCCGCGTCCCGCAGCGTGAAGAGCGTCTCGAATTCGCGGTCCACCCAGAGGGCGGACTGGAACTTGCGACCCGCTTCGCTCTTGTTTTTCAGGGCGCGGCCCACCTGGCCCGGCACTGCCTGCATGATCGAGCGCCCGCTGGCGTAGACAGAGTCGTTGGCGAAGTTCCGCCGCGTCCGGTCGTGATACACCTTTGCGACGGCGAACTTCGCCCCCAACGATGGGTGCGCGCGGCAGAGGTAGGCCGATGCCTCCTTGCCGGTCTTGATGATCGAAAGGACCGAGGTGATCTGCCCCTCGGCAATGAACTCGTCGAGTGCGGACGGCGCCGCCTCGTCTTCTTCGGACATTTCCGGGAACCTCCAGGGTATGAGCGCAAAGAAAAAGGCCGCCCCGGCGGGCGGCCCTGCGCATCAACCCATGAAGGCGATGGTCAGGCGGCAACCGCGAGGCGCACGAATACCCGGGGAAGCACAGTCGCGTTCTCTGCCATGGGTCGCCTCCTCACGTTACTCCGGCGCAGTGCCGTGCTGAGAGCATGCCAGCGGGGGCCGGAGGGCGTCAATGGGTGGGTGCTCACCGCATCGCCCTCACATACAACCCGATCCCCGCGAGCGGCAGCAGCCCGCAGAGCGCAAAGCCCATGCCGTAGGACGTCTGGTCGATGATCAGCCCGAGGCCGATCCCGCCTGCGACGGCGCCGATGTCCCATGCCATCGTGTACGTCGCGACGCCCGCGCCGCGGCCATCGGGAGGCGTACGGTCCACCACCAGCGCGATGGCGGTCACCTGCACGGCGGCGAACGCCAGCCCGTACAGGACCGCGGTGCTCAGCAGCATCGCCTCGGAATTCGCCGCCGCGATGAGGAAGAGCGACAGCGACCCGAACGCCAGCGACGGCAGCACCACTTTCGCGCGGCCCAGGCGGTCCGTCAGCCAGCCGGAGAGGGCCCGGGAGACGAGCAGCGCCAGCCCATAGACGCTGTAGAACAACCCGACGTTGCCGAGGTCGCGTTCATCGGCGAACGCGGGGAGGAACGCCTGCACTGCCCCGATGGTCGTGGTCATGGTCAGGAAGACGAGGGCAGGGGCGACGGCCGGCCGGGAGATCCACGCCCGCTTGCGCCAGGCGACCGGTGCGAGGTTCGTCCGCACGAACCCGCCGTCGCGCATGAACATCCCTACCACCAGCGTCGCCGCCGCGAACGCCGCGCCGACGAGGAACGAGAACCGGAACGAAACCCACGTCGCGAGCCCCACGGCCAGCGGCGCGCCATAGAGCTGCGACAGCGCGTTGACGGACTGGTACACGCCCATCCCCAGCCCCCGGCGGCTTTGCGACACCAGCCCCGCAACCACAGCGAGCTGCGCCGTGGTGAACAGGCCCATCGAGACCCCGTGCAGCAGCCGGAACACGATCGTCAGCCACGGATCGGGGAAGAACGCGTAGCCGGCGAACGATACGGCCGTCCCCGCGGCGCCGGTGCGAAGCCACGTCATCCGGTTGCCGGCGTCCACTCCCACGCCCACGATCGGGCGGCTCAGCGTCCCGGAGATGCCGAATGCACCGACGACGAGGCCCACCAGCCAGTTCGGGTCGCCCTTCATCGAAAGTGGCACCGCGACGATCGACATCGCGTACGAGACGAAGTAGAGATGTACGGAGACCAGCGCCAGCAGGTAGGGGAATCCGCCCAGCTCCGCCCGCATCGCCGCCCGCCCGCCCGCTTCCGGCAACGTCACGAATGCATCAGCCGGGCAGAGGGTTCCATGAGTGCCACAGTATGGCCGTCCGCACGGCCGTCCGCATGCCGGTGCTGCTCGCTACTTCAGCCCCTCGACCACGCGGTCGAAGGCGGTGCGCATCGCCGACAGCTCTTTCGCCGAGAGATGCCGCGTGAAGTGCTCCCGCACGCCGCCGAGGTGCACGGGCGCCGCTTCGAGGTTCGCCTTCCGGCCCGAATTCGTGATTCGCACATACGTGCCGCGCCGGTCTTCGGGACAGGGGATGCGCTCCACCAGCCCCGCTGTCGTCATCCTGTCGACCAGCCGCGTCAACCCCGCCCGGCTGAGCAGCACCTGTTCGGCGAGGTCGTGCATCCGCAGCTGCTGTCCCGGTGCTTCCTGCAGCACGACGAGCACGTCGTACCAGGTCAGCGGCATGTCCCGTTCGGCCTGCAGCTCCCGCTCAAGCACATCTGTGAGCCGCGAATAGGCGGTGATGAACGACCGCCAGGCCGCGACCTCGGCGTTGGAAGGAGCGTCTCGCGTGGTGGCCATGCGTGGAAGCTACGAGGCCGCCGGGCCTGCTGCAACATTGCGCGTTACGGGCAGACCGGCTGCCTCCCATGCGCCGAATCCACCCACGAGATCGGCTGCCGCGATCCCCATCCTCTCCAGTAGACTGACAGCAATCGCAGAGCGGTAGCCGCCCTGGCAGTGCACCACGACCGGCCTGCCGCCCGGGATCTCGCCCGCCCGCTCTTCGAGATGGTTGAGCGGGATATGCAGGTTGCCCTCGATCACGCCGCTATCGCGTTCGCCCGCCGTCCGGAGGTCGATAATGACGGGCGGCTCTCCCGCCGCGAGCTGCTCGGCCACCGTCGCGCCGGTGATCCGCTCACTGCGCGCGAGCAGATCGTCCCGCTTCGCCAGTGCCACCATGCCGCCGCCAAGGTAGCCCTTCACCTGGTCGAAGCCGATGCGCCCGAGACGTGTCGCAGCCTCCACTTCGCGGCCGGGCTCGCCCACGATGACCACGGGCTGCCCCTGCTTGATCACCGTCCCGGCGTACGTCGCGAACTGCCCATCGAGCCCGACATTCACGGCGCTGCGAAGATGCGCACCCTCAAAGTCAGCAGCGTCCCGCACGTCGAGGACCACGGCGCCTGCAGCTTGCGCAGCGAGCGTTTCGTCCAGCGTCAACGGATTGAGTTGCTCATCCAGCACTTCGTCCAGTGTCGCTCGCTCACGCCGGTTCATCAGCGCGTCGTAGCTGAAGTAGGCGGGCGCCTCGGGCTGGTCTTCCGTGACCAGCGCGATGAACCGCTCCTTCGTCATTGGTTGCAGCGCGTAGTTGTACTGGCGCTGGATGCCCATCGTGGAGACCGTTTCGCTGCTCAAGTTGCGTCCGCACATGGAGCCCGCGCCGTGCGCCGGATAGACGAGCGTCTCGTCCGGCAGTGGCAACAGCCGCTCGTGCAAAGAGTCGTAAAGCATGCTCGCCAACTCCTCCGAGGTGAACCCGATCGATGCCAGCAGGTCCGGGCGCCCAACGTCGCCGATGAACAGCGTGTCGCCGGTGAGCACGCCGTACGGGCTCGCCGCGTCCTTCGCGAGATCGTAGACGAGCAGAGAGATGCCCTCCGGCGTGTGGCCCGGCGTCTCCATGGCTTCGATACGCACGTCGCCGAACTCCAGCCGGTCGCCCGTTGCGAACTTCTGGAACGCGAACTCCGCCTCCGCACGAGCGCCGAGGCAGACCGTTGCCCCCACCTTATCTCGCAGCTCGAGGTGCCCGGCAATGAAGTCGGCATGGAAGTGCGTGAGGAAGACGTGCGTGATCGTCATTCCCTGCGCACGCGCGTCCTCCAGGTACTGCTCAACGTCGCGTTGCGGGTCGACCACTACTGCCGTCTTCGTCCGCTGATCGCCGACCAGGTACGAAGCATGCGCCAGGCACCCGAGGTAGTACTGCTTGAAAAACACCGAGTCCTCCCGCGCGGCCCGCGGCCGCGTGCACGTCTAGCGTACCGCGAAGCGCGTGGGCAGCGGTCCTACCGTAAGGGCCCTCCGCGAAGGGCCGTCCCGCCGTCGCCTCCCGTCAGGCGGGTTGTGAGGCCGGGAGCCAGGTTTCCGCCCACGTGGCCAGCGCCGCGACCACCGGCAAGAGGGCCTTCCCCTTGTCGGTGAGCCGGTACTCGATACGGACCGGCGTCTCGGGGATGACGATGCGCGTCACGACCCCTTCGGCCTCGAATTCCTTCAACCGTTCCGAAAGGAGGCGGTCGCTGATCCCCGGGATCACGTCGCTGAATTCGCTGAACCGGTGCGTGCCGGAGAGCAGCGCCCGCAGGATGGCGCCGCTCCAACGCCTGCCGATGAGTTCGACGGCCTGGTGGTAGCGCGGGCAAAAGGCTCCGAGCGGGGGCTGGTCTTCCATGCGACGATCTTACCATCGATTAGGCGCTTGACAATCGTGAGGCGCATACGTAAGGTTATATCCATTGGTAAGTCACTGAGCTTACGTAATGAAAGGAATCCACCGATGCCCACACAACTGCAGACCACCACCGCCTACGCCATCGACGCCGTGCACTCTTCGGCAGAGTTCGCCGTGAAGCACATGATGATCGCCACCGTGCGCGGGAGGTTCCGCGCCATCGGCGGCACGATTGCCTTCGACGAACAGGACCCGGCCCGCGCGTCTGTCGAGGCGGTCATCGAGACCGCGACGATCGATACAGGGGTGGAAGCGCGCGACGCCGACCTTCGCTCCGCCAACTTCTTCGACGCCGAACGCTTCCCCGCGATCCGTTTCGTGAGCACACGGGTGGAGCGCCGCGGCGCCGACCATTGGTCCGTCTCCGGAGAGCTGACCATCCGCGATGTCACCCGCCCGGTTGTGCTGGATGCGGAACTCGAAGGGCGCGGCAAGGGATTCCAGGGCGAGGACCGCATCGGCTTCACGGCCACAGCCACGCTTAACCGCAAGGACTTCGGCCTGACCTACAACGCCGTTCTCGAAACGGGAGGGATGGTCGTCAGCGACACGGTGAAGGTGACGCTTCACCTCGAAGCGGTCGCCGCACAGTAATCTCGAACGGAACCCCGCGGCCGGCGAAAGGAGTGTTGCCCAGTGTTCACAATCAAGCGTCTCAACCACGCCGTCCTCTACGTCCGCGACGCCCCGGCAGCGTTCGCCTTCTACCGGGATGTGCTCGGCTTCTCCCTCGTCGAATCGATGGGCGACCGGGCGTTCTTCCTCCGCGCCAATGGCAGCGACAACCACCACGACCTCGGCCTCTTCGGCATCGGCAAGGATGCGCCCGGTCCAGGCCGTGGCGAGCGCGCCGGGCTCTACCATCTCGCTTGGGAAGTCGACACCCTCCCGGATCTCGAACGTGCCCGCACGGCGCTCGCGGAAGCCGGCGCGCTCACCGGGCAGTCGGACCACGGCAGCAGCCTCAGCCTCTATGCGCAGGACCCGGACGGCAACGAATTCGAAGTCTTCTGGATGGTCCCGCGCGAAGAGTGGGAGACGCGCGGCTTTGGCACCCGCCGCCTGGACCTTGAGGGCGAACTTCGCCGCCGTGGCCATGCTATCGGGACTGCTTGACAGCCCTGTTAAAGTAGTTGCATAGGCAACGAAATAAGGAGTGATCCCGTGCCAGCTCAGACCGCCAATATGATCGACATCCGCCGCGCCAACGGCCGTTTCGAGACACGCCTCGACTGGCTCGAATCGCGGCACTCCTTTTCCTTTGGCGGGCACCGCGACCCCGCCAATACCCACCACGGCCTGCTCCTCGTGAGTAACGACGACATCGTCGCGCCCGGTATGGGCTTTCAGACACACCCGCACCGCGATATGGAGATCGTCACGTGGGTGTTGGACGGTGAACTCGAACATAAGGACAGCGAGGGCCACGTGGGCCTCATCTACCGCGGCCTCGCCCAGCGTATGAGCGCCGGGACCGGCATCCTCCACTCGGAGATCAATCATTCCGATTTCAAGGGCACGGACGAGGATCGGCCGGTCCACTTCGTCCAGATGTGGGTGGTGCCCGACGAGGCCCGCATCAAGCCCGGCTACTCCCAGCTCGACATCAACGCCGACCTCGACCGCGGCGGGTTCGTGCCGGTCGCTTCCGGGATCCACGATGCCGCGATCCCTATCCGCCAGGCGGGGGCCACGCTCTGGGCGGCGCGGCTCAAGGCGGGCGAGCGGGTGGTGCTTCCCGATGCGCCGTTCGTGCACCTGTACGTTGCCCGTGGCGAGGTGGAGGGCGCGGAACTTGGCGAGCTGGCGACCGGCGACGCGGCCCGTCTCACCTCCGCGGGCTCGCTCGCGGTGACGGCTGGACCCGGCGGGGCAGAGATCCTGGCATGGGAGATGGCGGGTACGATTTCGTTCAGCTGAACCCCAGCGGAAAGGACGGGAACCTCCCATGCCCCGCAAGCGTATCCAGCGGTACGAAGCCGGTGACCTTGCCGTCACCTTTGACCCGAACCTTTGCATCCACGCGGCGCGCTGTTTGCAGCGGCTTCCCGAGGTCTTTGATGTCGGCCGGCGGGACTGGGTCCGCCCTGATGCAGCCCCCGCGGAGGATGTCGAAGCCGCCATCCGCGCTTGTCCTTCGGGCGCGCTCACGTATGAGCAGCAGGGTGGATCTCCCGAGGTTCCGGATGCGGAGCCCTCGATCCAGTCCGCGAAGGACGGCCCGCTCCACGTGCGCGGCCGCCTCACCATCCGGGACGCTGAGGGCGGGGTTCTCGCCGAAGGGTCCCGCTTCGCCCTCTGCCGTTGTGGCTCCTCGGCGAACAAACCGTTCTGCGACAACAGCCACCGCGCCGCCCATTTCCGCGCCGGTTGATACGAAAGAGCGATGGCCGCTGCTGTTCTGTGAAATTCGTTGCAACCGCGCGTTAACCGGCCGGTAGGTCTCGGCGTTACCTTCAATGCGCCCCCAGGCGTTCGAGGGACCGGATGCCGGGTTCTGCCCGGCATCCCCTCATCTTCCTACCTCGTAAGTCGCCTCCAGGCCCCGGGCAACCGGGGCCTTCGCGTTAGCTGGCCGGTGCTACCATCCAGATCGAAATGGCCCACCCCTGGCACGACCTCCCCAACAACCCCGACACCGCCCGTGAACGCTTCAACGTCGTCATCGAGATCCCGCGTGGCTCCAAGCTCAAGTACGAGCTCGATAAGCCCACCGGCCTCCTTCGCGTGGATCGCGTCCTCTACAGCTCTGTTGTCTACCCCGCGAACTACGGCTTCCTGCCGCGAAGCTACTGCGACGACGGCGACCCGCTCGATGTGCTCGTCCTCGGCCAGGAACCGGTCGTTCCCCTGGCCATCATGCAGGCCCGCGCAATCGGCGTAATGCATATGCAGGACGAGGGCAAGGGCGACGATAAGGTCATCGCCGTCCATGTGAACGACCCCTCGTTCGCCAGCTACACCGATATCGAGCAACTCCCGCCGCATATCTTCGCGGAGATCCAGATGTTCTTTGAGGACTACAAGAAGCTAGAGAACAAGACCGTGCTGGTCGACCAGATCCAGGGCGCGGAAGAAGCCTCACTCGTCGTCCAGGAAGCGTTCGCCCTCTACCGGCGCGAGGAAAACCGCCTCCGCGGCTGGTAATGTCCAGCCCTCTCGTCCGCTTCGCGCGATAGTTTATGCTCCGCGAAATGTCCCCCGATGGCGCTCCGTCTCGCAAGGCTGCGCTGCGTCAGCGGGACTTCCGCGTGCTCCTCGTCGCCACAGCGATGGCCAACCTCGTGCTTCCCGCACACTTCATCTCGCTCACTTTTTGGGCAATCGACACATACCCGGACCAGAAGGTCTTGCTTTCCGGTCTCATCGTCGCCGTCCGCGGTGCGGGCATGCTCGGCTTCGGCCTGATCGGCGGTGCCATCGCTGACCGCTTCGAACGACGGCGCGTCATCCTCGCATGCGAATGCACGATGTTCGCGACCACCGTGCTCCTCGCCACCTGCATGCTCGCGATGCCCTTCGGCGACGCCACGGTCGTTGCCGTCCTCGCTCTCGTCTTCGTCTTCGCGATTACGATGGCGATCGACGTCCCTTCCCGCACCGCCAGCATCCCCGTCATTGTCGGGCGCGGGCAGCTCGGCCCGGCCATGGGACTGTTCAACGTCGCCCTCCAGATAACGGCCCCGGTCTCGCTTCCCCTCGTCGGCTTCCTCGTCGGCGCCTTCGGGCCGGAAAAGGTCGTCGCCGGTTCGATCGCAGCCTGGTTCGTCATCCTCCCGCTCATCGCCTCGCTCAGCTACACGAAGCCGCCGTCCGATGCGCCGCTCCGCCCCTTGCGCCCCGGCGTCATGATCGGTGATATCCGTGCCGGGCTCTCTTACGCCGCACGCGACCGCGTCATCCTCCCCGTGATCGCGATGGTCTTTGTCCTGCAGGTGGTCGGCATGCCCGGCGTCGGCATGCTCGGCCCCGTCTGGATGACTGAGATCCTCGGGCTCAGCCGGGCCCAGTTCGGCCTCATCGCTATGCTCTGGGGCATGGGCGCGCTCGCAGGATCGTTCTTCCTCGCCAGCCGTCCCGGCCTCTCTTCGAAAGGCCCAACGCTCGCCTTCCTCGTCTTGCTCTTTGGCGTCGGCGGCATCGTCTTCGGCCATTCCCGGTTCGTGCCGCTCACGGCAGTCGCGAATTTCAGCCTCGGCATCGCGATGGCCGGCACGCTGCTCACTTCGGCCACGATCGTCCAGTACCAAGTGGCGGAAGAAATGCGCGGCCGCGTCATGGGCCTTTTCCCGCTGGTCATGGGCATCTCGATGCTGAACGTCGGGCCCGTGAGCGCGGCCGGCCAGGCAGCTGGATTGCCCATCGTCGTGCCGGCGCTCGAATGGGCCGCGCTCGGCCTGGCTCTTGTCATCATCCTCGCAGCGCCCGCGCTGCGCCGCGCCGGGGGGGACCGCGGCCGGTCCGAAGGCCCGCCACCGCCCGCTCCGCACACCGAGGTTGCGGCCCCGGCCGACGCCTGACCAGCCCGCGCGACACCCGCTGTCGCGAATGGCCCCTACAGTTTGGGGCCCACTCCAGGACAGGAGCAGACCATGGCTAGCTGGAACGAATTCACCGCCGCCGCGCCCATCCTCGCCCGCTTCGGCCTCGAACGAATGGACCGCACCGGGATGGTGATGATGGGCACCCTCCGCAAAGACGGCTCCCCCCGCGTCACCCCCATCGAGTACTTCCTCTTTGAAGGGGAACTCAACCTCGGCGGCATGTGGCAATCGAAGAAGATGCTGGACCTCGTCCGCGACCCCCGCTGCGCCCTCCACTCGGCCACGTCGGACAAGAACGGTACGCAGGGAGACTTCAAACTCTCGGGCCGCGCGGTGGTCCCGCACGACGACGCCGAAGAGTTGGACCGCTACCTCAAAGCAGTCTCAGCACACACGGGGTACGACGCATCCAGCCAGGGACCGTTCCATCGGTTCTGGTTCGATATCCACGAGGTGGCATTCCTTCAGTTCGGCGAAACGGCCGCGGCGATCGGAGCAGAGTTGCGAGCCGATCCCGGGGCCACCGTCCGCTTTGTCGGCGCGGATCCGGAGAAGCCCGACTTCATCGCCGCGACCTGGAAGGCAGCCGTGAAGCGCTCGTAACAGATGGCTGATAGCCTTGAACGCGATGCCAAATGTCGCAGTTATCTACTACAGCGCGACCGGGAACGTGTACCGGCTCGCCGAAGCTATCGCTGCGGGCGCCCGCGAAACCGGCGCCGAGGTCAGGCTCCTGAAGGCGACCGAGACCGCCCCCTACGACGCAATCGTCCGCAACCAGCGCTGGGCAGACCACGCCACGGCTACCGCCGCCATCCCTGAAGCAACGCTCGCCGACATCGAATGGGCCGACGCCCTCGTCCTCGGCTCGCCCACGCGCTTCGGGAACATTGCCTCGCAGCTCAAGGCGCTCATCGACCAAACCGGCGGACTCTGGGCACAGGGCAAAATGGCGGGCAAGGTCGCATCCGGGTTCACCAGCGCTTCCACCGCGCACGGCGGGCTCGAAACCACGATTATCGCCCTCTTCCACACGTTCGCGTCGTGGGGCTGCATCATCGTCCCGCCCGGCTACGCCGACCCGATCCAGATGCAGCAGGGCAACCCCTACGGCGCTTCGTTCGTGGCGAAGCGCGGCACGACCCCGGGCGAACTGGAACTCACATCGGCACGCTTCCAGGGCCGCCGCGTCGCGGAGGTCGCGGCGAAGCTGCGGGGCTAACGGCGCTCGTCGAGCCGGACTCACGATTTAGCGCCACGTGCCTGTCACGATGGCTATCCGAATGGCGTATCGTAGCCGCCAAAACCTGATCGCAGGCGATTACACATGACGGCACTTGCCGGCAACGTTGAAACCGAGGGACCATCCGCGCTCCCACGCCTGGTCGATCTGAAGGCAGTCGCTTACTGGGTCTCGCTTGGCGCCGCCGCGGGCGGACTTGGCGGTTTGGCTGCTGGTGGCATAGGTGGCCGCACCGCCATGTTCTTCCTCCGGCTCACGTCCGACGACTCCGTCCGTGGCGTCCAGAGCGACGACGACTTCACCATCGGGCAGTTCGACCTCGCATCGACGCTCAATCTGCTGTTCCTCACCACCGTTCTTGGAGTCGTGGTCGGCCTGGTCGTCGTCTTCGGCCGCCCCTTCTTTCCGAAGAGAGGCATGCCGATTGCCTGGGCGCTGGCCGGGGCAACGGCGGGCGGCGCCATCCTCATCCAGCGGGATGGCGTGGACTTCACCCTGCTCGAACCTCACTGGTTCGCAATTGCCCTCTTCATCGCCATCCCGGCAGCTGGCGCCGGGCTCATTGCCTGGCTCGTGGATCTCTATCCGCATTTCTGGTGGCGACACAGGAAACGTACCGCCCTTGCGGCAACGGCGATCCTGCCTGCTCTCGTCCTCGTGCCGGTACCGGTCGTTGCCGTCCTCGTCGGTGGTCTCTGGTGGCTTGCCATGCGTGTGCCGTCACTGCGCCGCCTGCCGGAATACCGTGCCATCCGTGTGGCGGCTTTGTCGGTCTACTTGATGGTGGTTGGCTTTGGCGTCTGGGACCTCGCGAGCGACGTTCCCGCCATCATCTGACTGCTTGTGTCGGTGGTTCGGCAGGGACGACCCGCCCCGACAGAGGAGTTCGTAGCAGGACCAACCCGCGGGAAGCAGGCGCCAGCCGTGAACGCTACATGGGCCGCTGGAGCCGGCGCATCGCAGCGGCAGCGCCACCCGGTTCCGATTCCGGCGACTGGTCACCTGGGCCGGTCGCGGGGCCAGCAGGCAGTGAATCCCATGGACGACTCCGGCCCACGTGGGCTCCCGGCACGGGCTAAGCGGCCGGTGGCAAAGCGGCTTGCGTGGTCCATGATGCACCCGAGGAGTACGGCACTGGTGACAGGCTCTCCGTTAATGGCGCAGCGACGCATCCTTGGCCTGCCTACGACGCGTTCCGGGAAACGCAGCTTCAAGGCGTTGCTCTGGTTCGCCGCCGCCATGGGCCTCTTCTTTCTCGTCGGCGTCACTCTGTTATCCGTCTTCCGCGCGATAGACATCGATCCGCTCACCATTGCCTGGTACGTCGTCATGTTCGCGATGCTCGGGGTTGCCGGCCTGATTGCGCTGACAGCCCTCGTCTTTGCGGTCCATGCCGTTGTCCGCCAGGGAGACCGCTCGCTGCTGCTCGCGGTGCCGGTCCTGGTCGGCATCGTGGTCGGGTTCTTCGCAGTTGGCGAGGCCATCGGCCACGATGAGCCCGGGGCAGGTCAGCCGCGGGATGGCGGCGATGGTCCCAGCGGCCACTCAAACGCCCGAGCCGAAGAAACGAGCCCCGGGGTCGTCCAGGTGGTGTTCGACTACGTCCTGGGCGGCGACGTCGCAGGCACGCCAGTGACCGCGAACACCGTCACGCCGCTTGATGCCGCTGGCCGTCCGCTCGAAGGCGTCGCTGCCGTCACACTGCCCGCTGCCGGTGGAACGGACCGGGCCATCGCCGGATTCCGTCTCACCCCCGCCGAGCTGGACGCTGTTAAAGGGTTCTCCATCTGTTTCACGGGCGCCGCGGGAGCTACCTTCGGGTGCACCAGGGTCACATTCGATGCCCGTTAGCGCTCACCCCAGCCGTACGACGCCCGTCTCTGGCCGGAACAGGAACTCGATTCCCGGATTGTGCCGCCCCTCCGTGTGCCCGAGCCGCTGAATTCGCGCCTCAACCACCGCGCCATTCGCGATCTCCAGCAGCCCCACCGTCCCCAGCCGCGTCGACCAGTGGTGGGGCAGCGTCGGGCTGCCCGAGTTCAGCTGCAGCACACCGTCGCGGTAGTCGATTCGCTCGAAGTGCGTGTCGCCGGTGACGAGGATGTCGAACTCCTTGCCCTTCCAGTAGCGCTCCATCAACGTTTCGATCGGCCGGTCTTCGGGCTCCATATCGTGGCGCATCCCGAGCCGCACTCCTTCGATTTCGAGCTCGACTGTCTCCGTCATCCGCGGGTCATCCCAGCCGTAGTCGTTGTTCCCACGGCAGGCCAGCGTCGGCGCGATCTCTTCGAGCCAGTCAAGCACGGACGATCCGACGATATCGCCGCCGTGGAGGATGAGGTCGACGCCCGCGAAGGCCGTGTACACCTCCGGCCACAGGTTCTTGAGCTCGGACGGCTGGTGGGTGTCGGTGATGAGGCCAATGCGCATCGCCAGAGCTTACGCGTCCGTGCGGTCGGGCAACGGCCCCCGGAAATGGCTGACGGGCGCCAGCAGGCGCTCCCGCACCCACCCCACCGCCGCCTCCGGCTCCGTGAGCACCACGATGCAGCCACAGCGACCTTCGGGTGCTTCCCCGTGCTAGTGAATCGTGACCGACCCAGCACTAGCGGTGGCGACGTAGATCCCGAGGCAGAGGCCCGACGTATCTGCCACGAGCCATGTATGAGTGACGTAAGTGCCCTGCACGTAGCTCGATCCACCCTGAAGGGTGTGCCAGAGCCGTCGTGCCCCGCTGTAGTCCAGCCAGTAGATATACCGAGTGCTCGTCGATTCGTTCGTGAACGTGATGGAACTGGTAGTGACGCCTGCTACGGTCCGGATGGCTCCTTCTTCGGAGCACTGGTGTGCTTCAACTCCGGATGAATCGGTTCCCGAGCCCGAAGGAACGGTGACGTCACTGTCGCCGGCTCTCATGCCGTCCACGTAGACCGTCAAGTGGTAGCTCCCGGGTGCAGTCGCGGTTTGGAAGGCCTGGGTCCACGAACCAGCAGCGGTTGAGATGGTCCAGGTGCGGTCGTAAACGGTCGTGCTGCCTCGTGTTAGAAGGTATCGCACGCTGTGAGAACCCGAACCCATCTTCAAGGTATAGGTCACGCATATCCCTGTGAGGCCGGGTCCGTTGGGCGGAATCGGTGCCGCCTTGTTGCAGGCACTCTGGCTACTGCCTGACGGCGTGCCGTCCTGGTACCACTGGAATGCATTGGCCACTGGTGCCGAACTGAGCACGCGAAGGTAGTACGGCGACGGTGGATTCTGAAGGAATGTCTGACACGGATCGACCGTGCCATCGTTGTTCGTGCCGTAAACCTCCACGTCGTCCCCTACGACCGCGTGGTGGATAGGACTGCCATCGCAGCCAACGGTCGGGTGGACGTACACGCGGAGCACACCGGAGGATGGCATGTGAAAACCGGTTGTCGAGCCCTCCAGCACTTCCGAGACGCGGACGTTCAGGAATCGGTACGAGAGGTACGGGTAAGCCTGGTCAGGATGCTCGTCCGTGGCAAGCACGGTGCCTCTGAACTTGATGTCTCTACTCGTAGCGGGTGAGGAAGCGCATGCTGCACGGAACGCCATCGCTACCTCGTGATTCCCGACCATGGCGTCCGGCACCGCTCCATGTCCGTCCGGTACGAGCAAGTTGAGCCCAACTCCGGACTTGAACCATGATTGAGCCCGGCCGTGGTAGTAGAGACTTTGCCGCTGGAATGCGTTGACGGCCGCGAGAACGTTAGCAGGAGCTGGGTGATCGTTTCGGGTCACCCAGTCCGGTGCCGCATCGGAGATGAACCTTACGGACGAGGGCTGGTCGTCGCGGCCCCCGGTGAACGTGTCGAGCTCGATTAGCAGCGCAACGGGTATGCCTTCCCGTTGAAGCTGTTCGGCGATATTTAGCGCCGCTGCCCCTCCCGCACTATGGCCGACCAACACGATACGTCGCCCCTGCGATGCCTGCTGGCTCGCGTCCTGGAGGGCCGCGGTCCATTGGTAGTGCCGCCACATATGGTACGTGCCGACGTACTCGTCCTTGGTGTCCTCCAACAGGCGCTTAACACCGGAGTTCGCGTTGATGGATTCAGCCGCCTGGGCCGACTCCTCGGGATCCGGCTTGCTCGTGACATACGGCGGAAAAGGCGAAGGGTCGAACGGATTCAATCCCGTGAGCCCTACGACCAAGCAGGTCCCAGAGCCGGGCTGAAGGGCAGGGCATCCTTGCTCCTCTGCTACCCCCGGGATAGCGGCGCACGAGTCGAAGACATCCAGGACGCCGTCACGGTCCGTATCCGGGAAGATGACCGGCGTGGGCGCGAACCAATGCCAGCCACGCTCTCCCGTCCAAACCTGGCCGCTCGCCGGATCCCAATAGAACCCGCCTCCGATGCTCCCGTAGTCGAGGTTGTTCACCCAGAGGGGTGACACGGCGCGTGGCGGTACGGGCGCAAAAAGATGCCACCCCCTCTCGCCGGTCCACACCTGTCCGCTTAGTGGATCCCAGTAAAAGCCGCCTCCGACACTGCCGTATGAAAGCTCGTTGACCCAGAAAGGTCCTGTCGGGGAGGCCGCATCCACACCTTGCGCAGGGGTGGATGCTACAGAAACGACAACAGTTGCGCCCAGGACGGTGAGCAGGCCGATCGCTACCAAGAGCTTCCGCAGGGCTTTCATGTGCATTTCGTCGCTACTACCAAACTGGCCGGAACGGTAGCACGGATGCGGCAAGTTGTCATGCGTCTAATGCGACGCGATCTCCGTCGGTTCGAGCGCTCTTCAGTCGAGCAACCGTTCCCGCACCCACCCCACCGCCGCCTCCGGCTGCGTAATCACCACCTGGTGCCGCCCGCCGCGATGCACCGTCAACGGCCAGCCCATCGTTACCGCCAGCATCTCCACGCGGAGCACGGGCGCGGAAGGGTCGCAGTCCCCGTGGAACAACTCCACGGCCGCCCCGACCTGCTGGGCAAGGTCCGGCACCAGCCCCGCGAACACCACGCCATCGAGCGCACCTGCGTGGGCCGCGTGAGAGTGCTTCACCGCCGCCTCGATGTGCGCGCGAGGTTGGCCACGGCCGACCAGCGGCGGCAGCACTCCCCAGCCCCAGCCGGTCCTACGCATCGCCGCGCACGCGGCGTGCGACCCGCGATGTGAGCGGAGCGCCAGCCGGTACAGGATCCCCCGGCGGTGCAAGTGGCGGAGCGCGTCCTCACGGCTTCCGTAGATGGGCAGCCCCGCGATCCCGGCGCGCGCAAACGCTTCCGGGTGCCGCCGCGCCAGCTCCAGCGCCACGATCCCGCCCATCGAATGCCCGAGCACGTGGGTCGGCTGTTCGCGGTCCAGCACCGGTTCCATGGCATCGGCCAGCAGTTGGAGCGTGTAGTCGCGTGGATCTCGCGGGCCGGGCGCGTCACCGTATCCCGGCAGGTCCGGCGCGATCGTGGCCGCGTCGTTGCCCAGCGCATCCCGAAGGCCGTCGAATGCGGCACTTCCCGAAAGGAATCCGTGCAGAAGGAGCAGCCGAGGCGTCATGGCCCATCCACGGCGGCGCCCAGCGTCACGGACACCGCCTGAGGTGGCACGAGCGGGTCATCACCCCGGCGCCAATGTGCCCGGAACCACAACGGCGCGAAGATCAACGCGCCGATACTCAGCGTCAGGCCCAGCGTCCCAAACGCCCACTCCAGGCCCTTCGCGTCCGCCACGGCGCCGACAACCGGCCCGAGTGGCGCGATAAACAACCCTCGCGAAAGCGACTCCAGCGAGAGGATCGTGGCGCGCTGGTCCGACGGCGCCCGGCGGTTCACGTATCCGGTAGTCAGCGGCATCATCGCCGATTCCAGCATGGCGATGAGCGGGATGAATGCAAACGCGGCCAGCGTCGGCACCGTGGCAAGGCCGCTGTACGCCGCGATGCCAACGGCGATCACGCCCGTCACCACCGTCACTTCGCCGACCTTCTTTAGCAAAGCCGCGACGAACAGCGCTCCCGCCGCCCCGAGCAAGAGCTGCGGCACCTGAAGCGACGAAAACACCACCCCAACCTTCACCCCCCGATCGAGGAGCAGTGGCTGCACCAGGTACATTGCGGCGCTCAGCGATGCCCCGATCGCACCTCCCAGCAGCACCAGCCAGCGCATCGGCCTGTCGTTCCAGGCGAACCGCAACCCGGTTGTGAGCGTCCGGAAGTAGCTCTCTCCGGTCGTCTTCTCCTGGCCCTTGTGCGGCGCCTCCACCATTGCGAGTGCCACGAAGCCCGATACCAGCGTCACGCCCACGCCGCAGAAGATCGTGAACTGTACGCTCGTCAACGCGGCCAGCGGTCCGCCGATGAGCGTCGCAGCGGCCGCGCCTATCCAGAGCGCAGCTTCGCCGCGGCCCGCGTGGCGCTCGTATTCGTGCTCCCGGCCCAGTGCTTTCAGCGTGTCGTACAGCAGGGCAAGATCCGCGCCCGACATCAGCGTCACCGCCACTGCCCAGATGCCGAACGAGAGCAGCATGATGGGGAACGACGTGGTGAAGGCGAAGACGATGAGTGCGAACACCATCGCCAGCGAGCCAAGCGCAACCGAGCGGGACCTGCCCCAGCGGTCAGCCACCGCACCCGTCGGCACCTCCAGCAGCACCACGGCGAGGAAGAAGAGGCCGTCGGCCGCCGTCACCTGTGCGAGCGTGAACCCCTGTTCGAGGGTGAGAAACACGACCCACACGGGGATCCAGACCTGCGCTTCGCGCATGAAGCGAAAGACATAAAACAGTGCGACATTGCGTTCGAGTCCGCGGCTGAACATGGGTGTGCCGGCCATCGTCGCATATGCGGGCCACGCGCTGGAATGGCGTGCGTCACGGAACGGGCTGGGCTACCAGTCTCCTATGCACGGGAGCCGAGCTACGTCATTACGCCGGCAGGCTGAGTTTCGCCACCCGGCCTCTCGGCATCCGCAACCCGCTCGTCGCTCGCTAGACATGCCGATCAGCGACGAGGCGCACGCGAGGGTTCGCCCGCCGGGTTGGATTTGATGGGACGACGCGTGGGCAAGTCTACTCGCGAATCCTCGGAGACCCCTGAGCCCGGAGCTCACCAATCGGCGAGGTAGTTATAACCTGCTGGGTCATCAGCGCGATTTGGCGACGGCTGTAACCACGGACGCCACCTCGGATGGGTCGGCCATTCGTTGCCTCGTGTCCAATCTGAATCAGGGCGATCTGTGAATTCTGAAGAAGTTCATCGATCCTCTCGGCAGCCCGAGCCCAATATCGCGTCAGCACAGCGACGCTGGGCACCTCGCGCCGTGTTGGCCGGATGCGTACAAGTCGGCCGCGGCCCTCGGCGAGTTCAAGGTACATCGAGGACCAGACCTCCCGCTGACGATGCAAGTCGAGTGACAGCAGCGCGTCGAAGCCGATGGCGTTGAGACGACGGACTATTAGTGCATCGCCAGTCTGTCCCTGACCAGCCGCCTGCGCTGACATCGACTCGTGCCCGAATCCCCGGAGTATGTGTTCGAACTCGGGGATTACGTGCTCGTCGCGGAGTAACCTGGCTATGCGGCTGCCTCGAACTCCACAGCGCGGTGAACCAGACTGGCTTCAAGGCGGTACATCCGTGCGACCTCCGCCTCTGAGCTCATGGCCACCAGCCCCGCTATGAAGGAACTCTCGAGCCGCGTTCCCAGAAGGGTCGGTAATCCGACGTTGATCTCCGGCTGCATTCGGATGGCGTCGTCGAATCGGTTGAGAAGAAACAGGGGCCCTTCGGCAGCCATCTCCCCCAGAATCCCGGCGACCATGCAGTCCATATCTGAGCTCTTCTTGTCTAGTTGGTCGCGGTAGCTCACCTGTCCTGCTGCATCCGCCAAGACCACGAAGTCAGCGAGCCGCACCCCGACGTGGCGGCCTCCCGAGCCCGAAATGGCCGGGACAGATCCGTCGTATCGCAGCAGGGATCGTGTAAACCAGTCTGGGACAGTTGCGTCCATGTACTCGACTGCTGCCCTCACCTTCGCGAAAGGGACGCCCAATCGCAGCAGTTTGGCGATGACCCGTAGCCGCTGGTAGTCCCTCCATGAATACAGGCGCGGAGTGCCGCGACTCCCCGGTCGAACCTCGGCAATCTGAACGCCCTCTTCGTGCCAGTACTGTAGTTGCGCACGGGTCAGCCCCGTAAGCTTCGCGACCAGCGTCGATCGGAGCGCGGCCTGGCGGTAGATCTGTGCGGGCGCTTGCGTGTCGAGGTTCAAGTTCTGACCCCATCCAGTGACGATGTCATGGGCCGATCACGGCCATCGGCAACGACGAGTATTGTGGCGGAACGTGACATCGACGTAAATCTCCCCGGGATCTCCTCTTCCGCTGGACCGCGTGGGACGCCCCCCGGCCTCTGGCGCATCCCCAACCCGCTCGTCTCCCGTTAGACCGGCCGCGGCAGGAACACAGCGCCCGTGCAGCCGGGCCCGGTGTGCGCGCCAACGGCCGGGCCGATCTCGTACTGCATGACCTCCGCACTCGGCGCCAGCTCGCGGACGCGCCATTCGAGTTGTTCGGCCAGTTCGTCGGCAGCGCCGTTGGAGATCCCGATTCGGAACTGCTTGCCAGGGTTGGCTGTCAGCGCCTGGGCGACGTGGCCAGTCATCGCCTCCATCGCTTCTGCGACCGTGGACGCCGCGCCGACAGGTCGAGCCGCGCCATCGAGCATCGCAAGCACTGGCACGCCTGGCGCGTTGACGTCCCCGCGGTAGCGCCCTCCGCGCAGAAGCAGATCCATGCCGCGGACGATGAAGACGTTTCCGGAAGCGGCCCCGGCACGATGGGCAGACGCCTCCGCCTCGTGTGGCGATGCGCCGGCGGCGAGTGCCTCCATCGCTTCCCACGCGCACAGGCCCTCGACGAACGAAGCCTGCCCGGTATCCACGATGTGCACCGGGATCGGCGACTCCTGCGCCGCCAGCCTGGCGCCATTCACCGTCCCCGAAACATTCGAACCGATGTGGATCGAGAGTATCCGTTTTGCTCCGGCCTGCGCCGCTCGCGTATACGCATCGACGAAGCGGCCCGGCGGGGGCTGGCTCGTCGTCACCGCGTCGCCGGCCGCCAGCCGCGCGTAGAACAGGCTCGTATCGATGTCCTCGAACTCGCGGTGCGCGACACCGTTCACTACCACCGTGAGGGGCACCACCGTCGCTCCGTAGCGGTCGACAATGTGGCGCGGCAGGTAGCAGGCGGAATCGAGCACAACGGCAGTCGTTCCAATCACAACAGTATCCTAGCTGACCATCAGGTTATGGCCGGTTAGGGATCCCCTGGCGTTCGACCGCCGCGACCGCTCCACTTGGGCCGCCCGGCTGGCACTGGCGGCAGAAGCTCGTGATCCGCTGGTTTGCCGTGATCTCGCTGATCGCCGCGCCGCAGCGCGGACACGGATCGCCGCCGCGCCGGTGCACGCGCACGAAATCCCGGCGCTCCTCGTAGTTCAGCGTTGCGCCGCGGATCATCCGCTCGGCGGCGAGGGGCGTCGCCCAGGCCATCACTGTCTTCGCTGCGCGATACAGGCTCCGCAGCTCCGCCTCAGAGAGCTGGGTGCGCGGTGTGTACGGGTTGATCTGCGCGTCCCAGAGGATTTCGTCGCTGTACGCGTTGCCGATGCCCTGCACGAATTCGGCCTTCACGATCACGTTCTTGATGGCGCCGCGGTACTTCTTGATTCGTGCCAGCCATGCGTCTTCATCCAGGGCCGGGTCCAGCAGGTCCGGCCCGTTCGAATCCCAGTTGGGGATCTGTGCAAGCTGGTCTCCCGGCACCAGGTAGACCTTGCCCATGAGTCGTTCATCTACATAACGCAGCTGGTCGTCCGTGCCTTCCAACCCAACAACCAGGCAGGCCCTGGCCGCAACTCGCGTCTTCGAGGAGAGGAACTGAAACCGCCCCGTCAGCATCGGATTCATCGCCAGCGTGCGGCCGGATTCAAGCGCGAAGAGGAGGAACTTTCCGTGCCGCCCAACCTCGCCGAAGGTGTCGCCCGGCAGCGTTTCGCGCAGATCCTTCGCTGGCGTACGAAAGACCGGCGGGATGCGCGTCTCGACCGCGGCGATGGTGCGGCCGCGAAGGTGCTCGTTGAAGAACCCTCGTATCGCTTCGAGTTCCGGGATTTCCGGCATGTGCCCGAGCCTAGGGCGGCGGCCACCGCCCGTCTACCCGCCGATGCGCTGCTGCCGCACCGTTTCCACTTCTTCTTCCGCGTGCCCTGCGGCAAGGCGCTCTTCCCGTTCTTTCGCGCGCAGTTCGCGATCCTCGGCGGAGATCTTCTCCCGTTCCTTGCGCCAGTCTTCCAACGAATCGTCCTGCCAGCCCGTCGCGGTCTGTCCGATGTCCTTGTGCTTGCCGGCGGCCCTCCACCCCACGACGCCGCCGATGATCCCCAACAGGGGGAGCGCGATCACCATCAGGAGCTGCATGTCCATGCAGATAGTCCACCACGAATCGCGATAACGATCCGGCAAGAACTTGTGAAAGGTGGGACGGAGCGCTGGGTTCTGCCCGGCGCTCGTCCCAGGGCGCTGGAGGTGTCCGCGTGCTCGCTCTTATTTACCAGCCGGTTAGTTCGTGATCTATGAACCAGTCGACGTATCGCCCAAAGTCGTCACCAATTGTCGCGAAGACAACGAAGCCGGGCCAACAGGCCCGGCTTCGCGTCACTCGTTTGAGTTGGACTAGAACTTGAGGACGGTGCGGGCCACTTCGCCCGCCTTCATCGCCCGGAACGCCTCGTTCACGTCTTCGAGCGCGCCTGTGCGGGTCACCATCTCGTCGAGCTTGAGGCGGCCCTGCATGTAGAGCTCCACGTACTGCGGCATGTGAACCTTGAAGTGGTTTGAGCCCATGCTGGAGCCCTGGATCTTCTTGCCCCGGAGCATCGATGAGCCTTCGATCTCGATCTTCTGGCCCACGGGAATCATGCCCACGACGGTGGCCACGCCGCCATCGCGGATGGCGCCGTATGCCTGCTCGGCGGCCACTTTGAGGCCGATGCACTCGAACGCGTAGTCCACTCCGCCGGGGACGATGTCGAGCACCTTTTGGATTGGGTCGCCGCTGGACGCGTCGACTGTGTGGGTGGCGCCGAGATCTCGCGCCGTCTTCATCTTATTTTCGTGGATGTCGACGGCGATGATTGTGCGGGCGCCGGCGATGCGCGCGCCCTGGATGGCCGAAAGCCCGACTCCGCCGGCGCCCCAAACCGCGACAGTCGAACCGGGCTTGATGGCTGCCGTATTCATGGCCGCGCCAACGCCGGTCGTCACGCCGCAGCCGATGAGGGCCGCGCCTTCCCAGGGCATGTCGTCGCGCACTTTCACGATCGCGTTTTCGTGCACGAGCATCTTCTCGGCGTACGTCGAGAGGTTGGCGAACTGGTTCACGGGATTGCCGTTCCAGGTGTATTTCGGCGGATCCTTGGGGCCGCGCCGCACTTCGGGGCTGCGGCAAAGGAACGATTCGCCGCTCAGGCAGCGCTCGCACGTCCCGCAAAAGACCGAAAGGCAAGCGATCACGTGGTCGCCCGGCTTGAACTGCGTGACCATCGAACCGACTGCTTCGACAATTCCTGCGCCCTCGTGGCCCAGGATCGTCGGCGCCATCATCGGGTAGTAGCCATCGACAAAGTGAAGGTCGCTGTGGCAGACGCCGGTCGCCATCGTCTTGACGAGCACTTCGCGCGCCATCGGCTGATCGACTTCGATTTGCTCGATCGTGAGCGGCTGATTTGCGCCGTGAAAGACTGCTGCTTTCATTCCAATTCCTCCTGCAACGTTCTCGGATGCAGGCGGATTCTACGCGCGCGGTCGGGCCGCGAACAGGGTCAACCGCCCGCGTGGGCCCGTTCCAGGGCTGCGATGTCGAGCTTCCGCATCTGCAGCATCGCTTCCATTGTGCGCTGCGCTGCGGCCGCGTCGGGGCCGCTCATGAGCTCGCCGAGCCGCTCGGGCACTATCTGCCAGGAGAGGCCAAAGCGATCCTTGAGCCAGCCGCACTGGCTCTCCTCGCCACCGTCGGCCGTGAGCGAACTCCAAAGGTGGTCCACTTCCTCCTGCGTCCTGCAATCCACGGAAAGAGAGATCGCTTCGGTGAACTGGAACATCGGTCCGCCATTCAGCGCCTGGAACTGCTGACCCGCGAGTTCGAACGCCACCATCAGCGCCGTCCCAGCCGGCATCGGTCCAACCTCGCCGTAGCGTGAGATCTCGGTGATCTTCGCGTCGTCGAACAGCGAGATATAGAGGTTCGCGGCTTCCTCGGCCTCCGTGTTGAACCAAAGGCATGGACGGATCTTCTGGACTGCTGGCATCGTCGTGCTTCTCCGTTGCGCCGGCTGGCTGTGCCGCTTCCCGGGTCATCCCCTCGCCACCGCAGACTATCATTGTCACAAATTCGGTTGAACGGAGCCCGACATGGCTGAATGGCCAGTTATCCCTGCGATCCGCAGCAACGACCTCGCTCGTTTGCTTTCCTTTTATATCGAAACACTCGGATTCCAGCTCGAACGTGGCACCGCCGAAGAGGGCCACGTCTCGATCAGCTACGGTCCGGCCCGCCTCATGCTTGAGAGCATCAGCGATCTGTACAGCCCTGCCTACAACGCCGCAATCGGCGAGCGCAGCCGCGACCGCGGCTCCGCCACGCTCTACATCGAAGCGGACGACCTGGATGGGCTGTACGGGCGCGTCACCGCGGCCGGCGCTGTCGTCGTCGACGCCCTCGCAGCGCGGGACTGGGGCCAGCGTGAATTCACGCTGGAAGATGCGGACGGCAACTGGTTGACCTTCTGGCAGAAGCTCGAGGGATAGGCGCCGGGAGGCACCGCCTGTGCAGTACGGTGGAACCATGACCGGGAGAGCCCGCCTGTCGCTGGAAGAGATCCTCGCGATGCCCGGGCTCGACGAGCAGCGCCTTGAGCTCATCGATGGCGGGGTAGTCGATAAAGCGTCGCGTCGCTTGGGCCGCCAGTAGCAGGCGATCCCTGTCCGTGCTGCCCGTTGCTGTCGTGGTTAAAGGCACATGTGCCCGCGTCCAGGGCTTCCGCGGGCGGCCGGGGGTCCCCCATGACGACGAATTGGTCTCATCCCTACGCCCGCCACGCACACGAACGCCATCCCGTGTGGCTCGACGCCGTCTTCCGGATGCGGCCCGACGGCCGGCCCTATCCCGCCGCGATCACCACGATCTGGGACCGCGGTGCCGATCTGCAGACCCGGTTCCTCCCCGATGTGAACGCTACCCTGTGGCTCGAGATCTACTGGACCGGGGCGCCGATCATGGTCACGGCCCAAGTCCTCGATTCTGTCACGAACAGCGACTCGGCTGAGATGGAGGTCGCCTTCAACGGCGGCGACGTTCGTTCGCGCGATGCGTTACAGGCCCTCCTTACGACGCTCGCCGCACGTGCAGCCGGCCAGCATGAGCCGCGAAAGCAGGCAGTGGCACGCGGTATCCACACGTTCCGGGTCTGACAGGCCCGCATCCGGGACCTTCCGGCCGACGGTCCTTGGCTCGTTCGCTGTACGCTGGATGCCCCGCGCCAATGGTTGCGGAAGAGGAGGTGTACCCGGATGGCCGAACAACGTCCCATTCCCGTTGGCGTCTACGAACTGCTCGCCGACTTCGATGCTCCGAAACTGTCCGTCCGCGTCTTCCGATTGCAGGCTGGAACGGAACACGTCGATCTCCACCGCCATCGCATTTCGACCCAGGTCTACGTTGCCCTCGAAGGGCGGGTGGGGATCATGCGGGACGGTGTCGAGGAGATCATTGAACCGCACCAGGCCATCGAAATCGCACCCCGCGTCGTGCACGGCGCCCGCGCCATCGATGGCGTCGCCGTGGTCATGAACATCTCCGTGCCGGCTCTCGCTGCGGACGACCAGGCGCCGCTTGGCCAGGAACCCCACCACGAGGATTACAACCTTCCGCTTGACGGCGGCGACATCGACGACTGAGCCCCTGCGCTTGCCCATGCCAGGGCGTCCGTAGCCAGGGCGGCTGCGCTGCGTCTTGTTGTCCGGCGAATCAGGCTGTCTTGGCGCGCGGGCAAGGACGGGATGGGTCGGGCATCCCGTCTTCAGGGCGGGGTGTCTCTACTCACCCGCGCGCCGCGAAAATGCTAACACGCTCAATCCCTTGATTGTCTATACCTATCTGTAAAATCTTTCGTACCCCAATGGAGGAACCGCTTGCCGACATCCGTCATCGTCCAGTCTCTCGCCGATTACACCCACGCCCAGCTCATCACCTCGCCAGGAAACGGCCTCGTGGCCGATGAACCGCTCGACGCGGACGGCAACGATCTCGGCCCAACTCCTTACGAACTGCTCGCGGCGGCGCTTGGCGCCTGCACCGCCATGACACTCCAGATGTATGCCCGCCGGAAGGGCTACCCGCTCCTGGAAGTAGCCGTCGAAGTCGAGCACGACCGCGTCCACGCCGAGGACTGCAAAGAGTGTGCCGAACCCCGCGAAGGCCGCGTCGATGTCCTCCGCCGCAAGATCGTCCTCCGCGGCCCGCTCGACGATGCCCAGCGGGACGACCTGCTCCGCGTCGCATCCCGCTGCCCTGTTCACAAGACGTTGCAGAACCAGCCCGAGATCTTCGATACGCTGGAGGTCGTCGCCTGAGCCCGACCCCGGCGCCGCCAAACAATCGAGGAGCCTGAGCCCATGACCAGCGACGCCCCTATCCGCCTGCGAACCCGCGAACTGGTGGCCGCGGGCCAGAGCCCGTGGCTCGACTTCATCCGCCGCGACATGCTCACCTCGGGCGAACTCGCCGCCATGGTCCACGACGGCCTCATCACCGGCCTCACCAGTAACCCCACCATCTTCGAAAAGGCGCTCGCCGGCTCCACCCAGTACGACGCTCAGCTGGCAGGGATTGCCGCCCGGGGCCGGACCAATCCCTACGACGCCTTTGTCGAAGTCGCCGCGGATGACATTCGCGGCGCGGCCGACGCACTCCGGCCCGTGTTCGATGCCACGGGCGGCGAGGATGGCCATGTCTCATTCGAACTACCGCCCGCGATAGCCAACGACACGGCCGCAACCATCGCGGAAGCGAAGCGCCTGTTCGCCCTCCTCGGCCGCCCGAACGTCATGATCAAAGTGCCCGGCACCCCGGAAGGCATCGCCGCCCTGCCCGCGCTGATCGCCGACGGCGTGAACGTGAACATCACCCTGCTCTTCGCGGTGGAGGCCTACGAGGGCGCCGCCTACGGGTACATCGAAGGCCTGGAACGCCGCCTCGCCGCCGGGCTTCCCCTCTCTCGCGTTGCTGGCTGCGCCTCGTTCTTTGTTTCCCGCGTCGATACGGCAGTCGATACACAGCTGCCGCAGGCGTCCGGGCTCCACGGCCGTGCCGCCGTCGCCAACGCCCGCCATGCGTACCGCCGATTCCAGGAGATCTTCTCGGGCCCTCGCTGGGAACGCCTCGCAGCAGCATCCGCCCGGCCGCAACGCCCGCTGTGGGCATCGACCGGCACCAAGAACGTGGCCTATAGCGATGTCCTCTACGTCGAAACACTCGTCGCGCCTCACACGGTCAACACCATGCCCGAAGCGACGCTCAGCGCCGTCAACGATCACCTCGAAATCCGGCCGATGACCGCGGCCGACCTCGCCGACGCAGCGGCCGTCCTCGCCAGCCTCCCGGCTGCCGGCATCGATCTCACCGCGGTGACGGACCGCTTGCTTGTGGAGGGCCTTGCGTCCTTTGCCGCCGACTTCGACCGGCTCCTCGCCCGCATCCAGGCTGTGCTCGCCGCCGTCCGCGCCAACCCGGTGACACCTCCGGGCTCGATTGCCTCCATTGGCGGCGCCGTTGAGGCCCGTCTCGCCCGGCTCGATGCCGAAAGAATCGTGGCGCGCGCCTGGGACGGCGACTACACCGCCTGGTCGCCCGACCCCACGGAGCTTGCCGACCGCCTCGGCTGGCTCCAGCTCCCGGCCCGCATGCGACAAGAACTGCCCCGATTGCGCGAATGGGCCGCCGGCATCGCCGCAGCCGGATACCGCCACGCCCTCCTGCTCGGCATGGGCGGTTCCAGCCTCGCTCCCGAGGTCATCCGCGAAGTCAACGCCGTCGCCCCCGGGATGCTCGAACTCCTCGTCCTCGACACAACCGACCCCGTCCAGATGCACGAGGCCGAACAGGCCATCGGCCTTGAACGCACTCTCTTCATCGTTTCCAGCAAGTCCGGCGGCACGATCGAGACGCGTTCCCAGTTCGACTACTTCTGGGAGAAGCACCCGCGCGGCGCCTCATATGCCGTGGTTACGGACGAGGGATCCCCGCTGGAAAAGCTCGCCCGTGAGCGTGGCGTGGGCCAGATATTCCTCAATCCAGCGGATATCGGCGGACGCTACTCCGCCCTTTCCTTCTATGGCCTCGTGCCCGCGGCGCTAATCGGCGCCGACCTCGACGCTCTGCTCTCAAGCGCGGACGCGATGGCGTCGGCCTGCGGGCCGCTTCTTTCCAGCGCCCGGAACCCCGGCGCCCTTCTCGGCGCGGTCATGGGCGAAGCCGCGTCGGCCGGCCGCAACAAGCTCACGCTCATCCTTCCCGATGGCTTCTCCTCACTCGGAATCTGGATCGAACAGCTTGTCGCCGAAAGCACGGGCAAACACGGCAAGGGCATTCTTCCCATCGATCGCGAGCCCGTTGGGCCGCCCAGCGCCTACGGGCCCGACCGCCTGTTCGTCGCCATCGGCGGCCACCCAATGCTCGATGAATTGGAGATGGCCGGGCATCCCGTCGTCAGGCTCCCCTACCTCGGGCAATATGACCTCGGCGGAGAGTTTTTCCGCTGGGAATTCGCCACCGCGATAGCAGGCCAGGTGTTGGGCATCAATCCCTTTGACCAGCCCAACGTGCAGGAGGCGAAGGACGCGACCAATGCTGTCCTTGCCGGCGAACCGGTAGACGGTACATCGCCGCCTGTGGCGTCGGTCCTCGCAACGGTTGCCCCCGGCGACTACCTCGCGCTGCTCGCCTACCTGCCCCGCAACGCCCAGACCATCACCGATCTCGCCGCGATACGAGCGGCGCTCCGCGATCGGCTTCGCGTCCCCGTCACTGTCGGCTTCGGCCCCCGTTATCTGCATTCCACGGGTCAGCTCCACAAGGGAGGCCCCGCGAACGGCGTCTTCATCCAGGTGGTCACCGAAGACCCGCTGGATCTGGAAGTGCCGGGCAAGCCCTACACCTTCGGGCAGCTCAAGGCCGCACAGGCCCTTGGAGACCTTGCCAGCCTTCGTGACCACGGCCGCCGCGTCGCCCGGATCCACCTTCGGGAACTGCTGGAGATCGCCACCCGGGAGTAGGCCGCGCCGCTCGACCTACTCGAAGAACGGCATGCCGGCCGGCAGCCCGAGTTCCACGCGCCCCGCTGCTTCGTACGTGAGCGGACCGACCATGACGTGCGCCGCGGCGGTGTGGATATCCCGAAATTGCCGTTCCAACGGGCTCTTCCGGAAGATCGACGATGTCGCCATCGCGTCGTGCAGCAGGTCCACCGTGCGGACGCTAGCGGCCGCCGCATGACTGGTCGCCAGCCGGACGCGTCCGTTCAGGGCGCCGGGTTCTTCGCCTCGTTCAAGAGTGGTCCAGAGGTTTGTGGTTGCCGCGTAGAGATGATCGCGGGCCGAGGCGTACGTCACCGCAGCCTCGGCGACGATCCCCTGGAGTCGAACGTTCTCGCTCATCGGCCGGTCTGTCCCCCAGCCGATCTTGGTCCGCGCCATATCGATCGTCGTTTCTAACGAGGCTCGGGCAACGCCGAGTGCCTGCGCTCCATGCGTCGTGAAGATGAGCGCAAGCGACCGGAACAGCGCCCACGGGTGAGTCGGCGGCGGGATCATGGGCATGAAATGCGACTCCTGGACGATCGCCCCCGCCACGCTGAAATCGTGACTCGCCGTGCCACGCAAACCGGTCGTGTCCCACGTGTCATGGACGGTGACCGCTTCCCGCGGAACGAACGCCATGTAGCTTGGCGTGTTCCCGGAGTCATCGCGCACCGGTTGGTCGCCGTCGTAGAGGAGACATTCGCCCGCGAACGTCGTCGCGTGGCTGCTGCCGCTCGCAAACGGCCAGCGCCCCTCGACTTGAAGGCCCCCGGCGACACGCCGAGCCTTCCCGATTGGGCGCGCGACCCCGGCCACGATGCCGCCGTTCTCCCAGACCGCCTCGGAAGTAGCCGGTTCCATGAACCCGCTGAAGGCCGCCTGCTGGGCCGCGATCATCAGACACCACCCCGCCGAGCCGTCGGCCGCGGAAATCGCTTCGATCACGCGGCAAGTGTCCACCGGCGAGGCCTCGAGACCGCCGTAGCTCCGTGGAACGCTCAGGTGAAACAGCCCGGCACTGCGGAGCGCATCCACGGCCGCCGGATTGAGCCGCCGCGCCTGTTCCGATTCTTCCGCTGCCTCGCGAACCAATGTGGAAAGCGACTCCGCCGCTGTCAACGGATCAACCTGGCCTGTCATCGTGGAATCCTTGGCGGCCCATGCCGGGCCAACTCGGACGATACGCTGAGCGCCGCGGAAAGGTATCCATCCTTGGGCGGATCTCCCGGCCGCCCGCTCGTTGCGTCGCGAACGGGTACACACGCCTTTTCGTTCGGCGCCCCATTTTCTTCCGCCATGCGGGGGCCAGCCGTACACTCGGCTGACCGTGATGTTTCGTTCGTTCTCTTTCCGCGGGCTGCCGCTCCTGTTCGGCGCCTGCGCCCTCACCTTCGTTCTCACCGGGGCCTGCGGCGACGATGACGCCGGCGCGGAACCCTCGACCTCAGGCGCTACCGGGACAGCGAGCGGCGCGAACACGCCACCGTCGTCCGGGGCTACCGTCGATACCGCTGCGTCCCCCACGCTGCTCGCCCCTGCCAGCCAGTATTCGATCCTGGTGCAGGACCTTGGGATCGCGAACTTCATCACCGATCCCAAGGGCACGTTCCTGCTCGATTCGGCCAACTACGGGGCGACAGGCGCCTTCGACGGCGCCGAGGCCGGCAAGACCATGTTGGAAAAATGGGGCTACATCGAAGGCTTTGAAAGCGCGATGACGCCTGAGGGCGGCGCATCCTCCGTCCTCAACGGCGGCTACGCCATCAACCAGGAGATCCACCTCTTCCGCACGGCCGACGGCGCCGAGACGGCGTACAAATACTTCGTCGACCGCATCAGTTCCAACGGGATTACATCGACCGTCACCGTCCAGACCGTGGGCAACGAGGCGGCCGCCTTCCGTCTCGTCACGGGTAAGGTCGGCGGCTCATCCAATGTCGCCCAGGTCTTGCACCAGATCGTCTTCCGGCGCGGCAACATGGTTGCCATCATGCTCACGATCGGCGCCGAACCGCTGATGACCACGGACACCGTCCGTGAGCTCAGCCTCATGGTCGATGGCAAGGCCCTGGGAGCGCGCGACCATCCTGTGCCGACGCCAGTCCCGGCCCGTCCGACGCAGGCCCCGGCAACGGCCAGGCCATGACAAACCCGGCGCCTCAGTTCCGACCCAGGCGTTCCCAGTCGGGTGGCAACCAATCGCGCCCCTGGATCAAGTACGCCGCCCTGAGCGGCGTGGCTGCTCTCGCCATCGTTGGCGTCGTCCTCGTCGTCATGTTCGCGCTCGGCAACGGCGATGACGGGAACGGCGATCCCGCCGTCAGGAGCACCGCGGGCACGGTGGGCGGCGCCGAACCCCTGCTCAACCCACCGGCTTACGCCTACGTCGTCCAACTCGACGATGTCGGTCCAACGCACGACACCGGCCCGATTGAGACCTACATCCTTTCAGCCGACGGATTCGCCTCTTCCGGCTATTTCGCCAGCATCTCCGCGGGCGAACAGGCCGTGAAGGAATGGGACTACCTCGATGGCTACCAGGCACTCCTCCAGCCACTCGGCCAGGCGGCCGATGCCGCCCAGGGCCAGGTCTACGTCCGCAGCGAAGCCTTCATCTTCGGGAACGTGGACGGCGCCCGGAACGCCTTCGACTACCTTGTGCGCTTTCACGAACAGCGTCCCGGGTCCGAGAAAGTAGAGACTGCGCCCCTTGCCAACGGCTCCGCAGCCTTTACCCTCGTGCAGGACACTATCCCGAACACGGAACTTCCAGCCGTCTACCACCGTTTTCTCTTCCGGCGGGGGAACCTCGTAAGTATCGTGCAGGTCTTTGGCGCGCTCCAGTTCACCAGCATCGACGAGGCCCGCGATTTCGCCGTCATTATCGATGAAAAAGCGCTGGGCCAGCGGCCTGCCCCAACGCCCACCCCCGGCAGCTCGAACGGCACCGGAGCGGTCCCGGCCACAGCCACGCCGTAGCATTCGGGGCGAACGCATCAGGAGGATGCAAAGGAGCGGATATGCCCAGGCTGGTAGTGCTCCTCACCGCGGTGCTCGCGTTCGCGAGCGTTGGCGGTGCGCGCCTCCCGGCTACAGCGGCCGAGCCTGTTCCCGAATACGTGGTGGTCCAGGTTGAGCAGGCAGAAGCTCGCGCACAGTCCATCGACGGCATCGCACCGTCCCTCGCCGATCAGGGGTTCCAACGCGTTGCCGTTCCTCCCGGCTATACCGCCGATCAGTACGCGGCGGAGCTGCAGGCGCTACCAGGCTTCGTCTCCGTTGTGCCCGATGCCCGCGCCTACGCCGCCGCGTTGCCGGATGATCCTCTTTACACGCTGAACCAGGCCACCTACTTCGGACTCATCAAGGCGCCGGCTGCCTGGGACCTGTCCACCGGCGCCGGCCACGAAGTCATCGTCGCCGTCCTCGATTCCGGCATGGACACGCGCCACCCCGAATTCAGCTCCCGGGCCTGGGAAAACACCCGCGACGCCAGCCGCGATGGAATCGACGACGACAGCAACGGCTGCGTCGATGACCTCAACGGCTGCCGCTTTGTGGACCTCACCTCGGCGAACCGCGACGGCTGCGGCTACACGTCCTCCGCTGCCGTCGGCAACATCCTCGATGACCATGGACGGACGGGCGCCGACCAGAACTCCCACGGCACTCTCGTTGCCGGCATCATCGGCGCATCCGGCAACAATGGCGCGGGAATCACCGGCGTCTCGTGGAACGTCCGCATCATGCCTGTAAAAGTCCTCGATTGCGGTCCCACGGGGTCGCCCACCGGAAGCGTCTTCAACGTCGCCCAGGGCATCGACTACGCCCGCCGGATGGGCGCTCGCATCATCAACCTCAGCCTCGCGGCGAACGGTTCCACCGCCGATAGTCCGGTCCTCCGCAAGGCAGTCGCCGACGCCGAGGCCCAGGGCATCATCATCGTCGCCGCCGCCGGGAATCACTCGCCTGCCTCATCCGATGTGGGCCCCGGTTACCCCGCCGCCTACACACAGTTTGCGAACGTCGTCGCCGTCGGAGCGTCCGATCTCAACGGCAACTGGGCGACCTTCAGCAATTACGGGCCGTCCCTGGACCTTGCGGCTCCCGGCGTTTCCATCGCCAGCACCACCCGCACCGACCTCGGGTTCGCGGCGCCCTACGGCTCTGACACACGCGGCGGCACCAGCTTTTCGACGCCGCTCGTAACAGGCGTCATCGCCCTCGGCATCGCCAGGAACCCGAACCTTCCGATGGGCGACTACCTCGACGCCCTTTACGCCTCCGCCTCTCCCGCGCCGCCGGCCGCTCACGGCCAGAACTGGGCTGGCGCCGGTATCGTCGATGCCGGGAAGTTCGTCGCCAGGATCCCGCTCACGCTGAGCGGCTCTGCCCTCCGCGATTTCAAGGATGTTCCCTTCGGCACGGAGCTCCGTGCCTTCGTCGGTGGCCAGGAATGCGGCCGCACCACCACCGCCTCGATTGGCCCTGTTTCGCTCTACACCCTCCGCGTCCGTAGCGCCGCCGAACAGACGGATTGCGGCCAGCCCGGCTCGAAGGTCCGCGTGCTCGTCGGCGGCTTCGAAACGACGAACGACATCACCTGGCTCGGCCGCGACCAGCCTATCGGCTTCCTCGACCAGGACCTCTCCGCCGTGTCGCCGGCTCCCGGTCCCGTCGTCGTCCAGGTATTGAACGGTGGCTGGAGCAACATCGCCCACCTTGATGCTTCGGGTGGCCTCCCCAACGCGCTTGCAGGCTTCGCCAGCTCCTGGAGCGCGGTCTTTCGCTGGGACCCGACGGGCGAAGGAGTGCTCGGCGGCGTCTATCGCCGGTTCGTCAAAGATGCGCCGGACTTCGTGAACGACATCGGCTCGCTCGGCCGCTACGAGGCCATCTGGATCGATGGCGCCCGCGCCAACGTTGCCACGCCCAACCCCAATCCAACGCCGGGACGCTCCGTCGGCCTTAGCCCCGGATGGAACAACGTCGTCTATACAGGCAGCGCGCGCTCGATAGCTGATGCCCTCGTGGATTCAGCGGGCAAGTACCTCCGTGTCATGCAGTTCGACAACGCGACCGGTACATGGCTCTCGCACGTTCCGGGGCTGCCGCGGTATCTGAACGATTTCAACGGGCTCTTTCAGCTCCAGGTCTACTGGATCTACATGACCGAACCGGGCGAAATCGTGATGCGCTAAGGTGCGCCGCAGCGGCCTTCGCGTTCTCCTCGTGGCCGCCCCATCCTCGAGACATGGAACCTTGCGGCGCGCCCACGGCAAGCGGCCGGCCGTGCCGCTGGAAACAGGAGCAGTGCCCGGTCGCCACGCATCGTCGCTGGCGCGAAGGGCAGAAGGGCCAGCGCGACTCCGCACCGTCGTTGGAACCGCCCACCGGACCCCATACGCTCCCGGTGCCGCTACCCGTCCAGGCCCGCGACATCCCCGGCGTCGCCTGGTGGGCGCTGGAACAACTGGCTTCCGGCGGGCTCGAAGCCCGCGATGGCGGCGTCTACTCCACGCTCCTCCGCGTCCTGCTCGCCTGTGGCCCGGAAGATCTCCTCGAAGCCTCGGCCCTGCCCGAGGTCGAGTTGCGCGGCAGGCTCATGCACGGCCTGCCGCCGGCAACGCCCCGCCAATGGCAACTGTTCGAGACCAGGTTCGGTGAGGAAGCGGCCGCGGAGGTGCAGCGCTGGGCCGGCCTACTCGAAGCCGATGCCCTCGACGTCGTAGATCCAGCCCTCTTTCGCGATCGATGAGCCAGCTAGCGTCACCCGGCCGCTATCGTCGACGACGAGGACAACCGTCCGCGCGTGCTCGTCCAGGATGCCGCGGAAATAGCGCGGCCGCGCCAGGTCATCCGAGCGGCCCTCGACCGTGATGATCGCCCCTTCGCGCACGTTCAGCCTCTCCGCGATCGATTCCAGCGCGACGCCGGTGACGCCCGCGCCCGAGATATTCACCTGTGGCAGTGCCCGGAGGTCGGCGACCGTGGGCTGGTAGCTCTTGTCCCCGGACACCACCTGCACGGCAACATCTGTGTCAGCTTTGGGCGACGGCGGCAGCAGCGTCGGTTCGGCGGATGGTGAAGCAGACGGGGACAGAGTCGCTGGCATCGGAGTTGGCTCCGGCTCTGCGCCGTCGCCGCAAGCTCCCGCGAGGATCAAGAAACCAGCTGCAACAAGACCGATGAAACTGCCGCGCAAGCCTACGGTGCTCCCGGGGTCGGGGTTCCCGGGTCTGGGGCGGTTGTCGCCTCAGGCGTGGGTGTGGGTTCTTCCGTCTCGACGGTCTCCGTGGCCGGCGGTGTTTCCGCTGTGGCTGTGGCCTCGGGCGTCGCCGTCGCTGAGGGAGTCGTGGCTACCGGAGTCGGCGTTGCTGCCGTTGGAGACGGCGTCGGCGTAGCAGGCGGCTCAGTGATCGTCGTGACCGGACCCCCGAGCCCGGCTGCAACGGCATCCACCACCTTCTTTACGGTTGTATCCACGGCTGGCTCAAGGTCCGGCTGCTTCACGCGTACATCCTGGAGCACTGCGACCGCGGCGCCACCGATGTCTACGAGGCGAGCACGTTGCTGGCTGTCCAGTGGACGCGCCTGCGCGAGTTTCGCAAGGGCCTCTGCTTCGCCCACCAGCCTGTCCAGGTCGTTGGCCGAAAGCTTGCCCTGGCTTGAAAGCTGGATGATCTCCTGCACGCGCGCGTCGGTCTGGTAGAGCTGCACGTTGACGCGGCCGTTGCCCTCGGAAAGGCGGTAGTCGATCCGCTCGCTGCCTACCTTGAAGGCGTAATTCCAATCGCCTGGCGATGCGTTGTCGGCGGTCAGCACGCCAACAGAGAGCACTCCGATAGCGGCGGCCACGCCAGCGACGCCGACACCTGCAAAGCCTGTCCGTGCGCGTCCCCAGCCGGTCGCCGGAACGGGTACGGCAGGCGCCGTCTCCGTCCGCGCCTTGCGAATGCCGGCCTCAATGAACCGCTGCTTGAGCGACGCTTCGAAGTACCACGTCGGCTCTTCGGCTTTGGCGGCCCCGATGATGGCCGTACTCGTCGAAAGCAGCGGGCCGAGCCACGGCGATTCCGCCGGATAGAGCTCCAGCACGAAGTCGCGCTCAAGACCCTCGTCTACGAGCGCCTGCGCCTCGGAGTAGATCCGCGCGTCGAATCCCGGCTTGCGATCGATGAAGTGCATCATCGGTCCACCAGTTGCTGCAGTTTGGCGATGCCCTTGTGTTGGAGGACTTTCACGTTATTTTCGGTCTTCTTCAGGGCCGCGGCAGTCTCCGCCACAGAAAGCCCCGAAACGAATCGCAGGGTGACCACCTGCCGCTGTGCTTCGGGAAGCTTCTCGATGGCTCGCCGGACGACCTGGAACGTGAGGTCGATCTCCACCTGTTCCGTGTGGTCCCGCGATTCATCGGGGATGCTCTCCGTCAGCTCGGCCGCCCCGCCCCGGGTCTTTTGGCGCCGAACGTGCGAAACAACTTCGTTTCGCGCGATCCGGAACACCCATGCCCCGAACGGGAGGCCCCTCCACTGAAACGATCCGATGTTGTCGATGATCCGGAGAAAGATCTCCGTCGTGACATCTTCAGCATCTTCATTCGAATGGAGGCGGCTGTTGACATACCGGAACACCCGCGGAAAGTAATGCTCGTAGAGCATCGCGAGCGCCGACTGTTCGCCAAGCTTGGCAGCTTCGACCGCCGCCATCTCGTCGAACGCTGGCGCGAGCTGGTCGACGCGGAGTTGCTCCACGTGAACCTCCCGGGTCGCGCCGGTATCCACCCCTGATTCCGACCGTCCCTCCTTTCGAAGGATGGCATCGCTATGCCGTTCGTACTAGAGATAACGAAAGATCGGGCGTGAGGTTAATCACCCGCGAGGATTTCTGAACCGGGACTTGCTTCTTCCGCGACAAAGGCCGGGACAGCAACGGTCACGCCCAGCCGCACCGTTTCGCCGAGCTGCGCGAGCCACCCGGAAGGGGCGGCAACCGACACTGCCAGGCCCGATTCCAGCTCTACGCGGAGCCGCGTCAGCGCGCCTTCCACCCGGCGTTCCATCACCATCGCCCGCGCCCCATCGGCGCAGGGCACGATCCAGTCCGGGCGGACGAGCACGCGGCAGGGTCCGTCGGCGATCGGCCGCCGGAGACGCAGCAGCCCGAGCGCCGTCAGCGCCGCGCCCGAAGCCGCCATCCCGTCGAAGTACTGGACTTCGCCGCTGAGCGCTGCCGCCGCCGGCGTCACCGGGCCGAAGTACAGCTCCTCCGGCGTGTCGCATTGCAGGATTGCGCCATCCCGCATCACGGCTACACGGTCGGCCAGCCCCATCGCCTCTGAGCGGTCGTGCGTCACGAGGACGGCGGAAACGCCCTCGGCCCGCAGAAGGAGCCCTACCTGCTCCCGCATCTCGTGGCGCAAGGCTGGGTCGAGGTTCGAAAACGGCTCGTCGAGCAGCAGCAGGCGCGGTTTCGGCGCGAGCGACCGCAGCACGGCAACCCGCTGTTGCTGGCCGCCGGAGAGCTGGTGGGGGTAACGCCCGGCGAACTCCTCCAGCCCCGCCATGCGCAGCAACTGCGCTACCCGCTCGGTCGCGTTCTTGCCGCGCCGCATACCGCCGAACGGCCCCTGCTGGAGTCCATAGGCGATGTTCTGTTCTACCGTCCGGTGCGGAAACAGCGCGTATTCCTGGAACACCATACCGATGTTTCGCCGGTGCGCGGGCCGATGGGCAGTGGCGCTCTCGATCACGGTGCTGTCGAGCAACACCTCGCCCGCACTTGCCCGCTCGAACCCGGCGATTGCCCGCAGCAGCGTCGTCTTGCCACACCCGCTGGAGCCCAGGAGCGCCACGATTTCGCCTTCGCGTACGGAAAACGTTGCCCCGGTCACCGCCCGCACCGGTCCGTACCGCACTTCCAGCGCGCGGACTTCGAGCAGGTCAGCCTTCGATGGACTCGTCATCCCCCCTCCACGCCAGCACCGCCGCCGGGATTGCCGCCAACCCGATAATCAGCAGGCCCGGGAGCGCCGCGCTGCCGAGAAACGCCTCCGAACTGGTGCTCCAGGTCACGCCAGCCAGCGTACGGTATCCCGGCGGGCTAAGCAGGAGCGTCGCCGGTAGCTCCTTCACGATTGTCAGGAAGACGAGGACAAATGCGGCCGACGCGCCCGGGCGCGCTAAGGGCAGCGTCACCGTCGCCAATATCGAAAGCGGCCGCCGGCCGAGGCTCGCCGCCGCGTCCTCCAGATGTGCGTCCTGCCGGAGCAGCGGCGCTCGCAGTGCCGCCAGCGCGTTCGGCACAAACAGCACGACGTAGGCCAGCAGCAGCATCCATGTCGTCTGGTACAGCGGCCGCGCATAGGCGATGCCAAAGAAGACCAGCGCCAGCGCCACGACGAGTCCCGGCAGCGCATGCGCGACGAACGTCGCCTGTTCCACCAGCCGGGCCATGAACCCGCCGTACCGCGCTGAAAGCACCGCGGGCGCCAGCGCGAGGAGTGTCGTCAGCGCAGCGCCCGCCAAGCCCAGCGTGAGCGTGTTTCGCAGCGGTCCGCCCACGTCCGGCAGGTCCGTCCCTGCCGCGATCCCTCGGCCCAGCCACCAGCTCAGCACAAACACGGGCAGCACCACGCTCACCAGCAGGACGAGCGACAGGAAGGCCGTCGCCGGCCACCGCCAGCGGCCCAGCGCCGCAGGGCGCGTCGGCGCCGTACGCGCGGCTCGCAGCCGCGACTGGTACCGGGACCGCGCCAGCAGCTCCAGTACCAGGACCGTGATAGCCAGCACGCCCAACATCACTCCGAGCACCGCCGCCCGGGATCGATCGAACGAAGAGGTATATTCCAGGAACACCGCCCGAGTGAAGGTTGTGTAGCGGACCGTCGCCACGCCGCCGAAGTCGCTCAGCACGTAGAGCGCGACCAGCAGGCTCCCCGCTGCGATTGCCGGCGCGATTGCCGGCAGCGTCACACTGGCGAACGCCCGGCCGCGGCTCGCGCCCAGTGATCGGGCCGCTTCTTCGGTCGCTGGGTCCGATGTCCGCAGCGCTGCCCGGAGCACAACGTAGAGGTACGGATACGTCACGGCCGTCAGCGTGAGGGTCGCCGCTGGCAGTCCATAGATCTCGGGCAGCCGGTCGATGCCCAGCGGCTGCAGCCAATCCTGCAGCAGGCCCCGCGGCCCGAGCGCTGCAACCACGGCGAGCCCCATGACATACGAGGGGATCGCCAGAGGCAGTGCCAGCCCGACAGCCCATGCGCGTCGCCAGGGCAGGTCCGTTCTCGCCGTCAGCCAGGCCGCCGGGAGGGAAATCGCGAGGCTGCACGCCACGACGAGGATGGCCAACTGCAGGCTGTCGGCCAGCAACGGCCAGAGCGACTGTTCGGCCACCTCCCGCCACGGGGTCCAACCCCGCTCCGTCGACCGCACCGCGAGGTAGTACACGGGCGCCAGCGAGAGCAGGGCAACCGCAAGCGCCGGGATCCAGAGGAACCCCGGCGCCCGGCGCCCACGTTGGCCGAAGGCGAACCTCACGGCAGGACGCGCGCCGCCCGCAGCAGCTTCAGTGTCCCTTCGAGGTCATCGAGGTCGCTGAGATCGAGCGCCGGTGGCCTGAGTTCGGCCAGCGGCGTGAGCCGCGGGTCGGCGTCGATCCCGGTCACCAGCGGGTATTCGAAGGTCTCTTCCGAGAAGTACTCCTGCGCATCCTTGTCGAGCAGGAAGCTGATCAGCGCCCGCGCCTGGTCCTTGTGCTTGGATGAAGCAAGCATCCCGGCGCCCGCGATATTCACCAGCGAACCGGCATCCGCCGCAGTCGTGAAATGATTCTTCGCCTTGAATCCTTCGCCCTGGTCCTTGATGAACCCGTACAGGTAGTAGTGGTTCACCAGCCCCACCTGGATCTCGCCAGCGGCTACGGCGGCGACGATCGACCGGTTGTCAGCGTATTCCCGGACCCCGTTGGACTTCATCGCCTTCAACCACGTCTCCGTGGTTGAGTCCCCTTCCAGCGCGCGGAAGGCCGTCACGAACGCCTGGAATGATCCGTTCGTCGGCGCCCAGCCGATCCGGTCCTTCCACCGCGAGTCCACCAGGTCCTTCACCGATGCAGGGAGTTCGTCCTCCTTCACCAGTTCCGGGTTGTAGACGATCACGCGCGCACGTCCGCTGACACCGACCCACGTGCCATCGGGGCTCACGAACTTCGCCTCGACCTTCCCGAGAAGGTCGGCGGGCAGCTTCTCGAACAGCTCCCGGTCGTTCACGGCGCCGAGCGCTCCCGCGTCCTGCGCGAAGAAGATGTCGGCCGGGCTCTTACTGCCCTCCTCGACGATGAGCGCCGCCAGCGCAGCCGTGTCGCCGTACTTCACGCTCACCTTGATCCCGCTCTTCTCTTCGAACTCTTTGAGCAATGGCCCGACCAGGGATTCGGAGCGGCCGGAGTAGATGGTCAGGTCGCCGCCCGACGTAAAGGTCGTGGAGACCGACGTCGACGATGCGGATGGCGTGATCGTGCCGTCCCCTGCGTCATCGTCTCCACAGGCAGCGGCCAGCGGCAGGGCCGCGAGCATCGCCAGTAGGCCCAGCAATCCAAGCATTCTGCGAATCTTCATTCTCTCCTCCTCTTGTGCCCCGGCTCCTGGCGCCGGGCCCTAGCGGACTTCAAACGCCGTATGCATCCCAAGTTCGTAATGATCTTCGACCTCGCCATTCGCCTCGGTCTCTTTGATCAGGCACGCGAGCTCGTACTTCCCTGGCTTCAGTTCGAAACGGATCGTCTCCAGGTGCCCGGACCCGATGCCTTCGATTTCGCCAAGCTCCTCGCCGTCCTTCAGGAGCACGAACTCATGCACATCCGCTCCCCGGTTGTCGACCGCGAACTGGATCACGCCTTTGCCAACGGTCTCCATGCCCGGGAGCACGGACCATTCCTGGAGCGAAACGCGGACGACTTCGTCCGGAGCCTTCGTTGAGACAAGCGCCGCCGGAGCACTGTCGTCGCTGCAACCCACGAGGAGCGCGCTCCCGGCGCCAAGTCCGAGGACGGCTGCCAGCACGATTCGGCGCGGCGGGACTGTTCGGTATGTCTTCATTGCTCGTGGATATTAGGCACGGCTAATGAATGGTGCAAGTCTATGCGACCAGAACACGGAAAGACTTCCGATGCCTCAGGTTTTGTGCCAGCATCCACGCTCCTCTCGAACACACGTTCGTTGACCCCATCTTTCCCTCGCGGCTAGCATGGGTTGAACAAGCACGAGTTCGGAGCGCATGCCCAAGTTCATCTTCGTGACCGGTGGAGTCGTTAGTTCTGTAGGCAAAGGCATCACCACCGCCAGCCTCGGCCGCATCCTCAAGTCACGAGGCGTCTCTGTCTCCATCCAGAAGCTCGACCCCTACCTCAACGTCGACCCCGGCACCATGTCGCCCTATCAGCACGGCGAAGTGTTCGTCACCGTCGATGGAGCCGAGACGGATCTCGACCTCGGCCACTACGAACGCTTCATCGACCAGGACCTCACCCGCGCCGCCTCCGTTACCTCCGGCAAGGTCTACATGTCCGTCATCGACCGCGAACGCCGCGGCGACTATCTCGGCGGCACGATCCAGGCTGTTCCCCACCTGACGAACGAGATCAAGGCGAGGATCCATGGCGCGGCGAAAGCAACTGGCTGCGATGTCCTCATCTGCGAAGTCGGCGGCACGGTCGGCGACATCGAGGGCGAGACCTTCATCGAAGCCATCCGCCAGATGCGCCATGAACTCCCCCGCGAAGACACGCTCAGCGTCCACGTCTGCTTCCTCCCCTGGGTTGGCGCCACTGGCGAACTGAAGACCAAGCCAACCCAGCACTCCGTCCGAGAACTGCGCTCCAAGGGCATCCAGCCCGACGCCATCCTCCTCCGCAGCGACCATCCCGTGCCGCGGGAGATCAGCGACAAGGTCGCGCTCTTCTGCGACGTCGCCCCGCGCGCCGTCATCCCCATGGAGACCGTGTCGAGCATCTACGAGGTGCCGCTGATCCTCGAAGACCGTGGACTGGGCGATTTCGTGATCGAACGTATGGGCCTCACGGGCGGACGCGACCTCGCCGAATGGCGGGAAATGGTCGATCGCCTGAAGCATCCTTCCGGCCGCGTCGAAGTCGCCATCGTCGGCAAGTACGTCAAACTCAAGGACGCCTACCTCTCCGTGAAGGAGGCGCTCGACCACGCCGGCATCGCCAACAAGGTCGATGTCGACATCCGCTGGCTCTCCGCCGAGACGCTCGAATCCCGTGACCCCGCGGAGGTACTGGATGGCGTCAGCGCGCTCATCGTCCCCGGCGGCTTTGGCGAACGCGGCTGGGAGGGCAAGATCCGCGCCGCGCGCTGGGCTCGCGAAAACGATGTCCCCTACCTCGGGCTCTGCCTCGGCATGCAGGTGATGGTCACGGAGTTGGCCCGCAACGTTTGCGGCCTCGAAGGCGCGAACTCCACCGAGCACGACCCCGAGACGCCGCACCCGGTCATCTCTTTGCTCGAAGAGCAGCAGGGGATCACGAACAAAGGCGGCACGATGCGCCTGGGTGCGTACCCCTGCCACCTCGAGCCCGGCAGCCTCGCCGCGACCGCCTACCGCGGCGAGAACGTGACGGAGCGCCACCGCCACCGCTGGGAATTCAACAACGCCTACCGCCCCCAGCTGGAAGCAGCCGGCCTGCGCGTCAGCGGCACCTCCCCCGACGGCGGCCTTGTCGAGATATCCGAGATCGTGGGGCACCCGTTCATGCTCGGCACGCAGTTCCACCCGGAGCTGCAGAGCCGCCCGAACCGGCCCCATCCCCTCTTCCGCGAGCTGGTCGCCGCCGCCGTGGCCCGCCAGGCGCGGGTGAATGCCGAAGCTGAAACCGCGATTGCCGCTGCCGAGGCCGTGGTCCGCGGGTAGCACGCGAGGGAGTATCCATGCCCACAATCACAGGCGTCCGTTGCCGCCCATTTCCGCACTCCGGCCGCCAGCAACTCCTTGTCGACGTCGAGACCGACGATGGGCTGACCGGCACCGGCGAAGCATGGTGGGGCATCGCGTCCGGTCCGGCCGGCGATCCATCAGCTTCCTTCGCCCCCATGGTTGCTTCGATCGAATCGCTCCTCGCGCCACGCGTCCTCGGTCGCGATGCCACGGCAATCGAACGCAACTGGCAGGAGGTCGCCGACTGGGCCTATCGCTACGGCGATGGCGGCATCATCACCTCGGCCCTCGCCGGCATCGACATCGCCCTCTGGGACCTCGCCGGCAAGCGCCTCGGCGTCCCCGTCGCCGAACTACTCGGCGGTTCCTGCCACGATATCCTGCCGGCCTACGCCAGCCTGCCCCCGCTCCGCGACGCAGCGCTGCTGCGGCAGGCCTGCGAGTCCGCACGCGCCTACGGCTTCCGCGCCTTCAAGCTCCACGAGATTGACATCCAGCTGGTCCGCGAAGCGCGCCGCTACATCGGCCCCGATGCAACCCTGATGGTCGACGTCAACGGCCACTTCGACGCCGTCGAGGCGGTGGCCTTCGGTCGCGCGATGGCTGATCTTGATGTCCTCTGGTACGAAGAACCCGTGCGCCCGATGCGCCATCACGGGCTCATCGCGCGCGTTGCGCAACAGCAGCCCATCCCCCTCGCTGGCGGCGAGAATGAGTACACGCTGGACGAGTTTCAGCGGCTCCTGGCCACGGGCGCGATGCACTGGCTCCAGCCGGAAGTGACCAAGATCGGCGGGCTCACCCCCGCGCGGAAAGTGGCCGCACTGGCAGAGACCGCGGGTGTAGCCCTCGCCCCCCACAACTTCCGCATCGGCCCGTCGCTCTATGCGTCCATCCACTGGGGCTTCGCTTCGCCCGGCACTCAGTGGCTCGAACTCCCCTGGATCGCCGGCGGCACGCCCTTCCCCTGCGGCGCCGCCCTTCCGCCAGTCGCCGATGGCCACGTCACCCTCCCGCCGGGCGTCGGGTTAGGGTTGGGCTGAAGTGATCGACCCCACCCTCCCCTACTGCTACCTCACCACCACAGGCCGCACGTCCGGCGAGCCGCGCGAGATCGAGATCTGGTTCGCCCTCTCCGGGAACACGCTGTTCCTCATGGCCGGCGGCCGCGAAACGGCCCACTGGGTGCGCAACATCCAAAAGACTCCCGCGGTCACCGTCCGCATCGATGACGTGACGTATCGCGCCATGGGCCACCTGGTCGAGCCCGGCACCGAAGATGACGCGCAGGCCCGGCGGCTCCTCTTCGAAAAGTACAGCCCCGGCTACTCGGGCGACCTCGCCACCTGGCGTGATACCGCCCTCCCCGTGGCGCTCAAGCTCCAGGCACGCCGGGGTATCGGCCCGGAAGGCTGAGGGCCGCACGCTCTTCGGTGCCCGCCATCGTCCTCTCGCATGTCCTGGTCCTGGGCCGGTACAACTGGGCCTGGAGACAGTCTCCAGGAGGACACCGTGGGCATTCTCTACGTCGACCCGGCCACAGGCTGGGAGCTACCCATCGAAGGCGGAGTCGTCACCCAGGGCTACGGCCCGGACAACACCGACCCGAGCGTCCGCCACCTGTACCGCAAGGGCTATCACACTGGGATCGACATCGGCGGGGTCGCGCTCGATGCGCCGGTTGTTTCGCCCCGCGATGCCATCGTGGTCTCCGCGGACGTGAACGGTGGGTACGGCAATTGCGTCATCATCGAATGCGAGGATGGTGCCGAGGCGCTCTTCGGCCATCTGAACAGCATCGCCGTCACCGCGGGCCAGTCCGTCTTTACTGGCGATCTACTGGGTGGGGCCGGGACGACCGGCGTTTCGACCGGCGTCCACCTCCACTACGAGTGGCGGCGCGGCGGAGAGGACGTCGATCCCGTCCCCTTCCTCACCCCGGCAGCGCCGCGCGCGAGCTGGACCGCCATCGTCAAAGAACCGCTGAATCTTCGTTCCGGGCCCAGCAAGAACGATCCCATCCTGGTGACCGTCGACGCTGGGCAGTCCGTGAACGTTGGCCAGGAGGGTTGGGTCCCGGTCTGGTACGAGGGCCGCCAGGGCTGGATGTTCGCCGAATTCCTTGAGCTCCAGCCCGCGCCCACCCGGCGCACGCGTCGCGGACGCTAGCGTCAGAGCGCCGCTCAGGGTCCTCGGAACAGCGGCTCCCGCTTCTCCGCCAGGGCCGCCACCCCTTCCCGGAACGCCGGACCGCGCGTCATCTCGTTCAACAGCCGCCCGGCCTCCTCGACGCTGGTCCCAACGTCGCGGTGCTGGTCGCGGTACACCGCGTGCTTCGTCTCCCGTAGCGATTCCGGCGAAATGTGCGATGCCAGCCGACGCGCGTATGCGTATGTGTAGTCCAGCAACGCTTCGGCGGGCAGCGCCTTGTTCACGAGACCCATGCGCTCGGCCTCTTCCGCCAGCACCACCCGGCTCGAAAGCAGCAGGTCGTTCGCATGCCCGAGCCCAATGATCCGCGGCAGCAGCCACGAAAGCCCGTATTCCGCCGGCAGCGAAAGCCGCCCGTGTGCCGTCGTCAGCTTGGCCCCCTTGGCCGCGAACCTCAGGTCCGCGAAACAGGCGAGCACCAGGCCTACGCCCGCGGCCGCGCCGTTGACCGCCGCGATCACCGGCTTCGTCAGCCCGAAGTGGAAGGCGAAGTCGTGGTCGAATTCCGGTGCCACGCCATAGCCCGGGTTCGCCATCACGTCCGGCGTGCCGGGGTCGTAGCCACCTTTTGCGACGTGCCCCTCCAGCGCCCTTGCATCGGCGCCCGCACAAAATCCGCGCCCCGCGCCGGTGACGACGATGCAGCCGACATCGCCGTCGTCCTCAGCCTGCTGCACGCACCAGCGGTACTCGGCGTGCATCCGGCCGGTCCATGAATTCAGCCGCTCCGGCCGGTTGAGCGTGATCGTCGCAACGTGGTCCGCGACCTTGTAGGTGGTCACCTTCAATTCCATCGCGCGAGTGTGCTGCGTTCGCGGGCGGCACGCCACCGCCTGTAGCATGTCCACCGCCCCGCTGGGCACTGGAGCGACCCCTCGATGGAACTCGACGCAACGCAGGCCGGTTTCGACCCTGCCCGCCTCGAACGGATCACGGCCCACATCCAGGCGAATTACATCGACAGCGGGCGCATCCCCGGCTGCCAGGTGCTCGTCGCCCGCGATGGCATCCCCGCCTACTTCCGATCATTCGGCCTCCGCGACCGCGAGCGCCAGACGCCGGTGGAAGATGACACCATCTTCCGCATCTACTCGATGTCGAAGCCGATCACGTCAGTCGCGCTGATGACCCTCTACGAAAAGGGCCTCTTCCAGCTCAACGACCCGGTCTCCCGCATCATCCCCGAATGGAAGAACCACCGCGTCTGGGTTTCAGGCGAAGGCGATTCGATGGTGACCGAAGCCCCGAAGAGTCCGATGACTTTTCGCCACGTCCTCAGTCACAGCGGCGGGCTCACCTACGGCATGGGCACGGACGCGGTTGACCGCGCCTACCAACAGGCCGGGGCCAACCTCGGGCTCGCCCGCGACGGTGACAGCCTCGCCGGCTTCGTCCAAAAGCTCGCGCACGTGCCGCTGCGCTACCACCCCGGGGAAGCGTGGCTGTACTCCCTTTCTACCGATGTCTGCGGGTACCTCGTCGAGGCCCTTTCCGGATTGCCGTTCGACCAGTACCTCCAGGAGACCATTTTCGATCCGCTGGACATGACCGATACCTCGTTCACGATCGCGCCTGACAGGGTCGAACGCTTCGCCGCGAACTACCAGCGCACGCCCAGGAAGACGCTCGACCTCGTAGACGACCCGAAGGCCAGCCGCTACGCCAGCAAGCCAACGTTCCTCTCCGGTGGCGCCGGGCTCACAAGCACGACGGCGGACTACTTCCGCTTCTGCGAGATGCTCCGCCGCGGCGGCGAGCTCGATGGAGTCCGCGTGCTCGGTTCCCGCACCATCGACCTCATGACCCGGAACCACCTCCCCGGCGGCGCGGACCTCACCCAGATGGCGATCGGCAGTTTTTCCGAGACGGCGAACGAGGGCGTTGGCTTCGGGCTTGGCTTTGCGATGACCCTCGATTCCGTCTCCTCCGGCGGCCTCGGCGAGGGCGACTACTACTGGGGCGGTGCCGCCTCCACCATCTTCTGGGTCGACCCGGCAGAGGAACTCGTGGTCATCTTCATGACCCAGATGATGCCGTCGAACACCTTCAACTTCCGTGGCCAGCTCAAGAACATCATCTACTCGTCGATCGTCGACTGAGTTAGCGAAAGGGAGTCCTATGCCACTCGTCCTCGGAGTCACCGGCGCCATCGCCGCCGGCAAGAGCCTTGTCTGCAGCCATCTTGTCGAGCGCTACGGCGCCACCCACGTGGATGCGGATCGTGAGATCCACCAGCTCTACGCCCCCGGCACGCCCGGGTTCGACCGCGTCACGGGCGAGTTCGGAACGGACATCGTTGGCGCGGACGGCGTCATAGATCGCAAAGTCCTTGGCGCGAAAGTCTTCGGCAACCAGGAACGGATGGAAGCGCTGCGCACCGCGATCGGCGATATCCCTGCCCACTTCATGGGCATGCTCGGACGCTGGCACGACGAACTGCCGGACGATGCCATCGCCATCTTCGAAGCGATCAACCTGCTCGAACGCGACTACATGACCCGCTGCCATGCCGCCTGGCTCGTCGTCTGCGAACCGGGAACGGCCACCGCCCGCATGGTCGAGCACCGCGGCCTCACCGCTGCAGAGGCCGCCCAGCGCCTTGCTTCGGCAACGGATTGGCGCGAGCGCGAGCCCGCATCCGACCGCGTGTTCCACAACGACGGGACGCTCGAATCTCTCCTCTCCAGCGTCGATGCTGCGATGGAGGAGACGCTAGGCGCCTATCGCGCGAACACACTGCCTACACCCCGGTGGTACGCGGCCCGGGGACGCCAGCCCTGACTCATATCGGCGCCTCGCCTGGCGCTCGTGAAACATTTCACATGGATTTCATCGCGCAATCGTAAGTTGGCCCGGACACGCGCATATAATGCCAGAACGGCAGGGAGCCGTTTTCGGCCATGCGAACGGTTTTGCTCGTCACACGCCACGAAGATCTTGCCCGGTTCGGCCCAGCGCTCGAACGGGAAGGCTTCAGCGCGAGCGTCTCCAGCCCATCGGACCTCGCCTCCGGCGACGTCGAATCCGCCGCCGAAGTCGCTGTCCTCGACTTACGCGACGTCCCCGGGTCCGTCGTGGGCCTGCTCGTAGCGACACTCGCCGAGCGTGGCGCCACGCTTGTTGCCGCCGTCCCACCGGACCAGCTACAGCGCATTACGGCGGACCTCGCAGTCGATGATTTCATGACCCTCCCGGGCAGTTCCCAGGAGCTTGCCCGCCGCATCGACCGCATCCTCTGGCGCAAACACGGCATCGATAGCGAAAGCGTCGTCCGCTGCGGCGCACTCGTCATGGACCTTGCCAACTACCGCGTCGTCGTCGACGACGAACCGCTCGTCCTCACGTTCAAGGAATACGAACTGCTCCGCTTCCTCGCCATGAACGCGGGCCGTGTCTTCACGCGCGAACAGCTCCTCAACCGCGTTTGGGGCTACGACTACTTCGGTGGCGCACGCACCGTCGACGTCCACATCCGCCGCATCCGCGCCAAGATCGAAGTCCACGGCCACGCGTTTATCGAGACCGTGCGCAACGTCGGCTACCGGCTCGTCGCCGAGGCTCGCCGCGAAAGCGTCGACGAGTAGGGCGGCGCAATTCGAAGAGCTGGTCCAGTAGCTCGTCCCGCGATTTTCCAAAGTGAACTGCGACGCCACCCAGGATTGCGCCAAGCGTCCCGATCCGTAGCGGATCATGACGGGGCACGGTCACCTGGTGTTGTCCGCGATTGAGCGTCGTGAGCTGCATGTGGCTGCCCTATTGTCGCGTCATCTCGTATCCGGGCCGAGAGGGTCCCATCACCAACTGCTCGCCCGTCACGTCGCGGGTGAGGCGGCTCATACCGCCATCATTTCATCGCGGACGAAATGCAATCGAATGAGGCGCGGCGCCATCCCATCATCGAAGTGACAGAGCACCGCATCACGGACGCGCTCGCGCAACGACTCAAGACTACCGGCGTCCGTGAAGATCGACTGCCCCCGAGGCACGCGCTGTTCGGCCGCCGTCAGGCGCTTCCGTGACCTCGAAAACGATCTCTTCCAGGACAAACACCGCGAGGGAAGTCGCTTCCATGATGGCCGCCCACCCCGCCGGATCCTCAAGAATTCCCCGCCGCATGCGGCTCCCTCCGCTCCCTACTCCAGCGGCCCGTCGCTCGCGACCGCGGGCGCCAGGTTGCAGCCCTGCGGCGAGTTGAGCAGCCGGGCACAGGCCAGTGGCGTCGGCGGCGCCGGCGGCTTTGTCGGGGTAGCGGTCGGCGTAGGTGTGATCGTCGGCGTGTTCGTGGGGGTCGGGGTCGGCGGCAGCGGCGAACACACGGACGGTGCCGTGTTGCTCAGCGGCACAATGATCAGGCCCGTGAGGGCCGGGTTGTCGAAGTCTTTGTAGGTCGTCTCGGCCAGGTGCGTAAAGTGCCAGCCGCCGCTTTGTGTCGCGCCCGGCTGAATGACGCCTGTGTCGAGCGGGTACTCGCCCGTCGCCTCGATCTGATCCCCCGCAACGATTCGACGCGGCTTGCTGTCCTTGTTTACGAACTTCACCGTGCTGTCGTTCCGGTTCACAGTGCATTCCGGCGGGTTGAACCCACTCGGCAGGATGTCGATGAAGTAGGTGCCGTCGGCCCGCGCGGGCGTGCTGCCGCTTCCGAGTGCGACCATCGAGATCCCGGCCGCCAACATCGAGACGGCCGCCACCACGCTCAGTGCGCGTGTCAGTTTCTGGTTCATGTGCCTTGCCAACCTCGCTCCACCCCACCACGGAGCGAACGCCAACCGTACGGCGCGTCATAAGAACGGTCGAGCGCGTGAACGGGCGCCCTTACCCGGCTATTGCAGCGGCCCATCGCTCGAAACACGCGGGATCACGCCACAGCCCGCTGGCTCGGGGAGGACGCGCACGCACGGATCGCCCGCCGGGTCCGGCAGGTCCGCTGGCTCGCAGGTCTGTTCCGCGTTGTTCGGGATCGGCACGATGATGCGCCCGGTGAGCGCCGGGTTGTCGTGGTCCCGGTAGCGGATGTCCTGCAGCTCCGTAAATGTCCAGCTCGTCGCCTGTGTCTCTCCGGGCGCTATCCAGCCCGTGTCCAGCAGAAACTCGGCGCCGACGCCTATCCCGTCGAGGACGATGCGGCGCGGCTTCGAATCCTTGTTCACAAAACGGATGTTGGCGTAGGTGTTGCGGTTCACCTGGCACACCGGCGGGTTGTAGCCATCGGGCCGGATCTCGATGCGGAGCTCATCGAACAGAGCCCTGGCCGGCTGCACGCGCAGGCTCGATGCAGGGGCCAGCGCGATGAGCGCCAACGCCATCGCAAGAAACACTCTCACCGCGCGATCAAGTTTCCCGAACATCAATACGCGAAACCTACCGGCAGTCGCCTGCACCGTCGAGGATATCCTCGATCGGATCACGCAGCGTGTTCTTTCCGTATTCGCACACGACATGCACGCCCGCGTTTGCTATTCTTCGCGCCACGCGAACAATTCCCGGAGGTATATCCGAATGCGTTACACCTATGAATCCGATGTCGAAGCCTTTCGCGACGAGGTCCGCGGCTTCATCGCCGCCGAGCTGCCGCCGGAAGAAGAGCGCCTGAAGCGCGCCGAAGAGGGCGGCTTCAAGTCTTCCGACGAAGAAAAGGCCTACACCATGGGCTTCCAGAAGAAGCTCTCGCAGAAGGGCTGGCTCGCCATGGCATGGCCCAAGGACATGGGCGGCTCCGGCGCCAGCCACATGCGCCAGCTCGTCTACAACGAAGAGATGGCCTACGCCGGCGCTCCCGTCGGCAACATGGGCATCCAGTGGGTCGGCCCCTCGCTCATGCTCTACGGCACCGACGAGCAGAAGCAGCGCTTCATCCCCCGCATCACCGGCGCCGACGACTGGTGGTGCACACTCTATAGCGAGCCTGGCGCTGGTTCCGACCTCGCCGCCCTTCAGACCCGGGCCACCCGCGACGGCGACGAGTACGTCGTCAACGGCTCCAAGATCTGGACCAGTGGCGGCCACATGGCCGACTGGGGCTGGCTCGCCGCCCGCACCGACCCCGACGCCCCGAAGCACAAGGGCATCACGATGTTCATGCTCGACATGAACACGCCGGGAGTCAGCGTCCGCCCGCTCATCAACATGGCCGGCCGCCACGGCTTCAACGAGGTCTTCTTCGAAGATGTCCGTATCCCGGCCAATCAGGTCGTGGGCGAAGTGAACCGCGGCTGGTATCACCTCGCCGTCGCCCTCGACTTCGAGCGCAGCGGTATCGGCGCCTACGCCGGCGGCCGCAAGCGCGTTGAGCGCCTGATGAAGCTCGCCAAGGATAACCCGGAGCTGGCGGAGCGCCGCCCGAGCATCCGCCATGAACTGGCCGACCGCCACATCGAAGTGACGACGGGCACGTTCCTTTCGTACCGCGTCGCCCACATGCAGGCCAAGGGCCTGGTCCCGAACCACGAGGCCAGTGCCTCCAAGCTGTTCGGCTCCGAGCTCAGCCAGCGCATCGGCAAGACCGGCCTGAGCATGCTCGGCATGCTTGGTCAGCTGCGGAACGGCAGCAAGCACGAGCTGATGGACATCGCCACCCCGTACCTGTCGTCCATGTCCAGCACGGTCGCCGCCGGCACCAGCGAGATCCAGCGGAACATCATCGCCACCCGCGGTCTCGGCCTCCCGCGCGGCTAGTCCGCCCGGGTCATACCGAACTGGAAAGGGGAGCAGCGTAGCTGCTCCCCTTTCTGTATCTCCTCGGTTAGTCGTGCCCTGTTGGCGGAGGTGGCTCCGGCGCTCTCACGGCCGCATCGCCCGCCCGGCGCCACCAGCGCACTGCACCGGCACGGGCGTTCGCCCACCATTCGGCGTTCAGCAGCACGAACAACCCGGCCGCGAGCAACAGCGTGCCCAGCACCCCGAGCGTCAGCCAGTACGGCACGGTGTCGCTGCTTTCGAGCAGAAAGCGCATCGCCACGCCCGTCAGGATGAGCGTGCCCGCAGGCACCAGCCATCGCTCGTTCAGCACGAAGCCGATCGCCAGGAAGACGAGTCCCTCGGCGATCAGGACCAGTCCCCAGAACCCGCCACCCGGTTCGAAGCTCTGTTCGACCTGAGGGAACACGACGAACGCGACGCCGAGCAGCGTGGACCCCTCGTGCACTTGGAGATTGGACGGGATCACCTCCGCCGACCGCGAGACGACGAACCCCACGAGCAGCAGATACAGCCCGATCGGCGCCGTGTACGCCTGGATATTCGATGGGTTGGCCAGCCCGATCGCGAGCAGGATCCCGACCAGGCTAACGGCCGTCGCCGGGATCAGTGCCCGGGAACCCCAGGCCAGCCAGCCGTCGCGGCCAACCATCGCGGCCAGCAGCAACACCAGCCCGATCAAGGCCCGGTAGTCCCCGCGTTCGATGACGAGCGCCATCAGGTCGCGACCGGTTTCGACCCTGCCCGAGAGGAACGAGATCAGCGACGCAGCGACGACCAGCAGCGCGACCGTGTGCAGCCCCCAGGAAAGGATGATCGCGCAGATGGGCCGCTCGTCGGGAGAGCCGTACTCCCGCCATGGCGCCAGGACGACGAACAGCGACAGTCCCACACCCGCGAACGCCAGTGCCAGCCGCCAGTAGGCCCAGTCGTACTCAGCTCGTACCCCAAACGCCGCCAACACGAGAAACGCCACGCTCGTGACCGCGAGCGACCATCTCTCGCTGATGGCGAAGGCGGCCAGCCAGGCCACGCCGGGTACCGCAAGGTACGCTGCCGCGAACAGGTGGTCGCCCTCCGGCGGCAGCGCCGCAAACGCGGCCACGGCCGATATCGGGATTGCGCCGGAGAGCATGCCGTTCGACCTCAATCGCGGGAAGAGCGCTACCGTGATCGCGGGCACGGCCGCCAACGCCGCGAGGAGCGCACCATTCTCCGGCTCGCTGATCCCTACCTGCTCCTGCATCAGGATCGTGGCCCCCAGCGCAAACCCGGCCGCCGCCAGCGCGTACACGAGCCGCTCGCCCCAGAGCGTGTGCGTCGTCTCGTTGTTGCCGACAGCCGATGTGGTCAGCCCGTGGTCGACGTTTCGCCAGCTCAGGTATCCGAAAAGCGCGGCGCTTCCAAAGCAGCCCAGCCCCTGCCATCCGGCGCTCCCGGCCTCGGGGCCGAGCACGGTTAGGGTGGTCAACGCCGCCGCGGCCGCGTACCACCAGGGCCAGCTCCATCCTCGGTTTGCTTGTGCCAATGCCAACGCGGCTGCGCCGCTCACCAGTAGCGGGTAGGTGAGGGTCGCCGTGGGTGCGTCCAAGGCCCACAGCGACGCTGAGATGGCGCCCGCATCCAGCAACAGCACGAAGGGGATCCCCTCCGCGAGCCGCAGCCGGTAGGCGCTCCACCCCACGCCGGCCGCGGCCACCGCGTGCGATACAGGGAGCTGCCACGGATGGTCGCCGAGTGTCGCAACGTACGACCATGCCAGGGCGAACGCACCGAGCACGGCGGCGCACACCACGACGGCCCTCCACTTCGGCGCGGCCACCGCGAGGAACATGAACCACGCTCCGAACCATTCGGGCGGCAACTCCACCACGGAACCGAGCGAAGCCCACGCCGAAAGCAACGCGATCGCCGCGGGCACGCGGTACAGGCTCCCAAATCCCTTCCAGGCCAGCGCCGCGTAGAGCGCGCCGGCCAACACCGACCCGTACAGCCAGACGGCGTCGAGCGGGACATCCCGGTCTCGCAGCACGTCCGTGTAGAGGAGGACGATGTTGAGTGGCACGAGCAGCGCGCCAAGCCCGAGGAAGACGTGGCCCGCTTCCCGCACACGGTCCCAGCGGCGCACCAGCACGCCGCTCGCGAGACTGGCCAGCGTGTAGCCCGCCAGTACTGAGACCCGGATGGCGACATTCCCGGTGCCTTCCCCGTAGCTCACGAAGATGAGCGCGGCCATGCCCAGGAGGAACGCGCCCAGGTACAACAGGATGTCGGCCTGCCGTTCCGAGAGGAGCGCGCCAAAGTCCGGGCGGGGCGGCAACGCCGGTTGCGCCATCGGTTCGGGCCCGGGCGGCGCTGGCATGGGCGCTTCCGCGCGGGTGGACGCGAAAAGCACCGCGTCAATCTCGCTCTGCAGCTCCAATTCCGCGCGCGCTTGCAGTGCCCCAAAGGACTCGTGCGTGAGGACGCCCTCCGCGCGCCACGCCTGGAGCATCTCGAGCGTTGCCTTCGAGCTGGCTATCGAACGCGGAGGGCTCGGCGTCCAGCGCGAGCCACATTGCGGGCAGTCAGACAGCTCAAGGGCGAACCGGGCCCCACAGAACCCGCAGTAGCGGTAGAACTGATCGGCCATCGTGGTCGCACTATCTGCCCGCTCAGGGGTGCCCGCAATCTGCGAGGAGTCCGACGGGAGGGTCCGTTCGGCCCGGAGTGACGGCAGATGGCCTGGTTCTGCTACGCCGCCTTCGGCCGCAGGTACACGAACCAGTACACGCCCGCCACCATCAGCGCGCCGCCGATGATGTTCCCGATCGTCACTGGCAACAGGTTGTCGACCAGGAACCCTGTCCACGTGAGGCCGTCCAGCCCGCCGTCCCCCGTGAGCCCGGTGCTCGCGACGAAGCTGTCATCGGTCTTCACCAGCAGCGCCAGCGGCAGGAAGTACATATTCGCGATGCTGTGTTCGAACCCCGCCGCCACGAACGCGGAAATCGGGAAGACGATCGCAACGACTTTGTCGATGTTGCTCCGCGCGCTAAAGGTCAGCCACACCGCCAGCGTCACCAGCACGTTGCAGAGGATCCCCAGCGCCACTGCCTCGACGAACGTGTGGTCGGTCTTGTCCCGCCCGATCCGAAGCGCCGTCTCCCCCACGGCCCCACCCCCGAAGCGCCACTGGCCCGAGAGAAACACGAGAAGGGCAGTCGAGGTGGCGCCGGCGAAGTTCCCCACGAACACGAGTCCCCAGTTCCTCAACAACCGCGCCGTGCTTACCTTGCGATTCGCCCAGGCCATCACGATCAGCGCGTTGCCCGTGAAGAGTTCGGCGCCGCCGATAATCACCAGCACGAGGCCGAGGCTGAACGCGACCCCGCCGAGCAACCGCGTCGGCCCGTAGCCCAGCTCCGAACCGCTCACCACTATTGTGAAGAACGCCGCGCCCAGTGCGATGAACGCTCCCGCCAGGAAGGACAGCACGAGCGTGCTTGGCGTATCCATCCCGGCCTTGCGAACGCCCGCGCGTTCGCAGGCCTCGGCCATCTGCGCCGGGAGCAACGGGTCGATGCTGTGCTCCGGTGTGGTCACGCCGCCTCGCCCGCCTCCGCGAACCTGAGATGAGACTGATGCTACCGCACGCGTCTCCGCCGGCCACACATGGCGCCGGCGGAGACGCGGCACCGGGCTAGGCTTTCGCCGGAGCCTGGTAGTTGAGGCCGTGCGCCTTCTGCTGCGCAGCGACGAAATCCTCGCCAGACATGAGCCGCGTGGTCTTGTAGCTCTTCAGGTGGCCGGCAGCGTTCACCGCGAGGGAGAAGGCGGCCGCTGCGGTGTCGTCCGGAAGCGTGGCGAGTCCAACGACGTCGTGTTCGCCAAGCGAGAAGTCGAAGCTCTCCAGTTTTCCGCCAAGCTGTTCAACCATGGCGCGGACGCCGGGCACGCGGTCCTGGGGGTTGCTGACGAACGCGGCAACGGCGTCGGAGGTGTAGGAAGCCTGGATGAGGTAGCGCGGCATAGGGTGGTGGTTCTCTTTTCATGGCCGGATGTACTCCAGCCCTGGCCCCACCCTAGCTCATCCGCTTGAACGGCGTGCGCCCATGTGTTCCCGGGGCCGGTGTTGACCGGCGCCCACCTCCTGCCTAATACGCTATGAGAGTCGCGATAACGCAAGCAACCTTTACCTTCCGGCCAGCTCGAGACCGGGTATACTCATCCCTGGAGGTATCCACAGAAACACGGATGAACACACTCAAGACCACGCTCCTGCTCTCGGTGCTGACGGGCATCCTCGTTGCCGTTGGCGGGCTCGTGGGGGGCACCGGCGGCGCCATCCTCTTCCTCGTCATCGCAGGCGTGATGAACTTCGTCGCCTACTGGTTCAGCGATAGGCTGGCCCTGCGCATGGCCGGCGCCCGCGAAATCCAGGAGAACGACGACCCGCATCTCTACCGCATGGTCCGCGAAGTCGCCGACCTTTCGCGCATGCCCATGCCCAAGGTCTACGTCATCCAGAACGATTCTCCGAACGCGTTCGCGACGGGGCGGAACCCGAAGCACGCTGTCGTCGCCGTGACCACCGGCATCCGCCAGATCCTGAACGACCGTGAACTCCGCGGTGTCCTCGGCCACGAGATGGGCCACGTCAAGAACCGTGACATCCTCACCAGTTCGATCGTCGCAACCGTCGCGGGCGCGATTCAGATGATTGCCCAGGTCGCCATGTGGAGCCAGATCTTCGGCGGCCGCCGCGACAACCAGAACATCTTCGTCTCGCTGCTGCTGATCCTCGTCGCCCCGATCGCGGCGACGATCATTCAGCTGGCGATCAGCCGCACGCGGGAATACGCCGCCGACAAGACCGGCGCGGAGGTCACCGGCGATCCCGAATCGCTCGCCAGCGCGCTCGAAAAGCTCCATCGCGGCGTCGAGTACCGGCCGATGAATCCGACGCCTGCGCAGGAAGCGGTCTCCGCCCTGTATATCGTCCACCCGTTCAGCGCGGGCGGCATGTCGAAGCTCTTCAGCACGCACCCGCCGATGGAAGAGCGCATCAAGCGCCTTCGCGGCATGGTCGGCCGCGTCTAGCAGCGCGGTGGCAGGTTCGACCCGGCCAGTCGTCCTCGTCCCCTACGACCGGGAATGGCCCCACACCTTCGCAGGCCTCCGCGACGAAATCGCGGGGGCCTGTGGCGATCTGCTCTCTGGCGTCGAACACGTGGGCAGCACCGCCGTGCCCGGCCTCGCGGCCAAGCCCGTGATCGACGTGATGCCCGTGCTCCACCGTTTCGACGACGGACCGGCCTGCGCGGAGCGCCTCGAACCCCTGGGCTACACCTATCTCGGCGAATACGGCATCCCCGGCCGCCACTTCTTCCGCAAAGACGATGCGGCGACAGGTGAGCGAATCGCCAACGTCCACATGTACGAAGCCGACCACGACGAGGCGATCGCCCACTTCGCCTTCCGCGACTACCTCCGCGCGCACGACGACTGGCGCGACCGCTACGCAGCACTGAAGCGGGAGCTGGCTGCGCGGTTCCCCAACGAGGTCGAGTCCTATGCCGAGGCGAAGACCGATTTCGTCAAAGAGGTCGTGGCACTGGCGTTGGCGGAATCAGGCAGCGACCACGTCTACCGGCGGGTACGGTAGGAGCACGATGAGCGCAGACGGTCCAGCCGCACGCGTCCAGTCCGAGGACTTTCGCAATGTCTATGCGAGCGGCCGCGCGACTGACGCGATCGCGCAGATGGACGAAATCCGGGGCGACCCCTTCTTCGCGGCGCTTAAAGCGCGGTCCTTCGAACTGATGCGGGCATCTCCCGGTGGTCGCGTGTTGGACGCCGGATGCGGCGCGGGAGACGACGTGATTGCGCTCGCGCGCATTGTCGGGCCCGCTGGCCGCGCACAGGGGCTCGACTTCAGCAGCGCGATGGTCGCCGAAGCGCGCCGGCGCGCGAGCGCATCAGGCATCGAAGCCGAATTCACTGTCGCTTCGGTGGCAGCGATGCCCTTCGAAAACAACGCGTTCGACGGCATCCGCTGCGAACGGACGCTCCAGCACGTGGAAGATATCGAGGCGTCGCTGCGGGAAATGGTACGAATCCTCCGGCCGGGCGGTTCGATCGTCGTCATCGATGCGGATCGCGGCGTCTCGGCCTCGGACTTTCCGGGCTGGGACGGCGACATCGAGGAACGGCTGGCGCGCTGGCGGGCTGCCTCGGGGCCGGTCCGCAACGGCCTCATTTCGCGCCAGGCGCGGCGCCACCTCATCGGCCTCGGGCTGGAGGACGTGGTCGCCGAGCCGTGGGTGAACACCAGCGCCGCCGAGCTGGAGCGGCGCCCGGCGATCGTCGACCAGCTTCACGCCCGCGCGATCGCAGCCGGTGTGATTACGGCCGAAGAAGCGGCGAATCGGAGCAGCGCCCTTCTCGCCGCGCTCGGAGACGGCACACTGCTCATGACGACGCTTTTCTGGGTAACGAGTGGGACGAAGCCCCGGTAACGTACGAGCGTCTACCGGCGCGTGCGCTGAGCCGCTACAGTGCGGGAATGGCGAAGCTCGAAATCTCTGTCGAATACTGCGCAAGCTGCAACTACCTGCCGCGCGCGCTCTGGATGGCCAACGAGATCCTGACGGAGATCCAGTTCGACGTCGCCCGCTTCGACCTCGTGCCCGGCGACATGGGCATCTTCGATTGGTCCGTCGATGGCGAAGCCGTGTTTAGCAAGGCTGCGACGGGCCGCTTCCCCGACATCGAAGAGCTCAAGGAAGCCATCTACGCAAAGCTGGAGTGAATCCATGGCAGACACCGTCCGCATCATCAGCCCCGTGGGGCAACCGTTCGTCACCGAGGTCTCGCCTGCGCTACGGCCGTCGTCGCTGACGGGCCTGCGGCCGGGTATCCTCGAAAACCGCAAGGCGAACGCCCGGCTCCTGATGGAGTCGATGGTCAACGGTCTGCGCGAACGGGTGCCGCTCGGGGCTCTCACGATCGGAAGCAAGCCCGTGGCCGGCCCCCCGAGTCCGAGCACCTTCGATCTGTTGGTGGGCAATTCCGACTTCATCGTCGTCGGGAGCAGTGACTGAGGATCCTGCACGACGTGGAGTGTCCACGCCGCTATCGAATTTGAAAAAGTCGGGATCCCGACTGTGACGATCGGCACCACCGTGTTCGAAGACCTGTTGAAGCTGGAAGCGGAGCAGCGTGGCATGCCGGGCCTCACCTACTTGCTCGTCGACCACCCGCTCGGCGGCATCCGCCCCGATGCCGTGCGTGCGAAAGCGCTCGCGGCTGTCGACGCGCTCGAAGCGGCACTCCTGGGGAGCCGGTGAGCGCCCGCACCCGCCCTGCGGAGACGTTCGAACTGCCGGCCGACCCGGTCGAGTTCTCGCGCGAGTGCCAGCGCCGAGGCTGGTCCGATGGGCTCCCACTCATCCCTCCCACGCCCGAGCGTGTCGCCGCCATGGTCGCCGCCTCCGGGCGCGGACCGCTCGAACTCGTCGGCGTGCTTTCCCCACGCCAGGGCATGGCCACGGTTGAGGCGGTGGCCGCGAACGCGGTCATGGCCGGCTGCGAACCACGTCAGTTCAGCGTCCTCCTCGCTGGAGTCGAAGCGGTGGCTGACCCGCGCTTCAACCACGACGGCATCAACGCGACGACACATCCGTGCGGCATCTTCATCCTCGCCAGCGGCCCGAAAGCGCGCGAAGCCGGTATCCATGGTGGCGCGGGCTGCTTCGGCCCGGGCTTCCAGGCGAATGTTTCTATCGGCCGTGCCCTTCGGCTGGTGATGCTCAACATCGCCGGCGCCACGCCCGGCGTTGGCGATCGTGCCACCCAGGCGACCCCGGCCAAGCTCGCCTTCTGCGCCACCGAGCGCGAGGACGCCAGCCCCTGGCCGCCGTTCCATACGACACGCGGGTTCGCCGCCGGTGATTCGTGCGTCACGGTCTGGGCATGCGAGGGGCCGCACAACATCCAGGAGCACGGCAGCAACACTGCCGAGGGCATTCTCCTCACGATCGCCGGGGCGATGGGCCAGGCCGGGAGCAACAACATCCTTGCCGGCGGCGAGCCCGTCCTCTGTCTCGGCCCCGAACACGCGGCCACGATCGCTTCCGGGGGCTACACGCGCGAAGACATCCAGCGCTACGTCTTCGAGCACGCTCGCTACCCGATCGACCGCCTTTCGCCGGAGTTCCTTGATATGGTCCGCGACCGCATGCAGGGCGGCGAAGGCGAACGCGAGATCGACGGCACGATCGGCATCGTCGAACACCCGGAAGAGCTCCACATCATCGTCGCGGGCGGAGTCGGCAAACACTCGTGCTGGATGCCCACCTTTGGCGGGATGACCCGGCCGGTCACCGTGGCGATCCGGTAGGGCCGATCATCCACCGCGGCCCGGTACAATCGGTGCAGATGGGTTTCTTCGTGCGCGTCCTGCTGTTCTACCGCGTCTGGGTTGCTGGCGTCGCTGGCTACCTGCTCGGCTGCATCCTTAGCGCCGACATAGTGACAAGGATGGCAAACGCGCGCCGCCACGACGCTGTCGACCTCCGTGCCGTGGGCAGCGGCAACCCCGGTGGGGCCAACGCCGTCGCTAACCTTGGCGCGGGCTGGGGTGCGGCGGTCGTTGCCGGCGACATCGCCAAGGGCGCCATCGCAGCACAGGCGGGCCGGCTCATCGCTGGCGATGCGGGCGCGTACGCGGCAGCTACCGGCGCGGTTGCGGGCCACTGCTTGCCTGCCTTCGCGAACTTCCGCGGCGGCAAGGGCGTCGCCACCAGCGCCGGCACCACGCTCATCTGCTTTCCAATCTACGTCCCGGTCGATCTCGGCATCGTCGGAGCGAGCTACGCCCGCCTGCGCCACGGTGCCGCCGCTACGCTCACCGCAACCTTTGTCTTTTGCCTCGCCGCGGTTGGCTGGTACCGGCTTCGCCTGCCGAACGCGTGGGGCCCGCGTGCGAGCATCGGGCTCCCCCTCTATGCATTGGCGACCAGCTCCGTTATCGCCTGGAAGTTCCTCAACGCTCCGCCGCACAAGGGTGACATCCAGGCCCAGCCCGCCCACGAGGCCGCCTCGAAGTGAACAAACCCAAACCAGCCGAAGTTGGCCGCTACCTGGTCACGGTCCCTGAACGCGGCGTCCGCGCCCTCGTCGCTGTGGTCGGCGGCACCGCCCAGGAAGCGGCGGCTCTGGTGCTCCCGCGGTTCGTCCGCCGCTCGCGGCTCTACGAAGTGACGGCAAAGAACGCGCTCCGTATCGCCATCGAGCTGGTCGGCGGTGTCGAACCGGGCGAACGCACTGACGCCGAGCCGGAAGCCCCGGCTGCAGGCCGCCTCGCCGTCAAGAAAGCCGCCGGCAACGCGGTGGAGTTCGGCTCCATCGCCGCCTTCGGCTTCTCGCCCCTCTGGCTGCTCGCCGCTGCCTCGGACGTGCTGAACGGTTCGCGTGTCTACTTGAAGACACTGGAAGACGAGCTTGCCCGCGCCGGATACCTGCAGCCGGAGGTTCATTTCACCTCCGTCGACCAGCTGCTCGGTGCACTGCAGGGGGCGGCCGGCACCAGCGCGGGCGCTATCGATACGCCCCCGATCGAAATCGCGGAATTGAAGAAGTCGCTCTCCGAGTTCAAGCGCGACGCTACCGGTCTGCCCTCGCCCGGCGAACTTGCGGCGCTGTTCAATGGGCTCGTCCGCACGGCCCGGCTCGAGGGGCGGCCGCTGCTCGATGTCTCGACCGGCGTTGGCCTCGCCTTCCTCACGTCCGCCAAGAACGTCTCGCGCGACCACGTCGTCGCGCCCTACCGCCAGGACTGGGCGCCACTCCGCA
>JBFWRY010000005.1:0-194222 GCA_050248655.1 Dehalococcoidia bacterium
GCGCACCATCCTCAAGCTCGAAGACCGCATCAAGTTCATCAAGGACCTGCAGATCCGCATGGCCGAGATCATGAACGTGGTGCCCTACACCGCCACCTCCGGCTACGGCTACGTGCAGCCCTGGGTGCAGAACTACAACCACAAGACCGGCTACTCCACTTCCCTGGAAGCCATCTCCAAGTCCTGGTTCACCGAGGAGCGAGCCAAGAAAGGCTAGCCTCCGCCCACTCGTTCAACAGCAAGGAGGGGGCCGGTCATTCGGCCCCCTCCTTCTGCATGACCAATCCCCGGATGTACGACAGGCAGCTCTGCCTCCTGCCGCCCGTTGCGAACGGAAAGGTTAGCGCAACGCGAATTGACGCACGCCGCTGCTCCGACAACAATCCGCCCGGCCCATTCACGGCGTATACACTGCGAGCCACCACTCGCGGCAGTGCCATCTCTCGGAGGAGCCGATGACGCAGTACATCATCCGTCGCCTGATCTTGATGATCCCCACCCTGATCGGCGTCTCGTTGCTAATTATCTTCTTCCTCCGTCTCCTGCCGGGAGACGCGGTCGACATCCTCATTTCCCAGACAGAAGTGCAGGGGATCAGCGAGTCCTTTAAGTCGCTTGTCGATGAAGAGCTCAAGGAGCAGGGCTTCGAGGACCCGGGCACCGCGCCCCGCGATGCCCGTCGTGCCGTCGAGAACCAGCTCATCGACGCAAAGTTGAAAGCCGACGGTCTGGACCCCGCCACCGCGACTCCGGACAAACGCAATGTTGCCCGGAACGACCTCGCGCTCCAGGAGTACGGCGACGTAATCCGGCGACGCGTCGGTCTCGATAAGAACTACATCGGGCAGTGGTGGAGCTGGATATCAAACGCCGTCCGCGGTGACCTCGGCGTAACCCTTATCGGCAGCCGCCCCATCGACAACGAGCTTCAGCGCCGTATACCCGTGAGCACACAATTGGGATTGCTTGGGATGGTCTTCGGCGTGCTCATCGCCCTCCCCACCGGCATCGTCTCTGCCGTCCGGCAAGATTCGTGGGTCGACTACGCCATGCGCAGTGCCGCCATCGCGATGCTCGCCCTCCCTTCCTTCTTCATCGCGACGCTTGTCATCGCCCTTGCGGGTCGGTGGTTCGATTACTCGTTCCCGATTTTCTACAAACAGTTGTGGGACGACCCCAAGACGAACCTGGAACTCGTCCTCATCCCCGGCTTCATCCTCGGGATCGGGCTGTCGGGCACACTCCTCCGCCTCACGCGCGCCCAGATGCTCGAAGTGCTCCGCCAGGACTACATTCGCACTGCCCGTGCCAAGGGCCTCGGCGCGCGGTCCGTCATCTTCGGGCATGCCGTACGCAACGCCATGATCCCGGTCATCACCATCATCGGCCTCCAGGTACCGGTGCTTATCGGCGGCTCCCTCGTACTCGAGCAGATCTTCGGCATCCCCGGGATCGCCCAGTACCTCCTTGTCTCCATCCTTAGTCGAGAGTTCCCTGCGGTTATCGCGATCAACATGGTTGTCGCCGTGGTGATCGTCGTCTCGAACCTCGTCGTCGACATCATGTACGCGTACCTCGACCCACGCGTGAAGCTTTCCTGAGGAGCACCAGATGGCAGCCGCAGAAACCTCTATCCCTGAGTCATTTCGCCGGTCCAGCGATGCGCCGGGCTACATCAAAGCCGGAAGGGGCGCCCTTCGCTTCTTCCGCAACAAACCCCTCGGCGGCTTCGGCGCCCTGGTGCTCATCCTGATCATGACCGTCGGCGCGTTCTCCCCACTGATCGCGACGCATGACCCCAACGTCGCCGACCTCAACGCGCTGCTCGAAGGGCCAAGCTCCGAGCATTGGTTCGGCACCGACTTCAACGGTCGCGACTACTTTTCCCGAATCGTCTACGGGTGCCAGGTTACGGCGCTCGTTGGCCTCGGCACCGTCATCCTTACGGCCGTCCTCTCCCTCAGCGTCGGCGTCGTCAGCGGCTACTTCGGCGGCAAGCTGGACTTCCTCGTCCAGCGCTTCGTCGACATTTGGCTCAGCTTCCCCGCCATCTTCCTGATCCTCACCCTCGTTGCGGTGCTCCAGAGCGGCTCGGGTGGCGGATTCTTTGGGCTCGGCCGTGGGCCCGATATGGGGCCCAATCCAGTGAACGGCGACTGGTTCTGGTACACCTTCCCGAGGACCACCATCGTCATCCTCGCACTCGGTGTCGTCGGCGCTGGCGGCGCATCACGCGTCATCCGCAGCGCAGTCTTTGGCACCAAGGCCTTCCCCTACGTTGAGGCGGCCATCGTCGTCGGGGCGAACCACCCGCGCATCATCCTCAAGCACATCCTCCCCAACATCATGCCGACCGTCATCGTGCTCTCCACCATCCAGTTGGGCACGGCCATCCTCGCCGAGGCCACGATTAGCTTCCTCGGCGTCGGCGTCACCAACTTCCCAACCTGGGGCCAGATGCTTTCTGGCCGCACCCGGGAGCTGGCTGAAACCAACCTCCACCTCGTTATCTTCCCCGGCATGGCCATCTTCCTCGCCGTCTTCGGATTCAACATGCTTGGCGACGCGCTCCGCGACGTCCTCGATCCGCGCCTTCGCGGGACGCGCTAACACCAGTCCTTTCCGGCATCCCCCGCACGGCCGCTGCTTCCAAAGCAGCGGCCGTGGCGTGTCGCTTACCGCCACGCAAAGAATCCGCAAGGCCCGCCGTGACGTAGCACTGAGTGGACGACCGTACGCTCTATCGCAAGTATTCGTTCCGCGTTCATCGAAGCTCCATATTCCGCTTGATGCCCGGGCAAATGCATGTCTATAGTGCGGGCGCGTCGGACCAGACACTCGATGCAAAGGGAAAAAGGGGGAAATTCGCACATGCCCAGTGATTACTGGCAAAGGTGGAACACACTGCGAGCTTCGCGCCGCCGCTTCGTCGGCGGAGGGCTCGCCACGGGGGCCGGTGTTGCCGGCCTCGCACTCGTCGGCTGCGGCGACGATGACGACGATACCGGCGATGCAACTGCCACCGGCACGGCCGCGACTGGCACCGCCGCAACTTCGACTGGCACAACGGCTGCCCAGCCCAAGAAAGGCGGCACGCTCCGCCAGCTGCTGACGGGCTCGCCCCGCAGCCTCGACCCGGCGTTTGATACCTTCCCGGCCAACACGGCCATCACCAACAAGACCAACGAAGGCCTGCTGCGTTTCAAGCCCGACTTCTCGGCGATTGAACCCGAGCTTGCGACCGCGATGCCGGAGCAGCCCGATCCGCTCACCTTCGTCTTCAAGATCCGCAAGGGCATCAAGTTCCACAACGTTGCCCCGGTGAACGGTCGCGAAATGACGTCCGAAGACGTCAAGTACTCGATCGAACGCCAGATGACCGACGAAGCCGGCAAGTTCCAGCACGCGTACTTCTTCCTCGGCGCGGTCGACAAGATCGAGACGCCCGACGCCGAGACCGTCACGTTCAAGATGAAGAAGAACTACGCTCCCTTCATCAGCTACGTCGCCAGTCCGTGGACCCAGATCATCAACCGCGAAACGGTTGAGAAGGAAGGCGACCTCACCCAGGTCGCCGTCGGCACCGGCCCCTTCATCTTCAAGGAATGGCAGAAGGACGTGAAGTTCGAACTCACTGCCAACCCTGACTACTGGCAAAAGGACAAGGGCCTCCCCTACATCGACGGCGTCCAGATCCTGATCTCGACCGACCTCGACACCGCGGCGACCCTCTACATCGAGAAGAAGGTCGATACTCACGTGGCCGGCAACGCCCAGAAGGGCCGTATGCTCGATGCCCGCAAGGCCGACACGAACTACAAGGCTGTCCCCAGCCAGTTCTGGCGCCAGATGCGCATGCAGCCGACCCAGAAGGACAAGCCCTACAAGGCCCCCTTCGATGACATTCGCGTCCGCGAAGCCATCGTCCGCGCCGTCGATGACAAGCAGGTCCTCGACCTCGTCTACAACGGCGACGGCATCAAGACCCACGGCCCAATCCTTCCCATCTACCCGCTCTGGGCTCTGAAGGATTCGCTCGTCGACTTCGACGTGAAGAAGGCCAAGGACCTCATGGCCGCCGCCGGCAACCCCAAGATCACCGCTCCGATGATCTGGGCCACCGGCAGTGCCCAGGCCGACCAGATCGGCGAAATCCTCAAACAGCAGCTCTCTGCGATCGGCGTTGACCTTGAGCTTCAGCCGATGGAGCTCGCCGCCTATTACAACCAGACGTACGCGTACGACTACTCGTTCTCGCACCACGTCCCGCTCAACAACCCCGACCCGGACGAGAACCTGTCCTCCTACTTCGGGCGCAACTCCCGCTTCTTCAAGTTCTACGACGAAGCCATCTGGACCCTCATCGACAAGCAGGCTGAAACGCTCGATCAGAAAGAGCGCCAGGCCATCGTCCAGGATGTCCAGAAGCAGATCGTCCAGAAGTACCCGATGAAGTTCATGTTCACCACCAACCGCCATGACTTCGTCGACAAGCGCGTCCAGGGCTGGGAATACCCGGTCGACCTCTACGACGGCCGCGCCACCACCGCCTGGATCAACGCCTAGTCGTATCCGGGCCCCATCCGCACCAACCTTTGTGGCCCCGGCGCTTCGCCGGGGCCACAAAGGTCAATTCACACCAGTTCGACGCCCGGGGAGACAGCACATGGTCGAATACGTGCTCCGCAGAATCCTGCTTGCCATTCCGACAATCTTGCTCGTCATGTTCATGACTTTCATGCTCCTCCGCCTCGTCCCCGGGAGCCTCGTCGAGATCATGATGGCCGAACGGCCGTACGCGACTGCCGAGGACAAAGCCGAGCTCGAGAAACAGCTCGGGCTCGACGAACCGATCCCGACTCAGTTCGTCAAGTACGTCTTCAACGTCGTCCAGGGCGACCTCGGTATCTCGCCATGGACCACCACACCGGTCACCGAAGAACTCGGCCGCCGCCTTCCGGTCACCCTCGAATTCGGCCTGCTTGCCATCCTCTGCGGCCTCATGATCTCCCTCCCCGTGGGCGTCACGGCAGCGATCCGCCAGGACACCATCGCCGACTACTTCGGTCGTAGCTTCGCTATCTTGGCCCTCTCCATCCCGTCTTTCTTCACCGCCACCATCCTCATCGTCTTTGGTCCGAAGATGGGATGGACCCCGCCCCTGATCTACAAGGGCTGGTCCGATGGCCCCCTGGAGCACCTGTACTACTTCCTCGTGCCAGCCATCCTCCTCGGCGTCACGCTCGCCGGGAGTGTCATGCGCATGACCCGTACGATGATGCTCGAGGTCCTTCGGCAGGACTACATCCGCACCGCCTGGGCCAAGGGCCTCCGCGAGCGATCCGTCATCCTCCGCCACGCCGTCAAGAACGCCTTTATTCCCGTGATCACCATCATTGGCCTCCAGGTCGGCATCGCGATTAGCGGCACAATCATTATCGAGTCCATCTTCAACATGCCCGGCGTCGGCCGGTACTTCGTTGGCGCCATCCTCCAGCGCGACTATCCCAGCGTGCAGGGCGTGGTCCTCGTGCTCGCCACCGTCGTCGTCTTCGTCAACCTGCTGATCGACCTGACCTACGGCTGGCTCGATCCGCGCATTCGCTTCTCCTAGGCCCGGAGGTCACCAATGGCACAGCAACCGACCGCAGGAACGATCGATCTCGCCGACGCCGCAGAGCTCCGCCGGCGGCTCCCCTTCTACGTCGATGTCCTCCGCCGCCTCGTCAAGGAAAAGCCCATCGGCCTGTTCGGCGGCATTCTGGTCCTCATCATTGCCATCGCGGCCCTCGTGGCCAATGTAGTGGCCCCGTTCGGCGCGAATGAACTCGGCGCCGGCGGCCGGCTCGCGAGCCCCAGCTTCGAAAACGTCTTCGGCACCGACAACCTTGGCCGTGATGTGTTTAGCCGTGTCGTCTTTGGCGCTCGAGTTTCGATGTGGATCGGGCTCCTCGCCGTGGCAGCCTCGACCACCATCTCTCTGTCCATCGGCGTGATGAGTGGCTACTTCGGCGGCTGGATCGATCTCCTGGCGCAACGCATCGTTGATGCCTTCATCGCCTTCCCCGGCCTCATCCTCCTGCTGTCGATCATCGCCGTGTTCCGGGATTCCGATATCCCAGGCCTGCCCCAACAGGGCCTGCTCAGCACGCAGATCATCATCCTGATCATTTCGATTGGCGTCCTTCAGGGCGTCGGCGCGTCCCGCACGATCCGAAGTGCGGTTCTTGGCGTGAAGAGCAGCATGTACGTGGAAGCGGCGCGCTCGATCGGCGCCACCAACAGCCGCATGATCTTCGTCCACATCATCCCCAACATCATGGCTCCGGTGATCACGCTCGCGACCCTAGGGTTCGGCTCCGCCATCCTCTTCGAGGCTTCGCTTAGCTTCCTCGGCTTCGGCGTCCCGCCGGATGTCCCATCGTGGGGCGGCATGCTTAACCGCGAGGCTCGCTCATTCATGAGCGATGCCCCCTGGCTTGCGCTCGCGCCCGGCCTCACGCTCAGCCTTGCCGTTTTCGGCTTCAACATGCTCGGGGACGCTCTCCGCGACCTCCTTGACCCGCGCATGCGTGGCTCGGGACACGGCAACTTCGCCTAGCAAGAAGCTCCACCACTCGCAAACTGGACATCATGCCCGCTCCGGCCTCAGTCTGAGCGGGCATGTCCTTTGCTGAGTCCCTGCGATCCGGCGGCTTCCCCGTCGCACTTGAGATAACGCCCCCGAAGACGCCGAATCCGCGAGTACTCCTTCGCCGCGCGTCACTTCTCGGCGACGTCCCCGCAGCCGTCAATGTCATCCAGCGCCCCGGCCGTCAGTCCAGCCTCGATGCCTCTATCGACCTCCGTTCAGCGGGCCTCGCCCCGGCGTGGCACTTGGTTACACGTGGCCGGCCGCCGCGCGACGTTGAGACAGAGGTCGTCCGCGCCGCCGCTGCCGGGTTGGACATTGCCCTCGTGCTCCTCGGAGACCATGCCGTGTTCGCCTCCGTCCTCACTGCCGGGATGACGATCCGGGACACCATCCGCTTCGTTCGCCAGCGCATGCCCGTCGCCCTCATTGGAGCCACGGTGAACCAGTACGCGAACGATCAAGCCGCCCTGTTTCGCAATCTCGCGCCGAAACTCCACGCAGGGGCGGCGTACGTCCAGGGTCAGCCGGTGTTCGACGTGGAGCGTTTCCATGCCATCGCTTCCGCCGTAAAGGACCTCTCGCCTCAAACGAAAGTCGTCGCGATGGCCATGCCCCTCCTAAGCGGAGAAGCCGCCGACCGTGTCTCATCGCGCCTTGGATTCCCCATCCCGGAGGAAGTCCGGTCCGCCGTCTCCGCCGGCAGGTCGTGGGACGTCTTCGCCGACACGCTGGCGGCCCTCCGCGCGGACTCGGCAGTCGACGGCGTCGCCGTGATGACCTTCGAAACGGACCCGGCGCCCGATGTCGGCGACCGCATTCTTGAGTGCCTGCGCAGCGCCAGCATCATCGCCTAGGTCGAGCCTGAAGCGGCTGCCCCCAGCCCGCGATACGATCATCACGATGTCCAGCATGGAACGCGTCCGCAAGAAGATCGAAGCGCCACCGCCGCCCGTTGACCCGTCCCTGAGCCGCCGCTTTTGGATTGGTGGCGCAGTCCTCGGCGTCCTCGCCGGCGTCGTGTTCGTCGTGTTCGCCGTCCCTCCAATCTTCGACCACTACTTCGGTGTCGCCGATATCGAGCTGGGCCAAACCTACCGCAGCGACGGTATCGCGCTCACCGTCGAGGAAGTGTCCACGGAGTTCGTCGTCGATCGTCTCGAGGTTGCAGTGGTCCTGCTCGTAGAGGACCCCGAGGCCCGCTGGTGCCCACACCCCACCAGCATCCGCGCCGAGCTCAGTAGCGGCTTCCGAGTGCTACCCGAATCCAGCGATCCGCCGCTGTCCGCCCCTTGCGTACCCGGCGCCCTCACTGGCCCGGTCACGCTCACGTTCTCGTTCCCCCGCGTGACGGAAGGCGACCCGCACATCCTCCACATCGACGACCCCCGCGTGCGCCTCTACCTTCGGCCCGGAAAACCCGGTGAGTGATCTCCCCTGGCCATACCCTACCCTGCCCCACTACGTCCGGCCGGGCTTGCGGGCCATCTTCGTGGGCTACAACCCTGGCCTCGATTCTGCGCGAGCAGGCCACTACTACGCGCGCCCCGGGAACCGCTTCTGGCCTCATCTCAGCGAAAGTGGCCTTGTTCCCCACCCCGTCGGTCCCGCGGATGATGCGCAGCTCATGGACTTGGCCGGCCTCGGACTGACCGACCTCTGCCCCCGCCCCACGCTCAGAGCGGATGAACTGACGCGCGCCGAACTCACCCAGGGTGCCGCCCATCTGGCAAGCGAGCTCCGGGCAGCAGCGCCCGCCGCCGCGGTGCTCAACGGCCGCCACCTCTACGACGTCTTCCTCCGCGAAGGGCTCGACCTCACCCGCGCACCGTTGAGGCCCTTCCGCTGGGGGCCACAGTCGCTCCCGGCCGGGAGCTTCCCGGGGCAGCTTTGGGTCATCCCTTCCTCCAGCGGACTCGCCAGTCGCTGGCATGGCCTTCGGCTTCAGCTACTCCGGGAGGTCGCTGGGTCTCTTCCCTCCGTCAGTTAGACTGCCGCCATGCTCGCAGCCCGCCTCCACGCGCCCGCTCCAATAGCTACCAGCCCTCTTCGGATCGATACGGTCGCGCCGCCGGACCCCGGCCCGGGCGAGCTCCTGCTCCAGGTCACCGCCTGTGGCGTCTGTCGCACGGACCTCCAGCTGGCTGAAGGCGACATCGCCGCTGCTCGCCTGCCCCTCGTTCCCGGACACCAGGCCGTCGGACGCGTTGCCGCCCTTGGCAGCGGCGTCTCTGCCTGGTCCCTCGGCGACCGCGCCGGGGTTGCCTGGCTCGGCTCGGCCTGCGGGGCCTGTGAATTCTGTGCGGCCGGGATGGAAAACCTCTGCGAATCCGCCACCTTCACCGGCTGGCAGCGTGACGGAGGCTTCGCTGAATACCTCACCGTCGATGCCGGCTTCGCGCTCCGCCTCCCCGACGGCTTCGATGACCTGGCGGCCGCGCCCCTCCTCTGCGGCGGCGTCATCGGCTACCGCGCGCTTAAGGTCTCTGGGGTCGCTCCCGGTGCCCGCCTTGGCCTATACGGGTTCGGCGCTTCCGCGACGCTCGCCGTTCAGGTCGCGGTGCATTGGGGCTGCGAAGTCTTCGTCGCCACCCGTTCCGAACGCGAACAGGCCCGTGCCCGCTCCCTCGGCGCCGCATGGGCGGGCGGGTACGACGATCCCCCTCCCGTCAGGCTCGATGCGGCCGTCACCTTCGCTCCCGTTGGCGCCGTCGTGGTCCAGGCGCTCAAGGCGATTCGCCCGGGCGGGACCGTCGCCATCAACGCCATCCATCTCGACCGCATCCCGCAGTTCGACTACGACCTCCTCTGGCGCGAACGCAGCCTTCGCAGCGTCGCCAACTTCACCCGCGCCGACGCATCCGAGTTCCTCGCACTCGCGTCTGCTATCCCCATCCAAACCGAATTCGAAGTCCATCCCCTTGCTGGCGCCAACGTTGCCCTCCAACGCCTCGCCGCGGGCCAGGTCTCGGGCGCGGCCGTCCTTTCCGTCGCGTCATAACGTCTGGCTTGGCCTTCCCTCTCGTTCCCGCTACGATACTTGATACCGCGCACGTGGCCGCGCTTATCGAGATGGGGTGGAGGGACCCGGCCCTTCGAAGCCCCGGCAACCTGCCCGAAGGTAAGGTGCCAACTCCGGACTCTCTCGCGAGAGAAAGATGAGAGCGACTGCGCTCGAACACTCGAACGGCCCACGCGGAAGAGGAGTCGACATGCTGTCGTCACTGGGCCGTATGGCAATGCTCTAGCCCCTCTTCGAAGGGGCCTCCCGCAATCGTCTCTCCGTTCCGGACTAACAACGTCCACCGCACTACGGGAGTGTGAGCATGACCGCCGCATCAAGTCTTCGCTGTCGCGAATGCCAGCGCGAATATCCGCTGACCGCGACCCACGTCTGTGAGTTCTGCTTTGGCCCCGTCGAAGTCGCCTACGACTACGACAAAATCCGTCGCAACGTCACCCGCGCTTCCATCGGCGCCGGCCCCGCCAGCCTCTGGCGCTACCACGACTTCCTTCCTGTCGACCGCGATGCCGCCATTGACATCGGCGCTGGATTCACGCCGCTCATCCGCGCGAAGAACCTCGGCAAAGCCCTGGGTCTCAACAACCTCTACATCAAGAACGACACCGTGAACCCTACATGGTCGTTCAAGGACCGCGTCGTCGCCGTCGCCAGCAGTCGCGCCCGCGAACTCGGGTTCCAGAAGCTCGCCTGCGCGAGCACCGGCAACCTCGCCAACAGCGTCAGCGCCCACGCCGCAGCTGCGGGGATGGAGGCCGTCGTCTTCATCCCGCACGACCTTGAAGTTGGCAAGGTGCTCGGTTCCAGCATCTACGGGCCTACCCTCGTCAAAGTCCAGGGCAACTACGACGCCGTGAACCGCCTTTGCGCCGAGCTCGCCGGCTCCTATCCCTGGGCGTTCGTCAACGTCAACGTCCGCCCCTACTACAGCGAGGGCTCCAAGACGCTCGGTTTCGAAGTCGCGGAGCAGCTCGGTTGGCGCGCCCCCGACCACTGCGTCGTGCCCATCGCCAGCGGCTCCCTCTATGTGAAGATCCGCAAGGGCCTCGATGAGCTTGCCAAGGTGGGCCTCATCGACGACCCCAAGACCCGCATGAGCGGTGCTCAGGCCACAGGCTGTTCTCCCGTCGCCATGGCCTGGGAAGAAGGCTCGATGAACTTCCGCCCGCAGCGCCCCAACACCATCGCCAAGTCCCTCGCAATCGGAAATCCGGCCGACGGCTACTACAGCCTCGTCCAACTCAAAGAAACGAACGGCGCCTGTGGCAACGTCTCCGACGATGAAATCGTCGCGGGCATGAAGCTCCTCGCCGAGACCGAGGGCATCTTTGGCGAAACCGCCGGCGGAGTCACCGTCGCCTCCGTCAAGCAGTTGGCCGAACGCGGCCACATCCATCCCGATGAGCTCACGGTCGCGTTCATCACTGGGGCCGGCTTTAAGACTGTCGAGGCCGTCGCGCCTCACCTCAAGCCTGCGCTCGAAATCGAGGCAACGATCGAGAGCTTCGAAGCCGCATACAATGCAGCACGTCCCGTGGAGGTGGCCGTCTAATGGCAGTTCGCAGAGTCCGGTTTACCTTTCCGGAAGATCTCATCAAAGAACCCGTGATCTACCTGCTCGGGAAACAATTCCAGGTCATCACCAACGTCCGCATGGCGGATGTCGACGAGCACACCGGCTGGGTCGTGCTCGAAATTGAAGGCGACTCCGCCGAGATCGACAAAGGCATCACCTGGGCCCAGTCCCGTGGTGTCCGCGTCGATCCCGTCACCGGCGACGTCCTCGAAGGCTAATCACCCACCCCGGAGGGAATTCACAACACCATGGCAGTTACCGTACGTATTCCGCAGCCTCTCCGGGGGCTCACCGGCAACCTCTCCACCGTCGACGCCTCCGGCGCGGACCTCAGCGGCTGCATCGCCAACCTCGAGGCCGCCTACCCCGGCATGCAACAGCGCCTCATGGACGAGACCGGCCAGCTGCGCCGCTTCGTCAACGTCTACGTCAACGGCGACGACGTGCGCTTTCTCGATGGCCTTGGCACCGCCCTCAAGGACGGCGACGAAGTCAGCATCGTCCCCGCCGTCGCAGGCGGAAACTAAGCCGCTCAAGCTCCACCTCGGGCCCTACACGCCCCTGGCACCGGCCTCTGAACCAACCCCAGGCGCAACGCACCCCAAGAACCCTCTCCCGCGACAGCGGGAGAGGCAGCGTGAGGTCGCCAAGGCCATCCAGATCAGCCGGAAGTCACCAACAAAGAGGGCCCTTCCTTCCGGAGGGGCCCTCTTCAGTTTTCAACCGCGCGAGCGATGCGCGCCTAGAAGATGTTCTTGTTATCCCCGGCTGGCGGCTGGGTCACCTGCTGCTGCGGAGCCTGCGGCGGCGGCGTGTACTGCTGCTGGGGCGCCGGCTGCGATTGTGGCGGTGTCACCTGCGCCTGCTGCACGGCAGCCTGCTTCTCGGCGTCCTCGTCTTTCACAGCCTTCCGGAATTCCTTGATCGACGAGCCCAGCTCCTTGCCGAGGCCGCTGATCTTTCCAACGCCGAACAACAGGATCACGATGAGCCCGATAATGATGAGCTCCGGTGCGCCTAGCGATCCAAACATCGTCTCCACCTTCCTCTCCGGCCGTCCCGGGAGTCATTCCATGGTACAGGATCTTCGATCCCCGGGCTCGTTTGGATTTACGCGCGCTTGCCCCCGCCGATTCGCTCGACGAACACATCCATCACGCCGCCGCAGATCTTGTCTTCGCCGTCGATCGGCTCCGTCAGGTCCACCGTCACAATTCGCGCCTCGCCGTCCGCAAACGCGTCCATCGCTTCCTGCCACACTTCCGCTTCGCCACAGCCGCCGCCAATCGTCCCAAAGAACGTCCCGTCGGCGCGGACCACCATCTTCGCGCCGGTCTTCCGCGGCGTAGACCCGCGCGTTCTCGCGACCGTTGCCAGCACGATCGGTTCGTCGTGCTCAACAGCGACAGCTATCGCTTTGTAAATCTCGTCCTGCATAGATCAATCGTGACACAGATTCACGTGGCGGCGCTACCGCCATCTTGGGTAGCTCCCGAACACCTTCAGGGTCTCGCAAAGTGGCCGAACCGCCGCCAGCACGTCCGATCCTTCTGCCTCGGACGCGTGCCCCTGGAAGTCAATCAGGAAGGCGTACTCGCCGAACACCTCCTTCGTGGGCCGGCTCTCAATCTTCGTGCAGTTAATCCCCCGCTTCGCGAACTCATTCAGCACGCTCGCCAGCGCGCCCGGCCTGTCCTGAGGAAATGTGAACGCGATCGAAGTCCGGTCCCGCCCAGTCGGTTCAGGCGTACCCCGCCCGACGACGACGAACCGCGTCACGTTGTTCTCCGAATCCTGGATACCCGCGGCGAGGATCTCACCGCCAAATAATGCTGCTGCCCGTGCCGTCGCGATCGCCGCCGCCCCGCACCCCTGCGCGATCGCCGTCCCGACCGCCGCCGCCGTGGACAGCGTCGCCTCCAGCTGCGCATCCGGTAGCGCGCGCTCAAGGTATTGCCGGCATTGCCCGAGGGCCTGCGGATGCGAGTAAACGACCCGCAGCTCCGCGATCGTGCAACCAGGCTTCGCGATCAGATTGTGGACGACAGGCACCACGATTTCGTTCTGGATCTGTAGGTCCACGTCATGGATCAGGATGTCGAGCGTCTCGGCTACCGACCCGTTCAGAGAGTTCTCAATCGCGAGCACGCCGAAATCGGCCGTCCCCGCCTCCACGGCCGCCGCCACGGCCGCGTGGGACGCACAGGGAATCCGCTCTGCACCTTCACTGCACCGTATCGCGGCCTCTTCGCCAAACGTTCCGGCCGGCCCGAGGTACGCCACTTTCACGCTCTAAGTGTCCAGTCCGTGCGTCGAACCGACGAGCGCTTCTTTCACCAGGTCCACGCATTCGGCTCGCGTCACTACCACAAGCGCGTCGCCCGCGCTCAGCCGCGTATCGCCGCTCGGGATGCGCGGCACGCCCCCCGGGTCCACTACCAGCGAAATCAGCGACTCCGGCGGCAGCAGCACCTCTCGCACCGACCGCCCTGCAACAGGCGACGTTTCGGGAAGCTTGAACTCCAACACTTCAAGCCCGCCGTGCAGCTGGAGAAGTGGAATGACCTCGTGCGTCGGTAGCTCCTGCTCGATTTGTGCCAATACCGCCTGCGTCGCCGAGACCGTCTCGATCCCGCGCCGCTTGAACAGCAGTTCGTTCTTTGGGTTGTTGATCCGGGCGATCGTGCGGGCCACACCGCGGCGCCTGGCGATCTCACAGACCACGAGGTTGTCCTCGTCGTCGCCCGTCACCGCCGCAACGATGTCGGCGCGCGCGACGCCTGCCGCATCCAGCGTCCGTGCCTCGCAGCCGTCGCCCTTCATCACATTTTGTCCCAGCTCGTCCTGGATCTGGCTCACGCGGTTGCTGTCGCGCTCAATCACGAGGACCTCGTGATTGCTCACGATTAGCTCCTCTGCGAGGTAGTACCCAACCTTCCCGCCGCCCGCGATGATCACGTACATCAGATCCTCCCGGCGTCCGACGGCGTTAGGAGCATGTCCACCATGATTTGCGCCCCTATGCTCGTCGGGCTGAACGTTTCCAGGCCCATCTCTCGAAATATCTCTTCCCGGATGGGATCATAGATCCTGCACAGCACCCGCCGGACCCCGTACACCTCCTTCGCCAGCATGCTCGCGAAGAAGTTGCGGTTGTCCCCCTGCGTACAGGCAATGAAGGCATCCATCCCCTTGATGCCGTACCGCTCCAGCGTCGGCCCGTCGATGGCGTTACCTAGCGCCTGCTTGCCGCCGAAGCCGTCCGGCAGGCGGCGAAAACTCCCGGCGTCGATGTCGAGCACCGTGACGTCGTGGCCCGTCTGATCGAGGATCCCGGCAATCCGGGCGCCAACCCTCCCGCACCCCATGATCATGACGTTCACGGCCGCTGTGCCTCCGCGGGGTGAGAATGTGCTGCCGCGGTCCCGCGGCGGATAACCCAAACATCGGCAAGCGCATGCTTCAGCACAAACGCGGATGTCTTCCCGAGCCGGAAATCACCGATCACCTTGCTCGGCCCGATCCCGATCACGAGAGCATCGACGTTCCTCGCCCGGGCTTCATCGACCAGCGCCGGTCCGGCCTCTCGCGCCTGCAACAAATCGGCTTCAATTGTGTATCCCGTCTGGGCAGCCGCCTCTTCCGCTCGCCGGAGGATTTGCTCTCCCCGGCGTGCTTCGCTCTCCAGCTCCGAATGGAGCGCCAGGCTGCGGCTCACCTCGATGACGTGAATCGCCACCACCTTGCTGCGCCGCGTCTTCGCCGTCGCACAGGCGACCGCAACAGCCTCCAGGCTCGCTGGGTTGGAACTTACTCCGACAAGAATCGTGTGCTGGTGTGGCATCGCGTCTCCGGTTTCGTTCGGCCGTCCCGTTCGCGTTGTCCTGCCGTCGTCACCGGTCGTCCTGCGCGAACCAGAGGCGCACCGCCCCGTTGGCCACCAGGACAATCCCGATTGCCAGTCCGCTGTTCCAACCGGTCGACTGGCTCAGCATGAAGAACACAAACGCGATGCCAAGCACTATCGAGACGACCGAGAAAATGTAGTTCACGGTCTTCATCCGTCGCGCTCCCCCGCGGCGAGCCCGCCAACAAATGCTAGCCGTCCGGGGCGACCGCGCAAACAGCCGCTCAGGGCGTCGTTGCTTCCAGCAGGATCTCGCCCAGCGGCGGCGCTTCCGGCCGCCCGCTGAACGTCTCGAGCGTGATATAGAGCCGCTGAACGTCCCGCGGCACACGATTCAGCGGGATGTACTGGGTCGTCGAATTCGACCGGCCCGTTGTCCATGCCACCGGCGTTACCGTACCCGTCCCATTGTCTGCCCAGATCACGTACTGCTGGCCCTGCTCAGCGCCCGTAATCCCCTTCAGTGTCAGGAGTGCCTGCCCACGCTCGCGCTCAAGGTAGCCCTCGCCGGAGTACAAGTCCGAGTCCACCGCACTGCTAAACGTGATAGGCACGGCCGCCGCGTCCTTCGCTACCTCGAGTTGTTGGCTCTCCTGCCGCAGGTTCACCAACATCACGATGCCGCCGATCAGTAGCCCGAACAGCACCACCGTGGTCACGCCGAACATCACCGTCCAGAACCGCCACGACGACGGCGCCACTTCCGGTTCGTCGTCGGTCTCCGGTTCGTCGTCGTCGTACCGCTCCAGGCCCCAATCGACCGGACCGGGGATGTAAGGAGTTGCGAAGGCTCCGGCCATCGGCGCCGATGGCGGCCGTTCAGGCTTCCGCAGGACCTCCGCCCAGGGGCTGATCGCGGCCTCTTCGTCTTCCTCGCCTTCCGTGGTTCGTTGCCGGCCGAGTGCCCGGCGCAGCGCTCCACGTTGCGCTCCGCTCGCCTCGCGCTCACCCGGGACATGCCGTCGCCCCGGCCCGCCGCCTCGCCGCCTCCGGCCGCGCTCTTCATCCGCCGGCGCCAACTCCTCGAGTTCCTCCACGAGATATGAAGGCTCGGGCTCCGGGACAGCTGGTGGCGCGGGTTCCGGCTCCGGTTCCAAATCGGCGGCTTCGATTGGCTCGCCCGGTTCGGTATCGCTACTGGCGCGGTGCGCGCTCCGCCTTCGACGCATCATTTCACGCAGTCGATGCCGGGAAGGCGGCGGCGAAGCCGACCTCGGCACCTCTGGAGCCATGCTATCCGGCGGCACTTCCTCGTCCTCTGCCGGCTCCTCGAACGCACGCTCCAACGCTTCAGGCCGGTCCGCCTCGTCTCGAACCTCGTCCTCTGACTCCGTTTGAAGGGCGGCAGCCAGACGTTCTTCCTCGTCACCCTCAGCGGCTGCGAAATCGTCTGGAGATGCAATCTGCTCTGCAGCGGTGGCCACGGCCTCCTCGTCGCTGCCTTCCGCTGACTGCCGGTCAGAGTCGGCTTCTGTTTCTGTGGGAACCGCAGCTTCCGCGGCAACGGCCGCCCACTCGTCAGGCTCCTGCTCATCCTCGGCCTCGCGGCGTTTCGACCGGAACCATCTGAATCGACTCCGGTCCGGCCGGGACCCCTCATCGCGTTCAACGTCATCAATCCTGGACTCTTCGGACTCGCTGAAGAGCTCGTCGAGCGCCCCGTCCGCGGCGCCGGATTCGAGATCCAGCGCGGCCACGGCCTCAGCGGCCTCGGGCAACGACGGCAGCTCAATCGGCGCCCGCCCCTCGTCCGCGGCGTCTGCGTCGAAGGCGACGGCAGGCAACCCTGGCGCCTCCCCGTCCGGCTCCGTGTCATCGGCTGCGGGAGCCAGCGCCTCGATTGGCTCCGCTTCCGTTGCCTCGATCAGCTTCACATCCTGGACTGGAGCCCCGAGCGGCTCATCAGCCTGTGTCTCGACCAACGCCAGGACCGTGGCCGCGTCCTCGAACGCGGCATCCGCCGACGGTGGCTCCTCTTCTTCGACCTGGATGCCCAACAGCGGTTCGGATGCCACCTCAGCGGTCGTCGTTGCTGGCGGTCCCGCATCGAGGTCGTCCGCGGGCGCTTCCGGCGCTGCTTTCGCCGCGGCCGCCCAGTCGTCTTCGATGTCTTCGCCGCCAGGGATCGCCCTGCGCAGCCACCCGAAACGCCGCCGTTGTCTCGTCCCGACGTCATCATCGGCAACAGCATCCGAAACCTCGATGTCGCGCGCGGGAGTCGCTGCGCTGGCCGTCGCGCCCGGTACAAGGTCTTCGACGTCGGCCGCCTCCGCATCCCCGTCGTAATCGAAGAGTGATGGCTGAACCACCTGCGCCGCGGCTTCCTCGACAGCGCCGCCTTCGGCCACTGCGACTTCCCGAACCGGCGCGTCGAAACCGGGCACCTCAAGCTCCGCCTCCGGAACCAGCGGCGCATCGCCTTCGACAGCGTGCCCCTCAATCTCGATCGTCCCCGCGTGGTCAACGCCAGCTCCGGCAAGGGCCGACCAGTCGTCTCCGTGGTCGTCGCTCTCCTCGGCAGCGGTACCGGCGCCCTCGGCAAGGGGCCCGGCTGCGCCTGCAACGTCGGTCTCCGCTTGAAGGATCACAGGCTCGACCGCCTCGATCTGCTCCGCCGCCGTTTCCGGCCCGGTAACCTCCGCCGGACGCTCTTCATCCTTCCTGCGCCCACGCCGCAGGAAGCCGAAACGTCCGCGCCCTCCCCGCGCAACGGGCTGACTCTCTGGTTGCACCGTTGCTTCGGCCCGCAGCAAGGCCGTGGCTTGCTCCTCCGCGACGCCCTCCGGGTCTTCCAGCGCAGCCAGCGCAAACGCCTCATCTGCGACCCGTTGCTCGTCGTCCTCGGCGAGGGCCAGTCCAGCCCAGCTGTCCGCGAAATCATCGAAGTCGACCGTGCCTGACTCCCTGTCAGCTTCAGCTGACGTCTCCGGGCCCGAGGCGGCCTCTTCGACGCTCGCAACAGCCTCAACCCCAGCAACCTCGGCCGCCGCGCCCAGCTGTTCTGGAGTCGTCTCCACCGCGACGGCGGCGACGGCATCCTCTACGGCTCCTGCCGCTTCCTCTGTCGCGTGAACCTCCGCCACGGCTGGCACGGCCGGTTCATCCTCTTCGGCCTCCGCGCGTAACGCTTCAGCGCTGAGCAGATCCGCCCAGTCATCCTCAAAGTCCTCGTCGGCCTCCAGCTGCTCCGCCGGAACCGCGACCTCGGCCGCCGCACCCAGCTGTTCTGGAGCTGTCTCCACCGCGACGGCATCCTCTACGGCTCCTGCCGCTTCCTCTGTCGCGTGAACCTCCGCCACGGCTGGCACGGCCGGTTCATCCTCTTCGGCCTCCGCGCGTAACGCTTCAGCGCTGAGCAGGTCCGCCCAGTCATCCTCGAAGTCCCCGTCGTCCGCCAGCTCGTCTGTGGCTGCCACGATCTCAGCCGCCGCGCTGGATTCTTCTACGTCTGGCTCCGCCAGCAACGCAGCGGCGGCGTCTTCCACCGCTTCCTCTGTCGCGTGAACCTCCGCCACGGCCGGTTCATCCTCTTCGGCCTCCGCGCGTAACGCTTCAGCGCTGAGCAGATCCGCCCAGTCATCCTCAAAGTCCTCGTCGGCCTCCAGCTGCTCCGCCGGAACCGCGACCTCGGCCGCCGCACCCAGCTGTTCTGGAGCTGTCTCCACCGCGACGGCGGCGACGGCATCCTCTCCGGCTTCCGCCGCTTCCTCTGCCGCGTGAACCTCCGCCACGGCGGGCACGGCCGGTTCATCCTCTTCGGCCTCCGCGCGTAACGCTTCAGCGCTGAGCAGGTCCGCCCAGTCATCCTCGAAGTCCCCGTCTTCCCCCAGCTCGTCTGCGGCTGCCACGATCTCGGCCGCCGCGCTGATTTCTCTTACGTCTGGCTCCGCCAGGAACGCAGCAGCGGCGTCTTCCACCGCTTCCTCTGTTACGTGAACCTCCGCCACGGCGGGCACAGCCGGTTCATCCTCTACGGCTCCCGCCGCTTCCTCTGCCGCCGGAACCTCCGCCGCGGCCGGCACGGCCGCTTCATCGTCTTCGGCCTCCGCGCGTAACGCTTCACCGCTGAGCAGGTCGGCCCAGTCATCCTCGAAGTCCCCGTCTTCCCCCAGCTCGTCTGCGGCTGCCACGATCTCGGCCGCCGCGCTGATTTCTCTCACGTCTGGCTCCGCCAGGAACGCGGCGGCGGCGCCTTCTACCGCTTCCTCTGTCACGTGAACCTCCGCCACGGCGGGCACGGCCGGTTCATCCTCTTCGGCCTCCGCGCGTAACGCTTCACCGCTGAGCAGGTCCGCCCAGTCATCCTCGAAGTCCTCGTCGGCCTCCAGCTGCTCCGCCGGAACCGAGACCTCGGCCGCCACACCCAGCTCCTCTGGAGTCGTCCCCCCGTCGGCGGCGGTGACGGCATCCTCTTCGGTCTCCGCGCGTAACGCTTCACCGCTGACCAGATCCGCCCAGTCATCGGGCTGGTCCTGGACTCCCGGCGCCTCGCGTGCTTCGGGCCGGTCCTCAGCTATCCATGCGGATGGAACTGGGGGTCCGTCGGTCGGAACGGGCGCCGCCGATACTGCGGCCGGGGCCTCATCGACCTCTTCCGGTGCGATTGGGTCGTCGAGGAGCGATTCCGGTGTGCTTGCTGGCGCCGTAACGGCTTCGACCTCGCTCGCGGTCCCCGCCAATTCCGCCCAACTGTCGAGCGATTCCACGTCATCAACCGCAGGCGCATGCCCCCCGATCGGAGGGGTGCCAGTCCGTGCCAGCCAGGAAGGCGGGAGCGGCGGCCTCGAAGTCTCGCCCGGCTGGTCCAACACCTCGGGGGCCTGCACGCGATCCCCGGCGAGCATTGGCGCCGAGCGTGGCGCAAGGGTGCCCGGCTCGGCAGCCGTTGGAGGCTCCGCCTCCTGGAACAGATCGTCCCACGTGCCGTCCGCTGGCTCAGCCTTGCGTGACCTCCGGAAGATGGCTCCCAGCCCTCGACGGCCATCTCCAGCAGCGTGGTCCTGCGCGAAGATCGCGGTCTCGTTCGGCGCGGCATGGGGCAGCACCTCGCCGCCGCCTTCTTCCGGGGGCTCGATTTCGCCCGGTGGAGCCGGTGCGACGCGCTCGACTTCATCCTCCTGCGCGGTCGGCTGCTCGGATGAGCCGCTATTTGCTTTTAACCGCGAGATGACCGTCCGCAACGACGTCGCCTCGTCAAGCAGGGCCGATGCTGGAGGCGCGGTTCCCGTCGCGAGGTCGGCCCAGTCATCGTGGAGCTCCTCCTCGGATGTCCAGTCGCTGGCCGCTGGAAGGACCTGTTCATCCGCCCGGTTCTCGTCGCGCGCCGGGACGGCGGGCCAGCTGCCGGGAGCCACCGGCCTGTGAGCCGCGACATCCGCATCCTGGAGCGGCCATTCTTCGTCTGCGAGTGACGTGATCGATGGATCCCCGGGCCCAACCCAGCCTCCAGCGCCGCGGCTCTGTCCGCTCAGCTCTCGGAGGCCCGGCACGCGGTTGCCATCGATATCCTCCAATGTCACGGAATCCGCGAACCCCACGGAGTCCTGTAGGGCCAGTGAATCGTCGTTCGCGATACCCCGAACGAGGTCGCCGGCTGTGTCGTCATCCTCGCTCGTTAACCCCCACATCGCCGCCACTTCGACAGCTTGTGGAGCGTCCGCTACTCCTCCCGGCCACTCCGGTGCATAGCTTCCCAACTGCCTGAACACGTCCGCCGCAATCCGGTCGAGGCCCGGCCCCGCGAGTGCCGGCAAGGGATCGGACGAATGCAAGACCGCCGGGTCTGCGCCCGCGATGGCATCCAGGGCCGCCGCCCCAAACGCGTAGATCTCGGCTTCCTGTCCGCATTGCCGGCAGGTCGCGATGTGCCGCGAAACCTCGGCCGCCTCCGATGCGTTGACCACCCCAATTGCATGGAGCGGCAGCAGTTCGCGGGCTGTGTCATGCCTCACCGGCTACGCTCCGCGCCCAGGAGCGAATCCTCCAGGTTCAGTAGCGCTTCGCGTACAAGTTCCCGCGCTTCGGTCGTCGTGATCGCCAGGCGGGCCCCGATTGCGTCTGCATCCAATCCGCTTCCGGTGCTCAGGCTCAAGACCTCTTGCTCCCCGAACGGTAGTTCCGCGAACGCGCGTAGAGCTTCCGCAGGGTCGATCAGGTCCAGCATCGTGTGAGCCACCGGTATCTCCGGTTCCACTTCCTGCTTCCTCCCGAATCGCCCTCTCCTTGCCGGCACAAGGACGCGGACAAGCGCGCGCCGCCTCGCTTCAGCCGCGACCCAGGCGCGCTCCGCAGGCTCTTCCCCGTTCACCGCAACTTCCCCGATGAGCCCCTGGGATAGGACCTCCGCGGTGATCGATTCGCTCGCTTCGGCATCCCGCAGCACGCCGAAGGCTGCCGCATACCCGATTGGCCCATAGGCCCTCAAGGCCTCGACGACCGCCTCGCTTTCACCTTCGCGAAAGCGCAGGAAGGCGCCGTCCATTACGGCGCCCCTGCTGCAGTCGTTGCGCGGCAGTCGTCTCTTTGAACACGTTCTGGCCGTGCAGAAAGCGGCATAGTCTGACTATTGTGCGCCTCTGGGGCCGAATGTCACCAACCCCGGGGGCCGTCAGTCCCGCGGCGCGGGGCTCATACGGCGGCCTCGTGGCGCTTGCGGAGCACCCGGCTCGCAACGAATGCTGCGATCGCGACGGGGACCGCCAGCCATCCCGCGGCCATTGCCAGGTACACGCCCGCGACCGCGAAGTAGCGCGCTGCTTCTACGGAGGTGTCCCATGCATTCACGAACGCCTCCCCAACCGACGGCGGCCCACTTTCGCCGTCGACCTTCGCCACGGCGACGGGCGCCAGCGCCACATCGATCGTCGCGAGGTCCGTGAGGTGGTCGAGCACCACGAGGCGGCCCTGCACCTGCTCTATTTGCAACCGCACCGCATCCAGCCGGTCCGTCATCGTCAGGATGTCCTGCACCGTCGTCGCCTTCTCCAGCAACGCGAGATACTGGGATTCCGTCCGCTCCAGGTTGCGCAGGCGGCTCTCAAGGTCCGTGTACTGCTCCGTCACCTCCACCGACCGCGCTGATTCCGACGTTACCTTCACGCCCGAGAGGCCGCGGATGTCCGCAAGTGTCTGCTGGTAGCGTTCAACGGGTACCCTGAGTGTGAGCGATGCGCCCCGTCCGTTCGCCACTGCAGCGAAGCTCGACTGCTCGATGAAGCCGCCGGCCACCGTCGCGATCCGGCCAATCTCGTTGAATGCGCGCCCCACGTCGTCCGCTTCAAGGTCGATCGTCGCGTTGAAGACGATCTTGCGGTCGAGCGCAGAGGCGACTCCGGGATTCGTCGTGTCGCCCTCCCCGGTCGCCCCTGAGCCTGAGTAGAGAGCGTCTGCGCGGCTGCTCGCACTCTCCGGAGCCGCGTTGTCCTGTGCCGCCGCCGCGGAGAACGCGGCGTCATCGTCGTCGTCTCCACAGGCCCCGAGCCCCAGCGCCAGCAGCGCTGCCATTGCACCCATGACCACCAGCGTCTTTCGTGCCATCACGGTCTCCGTTACGCGAATGACTCGCGTATCACATACGACGTAGCACTGTGTTTGGGGGTTCCGGGCGTCCCTTGATGAGGTAAAGAAGCGTGTATGTGCGTGGACACGAAAAAGCGGGACACCCGCGTGTCCCGCCTTTTCCCTTCGCCATGCGCGGCGGCTGTGGTGGCGCTACTCGGCCGAGCTTGTGCCCTCGATCACGCCCTGGGGAGTGATCTTGATGCTTCGCGCCTTCGATTCCGGCCTCTTCGGGAGCGTGAGCTTTAACTCGCCGTTTTCGAACTTCGCTGAGGCCTTCTCAACGTCCACCGTCGGAGGGAGCCGTAGTGAGCGCTGGAACGATCCGTACCGCAGCTCTCGCCGCAGGTAGTTGTCGTCCTTCTTCTCCTCTTCGGAGCGCGTCTCCCCCTTGATCGTCAGGACATCGTCCTCGATCGAGATGTCGACATCCTTCGGGTCGATGCCCGGGACGTGCGCCTTGACCACCAACTCGTCGCCGTTCTCAACGATGTCGATGCCCAGCGTGCCCGCGCCCAACTCTTCGCTGGACCGGTGCAGGTGCCGCGGCAGCCCTTCGTCGAAGAACCGGTCGAGCATTGTGCGCATGCCTGCCAGTTCGCCGAAAGGATCCCATCTCGTAAGTGACGTTGCCATCTGTGCTCTCCTCTTTCTGGGCGGAGCCCATCCGTGGTTGATGTATTCATCGTAGATTACATTTCATTGCGTTTCAAGAGGTTCTGATAATCCTGTTATCAGAAACTTTCACGCACGGCGCTGGTGATCTTCCCCACGTTTCTGTTAACCTGTCACCGATGGCTCGCAACTTCTACGAAGTGCTTGGCGTGAAGCGCGACGCCTCCGATAAGGAGGTTCGCTCCGCCTACCGTCGCCTCGCACGCAAGTTCCACCCCGATGTCGCGCCCAACGACAAGGCCGCAGAATCTCGCTTCAAAGAGGTCAACTCCGCCTTCGAAGTCCTCTCCGACTCCGAAAAGCGTGCCAAGTACGACAAGTACGGCGATCGCTGGGAATACGCCGACCAGATTGAAGAAGCGCAACGGAAGCAGTCAGCATCAGGCTGGGCCCGTCAGCAGGGTGCCTTCGGCGGTCAGGCCGGCGAAGGCTTCGGCGATGTCGACTTCGGCTCCGTCTTCGGCTCGCTCTTCGGACGTGAGCGAGGGGGCGCAGACCTCCGCCGCCGCGGCTCGGATGTTGAAACGCCCGTCGAAGTTACCCTTGAAGAGGCATTTCGCGGCACTTCCCGCACCATCTCCATCGGCGCCCGCGATCCGTCGGCTCCTCCGCGCCGCCTGGAAGTGCGGATCCCAGCTGGAGTGAAGACAGGCTCCCGAGTCCGTGTCGCCGGCGAAGGGCACCCCGGATCGGGCGGTGCTTCCGCGGGCGACCTCTTCCTCCTTCTCACCGTCCTCCCGCACTCCCGCTTCGAACGCAAGGGCGACGACCTTGTCGTCGATGTCGCAGTCCCGGTCCTCGATGCCGTGCTCGGTGGCGAAGTAGAGGTCCCGACCATCGACGGCCGCGTCATGCTCAAGCTCCCCGAACTCACCCAGAACGGGAAGCAATTCCGGCTCGGCGGCAAGGGCATGCCCGCCCTGGGCGGCACCGGCGCACGGGGCGACCTCTACGCCCGCGTCAGAGTCCAGCTCCCCGAGCAGCTGGCCCCCGGGGAACGCGAACACTTCGAGGCCCTCCGCGTGCTGCACGCCGTCACCCCCGCGGGGAGCGCCTAGCCGCTATGCATCCGTTCGATGATTCCTTCTTCGACGACGGCGTCCACGACGAAGAGCCCATCTACGTCATCTCGATCGCCGCGCGCCTCGTCGGCATGCACCAGCAATCGCTTCGCTACTACGAGCGCGCCGGCCTCATCTCCCCGAGCCGCACCACGGGCGGCATCCGCATGTACTCCAACCGCGACATCCAGCGCATCCGCCAGGCGCAGCGGCTCATCGACCAGCTCGGCGTCAACCTCGCCGGCGTCGATATTGTCCTCCGTATGAGCCGCCGCATCCGCGAACTGCAAGAGGAACTCGAAGCGACGCGCGCCGAGCTGGACCGCATCCGCAGCACCCGCCTCCCCGCTCCCTACCGGCCTCAGGAATAGCAGCCCATACGTCTCGTGGGTCGCCGCCGGACCGTTGCTAGCCGACTCCCAGGAACGCCTTGATCGCGCCCACTACATCATCGGTGTACTCGGCAACCAGCCCGTGGCCACCTCTCGGCAGGACCTGAAGCCTGGCATTCGGCATCAATTCAGCCATCTCCACGGATTGGAACGGCGGCGTCAGAATGTCCTCAGCCCCCACCAGCACGAGGGCCGGTGCAGATACCTTGTGCAGGTTCGGACGGCTGTCAAAGGCCCGGAGGCCCGCGGCCTGCGCCTTGAACCCCTCGTTCGACGCCCCCGGGGCCAACTCTACGCCGAGCTTTGCCATCCTCGCGGCAGCTTCGTGGTCATAGAGCGTCCGGGCCGTCATCGCCCACGGCATACCCATCACTCGGAGTGCAACAGGATCAACCCCGGCATCTCGCAGCGCGATGAGGCAATCCAGCCACATGTGCTGGACAGGCGTGTAGTTCGGGAAACCGCTCACGAATACTGCCCGTCTCACGGCTTCCGGGTGGAGATACGCCAGCGCCTGCAATACCGACGCCCCCATCGACACCCCCACCACATCGGCTGGTCCGATACCGAGGTGGCCGATCAACGCAGCCGTATCCGTGGCCATCTCCTCGATGGAATAGGGGCCTGCCGGGACATCGCTCTTCCCCGTGCCGCGGCTGTCAAAGATAACGCACTGCCGGTCGGGGAATTTCGGCGTTACCGCCGCCCACGAGGCGCGATCGCCCCCGAGTCCGGAAATGAACAGCAGCGGCTCTCCCTCGCCACGTACGTCGTAGTCGATCTTGATGCCGTTGAGCGTCGCGCTTGGCATAGCTACTCCCCGTTCGAGACTGGTTCGCCGGGAGTCTAGGCCAGCTCGCCGCCCGCGTCAGTGCCGTTCCGCAGCCTTCCCGGCTTCCGCCCCGCTTCTGTGCTAGATTCCCCGCTCAAAGAGATTTCCGCCCGGAGGCACCATGGCTCGTCGACTCGCAGTTTCCGTCGGTTTCAACGGCACACCCGAACAGAACAAGGCCCTCATCGAGCGAATCAAGGTCGCCGAAGAGGTCGGCGTCGAGGCAATCTTCACTGCCGAAACCTGGGGCCGGGATCAATTCTCGCTCCTCACCCAGGTTGCCCTCCAGACCTCGAAGATCAAGCTTGGCACCGGTATCGCCCCCGTCTACGGCCGCTCCCCCGGCGTCCTCGCGATGACCTATGCCACGCTCGATGAGATCTCCGGCGGCCGCGCGATCATCGGCCTCGGCACCTCTGGCGCCCGTGTCATCGAGCACTGGCACGGCCAGCCCTTCGAAAAGCCCATCCAGCGCACCAAGGAATACTGCGAGATCATCAGCATGATCCTCGCCGGCGAGAAAGTCTTCTACGAAGGCGAAGTCTTCAAGCTTCAGCGCGGCTTCAAACTCCTCTTCAACCCCGTCCGGGATCACATCCCCATCTACATCGCCTCCATCTCCCCGCGGTCGATGGAGGTCCTCGGCCAAGTCGCCGATGGCTGGATGCCCATCTACTGGCCCAAGTCCAGGTACCGCGAGGGCCTCGCGCAAGTCCGTGAAGCCGCGAAGGCCGCTGGTCGTGACCCCATGGCCGTCGAGTGCGTCGCTTCCCTCACCACCGTGATAGAACCTGACCTCGTCAAGGCAAAACGCATGGCCGCCGGCCCCGTCTCCTGGTACGTCACCAACATGGGCGATTTCTATCACCGCATGCTCACCCGCAACGGCTTCGCCGAAGAGGTCGCCGCCATGCGCAAAGCCGGCGAAGAACACCGGCCCGCTCCGTTCCAGACGAACGACGCCCTCATGGCTGCGATGGGCGACCGCCTTCTCGACGAAACAGCGATCTACGGCGACATCGAAACCGTCGCCGCCGGCATCGAGGAGCGCCGCCAGCTTGGCGTCGACCTCCCCGTCATCGGCCTACCGGCTGCGGCCGACCTCAAGACGCTCGAACGCACGCTCGGCACCCTCGTCAGCTAGTACCTCGGCAAAGCAGGAGAGATTCGAACATGCCCCTCAACCCCCAGGCGAAAGCCGTCATCGACATCTTCGCCCAGTTCGGGATCACCCTTACGGGACCCACCGCCCAGTCAGTCCGCGACCAGCTCGCCGGTTTCCCGCGCCCTGAAGGCCAACCCATCGCCTCCGTCTCCGACCGCATGGTCCCAGGCCCGGCAGGCGAAATTCCCGTCCGCATCTACGATCCCGGTGGCCCAGGCCCGAAGCCCGTCCTCGTCTGGTACCACGGCGGCGGCTGGGTGATCGGGAACGTCGATGGCTCTGATGCCACCTGCCGCGCCATGGCCAACGCCGCTGGCGTCCTCGTCGTCTCCGTCGAATACCGGCTCGCTCCTGAGGCCAAGTTCCCGGCCGCCGTCGACGATTGCTTCGCCGCCACCAAATGGGTTGCCGAGAACGCAGCTGCGATTGGGGCCGATGCATCGAAGCTCGCCGTCGGCGGCGATAGCGCCGGTGGCAACCTCGCCGCCGTCGTCTCCCAACTGGCGAAGGCGGCCGCTGGACCCGCAATCGCCTACCAGCTGCTTGTCTATCCAGTCACGGATCACGGCTCCGGCACGGCCTCCTACCGCGACAACGCCGAGGGCTACCTGCTCACCCGCGCCTCGATGGAGTGGTTCTGGAACCACTACCTCAACAGCGAAGCCGACGCCGCCGACCCCAAGGCCTCGCCAGCCCGCGCGAAGGACCTCTCCGGCCTCCCTCCGGCTCTCGTCATCACGGCCGAGTTTGACCCGCTCCGCGATGAAGGCGAGGCCTACGCCGGCGCCCTCAGCGAAGCCGGGGTCTCGGTGTCCGCAGTCCGCTTTAACGGACAGATCCACGGCTTCTACGGCAACGCTGCAATCGACGATGGCACCGTGGCCCTCCGCCTCGCCTCAGATCAGCTCAAGCGCGCCCTCGCCTGACCAACTCCCAAGCGCAGCGGCGCCGCCCGTCCCGCCGCTGCGGAGGAAACCCATGCACTACTTGCTTCGCTACGAATACGTCCCGGACATCCTCTCCCGCCGCGAACCCCACCGCGCCGAGCACCTCTCCAGCCTCAGCGATCTCCACAAGCGCGGCATCGTCACCCACGCTGGCGCGGCCGGCGACCCTGTCGACCATGCCGTCATCGTCTTCAAGACCGACGACCGCACCGTGGTAGACGATTTCGTCCGCTCCGACCCTTACGTCCTCAACGGCCTCGTCACGTCCTGGCGCGTCGATCCCTGGAACCTTGTCATCGGAGCCTGATCTCATGCCCGACCTGGACCCGTCCCGACTCTCCATGCCTCTCGGCGAAGCCATCTTCACCCAGCGCGCCATCCGCAGGCTCAAGCCCGACCCCATCCCCGTCGAAGACCTCCGCCTCATCCTCGAAGCGGCGGTCAAAGCGCCCAGCGGCGGCAACGGCCAGTTCGCTCGCTTCCTAGTCGTCACAGACGCCGCCAGGATCCGTGAGTTCGGCGCGCTCTACCACGAAGCCTGGTGGGCCAAGCGCCGCGATATCGAAGGCTGGACGAAGCCAGAGGACATCCCCGCCGATCGCGCGGTCTCCCAGTCCGCGATGCGGCTGGCTAACGAGATCGGCGCCGCCCCCTGCATCGCCTTCGTCCTCTCCACGAAAGGCGCTCCCGCCAACTCCGTCATCACCTGTGCCCAGAACCTCATGCTCGCGGCCCGCGCTCTCGGCATCGGCTCCGTCCCTACCACGCTCCACGCACAGGTCATGGACCGCTTCAAGGCAATGTTCTCCATCCCGGACGACATCGATTTCCACTTCTGTATCCCGCTCGGCTACCCCCGCGGCAACTTCGGACCCACCACCCGCCGCCCCTCCGCCGAGGTCACAAGTTGGGACACGTGGGGGGGCCAGCCCACCCCTCGCTAACAACGCATTAACAACCCACCCCTAGCCTCGCGTCCTGTGAGTGACACGACACCCGGCACCAACCTCTTCAAACACGACCCGGACTCCCACTTCGTCCCAGCAGGACAGGACCTCTTTCACGCGGGAGACATCGGCCACGAGATGTACGTCGTGCAGGAAGGCGCCGTGGAGATCTGGATCGACGGAGAAGTCGTCGAACACCTGGGCCCTGGCGGCATCTTCGGCGAGATGGCCCTTGTCGAGAGCGACCACATCCGCGCCGGCACCGCGAAGGCCGTCGCCGATACCCGCCTCGCCACCATTGACGAGCGCCGCTTCAAGTATCTCTGCGAGCGCAGCCCCTACTTCCCCATCGAAGTCATGCGCGCCATGGCCCATCGCCTTCGCGCCGTCAACAAGAAGCTCTACGGCGTCTGACCCTTCCGTTCGTTCCAGCGATGACCGCTGCCCTCCCGTGGCGCATACTGTCGCGCACACACGCGCCGGCCTCCCGCGCCGGATGACACCACGGAAGGCACGGTTCCCACATGCCCAAGCACCCCTCGGAAGTCCTCACCGCCGGCGAAAAATCCCCGCCGATCATCCCCGCCGCCGAGCACTTCGCCGGTACTGAAGACCGCATCTCCAAGGCCTTCTCCCTCCAGGAGAAGATGAACGGCGTCTTCGATATCACCATGGACTGCGAAGACGGCGCTCCCACCGGCGCTGAAAAAGAGCACGCGGACATGGTCGTCCGCATGCAGAACAGCGACCTCAACAAGTTCAACCAGGCCGGCGTCCGCATCCATGACCCCGCCCACCCCCTGTGGCGCCAGGATGTCGACATCGTCGTCCGCGGCGCCGGTGAGCGCGTACGCTACATCACTATCCCCAAGAGCATGAGCGTCGCTGCCTGCGCCGAAGTCATCGATACCATCCGGAACACTGCCGCAAAGGCCGGCATCAAGCGTGAGATCCCTATCCATGTCCTCATGGAAACTCAGGCTGCCCTGCGCGTCGTCTGGGACCTCGCCGCGCTCCCCAACGTCGAAGTTCTCGACTTCGGCCTCATGGATTTCGTCAGCGACCACCACGGCGCCATTCCCTCCTCCGCCATGAAGTCCCCCTGGCAGTTCGACCATGCCCTCCTCCGCCGCGCCAAGGCAGAGACGGTCGCTGCCGCCCTCGCCAACGGTGTGGTGCCCGCACATAACGTCACGCTCGAACTCAAGGACATCGACTTCATCCACAACGATGCTCGCCGGGCCCGCGAAGAGTTCGGCTTCCTCCGCCAATGGTCCATCTATCCGATGCAGATCGAGCCGATCGTTCGCGCCATGGCACCCGCCGCGCCCGAAGTCGCGGAAGCCGAGGCCATCATGCTCCGCGCCTACGACGCCGATTGGGGTCCAATCCAGTACGAAGGCAACCTCCACGACCGCGCCACCTACCGCTACTACTGGGAGCAGCTCCAGCGGGCGAGAGTCATGGGCCTCGCCCTCGAAGCACGCACGGTCGAGACCTTCTTCGCCTGATCCGCGTCTACCGGCTCAATGAACAACGCCCCGCCATCGCGCGGGGCGTTTCCTTACTCGCTCAGGGCCTCGCGCAGCTCACTCAGGTGGCCGATAACGCGGTCCGGCACCGCGTGCCCGTCGTTCTTCATCTCCAGCCGGTCGCGGTGGATCCAGACAGCGTGTATCCCCACGCTCTGCGCTCCGCCGATGTCCGCGTACAGGTTGTCCCCAACGTGCCACGCATCCGCGGCCAGGAGTGCCGTACGCGAAAGCGCGTGTTCGAACACGGCCCGTTCCGGCTTGCCCCGCCCAAACTCGCCCTCAATGACCACGAAGTCGAAGTACTGCTCTAACTCGAACCGCGCGATTTTCGCACGCTGCATGTCCTGCGGCCCGTTCGTCAGCAACCCCAACCGCCTGCCCGAGGAACGCAGCCACTCAAGCGTCTCGATCGCGTCGTCGAACAGCCGATACCGCGACGTCACCTGCTCGTCGTACAGCGTCGCAAGTGGCTTCGCGAGGTCGACGTTTAGCCCCTCTTCGCGCAGCGCGTTCTCCACGAACAGCACCCGCGACTCCTTTAGCCGCACGCGCCAATGCCCTGCCGTCGCTTCGTCCTTCCAGAACTCCTGCGCCGCTTTGCGGATCGCCGCCCGGAGCGGCTCCGGTTCGATGCCGAGGTGCGGCCCGAACGTCGAGCAGGCGAGCTTCCACGCCTCCTCGGCCCCTCCCGAGCTATCGAGCAACGTATCGTCCATGTCCAGGAAAACGGCTTGCGGCATGGATCAAGCGTACCGCGAGGAGGTCAACAGCGGGCGAACGGCTGCACCTATAGGCTGCGCCGATGCGCTCGGCCCGACCAATCGATCAACTCCGATAACACACGCGCTCCGCCGCTCCGTAGAATCCGTTGTATACAGTCCATGGGGAGTACAAACGTTGTCCGAAATTGCCCGCGGCCTTGAAGGCATCAACGTCACCGCCACCAAGCTCTGCCGGATCGATGGTCAAAAAGGTGAGCTCGTCTATGCCGGATACGACATCTTCGACCTAGCCGAGAACTCTACCTTCGAAGAGGTTTGCTTCCTCCTCTGGAATAATCGGCTCCCGACCGCGACCGAATACGCAGAACTCGACGCGCGGCTGAAGGCGAAACGCGCCATCGATCCCGTCGTCCTCAACCTGCTCCGCGAAATGTGGCCCCATGTCCGCCCCATGCGGACGCTCGAAATCGCCGTCGAACTCGCCGGCGCACTCGACCCGAACTCCAGCGACCTCACCCTCCCCACGCTCCGTCTCACCGCCGAGCGCATCACCGCCAAGATGTCCACCTGGATCGCCACCTACCATCGCCTCCGCAGCGGCCTTGAGCCGGTCGAACCGCGTGACGACCTGAACCACGCCTCAAACTTCCTCTACATGCTCACCGGTGAGCTCCCGTCGGAGCTCCACCGCCGCGTCTTCGATGTCGCCCTCATCCTCCACATCGAGCACGAGATGAACGCGTCCACGTTCTCCGCCATGGTGACAGGCTCCACGATGAGCGATATGTACTCCGCCATCGCGTCCGCGATTGGCACGCTTAAGGGCCCGCTCCACGGTGGCGCTAACGAAGCTGTCTACCACACGGTCGAAGCCATCCAGGAAGAACGGAACATCCCCAACTACGTCGAAGGGCTCCTCGCTCGTGGCGAACGCGTCATGGGCATCGGCCACCGCGTTTACAAGACCACAGACCCGCGCGCCATCATCCTCGAACGCCTTGGCCACCAGGTCGCAGAAGGCTCCCCCGACCGCTGGTACTTCGATCTCTCCCTGAAGCTGCGTGACTACCTCGGCCGCAAACTCGCTGGAAAGCCGCTGTATCCGAACGTCGACTTCTTCTCTGCCTCCGTCTACAAGATGCTCGGCATTCCCGCCGACCTCTATACGCCGATCTTCGCCATGGCCCGCATTGGCGGCTGGACAGCGCACCTCCTCGAGCAGTACGCCGACAACCGCCTCGTCCGTCCTAATGCCCTCTATCAGGGCGAAGAAAACCGGGAATACGTCGGCATCACCGCCCGCTAACGAGTCGCCCACTCCGGGTCAGCAGAACCCTCTCCCGCGTCAGCGGGAGAGGGCAGGTTGAGGGCGCCAACGCTCGACAAGCCCAGAGAACCGTTCTCTACTCCGGCTCCCCCTCCCGCTCCCAGAACATCAGGTCCAAATCCGGCACCCTGTGCCCCGCTGCATTCAAGAACCCCGCCGCCTCGCCCCGGTACTGGCTCGAATGCAGCAGCATGTGCATCAGCGAGTCCTCGATCCGGTCCACGAACTCCAGCCCTTTCGAGTTTCGATAGCGAAACTCCTGCTCGCTCCCACTGCCGCTCAACTTCGCTGCGCGCTCCGCGATCAGCGCCGCCGCCTCGGCTGTCCACTCCTCCACCTGCCCCAGCGACACATCCCCCCACAGTGGAACCATCGGACGCTGGTCGTCATTGAAGCGCCTCAGCCACACCAGCTCCGTTTCCAGCGCGTGCTGGTACGCCGCCAACGCGTTCGCCGGCTCTCCGCTGCTGCTTTGCAACGTCTCCAACACCTGCCGGTTCGCCCACCGGTTCCACCTGCAGACGCGTTCGAGCGGATGGGCCATGGTGTCTTCCTCCCGTCTGGGCAGCCAGGGGCCGCTAGAGCTTCCCTGCGACCAGGTCGCCCATCTCCACCGTGTTCACGGTCTTGCTCCCGGTCCCTGCGATGTCCGGAGTCCGGTATCCCTCGCCGATCACATCGTCCACGGCTTTTTCAATCGCTGCCGCTTCTTTTTCGAGCCCCATCGACAATCGCAGCATCATCGCCGCGCTCAGGATCATCGCCAGCGGATTCGCTTTCCTCTGCCCGGCGATATCCGGGGCTGTCCCATGGATTGGTTCATACAGGCCGATGCCCAGTCCCTTGCGGTCGCGCTTCCCGAGGCTTGCACTCGGCATCATCCCCATCGAGCCCGAAAGCATCGCCGCCTCGTCGGTCAGGATGTCGCCGAACATGTTCTCGGTCACGATCACGTCGAAGCTCGAAGGCTCCCGGATCAGCCGCATCGCGCAGCTGTCCACCAACTGGTGCTCCAGCGCGACATCCGGATATTCCTTGCCGACTTCCGTCGCGATCTCGCGCCAGAGCTGCCCCGTCCGTAGGACGTTCGCCTTGTCCACGCTCGTCAGCTTCTTCCGCCGCTGCCGGGCAAGGTTGAAGCCCACCCGCAGGATCCGGTCGATCTCCTGTTCGCTGTACTTCAACGTGTCGACCGCTTGCCTGCCCCGGGCCGTTTCCCAGCGCTTCTGCGGCTTGCCAAAGTAGAGCCCGCCCGTCAGCTCGCGGATCACCACCATGTCGGTGCCTTCGATCACTTCCGGCTTCAGCGTGCTGTCCGGTGCCAGCAGTGGGTGGATCCGCACTGGCCGCAGGTTCGCGAACAGCCCGAGCTGCTTCCGCAGACCAAGGATTGCGTCTTCTGGCCGCGCGATTGCCTGTGGGTTGTCCCACTTCGGACCGCCGACCGCTCCAAACAGGACTGCGGCCGACTTCTTCGCCTTCTCAACCGTTTCAGGCCGGAGGGCGACCCCGTGGGCGTCGATACCCGCGCCCCCGACCTGTTCTTCGTCGAACTGGAATTCGTGCTTGAAGCGTTTCTGCACAACTTCGAGCACCTTGAGCGATTCAGCGATGACTTCGGGTCCGATGCCGTCGCCGGGAGTAAGCAGGATGCGATAGCTAACCATGTCGCGAGCGTACGCACGCGCGCCCGAACGTGAAAGACTCCCGCCCGTTACGATCGCTCGCATCTGCTACCGGAGCACCACCATGACCGTCGCTCAGCGTCTCCAGGAACTCGGGCTCGCGCTCCCCGCTGCTCCGTCGCCCGTCGCCAACTATGTGAGCGCAGTTCGCACCGGCAACCTCGTCTTCCTCTCCGGCCACTCCGGCCGCCGTCCCGATGGCACGGTCCTTACCGGCAAGCTTGGCCGCGACATCTCTGTCGAGCAGGGCTACGAAGCCGCTCGCGACACGATGCTCAACTGCCTGGCGACGCTTCAACGGGAGATCGGCGACCTTGAGACCGTCGTCCGCATCGTGAAGGTTCTCGGCATGGTCAACTGCACTGAGGACTTCGGCGACCATCCCAGAGTCATGAACGGCGCCAGCGACCTCCTCGTCTCCCTCTTTGGCGAGCGAGGCCGCCATGCGCGCTCGGCGGTCGGCATGCAGATGCTTCCGAACAACATCGCCGTCGAGATAGAGATGATCGTCGAAGTCGCGGCCAACTGACCTCGCCAGCTAGCCGATTGCCTTCCGGTACGTCTCCAGCATCGCGATGTGCCCCTTCGGGTCGAGACCGGCGTTCATCGCCACCACCGAGAGGTGCGTCGCGTCCGCCGCTTTCCACGCCTCGACCTGGGGCCCCCAGGCGTCCGGCCCCGCCTGGAACGGCACGATGCCCTCGATACCGAACGAATCCTGGTCTCGCCCGGCATCCGACACCATCTCGCGCAGCTTCAGGGCTGCCTCGGTCGAACCACCGCGCGACGTGAAGATGAAGCCGTCCGCGGTCGCCGCCGCGCGCCGGTAAGCGGCCTCGCTGCCCCCGCCCATCCAGATCGGGATCTGCTTCGCCGGCAGCGGCAGGACGCCTGCCCGCTCGATTCGGTGGTACTTCCCCGTGTAGTCGACCACTGGCTCTGTCCACAGCTTTCGCAATACATCGATTTGCTCGCCCTGGCGCCGCCCGCGCGTATGGAAATCTTCTCCCAACGCGTCGTACTCGACATAGTTCCAGCCTACTCCCACGCCCAACCGCAGCCGGTCGCCCGAGAGCACTGCTACCTGTGCTGCCTGCTTCGCGACCAGCGCCGTCTGCCGTTGCGGGAGGATAAGTACCCCTGTCACCAGTTCGATGGTCGTGGTCAGTCCCGCCAGGTATCCGAACAACACGAACGGCTCATGAAACGGGGTTTCTTCCGTATATGGCCCGGTCAGCCTCGGCTCCCGGCCCTGGTGCACTGCCCCGAGCACGTGGTCGTACGCCAGCAGGTGCGTATACCCCAGGCCCTCGGCCGCCTGCGCAAAGTCCTTCACGACGGCCGGGTCCGATCCGATTTCTGTCTGCGGGAATACCACGCCAATGTTCATGTTCGTTCTCCTTCGTCCGTTCATCGTAGCTGCGTGGGCTGGCCGGTAGGGCGCGGCTGCAGCATCGGCAGCGGTCCACGCGTTGAGCCGTACACTAGCGTTCCTTGGCTACGAACGCTCCCGCTGCCGCTACCGGTCGCGCCGCCAGCGCCCGCATGGGCGCGTTTGCTGTCCCCGGGTTTACCCGCCTCTGGGTGATGGGCTGGATCTGGAACAGCACCCGCTGGATGGCCACGTTCCTCGGCAGTTACATCGTCAACGACCTCACGGGCTCGCCCTTCCTCGTCCAGCTCATCGGCGCCGCCATGTTCGCCCCTATGTTCTTCGGCGGACCGTTTGCCGGTGCTGTCGCCGACCGCTTCGACCGTCGCCGCACCGTGCTCAGGCAGCTCATGGTGCTGCTCCCGCTCGCCTCCTTACTCGGCCTCCTCACGATCTCGGGCCGCCTCGACGCCTGGATGCTGTACCCCTTCGTCCTCGCCGTCGGTATTGGCGGCGTGGTCGATTGGACGAGCCGCCGCGCCCTCCTTTACGACCTCGTCGGCGACGAGCGCGCCAACAACGCCCTCGCCCTTGAAATGGTCAGCATGTCCGGCGGCACGATGCTCGGAGCCGTCCTCGGCGGCGCTATCATCCGCTTCCTCGGCGAAGGCCAGGCGTTCCTCGTCATGGCGGGGATGTATGGCGTCTGCTGGCTCCTCATGTCCGGCGTCCCTTCCGTCCCCTCGAAGCGCATCGCCGCCGGCGGCTCGATCATTGCCGATACCATCGACGGTCTCCGCGTCATCACCCGCAGCCAGGCGCTTGTCGGCATCTTTGCCGTCACCATGGTGATGAACTTCTTCTATTTCTCGTTCATGCCGCTCGTCCCCGTTTTCGCCGATGAACTCGGCGTGGACGCGCTCCTTGCGGGCATCCTCGCCAGCGGCAATGGCCTCGGCATGTTCCTTGGGTCGCTGCTCTGGGCGGCGTTCAAGGTCGAACGGCGTGGATTCATGTACGTCGCCGGCTCCTTCTTCGGTATCGTCTTCCTCGTCTGCTTCGCTGCCATCCCCTGGTATCCGTCGGCGCTCCTCTTCGTCGTCCTCGCCGGCATGTCCGCGTCCGCGTTCGGCACCATGCAGGGCGTACTCACCATGGCCGCGGCGGCACCAGAAATGCGCGGTCGCGCGATGGGCGCGCTCGGCATGGCTATCGGCACGTTGCCCTTCGGCATGGTCGTCCTCGGTCTCCTCGCCGAATCCGTCGGTCCGGCCGCAGCCGTTATCACAAGCCTCGCGCTCGGCTTCGTCGTCCTCGCAGCCTTCGTTGCCCGCTTCCCCGCAGTCGCCCGCCTCCGCTAACTCCATCACCTCAGCCCGGTAGTCGCGGCCGCCCCTGGCCGCGGGCCTCTGAACGAACTTCAGGGCATCACCCGCCTTGACCTCATCCACTCGCCGGCACCAGCACGGAAGCGGGTCCGGCGCGAGGCGCCCCAAGATTCCGACCCCGCCCGGTCGCCTATCCCCTGCCTTCTCACGCTCGTCCCTACCCCACCGCCCGCAACACCACCCGTGCCGGCGCCCCATCCGCCCCAGGGATCAGCAGCGGCAAACACAGCAGTTCATACGCGCCGGCTCCCACCGCCCGGAGGTCGAGCCCCACGACGACTACCACCCCCGCCTCCAGCAGCGCAACATGCACTGGCCCAGGGTCATCGCCAGGCGCCACGGAAAGCGAGTCGATCCCCACGACTCGCACGCCCCGATTCACCAGTTCCCCGGCAGCGCCCACCGTGAGTACCGGTCCGCCGCTCTCGGCGTCTCCCAACGTCCGAAACAGCACACGTTCACAACCTTTCGGGACGAGACGGCCAATATCCGCCTCCGTGACGTCGTTTCCCAACCGTTGCACGTCGGCGACGACCGCGTCGCCCAGCAACGCGTCGAGGTCGATCGTTTCAATCCCGCCCCCACCGGGTATGAAGTGCAGAGGAGCCTCCACGTGCGTCCCACTGTGCAGCCCCGCTTCGATCATCGATAGCGTGAACGGGTCGCCGCGCTCCATGTCCAACACCCGCCGCAACCGGACTTCCGGGTCACCCGGATAGACCGCCATCCCGTCCGTCAGTGGCGTGGTCACGTCGATCCACGGCCCACGTTCGTCCGTCATCCTATCGACTCGGCCGGTGTTTTCCCCTCGCATTTCCCATCCCGCGCGCCATCGAACGTCTCGGCATCCATCACCCAGCGTGGCGGAGAGCCCAAGCTCTGCAGCGGGCCGGTACTGAATAGGTGGATCGTCCGCGTGGCCCGCGTCGCTTCATCTCCAATCCTCGTCTCGACCGTCGCCGTGATCGCTACTGATTGCGTGATCGCATCTCGCCCCGGGATCTTCGTCTCCCGGTCCACCTCGATCGATTCCACATCGACCACACGGGACTCGGGAGAACCGGCGCTCAGTCCCGCGTAGCAGGTCGCAAACCGCTCCGGCAGGATCCACTCCTTCTGCACCGGATGAAGCCACTGATACGCCGACGCGTACGCGCCCGTGTTCAACTGGTCGAGCAAGGTACGGTATTCCGCCGAGCTCACGTCGTCCCCGCATCCAGAAGCCAGCAATATGCCAGCGCCCGCGCTGGTCATCAGCGCCAACGACCGGAAGCGCGCGAAGGTACCCCACATGGTTCGCGGACCTCCTGCCTGCCGGCCGTAGCCTCCCTCGCTAGTTCATCCCTGCGCTGCAGGCGCAGCCGCCCCCGCCACCACAACATCCACCGCCCCCGCCCATGTCCATGTCGAAGCCTTCAAAAGCGCTCGATGAACCGCCAACCGTTGCGAACATGCTGATCGTGCGCTCGGCCTTGTGGCCAGCTTTGCAAACGGTCGCCGTGCTCACTTGCGACATCGGCTTGCGTTCTTCGAACTTTTCGCGACACGTGGGACAGAAGTACTCGTAAATTGCCATGCACCGAGTATACGGAACCAGTGCAGGTTTCCGGCAGTCCCCGGGGCGTCAGGCCACCCGGCGAGCGTCCGCGGCTGGCGTTTCGCTGGCCTTTTCCACCGGCGCAGCGGCCTTCGGAGTCGCGTCCTCGGTGCCAGTCGGCGCAAGGGTTCTCGCCGCAGCTGGAATGGCCGTCTCTGCGGGCTGGGCCGTAACCGCGACCGTGCCTACCTCAAATGGGAGATGCACGTCCTCGTACAGTGCGCGCATGGTAACCCCGTTCCACGGCCGCACCCAATCGTCGTGTCGGCGGTGAAATACCCGGGCAATCCATGTTGCCACTGCGCGCCAGCCGGCAGACATAGGACGGCGACCATAACAAGTGCAACCTCAGCCTGTAAACGGGAACAGGTGTTCGCGAGGATCAGTCAACATTTCCTATGAAATCCAGCACCACCTGGTTCCACTCGTCCGGCGCCTCGAAATACGCTGAATGCCCGGCGCCCCTCACCTCGTAGAACCCCGCTCCCGCGATCAATCCTTGTGCCTCCCGGATCATCTCCGGCGACGTGATCATGTCGTGCTCGCCCACCACAAAGAGCAGCGGCTTCCCGATTCCGCTCAGCACCGGGTGCATGCTTCCCGTGTACGTCTTCGGTGGGCGCCCCAGGAACCCCTTCGGCCGTTTGGGATTCAGCGCGTTGATCTGCCGGTACAGCGACGCCAGCACAGGGTTTGCCGCCTCGAAGGCGTCCGCCAGTGCATGTTCCCTCAGTCCGCCGGCGCCGCGCTGCTCCTTCATTACATCCTGCAGCTCCCGCACCCGCTCGTTCGTCGCCCCGGCCGTCGTCCCGCAGAGCACGAGCGAGCGGATCCGCTCCGGCGCCGTCCGCGCCAGCCCCGCCACTGCGCGTCCGCCCATCGACTGTGCCACCACATGCGCCCGCTCGATGCCAAGTTCGTCCATCAACGCCACGAGGTCCTGCCCCAGCACGAACCGGTTTGCCATGTCTCCCCGCGAGATGCCCCAGCCCCGCGCGTCGTACACCGTTACCCGGTACTGCCTGGCGAACACAGGGATCTGCTGCCACCACGAAAGGTGGTTCCCGCCTGCCCCGTGAAGCAGGACGACGTCCGGCCCGCCTCCATGCTGTTCGTAAAAGATCTCGGCTTCGTTGACATTGACGTACGGCATGGCGGGATTGAAACGCACCGCCAGCGGCGCGTCAAAGGATCCTCCACGGGTATTTGCCCGCCCGCGACAGTAGCTGTCGCGCTTACACCCCACGCTCCATAAACCACGCCGAAAGAGAAGACTCCCTAAACGAAACGGTCACGCGACGATAACGCATTGAGCCGCTACCATCGGTCGTCTACGGTGCTCCTCCCGGATGGACCGCGAGGAGCGCATGTGCCGTTTGCCCGGCGCAAGTCCACTGGTACAACCGAGGTTCAATCATGAAGGTCGTCTTTCTCGAAGACGTTGAAGGTACAGCCCTCGTCGGCGAGGTGAAGGAAGTCAAAGCCGGCTTCGCCCGGAACTTCCTTCTGCCCCGCGGCGTGGCCATTCCTGCTACGAAAAACAATGTCCAGCGCGCCACGTCCGTTGCTTCGCGCGAAACCGTCCGCCAGGCCAAGCTCGACGCCGAAGCCCGCGATCTCGTCGGCAAACTCGAAGGCCTCGCCGTGACCATGGAAGCCCGCCTCGGCGAAAACGGCCGCCTCTTTGGCTCCGTTACCAACCGCGACATCGCCGCCAGGTTGGCTAAAGCCGGCCACGAGGTCGACGCCCACATCATCCAGCTCCCCGAGCCTATCCGTGAGATTGGCGAGCGCGTCGTGGCCATCCGCTTCACACGCAACGTCTCTACCGATGTCACGGTGACCGTAGTCCCGGATGAAGCATCCAGGCCCATCCTCGAGCGTATCGAAGCCGAGAAGAAGGCCCTCGAAGAGGCGGAGGCCAAGCGCCTCGCCGAGATGGAATACGCGGCCAACCAGGCACGCGGCCGCCGCCGCCGTCGCGACGAAGAAGACGAGGACGACGACTCGGACGAGTCCTGATCCAGCTCGGAAGGAGGTAACAGGGGCCCGGAGTTCCGGCGGTCGTTCGCAACAGCACCACCCCGCCCATTCCCGCCCCTCCTCCGCCGATGGCACTCGCGCCCTTCGAAAAGCTCCCCCCGCACGATATCGAGGCGGAAGAGGCCGTTGTTGCCTCCATCCTCGTCGACCCCGAGGCGATCTACCACGTCGCCCCTATCCTCAAGCCTTCTGACTTCTTCCGTGAGAAGAACGGCTGGGTCTACGAAGCCTGCCTCTCTCTCTGGAGTCGCGACGAGGCGATTAACCAGATCACCGTCGCCCACGAACTCGCCCGCCAGGAACGCCTCGAACAGGCCGGCGGCCAGAGCTATCTCGCCGACATCATCCGCACTCTCCCCACCAGCCTCGGAGCCGAGTTCTACGCAGGCCTCGTCAAGCGCGATTCGACCTATCGCGGCCTGATTCACGCCTCCACCGCCATCATGGGCATGGCCTACGAGGCCCCCGCCGACGTCGATACCGTCTTCGGCCGCGCCGAAGAACTGCTCCATCGTCTTCGTGGCGGCGAAAACTTCCGCGACTTCGTCCACATCAGCCAGCTCCTGCAGGCCTACCTCGACCAGGACGCCGACGAACTCGAACGCCGTGACCTCGCCGCTATCCGCTCCGGCTACAGCGACCTCGATACCCTCCTCGGCGGTATTAAGCGCTCCGACCTCGTCATCGTCGGCGCCCGCCCCAGCGTCGGGAAGTCCAGCTTCGCGCTCGGCATTGCCCGCAACGCCGCCGTCGTCCAGAAGGCAAACGTCGTCTTCTTCTCGCTAGAAATGTCCTCCGAGCAGCTCGCCGTCCGCCTCCTCTCGGCTGAATCCGGCGTCGATAGCACCCGCCTTCGCCTCGGCCAGCAGACCGAGCTGGAAGAGCGGCGCGTCATCCGTGCCACCGGGGTCCTCTCCGAAGCCAACATCTGGTTCGATGATACGCCCGTGCTGACGGCGGCCGAACTTCGCGCCAAGGCCCGGCGCATCCATAGCGAAAAGGGCGTCGACCTGATCATCATCGACTACCTGCAGCTCATGGCCGGCGAAGGCGCCAATCAGCGCCAGGAGAACCGCGTTCAGGAGATCAGCCATATCTCCCGCACCCTCAAAGGCCTCGCCCGCGAACTCGATGTCCCGATCATCGCCCTCGCCCAGCTCAGCCGCGCAATCGAAAACCGCCACCCGCGCACGCCCATGCTCTCCGACCTCCGTGATTCCGGTTCCATCGAGCAAGATGCCGACGTCGTCATGTTCCTCAGCCGAGAAGATATGTACGTCACGGTAGAGCAGTGGCTGCAGCAGAATCCGCAGATGCCCGCCGAGGCCTACCCCAAGGGCGTCGCCCAGGTCCACGTCGCCAAGCACCGGAACGGCCCAACCGGCATGGTCGAGCTCCGCTTCCGCGAGCGCCTCGCCAAGTTCGAAGACTGGGTGCTCCGCGCCAACGAAGACCTGTGACCGAATCAGACTTCGAGGGCTTCCCCGCCGTCGGCCGCGCCACCGCTATTCCGCACGCGTTCTTCACGGCCGTCCTGCCGTCTCTCGAAGCCCCCGGAGACCTCCTCGCGTTCCTCTTCGCGGCCCGCCTCCTCCAACAGCGACGCGGCGATGCTGCCTTCGTCTCTGCTGACGACATCTGGTCCCTCGACGGAGCGCCTGCCGCGTTCACCCGCCTCGGCGGCGGACGCGCTGGCCTCGTCGCCGGGCTCGACCGTTGCGTCGCCGTCCGTGCCCTCCTCGCCCTCGACCTCTCGGGGCCAGGCAGCACCGAACGCATCTACGTGCTCAACGACCCGCGCTCCCGGCGTCTGATCGCCCGCGCGCGTGCCGGCGAACTCGCGCTTCGCCCCGGCGTCAGCGTCCGGGACGTCCCCGTCGAAACGCCCCCCGGCGTCTTCCGCCTCTACGAGGAAAACGTCGGCACCATCACACCGCTCATCGGCGAACGCCTCCTCGCCGCTGCCGAAGAGTACCCTCAGGAGTGGCTCGAACGGGCCGTCCGCGAAGCCGTAGAGCTCAACCGCCGCAACTGGCGGTATATCGAACGAGTGCTCCAACGTTGGGCAGTGGAGGGTCCAGATGAAGTCGATCGGCGAAGTTCTTTCGAATCCGGAACGCGTCCGCCAGGCGGCGCCGGTGTCCCTGCCCGGTACCGCTGACGAGGTTGATACCGAAACATGCTCCATCTGTGGCGGCGCCGGATTCGTCCGCCGCGAGCGTCCGCTCGATGATCCCCGCTTTGGCCGCGCCGAACCCTGCGACTGTGTCCTCAATGAGTCCACCACGGCCCGCCACGACCGCCTCGAACGCATTTCTAACCTCGGCGCCCTCTCGCGCTTCATCCTCGATGCGCTCGACCCGGACCGCGGCACCATCGACGCGCCAACGATCCAGGCCGCCCATGACTACGCCATCTCGCCGGATGGTTGGCTCGCGATCATTGGGCCCAGCGGGGCAGGCAAGACACACCTCGCGGCTGGCATCGCCAACGCCCGCGTGTCAGCCGGTGAGCCCGCCCTCCTCTGGGTTGTCCCCGACCTGCTCGACGCCCTCCGCGCCAGCTACCGCCCCGACGAAGGCGAGCCCGCATATGAGGACCTTTTCGAACTCGTAAAGACTCACCCCTTCCTGGTGTTCGACGACATCGACGCCGCAAGTGGCACGCCATGGGCCCGCGAGAAACTCTTCCAGGTCGTGAACCACCGCTACAACCTCCAGCTGCCGACGGTATTTACGCTTTCCGGCTCGACCGCCGTCGATGAGCGCCTTGCCAGCCGCTTCCACGATTCGTCGCTCACCCGCGTGCTCGAACTCGCAGCCCGCCCCGCCGACCTCTACGCACAGGTTGGTGGGATGACTCGCGACCGGCTTGCCGAGTTCCAGTTCTCCGACTTCGCCGAGTCCTCCGCCTGGAGCGCCATCGAGCGCGAATCGTTTCGTTCAGCCCTCGTCGCCGGCCGCGAGTACGCCGAAGACCCGGACGGTTGGCTTGTCATCATGGGGGCCCACGGCTGCGGGAAGACGCACCTTGCCGCGGCCATCGCCGGACGTGCCCTCCGCCATGGCGCGTCCGTCTTCTTCGCCGTCGTCCCAGACCTGCTTGACCACCTCCGCGCGTCCTTCGCCCCCACCGCCGAGGTCGTCTACGACGATCTGTTCAACCGCGTCCGCAACGCCGGCCTGTTGGTGCTCGACGACCTCGGCGCTCACAAGAGCTCCCCCTGGGCGGAAGAAAAGCTCTACCAGATCATCAATTACCGCACGGTCTCCCGGCTCCCCACGGTCGTCACCACGGACCTCAAGCCCGAGGGCCTCCAGGAGGTTCATCCCCGCGTCTACGCCCGCATCCTTGATCCGCACTTCGGCCACAAGATCGAGATACTCGCACCTCACTATGCGCTCGGCCGCGGCCCAGCCCGCCCGCCGACCGCACGCCGCCCCCAGCGATGACCGCAATCATCGCCTCGCTGTTTGCCGACAAGATCCTGCGTGCTACCGACCGCCTCGTTGCCACCCTGGATGGACTGGACCGTGACACCGCCGCCTTGCGTCCCGTCGCGGGTGCGAACGGTATCGCCGCAATCGTCAACCACGCCCTCTCGAACGTCGATGAAAACGTCCTCTCCTTGATCGGCGGCGCTCCAACCGCTCGCGACCGCTCCATCGAATTCGACCCTGGGGGTGGTTCGGCCGGTATCGTTGAGCGCTGGACGCTGCTCCGCCCTCGCGTCGCCGGGCAGCTGGACGCTGCTCCGCCCTCGCGTCGCCGGGCAGCTGGACGCGCTCGACGACGCGGCCCTTCTTTCCCTCGTCACCCACGAGCGCCGTGGCCAGGTCACCGTCGCCGAGTTGCTGATGGTCATCCTGCGCCACCTCGGTGAGCACGAAGGCGAAGCAATGCTCACACGCTCGTTGATGCGCCGCTAAGCCACGCCCCGGCGCTTCGCCCAGTCACGCAGCGCCCACTCCGTCGAATCAAACGCCAGTTCGCCCCACGGGATCTTCTCGGGTTCGAACCACCCCAGCTCGCTCGTCTCTTCACCCACCGCTGCTTCGCCCACCGCCACCGCCTCGTAGACGATCACGACCACACCCGGCTCCGGGCGGGTGTACACACCCGAAAGCTGGAGCTGCGTTACCTCCAGCATCGCCTCTTCCATCGTCTCCCGGATTGCGGCCTCTTCTGCCGTCTCGCCGACATCCATATACCCGCCGGGGAACACCCACGAGCCCAGCCGTGGCTCGATCGCCCGGCGCAGCAGCAACAATCGGCCGTCCTCGCGCGCCGGGATCGTACCCGCCACCGGCCGCGGATTGATGTAGTGAACAAACCCGCAATCAAGGCATACGAGCCGTCTCCGGCTGTCGCCCTCCGGGACTGCCGTTGTGAGCCGCTGGCCGCAGTGCATGCAGTACCTGCTGAAGGAGTGCGGGTGGCTGGTCATCGCATCGAAGCCGGCGCCTGTTGAATCCCGAGAGACTCCGGCCCTTCGATCCACTCCTCACCGTCTTCCCACACCTCTTTCTTCCAAACCGGCACGCGCTTCTTGATAGAGTTCACCAGCCAGTGCCCCGCCTCGAACGATTCGCCTCGATGGCCCGAGCTAATCGTCACGAGCAGGCTCGCCTCCCCGATTGCCAGCTTCCCCGTCCGGTGCAGGATTGCGTAGTCCAGGATGCCGAACTTCGCAATCGCCTCTTCACCCAGCTCTCGCATCACGCGCTCCGCCATCGAGGGATAGGCGTCGTAGACGAGGTGGCCCACGCGCCGCCCAAGGTTGTTGTCCCGGACCACTCCCAGGAACACGTTCACCGCGCCAGCCGCCGGTGTTTCCACTGCGGCGACGGCCTCGTTCACGTTGAGCGGCAAATCCGTTACCCGGACCAACATCGCTACCCTCCCGATACCGGTGGAATCAACGCCACCGTCGCTCCCGGTGGCACAGGGTCGTCGTCTGTCGCGTACACCTCATCGACCGCCACCATCAGTGTCGGCACGAACCGCGCCAGCTGCGGATGCGCTGCCACAACGCGGTCGCGCACGGTCGCAACGGTGTCCCCGGGCTCAGCAGCCACGTCCAACCGTCGTGTCCCCACCGCCTCGGCCAGTGATGCGAACAGCAGTACCGTCACACTCATCGCTCTGATTGTAAGCGACCGCGTGCTTCTTCTTGCCAGCGCCTTCCCTATGCCCTTTGATCCGCCCGTGTTGGTTGCAGCCAGGCCTTCAGGCTTCCGTCGCGCGGCCCTCGCAGTGCGCGACCTGCTCTACCCGCCACGCTGCGTCGCCTGCGGGCGCTTCCAGCAAGGGTTCGTCTGCAGGCCCTGCCACGACACCCTCATCGCTGCTTCCGGCCCGGGAGCGTGCGGCAACTGCTCCGCTCCTTGGGATGGTGCCGACTTCTGCCCTGCCTGCATGCAGTGGGACGCCCTCGACGGCGCCCGTGCGGCGTATCGCCATGAAGGAGCGGCCCGCGCCCTCGTCCACGCGCTCAAGTACGGTCGCGTCCGCGCTATCGCCCAGACGATCGCGCCGGAGATCGCCCGTCTCCTCGCCGCCGAACAGCTCACCGTCGCATTCCCGGTGCCGCTCCACCGTCGCAGGGTTCGCTCCCGCGGTTTCAACCAGGCCGAAGCGATCCTGCGTCATCTCGCGCTTGAAACGGGCCACGGCAAGCTCGTCCGCACACGCAGGACGAGGAGCCAGGTCGGCCTCGGCCTCGCCGCCCGCCGGGGAAACGTCGCCGGTGCTTTTGAATACCGCGGAGAACGCCTCGCCGGCGCTCGCGTCGCACTCATCGACGACGTCCTCACCACCGGCGCCACCGCCAACGAATGCGCCCGCGTCCTCAAGGACTTCGGCGCATCACAGGTCATTGCCGTCACCTTCGCGCGCGCCAACCCCCCAACAGCCGCCTATCCGGCGGGCGACCGCTGAGGCGCGCGCTCGGCCAACCCGCTACGATCTCCATATGGCCGCCTACGCTCCCCTCGTCATCGAGCACTTCGAAAATCCCCGCAACAGCGGCGAACTCGTCGCCCCGGATGGCGAAGCCACGACCGCCAACCCCGTTTGCGGCGACCGCATGCGCGTCATGATCCGAGTCAACGATGGCCATATCCAGGACGTGCGTTGGCAGACCCGCGGCTGCCCGCCCGCGATAGCCACGAGCTCCTTCGCCAGTGAAATGGTCAAAGGCTGGTCTCTGGACGAAGTTGAAGCGCTCACCCGCGAGGCCATCGCCAAAGGCATCGGCGGCCTCCCCAGGGACAAAGTCCACTGCAGCGTCCTCGCCGCCGACGCCCTCAAAGCCGCCGTGAAGGACTATCGAAGCCGCGCCACCCAATAAGTGTTTGGCTGGGGACGGAGGAGTCGAACCCCCACGTACAGATCCAGAATCTGCTGTCCTACCATTAGACGAGTCCCCAGCGTGACCGGCGGCACTCAGGGTACCGGCTCCCCGCCGCTCGGAAAACCCCGCTACTCCAACAGCCCCCGCGCCCGCCGCAACCGGTCCAGCGAACGCTCCCGTCCCAGGATCTCCAGCGAGTCGAACAGCGGGATCCCCGAACCCCGTCCCATCGCCGCCACGTAGAGCACGGATGCGAACTTCCGCAGCTTCATCCCCAGCGGCTCTTCCATCCCCCGGATCGCCGCCTCGATGCGCTCTTTCACCCACACCTCCGCGGCGACCGCATCAAGCGCCAGCAGCGCCGCATCCACGACCCGCAGCGCTTCCATGTGCTCGCCGCCCAGCCGTTCGCTCAGCAGGTCCTTCGGATACTCAGGCGCCGCCCCGCCAAAGAGGAACTCGATCTGTGGCGCCACCTCGGAGAGCGTCCCCACGCGGTCGCGCAGCAGCGGCGCCACCTGCCGGACCAGGTCCCCGTCCAGCGGGCGTAAAATGTGTTCGGGAAGGTCGCGCTCCGCCCATTCCCGGATCGTCCCCTCCCACTCCTCGTCCGCCAGCTGCTTGATGTACTGCCCGTTCAGGAAGTCGAGCCGGTCGACGTCAAACGCTGCCGGGTTTGGCACCACGCGCTCGACCGTGAAGTTCTTGAGCAGGGTCTCGCGCGAGATGATTGTCGTCTTGTCGTCCAACGACCATCCCAACAGCGTCAAGAAGTTGAGCATCGCATCCGGCAGGTAGCCCTTCTTCGCGTAGTCCAGCAGCGCCGTGTCGCCCGAACGCTTGCTCAGCTTCTTGCGGTCCGCCCCCACGATCAGCGGCAGGTGAGCGAACTCCGTCGGCTCGTATCCCAGCGCTTCGAAAATCTGCAGATGCTTCGGCGCGCTCGAAACCCACTCGTCGCCCCGGATCGCGTGCGTAATCTCCATCTCATGGTCGTCCACCACCACCGCCAGGTGATACGTCGGGAAGCCATCCGATTTCAACGCTACGAAGTCGTCCTGCAGCGCGTTCTCGAACACAATCTCCCCGCGCACGAGGTCACGGAGTACGGTCTGCCCCTCGTCCTTCATCCGGAACCGCACGACGAAGGGTTCGGATTTCGCCCTCGATTCCGATTCTGCAGCGGCGATCCCCCGGCATAGGCCGTCATACCCCGGTGGCCGCTTCGCCGCGGTTTGCGCCGCCCGCATCGCGTCCAGCCGTTCGGCTGTGCAGAAGCATCGGTACGCCCGCCCGTTTCCAATCAGCTCATTCGCGGCAGCCTGGTACAGGTGCAGCCGCTCAGACTGTACATACGGCGCGTGGGGGCCGCCCACGTCCGGGCCCTCGTCCCAATCGATTCCGAGCCAGCGCAGGCTCTCGAAGATCGCATCCATCGAACCCGGGACGAGTCGCGCCCGGTCCGTATCCTCGATCCGCAGCAGGAATTGCCCGCCGTTCGCCCTCGCCATCGCCCAGGCAAAGACGGCGCTGCGGATATTGCCGACGTGCGGGTCCCCCGTCGGGCTCGGGGCGTAGCGGGTTCGGACAGTCATGCTTCCTCGTGGCCTTCGTCTTCAACGCCATCAGAGGGCGTACGCTCCGGAGGCGTGATTGCTTCGTATCGTGAGGCTAATTCCTCCAACCCCATCTGGCGAACCGCGGCTGCCATATCGGCTGGCAACGGCGCAGTTACCGTCAGCCGGCCGCCGTTCGGGTGCGGGAACCCCAGCCGCCACGCGTGCAACAGTTGCCGGCCCGCTCCGGCGGTCCCGTAGGTCGCGTCGTTCACCACGGGCACCTTTATCGCAGACAGATGTACTCGGATCTGGTGCGTCCGCCCCGTGTGCAGGCGGAGCGCCAGGAGCGCCCGCTCGCCGTCGTCACCCAGCGTTTCGTAGTCGGTGCGCGATTCTCGGCCCCGCCGCGTGACCGCCATCTTCGTCCGGTCGCCGCCGTGCCGCCCGATCGGCGCGTCAATGCTCGCACGTGGCTTCGCCGGCACACCCGCGACGACGGCCAGGTAGCGCTTCACAACGTCACGTGCTTCGAATGCCTTGCTTACCGCACCCTGTGCTTCGGGAGTCTTCGCCAGCACCATGATCCCGGTCGTGTCTTTGTCTAATCGGTGCACCACGCCCGGCCGTTCGACATCGAACTGCGCCGCCAGTTCGGGGTACCGTCGCACAAACCAGGCTACGACCGTCGGCGCCGTATCTCCCGGCCCGCCATGGACGACCACGCCCGCCGGCTTGTTGATGGCCACCACTGCCTCGTCTTCGTACAGGATCTCGAGTTCCGGCGCGTTCGCGGGAGTCTGCCGTTCGAAGCGCTCAACATGGATCTCGATCTCGTCACCCGGCGACACCTGTGCCGATTTCCGCGCTGGCTCCCCGTCAATGGTGATAGCGCCTTCGCCCAGCATTCGCTGCACGCGGCCCCGGCTCAGGTCAGTGAACGCCTCGCTCACGACCACGTCGATCCGCCCAAATGATTCCGCCGTTAGTCGTCTGATTTCTTCGTTCCTTCGTTCGTCCATACCATCGCCGCGATCAAGAACACTACACCTACCGTGATCGCCGAGTCGGCCACGTTGAACGCTGGCCAGTTCGGCACCTTGATAAAATCGGTCACCTCGCCCATCCGTACGCGGTCGATGAGGTTCCCCACCGCGCCGCCCAGCATCAGGGCCAGCCCCGCTCGAACAGCAGGGTGTGCGAATCCCGGGTTGAACAGGTACACGGCGATCGCGACCATCCCCACGATGCTCGTGATCGCCAGCAATGGTCCCGCTCCCTGGAACATGCCAAACGCCGCCCCACTGTTCGTGAAGTGCACGATCCGCAGGATCCCGTCCTCCGGGATTGAATCACCGCGGTCGAGATTCGCGCGAATCGCCCACTTCGTTAGCTGGTCGAGCCCGATGACGCACGCCGCCAGCGCCAGGAACCAGCCGTCGCGGGCGCTCGCCTGTAATGGTGGCAGGAGGGGTATCCGGCGCGCGGGAGATTCGCTCACGTTTCCATCGTAGGTGAGTCGCCCCACGCGGGTCACTTTTCTAGGCCCATCCCGGAAGGATCCCTTCACCACCCCGCACGCGTGGCTGCTACGCTAGGTGTACACCGAACGCATCCCCGACAGGAGCATCACCGATGGCAACCGCCACGACCAAAGAGCTGCGTCCCGATGGCAAACTCCGCCTGCCCCCTGGCCAGCACCTCACCCAGGGCTGGCCCGTGCTTCACTACGGCAGCATTCCGCGAATCTCCCTCGACACCTGGAAGCTCCACGTTTGGGGTCTCGTCGAAGAAGAGAAGAGCTTCACCTGGGATGAATTCAATGCCCTCGGTGAAGATACCGAAGTCAACGACATCCACTGCGTCACTACGTGGAGCAAGTACGACAACGAATGGAAGGGCATCCCCTTTCGTGCCCTCCTCGATCAGCTGAAGATCAAGCCCGAGGCGCGCTACGTCATGCTCCACAGCTACGGCGGCTACACCACCAACGTGCCGCTTAAAGACATGCTCGAAGACCAGGTCATGTTCGCCCACACCCACAATGGCGAACCGCTCACCCCCGAACACGGCTGGCCCCTTCGCCTCGTCGTACCGCACCTCTACTTCTGGAAGAGCGCCAAGTGGGTCGGCGGCATCCAATTCCTCGATGGCGACCGTCCTGGCTTCTGGGAAACCTACGGCTACCACATGTACGGCGACCCCTGGAAGGAAGAGCGCTACTCATAGCGCTCGCCCTACACTGCGACGCATGCAATCGAGGCCCGGATTTGTCCGGGCTTCGTCACAACCCTCAGGAGTCCCTTCATGCCCGCCCGCACCGTCCGTCCCGCCAGCCTCCACAGCACCAACGGCTACTCTCATGCGATCGTGAAGAGCGGAACCCCTGTCTTCATCTCTGGTCAGGTCGCGCTCAACGCCGCCGGGGAAGTCGTCGGCAAGGGTGACATCGCCGCCCAGGTTGACCAGGTGTTCAACAACCTCAAAGGCGTCGTTATCGCCGCCGGCGGCTCTATGGAGGACATCGTGAAGACGACCGTCTTCGTCACCGATATCGCCTTCCGCCCGGCCATCGCCGCCGCGCGCAAGAAGCATTTCCGCCCCGGCCGCTACCCTGCCAGCACGTTCCTTGTTGTCTCATCCCTCGCCACAGCTGAGTTCCTCGTCGAGATCGAAGCCGTCGCAATGATCGAAGAACCGTCCTAGCACGCGGCGATCAGACTCGCCCTTCGATCATCAGTTCCCGTGCCGCCGCACGGGTCGCGTCCGTGACCCCTCCGAGCATGGCTGCCAACTCATCGACGCGCAGCTCGCCGGTCACCTCCTCGACTTGCGACGACACACGCCCTCCGTGTTCCACCTTCGCGACCACGAAGTGGCGGTCTCCGTACGCGGCCACCTGTGGCAAATGCGTCACGCAGAGCACCTGGCGTTCCTTCGCCAGCCGGGCGAGAGCCTCACCGACCAGTGAGCCTGTCCGCCCACCGACCCCCTCGTCCACTTCATCGAACACGACCACCGCCTGTCCGGCTGCCCTCCCGAGCACGATCGTCAGCGCCAGCAGGAACCGCGACGTCTCGCCTCCACTCGCTACCGAAGCCAGCGGCCGCGGCTGCTCGCCCTGATTGAACGAAGCCAGGAACTCCACCCGGTCGATCCCCGTCTCCGTGAACCTCCGCCGCACGGGATCACATTCCGCCGCTCCTTCTGTTTCACCCCCGATGAGGTCGTAGTCTGGGACAGCTGCCTCCACGCCCTCAGGGTCGTCGTCGCATTGGAAGCCCGCGGCCAGGCGCGCTGCCCCCATCCCGAGGTGTTCGAGTTCGGCGGAGAGTGCGCACACCAACTTTGCCGCCGCCAACCGTCGTGCCTTCGAAAGAGACGAGCAAGCGACGGCAAGATCGCGGCTCATGCTCTCGGCCAGGGCTTCCAGTGCAGCGACGCGCTCGTCCGCCGAATCGAGGCCCGCGAGCCGCTCGGCCGCCTGGGCGCCGTGGGCCACCACCGCCTCAAGTGTCCCGCCGTACTTCCGTTTGAGCCTCGCCAGCCGGTCCAGGCGCTCATCGATCGCCGCCAGCCGCTCAGGGTCGGCCTCCAGCAACTCCCGGTAGGCCCGCACTCCCCTCCCCAGGTCCAGCGCCGACGATTCGAATAGCGCAGCAGCCGATGCGATCGCCCCTGCGCCAGCGTCGTATCGTTCGATCTCCGCAGCCGCCGCGACAGCAGTGCCGATCGCCGGCTCCCTCAGCGCCTCTTCGACCAGGAGCGCCGCTTCGATGAGTTTCGTGACGCTGCCCAGGCGGCTCCGCTCCTGCTGCAGCGCTGTGTCCTCCCCTTCCGCCACTTCCGCGGCCGCGATCTCGTCGGCTTCGAAGCGCAACTGATCCGCGAGCCGTTCCCGCTGGTCCGCGTCAGTCCGCAGCGCCGCCGCCCTTCGCCGCACATCTCGTAGCGCTCGCACCCGTTCGCCCACCTGCGCTGCGTCGGCTGTCAGTCCCGCATACGAATCCAGGGCGCTTAGCTGGGCGATAGGCCGCAGGATCGCTGACTGCTCCGATTGCCCGTGGATGTCGACGGTCCCGCTTGCGATCGCCTGCAGCTCATCAAGCGTCGCCACGCGTCCGTCGACCCGTGCCGAGGACCTCCCCGCCACCGTGATTGCTCGCTCAACCTCCACGGTGTGGCCATGGGCCACGAGCCGGGCACGAACATGAGCGCGCTCTGCACCGCCCGCGATGATTTCCCGCCCCTTTCGCGCCCCGAGTACGAACGCGAGCGCATCAACGACCAGCGACTTCCCGGCGCCAGTCTCACCGGTAAACACATTTAGGCCCGGGCCCGGCTCCAGCTGTACTTCCCGCGCCACGGCGAAATCTTCGATGCGTAGCGATTCAAGCACGGTGATTGATGGGGCTCGAAAACTGGATGTCCAGCTTCTGCGCCAGCTCCGCATAGAAGCTCGAAGGCTCCCGGAACCGCACAAACCGGGTGCGGTACTGGCTGAGCTGCGCGTGCACCGTCGTTCCGCTCTCGATGTGGATATCGTCCTGCCCGTCCACGCTCAGCACGGCCCCGTGGTCCGACGTAACACGAAGCAGCACTTCCGATTCCGGCAACAACACGATCGAGCGGCTCAGCGCGAGGTGAGCCGACACCGGCGTCACCACCAGGTGGTGCTCCGTCGGTGCCAGGATCGGCCCGCCTGCCGCCAGCGAATACCCTGTGCTCCCCGTTGGCGTCGCCACGATCATCCCATCGCACCGATAGATCGCCAGTCGCGCCCCATCGATGACGACCTCCACATAGATCGGTCGTCCGGCCAGGCGCCTGCTCACCACGATGTCGTTGAGTCCGTGGTGGACGCCCGGCGTCTCCCCATCAACCGTCGCCCGGACCATCACCCGCTCCTCTATCCGCCACGACTCTTGATGGATGTCATGCAGGTGGTGCTGCACCTCGTCCGGTCCCACGTCCGTCAGGAATCCCAGCCGCCCCATGTTGACGCCGAGGAGCGGCGTCCCCGCCAACATCGCCAGTCGCGCTCCACGGAGAACGGACCCATCGCCGCCGACGCAGACAATAAGCCCCACTCCATCCACCGCCGCCGGCGCATCTGCATGCCAGACGTCGCACAGGCGGACGTCGATTCCTTCGCGCCGGAAGCCCTCGGCCATCCGGCGCGCGAACACCACCGCCCCTTCGCTTTGCGGGTGATGGAGGATGGCAGCTGCCTTCAGCACTTTCGTTGTCCTGGCGTAGTCACGTGCAACAGATACTCTACGTTGCCTTCGGCCCCGCGTGTGGGGCATTCCATGTCCCCGAGTACTCCCCAGCCGCGTTCGGCGGCCCAGGCCCGCACTTCCGCCCTGACGCGTTCACGCACCGCAGGGTCGCGTATCACGCCGCCTCGCGGGACATCCGCCGCGCCTGCCTCGAACTGAGGCTTCACCAGAACCACGCCTTCCGTCCCCGGATCGAGGCGCTGCTCCAGCGACGCCAGGATGTGAAGCACGGAGATGAACGAGACATCGACCGCGAAGAAACCGATGCCCGCCGGCAGTGCTGGCAGGGCACGCGCGTTTGTCCCTTCCCACAACGTCACCCTCGCGTCTTCACGGAGCCGCTGATGCAGCTGTGCTCGCCCAACATCGATGGCCAGCACAGCCCGCGCGCCCGCCTGCAACATGCAGTCCGTGAACCCGCCCGTGGATGCGCCCACGTCCAGGCAGCTTCGCCCTTCGAGTGCGATCCCCCATGCATCAACGGCAGCCTGCAACTTGTGCCCGCCGCGCGAAACAAATCGTTCCTTCTCGATCAACTCCAGCGGCCCGGCCTCGTCAACCAGCGTCGCAGGCCGTACCAGCACGGTTGTCCCGACACGAGCCCTGCCCGCCATGATCAGGCGCTGTGCTCGCTCGCGGCTCTCCGCCAGGCCGCGCTGCACCATCAGGACATCGGCCCGCACGCGTTTCACCGGTGTAGGCTAGTGGCCCTCATCCTGCCTTAGCAACCGCCCGTGTCACGCCCCCTATGGTCGCGACAGGCTAGGCTATCCTCCATGGTCCGCAACATGCCCGGCCGGACTTGCAGCTCGCGCGGACATCAGACCCACGCCAGGATTCGCGGCGTCCGAGGGCCCTCGTTATGAGCTCTGCGGCCAGCGCGGCGCCATCGCGAAGCGCCGTCTTCCACGGTCTCTGGATGGCAGCCAGGCCCTATCAGTGGCCCAAGAATGTCCTCGTTTTCGCCGCCCTCGCCTTCTCCGCCGGCCAGGTATGGACTCTTTCCGACTCCGCTTCCTGGTGGCCCCTCTTGCGCGCTGCCGCGGGGCTCTTTGCCGCATGGTGCCTCGTTGCCAGCGCCACTTACCTCGTCAACGATGTCTGCGACCGCGAGGCCGACCGCCACCATCCCCGCAAGCAGCGCCGGCCTATCGCCTCGGGCGCAGTCAACGTTCAGCAGGCGCTCATCCTCGCCGTCGCCCTTGCCGTTGGCGGGCTGGCTCTCGCCCTCATCCTCGACCTGGCTGCTGGGGCAGTCCTCGCCGCCTATTTCGCGGTAATGGTGGCCTACTCTTACGGGCTGAAGTCCGTCGCAGTTGTCGATGTCTTCGTGCTCTCAGTGGGCCTTGTCGCACGAGCGGTGAGCGGCGGCCTCGTCATCGGCGTGACCATCAGCCCATGGCTCTACGTCTGCACCAGCTTTGGCGCCCTGCTCGTCGCCACCAGCAAGCGTTGGGCCGAATCTCGCCAACTCGGCGAAGCAGCCATGCTCCACCGCCGTGCGCTCGGCCAGTATTCCGCCGAGGTGCTGGGGCAGATGGTGGTCATAAGTGCGGCCGCAAGTCTCATCGCCTACGCTGTCTACACGATCGAGTCCGAGCACGTCCCAGCCAACGGCGCCATGGCCCTCACGGTCCCCTTCGCTGGCTTCGGCCTCTTCCGCTACCTGCTCATGCTCAGCGGCCCGCGCCAGGCGGACGCACCGGACCGCATCCTCTTCACCGATCTTCCGATTCTCGTAGCAATGGCCGGATTTGCCGTCACCGCCGTGACCGTGCTCCTGCTTACCTGATCACTCAGCGCTGGAGCGCCGCAAGGTCCGCGTCCCGCCCCGACACGATCCACGTGTCGGCCGGGCGCACGACATCTCCGAGGTCCGGGTTGAAGCTCACCGAACTCTCCCGCACTCGCGCGATCAGGAACACCTTGAAGCGCCCTTGCATGTCGATGTCCCCAATCTTCATCCCGTGCACCGATGCAGGAGCCCGAACCTTCGCGATGCCGTAGTCAGCCTGGATTGACATATAGTCCGCGACCGCGCGCGCTCCAAGCGTGTGCGCCAGTCGCACCGCTGCTTCTCGCTCCGGGTTCACGACGACATCCGCTCCCGCCAGCTCCAGCGCTCGCGAGTGGTCTTCCGTCGCCGACTTCGCCGCAACGAACTTCAAACGTAGCCGCTGCTTCAGCGTCAACGTGATCAGCACGCTCGCCGCGATGTCACTCCCGATCGCGACAACGACGTAGTCGTATGACCGCAACCCGAGCGACTCCAGGAACTCGACGTCCGTCAGGTTGCCCTCGGCCGCGAGCAGGACCGTCTCCGCAAGCTCGTTTACCCGCGCCGCGCTGGAATCGACCGCCAACACGTCCACGTGCATCTTCACCAGCTCGCGTGCCAGCTGTGTCCCGAACCGCCCGAGGCCAAGAATTGCTGCGTTCATCGTTTAGCCCAGCCGGATGCTATCTTCCGGCGCCCGGAACGTCGATTTCTTCCGCTGCCGGTTCATCTCCAGCACGATCACCAGCGGCCCGAATCGCCCCATGAGCATCGCCAGGATCGTCAGCACCTCGACGCCGAGGTTGCCGCGAGCCGTCGCTCCCGTGGAAAGTCCAACCGTCCCCAGCGCCGAGACCGTGTCGAACATCACATCGATGAACGTCTCTCCCTCCGCGGCAAACGTCAGCGCCAGCGAGAACGCGAACACGATCGCGATCCCTCCCAGCGCGATGACCAGCGCCTGCCGGATGACCCGCTCGGGGATCTGACGTCGCAGGATGATTGCCTCGTCGCGGCCCCGGAACGTGGCCAGCATCGCCACCAGCAACAGCGAAAACGTTCCGACCTTCACCCCGCCCGCGGTCGAACCGGCCGCCCCTCCGATGAACATCAGCGCGATCGAGAAGAACTTCGTCTCATCGTGAAGCATGTCGATCGGCACCGCACTGAATCCCGCCGTGCGCGGCATGACCGCCTGGAAGAACGCCAGGAACCCGCGATTCGCCCCGTCCACTCCCCCAATAGTGGCCTCGTTCGTCCATTCCAGCGCGCCAAACACGATCGTCCCGCCCACCAGAAGCGCACCTGTGGTCATGTAGATCAGCTTGTTGTCCAGCGGCAGCCGCCTCCACGACCGGTGCTTCGCCAGGGCCAGCACTGGGATCGCGCCCAGCCCACCAAAGATCACCAGCACCGCAATTGTGGAAAGCGCCACGTAATCGCTTTGGTACGGGATCAGGTCGTTCCCTGTGACGCTGAACCCGGCGTTGTTGAAGGCCGAGACGGAGTGGAACACGCCCCACCACGCCGCCTCCCCCACCGGCCTCCCGTCCGCCAGGAAGCGGACCCAGAGGATGAGCGCACCCACCGATTCGAACGCAAACGTGTACAGCGCAATCGTCCGCGCGAACGAAAGTGTCTCGCTCATGCTCGGCGCCCCGTAATACAACCGCAGCAGCTCCCGATCCCGCATCCCCATCTGCCGCCCAAGCGCCCAGAGGATCACCGTCGTTCCCAGCATGTAGCCGAGTCCCCCGAGCTGGATCAGAAGCAGGATCACCACTTCCCCGGCAGCGCTGAAGTGAGCCTGCGTGTCGAACACCACGTGCCCCGTCACGCACAGCGCCGACGTGGCCGTGAACAGCGCATCGATGAAACTCGTGCTCTCACTGCCCTCCGCTGTGGCCGGCAACATCAAGAGTCCAGTGCCGATTGCCAGTGCGATCGCGAACCCCGACAGCGACCGTAGCGAACCGCTCCCGATTGAGCGCGACGGACGCAACTCCCGGATTGTGATCTCGGTGGTGCCCATGCGCCGGCGGCGAATCGTGCGCGACTCCGGAGGCGGCGGTGGCGTCGTCATGCTCGCTGCCGAGCGTGGCCCTCCGGCCCAACAGGGTCAAGACACAACGAAACGGGGCCGGTCGCCCGGCCCCGTCCTGGAAAGTGCTGCGTCGCCTGTGCTAGGCAGTTTCCCGGTCTTCCACGATCACCGGGTCAGGGTCAATTGCCTGGCCGCCGCGTGTGAGCAGCAGCGGCGCCTTCCCTTTCGTAATCACGTCTGCGTTCACGACGCACTTCTTCACATCGCTCCGCGCCGGGATGTCGAACATCACGTCCATCAGCCGTTGTTCCAGCACCGTCCGCAGCCCGCGCGCGCCCGTCTTCTGCTTCAGCGCCGCCTCCGCGACCGCCTGCAGCGCGTCGTCCGTGAACGAAAGGTCCACGCCATCGAGTGCGAAATACCGCTGATACTGCTTGATCAGCGCGTTCTTCGGTTCCGTCAGGATCCGCACCAACGATTCCGCATCCAGCGAGTGCAGCCCGACCACCATCGGTAGCCGCCCTACGAACTCGGGAATGAGACCAAAGGCCAGCAGGTCGTCATGCGTCACGTGCGTCAGCAGCTGGTCCGCACGCTGATCGCCGCGGAAGCCACGGTCCGCCGTGAAACCGATGCGGACGTGGTCCTGCGTCAACCGCCGCTCAATGTGGTTCTCCATCCCTTCGAACGCCCCGCCGCAAATGAAGAGGATGTTTTGCGTGTTGATCTGCAGGAAGTCCTGGTGCGGATGCTTGCGGCCCCCTTGCGGCGGCACGTTCGCGACGCACCCTTCAATGATCTTCAGCAACGCTTGCTGAACACCTTCACCGGAAACATCGCGCGTGATGCTCGGGTTGTCCGACTTCCGCGCGATCTTGTCGATCTCGTCGATGTAGATGATCCCGCGTTCGGCCTTCTGCACGTCGAAGTCCGCGGCCTGGATGAGGTGCAGGAGAATGTTCTCCACGTCCTCGCCCACATAGCCGGCCTCCGTCAGCGCCGTCGCATCCGCGACCGAGAACGGCACGTCGAGATAGCGCGCCAGCGTCTTCGCCAGCATCGTCTTCCCGACACCGGTCGGCCCAACCAGCAGGATGTTCGACTTTTCCAGCTCGACATCGCCGCTGCCGGTCGTCTGGTTGGTGCGCTTGTAGTGGTTGTAAACCGCGACCGAGAGCACCTTCTTCGCCTGCTCCTGGCCGATCACGTATTCGCTCAGGTGCTCGAAGATCGCACGCGGCGGGGGGAGCCGTTGCGCACTCGCCGCCGGGGGATGCTTCGCAGCTGTGGGTGTGCCTGAGCCGGTCTCCTCATCGATGATCTCGCGGCAGAGGTCCACGCACTCGTCGCAGATGTACACGGCCCCTGGTCCGGCAATCAGCCGCCGGACCTGGTCCTGGTTCTTCCCGCAAAACGAGCAGTGGTATTGCACGCGATTCGTTCGATTGCCGGCCAATGCGTTCCCTCCCCCTGGTCCTCTGTGCTAGTTCGACTTCGGGGCGTCGCTCGGGCGTTCCAGGAGCTCGTCCACGAACCCGTACTCCTTGGCCCCCGCAGCGTCCAGGTAGAAATCCCGGTCGAAGTCTCGGGTCACACGCTCGACTGGCTGGCCGGTGTGCGTCGCGATGATGTTCCGGATGATCTCGTTGTTGCGCAGGATCTCCTTCGCAGCAATTTCAATATCGGTCGCCTGGCCCCGCGCACCACCCAATGCCTGGTGCATATGCACAGTTGCATTGGGCAGCGCATAGCGCTTTCCCTTGGCTCCGGCGCACAACAGCACCGTCGCCATCGAAGCCGTCTGGCCAACCGCGATGGTGGAAACGGCGGGCGAAATCAGCTGCATCGTGTCGTAGATCGCCAGCCCGGCCGTAATCACGCCACCCGGCGAATGAATGTACATGCTGATGTCCCGGTCCGGGTCCTCCCGCTGGAGAAACAGCAGCTGAGCCACGATCAGGTTCGCAATCTGGTCATCGATCGGCGTCCCGAGGAACACGATCCGCTCCTTCAGGAGCAGAGAGAAGATGTCGAACGCCCGCTCGCTTCGCGGGCCGGACTCAATAACGGTCGGGATCACGGCCCGGACCAGAGGGTGGATCGCCGCGCTGTCGTTCATACCCCTGCCTCCTCAGCCGGCGCTGCCGGCGTTGTTTCGCTCGGGCCGCCTGCACTCAATGCAATCTCGGCCAGCCGGTCCAGCGTTCGCTGGCTCACGATGTTTCGGCGGATCGTCTCGAGCCCGTCCGGCGAGGACGTGAACAGCTCCCGGAAGCGCTGCCCATCCTCACCCTCCATCGGGCCGACGATTTTGTCGATCTCGGCGTCGATATCGTCTGGCGTGACCTCAATACCTTCGGCTTCCGTCAGCTTGCTCAACACCAGTCCACGCTTCAACCGCGCCACTCCTGCGTCGTAGAACTGGGCTCGGAACTCTTCTTCGCTGCGGCCGATGCGCTGCAGTTGCGCCGTGTACTGGCGCGCTTCCGTCCCCGTCACGTCCCGGATCACGTGGTCCACCTCGTGGTCGACCATCACAGCCGGGAACTCGATCGTCGCGCCTTCCACCAGTTGGTCGATAGCGGCCGAGCGAACCCGCTGGTCCTCCTCCGACTGCTTCCGCTGCTGCATGTCAGATCGCACGCGGTCTTTCAGCGCCTGCAGCGAATCGAATTCCTCGGCGTTCACCAGCCCGGCGAGCTCGTCGTCCTCGGCCGGAAGCTGCACTTCCTTCACTTCCAGCACCGTCAGCTCAAACGTTGCCTGCTGGCCGCGGACGCGCTCCAACGCGAAGTCGTCCGGGATCGGCAACCCCACTGTCTTCGTATCGTCCTTCTTCATGCCGACGAACTTCTCCGAGAGCCCCTCGACAACAAGCACTTCGCCTTCGCGTAGCGGGAACTCGGCGTCCTCGTCGCTGATGAACTCGTCCTCTCCGGCAGTCCCTCGCACCTTTGCGATGAGAATGTCGTCCCAGGCCGCGCCCCGTTCCACCGGAGCCTGAGTCGCATGCCGCTGCCGCAACGCCAGGATCTGCTCGGCGACTTCGTCGTCTGTCACCTCGACCGGTTCCGCGGCGACCCGGATCGTCTGGTAGTCGCCCAGCTCCACCGTCGGCCGCACGGCCACGATGAACTTCAACCGCATCGGGTCGAGGTCCACTTTGTCCAGCGTCGGCTGCGCAACCGCATCCACCGGCTCTGTATCGAGGACTTCGTTGTAGACGTCCGGGACAAGCTTATCCAGCGCTTCCGCCATGATTCGCTCGCGTCCAATGTGTTTTTCGATCATGGCCCGCGGCGCCTTGCCGGGCCGGAAGCCAGGCACGCGCACCTTCGGCGCCAGTCGCCGGAACGCCGCATCGAATTGCTTGTCGACACGTTCCTGGTCGACTTCAACATCAAGCTGAACACGGCTCTCTGGGAGCCGCTCAATCGTTACCTTCAAGAGCGCACGTTCCTCCGAATCGAGTATAGCAAGGGTTGGTCCGGTGTGATTTCGGACTGCCCTAGCGGTGGGTCGTCGACCGTGGTTCCAGGATGTCTACCAACGCATCGCCCAGCAGATTCCACGCAAGGTAGAACAGGATCACCGGGATCGCTGGCGCCAGCAACAGGTGCGGGGTGTTCTTGAACGTCAACGGCCCCGCGCCGTCCGAGATCAGCGTCCCAAAGCTCGCCGTTGGTGGAGTGATTCCAAGGCCCAGGAACGACAGCGAGACCTCCGCCATCGCAATCGCTCCCATCCCGCCGCTCACGCCCACCACCCACAACGGCATCACGCCCGGCAGCACGTGCCGGAACAGGATCCTGCTCGTGGATGCGCCCATGCTCTCGGCCGCCTGGACATACGCCTGCTCCCGGATCGACAACACCACGCTTCGCACAATCCGGCTCGACCCCACCCACGCGAACGGCACCGACGCCCCCACAAGGATCAGGAATTGCACGACGGCGCGCGCGTCCTCCGTCGTCAAGAAAGTATTGTCACCGAGGTCGAACGAGAACTGCGTGATCCGCGATCGAAACGCCGCCGTGATTGCCAGCATCAGGATCAGCGTCGGCACACCCGCCAGCACTTCCCCCACCCGCATGATCAGCGTGTCGATCCAGCCGCCGCGGTAACCCGCCAGCAACCCCAACCCAAGCCCGAGAAACAGACCCCCCGTCAATACGACGACAAACGTGAACAGGATCGTCGTGCGCGCTGCGTACAGCACCCGCGAAAGGATGTCCCTTCCCAGGGCATCGGTTCCCAGCAGATGGTCGCTCGATGGCCCCGCGTTCCGTAGCTCAACCGTGAGCGGCCGCGGCTGCTCGTTCGGGCCCGGCAATGGCGTCACCGCGATGATGACCGGCGCCAGCAGCCCCGCAGCGTAAAAGACCATGATCACGCCAAGCGCCACCATGGCCACCTTCTTGCGTGCCATGGTCCGCAGCATCCGCCAGCGCTTGGGCTCCTCAGCCGCTGCTGGCGCCTGGAGCTCCGCCGCGATCGCCGTCACCCTAGCCTCCCCGTCCGGCGCCAATGCGCACTCGCGGGTCGATAAAGCCATACAGCACGTCGACGAGGATGTTCGCGGCAACGAAGAGGACTGACCCAAACAGCACGATCGCCAGGATCACGTCGTAGTCGGGAGTGGTCGCCGCAGCCAGCGACTCCCGGCCAATCCCCGGGATGCCAAAGAACAGCTCGACGAAGAGCGCGCCGCTTGTCAGCCCCGGCAGCGAAAGCCCGATCACGGTCACCATCGGAAGCAGCGCGTTCCGCGTGATGTGAGTGATCACGACCGTCGACTCCCTCAATCCCTTCGCGCGGGCCGTCCGCACGTAGTCTTCGCCAAGCACGCCGATAACGGAGGCACGCATTAACCGCGCCACGCCGGCCACGCCCGGCAACGAGATGATCAGGATCGGGAGGATCGCATTGGCGCTATAAGGCCCCTCCCACGTCAAGCCCACGATCCCCAGCTGCGTGGCGAACAGCCAGATTAATATCGGTGCCGAGACGAAGGTCGGGATCGCATCCAGCACGAGCCATCCGCCGATTGCGAGCGGGTCCAGGAACGTCCCCCTCGCCAGCGCTGCGTAGACGCCAACCGGGATGCCCAACCCAAACACGATCACCAGCGCGAACATGTTGAGCTGAGTGCTCGTCCAGATCTTCGGCCAGATCACCTCCCCCGCCGAGAAGTCCTGGTGCTGCGTCGATAGGCCCAGGTCTCCCTGCGCCAGGTTTTTCATGTATTTCCAGTACTGGATGTGAATCGGGTCGTCGTACCCGTATTTCTCTCGCAGCCGGTTCGCCACGTCCTCCTGGTATGCGTTCCGCCCGAGGATTGCGTCCACCGGGTCGTTCGGCGCCAGCCGCAACATGTAGAACACCAGCACGGAGATCACGAACAGCACCGGGATCGCCCACAGCACCCGCCGCAACGTGTATCCGAGGACGCCCGATCCCACCGCCGCCCTACTTCGTGGGGTCGATGTCGATGTAGCGATACTTCGGGATCGCCATCGACACGGAGGGGTAGTTCACCACGCAGGACTTGATCAGCGTGTGGTCCACGGGCCAGAACATCGGGATCGTCACCGCGTCGTTCACGATCAGTTGCTCTGCTTGCGTGAACAGGTCGGCCCGCTTGCTGTCATTTGGCTCCGCGGTCGCCTGCTGGATCAGCCGGTCGACCTCGGCGTTCTTGTACTTCGTATAGTTCAGCGGACTCTCGCTCCCGAACAGCTTCTCGATGAAGTTTCCAGCGTCCGGGTAGTCCGCAATCCAGCCCTCGCTCAGCGCCTGGAACGTCCCCCGCCGCTGTTCGCGCAGCAGAGCCGCCGAATCCACGGCCTGGAGCTGCACATCAAGGCCAAGCTGCTTCCAGCCGTCCTGGATGGCGACCAGCGTCTCCGGCGAGTTCCCGCCGCTGCCGCCGTACGTCAGGATGATGCGCGGGAAGTTGCCCGCGTACTTCGATTCCGAAAGCAGCTTCTTCGCCCCGTCGATGTCGTACTTGAACCCGGAAACCGATTCCTTGTAGCCCGGCATGTCCGGCGGCAGGATCCCGTCCGCCACGCGGTAATACCCGTACAGCAACACGTCGTTAATGCCAGCCTTGTCGACGGACATCGCCAGCGCCTGCCGTACTTTCACATCGTCGAACGGCGGCTGAGCCGGGTTCAGCGTGATGTATGAAACCGCCATCTGCGGGACGGGGACGTACTCCTTCGAAAGGTCACTGTTCCCGTCTTCGATGTCCTTCAGGTTCAGTGCCGGCACGAAGCCGATATGGATTTCATCGTTCTGGTACCGCGTTGAGATCGAACCGCCGCCCAGTTCGAAGACGACCTCCTCCAGCAGCGGCGCCCCGAGGTGATACCGCTCGTTCCGCACCAGCCGGATCTTCTCCGCCGGCGAAAACTCGACGATCTTGAACGGGCCCGTGCCGATCGGCTTTCGCGTCCAGTTGCGCGGGTCCTGTTCGATCTGGCTCTGCTTCACCACGTACGCCACCGGGTAGGTCAGCTCCTGGATGAACACGGGTTCCGGCCGCGCCAGCGTGATCTCCAGCGTCTGCTGGTCGATGACTTTCACTCCAGAGACATCGGTGGCCTTGCCCGTCAGCTTGTCTTCCAGTCCTTTGATGCGGCCCAGATATGCCTTCACCGTTGGCGACGCGTTCGCCGGGTCTGCTGCCCGCTCGAAGCTGTACTTAAAGTCGTTGGCGGTAACTCGCGTGTTGTCATGGAACAGTGCGTTCGTCCGCAGCTTGAACGTGTAGACCAGCCCGTCCGATGAGACCTGCCAGCTTTCGGCAAGGTCCGCCGCAACCTTCAGGTCGCGGTCCAGCGTCACAAGGCCGCCGAAAATTTCGACGATGTACTCGGCAGTCGATTCATCGCCCACGAGGATCGGGTCGAACGGCGCCAATGGCTCGTCCCCGGGCACGATCAAGACTTTGCTTTCGCAAATCTTCGCACCGGACCCTGTCGATGAACCCCCGGATGTTGGCGTCCGGTCTTGGTCGCCGCTCGCGGGTTGGGAATCGTCGTCATCGCCGCCGCCCAGCGCTACGACAAGGAACACGGCCCCGACCGCGAGGATCAGGAAGGCGACGAGGCCCATCATCAGCGTGAGGGTCTTGTTAGACATCTCCGGCCACCACCTTGGGGGATCGACTAACGGTACGTTGCCCGCAGATCAGACGATGTCTGACGGTTAATAGCTCGTAAGAGCGTACACTCCGCAATGATTCACCGGAATCGACCTGGCTCCTAAGAGGGCCGCAATGCGAGTCCAAGTTCAGCCAGCTGCGCGCCGTCTACCTCCGATGGCGCGCTCATCAGTGGGTCGCCCCCGGACGATGCCTTCGGAAATGCGATCACGTCGCGGATGTTGTCCGTCCCCACCAACGTCATGATCAGCCGGTCGATGCCAGCGCCCACCCCACCCATTGGGGGAGCGCCATACTCCAGCGCATCCAGGATCACGCCGAAACGTTCCTGCTGCTGTTCCTGCGTGTGCCCCATCATCCCGAGGACCTTCTCCTGATCGGCCCGGTTGTTGATACGGACCGAACCGCCGCCAAGTTCATCCCCGTTGCAGATGATGTCGTACTGGTACGAACCAGCCGCCCCCGGGTCGCTCTCCAACTTCCCTCGCTCGCTCTCCGGGAAGCCGCAGAACGGGTTGTGCGTTGCATCCCAGCGGTTCTCCTCGGGCCGCCATTCCAACAGCGGGAAACCTGTCACCCAGGCGAAGTGAAGTGAATCCGGGTCCTTCAGGCCCATCCGCGTACCGAGCTCGTCGCGGACACGATGCAGCGCCGTCGCCACCGTTCCCGGCTGATCGGCAACAGCCACCACCAGGTCGCCCTCTTGTGCCCCAGTCTCGCGCCGGATCGCTGCTACTTCGTTCTCGCTCAAGAACTTCGCGATCGGCGAACGCAGCTCCCCGGGTGTAAAGCCGATGTACGCGAGTCCTTTCGCGCCCGCTCCACGTGCGATCTCTGTCAGCTCATCGATCTCGCGCCGGGTCGTGTCTGCCTTGCCCGGCACGCGGATCGCTTTCACCTGTCCACCCGCCTCCAATGCCCCCCGGAACACCTGGAAGCTCGACTCCGCCACAGCTTGCCCGATGTCCACGAACTCGAGCCCGTATCGAAGGTCCGGCCGGTCGATCCCGAACCGTGCCATCGCGTCCTCGTAATCCAGGCGCGGGAACGGCGTCGCCGCCAGCTTCTTCTTCGAAAACCGCTTCGCGATCTCCGTGTAGAGCTCTTCCACCAGCCCCATCACGTCTTCCGTGTCGACGAAGCTCATCTCCATGTCGAGTTGCGTGTGTTCGGCCACCCGGTTCGCCCGCGTGTCCTCGTCCCGGTAGCAGCGCGCGATCTGGAAATAGCGCTCAACGCCGCCAACCATCAACAGCTCTTTCAAGATCTGCGGAGACTGAGGCAGTGCGAAGAACTGCCCCGGCCGCATCCGCGATGGCACCAGGAAGTCGCGTGCGCCCTCCGGCGTCGACTTGATCAGCGTTGGCGTCTCTACCTCGATGAACCCGCGGTCCGAGAGGAAGTTGCGCATGTAGCGCACCACTTCGTGTCGCAGCCGGATCACCTCCGCGACCTCAGGGCGCCGCAGGTCCAGGTACCGGTGCTTCAGCCGCAGGTGCTCGTCCACATCCACCGGCTCGTTGATGTAGAACGGCGGCGTTGGCGATTCATTCAACACCTCGCAGCGGCTCGGAAAGATCTCCACCGCGCCCGTCGCCAGGTTCGGGTTCACCGTCTCGTCAGACCGCCGCCGCACCTCGCCTTCCACGGCGATGCACCATTCGGGCCGAACCCGGTGGCCCACCGCGTGGGTCTCGATGTCGTCCGGATTGAAGACAAGCTGCACGATTCCGCTCGAATCCCGCAGGTCAATGAAAATCAGGCCGCCGTGATCACGGCGGCGATGGACCCACCCGGCAAGGCGCACGCGCTTCCCTTCGTCCGAGGGGCCAAGCGCGCCACAGTACGTATCCTTCAGCATCCCAGAAGCGTAAGCGCGCACCGGCGCTCGGAACAGCGAATCAGCGCGGTCGGGAGCCCCCCGCGATTTCCTCGGCATAGACGCGTTCCAGCGCCTCGCCCATGCGCTCCTTGAACCGTCCATAGGCTTCCACCAGCTCGCGCCCCGCTGCCGTCAGCTCAGTCTTACCGCCGCCTGCTCCACCCACCGCCGATTCCACCAGCGAATAGCCGAGGTTCTCCTCGATCTCCTTCACTTTGCCCCACGCCCGCCGGTACGAAAGCTTCATCGCCGAAGCCGCCTGCGACAGCGACCCCGTGTCCCGCACGAGTTCCAGCAATCGCAACCGATAGTCCGACATCACGACGCGGCCATCCCGTTCGATCCAGAGCTTCTGACCGGGCGCCAGGTCCGCCATACCGGTTCAGCCTACCCCGCCGCCTAACGCGAAGCGTTCAGGCCGCTGCGTGCGGTCTGGAACGGCATCACGTGCGAATAGTCGTTGATCGTCAGCAGTTCCCGCCGCGTGTCCGCCGCTCGGACGACCGTGATCGACGTGTGATGTACAGCCACAAGGTGATCGTACGCCGATTTCATCAGGTGGCTCAGATAGCTGTTAATCACCCCGCCGTGACAGGCCACGACCACGCGATGTCCCATCCCCTCTTCGATGATCCGGTCGATCGCACCCACAACTCGCAGCTTGAACGCCTCCGCGTCTTCGCTGAACGGATACGCGCTGTGCTTCCGCGTCGCCGAAACCTCTCGAAACACGGCCACGAGTTCGTCCCGGCCGTAGATATCCAGCAGACCCTTGTCCTGCGGCGCGTTCCTCCACAGGTCGATCTCGCTGAGCTCCTCCAGCACTGTCACTTCCAGGCCGTGATGGCCGGCCACCTCTCGCGCGGTGTTGAGCGCCCTCTGCAGAGGGCTCGCGTACACCTTTCCTATTCGCGCTGCGGCCAGCCGGTTGCCAACCGCCCGCGCCTGCATCCATCCCATCTCGGATAGCGGAGCGTCCACCGCCTCGCCCAACGGGATGTTTTCGCGGAACTGCTGCTCGCCGTGGCGGATCAGCAGCAGTTCGCACATCCCTTCGAACGACGCTGCAAACGGGTTCTCGAGGTCGGTGCTTCGGATTCGCCGTTGTTCGGCCATGCTCAACTCCCTGGCATCGCCATCAGCGCAAGGTCCGGCTCGATCGATGCGACGCGCTGAGCAGCTTCCACGAACGCCTTCAGGCCCGCAATCAGCATCTCCAGGTCCTTGTCGTCCATCTCCACCAGGAGTCGCCGCGTGAACACCTCACCACCTCGCTCCAGCTTCGTGCAGGCCGCTTCGCCCGCATCCGTCAGCTGATTGCGCACCAGCCGCCGGTCCGAGCTGTCGTCCTCTCGCCGGACCAATTCCAGCCGCACAAGCCGGTCCACGATCCCCGAGATCGTCGGCGGCGTCACAGCGAGACGCCCCGCCAGTTCCCCGGCCGTCACGCCGGGTTGTTCGCGCACCATGAACAGCACACGCAGCTGCGCCGTCGTCAGCCCGAGATCTGCCCACGCCCGGAACCGGAACGGATCAAACACGGCCATCGCTTCGCTGACGAGCGACCGCGCAGATTCGACCCTGCTCTCTATACCGACTGTTCCGAGACTCATGGTCGCAGCCTATCGAACAACCGATGGATTGCGAACCCCCAACGCCCCGCCGGAAACCCGATCGTCATCGCCGCCTTTCGTGGCACCGGCCCAACCGGTGCGGCACACTGGACACGTGGCGCTTGACCTTGACCCGGGACTCGCAGCACTCGGCAACCCCGAACTCGTCCGCGTCATCATCGAGGAGATGGACGGCGGCGCCATCTCCTTCGAGCGATTCATGGAGTTGGCGCTCTACCACCCCGCGCACGGCTACTATCGCAAGCCGGGCCGCATCGGCCCCTCCGGCGACTTCCTCACCAGCCCTCACATCCATCCGATGTTCGGCTGGGCGGTGGCCGCCTGGCTTCACCACCTCTGGCAGTCGCTGGGCAGTCCGCCCGAATTCACCGTCTTCGAACCCGGGGCCGGCGATGGCCGCCTCGCTTCGTCCATCCTCGATTGGGCCGAGGGTCGCGATGCTGTCTTTCGCGCTGCCATCCGCTACGTCGCCCTCGAGCCGAACGCGACCGGCAATGATCCCCGCGTTGATTGGGCGACTCCTCCGGTGCAGCCTGCCCCCGTCGGCGCAGTCATCTCGAACGAACTGATCGACGCCTTCCCCGTACGCCTGTTTGACGTCACCCAACGTGGCCCGGCCGAAGTCCTCGTCCGCTGGGACGGTGAACAGTTCATCGAACTCGGCGGGCCGATCGCCATCATGGACGAACACCCCGAGGCTGGCCGCTTCGAAGTCAACGCTCGCGCCTACCCAGCCATGCGCTCGCTTTGTTCGCTCGTCGAACGCGGCGCGGTGCTCGTGTTCGACTACGGTTACGCGCAGGAAGAACTGTGGGCGCCGTGGCGTACTACCGGCACGCTCCTTTGCTTCTACCGCCATACCGCCCACGAAGACCCCTACGTCCACGTCGGCGAGCAGGACATCACCACCCACGTGAACTTCAGCGAACTCGCTGCCGCGGCCGAGGACGAAGGATTCGACATTCTCGGGCCGGTGAGCCAGTCCCATTTCCTCTTCGCACTGGGTATCGGGTCTTTGGTCGACGCCGCCCGCAATGACATGGGCGAGTACTTCACCCGGCGCCGCGGCCTTGAATCGCTGACCGATGCCGCAGGGCTCGGGCGCATCCGCGTCCTCGCTGCCACCCGCGGTGTCCCCGGCTCGCTGCCCGGATTCGAGGAGGCCCCATGAGTCGCGATGAAACTGGGACCGTACCCATCTCCGCCGGAACTCCCGCCCCCGCGTTCGAGTTACCCGCAATCGTCGATGGCGGCGAACAGGTGACCGTGTCCGTTCCAGCGGACCTCGCCGCCGGGCCGCTGCTCCTCATCTTCTACCAGGATGACGGCATGCCGATCTGCACAAGCCAGCTCAAGGCCTTCGCCCAGGAGCATGAACTTCTGGAAGGAGCAGGCGTCCAGGTGGTCGGCGTCAACACCAACGGCCTCGGCAGCCACGCCCGTTTCCACGAACGCGACCACTACCCCTTCCCCCTCATCAGCGACTTCCATGCCGATGCCGTGAAGGCCTACGGTCTTTGGGACGCGGATGAGGGCAAGTCCCGCCGCGCCGTCGTGATCGTCGGACAGGATGGACTCGTGAAGTACGTCCAACCCCACTTCAATCCCGGCAACGTCAACGCCATCGTAGAAGTCTTCACGGCCCTCGGCCTCGCCTGAAGTTCCCGTCCGGAGCGGTCGTCCGGCCCTTTTCTGGCGCCCCCGCTCCCCGCTACGATCGCTGCACAGAGCCCCACATTTGGAGTACACCATGCCCTCCAGCCAGGCAGTCCTCGATGTCACCGACGCCAACTTCGCAACGCACGTCCTCGAATCCTCAAGATCCCGCGCCGTCGTCGTTGATTTCTGGGCGCCATGGTGCGGCCCCTGCCGCGTCCTCGGCCCGGTTATCGAAAAAGTAGCCGCTGAGTACGGCGACGACGTCTCGTTGGCCAAGCTCAACACCGACGAGAATCCGCGCACTGCCACCCAGTACCGCATTCAGGGCATTCCGGCCGTGAAGGCGTTTCGCGATGGAAAGGTCGTCGCCGAGTTCACCGGCGCCGTCCCCGAACCGCAGGTTCGTGCCTTCTTCGCGAAGCTTGCTCCCTCGCCAGCCGAAAAGGCCGCTAAGGAAGCAGAACGCCTCGCGATGAGCGGGGACTCGGTGGCCGCCGAGCAGCAGTTCCGCGCTGTCCTCGCCCAATCGCCCGGCAACGCGGATGCCATCGTTGGCCTCGCGCAGATCCTTGTCGCTCGCGGTGACCGCGAAGAGGCGTCCGCCCTCGTCGAACGTGCCCCCGCCGACCGTCGCGCAAAGGTGCTCAAACACCGCCTGTTCCTCGATGATTTCGCCGGGCGCCATGGTGCCGAGGACCTCCGCGGCGAGGCGATGCAGGCGCCCTCCGATCCTCGCGCCCGTTATCGCCTTGGCGTCATGCTCGCCGCCGGCGCCCAGTACGAAGCGGCGTTGGACGAATTGCTCGAATCCGTTCGCATCGATCGAGCCTTTGCCGACGGCGCTGCGCGCAAAGCCGCCCTCGCCGTTTTCGACATCCTCGGCCCCGAATCCCCGATCACGCGGGAATACCAGCGCCGCCTCAGCGGATTGCTTTTCTAGCCCTTTCGCTTAGCACCCTCGGGATGCCCGTAACTGCCTTGGCCCGGACAATGCCGGAACATAACCGTTTTCCGAGGCTTTGATGATTATCCACATGGCGGAGGGCGCGACCCCCGACCAGACACAGGCTGTTATCGACCGCATCGCCGACGACTACTCGCTCCGCTGCGAGACTATCGTGAGCGCGACCACCGTCATCGGCGTGAAGGGCATCGCCGCCATCGTCGATGAGGGCCGCATCGCCGAGCTTCCCGGCGTTGAGCGCGTCATCCGCATCACCGAAAAGTACAAGGACGCCAGCCGGAACTTCCATCACGAAGACACCGTCATCCGCGTCGGTTCCGTGTCCATCGGTGGCGATAACCTCACCGTCTTCGGCGGCCCCTGCGCCATCGAGACGGAAAAGCTCGCGGTCGATTCCGCGATAATGGCCAAGAACGCTGGCTGTGACGTCCTCCGCGCATTCGTCGATAAGTCGCGCACTAGCCCCTACGATTTCCGTGGACTTCCTCTCGATAAGGGCCTCGCCATCGCCGCCGCCATGAAGGCCGCCACTGGTATGCCCACCGTCGGCGAGCTCATCGACCTGCGCCACCTCGATGCATTTCTCAAGGCCGGCATCGACATCATCCAGGTTGGTGCTCGCAGCGCCCAGTACTCTCCGCTGCTCGAAGAACTCTCCCGGGTCGACACGCCCGTCGTCCTCAAGCACGGCTTCGGCAACGACATGAACGAATGGCTTTGCGCTGCCGCCTACATCATGTCCGGCCTCGATCGTGATGGCCGCAGCGTTGGGCACGGGAACAAGAACGTCATCCTTTGCTACCGTGGCATCCGCTCGTTCGAATCCGAAACACGCTTCGCAGCCGACATCTCGATGATCCCCCTCGTCCGTCAGAAGTCCCATCTCCCGCTTCTCGCCGACCCCAGCCACAGCTCCGGTGACAAGAAGCTCGTCGAACGCGTTGCCTACGGGTTCGTCGCCGCCGGCTCCAACGGACTCGAATTCGACATCCACTCCAACCCTGCCGAAGCCCTCTGCGACGGCAAGCAGGCAGTTGGAGAGGCGGAAGCGTCCCGAATCGTCAGCAATTGCCGCCAGATTCACGGCTCCCTCCAGGGAGTGGGCTACGAAACCGGCAAGAGCCAGATGGTCGCCGCCCGCTAGCCCGGCGCCGTCATGAAGACCAGCTTTTACGAGGCCGACGCCTTTACCGGCAGCCGCGGCGAACACTTCGCCACCATCCTCTCCGACTACCGCTGGGAGAAGGGCGACGAGGTCTGGGTCGAGAGTCCTGGCGGCCGCGTCAAGCTTCGCATCACCTGGGTGAACCTCACTATTCATGCCAGCGGCGAAGTCGAACGCGAGCTTCTCGGCCTCAAGCTCTGACGCCCGCAGCACGCCCGTCCGTGCCGGAGGGCAGCCCGTCGTATGATGGTCCCATGGCGGAACCATCTCAACGGCGAACAAAGGCAGACATCGTCTACGAAGCACTCCAGAGCGGGATCATGTCTGGCGCCATTGCCGAAGGTGAACACCTCCGCCAACAGGAGATCGCTCTCCGCTGGGGCGTCAGCCAGACCCCCGTCCGCGAAGCCTTCCGCCGCCTCGAATCCGAGGGCCTCGTCGCTTACGAAGAAAACCGTGGCGTCATCGTTCGGGGCATTCCCTGGACACCGCCTCCTTCCCCCATCGAGACCATTGCCCGCCGCTGGAACGAACTCGTCACCGACCCTGAGGCCGTCCCCGGCTCCGATTTCCCGTGACCGCTGACCCGCGTTGTTAACACCTCCGGACCCTGCTGTGGCTCGCCTTCGTGCTACACTCAAACCACGTTCACGATAGGGTTCGAGCCTCGCTTGCCGACGCCGATTGCACCGCCATTCAACTACCGCGTCCGGTTCCCAACCTCTGGGAGGGCGCGATGACCGCCGTGCTCGGACCGCGCAGCGTCGGTGTCCTCGCCCTCCAGGGTGACTTTCGCGAGCACCGCGAGATGCTCGACAGGCTCGGCCACTATTCGTACGAGATCCGGAAGCCCGACCAGCTCCGTGACCTCGACGCCCTCATCATCCCCGGTGGCGAGAGCACTACCATCGCCCGCCTCATCCTCAGCAACGGCTTCCAGCAACCGCTGCGGGACTTTTGCGCCAGCGGGCGCCCGGTATGGGGTACCTGCGCGGGCGCTATCCTCCTCGCAAAGGTCGTCGATCGGCTGGACCGCCCCGGCATCGAAGTCATGGACATCTCCGTCGCCCGCAACGCCTTCGGTCGCCAGGTCGATAGCTTCGAAGAGAACCTCGACATCAAAGGCATCGACGGTGGCCCCTTCCACGCCGTCTTCATCCGTGCCCCGATCATCACAGAAGTTCGGGCCCCAGCGGGCGCTATCGCCCGCCTTGCCGATGGGACCGTCGTCGCGGCCCGCCAGGGCAACCTCCTGGCCACCTCCTTCCATCCGGAGATCACCGGCGACCCTCGGCTGCACAGCTACTTCCTCGGCATCGGAATCTCCATACAGCGGGAACCCCGGCCAGCCCCTCCAGGCGGAGCCACGCCCGACCTCCTGCCCTTCCTTGATGCCCGTGGGCGGCTCACAGCCTGGCCAACCCGCGATCGCCTCCAGCGCGCCGCCATTGCCTACCTCGCACCCCGCTTCGATGCCGGCCACGGCTATTCCGAGCGCGAAGTCAACGCCCTCCTCGACCGTCACCACACCTTCAACGACTCCGCCCTCCTCCGCCGGGTCCTTTTCGATTGGGGGTACCTCGAACGCGAACGCGACGGCTCACGCTACTGGCGCGCGGACGGCCCGCGCCCTGCCCCGGAAGCCGCCAATGCCTGATCTCCTCGCCGAACCGCTGAGCCCCATAGACGCCGCCACCCTCTGGCCGCAACTCCGCCGCCTCTCTACCGAGATCGTCGCCACGCGCGGCGCCGAAAACCTCCTCGTCAGCTCCGGCCTCGCAGCAACTGGTCTTACCAACCTCCCGCCGATCCCCCGCACGGTCGTCCTGGGCATCCGTCGAGGTCTCACGTACCGCGGCGTTCTTGTTGGCCGCGAACTCGATGGCGGCGCCGCCTGGGAGGCCGTCTCCCTTCGCATCGCCAGGGACAAAGATGACGATGCAGTCACCGCGCTTCTCGAAGGCGCCGCACCGGAGGTCGCCCGCCGGTCGGGCCGTGCCCTCATCATGCGCTGCCCGGAAGGCTCTCCCCATGCCACCGCCGTCCGCCGGGCCGGCCTTTCCGCCGGACGTATCGAGCGGCTGTTTGCCGTCCCCCGCCGTCACGGTTCGGCCGGCGGCCAAGCCTTTCGCAGCGCCGGTCGCGCCGACAAGAATGGCATCTTCCGCCTCTATTGCCGGTCCGTCCCCGAACACATCCGCCGCAAGGAAGCCCCGACCCTCCAGGATTGGCGCGCATTGCTCGACTCCTTCGACATCGAACGCGAGTTTGTCCTCGACGGAGAAGGCGGCCTCGCCGCCTGGGTCGGGTTCGCCGACCGCGAATGCCGGATACTGGTCGATAGCGCCGCCCCCGCCAGCTCCCTCGATAGCTCGCTCGACCTTGTCGAAACGCACGTGCACCGGCACGGTACCCTCGTCCTCGGGGAAGACCAGGTCGACCTCGAACGCCGCGCCGGTGACCGCGGCTATAGTCCCCTCGGAGTCAGGCTGGTTTATGCCCGCCGGCTCGCGCTGCTGAATCCTCTCAAGGAGGGCGTTCCCGTCGCCGAACGGGCCGTGCCGCAAACTACGTGAATCACATCGAACGCAGCGACCTTCCATTCGAACACATCATCACCGACGACCTTGACCTCCTGCTCGACGCCCTCCCTCCAGCCATTGGTGGCCAGGTGCGCGAACCGGGACGCCGTGAAGGCCTGCTTGAGGTCGTCCTCGACCTTGGCCGTCTCCCCGCCGCCCGCTATCCCGGCCGCGAAGTCATGCTTGCCGAGACCGAAGTCACCGAAGACGACCTCCAGTACGTCATCGACCACATCGGCTCTTTCGGAGACGACAACCGCGCCGGCATCGAACGCACGCTCCACCGCATCTCCTGCATCCGGAACCGCCGTGGCAAGGTCGTCGGCCTCACCTGCCGCGTCGGCCGCGCCGTCTACGGCACCATCCGCGTCATCGAAGACCTCGTGACCAGCGGCCAGAGCATCCTGTTCCTTGGCCGCCCGGGCGTTGGCAAGACAACGATGCTTCGCGAGGTCGCCCGCGTCCTCGCCGACGATGCAGGCAAGCGTGTCATCATCGTCGACACCTCCAATGAAATCGCCGGCGATGGCGACATCCCTCATCCCGCCATCGGCGGCGCCCGCCGCATGCAGGTGCCTACCCCCGCCCTCCAGCACGCGGTCATGATCGAAGCCGTCGAAAACCACATGCCCGAAGTCATCGTCATCGACGAGATCGGCACGGAGCTCGAAGCGCAGGCCGCCCGCACCATCGCCGAGCGCGGCGTCCAACTCGTCGGCACCGCCCACGGCAACGCACTCGAAAACCTCATGCTCAACCCGACGCTCTCTGACCTCATCGGTGGCATCCAGTCCGTTACGCTGAGCGACGAGGAGGCTCGCCGCCGCGGCACCCAGAAGTCCATCCTCGAACGCAAGGCCCCGCCCACCTTCGACGCCATCGTGGAAATCCAGGCCTGGCATCGCGTTGCCCTCCACAAGGATGTCGCCGAGACGGTGGATACCCTTCTCCGGGGCTGGCAGGCGCCGCCTGAGATCCGCCAGCTCGCCGCCGGCGGCCGTATCGAAATCGTCGAGCAGTCCCAGGACTCTGCACCCGGCGCCTACGGCCGCGCTCCCCTTCCCCTCGGCCGCGACCGCGATACGCACTACCGCGGCGGCGGCCGCGTCCGCCCTGAACCGGAGCATCTGGTGCAGACCGAGGCTTCACCGCCTCCCCCCGCCCGCTTCGCCTCGCCCTCGGGAGAAGCGACGGGTGTCACGCGGCTCTATCCCTTCGGCATCCCCCGGGGCCGGATCGAGTCGGCCGCTCGTACCCTTGGCGTACCGATAGAAATCGCCGCCACCATCGATGACGCGGATGCGGTCCTTATCCTGCGCTCCCAGTACCGCGCCAAGCCCGCGGCCGTGCGTGAGGCCGAAGAACGCTCCTTGCCGATATACGTTCTCAAGAACGGAGCGCAGTTCCAGATCGAACAAATGCTGCTCCAGCTGCGTGGCGGCGCTGCCGCTCCGGCCCAGTCGCGCCCTGACCCCGTTGCCGCAGCCTTCCGTGAAACCGAAGACGCCATCGCGCAGGTCATGGACAACGGCCAACCCATCGAACTCTCCCCCGCCAACGCCTACGTCCGCCGCCTGCAGCACGAAATGGCCAACCGCTTCAACCTCGAAAGCCGCAGCGCAGGCCGGGAGCCCTTTCGTCGAGTGAAGATCCTCCCCGTTGGCGTGCCCGGCGGTCCCTTCGCCCGCAACGAAAACCGGTGACGTCTCCCGGCATCTTCCTCGCGCTCGAAGGTGGCGAAGGCGCAGGCAAATCCACCCTCGCCGCTGCTCTGGCAGCGTTTGTGACCGACGCCGGCCGCGAGGTCATCGTCACCCGGGAGCCCGGCGGCACCCAGGCAGGCGAAATCGTCCGCACCCTTCTCCACGAAGACCTCGTCCCCTGGGCCGAGACCTTTGCCTTCCTCGCCGCCCGCGCTCAGATCGTCGCTGAAGTGATCCGCCCCGCCCTTCAGCGCGGCGCCGTCGTCATCTGCGATCGCTTCGAAGCATCGACCTTCGCCTACCAGGGTTACGCGCGCGGCCTTGATCTCGTGACCCTCCGCAACCTCAATCGCCTCGCTACCGGCGGCCTCTCCCCGTCCTTGACGCTCTTGCTCGACATCGACCCCGCCGCCGGGCTTCAGCGAAAACACGGCGAGGATGAGGCCATTCGCACCGGTCTCGAATCTCTCGCCTTCCACAAGAAAGTCCGGTCCGGCTATTTCGCGATGGCCGGCGAAGCACCCCCTGGCGGCTGGCTCGTGCTCGACGCCCGCCGTGCCCCCGAGTCGGTCGTTGCCGACGCCTGGTCCGCCCTCGAACCGCTGCTCCGGCGCCAATGACTTCTCCCTCACGCTCTCCCGCGACTGGGGGAGAGTGGCCAATTGCTGAGGGTGGCACGGCCCGTCAACGCATCGCGACCCGAGCGGCGCATCACACATCGTCGTCGCGGCCACCACGGTCAGCGAGTCCTTGCCTCTCGCCACGCCAGCACAACCCAGGCCAAACTCCCTCGCCCGCAACGGCGTGAGAGCGACCGCGGTGAGGCCGCCGCCGCCCGGTGCCTCCACCCCATCCCCCTCCGTCGCCCCGGCTCACCGCAGCCCCAGCCGCTCCTCCTCCTCCCGTTGCCTCGCATATGCCGGAGCTTCCAGGGGCAACTTGCGGCTGTACCGGAACCCCGCTCGTGCCATGTCCCAGAAGTATCGCCATCCGAACGCCACGATCCCCATCTTCCGGAACTGCCGCACATGCACGAGCTCATGGGCCAGCAGCGGCACGTCCTCCACCAGCCGGGCATCCCGCACCCACACGTGCCGCCCCAGCGTGATCGCGCGCTTCTTCACCGCACGGATGTACCACGCCGGCGGACCGCTCGTGTGTACCCGGATTCGTTCCAGGTCGCCGATCTCATCCACAAGACCGTGAGCTTCGAGTAGCCCTCGTGCCGAGGCCGTGATCGCCGCCACCTCTGCTATCGCCCCCGCGGCAGCCCGAGGATCGTCGCAGCCTCGTCCGGCGTCGCTACCGGGCGCCCACACTCCTTGGCGAGCGCTACAAGTTCGCGTACCAGCTGGACGTTCCCGGGCTCACGCGGCCCCGCGTAGTCCTCCAGACCAACACGCACGTTGCCCCCGCGCTCAATCGCGACCCGCGCGATCCCGCTCTCCACGCAGTCCCCTCCCAACACGGCCACCAGCCACGGGAGCCCCGTGCCCTCGATCATCTCCAGGTAGGCGTCCAGAGCCTTCGGCGTCGGCGGCAGCCCGAAATTCGAAGACGTCCCCCCGAAATAGAACTTGATCAACGCCCCCGCCGGCATCCTGCCCGCTGCGGCGTAACGTGCCGCCACCCGCACGAATCCCGGTTCGAAACACGAGATGCTCGGCCCAAGCTCCAGCGCGGTGCACGTGTCGAACATGTGCCTCGCGTCCCTCAGCGTGTTCGTGTACGTAGAGTCCACCGCCGCTGGTAGCCCTTCGCTGTCGATCGGCCCTACGTTTACAGACCCCGGGTCGATGAGCCCGAGGCGCAGGACCCCCGCCTCCGCCAGTGCCGGGATGTGCGCATACCGCTCCTCGATCGTCGTCCTCGGGCTCGCACTTGCCATCGTTGGATACAGCAATGCATCCGGTCGCTCGGCGAGAATGCCGCGCCACGCTTCGATGTACGGCGCCGCAGCGTGGACGCCGTTCTCGCCACCGATCACGGGCTCGTCGTTGTGGTTGTGGACGATCGATGCGCCAGCGTCCAGGCACGCCAACCCGTCTTCAACGATTTCCGTGACCGTCCGTGGCACGTTGCGATTCCGCACCTTCGGTGTCCCGCCGTTCAGCGCAACCTCGACAATTAGTGGGTTCATTTCGGTCATTCCGTCACCTCCGGCAGCACTTCAGCTGCGAATCGCTCGATGGCCGCAAGCCGCCCGTCCGCCCCGCCGTGCGCCACCGGGTCGAGCAGGATGTGTTCCACACCCATCTCCCTGAACGCATCTACGGTTTCGAGCATCTCGCCTGGCCTGCCTTGCAGAGATTTCCGAGGGTCCATGCTCCCATCAAAGTCGAGGTACACGCGCACCGAGAACCCGACCGATGCAGGGTCCCGACCGGCCTCCTCAGCCAACTGGCGTGTCCGGTCGATGTGAGTCCGCACCTCGCCCACCGGCGTGAACGCGATATGCAGCACATCGCCGAATCGCACACACCTGCGAAACGCCGCGTCTGTACCGCCCCCCACCCAGATAGGGATCCGTCCGTTCACGGGGCGCGGCTCGAAACCCACGGGCGGGAACCGGTTGAAACGCCCCTCATAGCTTGGCGACACGTCCTCGAACAGCGCCCGGAAGATCTCCAGGTGCTCGTCTGCCCGTGCTCCGCGGTGGTCGAAGGGCATTCCCAGCGCTTCGAACTCTTCGCGCATCCACCCGACGCCCACGCCCAGGATCGTGCGCCCGTTCGAAAGCGCGTCGAGCGTCGCTATCAGTTTGGCCGTCTGGATCGGCGGCCGGTACCCCAGGATCAGCACCGTCGTCCCCAGTTTGATCCGCTCGGTGCATGCGGCGACGTAAATGAGCGTCCCGAGCGGGTCCAACCACCCGGTCCCCGCCGGAGCCGGGAATCCCCCGTCATCGCTATATGGGTACTGCGACTCCAGTTCCCGCGGCCATGCGATATGGTCGCTCACCCAGCCCGAGTGGTACCCCAGTTCCTCGATCCTCTGTGCGAAGTGGCGAAGTCGGGCTGCTTCCAGCTGACGGCCGAGATGCGGCAGGTGCACGCCAAATTCCATCGGATGCCTCCAGTGAGACGCCGATTCTAGCCGCTCGCACTGGCCCGCGAGTCGCGGCGTTCTCGACCACCCCCTGGGCCTAGGACCACAATCGCGTCCAGTAATGTAGCCACCGTGCGCGGATCGACGGCTCATCCTCCCCAAGGTCGTATGCGGGTGACATCACAGCCGTCGCGTGCTCTACCCGGATCAACACCACAGATTGGACCTTGAGGTCATTGCCCCGGCTCATCCGTTCCGTCGTAACGCGCTCGAAGACCGGCCCATCTCGGTGTACCTCTGCCAGGCCCTTGAAGCGGTATCCCTTGCGGACCAGCGGGTCAACTACGTTCACCTCGACCGCCGCGTTCCGTTCCAGGTTCGCAGCCGTCTGCCGTGACCGGATGTCTACGAACATCAGGTGCTCGTCGTCCCACACGGAAAGCGTGCCCTTCGGCGAGAGGTTCGGAGTCCCGTCGGCGTTCACCGTCGCAACAAACCCCAGCTGCTGCTCGGCCACGAGGCGCTTCATTTCGCCGCTCAGCACCGCCACGCCTACGCCTCGTACCGCGTCACCACGAGGCAGCTGTTCTGCCCGCCAAACCCAAAGCTGTTCTTCAGCGCCACCCGCACATCCGCTTTCCGCGCTACGTTCGGCACATAATCCAGGTCGCAGACCGGGTCCGCCTCTTCCTGGTTCGTCGTCGGATGGATGATTCCCGTTTCGACCGTCTTCACGACCGCCACTGTCTCCATTCCGCCGCTCGCCCCCAGCCCGTGACCGATCATGCTCTTCGTCGCACTCACGGGGACTTTGTACGCTGCCTCGCCGAACACGCGCTTGATCGCTGCCGTCTCCGCTGAGTCGCCCAGCGGCGTGCTCGTCGCGTGCGCGTTCACATAATCCACTGCTTCGGCGTCGATGCCCGCGTCCGCCAGCGCCTCCGTCATCGCCCGCGCCGCACCGTCACCGTCCTCAGGAGGCGCCACAACGTGGAACGCGTCGCATGTGCAGCCGAAGCCCGCGAGCTCCGCGTAGATCCGCGCACCACGCGCCACGGCATGGGCTTCGCTTTCCAGGATCAGCGCGCCAGCGCCTTCCGCCGGGGCGAAGCCGTCTCGCTTCGCGTCAAATGGCCGGCTCGCGATGGCGGGATCTTCCACGCTCGTCAAGGCCCGCATCACGCTGAATCCCGACAATCCAAGTTCGCTGATCCCTGCCTCGCATCCGCCTGTAAGTGCGATCTCCGCGCGCCCGGCCCGGATCAGCATCGCCGCCTCGCCGATCGCCTGCGTGCCGGCCGCGCATGCGGTGCAAATCGTGCCGTTGTAGCCCCGCAGACCGTATTGCAGCGACACTTGCGCCGCTGCCATGTTCCCCAGGCTCTTCGCGAGGTACAGCGGGTCGATCTTCATCCCGCCGCGGTCGAACAGCGTCTGCGCGGCCTCCTGCATATCCGGGTACCCGCCGCCGCCGTTCCCAATCAGCACCGCCACCCGGTCGCGATTCTCACGTTCCAGTTCCAGCCCCGCATCGCTGATCGCCTGCCCGGCCGACGCCACCATGAACTGGGCGAACCGTGCCATCCGCCGCGCCGCTTTGCGTTCGATGAACTTCGAGGCGTCCCAGTCCTTCACTTCGCCCGCGACCTTGCACGGATAGCCTTCCGTCTTCGCCAGCGTCAGCGGGCCGATCCCGCTCCTTCCCTGCGTCAGCCCTTCCCAGAACGCGTCCACCGTGTCTCCAAGGGGCGTGACGGCCCCAAGGCCGGTGATGACGACGCGAGTGCGTGAGCGAAGGGTTTCATTCATGGGTCCCGATCGTACCAGAATCCCTCCCACCAGCCATGGATTTCGCCCTACCGCTGGCCCGTGCGCGTACCTCGCGATACCCTTGGCGAACCCTTACGTGAAAGTGAGAGTGGCAGGCCCAGCGCCCGCCCCCATTTCATGCGCCGTACCTTCATCGCCCTGAGCCATCCGCTCTATCGCACCTTCTGGATGGGCACGCTCTTCTCATTCCTGGGCATGCAGATGCAGGTCATCGCCCGGGGGTATCTCGCATACGACCTCACCGGCAAGAACAGCGCCCTCGGTCTCGTCATGCTCGGCTTCGGCATCCCCCAGTTCGTGCTCGGTCTCTGGGGCGGAGTTATCGCCGACCGCTTGCCGAAGAAGCAAACCCTGATCGTCGCGCAGCTTGTCATCGCTTCCAACTCCGCATGGCTCGCCACCATGATCGCCACCGGTCACATCGCCTTCTGGATGCTCGTCTTCGCCAGTGTTGTGCAGGGCGCCGGCTTCGCCTTCGTCGGGCCTGCCCGCCAGGCATTCATCGGCGACCTCGTTGGTCGCGAGCACCTCGGCAACGCCGTTGTCCTCCAGCAGATGAGCATGAATAGCACTCGCATCGTTGGTCCCGGTCTCGCAGGCGCCTTCATCGGCATCCACTTCATCGGTCTCGCCGGCGTCTACTACATGACCACTGCCGGATTCATAATCACCTGCCTCACCATGTGGCAGCTTCCCGCCGGGAACCCCCGCGCAGGCAGGATCGTCCGCTCGCCGCTCGCCGACCTTCGCGATGGCTTCAGCTATGTGTCTCGCCGCCCCGCGATCCTCAACCTCATCCTCACGTCCTTCGTCGTCGTCATGATTGCGTTCCCCTATCAGTCGTTCCTGCCATCCGTCGCAAAAGACGTGTTTGGCGTAGGCGCTGGCGGTCTTGGCGGCCTCTCCACGGCAACGGCCGTCGGGGCCGTGTTCTGCACCGTCCTCGTTGCGGCCTACGCAGGCCATCCACGCGCCTGGAACTTCGCCCCCACCCTCGCCGTGGCATTCGGCCTGAGCCTTGTACTCTTCTCTCTCACAAGCTCGTTCGTCTTCGGTCTGGCAGCACTCGTCCTCGTCGGCGGGATCGCTGCCGCCTTCCAGTCCCTCAACAACTCGCTCACCATGTCCATCACTGATGAGGAGTACCATGGCCGCGTCCAGTCGATGACCATGATGAGCTGGAGCCTCTTTGGCATGGCATCCTTTCCGCTTGGCATCCTTGCCGACCACATCGGCATCCGCGAGACGCTAGCCCTGATGGGCGGGAGCGCTGCCGTCCTCTCCGTTCTCATCGCCCTGCTGGGTCGCGCCCAGGGAGCGAGCCGCGACCGCACCGTCGCCACCCCTTTGGCGGCCCCTTCTCGCGCTCCCGCAGGAGGCCGCGGGCACTGATGCGCGAAGCACGGGGTCGCCGCGCTCCTAGCTCAGGTAGCCGAGAAACTGTCGCCAGGTCAGCCTCCAGCCTGTATCGGTTTTGACGACCGCGTAGAGCGCTCTCCGAGGACCCCGGTGCGGCTTGCCGTCGTCCTCCTGGTCCACATCGACCTCGAATATCACGAGTTCCCCAGCCGTCCCCCGCGAGACTTCACGACACGCCATCAGACGGATGGGAGGCCCCATCGTCGATGTCGGATACGCATCCTCATCGACATACGTAAATGACTTCCCATTCGGGAGAAGCTGGACGAACGGGTACACGATCGTCTGGGAGATCGCCGCTTTTTCGTGGGTGTTGAGCGCTTCTATGTGAGCCTCCACGGCTTCAACGGCCGAGGCGTACCCCATGGCAGCCACCTCCAAACACATGGTCGACTGACGGCAAAACGTAACGACTCAAGAAACACCTTGCAATCGCGTCAAGAATGATGCCTGGACGCCATCGTGGATGATCGTGCCTTCAGCAGACATGCGTGGCCCGGACCGGGTGGCCGGGAGTGTCGAGGAGTCAGTTCGCATCCTGTCCGGACCTCCACTACCCTAGTGCAGTGAATTCACCGCGCCGTTACGCCGAAGCTGGCGTTGATCTCGTCTCTCGCCACGCCTTCGCCCGCGGCCTTCCCGCCATCCTTGGCCAGGCCCGCCGTCCCGAAGTCCTCAGCGATGCCGGCCCCTTTAGCGGCCTCTTCCAGCTCGGCCATGGGTACCGTGACCCGGTCCTCGCCGCCAGCGCCGACGGCATCGGGACCAAGGTGAAAGCGAACCTCGCGCTCGGTCGCCTTGACCTCTGCGGCTGGGACATCGTTGGCCACAGCGTGAACGACATCCTCACCTGCGGCGCGCGCCCCCTCTTCCTCCTCGACTACATTGCGGGCAGCGGCCTCACCACAGAACAGAAGACATCTCTCGTGGAAGGTGTCGCCCGCGCATGCGCCGCCGCCGGCTGCGCGCTCCTCGGTGGTGAAACCGCCGACATGCCCGGTGTCTACGCCGAGGGCGAGTTCGACGTTGCCGGCTTCATCGTTGGCGTTGTGGAACGCGACAGCATCATCGACGGGTCCGCTGTTGCTCCAGGCGACGTGCTCCTCGGCATCCCCAGTTCGGGCCTCCACACCAACGGCTTCTCCCTCGCCCGCAAAGCGCTCAACCTCGGACTCGACGAGCCGCTCGAAGAAACGGCCCGCCGCCTCGATGAGCGTCCCACCTCCCTCGGCGGCCAATCCCTCGGTGAAGCCGTCCTCGCCACTCACCGGCCCTATCATGACCTCGTCCTGCCGGTGATCGATAAGGTCCACGGCATCGCCCACATCACCGGTGGCGGCTTCAACGAGAATGTCCCCCGCATGCTTCGCGACCACGTCGCGGCGGTCATCGATACGGACGCATGGCCCGTCCTCCCCCTCTTCCGCCTCATCCAGCAGCGCGGCGAGATCGAGACGGTCGAGATGTATGAAGTCTTCAACATGGGCCTTGGCCTCGTCCTCGCCGTCGCGCCGGCCGATGTGCCCGCGATCCGGGACGCCATCCCCGAAATGCTCGAAGTCGGCGCCGTTGTCGAGCGGACCGGGCCGGCGGTAGTCCTCAACGGGCTATGACCCACACGGCGGACGAGGATAATCCTCGGCGCAGCCTTCTCCGTTCAATTTCGCGGTTCTGGTGGCTCAGCGTCCCGGTTGGCCTGGCGTTCGCTGCGGTTGCCATCCGGCCCCTGTTCGACTCTGGGACATCGCCTGAACCGCCGCAGCCCGTAACCCTCTCGCAGCTCGCTGAGACCCGAACCGTCCCCGTCGCCGCCGGCACCCAGCTGATCGTCCAGGTTGGCCGCGGAGACCTGGAAGTCATCGTGGGTGAGCCAGGATTCGTCCGCTTCACCGTCACACGGTTCGCAACCGCACCCACGAATGCTGAAGCCGCCGCCGCCATCGAGACCGTCCACGTCCGGATCTCCGGCGGCGATCCGCTTCTCTCGTTCGTCGTCGCCGTCGATCGCTCTTTCGACACCGGCGTGACCGCGGTCATTGAGGTTCCGCCCGGACTCTCGGTCCAGGCGGAAACGATCGCTGGCGATGTCCTGCTCGATGGTCCGTTCACCGGGAGGGTCGAAGCCGGGACTGGGCGCGGCACACTTGAGGTTCGTCTCCCGCACGGTTGGCACGCGCACATCAGCGCCGACGCTCCCGAAGTGCTCTCGGACTTCGCCCTTGAACCCGTCGATGACGCGATACCCACGGTCTACCGGACGCCGGGGACAACCTCGCCCGTCCTTGTGCTCATGCTCCGGACCCTCGGCGGCCCCATCATCGTCCGCGAGGGTTAGCGCCCTGCGTGTGTCCGGTTGTCCGCCGCTGTGGGAGAGTCGTTCGCGTGCACGACCTCGTTGTCCGCAGCCCCCTGTTTCGCCAGTACCCCTATCCGCTCGGCCTGACCGTGTTTCTGTCCCAGGTCGGCCTTGGCGTGGTGCTGTTTGCCGTCTTCCAGGAATACGTGCCGGCGGGCCTCGGCGCCGGCGATGAGTGGGGCGGATTCCTCCTCGCGTCCTACGGAGGCGCGCGCTTCCTCTGCGAAACCCCCACGGGCATGATCAGCGACCGAATCGAGCGAAAGCACAGCCTCCTCATTGGGCTCGTCCTGCTGCTCCCGGCAGTGGCCATCATGAGCCGCCTCGGTTCGCCCGGTCCGTTTCTCGTCTGCGCGGCGCTGCTCGGGGCGGGCACAGCATTCATCTGGCCCGCTACCTATGCGATGTCGGCGGACCTGTACCCGCCCGCCCGCCGCGGCAAGGTCGTCGGCTTCCTCAATGTCTTCCAGCTCATCGGTTTCGGCGTCGGCGCATTCCTCGGAGCCCTGTTGGTCGAGTCAAGCACTGGCGTGATGTTCGCCGTCGCTATTGGCGCCGTGGCGACCGCCGCCGTGGCCGCGCTCCTCACCCTCCCCGGCTACCGCGATGGGTCCGCGCCTCGCGTCCCGTCTTCCGGGCTCCGCTCCGTCTGGAGTGCTCGCCTGGCCTTCCTCTCCGCTCTCGTTCTCGTTTCGACGATCGGGATTTCGATGATCGTCCCGGCAATCCGCCCCTTTGGCGAGGAGCAATTGGACATCTCCTTCGCCCTGCTCACGGCCGCCCTCATTCCAGCATTGCTGATTGGTGCTGCGCTCTACGTCCCGGCCGGCCACCTTGCAGACCGCGCCGGCCGCATGGTCCCGTTCGTGCTCGGGGAACTGCTCATCGTGCTCGGCTGCCTCGTCATCAGCACTACGGCCTCGCTCCCCGTCGCCATGGCTGCCGCCGTGCTCGTTTTCGGAGGCAACGTCGCCATCGTCCCTGCTTTCAATGCCGCCGTCATGGACCTCGCGCCGGAGGCCTACCGCGGCACACTCATCGGTCTCATGGTCGCCCTCAGCGGCCTGGGGCTTGCCGTGGGCCCGCTCATTGGCGGTGTCATCCTCCGGGATGGCTCGGCCCCTGACGTGTTCCGCCTGGCCGCCGTCGTCGCCATGGCGTCTGCCATCGGCATCCTCGGATATTCCCGCCGTTACGGCGGCCGGTCCCGTGCCGCCGTGTCCGTGCCCCTGCCGGACTAGGCTGGTGGCTCCGGTGTGGGCTTCGCCAGGGCCGGATCTCGCGGGCTCATGATGCCCACGTGCCGCCCGTCCGGATCGATCACGATAGCGTAGCGCGCGCCCCAGAAGGCGTCGTACGGCGGCTGGCTCGCCGGGTGGCCTGCCTCTATGAGCGCCGCAAACGTTTCATCGACCGCTTCCCGCGACGAAACCCTGAAACCGATAATCGTGCCAGGGCCGCCGCCCCAGCCCCGATTGTATTCGGGAGCGAACGCGGTGCTGTCGAACTCAAGTTCGCTGCCACCGATCGATGTCGGGCTCCGTTGATTGCGGTGGTGTGGAGCCCATGCCGCCCACTCGGGTGGCATGTCGTCGATTTCGAGGCCCAGCGCACGGTAGAACGCCAGGGTCGCATCCATGTCGTTCACGACAAGATTCAGCTGATCCAGCACCGGGCGCTCCGGTTGCATCGTTCGCTCCTGCGTTACGCGGCGGCCGCCGGCGACTAACTCGCCCGGCCCGCGATCTTCTTCTGCTTCTGCGCCACGTAGTCCACCAGGATGTACTCGCCCAGCTTGTCCGGTGTCGTGTAAAACACGCGGCCCTTGTTGATGCGGGCCACCTGGTTCACGAACTCCTTCAGGTAGTGGTTCCGGTCAAGCATGAACGTGTTGATCGTGATGTTCTTCTGCGTGCAGCGCTTCACTTCCTTGAGCGTCTCGCGGATCGTGATCGGGCTTGGCGGATAGGCGAAATAGCTTCGCCCCTTCTCCAGGTGCGCCGTCGGCTCTCCGTCCGAAATCATGATGATCTGCCGCGTCCCCTGCGTGTGCTTCGCGAGCAGCTTCTGCGCGATCATCAGTGCGTGGTGCATGTTCGTCCCGAGCACTGATTCGTCCCAGCGCACGTACGGAAGCTGGTCCGCCTTCAACTCCCGCGCGTATGCGCTGAAGCCGATGATGTAGAGGCTGTCCCGCTGGTACGCCGACGAGATCAGGTTGTTCAGCGCCAGCGCTACCTTCTTCGCCGATTGGAAGCTCCCGCGCAGCGCCATCGACCAGCTCAGGTCGAGCATGATCACCGTCGCCGTCTGCGTCAGCAGCTCCGTCTTGTTCACCTCGAAATCGTCCGGATGCAGCTTGATCGGCGTGCCCGGACCCGCTCGCAGCATCGAATTGAACATCGTCTTCTGAATGTCCAGGTGGAATGGGTCACCGAACTCGTAGTGCTTCGTCACGTCCGTCCGGTCGCCACCGTGCCCCGAGTCCTTCGTTTCGTGCTTGCCGAACGTGTCTTTCTTCAGCTGCCGGTAGATCTCTGCCAGCGCCCGCTGGCCGATCTTCCGTGTCCCCCGTGGCGTCAGCTCAAATCCGTTGCCCTTCTTCCGGATGTACCCCGCCTCTTCGAGGATCTCGAGGAATTGCTTCAGCTGGTCCAGCGTCTCCCGCGCTTCGGGTCCCAGGATGTCTTCCAGCTTGTCGACGTCGATGTCCTCGATGTCCCCGCCGTACTGCGTCCGCTCGAGCTGCCGCTCCAGCTCATCGATAGACTGCATCTGGTTCATCAGCTGCATCGCCGACTCCAGGTCGATCTCCTCGTCGCCACGGAAGGGATACTGGTTTCGCATGTCCCGCATCGGTGACAGGTACTCGAGGTTCTGCCCCAGCTCACTGAGGGACTGCTGTAGCTCTGAATCCCCAATCTTGTCAGCCAGCAGGTCCTGCAGCTGCTGGCGCATCTCCCCGGGGAGGCTGTCCATCAGGCTCTGCATCGCGCCCATCTGCTGCTGCATGTTCTGAATCAGCTCGTCCAGTGACTGCGGCGGGTTATCCCCGAACATGTCGCCGTACTGCTGCATGAACTCGTCGAAGTTCGGGTCCTTGCCCGCCATCTTGTCCTGCAGCATCTGGTTCATGTCGCGAACCATGTCCTTCATCCGCTGCATGTCTTCCGGCGACATGTTCTGGATCTGCTGCGACATGTCCTTGAAGAAGGAATCCATCATCGCCTTCTTCAGGCTCTCCAGCAGCTCGTTGAACTTCGCCTGTGCCTCGGGGTCCATGAACTCGTACTGCTGCAGTTGCTTCACCTGCCCGGCAACGTCCTCGGGCAGCTGCTCGATGTAGTCCTTTTTCTTGTTCGCGATGTTTCGCAGCATCTCTGCGAATTCACTGCCGGGTTGACCCTGCTGTCCGGGCTGTTTACTCGCCTGTTGCCCCTCGCTCCCTTCGCCGCCGTCCTGCTCCTGGCCGCGACTCTGCGGGCTGCCCTGCTGCGAAGCTTGCGCACCTTCCGGCGCACCCTGTGGCGAGCCGCTCTCCTGCGGTTGCCCCTGGTCACCTTGCTCGCCGGCCTCGCCCTGTGGCTGCTGGGCGCCGTTTGCTTCGTCCAGCCGGCGGTCCAGCGTCGAGCGCTCCATGTCAAGGATCTCGTCGAGCTGCTTCTTCAAATTGTCGAAGATCGAGCTCAGGTCGAACTTGTCGAGCTGCTGGCGCCGCTGCTGGCGCAGCTGCTGGAGCAGGTCCCGGAGGCCGTTCATCCGCTGGCCATTCTGGTCCCGCATCCCGCGTTGCATCATGTTCTTCAACGCATGCTGAAGGTCGCCGAAGTTCATGAGGTCGTCGCTCAGGTTGTCGAGGATGTCATCCGCCTCGACATCCGGGACGTCCTGGGTCCCATCCCACATTGAATAGCGATAGCGAAGCGCCATCAGCCCCCTCCACGGCCCTGAATCACCAGGCGCCTATACAGGTACCCTAGCGGAATCGAAGTCGCTTGTCAGCGAATGCAGCCCTTCCTGTGGCTGGCCTTCCCCTCGGTTGACCGCGCGTCCTCCCGGTCTCGAACATGGCGTTGATGGATCGGAACAGCGCTGGTGCTTTGCTCGCATGGCGCATTGCGTTCATCGCCTCTCTGCTCGCCTGCGGATTTGCCATCGTCGTCGCGTTCGCCGTGTTCCTCGTGGCATTCGCTGACGCTGGACGGGGGCCCTCTGGGCCGAGTGCGACCGCTGCCTCCGGCCGGGCGCTCACGTATTCCGGCCCGCTTCCCGCCGGGCTCGATGGCCTTTCCCTGGAGGCGGCGAACCCGGGCGAAACGCCGGACCTTGCCTTCGATGCCAATCCCCCCGCCAACCAGGGCGTTGCGCTCCGCACATTCGTACCGGTCGTCTCCTTTAACGCCGGTGTCTACGCCGTCTCCCGCTCACAACTCGACGACCTTGTGTCCGGCCGCATCGCATTCGTCGCGCTCGGCGGCTACGGTGGCATCCCGGCATTCGCAGTGGTTTCGAACGACGCGCCCCTTGTCGCCCGGCTACTGCCCGGCTCCATGCCCGCGCGCACCTTCGATTCCTACGAAGAGCTTCGCGCGGCATTTGCGGACCCGGTCTCCGGGCCATTCGTCGCCCTTGTGCCGCTCATCGAAATCAGCCCGGCAACGCCTGCGCTCTCTCTCGACGGCATCGATCCGCTCCTTGCTCCGGATCTCTCCGCGTGGCCCTTTGCCGAACGTATCCTCGTGACGGGATCGAGCGAAGCTGCCCGCAACGCCGCTGCAGACATTGCCAACCGCCTCAAGGAACCCCGCCCCGTCGCCACCCGCATCGTCGCCGCCGGCGACATCCTGTTGTCTCGATGCACGCTCGCCCGCATCGAAGAGACCGGTGACTGGGCCGCGCCGTTCCGCGGTGCGGTCGGCGGCTTCCTCGCTAGCGCCGATCTCACCCTCGGCTCCCTTGATGGCAGCATCCAGGACATCGGTGAGCCACTACGTTGCGTCCCGACCACCAACCTCACCTCTCCCCCGGAAGTGATCGAGGGCCTGACGGTCGCCGGCTTCGATGTTCTCACCCTCGCCACAAACCACATCGCTGACTGTGGCCTCGGCGGGTGCGGCCTCGCAGCCCTCGAACGCACGATCGAACTCCTCGACGCTTCTGGCATCGGCCACGTTGGCGCCGGTCCCAATCTCGCGGGAGCCCTCGCCCCGCACATCGTCGAGCGCAACGGCGTCCGCATCGGCATCCTCGGATTCGATGACGTCGCAGCCGAAGATATTGCTGCGGGCGAAGCGGCTCCCGGCACGGCTCCCCTCGACGACAGTTATGCCGACGAGCGTGCCGCCCTTCCCCGCGAACCAGCGTTCTACAAGCCCGCCTCTATGCTCTCCCTCGAACGCTTCTCCGACCGCATCCGCCAGTTGCGCGCCCGGGTCGATGTTGTCGTCGTCATGGTCCAGAGCGGCTACGAAGACACGCACGATCCCAGTCCGCGTAGCATCAAAGCCCTCCGCGCGGCCGTGGAAGCCGGCGCCGACATCGTCCTCGGCAACCAGGCGCACTGGGCCGGCGCCGTCGAGATGCGAGGAGACAGCTTCGCCACCTACGCCATGGGGAACTTCGTCTTCGACCAGGTGCACACGCCGCAGCACACCCAGGGCTTCCTCGTCGAGACCATCCTCCTCGACAAGCGCGTCGCGAACGTCCGCCTGCTCCCCTACCGGATCCTCGACCTCTACCGGCCAGAGTTCGCGGACGGCGACCTCCGCGCCAATATCCTTGCCGATGTCTTCGATGCCTCAAGCCGCCTCGCCGAGGGCAATCCTTAGTGCGTTACTCCAGGAACGGATTCTGCGCCGCCGGCAGCCCAAACAGCTCCGCGACCGGACCCCGTACCAGCCCCCCGTCCCACGTGCTCACCGCGGCTGCAAGTACCGGGTCCCGCCGAAGTGCTCCCTCCAGTCCGTCGTCGGCGATCGCCGTCACGTAGGGCAACGTCGCGCTGGTCAGCGCCTCCGTGCTCGTGCGCGGAACCGCCCCCGGCATGTTCGTCACGCAGTAGTGAACCACGCCCTCTTCGACGTACGTCGGTTGGCTGTGGCTCGTCGGCCGGCTCGTCTCCGCCGCTCCACCCTGGTCGATCGATACATCTACGATCACGGCCCCCTCCCCCATCGAACGCACCATTTTCCGGCTCAACACGTGTGGGGCAGCAGCGCCCGGCACCAGCACCGCGAGGATTGTGAGGTCTGCCCCCTCCACCTCTTCTGCGACCGATTGGCTGTTCGAAACGCGCGTCACAACACGCCCGCCGAACTGCTCTTGGAGCATGCGGAGGCTCGTGAGGTGCGGCGAAAGCACCGTCACGCTCGCTTCCAACCCCACCAGCACCCGCACGGCCGCGGTCGCTACCACGCCGGAGCCGATGACCACCGCTCGTCCTGGTGGTACGCCAGCGATGCCGCCGAGCAGCTTCCCTCGGCCCGGTCCGGGGCGCTTCAGAAGTTGAGCGCCCATCTCCGCCGCCATCCGCCCGGCCACCTGAGACATCGGCGCAAGCAGCGGATGGGACCCGTCGGCCGCGGTTGCCATCTCGTAGGCGAGGCTACGGCATCCGCTCTCGATCAACCGCTCGGTCAGCGGCCGCGCGGTCGCAAGGTGCAGGTACGTGACCAGTGCACAGCCGCGGCGCAGGTAGCCGAACTCTTCCTCGATCGGCTCTTTGACCTTGACCACCAGGCCGGCGTTACCCCAGACCTCGGCGGCGCTCTTCGCTACCTCTGCGCCAACGGCTGCGTAGGCCGCATCGGTAAAACCTGACCCGAGTCCCGCCCCAGCTTCCACCACGACGGTGTGGCCACGCTCCCGGAGCACGCGCGCACCCAGCGGCGTCAGGCCTACTCGCTGCTCTCCGTCCTTGCGTTCCCGAACCGTTCCGATCCGCATCGCGACGCGCCTCCTGCCTCAACAGCATGAGATCTTACGTCTGCCTCGAAAAGTCCGTTCAGGGAAAGGAATCGGTCCGCTAGAAGGGGAGGTAGTCGGCCGGGTTGACCGGTGCGCCGTTCTTGCGGATCTCGAAGTGCAGATGCTCGCCCGTGCTGAACCCGGTGTTCCCCGATACGCCGAGGACCGTTCCCGCAGACACTCGTTGGCCCGGTGACACGAGAATCTGGCTGAAGTGGGCGTACAGAGTCGACCAACCATCGCCGCAATCGACTACCACGTGGTACCCATAACTGTATGTGAGGTACTCGGTCCGGGTGACCACGCCCACACAGGCAGAGAAGACGTTCGATCCACTGTACCCGTAGAGGTCCAGGTCAATGCCGGTGTGGTACGTGCCGCCGCCGCGTGGGACGCCGAACGGGTCACTCACCCCGCGATACCCACCCAATGGCATGGAGAACAGGCCGGCCCCACCAGGCAACGGCGCTGAGCCGATCCCCGGGTTGCCGCCACCCTGCGCAGGGCTCTCCGGGACGACCGCTGCGGGTGGTGGTGGCGGTGGTGGAGGAGGCGGCTTCACGGTTGCCCCGGGAAGCAACACGAACTCGCCAGGCCTCAGTTCGTCCGGGTTCACGATGTTGTTCGGCTTGTACTCGAGCACCGTGCCGAGCGTGATGTTGTCGTACTGGTTCACGATGGAATCCAGCGTTTCGCCCGTCCCGATCTTGTAAAGGATCCCGTCCTTGCGCGGCACGATGAGTTGTTGCCCAAGCTGCAAAAGGTTCCGGTCTTCCACCGTGGGGTTGTTATCCAGGAGCGTGCGCAGGCTAATCCCATAGCGATCAGCGATCGCCCCGACTGTATCCCCCGGCTGCGCTTCGTAGAGCACGAACGGCACCCGCGGATCGAGGATGTCCGCCAGCGGCTTCACACCGGCGCCGCTCTCGCCCGATGCCGCAGCGGCGACTGCCACGCCCGACGAAAACGAGGAGATAGGCGATACAGCAGCTGTGGCCCGCAATGATGTGGAATCGGCCACCGTCGTCAGCGCTGCAATCGAAGTGCGCGTCTGCACGCTCGTGCCGGGTGAGAAGTACTTCGCGCCGCTCTGCTCCGAAGCAGCCGTCGGGACGCCCGTCACTGAGAACGATGGCGCCACCGTGAGCTGAAGTGCTGATGTTGAGTTGGCCGGTGTCTGTGCGACATACGTGAGGACGCCAGCAGCAAGCGCGACGATAAACAGGTGCCCGGCAATCCTTCGACGCCCGGTCTGCCTGTGAAATCGTGGCCTTCGGCTTCGCTCGGTCCTCATGCGGTTCGCCGTCACATTGTCGCTTCGGCTTTCAACCCCCCGTGCTGCGTTCCGCGTCCCGCGGTGCCCGGCCCTACAGGTCCGTCTTGAGGCTGGCGATGAATTCCTCGTTCGTCGCTGTCCGTCCAAGGCGGTCGAGCAGGCGCTCGGTCGCCTCCAGCTGGTTCGGAGAATTCTGCGAAATCATAGCCGTCATCCGCCGCACCAACCAAACGCCACGTAAGGTCTTCTCGTCGAGAATCAGCTCCTCGCGGCGCGTGGAGCTCGCCTGGATGTCGATCGCAGGGTAGAAGCGGCGCTCAGCCAGCCGACGGTCCAGCCGCAGTTCCATGTTGCCGGTGCCCTTGAACTCTTCGAAAACGACCTCGTCCATCCGGCTGCCCGTATCAACGAGACACGTTGCGATGACTGTCAACGACCCCGCTTCTTCACACTTTCGCGCAGCGCCGAACAGGCGCTTTGGCGGGTAGAGGGCAACCGGGTCGACGCCGCCGGAGAGCGTTCGGCCGCTTGGCGGCAATGCCAGGTTGTATGCGCGCGTGAGCCTCGTAATCGAATCCAGCAGGATGACGACATCCTTCCCACTCTCCACGAGCCGCTTCGCCCGCTCAAGCGCCATCTCCGCCACACGAGTGTGGTCTTCCACCGGCTCGTCGAACGTACTGCTCACGACCTCGCCGCGCACCGTGCGCTGCATGTCCGTGACCTCTTCCGGGCGCTCCCCAATCAGCAGCACGATCAGGTGTACGTCCGGGTAGTTCTCCGTAATGCCATTGGCGATGTTCTTCAGGAGCATCGTCTTGCCGGCCTTCGGCGGCGAGACAATCAGTCCGCGCTGTCCACGGCCGATGGGCGCAACCAGGTCGATCAGCCGATGCGTCAGATTGTCGGCCGTGGTCTCCAGCTTCAGCTGTTCCTTCGGGAAAATCGCCGTCAGGTTCTCAAAATGCGGGCGCCGACGTGCTTCGTCCGGGTCGATGCCGTTTACGGCTTCGACCTTCAGCAGGCCGTAGTACTTCTCATTGTCCCTCGGCTGCCGCACCTGTCCAGTGACATAATCGCCGGGTCGCAGGGCGTAACGCCGAAGCTGCTGTTGCGAAACGTAGATATCGTGCGGGCCTGGCAGCATCCGCTCGCCGCGCAGGAACCCGTAGTTGCCGTCGTCGGACACTTCCAGGAACCCGCCCGCGAAGATGTTCCCGCGAGCCTCTGCCTGTCCCTGCAGGAGCCGGAAAATGAGGTCCTGCTTTCGCAGCCCTGATGCGTCCGGCAACCCAAGCTGATCTGCGAGTTCCGTCAGCTGCTCTGGCGGCATTACTTGCAACTCGGCCAAGTTCAGCGACGGCAGCGCCGTTCGTTCTGAAGCGGTCCGCTCCATCTCGCGCTCGTAGGCCTCGTCCGCCTGGTCGTAGGACCCATTGGCCCCGAATCCATCCCGCTCGCGCCGCACGAACGGGCGCTCTTGCGGCCGCCCGGGCCTGAAGCCGCGGTCGTTTCGCTCCCGATCCCGGCGGTCGCCGCGCCGGGCGTTCCGGTCGCGCCGTTCGCCTTCAACCTGGCGCCCCTGTTGGTCGCCGCCTTGCCGGGCCTGCTGATCTCCCCGTTGCTGCTGTTGCCCGCCATCTCGCGGTTCACGTGCTGGCCGCTCGCGTGTTGGCGCCTCTGCTTGGGATTCTGCCACGGGAGCCTCCGTTACGGTCGGCCCGCTGCCCTCTGGCGGCAGTTTCGCGTCAGACCCGCTCCGTTCTCCAGGGCTGGCTGTCGCTTCGGCCTCGCTGGTCTCAGCCGCGGCTGCGCGGCTGCGCGTCCGCCGCCGTCGCGGGGCCGGCGTTTCGCCGCCGTCAGCGGCGGGTTCGGCCGCCATCTTCGTTGAACGCGGTTCTGCGTGCGCAGCCTCAATCGCAGCAACGATGGCATCGTCCGAAACCGGCATTTCGGTCTCGGCTGAGGCCCTCCGTCGCGACGCGGTGCGCCGCACGGGGGTCGGCGTGGGAGTAGGCGTCTCGTCTGTCAAAGTAATCCAGGAGTTTGGGTGGAAGAGTGGAAAGCTCCGGCGGGAACTGCGATGCGCGCCCCGCGGACACTTTGAGCATAGTCCCGAGGCGCCATAAGGCGCAACGCCCATGGCAAACCGGTCTCTACTGATACTATATTCGTCGGCCGCTGCAGCAACAACAGGCTGCGCCCGCTGCACCCCCGGAATCGACTCGCCCACGGTCGGTCGGGAGCGCCATTTTGCCCGGATGCGCAAGGGCCGCTACCGTTATCGTCCGACTCCCAAAGAATCTGGAACACACGATATGGCCAACTCGAAGTCCGCGATCAAACGGTGGCATCAGTCCCTGAAGCGCCGTGACCGCAACCGCGCCCGCCGCACCGTCGCCCGCTCCGCCATTCGGTCCGTCCGCGAAGCGGCCGAGGCAGGAGCAACGGAAGCCGAAATGAACGCCCTCCTCGCGACGGCCTACTCGGCCCTCGATACGGCGGCCAAGCGCGGCGCCATCCACACCGGCAACGCCGACCGACGCAAGCGCCGCCTCGCTGCCGCCCTCGCGCGCGCTTCAGCGTAGCCGCTACCATAGCCCTGACCGACAAATCCGGCGCCGCCGAAGGACATCCTTCCGGCGGCGTTTTCCGTTTGGCCCGCTGGCCTAACAATAGCCCGGCATGAGCCAGGCTCCGGTTGCCCTTCCCCGCGTAGATGTCGTCATCCCATGCCTAAACGAAGTGGGTGTGCTTCGCGCGAGCGTGCAGACATCACTTGCGCTCTTCGACGCCAACCCCCGCTTCGATTGGCGCCTCGTCATCGCCGATAACGGCTCGACCGATGGCACCGGCGAACTCGCTCGCGACCTCGAACGCGAAGACAGCCGCGTCCGCGCGCTCATCATCCCACAGCGAGGCCGCGGCCTGGCCCTCCGAGAAGCCTGGCTCGGCGGCAATGCCGACGTCGTCTCCTATATGGATGTCGACCTCAGCACGGATATCGCCCACCTGCCGGAACTGATCGCGATGGTCGCCGATGGCCGCTGCGACGTCGCCATCGGTACGCGCCTGGCCAGAGGCGCCAACACCCGCCGATCCCTCAAGCGTGAAGTCACCTCGCGCGGCTACGTCGCCCTCATCCGCCTCACCTTTCCCCGGCTGCGTATCTCCGATGCGCAATGCGGGTTCAAAGCACTCAGCCGCAACGCCGTAACCGCGCTCGTGCCCCGCATTCAAAACCGGATGTGGTTCTTCGATACCGAACTTCTCATCCTTGCCCACCGGCATCACCTGACTATCTGCGAACTCCCTGTTCGTTGGATCGAAGATCCCGATACCAAAGTGAAGATCCTCAAGACCGCCGCGGAGGACATCAAAGGGCTCCTGCGAATGCGCTTCTCCCGCGCCTGAGCCGCTCCCTGCGCCGGGCCCCGGCCCCCATGAATGACAGGTATGGAAGGTACCGGACGACGGCCCCTTCGTTTGATTCAGGTCCGGGCCGGTGGTATAAACGCGCTCGCGACAGCTTTCACAAAGTCCCGCGACGGCGCCACAGCGAGCCGTCTGAGGAACTTGGAGACGAGGGGGGATACGCGTGGAATGGGCTAACCTGCCGCACGACTTCGCGGAAACGCTTGAGCTGGTCTTCGTCGGTATCACCATCGTCGCCAGCCTTGGGATCATGGTCGCCTTCGGGCATTGGTGGCAGCGCTAGGAGGATTGGGTCCGAACTATGGCCGTTGAACAACCCGCTCGTCCCACGATCGCAGACAAGATCTACGACAAGCTCTTTCACAACTATGTCTGGAAGTCCATCTTCCGCACGGGGTATCCGAATACCCCCCGGAACCAGATGCTTGTCGTCGCGACGAACGTCTTCCTCCACCTTCACCCCACGCGAATCCATCGCACGCACGTAAAGATCACCCACACCTATTGTCTCGGTGGGCTGTCCTTCTTCATGTTCCTCGGCCTTACGGTCACCGGCATCCTGTTGATGTTCTACTACGTGCCAAGCGTCGACCGCGCCTATCTCGATATCCAAAACATCCAGACCAACGTCCAGTTTGGCCAGCTGATGCGGAACCTTCACCGCTGGATGGCTCACGCAATGGTCATCCTTGTCTTCCTGCATATGATGCGAGTGTTTTACACCGGGGCCTATAAGCCCCCGCGGGAATTCAACTGGGTAGTCGGTGTCGTCCTCCTGGTCCTCACCTTCCTCCTGAGCTTCACCGGCTATCTGCTCCCGTGGGACCAGCTGGCGTTCTGGGCCATCACCGTCGGCACAAACATCGCCGGCTCCGCGCCCGTCCTTGGCCCCAAGAGCCGCTTCTGGCTCCTCGGTGGCCTGCAGGTCGGCCCCGACGCGCTCATCCGCTTCTACACGCTGCACGTGATCGGCCTTCCGCTGCTCGCCGCCATCTTCATGGCCGTGCATTTCTGGCGCATCCGCCGCGATGGCGGCCTCGCCCGGCCGCTCTAGGCCGACTACTTCAGGAGGGAAGGTTCGATGGCAACCGCTGTAGTAGCTCGGCCAGTCGCGCGGCCCCAGGCCCGTGCTCGCGACGAGGAAGTCCTCGTCTGGCCGGATCTCGTCTTCGTCGAATTCATCGCCGCGATGGTGTTTACCATCACGCTCTTCGGCCTCGCGGTCTTCATGAACGCGCCACTCCTCGATCAGGCCAACGCCGACGTCACCCCCAACCCATCCAAGGCGCCGTGGTACCTGCTCAATCTGCAGGAACTGCTCCTCCACATGAACGCGGCCATGGCCGGCGTCATTATCCCCACGATCTGGCTCGTCATCCTCGGCGCGTTCCCCTATTTCGACCGCGACCATGAAGGCCAGGGTGCATGGTTCGCGACCGAGAACTCGGTCAAGATCACGGCCGTCTCCGGTCTCGTCGGCGTCGTCGGCACATGGGCCCTCATTCTCTGGGACTCTGGCAAGATCGCATTCTTCCTGAACGACTGGTTCGGCCTCTCGGGCGGCGACCGCCTGCGGTTCCTTGAAAACGTCCGTTCGTTCCAGAGCCAGGTTCAGTGGCCGGACTGGGCATCCGACATCCCCTACCTGCCCTTCAACCTGAAAATCCTCGCCAGCGACGCTCCGGGCGGTCCCACCGAGTTCCAGCACATCGACTTCCCCGGGTTCATCGTCGAAATTGCAATTCCGATGCTGGCGATGGTCGCCCTCCCCACGATCATGATCTATGCGCTCTGGCGCCTCGGCTGGGTCCAGACCCGGCGGGATGCGCTCCTGGCCCTCTTCAGTGGCTTCGTTGGCGCCTACGGCATCCTTACGCTTGTCGGTACCGCCTTCCGAGGGCAGGGCCAGGACCTCGTCTTCCCCTGGGAACTCAAGGTTAGCGAAGGTATCCCCGGCCAGGAGGCCCACGACTAATGGCACAGATGGACACCGTCGGCCCCGCCCGGTCAGCTCAGCGCGTCGAACAAGCTCGCCAGCGCGAAGCCCGCAAGATCGCGCGCCGGTCATTCCTCCGCGTGAGTGCCTTTGCCGGGCTCTCCCTCTTCGTTGGAGCGATGCTCGCCAGCTTCCTTGGCTTCTTCAACCTTCGTAAGCCGAAGGGGTTCGGCGGCGTCGTCAACGTCGCAGCAAACCAGATCCCTTCTGCCGGGACGGAACCCGCCCGCGTCTCCGCCGGCAAGTTCTGGCTCGTAAACCTCCAGGGCGCCGAAGGGGACGTCCTCGGCGTCGGCGGCACCGGGGGCCTGCTCGCGCTCTACTGGAAGTGCCCGCACCTCGGCTGCTCCGTCCCATGGAACGCCGCCTTTAACGGCGCCTCCGTGAACTTCCCCGGCGTCGTCGGCTGGTTCCGCTGCCCGTGCCATGGGTCCACCTACTCCAAGGCTGGCATCCGCGTGTTCGGTCCCGCGCCGCGGCCGCTTGATACCATGGACCTCACCATCAACGCCGATGGTTCGCTTGGTGTGAACACCGGGCGCATCACGTTCGGCAACACCGATAACCCGCTCCGCGCGGTTTCCTACAACGCCTGATCGACGGGGAGGGGCCGGTTGAATACCCAGAAGCAGATCGGGCTCATGGTGGCCCTTGTATTCTTTATGACCGCCGGATGCGCGGCCTACACCGTCATCGACCTGCCTGTACGGGCGGTTGACCAGACCACCTACCAGTACGACGGCTCGATTGAGCGCGGCGCACTGCTCTACGCCAACAATTGCCGCACATGCCACGGACTCCGCGGCGAAGGCTTCGTAGGACCGGCCCTCAACGGCACCATCCGCGAACAACAGGGCCTTGCCAACTGGCAGGACCAGGATCCGCTCGTCCTCGCCAGGAACAAGGCGCTCCTAACCCGGACGCTCTACTGCGGCCGCGCCGGCACGCTCATGCCCGCCTGGCTCGATACGAATGGCGGCTCCCTCAACGTTCGCCAGATCGAACATCTCGTAAATCTGTTGACCCAGCCGGCGGAACACGAAACGGTAGACGGCGAGATTGTCAGCACAGGTTGGGAACACACCGTCGAGTTCGCCCATAACCTCAACGGTGCAACATCTCTCGTCGTCGGCGGCGATACCCTCGGTATCATTGCCCAGTCCCACGGCATCGGTATCAGGGAAATCCTCGCCCTCAACCCCTCCATCACGGACCCGGAGGCGTTCCTCGCGAAGGGTACGAAAGTCAATCTCCCCGCCACGAACGGCGCCAAAGCCGCCGTCTACGAAGTCAAGCGCGACCGTGAGAACATCGCCAAGATCAACGACTCGCAGTTCATCGGGACGATGATCCTCGCCGACCTCAACGGCATCCCTTACCAGGTGAATCAGAAGAAGGGCACCTTCACCATCGGTGCGAATCCGGACCTCAGCGAGGCTGGAATCGGGCTCTACCCCGGTGCGAGATTGCAACTCCCGGCTGGGACCGTCTACGTCGTGCGTGCCGGGGATACCGTCCAGCGGATCGCCGACCTCCACGATGTCCTCACGGGACCGCTCGCCAACCTGAACCGTGCGCTTCTCGTTTCGAACGACATTGAAGCGGCAATCGAAATCCCTGAAGGCCAAAGGCTGGTCTTCGCGCTCCCAGAAGGAGCCGGATACGTCGTCCAGGGCCAGTCGCTGGATGACATCCGCCGAACCCTTGGCGGTGTCTCGGTCAAGCAACTGGCCGAAGCTCAGGAGCCCCCCGTTGCTGAGGACCACCTCTATCCAGTCGGAGCCACGCTCCACATGCCAAAGGACGCCTACGGTTCCACGCCCCCTGACGCTATCAACCCGGGGACAGCTTGCGTCGAGCATGCCGTCACCGCCGGAGCGTTCGAGACCATCTTCGGTGGCGGCGGCCCGCCCGATGTGCCTGACGAGTTCTCTGACGACGTGAAGATTACTTCGGGCGCGAACGACTGGACCGTCATCGCCGACGGCTCCACTTCGGATATGAACAAGGGCGTCGTGAAAGTCGCTGCCGGTGCGAAGGTGCTGTTCGAAAACCTGGCTGGCTTCCACACCATCACCATTGATGGCGTTACAGAGGTCGCAGAGTTCGGACCTCAGGCCGGCGTGACGTTCGAGTGGACCTTCAACGAGCCCGGCGATTACGAGATTACCTGCGACATCCATCCGGACATGCTCGCGTGGGTCTTCGTCGAATAGTCCGAAAGTCCGAACAAGAGACAGTGGCGGGGCCGCCGAGGCCCCGCCACTGTCTTGGTCTGGATTGACCGCCACCCTCCGGGTGGTAGGATCCCACGACACAAACCCGGGTGCTGGCCGTGACGCCGGCGCCCGTCTCGTCCGAGGAGGGGGAGCATGGCAGTTCAGACAGGGAAGCGGTACGTGTGCCCAACGTGTGGTTCCGAATTCATCGTGACCAAGGGTGGCGACGCGGAAATCACCTGCGGCGGCACTCCGCTCGAACTCAAGAAGTAAAGACGACTCAGGAGGCCATCGTGGCAGTACAACTCGGCAAGCGTTACAAAGATGAAGAGACCGGAATCGAACTGCTGGTTATCAAGCCCGGCAATTGCGAACTGAAGGTCGGCGGCAAAGACATGGAGCTCATGCAGCCCAAGGTGCTTCCTTCGGCCGACTAGGGAGCCTTCCGTCCGGTTCACTCGCGAAAACGGGGCCATCACGGCCCCGTTTTCTGTTACCCTCTCGCCCGCCGATGTCGCTCGACAAGCTCATCGAATCGCGCATCCAGGATGCCATGGCTGCCGGCGCATTCTCCCGGCTCGCCGGCGAGGGCCGCCCCCTGCCACTCCTCGAAGGCGACCTTGTCGCCGGTGAAAACTGGGCTGGCTTCAAACTCCTCAATAACGCTGGAATGCTTCCGCCGTGGCTTCTTCTTGCCCGCGAAATTGAGGCCGACCTTGAGCAGCTCGAGAAGGTCGAACTGCAGTTCCGCGAATGGGTCACGCTTGCCACGGCAGGTGATTGGCGTTACCACGCTGGCGGGATCAGGCGGCTCCGGGAGCGCTTTATCGAGCGGGCACGGGCAATTCGCCGCAAGCAAGACCAGTTCAACCTCGACGCACCGTCGGTAGCCTTGGAACGCCCTGGCATCTGGGTCGAGCACCGTCTCGCTCGTCTCGATGCCTGTCTCCGCGAGGCCAGCCCGCCTCATGGCCAGTTCGACTGGCTCCAGGAAGAAGACGCACCCGCTGGAAGCTGAGCCGTTGGACCGAGGCACAGCGCTCTCTGGGCTCGACGCCTGGTACGTGTCCACGGGCCGTCACGCCCTCCCCTGGCGCCTCACTCGCGACCCCTACGCCGTCCTCGTCTCCGAAGTGATGCTCCAGCAGACGCAGGTCAGCCGTGTGCTTCCTGCCTACGCGGCATGGCTTGGACGATGGCCCACGTTGCCTCATCTTGCCGCCGCCGCGGCCGGTGATGTGATCCGCCAGTGGTCCGGCCTCGGCTACAACCGCCGCGCTCTGAATCTGCATCGCGCCGCGGCTGAGCTGCTCGAGCAGGGCAGCATGGATGTTCCAATCGAATCCGGCCGGTTGGAGTCGCTCCCTGGTATCGGGCCCTACACCGCCGCTGCTGTGGCGTCCTTTGCAGGTGAACAACCTGGCCCCGTCGTCGACACCAATATTGGCCGCGTCCTTGCCCGGCACCGCCTCGGGCTCAATTCGCCCCGCGAAGCGACGCCCACGGCGGTCTGGCGTCTCGCGGGCCAATACGTGCCTCAATCCGGCCCCGAATCACGTCACCACAACCTCGCGCTGATGGACCTCGGCGCGCTCGTCTGCCGCGCGGCTGCGCCTCTCTGCGAGGCGTGCCCTGTTGCCGCCACCTGCCGCTGGCTCGCCGCGGGCCGTCCGGCCGCCGTACGTGCGGGGCGCAAAGCACCTCGCTTCGAAACGACGGATCGTTACGCACGCGGTCGCGTCATCGACGCCCTCCGGCTCGCTCCGCGCTCTCTAGCCGCCCTCGCTGAAGCGCTGCCACCGCAGCACGCCGCCGGGGTCGAAGGGTTGCTCGCCGGCCTCGCTCGCGATGGGCTCGTCGTTGCCCAACCCGGCGCCATGTGGGCACTGCCAGGCGACCTCTAAGGCAGCAGCAGCATCGCATCGCCGAAACTGTAGAAACGGTACTGCTCGGCGACCGCCTGCCGGTACGCCTCCATGACCAACGCATGACCGGCGAATGCCGACACCAGCATTAGCAATGTCGATCGCGGCAGATGAAAGTTCGTAATCATCACATCGACCGCGCGAAACTCGTGGCCCGGCAGGATCTTCAGCGCGGTCCGTCCGTCGTAGGCCCCAGGCCCCCCCGTCTCTGCTGCCACGTGTTCGAGCGTCCGCACGACCGTCGTCCCCACCGCAACCACGCGCCCGCCCGTGGCCTGGGCCCGATGAATGGCATCCGCGGTCGCAGCCGGCACCGTGATGTGCTCCGAATGCATCACGTGCTCGCGAGGGTCGTCCGCCGCGACCGGCACGAACGTCCCCGCACCGACGTCCAGCGTCACCGCCGCGCGGACTACGCCGGCAACCCGGAGCCGCTCAAAGAGCTCATCCGTGAAGTGGAGGCCCGCCGTCGGCGCGGCAGCGCTGCGCGGTTCGCGCGCATACACCGTCTGGTAGCGCTCCGCCGGGCCACGGTACTCCGTGATGTATGGCGGCAACGGCACCACCCCCGCCCGTTCCGCGTCGATCGGCCGGTCGAACTGCAGCGTCACCCTTGCGCCGTCGCGCGCCACCACCCTGGCCACACTCTCCACTCCGGCGACCGTGAAGACGAACGTCCTGCCCTCGATCGCTCGCCTCGCCGGTCGGAACAGCATCTCCCATGCATCGTCCCCCGTGTGCCGCAGGAGGAGCGCTTCTACCGCTCCTCCGGTTTCCGGGCGCACGCCGAATATCCGGGCCGCCATCACCCGCGTGTCGTTGACCACCAACAGGTCGCCAGCGTTGAGCAGTTCGGGAAGCTCGCGAAAGGCACGGTGCTCGATCGTCCCGGCCGACTTCCGGACCACCATGAGCCGCGCGCTGTCGCGCGGTTCCGCCGGCTGCTGCGCAATCAGCTCACCCGGGAGCTCGTAATCGAAGTCCGCCGTCAGCATGGATAGTGAGAGGTTTGCGCCTTCATCCTTGCCAGACTACGGTGCCTTTCGGGTTGATGATGGCAGCAACGAACGGATCCGCGGGGTACGCAAGCGAGTACGACCCACAGCCAGACGCTGTGCTGCTCGAGCGTGCTGCCGTGCGGCGCCTCCACGCGCGCGAATTCACTGTCTCGCGAAGCTTCGTCGGTGTCGTGCGGGCCGACCGCGCCACCCTCGCCGAAAGCAACGCCGCCGTTGTCCTCGCTCGCTCCCTCGCCTGCGATGAGGTCCGCGCTGGAATCCTCGTCTCGCCCGTCGTCCGTGGCGAAGTCCACACCTGGCTCGACATGCGATCCGCCATCGCTATTGGCCTCGGGATGGCTCTCGGCCGAGCGCTGCTTGCCGGCGCCCGTGGACTGGGGCAGCGCTCCGGCCGCTGATCGCCGCGGTGTCAGTCCGCAGCTGACCGCAGGCTGCCGCCATCTCCGCGCCCTTCTCAACACGCACCGTCGTCGCAATGCCCGCGTCCTGTAGCACGCGCTCAAACGCGATGACGTCCTCCCTTGCGGGCCGTTGGAACCCCCCCGCCGTGGGGTTCACGGGGATCAGGTTCACATGGACCGGCTTTCTCGCGAGCCGCCCTGCAAGCTTCCGCGCCTGCGCCACGCTGTCGTTCACCCCCGCCATCAACGCGTATTCGAACGTCACTCGTCTGCCCGTTACATCGAAGTAGTCCCGCGCCGCTTCCACCAAATCGCCGGCCGAGTGCGGTGAAGCCGTCGGCACGAGCTGCCTCCGCAATTCGTCGTCCGCGGCGTGAAGAGAGATCGCCAGCCCAACCTGGAGCCCCTCCCGGGCCAGCCGCCCGATCGCGCTTACGAGCCCGACCGTCGACACCGTGATCGAACGCTGAGCCAGCCCGAACGCCCGGGCGTCCGTGAGAAGTCGCAGGGCTCGCACGGTCTCCGTGTAGTTCGCCAACGGTTCGCCCATGCCCATGAAGACGACGTTCGTCACATGTTGGTCGCGCTCGCGCAAGATGCGTTGCACATGGACGACCTGCGCCACGATCTCCTCGGCCTTCAGGTTACGTTCGAACCCCATCTGCCCGGTCGCGCAGAACACGCACCCCATCGCGCACCCCGCCTGCGTGGAGACGCAAACGGTCGACCGTGGCATCCGGCCCTCCTCGGCCGATTCATACTGCATCAGCACCGTCTCAATCAGCGTCCCGCCCGGCATTCGCAGCAGAGCCTTCGTCGTGGAGCCATCGGCGCTCTCCTGCCGAGTCACCTCCATCGCCTCCTGGAACCGATGGCCCTCCGCCGCGAGGCGCGCTCGAAGGGCGCCCGGCAACGTCGTAATCTCCTGCACATCCCGTGCGAGATCCTTCCACGTGGCTCGCATCACCTGGTCCGCGCGATAGCGGGGCAGGTCCATGGCTTCGAATAGCGCATCCATTTCGCCTGGCAACAGTCGCCGCAGGTCTGTCATCGCAACATCACCATGCCACCCCAGTCCCCGCGGATCCCGTTCAAATATTGCATTCCTGTCGTCCGCCGCGACCCGGGCCGCTGCACCTCGTCGAGCATCAGCAGCCCTTCGTAAAACGCAATCGCTGGCACTTTCCCGGAAATCACCGCCTGCCCCGGCGTCGCACCGCTTGCTGGCTCCACATGCGCCCGCCACACCGCCAGCCGCTCGCCCCGGTACTCAACGTATGCGCCCGGCCACGGGTCGTACGCGCGCACTGCCCGCTCGGCCTGCCTGGCCGTCATCTCTGAACCGAGATGTCCGTCCACCTTGGCCATCGTCCGGCAGTACGTCACCGCCGCTTCGTCCTGTGGCTCTGCTTTCAGCTCGCCTGAGATCCAGCGAGGCAGCGTATCCACCAGTGCTTCCGCCCCGGCTATCGAAAGCTCGACTTCAAGCGCTCCTGCCGTGGCGTCAGGCCCGAGAGCCACCGTCGCCCGCGCTATCACCGGGCCTGCATCCATCTTCACCGCCATCTCCATGATCGACACGCCGGTCTCCGCGTCGCCTGCGAGGATTGCCGCCGCAATCGGCGATGCCCCCCGCCACCGCGGTAACAGCGAGCCGTGCACGTTGATGCACCCCAATCGCGGGATGGACAACACCGCTCGCGGCAAGATCTTTCCGTAGGCGGCCACGACAAAGATGTCCGCGCCCGTCCCTCTCAGCGTCGCCTGCACTGTCTCATCCTTCAGCGTCTCGGGCTGGACCACCGGCACGCCGAGCCGCTCCGCCACCTGTCTCACGGCAGGCGCGAGTACACGCCCCCCTCTACCAGCCGGCCGGTCTGGCTGGGTTACCACCAGCGCAACGTCATACCCTTCCCGCGCAAGCGCTTCCAGCGACGGCACCGCAAAGTCCGGCGAGCCCATGAAGACAACGCGAGGCATGCTCGTCACCTTGGGACGACTGCCACGGGTTCGCCCCTTCCTATACCCAGCGCCGCTGCGGCACTTGCGCGGTTGATGGCAATTGCCAGGTAGCCGCTGCTATCGGCATAGCAGAAGGGCACGCCCTCCACGGAGTTGGCGAACGTTCGCACGCGCTGGTCGACGACGAGGCCGCCAATCCGGATCTCGAACAGCGGAAACAGCTGCGCCGCTCTCACGGTCGTGATCAGATTGCCGAACCGGTCCACGTGTACAACGTACCCGTGTAGTTCGCGAGCTGCCGCCGCTGGCTGGCCACAGCAAGCCGGGAATACGACCGCCTCGGCTACCGGTGTGCCGAGCACTTTGGAATCGACTCCCTTCGCCACATGAGCGGCCACCGGCGCAAAGATATCCCGCCCGTGGAATGTCGCGCTCGTCCGCGGCGCCCAGTATTGCGGAGAGCACAGTTCCGTAGCCCGGTCTGCGGAACCCAGGGCCACGACGCTTCCCCCCGCATCCGCGCGGCCCCGCGTCTCTTCCGCGTAGCCTGCTGAGAGCAGCCCATTGTCCGGCCCGATCAGCGTCCTGGAGTCCCGCTCCACGCAAAGCGCACGGCGGCCGCTACCGACTCCGGGATCCACCACCGCGCATACGACCGCGTCTTCCGGGAGTGCGTCGAGCGCCACGTCCAGCTGCCATACACCTTCGTCGATCGCGAACGGTTCAACCTCGTGGGTCAGGTCGTAGACCGCAACGCCGGGCGCTACGGAAGCCATCACGGCGCGCATCTGCCCGGCGAAGCTGTCGCGGGTTCCAAAGTCTGTCAGCAGGAAGATCGGTCGTGTCATTGTTTCCAGGTGTGTATCTGTGCGAACCGGTCCGCCGGGACAGCCAGCGCGCCCGCCTCGGGTCCTTCAAGGCCTCCCCGCACCGCGTAGAGGTACTGTGGGTAGAGTAGCACCACGCTCGGGGCCAGTTTCGCCCATTGCTCCTGGAACTGGCGGTAGAGCTCCCTACGTACCTCCTGGTCCGTGCTCTGACGCGCCGTCGCGATCAGTTCGTCCGAAACAACATCACGGAAGTTCGCCAGGTTCAGCCCCGCCGTCCCAAGTTGAGAGCTGTGCCAGCCAAAATACGGGTCCGGATCACCGCCCTGGTCCCAGCCGGCCAACGCCGCGTCGTATCGCCGCTCACGTAAGAAGTCGCGCTGCAGAACCAGGAACGTCGTCGCCGCGACTGTTGCACGGATCCCGAGAACATCGAGGCTCTCGGCTATCGCCGTGGCCATCCCCGTGCGCTGCGCATCGTTGTCCGTGCGTATCGTGAAGCGGAGTTCGGACCCTTCCCGCGTGCGTACGCCCGTCGCGGCATTGATCGTCCACCCGGCCTCGTCCAGCAGTCTTCTCGCCTCTGTGAGACTCCGCACCCCGTCGTCAAAGAGGCCTGCGTACGCCCACGTTCCTGGCGCGATTACTGAAGCGGACGCTGTCGCCACTCCCGCGAAATGGTCCGCCGCCAGCGCCCTGCGATCGATGGCCAGGCTGATCGCCCGCCGTACTCGCGGGTCTGAGAACCGTGCATCGTCGTTGTTCAGATACAGGATCAAATAGGCGCTGCGCTGGTAGGCCAACAGGTCTATCCCCTCGATCGACTGCAACTCCGCCAGCCGAGACGCGGTCAACGGTTCGCGAAGCATTACGGCATCCAGCTCGCCCGCTGCGAGCGCGGCCGTCGCCGAAGGATAGTCGGGGAAGAACCGCAACCGGATACGCTCGATAAGGGCCTTGCCCTGGTAGTACTGCGGGAACGCCTCCAATAGCGCTTCGCCCGTCCCCAGCCGCGTCAGCCGGTACGGACCGGAGCCTATTGGCTCCTGGTTGAAGGCCGACTCGAACAGCGCGGCGGCCGTTAGCTCGCCCAGCACATGCTCTGGCACGATCCCGATCGTCGCGTAGCGCGCCTCAAACGACGCCAGCGGCTGTTGCAGGACGAATACCACCGTTCGCTCATCCGGCGTCTGCACTTCAATCCCCGTCCACGGCTCCGCCAGTGCCGGGTCCCCCCGGAATTCCGGGTCCGTGATCGCGTCGATCGTGAATGCCACATCGGCTGACGTCACCGGCTGCCCGTCATGCCACAACAGCCCGTCTCGGAGCCGGAACGTGTAGGTCCGCCCGTCGGCGGAGATTTCCGGCAGGTCCGCCATGCCTGCGGCCACCGACCCGTCGGGTGTCCTTACCAGCAGGCCCGCGAATACCAGTGCCGAGATGTCCTCGTCCACTTCGTTCAGGTTCGCGAACAGAGGGTTCACCCGTTGCCACGTGCCCGCAAGCCCTTCGACCAACGCCCCCTCTTCTACCGGGAGCGCGTCATCATCGCCGGAAATCCGGAGGTAAGCCCCGATCGCCACCACGATGACAAGCAATGCCGCTCCAGCCAGGAGCAGGCGCCGCCGCGAATCCGCATCAACCGGGAACAAGGCTACCGTTGCGACTCGACGCTGAGGAACGAAATGAAGATAAACACGATCGAAAGGATGATCGTCGCCTGGAATAATGTCTTCTCAAGCCCACGCTTCGTCCGGAAGGTCCCGCCGCCGCTCATCCCGCCAAGCGCTGCCCCGAAACCGGAGCCTTTCACCTGCAGCAGGACGATGACGATCAGGATGGCCGAAATAACGATTTGGAGAATGTTGAACATCGTGCCTACCGCGTGACCAGTGCTGGAGTTTCTTTCACCCGCTGTACCGCCGGCAAAGTGAGCATGTGCCGCTCATCGTAGACCCGCAAGATCGTAGCCGCGAGCTTCGCCGGATCGTGCCGGTACCGGTTCTCGCTCGCCACCACATCGTCCTCCACAAGCCTCACGCCCGTCCTCAGTGCCGGATGCGGATCCTTTCGAAGCTGTACCGGCGCCGAATGCCACGCTTCCGGCAGGTCCGGCACGATGTTGTTGTTCGCGATCACGGCATGGACGATGTCCTCGCCGGCGTGCCGCTGCAACGCCGCCAGGTGGTCGCCGACAGAAAAACCGTCCGTCTCCCCCTGCTGCGTTGCCACGTTGCAGACGAACACCTTTACCGCCTGCGTCGCCGAAATCGCCTTCTGAATGCCGTCGACCAGCAGGTTGGGCAGGACGCTGGTGTACAGGCTTCCAGGTCCGACCACGATCAGGTCCGCATCGAGGATCGCGCGGACCGCGTCCGGGTGTGCTTCGACCGACGCCGGGTTCAGATACAGCTCCCTGATCGCGCCCCCGCGCTCGGTGATGTTGTGCTCGCCGTGGACCATCTCGTCTTCATTTGTCACCGCCGAGAGCGTCACGTCCTCCAGCGTCGAAGGAAGGATCGTGCCGCGCACGTTCAGCACCCTGCTGGTCTCGTGCAGCGCCTCTTCGAAGTTCCCGGTTACCTCTGCCATCGCCACGAGGAACAGGTTGCCGAACGAATGCCCCTCCAGCCCGCTGCCGCTGTTGAAACGGTATTGGAAAAGCTTCGACATCAAGGGCTCCGCTTCCGCCAGCGCCGCGATACATTGCCGCAGGTCACCCGGCGCGATGACCCCGAACTCCTGCCGCAGCCGGCCCGTGCTGCCGCCATCGTCGGCCACGGTCACGATCGCCGTCAGGTTCGACGTATGCACTTTCAGCCCGCGCAACAGGTTCGAAAGGCCAGTCCCGCCACCAATTGCCACCACCCGCGGTCCCCGCTTCAGGACGCGCTGGTTGTAGATCGTCTCTGAAATGCTCCGCTCCCGGTCCGGCCGCACAAACGCATAGAGTAGCGACTGGTTCAGCTTCCACGTCGCCACGCCCACCGTTGCCATCGAAAGGCCCGCAAACAGCACACCGCGGCTCCAGCGCGGGATGAATTGCAATGTCAGGTAGTAGAAGACGCCTGGGAAGTCGTATTGCAGGTACGCCTCGCGGAGCAGGTACGAGATCCCGAGGCCCATCAGCACCACGCCCACCATCAGCAGCAGCAGCCAGCGCTTGATGTGCATCCCCGGGTACAGCCACTTGATGACGTTGTGGTCGCGGAGCTGTTGGAAACTCATCGCGTGCCCGTATCTTCGCGGACATGGCGGCTCGTGGCCGTCATTCCGCAAGCTCCGCCGCGATAAGAGACTGCGCCACCTGCGGTGTCGCCCGTCCCTTCGTCTCGCGCATCACCTGCCCGAGCAGGAACTTCAGCGAAGCCTCTTTGCCCGCACGGTAGTCTGCTACCGCCTTCTCGTTGGATGCGATGACTCGCCGGACGATCTCGGTTAGCTCGCCTGAACCGCTAATCGCTCCAAGACCCCGCTCCTCGACAATTTCCTTCGCGCCTCGGCCAGATTCCGCCATGGCTTCGAAGACTTCTTTCGCAACCTGCGAAGTTACCGCTTTGGCCTCCACCATCTCGATCAGTTCCGCCAACTGCTCGGGCGCGATCGGCAGAGAATCAAGGTCCTTCCCGCTTGCATTGGACCAGCGCAGCGCCTCGCCCAGCACCCAGTTGGCTGCCAGCTTCGCGCCTCGTGGGTTGTCCCCGAGCGCTGCACGCGCCGCATCGTAGTACTCGGCACGTTCGCGACTCTCCGTGAGTGTCGTCGCCTCGTCCTCGCTCAGGTCGAGTGCAAGCAACCGTTCTTTTCGCTTTGCCGGCATCTCCGGTAGCTTCGCCTGGATCGTGCTCACCCACTCCCGCGAGAGCTTCAGCGGGGGCAGGTCGGGTTCAGGGAAGTACCGGTAGTCATGCGCCTCTTCCTTGGATCGCTGGCTTACGGTTACCGAGCGCTCGTCCACCCAGCCCCGCGTCTCTTGAGGAATCGTGCCGCCCGCGCGCAGCACTTCCGCCTGCCGCCCCTGTTCGAACACGAGTGCATCATGGACGGCCCGGAATGAGTTCATGTTCTTGACTTCGACCTTCGTCCCGAAGGCAGCTGCCCCCACCGGGCGCAGGCTCACGTTTGCGTCACAGCGAAAGTTGCCTTCCTCCATATTCGCGTCGCTCACCCCGATGTATCTCAGAATCTGGCGTAGGCGAACGAGGTATTCACGCGCTTCAGCGGGCGTGCGCATATCCGGCTCGGATACGATCTCCATGAGCGGGGTTCCCGAGCGGTTGATATCGATCAGGCTGTAGCCCTCACCCGTCGACGCATCCACCCGGTGGAGCAGCCGCGCCGTGTCCTCTTCCATGTGGACGCGCGTGATGCCGAGGCGTCGCGGATCCTCGCCCGGCACCTGGATGTCGAGCCAGCCGTTCTGGCAGATCGGCAGATCGAACTGCGAGATCTGATATCCCTTCATCAGATCCGGGTACGGATAATTCTTTCGGTCGAACTTGGAAAACGCTGCGATCTCGCAGTTCAACGCGAGCCCTGTCATCGAGATGAACTCGATCGCCCGTTCATTGATCACCGGGAGTACGCCGGGCATTCCCATGCATACCGGGCAAACGTGCGTGTTGGGCTCGGCTCCCGAGTACTCGGTGCTGCAGCCGCAGAACATCTTGCTCTTCGTCATCAGTTGGACGTGGACCTCGAGTCCGATCACGGTCTCGAAATCAGTCGCCACGGTGCTGGACACATGCACCTCCGCCGCCGTATCCCGAGTGTAGGCCGGTCGCTGCCGTAGGGAAACGCCCCGGCTCGCCTCTCACAGCCGGTCCGCTGCCTTCTGCCATTCCACCTGATCCCGCAACGTTTCAACCGGCGGCCGGAACCTGATGCCCAGAACACGCTCGGCACTGCCCAGGTCTGCCCGCAGGTTGAGGCCCACGAACCACGTAGTCCCCGGCTCGATCGGTAATCTGAATGGCAGAAAGGGCTGCACTCGTCCGGCGACCAGTCCTGTGGCATATCCCACGATCGCTGGCACTGGGATCGCCGGCCGCCGCACACCCGCCGCCCTGCAGATCGTTCTCCCAAGCTCGGCTACCGTGATCGTCTGCCCGCCCAGCATGTACCGTCGCGGCCCGCGTCCGCGCTCCATCACTGCCGCATGCGCCGCCGCAACCTCTCGCACATCCACGACTGGCAGGCTCCCGGAGGGCACAAACGGCACCTGCCCCCGCGCGAACCGGCGCGCCATGACCACGCTTTCACCGTCGTGCGGGTCGTGCGGCCCCCAGACCGCGCCCGGATATGTGATCACGACAGGCGCTCCGCTCGCCTGCAGGCTCCTCGCGAAGACCTCCTGCCGCAGTTTCGAGATGGCGTACGCGCCGACGGGCTTCCCCGGCGCCGAATCCTCCGTGAGCGCGTCATGCGTCTTCCGTGCCAGTGCTACGACGCTCGAAACATGCACGATTGGGTCGAGCTCCTGTTCTACTGCTGCCCCGAGCACGACTTCCGCGCCGCGGAGGTTCGTCGCCTCGATTTCCTTCCCCCGTCGCGGGTCGTTCGAAAAGACGCTCGCCGCGTGGATCACCGCGTCGCAGCCCGCCATCGCGCGAACCACGCTCTCCCGGTCCATCACATCGCCGATGACATGCATCGCAGGTGCGGCTCCAACCGGATCCAGGGCCGGAATAATCCGCCTGGCATCCCGCACCAGCAGCCGCACCTCGTGGCCGGCGTCCTGCAGCGTCTTCACCGTGTGTGCGCCGACGAAGCCAGTTCCGCCTGTCACCAGGACTCTCATCTCGCTTGCTCTGTCACGACACCCGGATCTCCGGAGTCCCTTTCTTCACCCGGCCAATCGTCCAGAACGGCTGCTCATCCGTCGCAAATGCCGCCCGCATTGCTTCGACTCGCCGTGGGCTGCACGCTAGCAATAGACCCCCGGACGTTTGCGGGTCGAACAGCAACGCACGCTGTGCGTCCGTTACCTCCGGGCCGAAGCTGGCGTTGTTGCTGACCCACTCCGCATTGCGAACCTCGCCCCCTGTATGTACGCCCATCGCCGAACATGCTTCGGCGCCTGGTAGCAGCGGCACTGCACCGGCGTCGATCTCTGCTACAACGCCCGATCGTTCGCACATTTCCCACAGGTGCCCGAGCAGTCCGAAACCGGTCACATCCGTAGCCGCTGTCACCCCGGCGGCGCGCGCCAGGTGCATGGCGTGACGGTTGAGCCGCAGCATCGATTCGGTCGCGGCCTCCACCCACGCGTCGTCCGCGCGCCCGTTCTTCGCCGCGGAAAGGATCGTTCCCGTGCCGACTGGCTTTGTCAGGCACAGCATCTGTCCGGGCTTCAACCCCGCTTTCCGCATGATTCGCGAAGGGTGCACCCGCCCGAAGACGCTGAGTCCGAACTTCGGCTCCACATCCCAGACCGTGTGTCCGCCGGCCACGATTCCGCCCGCCTCTTTCACCTTTTCCGCGCCGCCGCGCAGGATCGCTGATTGCACCGCATGCGGCAGATCCTCCGGAAACGCCGCGATATTGAGCGCCAGCACCACCTCGCCACCCATCGCGAACACGTCCGACATCGCGTTCGCGGCAGCGATCGCTCCAAACGTGTACGGGTCGTCCACCACTGGTGCGAAGAAGTCGAGCGTCGCCACCACGGCCGTTCGGGCGTTTACCCGGTACACAGCCGCGTCGTCCGCGATCCCCATGCCGACAAGCAGGTCGGGGTGCGCGTTGCTATCGAAGATGTCCGCCAGTGGAGAAAGCACCTCGGCCAGGGCGCCCGGCCCTGCCTTGGACGCTCACCCTCCGCAGTTCGTCATCTCCGTCAGCCGGAAGATCTCTTCCTTCGTCATTTCTGCTCCATCCTAGCCGCGCCTCGTTCGCCAACGCGAACGCGACGTACCATTGGCCCCGTGACATCGCTTCGGCCCCAGGTGAGCGTCATCATCCCCGCCTACGGCCCGGCCGCGCCCGTCGTCGAAGCCGTCGACCGGCTGCTCGCAATCAGCGAACTCCATCTCGAAGTAATTGTGGTCAACAACGATCCCGGAAACGGCCTCGTCGACCTCCTTCCCCCCCGCCCCCGACTGAGGGTCGAGGATGTGGGCTGGAACTCGGGGTTCACGGGCGCTATCAACCTCGGCTGCGAACGCGCACGCGGCGAGTACATCCTTTTCCATAACACGGACCTCCAGGTCGGCATCACCTACATCGGCCCCCTGTTCGAATTCATGGGCACTCATCCAGACGCGGGCTGCGCTTCTGGCCTCTTGTTCCGTAGCGCGCCCGGCGAGCCCACCTTTTCCTCTGTCATCGATTCGGCCGGCATCGTCGTCCGGCGCGACCGCGGCGCCCACGATCGCGGTGAGGGCTTTGCCCCGGGTGATTTCAGGTCGCCGGAAGAAGTCTTCGCCGTCAGCGGAGCCGCACTCCTCCTGCGGCGCACCGCCCTTGATGACGTGAGCCCAGACGGCCCTGCGCTCGACCCATCGTTCTTCATGTACAAGGACGACCTTGACCTCGCCTGGCGTCTGCGTCTTCGCGGCTGGGAGTGCTGGGTCGTCCCTGAGGCGGTTGGCTACCACGTCCGCGCCGGGCGTGGACTCGGCGGCCGCGGCTACCTCCGAGGCGCGCTCCGCTATTTCAGCAACGAACGCCGCAAGCCAGACTACATCCGAGTCCACTCTCTCAAGAACGAGTGGCTCCTCCTGCTCAAGTACGAATCGTTCCGCACGCTCCTGCCCGACCTGCCGTTCATCGTCGTCCGGCAGGCCGCCCTCCTCCTGGTCACATCGCTCGTCTCGCCACGACGCCTCGTGCGCGCGCTGAAGCTCTTCGCGGCTGCCGCGCCCGCCGCTTGTGCGGCCCGTCGCCACATCGCCGAACATCGCACTGTTTCGCCGGCATCCATCCGCCGGCGCTGGTTCGTTCGGTGAGGCGGTGCCCACTGTGACAGTGCCTTCAACCCCGGTCCGTTGGCGCGGCCTTGCCTCCGTAACGGTCGGCACCGGTCTCCAACGTGGCTTCGGGGCCTTGCTCCCCCTCCTTGTCGTCATCCTCGCCACGCGCGAACTCGGGTTCGAAGCTGCTGGTGTCATTGGTGTCGCGGCCTCGATCGCGCTGCTGGTTGCGGCCGCCGCGGACCTCGGGATTAGCCAGGCCGCGCTTCGGGAATTCCCGATCGCCGCTCCTGGTCACCGCGAATTCCGCCGGCTAGTGCTGCTCAAGGTTGCGCTCGGCCTCGCCGCTGCTGGCGCACTGGTCGCTGTCGCCTTCCTCGTCGCCGACGACACCTGGCAATGGCCTCTCGCCGTCGCCGCAGCCATGATCCCTGCCTTCTCCGCCACCGGCCTCCTCACCAGCAAGCTCGCCGCCGACGGAGACGGGACAGTCCTCGCCGTGGCCGCCGTCTTCGGGTTCATTGGCGGTTCGCTCGCAGCTGTAACCGCGGCCGCGGTCACAAGAGAGCCCGCCGCTCTCCTCGGCTCGCTCGCGCTGGCTCGCACCATCGAAGCTGCCCTCCTGTACGGGTCGGTGCGCCTTCCCCGCTTCGCGACTCGCAGCCGCTATGGCTTCGGCTGGGTCCTCCGGTCGTGGCCGCTTTCGGTGATCGGACTCCTGCAGATCGTCTACCTCCGCGGCCAGGTCATCGTGCCCGGCGCGGTCCTCGACGCAGAAGCCACCGGTAAGGTCGTCGATGGCTTCAACCTCTACTCTGCCGCCACGCTTCTGCCGGGAGCGCTTGCCGTCGCCACCTGGCCGGCTATCTCCCGCCGCGTCCAGGAATCCCCCGAAGCCGCCGTTCGGCTGGCCCTCAGGTTCGCGGCCGCGGGCGCCGCGCTCGTGGCCATCCCCGTCACGGCACTCCTCCTGTTTCCCGGCGCCTTCGCCACCCTCCTCTTCGGCGAATCGTCCTCCTCGCTGGACGCGTACCTGCGCTGGGGTGCTGTCGCCACGCTGTTCGTCGCTCCCAATGCTGTCTTTCTCAGCCTCGCGCTCTCGCTCGGCCGTGAACGGCTCGTCGCGGCCATCTGGGGCCTGGCCACCGCCAGTGCGCTCATCCTCATCTGGGCCTTCTCCCGCGAGTATGGAGTTGCCGGCGCGGGCCTCGCCGTCGCTCTGAGCGAACTGCTTCTTGCTGCCCTCATCCTCTGGGCCGTGGCCGAGGGTCTCCGCGCGCATCGTGGATCCGCATCGCTGGTTGATGCCCGCGTCCGTATCGTGGTTGCAGCCGCCGTGGCCGGAGCGCTGGCCTCTGCCCTCGCTGCTCGCCTCACGTTCGCCACGCCCGCCACCGGCTTCCTCCCCCTGCTCGCGCTGCCCTTCGCGCTCGTCGTTCTCATGCGCTCGTATCGGTACGACTTCATGGCCCCGGCAGCAGTGTTCGCGCTCACCTGGACGACATCGCTCGCCGTTGCCCAGTTCCCGCTCTTTCCCGTGTTCGAATGGAACGCCGAAATGTGGTGGCTGGTTTCGCTTCCCCCGTTGGCGCTGGCCCTTGGCGCGGCTGGCGGCGCCGGCAGGTCTGGCTTCCACCAGGTCCGCGCGCCCGCCCAGCTTCCTCCCGTGTCGCTACCTGTTGCAGCCGCCTGCGCTCTCGTCGGGGTCGCCGCCTGGGCGCGTTTCTTCTCCCAGGTCGGCGTCATCCCGCTCCTATCCGACCAGATCGATGTCGCCCGTTTCGCCTCGTTCGGCCTCTCATCGCTCATCGGTACGCGCCTTGGCTACGTCGCCCTCATCGTCTCGGTTCCTGGTGTTGTCCTCGCGAAGACGCCCCGTCAGCGCGTCCTCTTCGCCACCGTCGCCGCATGTTCGCTGGCGCCGCTCGCGCTCAGCGGTGGCCGCCTCTACCCGTTTTCCGCCTGCGTCATCGGCGGGTTCGCCGTGATCCTCTACCGCGGAGTGCCGCGCAAACTTGGCGTACTCGCATTGGCCGCCGCGATCGTGCTGGTCGCTGGTTCGTCCACGGTCTTTTTCGTCCGCGTCGATCAGCAGACGGACAACCCGTTCAAGAGCCACCTCGACGGCGAACTTCGTCCCGGTCGCCCCTACGTGCTCCAGTGGACGATCCCCGTGCAGATGGCAACTGCGGTCAGCTTCCATACGCTCGCCGATCTGACCCGCTCACACGCCCACGAGCTTGACCCCACCCCCGGCCTTTACTCGACGAAATTCGCCGACCGCTTTATCGGCTCGAAGGACCTAGAGACGGTCACGCGCCCAACCGCACAGTTCCAACAGGTCACAACGACATACGTCGGTCCCTGGTACGCCGACTTTGGGCTCGCCGGGGCGATTGCCCTCTCCCTGCTCTTCGGCATGGTCAACGGTCTCGCCTGGCGCTGGATGCGCCACAGCTGGTCCCCGACCGCAATCGTGCTCTATAGCTACGCCGCCTTCTGGCTCGTCTACGCCATCTACCTCAACTACTGGACCGTACACGGCGTCTGGATGGCCGATGTCCCCTTCATCGTTCTTCTCACAACGCCGTTCTCCCGTTGGCTCGGCTTTTGGCGTCGCGCAGTTGGCTTCCTCGAAGCCATACGCCCGGGCTCGGCGCCAGCCCTCAGGTAGTCCGCATCCGCCGCTTCAACCGCCAATTCGCCAGCGGCCGCGTCACTTCCACCGCGAGGTGCACGGCCCACTTCAACGGCCGTGGGTTCCCTTCGGCGTAATGCTTGTCATAAAATAGTTTGGTGGAATCGTAGAACGCATTCAGCGCTCGCTTCCTCGTTTCGAGGTTTGCCTGCGAGATGTGGTCCGAATGCCGCTTGATGCCAGTGCTCGTGCCCTTGATATGCACGACCTCCTGCCGCGGGTCGTAGTACACCCGTCCTCCCGCCTGCTTGGCTCGCATGCAGAAGTCCACATCCTCCGCATACATAAAGAAGCGCTCGTCGAACAGGCCTATCCGGTCAACAAGGCTCCGGCGAAAGAGCATGAATGCGCCCGACACTGCATCCACCGCGTGCACTTCATCGAGCGGCAAGTCCCAGCGGTGGTAGCCGTTGAACAGCCGGACCTTCGGAAAGAATTTCTCGAGGCCCGCGAGGTACGTAAACGACGCCCATGGCGTCGGGAACCCGCGATGACAGCCCGGATCGATCGCCCCGCCCTGCAGCACGAGCTTCGGCGACACGATCGCAGCGTCGTCGGTCTCCTGCAGGAACGTCACAGCCGCGCGTACCGCGTCCGGCGAAAGCACCGTGTCAGGGTTCAGCAGCAGAATGTACTCCCCGCGTGTTTCGCGGATGCCGATGTTCGCAGCAGCCGCAAACCCAAGGTTCCCTTCATTGCGCTTCAAGCGGATCCAGGGTTCAGTCCGCGCCTCCACCCGATCAGGCGTGCCGTCAGTCGATGCGTTGTCCACAACCAGTATGTTGATTGCCAGCCCGGCGGACGCCCCTGTTCCGATCGAATCGAGACAACCGTCCAGGAACTCCCCGGAGTTGAACGAGACGACGATGATGTCGACGGTTGCAAGCTCACCCACGCAGGAACACCGATGACAGCTCCCTCACCGGGCGCCGCGCATTGAAACGACGGTCCATGGCGTCCGCGCCAACAATCCAAGGTCGTACAGGAGCGACCGCTTGCGGATGTACGCGCGGTCCATCGCCATCCAGCGCCGGAATGGCACGTCGCTCCGGCCGCTGACCTGCCAGATACCCGTCAGACCGGGCTTTACCGATAGCCGCCGCGCCTCCGCATGCGTGTACTGCCTTGCTTCGTCCGGCAGGCCGGGTCGCGGCCCGACCAGCGCCAGTTGACCAAGGACAACGTTCACAAGTTGCGGCAGTTCATCGATGGACGTTCGGCGGAGCAGTTTCCCAATCTTCGTGATGCGCGGGTCGGCGGCCGCTTTGAACGTCGGCCCGCCAGTCTCGTTCAGCGTTAGCGGCACCTCGCGGTCCGCCCCCGGCCGCATCGTCCGCACCTTCAGCATGGCGAATTCCCGGCCACCCTGGCCCACGCGCCGTTGGACGTAGAACGGCCATGAGCGCGTAGTGGCTGCAACCGCCAGCGCTGCGGCTCCAACGACGGGCGCTGCTGCGACCAGGAAGACAGATCCTCCCGCCACGTCCACCGCACGCTTGCTCAGGTCATAGCCCCGGTGTGGTTCGCGCGCCGGCTTCACTTCCCACGGAGTCAGCCGGATCGGCCGCGCTCCCGTCCGAGGGGGCCTCCCCGCGGTCTCAGCGCGCAACTCGACCGCGCTCGTCGCCGTCCGTCCCAGCCGTTCCAGTGCCAACGTAGCCACCAGGGGTGCGCCCGGGCGCAGATTCCGTATAAACGGTAGCCCAGCCCAGATTCTCGTGCTACCGGCTCCATTGGCCGCAGGGTGCGCTAGCATGCGCAGGTGTCGGTTCTTTGCCTTCCATCGAAGCTGCTCCCTCCGATGAACCGAGGGTGGGTTTGGGCACTCATCGCGTCCGCCGCTGCTGGCGCCCTTTCCGCCGCAATCGTCGCTGCGCTGGTGCCCTCCCCGTACCGCGCCGAAGCCACGCTCGTCGTGGCGGGAACAGCACCGACGCGGGAACTACAGCTCACGTACGTCGAATTGGCCCTCTCATCCCCGGTCATTGCGCGCGCCTCGGCCCTCTCCGGAATTCCCGGCGCGCGCTTCGAAGATGACGTGCGCGTCGTCCCGGCTCCGCAGAGCTTGCTGATCCGCGTCTTCGCCACAGCGAACAACAGGGACGAAGCGCAGGCGATGGCCAATGCCATGACCATCGCGCTCCCGTCCTACCTTGAGGACTTTGGCCTCGATGATGACCGCAGCCTTCGTGTTGCTCGCTCCGCCGATTCTGCGGCCAGGGTTTCCAGTCCCCTCGTCGCATCCGCGGTCCTCGGCGCGCTCGCCGGTCTTGCTGTCTGTTGGGTTGCGGCACGGCTGTTCATGGCCCCGCGCGGCCACTCACCCCGTTCTGAGTCGAATTTGTCACTTAATGCCCTTGCGCGGCGGCCCGCGAGCGACGATTCTGGGATCACACGGATAAATTCCGCGTCCGGCGGTCATTTGGACTTGTAGAGTTCGCTTGCCCACGGGTACCATCCTCCAAATTCACTCGAGCGGAGGGGATCAAATGAAGATCGCCCGGTTCTTTGCCTTGATCGCTGTTGCTGCGGCCGCGTTGCCGTTCGGCATGGCGTTTGCCCAGTACCCGGAACCACTCGGCGTTTGCACCGTCGTGCCGACGTCAGGCTCAGTACAGCCGAATTCCGTGGCCTCGTTCACGGTCAGCACGCGCACTGCCGCTGGTGACGCTGCTCCCGGTGTCAGCGGTACCGTCGCGATCGCGAGCGGAAGTGGCACTGTGCTCACTCCCACCTTCACAACGAGCGGAAACGGCACCGCCACGATCTCCGTCCAGACGGGCGCCAACCCTGGCGACCTCACACTCAACGTGACCTGTGGCGCCCTTCAGACCAGCGGTGTCGTCCGCGTTGCGACCCCGAGCGTCCTCCCAAAGCCCCCCGACACCGGTGAGGGCCTCGCCACGAACGAATCGCTCTCCCTCCTCTGGATGCTCGCTGGCCTGACGCTCGTCGGCGTCGCCGGTGCCGCTGGAGTCGCTACGGTGACCGCCCGCCGGAAGTAGCCCTGACGGGCTCGAAGCAAAACACCCCGAAGAGGGCCAGCCGCCAGACGGCTGGCCCTCTCTCTTTGTGCCCCAGGCGGGAACACGTATGCGCACGGGCCCCTATTCTTTCGCCCATGAGCCCACTTGTAATTGGACATGCCGCGGCCGCCGGCGAAGCGCCCGCCAATACGCTCGCCGGCGTTCGACAGTCGCTTGACGCCGGTGCCGAGGCAATGGAGATCGACGTCCAACTCTGTGCAGATGGCATCCCCGTCCTCATGCACGACCTAACCGTTGACCGAACGACGAACCTCTCCGGCCGCGTCCGCGATATCTCGCTGGCAGCGTTGCAGGCCGCGGACGCCGGCTCCGGCGAGCCGGTCCCGACGCTCGACCAGGTCCTCGGCCTTGTCGCCGGTCGGCTCAGCGTCATGTGCGAGTTGAAGGTGGATCATCATTCCGGAGAACCAGAAACGGCGCTCGTCGACGCTGTCCTCGCCGTCGTTGACCGGTCAGCCGCCCACGCCTGGGTAGCCATCCATTCGTTCGATCCCGAAATCGTTCGTGCGGCCCGTATCGCTGACCCGCGCATCTCGGCGGCAATTATCTCGCCACCTGTGGACGCTGACGGCATGGAGCGGCTCCTCGGCGGCGTCCTCAGGCGCCATGGGCAGGCGGTTTCTGTTGAGCATCACTCGCTCACGCCGGAACTCGTCATGAAAGCACACAGGCGTCAGCTATGCGTCTGGGCCTGGACGGCTGATGGAGAGGATGACTGGGCACGGCTCTGTGCCGCGGGCGTCGACGGGATTATCACGAACGTCCCCCACCGGCTCCGTGCCTATCTCGATCGCTGACTACCAGCTGCCGCCGCCCCCGCCACCACCGCCGCCGCCGCTCGATCCGCCGCTGAACCCGGATCCCGAGGAACTCGGCGTACTTGCCACCGTCGACGACACATTCGACGAAAAGCCCTGCAGGCTGTTGCTGAAACTGGCCGCGTGGAACGCTCCCGCCCCCGTGTACCACGCTGCCGTTTCGCGCCCGACCTGGTCGTCGAGCCCGTCAAACGCTTTCGCCCACTTATCGACACACCCGAACACGATCGCATACGGCAGGTACCGCGCGAAGATGTTCTGCTGTTCGTTGAACTCCTGGCGATGCGTTTCTGCCGTCGAGATGTACATCCTGAATCCCAACACGCGCCGTAGTGCTTCGCTGCCGACCGCTGTCCTTCGCGGCATCGACGGCGCCAGACCGGCGAGCGCGATTCCAGCGGCAATCAGCGGGATCCCAATTGCAGCCCGGGCGAAGACCGACCCCATCACAAACGCAAAACCGGCACCGAGTACCGCGAACCCGATGCCGAGCGCCACCCAGATGCCCTTTGTGGCGCTCGGTCGGCGCGGAAACCAGCGTCGCGCGAGGGCGTCTTCGTACAGATCATCCTGTGCCTTCGCCAGCGTCTTGTAGAACTTGTTCTTCAGGTCCGAAAGCTCGACCTCGCCGCCCGTCGTAAAAAGTCCGGACATCACTTCGCGTTCGAATGGCGCAAGATCGGCGCCGGCATCCTTGAGCTTCGTCAGCTTCCAGTCGCCTTTGGAGAAGATCCCAGTCAGTCCCTTCCCCTTCTCTATCTCAGTGATGTGCAGGTAGCCGCGTACGGCCAGGTCGATGATCGTCGCCGTGATATCCAGCGGGTCAGCCCGTTCGTCGAGCACTACCCCCATCTGCGCCGGCTTCAAATCGTCCGGCGGCAGGTACTCGACCACCACGTCGTCGTGCCCGAACAGCGGCTTTGTGTGCTCCTCCGCGTCCTCGTTCAGGTAGTAGATCGTCCGGTAGCGGCGGTCACGCCCGTGCCGCCACCAGAGCATCGCCACGCCCGCGAATCCAAGGGCCCCTGCCCCCGCGGCCCCTCCGTACTCCAAAGGGTCGCCCGTGAAGAAGTCATCGATCCCCTTGATGTCTTCGAACAACGGTTCCGGTACGTCTACGATCCCCTTCTGCCAGCCGGCGACGATCGTCAGCTGCTGGCTGCTTGGGATCGGCCCAGAGCTCGTGTATCGCACTCGATTGCCGTCGAGCTCAAACGGACACGTCGCCGTCGAGCCCGTTGGGCCCTGGAAGCAGGCTGCCCGCGCCTCGGCAGCAGCTGGCAGCTTCAGGTCGATCCGCACGGTTTCGACCGTTTGCGTCCACTTACCCAGCGCGTTCCAGTACAGTTCGTCATGGTCGCTGTACGCGTCCAGCGCGAACTTCACCGTGTACGAGATCTGGTACACCCACGGTCCGCTAACCGTCACGTTTCCGTCGCCGATCTTGAGCTGCAGCGCGTCGTCGACTCTCTCAGATGTCCATTTCACGAACGTTGGCGGCTGGCCCGCTGGCGCCGCCTTCACGTCGAAATCCGAATACTGCCACCTGCGCCGGAGCCCCTCTTCGCAGGGGAAAAGCGGTTGCTCGGCCTCCGCCCGTGGGGCCGCGCACTTGGCGCTCAGGATCAGGTCCCGGAAAATCCCGTGGCGGTCCGTGGCATTCCCGAAGTCCCACATGATCTCCTCAACGACATCCACCGTCCCGTCTGTCTGCACCTCGTAATTCGCCACGAAGCTCTTGATAGACTCGGCCGCCGAAACAGGCCGAAGCAGAGCCCCGGCGCCAACCAGGACGAGCGCCACGAGTCCCAGGGTGCGAATTGACGGCCAGATTCTCGATATGTTCACGACAACCGTTCGCTAGGTCTTTATGATTAGCCTCGCTATCCGGAACGAACCGGAACGCGCGGACACGCGCAGACAATACCAAAGGACGGCGCATGGAGAACTTCGAATACGTGGCGCCTCGTTCACTCGCTGAGGCGTATGCCACACTTGGGAACGGGCGCTCTAGCCTCTTGCTGGCTGGTGGCACCGACGTCATCGTCCAGCTTCGCGAAGGTCGCAAGCGCTGCGACCAACTCATCGATCTCAAGCACATCCCCGATCTCATGACCTTCCAGGTCAAGCCCGACGGCAGCCTCGAGATCGGTGCAGCGGCACCGCTGGCCACCCTCTACGAAAACGCCGACATTGCCCGCCGCTTCCCGGCCGTGGTCGATGCCGCAACGATCATCGGCGGCACACAGATCCAGTCGCGAGCCAGCCTCGGCGGCAACCTCTGCAACGCCAGCCCGGCCGCGGACTCCTCGCCGGCCCTGATGGCCCTGGGTGCCCGGCTCGTCGTCGGCTCCAGCACCGGTACGCGGGAGATCGCCGTCGAGGACTTCTTCACCGGGCCAGGGCGCAGCGCCCTCCAGCCCGGCGAACTGCTCGTCAAGATCATCATCCCCGCGCCGCGTGAAAATGCGGGCGCCTTCTACCATCGCTTCATCCCCCGGAACGAGATGGATATCGCCGTGGCCAGCGCTGGTGTCCTGCTAGAGCTCGATGGGTCAGGCCAGATCGCTCGTGCCCGTGTCGCCCTCGGTGCTGTCGGGCCCACACCATTGATGGTTCCGGCGGCCGCACAGGCGGTCACCGGTAAGGCTCCCAACGCGGAAACCTTCGCCCTCGCGGGCGCAGCAGCCAGCGAGGCAGCGACCCCAATCACCGACATGCGCGGTTCCATCGCCCAGCGAAGGCACCTTGCCTCCGTCCTCACAGTCCGCGCTTTCGAAGGCGCTCTCACACGCATCCGGGAAGGGCGATAGCCAATGCGACGTACCCAGGTCCAGGCCACAATCAACGGCGAACCAGTCGATTTCCTCTGTGAACCGCGTCAGAGCCTTCTCGAAGTCCTTCGCGAAGAACTCGACCTCACCGGCGCCAAGGAAGGCTGCAACAACGGCAACTGCGGCGCATGCTCCGTCATGCTCAACGGCCGCGTCGTCAACTCTTGCTGCGTCCTCGGCGTCGAAATAGAAGGCGCTGATCTCACGACCATCGAAGGCATCGGCCACGCCGATGCGCTGCACCCCCTTCAGCAGGCCTTCCTCGAAGAAGCAGCCCTCCAGTGCGGAATCTGCACACCGGGCTTCATCATTTCCGCCAAGGCCCTCCTTGATAAGGAACCCCACCCAGATGAGCACCGCGTTCGCTGGTGGCTTGCCAACAACCTCTGCCGGTGCACCGGCTACGACAAGATCGTGCGCGCCGTCCTCAAGGCCGCCGACCAGATGGAAGAGGTAAAGCCTGTATGACAACAGTTGACCGCCCAAGCTACAAGGTCATCGGCACACGGCCGATTCGCCCGGACGGTGTCGAGAAAGTCACCGGCAAAGCCCAGTACGGCGCCGACATCCGCCCGCCGGGCCTGGTCTATGGCCGCGTCGTTCGCAGCCCCCATGCCCATGCCCGCATCCTCGAAATCGACACGAGCGAGGCCGAGGCCATTCCCGGCGTGCTCGCTGTCGTGACCTCGAAAGACTTTCCCATTGCGGCCGATAAGATTGAAGAACTCGGCGAGAGCGCGGTCAACCTCCGCGAGCTCAGCGAGAACATCCTCGCGCACGACAAGACCCTCTACCACGGCCACGCCGTCGCGGCCGTCGCCGCAACCTCGTCGCAGATCGCGGAGGAGGCCGCCAAGCGCGTCAAGGTCACCTACGAGGTGCTGCCTCCCGTCCTCGACGTACGCGACGCCATGCGCGACGACGCGCCGCTGCTGAACGAAAACCGCCGCACCAAGTCAATGGACGGCTCCCTCAGCGAAAAGCCCAGCAACATCGCCAGCATCGTCCAGTTCAAAGGCGGTGATGTTGATGCGGCCTTCGCTGCTGCCGACCACGTGCTCGAACGCGAGTACGACACCACGATGGTGCACCAGGGCTACATCGAGCCCCACAACTCCACTGCCAACTGGAACTCCGACGGCACGCTTACGATCTGGACGAGCACCCAGGGCGCGTTCGTCGTCCGTGCCCAGGTCGCGCAGGTACTCAAGCTCCCCGTTGCCCGCGTCCGCGTGATCCCCCTGGAGATCGGCGGCGGCTTCGGTGGCAAGATTCCGATCTACCTCGACCCGGTTGCCGCGATGCTCTCGAAGAAGAGCGGCAAGCCCGTTCAGATCACCATGAACCGCACCGAAGTCTTCCAGGCTTCGGGTCCCACGAGCGGCAGCCACATCAAGGTGAAGGCCGGCGTCAAGGACGGAAAGCTCACTGCCGTCCAGGCCTCGCTGAACTACGAGGCCGGGGCCTACCCTGGCTCGGCAGTCGGCGCCGGCTGCATGTGCATGATTTCGCCCTATAACGTCGAAAACTTCGACATCACCGGCTACGACGTCGTCGTTAACAAGCCCAAGACCGCGGCCTATCGCGCTCCCGGCGCTCCGGCCGCCTCGTTCGCCATCGAATCCCTCCTCGATGAGCTCGTGAAGCAGACGGGTCTCGACCCGCTTCAGTTCCGCCTGGACAACAGCTCGCGAGAAAACACGAGCATGGTCACTGGCGTCCCCTTCCCTCGCATCGGTGCGGAGGAAACGGTCCGCGCTGCGATCGATTCGCCCCACTACAAATCCCCGATCGAGGGCCCGAATCGCGGTCGTGGCGTTGCCAGCGGCTTCTGGTTCAACGCGGGTCTCCAGTCCAGTGTCGTTGTCTCGGTAAATCCCGATGGCACCATCAACCTCGTTGAGGGCTCTACCGACATCGGCGGCACGCGCGCATCCCTCACGATGCAGCTCGCCGAAACCCTCGGCGTCGGCTACGACGATATCCACGCCACGGTCGTTGATACGGATTCCGTCGGTCACAACGACGTCACGGGCGGTAGCCGCACCACCTTCGCCAGCGGTCTCGCCGTCCACGAAGCTGGTCTCGATATCCAGCGCCAGATGATCCAGCGGGCGTCGGCCCTGCTCAACGTACCCGAGGACGGCCTCGAATACGTCGATGCAGCGGTTCGCGCCAAGAACGACAGCTCCAAGCGGATCTCCTTCAAGGAGATCGCCGCCAAGTCCGGTCAGACCGGCGGCCCAATCGTCGGCAAGGCTTCGCTTTCAGCCCGTGGCGTCGGCGCCGCCTTTGCCACCCATATCGCGGACGTGGAAGTCGATCCCGGTACCGGCAAGATCACCGTCCTCCGCTACACCGCCGTCCAGGACGTCGGCACTGCCATCCACCCCTCCTACGTCGAAGGCCAGATCCAGGGCGGCGTTGCCCAGGGTGTCGGCTGGGCAATCAACGAGGAGTACTACTACGACGAGCAGGGTCATCTGCTGAACTCGAGCTACCTCGACTACCGCATGCCCACCACGCTCGATCTGCCCATGATCGAGACGGTCCTCGTAGAGGTCCCGAACCCGGGTCACCCCTACGGCGTCCGTGGCGTCGGCGAAGTGCCGATCGTCCCTCCGCTCGCCGCCATCGCCAATGCCGTCGCCGATGCCACCGGGCACCGGTTCACGGCGCTGCCCCTGTCCCCCCGGCGCGTCGTCGAGGAGCTCTACGGCCTCTAATCAGGCCCCGATCCCGGTTCAACACGTGGGGGCTGGCAATTTGCCAGCCCTCACGCTTTCATGGAGCGGTCATGGTTGTCGTTATCATTCCCGCCCTCATGAGGCCGCTGTTCGGCGGCGTCAATCGCCTCGAAGTCGAGGCTGCGACCCTCGATGAAGTGCTCCACGCCCTGGATGAGCGTTCTCCCGGCTTTTACGATCGGCTCGTCGAAGATGGCCGGGTCCGCCCCGAACTGGCGATCGCCGTCAATGGCGAGGTCTACCAGATGGCCCTCCACGAGCGCCTCGCTCCCACCACACAGCTCACCATCGTCCCGGCCATCGGCGGCGGCTAAGCGCTTCGCCCAGTCCAACAAGAAGAGCCCGGCGAAAGCCGGGCTCGTTCCCTTTGCGTCTTGCGTTGTCTCCGGTGCTAACCCCGCGGCAGCCCAAGCCCGCGCGTCGCAATGATGTTTCGCTGGATCTCGCTCGTACCGGCTGCGATCGTCGCCGACACAGTCGTCATATAGTCCATCGCCGCCCGCACCTTGAAGTCACCCTCGATGCTGGTCGGTCGCCGCAGCTGGCCCGCCATTCCCGTCAGGTGCATCGCCGTCGCCGCGACCCGTTGCTGCAGCTCGGAGCCGTACATCTTGTTCATCGATGCTTCCATGTTCGGCACGCCGCCCCGCGCCTGGATCGACACGACCTGGAACGAAAGCAGCCCGCAGACCGATGTCTCCACGGCACGGTCCACCAGCTCGAGTCGGAAGGCATCCCGCACTGGTTGGCCAGCTCCAGCCCGCGCCTTCACGTAGCGGTTGAGCCGCCGCACCTGCTTCTCGATGTTCACCACTCGCGCGATGTTCGAACGCTCGAAGTCCAGCGTCGTCGTACCCACGTACCAGCCGCGGTTCTCCTCGCCGATCCGGTTTCGCACCGGCACCCGGACATCCTCGAAGAACACCTCGTTGAAGATGTGGCCGTTCGCGAGGTTGGTTAGTGGCCGTACCGTCACGCCCGGGCTCTTCATGTCCATCAGCAGGTAGCTGATGCCCCGGTGCTTCGGCGCATCTGGGTCCGTCCGTGTCAGCACAAACATCCAGTCCGCCCGGTGCGCGCCCGAAGTCCAGATCTTCTGTCCGTTGATCACGTAGTCGTCGCCGTCACGAACAGCGCGCGTCTGCAGCGAAGCAAGGTCGGAACCCGAGCCCGGCTCACTGAACCCCTGGCACCACGCCACCTCGCCTCGCAGCATCGGCGGCAGGTGCTCGGCTTTCTGCTCATCCGTGCCGTGCAGCATGATCGTCGGCCCCACCAGGTTCAGCATCTGCCTGCTCGTGGGCGCTCCCGCCTCCGTGAACTCCTGGCTCAACACGAACTGCTCGAGCACGGACATATCGGCGCCGCCGTACTTCTTCGGCCACGCTGGCGCGATCCAGCCACTATCGGCCAGCTTGTCGAGCCAGGGCTTCACACGGCCCTCATCGGGCGCCGCCTCTTCCATCGGGTTGTCCTCGTCATCGTCCGACCGGCCCTGCTTCCAGTTGTCGTCGATGAAGCCCTTGACGGTCGTGCGCCATTCGGCGAGGTCAGGGGTGTCAGTGAAACGCATCGTTCGCGGTACTCCGGCTGTAATGTGCGCCGGGATTCTACAACACAGCGTTTGCGGCCGCCGTCGGCTCCCTACGCCATCGCTCCCCAGTTCTTCCCGCGCTTCACGTCGATCTTCAGCGGCACCGCCAGCTCCCGCTCGCCGGGCATGAGCCGCGTCGCCAGCTCCGCGACCGCGTCCGCTTCCTCCGCCGGGCACTCGAAGATCAGTTCGTCATGCACCTGCAGGATCATCCGGCTCCGCAGCTCGCGCTTCGCCATCTCCTCGTCGATCCGGATCATCGCAAGCTTGATGATGTCAGCCGCCGTCCCCTGGATGGGCATGTTGATCGCTTCTCGCTCCGCCGCGCTCCGCACCTGGAAGTTCGATGAATGGATCGCCGGCAGATAGCGTCGCCGCCCGAAGATCGTCTCCGCGTACCCCTTCTCCTTCGTTAGCGCCAGGATCTCCTTCTGCCAATCCGCAATCCCCGGGAAGTTCGCAAAGTACGACTTGATGAACGCTTCCGCCTCTTCCCGTGTCATGCCCGTCCGGCTCGCCAATCCAAACTCCCCCATCCCATAGGCGATCCCGAAGTTCACCATCTTCGCCGTGTCGCGCATCTGCCGCGTCACAGCATCTGGCTCTACTCCGTAAACCGTCGCGGCCGTCGCCTTGTGGATGTCCTGGTCAGCCAGGAACGCATCAATCAGCCCTCGGTCCCCGGTCACGTGAGCCAGCACGCGCAGTTCGATCTGCGAGTAGTCGGCGCCGACGAACAACGGCTGGTCGAATCCCGTCGCCACAAACGACTGACGGATCTCCCGCCCGCGATCCTCCCGCACAGGGATGTTCTGCAGGTTCGGGTTGTTGCTCGAAAGCCGCCCCGTCGCCGCCACCGTCTGCTGGAAGTCGGTGTGTACCCGGCCATCGGCCGCCATCGTCCCCGGAAGCGAATCCAGGTACGTGCTCTTCAGCTTCGTCAGCCCGCGGTATTCGAAGATCAGGTCAATGATCGGCGCCACCGGCCGCAGCGCTTCCAGCGCGCGCTGGTCCGTGCTGTATCCCGAAGCCGTCTTGCGGCTCTTGGGCAGGCCGAGATCTTTGAACAGGATGTCGCTCAGCTGCTGTGGGCTCGCGATGTTGAACTCGTGCCCGACGATCGCGTAGATCTCCTCCTCCGCCTTCGCGATATCCCCCGTCATCGCCCGCGACAGCTCCCGAAGCACGCTCGGGTCCAGGGCGATTCCCCAACGCTCCATTCGGAACAGCACCGGGATCAGCGGCATCTCCATCTCCCAGAACAGGTCCCACTGCCCCCGTTCCCGCAGCTGAGCGTCGAGCTGCGGCGCCACTCGCAGCAGCATCTCCGCCTGCTGGCACCCGTACTCCGCCACGCGTTCCATCTCCACCTCGGCCAGCGAAACCGCCTTTCGCCCTGTCCCCGTGAGCGTCTGTGCGCTCACCATCTCGATCCCCAGCCGCTCCCCCACCAGCGCATTCAACGTCGAAGACGTCTCCCCCAGCAGGAACGCCGCAATCGAGACATCGAACGCATTCCCCCCGAATCCTGAGCCCATCCGGTCCAACAGGTGCATCAGGTACTTGGACCCATACGTGGTCTTCGTGAGACGCTCGTCTTCGAGCAGCGGTCGTAGCGCCGCCACGATGGCCTCCCGCTTCAGCTGCACTGCCGCCTCATCCAACCGCGGCGCATGTCCAAACGGTACGTACCACGCCTTGCCGGGCTCTGTCGCAAACGCCAGCCCAAGCGGCAGCGGGTGCGTCGCGGCACCGGCCGTCGTCAGCCCCGCCACCGCGAACGCCCCGGCGTCGTTGAGGTGTCCCGCCATCTCGGCCAGCCCATCCTCCGTGCGGACTACCTCGTACGACGTCGCTGCCTCGTCCGCCTCCAGCGTTGCCGCTACTCCAGATTGCTCTCCCAGCACCTCTGCCAGCCGCTGCGCCAGCACCCGGAACTCAAGCTCGCGAAACAGCGAAAGCACAGCTTCGCGGTCATAGTCCTGAAGACGGCAGGCATCGAGGTCAAAGTCCACCGGCACGTCCGTCCGGATCGTCACCAGGTTCTTGCTCCGCAGAACCTGGTCGCGCTGTCCCTCCAACTTCTTGCGGACCGCCGGCTTCAGCTCGTCCATCCGCTCGAAGATCTCTTCTGCTTCGCCGAACTGACGGATCAAGTCTGCAGCGGTCTTGTCGCCGATCCCCTTGATCCCCTCGACGTTGTCGCTGCTATCGCCGCGAAGCGACTTGAAGTCGATCATGTATTTCGGCGAAAAGCCCCACCGCTCCGCCACCTTCGCCTCGTCGTACTCCACCGTGTCGCGCTGATACGGACGGAACATGAACAGCTTCACGTGTGGTCCAACCAGCTGCACGAGGTCCGTATCCAGCGTCGCGATGAACGTCTCCATCCCTTCGGACGCCACCATCTTTGAGATTGTCCCCGCAACGTCGTCCGCCTCAAACCCCTTCATCTCGTAGATCGGGATCTTGAAGGCCACGAGCATCTCGCGGACGCGGGCCATCTGGACGATCAATTCGGGGGGCGTCGGACGCCGCGTCGCCTTGTATTCCTCGGCCGCCTCATGCCGGAACGTCGGCCCGCCCGCGTCCCAGGCGGCGCAAATGTGAGTCGGCTTCAGCACGTCCAGTACCCGGATCAGCGTCTCCGCATACCCGTGCGTCGCGAACGTCAGCTCGCCCTTGCTGCTCATCAGCGGCGGCTGGCTCGAATTCGCAAACGCAAAGAACGCTCGGAACAAAATCCCGTGCGAATCAAGAATCACGAGGCGCGGCTTCTGGTTCGTCGGCACCCGCAGAGTATAGCCGCCGGGCTGAGGCCCTTGTGTCCGCAGACGGTTGCACGATGCCCTGGCGAAAGCTGACTCACACGATCCGTGCCGCGACGCGATAGGGCCTCCGGTCAGGCGGCCGGCATACCTGAACGATCCAGCCTTCGAGCGGTCGGCCGTCGGCGAACTGATTCACGCCCCGTCTTCTCCCCGGTCGCGGCCGCCATCCGGTGATCCCGGAACAGGATCCGGTGTGAATCGAGGATGACAGGCCGGGGTTTCTGCTCCCTGGCACGCCTCGAGTACGCTCGGCGCCGCGCCGCCCGCGAACGGGTCAATGTGCTCCCGGGGTACCGTTTGCGTGCCGGATGACCCTTCTCACGGGACGCTCCCTGGCCGAACTTTGGAGTGTTAACGGACGGACCGCATCGGTCCCAACGCAAGGTGGACTATGGGCAACCACGAATCCGCGCATCTGCGCGCAAGTACGAACTGGAACGGTAATGGCATCGGACACACGTCCGAGATGCTCACGGAGGTCGTCCAGCAGGAGCTGACTGCTGCCCTCGAGCGGGCCCTCCCCGAAAACGCCGAGCTCACCGACGCTGCCATTCGCGCCGTCGCTGAGGTTCTCCGCTCCGACATCCGCATCCCCATCCCGGACGATGTCGTGCTCCTCGAAGAACTCTCGGACATCCATTCGGCCCGCGACTTCATCCAACTCCTTCGTTCCAAGAACGTCGACGCCACCAAGATCAAGCGGGCGATCGATTACGAGGTCGATCTCGAGTGCCTCCAGATCGAGCTCGTCAAATTCCAGCGCTGGGTCCAGTCCGAAGGCCGCCGCGTCGCGATCCTCTTCGAAGGCCGCGACGCCGCGGGCAAAGGCGGTACCATCCGCCGCTTCGCCGAACATATGAACCCCCGCGCCATGCGCGTCGTCGCCCTCCCTACCCCTTCGGCTGACGAGACCGGCCAGTGGTACTTCCAGCGTTACATGCGGCAGCTCCCGAACCGGGGCGAAATCGTCCTCTTCGACCGCTCCTGGTACAACCGCGCCGTGGTCGAGCCCGTCAATGGTTTCTGCAACCAGGCCCAGTACGAACGCTTCATGCGCCAGGTCCCAGAATTCGAGCACATGCTCATCGAAGACGGCGTCGAGCTCGTGAAGTTCTGGTTCTCCATCAGCAAAGATGTGCAGCTCGCCCGCTTCAACTCCCGCCGCCACAACCCCCTCAAGCAGTGGAAGCTCAGTCCCCTCGATGAGCGAGCGCAGGAACTCTGGGACGAATACACGCGCTACAAAGAGATGATGTTCGGCCGCACCCACACCAGCTTCAGCCCCTGGATCATCGTCCAGGCCAACAGCAAGCGGAATGCCCGGCTCGAAAGCATGCGCCACGTCCTCTCCCAGTTCGAATATGCCGGCAAACTCGGCGCCGCCACCACGCTCATCCCTGATCCGGAAATCGTTGGCCGCTTCCACCGCGGGTCCGTCCGCATCGACTGAGCGGGGGACAGCCTATTCCAGGCCGGACAAACATAAAGGCGCCCGGCGGATACTCCCGCTGGGCGCCTTTCAATGCCTGGAACGCGTGACTAGCCCCTTGGCAGACCCAGCCCGCGAGTCGCCATGATCCCTTTCTGGATCTCGCTCGTGCCGCCGGCGATCGTTGATGAAACGGCCTGTACGTAGCCCGTCGAAGCCCGGTTCCGTACCAGTCCGTGCATCCCGAACAGGTGCATCGAGAGCAACGCGATCTTCTGGTTGAGCTCGCTGGAGAACAGCTTGCACATCGACGACTCGTGGTTCGGGATCTTCCCATTCGCCTGCATCGAGATCACACGGTAGCTCAGCATCTTCGCCACCTCGGCGTCGATCAGGCGGTCCGTAAACTCGTGGCGAAGGGTCTTACGCTGATCGAAGCTCGCCGGTGACTTCTCGCTCTTCGCCTGCCGGATCAGGCTGTCCAGCGTCTTCCGCACACCGATAGCGGAACCGATGGACGATCGCTCAAAGTCCAGTGTCGTCGTCCCGACGTACCAGCCGCGGTTCTCATCACCAATACGGTTCTCGACCGGCACTCGCACGTCCTCGAAAAACACCTCGTTGAACGACTGCATGTTTGCCATCGTCGTCAGCGGACGCACGGTCACGCCCGGGCTCTTCATGTTGACCAGCAAGTACGTGATTCCCCGATGCTTCGGAGCATCCGGGTCCGTCCGCGCCAGCATGTACATCCAGTCGGCGAACTGCGCGCCCGTCGTCCAGATCTTCTGACCGTTCAGCACGTAGTCGTCGCCGTCGCGCACGGCCCGCGTCTGTAGCGATGCAAGGTCGGAGCCCGCGCCCGGCTCGCTGTAGCCCTGGCACCAGATCACTTCGCCGCGAAGGATGCGGCCAAGGTGCTCTTCCTTCTGTTCCTCGGTGCCGTGCTCAATGATCGTCGGCCCAATCATCATCACGCCGAAACCGCCGACGTTGCTCGGCACGCCCGCCTCGGCGAACTCCTCGTTCATGATGAACTGCTCTTTGACGCCCAGGTCCGCCCCGCCGTACTTCGTCGGCCATGCCGGCGCCACCCAACCCTTCTCAGCTACCCGGTCGCGCCACTGCTTGAATGCGCCCATGCGGCCGAACATGCTGCCTTCACCGCCCTCGTCCGCCGCGGCGTTTGCGAAGATCCCTTTGTTGTCGTTGATGAATTGACGGACTTCTTTCCGCCATTCGACTTCGCGTTCGGAATCGGCGAGCGTGATTGGCATTGCGCTGGTGCTCCTGACCGGTTGGTAAGTTCTGCCCGATTGTCTCCGAATCGTCGACGAAAGGCCATCCGCGCCCTACGGCCGGCCGGCCGCGTCCCGGATCAGCGCCGCAAGTTCACGGGCTCCCAACGCCTCCAGCGCCTCGGCCACGCGCGCCTGGTCCGCGGGCCGGTTCTGCCCGAGCTTCGCCTTCGCATCAATCCTCGTGATGTCGGTCTCGAACGCGACGATTCCTCCGGCGAGCTTCCGCAACCACTCCGGGTCCTGCGTCTCGATCCGCCACGGCCGCTCCATCCCGCCCTCGTACTGCGACACCAGCGTGTTGAGCATCGCCATGACCTTCGTCTCGTCCTCGATGATGGTCGGCCGCCCGTAGGCATGCACGGCGACGTAGTCCCATGTCGGTACCGCCGGGCCCGGTTCGTACCAAGATGGCGAGACGTAGCCGTGTTGCCCCGCGAAGACGAACAGCGCCTCCCGTTCCCCGTCGAACGCCTCCCATTGGCGGTTCGACCGCGCAACGTGGGCGTGGAGTCTGCCCGGGCTCGTGGCTTCCGTCTCCAACACGACGGGCAGGTGCGTCGCTTCCATGCCGCCTGGTCCGCTCGTGACCAGTGTCGCAAAGCTGTTCTGCCGGATGACCTCGTGGACAACGGCCAGGTCCTCGATCGCGAAATGGCGGGGCACGTACATTGCGCGAGTATCGCACGGACGCAGCGGTCACCCTGCCTGTTTACCGGTCGGTAAGCACTTGTGCTATGCTCCGCCCATGCCAAGGACGTTCGATGAGACTCGCGCCGACTTCCTCGCCCGGCGGGGGGAGATGGCCGCGCGCTGGGAAGAACGGCGTCCCGCACCCTTCCGGCTTACGCGGCAGGTAGTCCCCGGCCTGTTTCAGGTCCGCACCCGCGGTTCCCGCGCCTATCTCGTCGTCGAAGACACAGTCACCGTCATCGACACCGGTAACCCGGGCTCCGGCGAGCGGATCCTCCAGGCCGTCCGTGAAGTTGGAAAGACAGCCGACGATGTCCGCCACATCGTCATAACCCACGCGCACATCGACCACGTGGGCGGCCTCCCCGTCCTGCAGAAGCACGTACCGGCTCGCACCGGCGTCCACCTCGGCGACGCCCCCCACGTCACCAGCGAACGGCCGCTGCCCAACCCGTTTGTGAATCCGCTTCTGGCGCGTCTCGTCGATCCCTACCTGCAGTGGACCGACCCCGGGCCCGCTCGCGTCGATGTAATGCTCAACGACGCCGACGAACTTCCCGTCCTCGGCGGCCTCCGTGTCGTCCATGCCCCCGGTCACACGGATGGCAGCATCGCCCTTCACTTTCCCTCACGTGGCGTGCTGATCGTCGGCGACGCCATGCAACACAAGCTCGGCCGCCTCATGCTGCCAAGCCGGATGTTCAGCACGGACCTCGAAGAAGCCGCGAACTCCGTCCGCAAGCTCGCTGCCCTCGACTTCGAAACGCTCTGCTTCAGCCACTTCCGGCCAATCCTCTGCGGTGCCGACAATCGCGTCCGCGCCTTCGCCCGCTCGCTCGAAGGGCAGAAGCTCGACGAGGCCACCGGCTAGTAACATTCCGCTGTGGCGACCCAGATCAGCTTCACCGACATCCTCACGACATCCGCGTCCGTCGCGAGCTACCTCGGCGCCGCCCACGTCGCGCCGGAGCATGTGCAGCACGCAATCGCCCTGCTGTTGGAAGAGACTGTTCTGGAGGACATCGGGCGCCCCCTCCCGCCCCTCGTCCCGCGGCCCGCGCCCGGCCCCGCGACGCCCGGCGTTCGCCACCTTGCCCAACGATGGATCTCTGGCCTCGGTAGTGATCCGGCCCGTACGCTCACCGGGTCGGAACTCCGCTCCATTCGTGATGAAATCTCAGCGCTCATCGACGGCGCCGAGAGCCCTGCCATCGGTTAGGCCCCGCAGAGCCGCTGCACCACGCGCGTCATGATCTGGATCCCCAGCCGGAGGTTGTCCACGCCAATCCGCTCGTCGTGGCCGTGGATCCCCGAAAGTTCGCCCGGCGGGATCAGGCAGGGGATGAATCCGAACGAAGCCACGCCCCGCTGCCGGAAGATCCGCGAATCGGTGAAGCCGCTCGTCATGTCTGGCACGAGCCGCGCGCCCTCCACCAACTCCCCCACGATGTCGTCCACTACCTCAATGAATTCATGGTCCATCGACGTGGCCGCGCCGGTGGACCGGTTCAGCACCTCGATCCCGACCTGTTCGTCGGCCAGTGTCGCTCGCAATGCCGTCATGAATGCCTCCACGTCCACATGCGGCAGCAGCCGGCAATCCAGCGTGGCGCTGGCCTCGGATGGGATCACGTTCACCTTCACGCCGGTCGAAATCGTCGTCAGCACTACGGTGTTGGCGAGCCGTGCCCGCAACCCCGGGCTTCGCTCAGCGGCAGCCTCGATATCCTTGTCGTTCGCGGCACGCACGAGGCCGGCGTCTGCCAGCGCCATCACGTGGTCCCGCATCACCGGAGTGATCTCCAGCGGCTGTTTCCATGCCTCTAACTTGGCGAGGGCCCGCACCAGCCGCTCCGCGCAGTTGTCGTCGTGCGGGACCGACCCGTGTCCCGGCCGTCCCTTCACAGTCAGGCGCAGCCACAGCGGCACCTTCTCCGTCGGCGAGACCTGGAAGAGCTGCGTCCCTCCCGGCAGGTTGGCCATTCCGTAGGCGCCCTCGTTGATCACTAATTCGGCGTCCATCCAGGATGGCCGGTGCTCCGCCACCCATGTTGCTCCGAATTCGCTTCCCGCCTCTTCGTCGGCAAGCGCCAGGAACGATAGCCCGCGCCTCAGCGGCAACCCCATCCGCTTCACAAGCAGAAGCGACATCAACTCGATGATCGCCATGCCCTTCATATCGAGCGTTCCCCGCCCCCACACGGAGCCGCGGTGAAGCTCGCCCGCGAATGGGTCGACGGACCAATAGCCACGTTCGACGGGAACAACATCACTGTGGTTCAACAAGCACACGGTGGGACCCGCCGGTCCGATTCGCGCGAAGAGGTTCCCTCGCCCCGGAACTGCCTCCGCTACCTCCGCTTCAATGCCGTCCGCCTCCAGCACTCCCCTCAGGAACTCCGCCGCCTTCATCTCATTTCCTGGCGGATTCGACGTGTCGATCCTGACGTACTCCCTCAGGAGCGCCGTCGCTTCCAGCGTCACGGCTGCCCAGTCAATCAAGGCCACAGCGCGGGAGTGTAGCGGCTCGTACCTCTTCGGGGCACTTTCCCTTGAGGCTGATGCTGGCGCGCCCGATAGTGACGGCAATGGACTTACTCGCTCCCGCTGCCGGCGCCGTGCTGGCGGCTGCAATCGGCTGGTTCGCGGCCGCGAATCAGCACCGTCTCTACCGGGAACCCCAGTTCCGTGAGCAGCCCATGACCGGCAGCCGCGCTCGGAATTGGCGCGCAGCGGTCGCCGTCGGTTCCGCCGTTGTCGCTGCCCTCGCCCTTCGCCCGGACCACTACGACCTGGCGCCCGGCATCCTCTCCGCCGGCTTCGGCATCATCCTCGTGGTCATCTCCAGCACGGACTTTGACCGCCACCGCATTCCAAACGTGCTGAGCTACCCATCAGCAACCGCAGCGGCCGCGCTCTGTTGGGCGTGGCCGGATCGCGACGTCACCGACATCGCGATCGGCGCCGGGTTCGCCCTCGGCGCTGGCGTCATCTTCTTCGGGCTTGGTTTGCTCGCCAGCCGTGGCGGTACGGGCCTCGGCCTCGGCGACGTGAAGCTCATGCTGCTCATCGGACTGATCGTCGGCTGGCCCGTGGTCATGTTCTCGCTGTTCCTCGGAGTCATGCTCGCGGGCATTCCCGCCGTCATCCTCATCGCGCGCGGCAAAGTCGGCGCACACTTCGCCTACGGCCCGTATCTCGCCGCAGGTGGCCTCCTTGGCATCCTCTTCCCTTCGCTCTTGAGCTAGGAGACGGAGTGGGCTACGCCCCTAGGCCACGAAGCGGAGCTCATGCCCGGCTTCCACGCCTTCGGCCGATCCAGCCGGCAACTCCACAACGCCCTTCGTCCCCCGTCCTCCAAACGCGATGCCCGTCCACGGCCGAAGCCCGCGGCGGACACGCGTCACGTGCCCATCTTCCGCGTAGAACACGGCGTCGATCGAGAAGCGCATGAACATCATGTGGATTGACGAATCGCCGCGGATGTCCAGGGCTTCGCCTTCGTCCAGCCGTCGTCGCAGCATCAGCCCGCGGAATCGCGTCCACGGGTTCGAAGCCCGCCTCGCCTCCCGCGCGATCGTCACCCCCGAGGTCACGTCGATGATCTGCATCTTAGAACGCGTTCATCATCTGGATGATGGCCGGGCCGCCGATCACGATCATGATGCAAGGGAAGATGAAGAAGACCAACGGGAAGACCATCTTGATCGGCGCCTTAAACGCCTGCTCCTCCGCCCGTTGCTTCCGCCGTGTCCGGATAACGCCCGTCTGCACCCGGATCACCGATGCGATCGAGATGCCCATGCTCTCCGCCTGGATCACGGCGTTCACAAGCGAGCGAAGCTCCTCCACACCCGTCCGGTCCGCCAGGTCGATGAGTGCATCCCGCCGCGACCGTCCCATCTGGATCTCGCGCAGCGTCCGCGTCAGCTCAACTGCGAACGGCCCCGTAACCTTGTCCACGATCCGGTTGAAGGCCGCATCGATGCCGAGACCGGCCTCTACCGACGCCGTGATCAGGTCGAACGCATCGGGCAACGAACGCCAGATCAATTTCTGACGTCGCTTGATCCTGCCAAGCAACCACATCCGTGGCGCGTACAGGCCCATGCCCTGCATCGCTCCGTACATAATCAGCAGGTTTCGGCCGGATAGACCCGCGGCCAGGAACAATCCCAGCATGAGCATCGGCATGCCCACGCCCACTACCGCGTAGATGAGTGCGAACTGCCCCACCGTGATCTTGACCCCGGCTCGCGTCAGCGAAGCCTCGAGTTTGTCCGACTGTGTCGACGGCAGGATGCCGTTCGCGCGCTTCGTCACCCAGGCCATGAACGGCCGCACCACGCGCGTCGTGAACGCCGCTTCCGGGTCCGGGAGCGACTCCCGTTGGCTGCGCTTGTACTGCAACCCCCCCAGCCGGGCCTCCATCGAGTCCTCTGCGGCTGTCCGGTATAGAAAGCCGTACGCGAGGAACATCACCGCGAGCATTACTGAAAACGAGATCACAAACTCCACGGCTACACCTCGATGTTGACAATCTTGCGGATGACCATGAACCCGGTAACCCAGAGGACGGCGCCGCCGGCCAGCATTGCCTGCCCCAGCGGTTCCGTGAACAGCAGACTCGTGAAGTCCCAGTTCAACATCGAGAAGATGATCCCAAGTCCGATCGGGATCCCGCCGATGACATAACCGGTCATTCGCTGCTGTGACGTGAGAGTCCGGATCTCGCCCTTGATCCGCTCCCGTTCCCGCATCGTGTGCGCAACGTTGTCGAGAATCTCCGCAAGGTTCCCGCCCACGCTCCGCTGGATCATGATCGCCGTGATCACGATGTCCCAGTCCGAGCTCCCGATGCGCTCGTTCATCGATTCGAGCGCGGATTCCACGCTCGCCCCCATCGCCGTATCGCGCATGAAGCGCCGCAGCTCAACCGAAACCGGTGGCGCCAGCTGCTCCGTCGCTGCCTCGATTGCCTGCAGAAGCCCGAACCCGGCTCGCAGGCCGCTCGCCAGCATCTGGAGGAGTTCCACCAGCTGGCTTTCCAGCTTCTGCTGACGTGAATTGATCCTGCGCTTCACCCAGAAGCCCACGACCAAAAAGCCGAGCGGCAGGCCAGCGACCGCCAGGATCTTCAACGGCGCTAGCATGAATACCAAGGCCGCCAGCACGACGGCTCCCGTCACCCGCAGGATGAAATACTCCCGCACGTTGAGCGTCAGCCCTGCCCGCTCCAGGTCCCGCGTCCAGTTCGCCACCACGTTCGAATTGACGACGTTGATTCCGCCGAAGTTGACTCCCTTCGCTCGCTTTCGCAATGCGAAGATCGCCGACAGCGCGCCGGTCGATTGTCCCTCGTTCCGAAGTTGCGAAAGGCGCAACGTCGCCGCCTGGTTTCCGTTGCTGCCAGTCAGCCACAACACCCCGGTCGTCATCGCCGCGCCAATGCAAAGCGCGGCCAGCAGTGCGATGATCATCACCACACCTTCCCGTCAGCCGAAAACAGATCCGGCGGAACCTTGATCCCGAAGATCTCGAACTTTTTCAGGAAGCCGGGCCGGATGCCGGTCGCTTCCAGCTTCCCGTGGACCTTTCCGTCGTCATCCACGTGGTCCAGCTTGAACAGGAAGATGTCCTGCAGCGTAATCGTGTCTCCTTCCATCCCGGCGACTTCCGTCACATGCGAAATCCGGCGGCTGCCGTCCTGCATGCGTGTTACCTGGATGAAGACTTCGATCGCCGATGCCACCTGTTCCCGGATGGCCCGGGCGGGAAGGTCCATGCCCGCCATCAGCACCATGTTTTCCATGCGGGCGACTGCGTCGCGCGGCGTGTTCGCGTGAATCGTCGAGATCGAACCGTCATGGCCCGTGTTCATCGCCTGCAACATGTCGAACGCTTCTTCGCCGCGTACCTCGCCGACGATGATCCGGTCCGGCCGCATGCGGAGCGTGTTCCGCACGAGGTCGCGCTGCTTGATCTGGTTCTTGCCTTCCATGCTCGCCGGGCGGGCTTCCAGCGTGATCACATGGTCCTGCTGGAGCCTCACCTCCGCCGGGTCCTCCACGGTCACAATCCGTTCCGTGTTCGGGATGAACCCTGACAGCGCGTTCAGCAACGTCGTTTTCCCCGTGCCCGTACCACCGCTGATGATGATGTTCAGGTGGGCCCGCACGCACATCGCGAGGAATTCCGCCGTCTTGTCGGTCATTGCCCCAACCTTGATCAGGTCGTCGATCTTCATCTTGTCCGCGCGGAACTTCCGGATGGTGATACTTGGCGACTTCGGCGACGCTGGCGGCACCGTGATGTTCACGCGAGAACCGTCCGGCAAGCGCGCGTCCACCATCGGGCTTGACTCATCGATGCGCCGCCCGAGCGGCGCCACGATGCGCTCGATGATCCGCATGATGTGCTGCATGTCCCGGAACCGCGCCGGGCTCCGGAAGATGCGCCCGTCGCGCTCGAAGTAGATCTTGTCGAGGTCGTTCACCATCAGCTCGCTGACGCTCGGGTCGCGGAGCAGCGGTTCTAGCGGTCCCAGGCCCAGAACCTCGTCAGCCAGCGCCTCCAGTATTTCGTCACGACTGGCGCCGCCGAGCGCGATGCCCTCCTGCGCGATGAGCTCGCGCGCCGCTCGCATTACTGCTTCGCGCTGCTGCTGAGGTGGCAGCTTCTCAATCGCCCCATGCTCCAGCTCTTCGATCAGTAGCTCGTGCAGCCGCAGCTTGGCTGCCTCCGCCTGGGGGTTTGCCCTCGCCTCCATTCCCGGCCCTGGGCTCTGCCTCCGCTGCTGCAGGTCGATAGGCGGCGTCTGTTGCTGCGGCGCCTGCTGCGGCTGGGCCGGAGCCCCCTGGCCCCCGGGGCGAAGCGCCGGTCGCGAACCAATCCCCGGCGGCCGGTTCGGGATCGCATCCGCCTGGTCGCCGACTCCCCACCTTCCCCGCGGTGCCGCCATTTGGCCGGACGGCCGCAAGCGCTCCTGCGGTGGCCGCGGAGCGCTGGATGGGTGCAACTGCCCGGCAAGGTTACCGTCTATCGGAGGCCGCGCGGGAGCACTCCGCTCGTCACGTGGCCTCCGCTCCGCCGGGTAATCGTCTCGTTCGCCGTCGTTCATCGTTCGCCTCCAGCAGCGTTACGCGCTCTTCTTGAACAGTGATGGGAAGAGCTTTGTCATGATCCCGCCGCCGCCGCCCTTTCGAGCAGCCGCGCGGCCCTTCGCGCGCCGTACGCCGGCCAGCGCCCGCGACATCTCGCGGATTTCCGTCGCAACCTTGCTGTTCGGCCGCGACATCACGATCGGCCGCCCGAGCTGGGCCGCCTTCACCACGTCGTTGTCCTGCGGGATCCGCCACCATAGCGGCGCGTCCAGCGTCGCTTCCACATCGCGCTCCCTCACGCCCGTGTCCACACCCGCCCGGTTCAGGACGATCTTGATTCGCTCGTCGTCGTTTCCGAACCGCTCATGGAGCATCTCCAGCGCAAGCACCGTGTCCTTGATGCTCGCCATGTCCAGCGTCGTCACCAGGAGCACCATCGTGCCCACCTCGATCGCAGCCGCCACGATCTCGTTGAACGTCCCCGGCGTGTCCAGCACCACGAAGTCATGCGTCTGCGCCAGAACGTCAACCACGTCCCGGATGTGCCGCGCGTTCAGATTTCGCCAGTCGCTCGGCCGTGTTGGCGCCGGGAGGATGAAGACCCCAGACTCGTGCTCGACCAGGTAGTCCCGCAGCGTCGACCGGTCTACGTTGTCCAGGTTTCTCGCCAGGTCCGCGATAGATCGTTCGACCGGAATGTCCATCGTGATTGCGACGTCGCCGAACCGCGTGTCCATGTCGACAAGCGCGACCGATTGGTGCGCCTCTGTGGCCAGCGCGATGGCCAGGTTCGAAGAGATGGTCGTCTTACCGATTCCGCCCTTCGCCCCGAACACCGTGATGATCGTTCCCGTCGGGACCGGATCATCCAGCTCCCCGCGGCGGCGCATCCCTTCCCGCTCCTTGCGCTCCAGCACCCTGATCAGCGCCGATTCCAGCTCGTCGACGTCCAGTGGTTCCTGCAGGTAATCCGATGCACCCGACACCATCGTCTGCCGCATACTCCTCAGGTTCGCCTCGCTCGAAAACACCACGATGGGCATATCGGGCAATCCGTCGTTGATCCGCGAGAGCGTCTGCACGGGCCGCACGAGCGGCTCTTCCACTCGCATCAGCACCAGGTCCGGCCGCATCTGGAACGCCAGTGTGAACGCCTCCACGCCGTACCCGGCGCTGCCGATCACCTGGAACCCAAGCTGGACCAGGGACTTACCAACCTCGGCGGCACTTTCCCGGTCCGGGTCGATGACTACGATCTGTGGGACCCTTGACATTCGAATTCCTCCCCTTGTCGCCCGGCTGCGCGGGAAACCCCGCGCAGCCACCTTCATTGCCTCCCGGGATGCTCCGTTAGCGCTCCGGGAACAGGTCTTCCCACGACCATTGCGTCTTGCCGCTCACCGGGTCCGTGTCACCCTTCTGGCGGACGAGGATGCGGTACTGCGCCGCGTCGTCCTTCACTGCATCCAGCATCGCTACCTTCGCGGCGAGGTCCGGCGTCAGCGCCAGCGTGATCGAAATTGCGGCCTCGAACGTCTCGCCGCTGTCTGCGGCGATCGGCGCAGATGTCTGCACTTCCCCGCTTACCGGCGTCGCTGATGGATCGGTTGTGGTCGTGCCACCCGTGGTTGTCTTCGCATCCTTCACCGGCGTCACGCTCTTGATCAGCGTCTGGGACACCGCGAGGACTTCCACATCCTGCGCCAGGTATGCCCCGGCGAGGTCTGGCCGCTCCTCACCCGTCAACGGGTCGATCTTCACCAGCGTCGCGATGGCGAGGACGTCGATCCGGTCACCCGGCTGCGGCAGTCCCGCCGCGATCCACGCCTCGTGCGGCACCTGCAGCGAGATGGCGCGCAGCCCCTTCGGCACCTTGAATGCCAGGGTCTGTTCCCCCGCAAGCGGCGTGATCTTGTTCGTCGTCACTTGTTCTCGCGGGTATATCGGCGATGACGCGATCTGTCCCTCGACGCCCGTGATCGTGTTGAACCGGCCGTCGAGCAGCGCCGCTCCGGGGATCGTCTCCACCTGGAGCATGTCGGCGGTGATCTTCTCACCCGGTTGGATAATCCGGGCCGCCACCACGACTTCTTCGGCGCCAGGCCCCGACAGGGCCTTCTCTACATCGCTGTTCCCACCGTCCCGGCTGTTCAAGAACGCGAACATCAGGGCGAAGCTCGCGATGCCGAGCACAATGGCCAGCATGAGCATTGCCCTGTTTCGATTTGATGCGGTAATTGCTGTTGCTACTGGTCGTGCCACTCGTAGTGCTCCTCCCTTCCGTATATCGACGGCATTCACGCTGGCCACAGGCCGTCTACGCGTTGTCACCGTTCATTTCCCCGCAGCTCCCTTGACCGCCCGTCTCGCAGACTCGATGAACGGCCCTTTCGCCCCGCGTCCACGTACAAAACGGCCCGGCTCATTGAGCCGGGCCGTTCTTGTTGGGGCCGTTCCCCCGTTGTTACTGCGTCAGGCCAATGTGCGTCTTCTTGGCGATGGCTTCGAACGCCTCGTCCAGCTGCGCCGTCGTCGGCGCCTTGTAATACTCGCCGCCGCCGGCTGCCGCGATGTCTTCCATCACGCAGTCGAGCACACCATCGCCCAGGCCGATCGTGTACACGATCACATCAGATGCAGCGGCTGCCGCCGCCCGCGCGATGGCGTGGTTAATCGCCGTGGTCGAAGACGCAGGGCAGCTTGCAGGCGTGCTACTGCTCCCCTGCGAACAGCTGCTGCTGCTGTACCCGTTCGTGCAGTACACATTTGGCACACCATCTGAGAGGAGGACGAGGATGCGTATGGAGTTTGCGCGCTTCCCCGTACCGTCCAGGATGGCCTGCCCCCTCGCGATGCCATGCGCGATGTTCGTACCGCCCTCAGGATAGTCGAACCCATCGATCGCGGAGTTGAGTGAGCTGAAGGAATCCCCGGTGAGGTTGGCTTGGATGCCAGCGGTGCTCGAGTACGAGGCGACGCCCATCTTGTCGAACGCCGGGTTGAACAGCGATACGAAGTACTTCGCGTTATCCAGTGCCCCGTCAAACGGCTGGTGCGGGCCCTCCTGGCTGGAAGTCCGGGCGTAGTAGGCTGCCTTATCGCAGTATCCTTGGGAACCGTCGGACCCACGGTTCGCCCAGATCTCGGCCCCAACCGAATGGGCCTGCTTCGACGTGGCGATGCCCGGCGATGTCCGGTCGTTCGTCTGGGCCCGGGTCACCGTCAGCGTGTTGTTGGTGCTGTTCACACCCGTGATCTTGAACAGCTCCTGGTCGATCATGATGATCCCGGAGCGCACTCCGCTGGTTGGTGTCCGCTGCCAGTACGGCGTCGAGCTGTTGTAGCCCGATCCAAAGTTCGCGCGGTTGGTGCTTGAACTCGTGCTTGTGAAGATTCTCACGTCGTTGAGTTTGATCGTGATAGAGGAGCCGGTGCTTGCAGAAATGGCCTCTACAAGCTGCGGGTGGGCGAAGCTGCCGGCCGGATTCTTCCGGCCCGGGCTCATCACATATCCCGTCCAGCTCGGGCCATCGCCTTCAACCGGCGGATAGCTCGTGAAGCACATCGAACCCGACGTGTCCAACACAACAGCGATGTCCAGCACCTGGCTCGCCGCCGTCGCAGAGGCCGAAACGTCCCAGTGGTTGACACCGAAGAGCTTCACGAACCAGGTCGGGATGTCGGCGTCACCCTGGATCTTCACGGCCTTGTTGCCGGGCGGGAACGTCACGCTGAAGGAAACGTTCTCCCCCTGCGATTCGATGAAGTCGTTGTTCGCGTTCCAGTACTGGGTCGCGTACGTCGTAGCCTCAGCGGTCCCGTTCGGCATGCTTTGTGCCGCCGCGAGCGCTGCTGCGTCTACTGCCGACTGCATCTGCCCGCGGGCCCACATGAACCTCCCCACGTCGACGCTCATTCCGACGAAGCCGAGGAACACCACCAGCCCGAAGGCAAAGATCACCAGTGCCTGGCCCCGTTCTGTCTCATCTCGCAACTTCCGCAACAGCGAGCCATTCATTTCTCGCACCCCTTGCCCGGCATCACCGGGAATCGCCGAGTTGCCGGGGACTACTACCGTCACGTCGCAACTCGCCCCTGTGGAAAGTTGCAGCGCGGAGTCTCTCCGGCTCCCATTTAGTGTCGGCGCACTCGACCGCGTTGGAAGTGAGCGTACGGTTGCTATTTGGGGGCGCGTTCACTCGGGACCTCGCGATCCCGGCCAAGGACCAAAAAAGGGAGGCCCGGCGTATATGCCGGGCCTCCCCTCTGGTTCTGGACTCGCCAGCCTCAGTGCGTCAGAGCAATGTGCGTCTTCTTGGCGATCGCTTCGAAAGCTTCGTCGAGATCGGCCGTCGTGGGCGCTTTGAAGTACTCTCCGCCCCCTGCTGCAGCGATGTCCTGGAGCACGCAGTCAAGGACTCCATCGCCAAGCCCGATGGTAAACACGATCACGTCACCGGCCTTCGCTATCGCAGCCTGCTGGCTGGCATGCGAAATCGCGGTGGTGGATGTCGCCGGGCAGGCGGCTGGCGTGCTGCTGCTCCCGGTTGAACAGCTGCTGCTGTCGTATCCATTTGTGCAGTAAACGTTCGGCACACCGTCGGAGAGCACAACCATCACGCGGATCGCGTTCGGCCGTTTGCCTGTGCCATCAAGGATGGCCCGGCCCCGCGCGATGCCGTGCGCGATGTTCGTGCCGCCTTCGGGGTAGTCAAAGCTGTTGATCGCCGAATTGACTGCGCCAAACGATTCCCCGGTGAGCCCAACGTGGACCGTCGATGCGCTCGAATAAGAAGCGACGCCGATCTTGTCGTACGCGGGGTTGAAAAGGGAGATGAAGTACTGTGAGTCGTCCAGGGCGGTGTCGAACGGCTGATGCGGCCCGTCCTGGGTAGACGTCTTGGCGTAGTAGGCCGCTTTGTCGCAGTAGCCCTGCGAGCCATCCGTGCCCCGGTTTGCCCACACCTCCGCGCCAACCGAGTGCGCCTGCTGCTGTGTGGTCACGCTGGGCGACGTTCGGTCGTTCGTCTGCGCCCGCGTCGCGGTGAGCGTATTCGCCGTGCTGTTCACGCCCGTGATCTTGAAGATCTCCTGGTCGATCATGATCATCCCGGCCCGCACGCCGCTGCCCGGGCTCCGTTGCCAGTACGGCGTCGAGCTGTAGTACCCCGAACCGAAATTATTGCGGTTGGTGGTTGAGCTCGTGCTCGTGAAGATGTCGATGTCGTTCAGGTAGATCGTGATCGAACTGCCCGTGCCGGCCGAGATCGGCTGCACGAGCTTCGGGAACGCGTAGCCGCCTGAGGGGCTCAGCCGCCCCGGGCTCATGACGTACCCGGTCCAGTTCGGGCCGTCCCCCTCAACCGGCGGATAGCTCGTGAAGCACATGGAACCTGAGACATCGAGGACGACGGCAATATCGAGCACCTTGCTCGCTGCCGTTGCCGACGCCGAGACATCCCAGTGGTTGATGCCAAAGAGCTTGATGAACCATGTTGGGATGTCCGCGTCGCCCTGGATGGTGACCGCTTTGTTTCCTGGCGGGAAGCTGACGTTGAATGAGACGTTCTCGCCCTGGGATTCGATGAAGTTGTTGTTCTCGTCCCAGTACTGCGTTGCGTATGTCGTCGCCTCTCCGGTGCCGTTCGGCATGCTCTGTGCCGCCGCCAGGGCCGCAGCGTCGACAGCCGACTGCATCTGGCCGCGGGCCCACATGAACCGGCCGACGTCGATGCTCATGCCAACGAACCCGAGGAAGACCACCAGCCCGAAAGCAAAGATCACCAGGGCCTGGCCCCGTTCCGCCTCGTTTCGCATCTTCCGCAATCGCGAGCCATTCATTTCTCGCCCTCCTTCCCCGGTTCCGCCCGGGTGCGCATGGATGGTCCGATGGGGCACTTTCCCCACGAGCAGCGACAGGTCCCACGGCCCCTGGCGAGAGGTCCCCACCTCTCGCCATTAGGGATAACCACGCTTCCGGCACGGCCGGATCCGCCTACTTAGCAGCATCGGCTATTCCGAGCGGTGTGCGGTTAGGGTGCGGTGGCGGGCCCGTTGCAAGTCGGGTCCGCGCCCATGAGCGCTGACATGCAGAAGGCCCCGCTGGATTCCAGCAGGGCCTTCGTGTCGTTGTCCGCCTGGGACTGGCCGTTGGCCGCGCCTACTCCAGGCGCATCGATGTCGTCGATGAGATCGTCGGTTCAGCGAGCGTGTCCCCGCCGATAAGCGAGAGCATCGGCCCGATCGGCGTCGCGTAGTCGTAGTCAAAGTTCACAGTCACGCTCACCAGTTCGCCTCGCGGTCCGTTCACGTTGACCTTGTTGATCGAAACCTTGGTCGAGTCGATAGAGCACGTCGAAGCGTCCGGCCACCCGCTGCAGAACGTCGAAAACACCTGGTTGTCGACAGCCGCAGCATCCCCTTGGACCGCCCCCGTTCGGGCGCCTTCGCGCGCTGCATTCGTCACGATCTGCCAGGAGAAGAACGCGCGGCCGAAGTCGACCAGCGCGAAGATCAGGACAAGGAACAGCGGGAGGACCAGCGAGAACTCGACCAGCGTCTGCGCCGCTTCCGATTCGCGTATGGCAGACCCTGCCCGCCGTAGCCCCGGCGTCCGGGACATCCACGCCGTCGTCAGTCCCATCATCGGATGATCCTCCGGCCATTCAGGCCTCTTTGAACGCGCAGAAGGGGAGAGAGCTGCTTGCGCCCTCGCCCCTCCCGCTGGGTGCGAATTGGGACTAGAGCGACGCGGTGACGCTGCCGAGCGTGCCGTTGATGCCGCCGGCGAGAGCGCTCAGGGCCGCGATGCAGACCACGGCGATGAGTGCGAGGATCAGGCCGTACTCGGCGAGTCCCTGGCCCTCTTCCTGGCGCGCCTGGATGGCGACGACCTTGCCCATTGCCCAGTTACGAAGCTTCGACATGTTTTCCTACCTCTTCCGTTTTGGGGGTTTCCCCGTGGTGTTGTGACCTCCACATCCGTGGCCCCGCCTGTCGACCATGTCGCCGGGCCTTGCGCCCGGGCCGGTGGTCCGCCGGCCTGTTCGTTCGGCCAGCAGGGCTGCTTCTGTGGAAGCTACTACCACATTCGCCGTCTCTCGCCTCATCCAAAGGGCTCCTCGGCAGTCGTCACCCCTCCGTCACCAGCCTGTCCAAAAACCCGCCTCTTTCGACCCCTTGTTCACCGGGATCCCGCCGAATCAGCGCCCTTGTCCCTTTGATACTCGACGCACTCAGCCGTCCCCGCACAGCCTGAGCAAGCCCGCTTCCGCGTCGATAATTAGAGCGAAGCTATGACACGAACGTCAGATAACTCCAAGCCCGGGGGCATCTACGACCCCGCAGCCGCGGCAGCAGCAAGCCCCTGGGCTCGCCGCCTCAACTACGTACAGGACGCGCTCCTCGTCGTCGTCTCCGCGGTCTTCTTCTATTACCAGGCACTCGGCGCACTCGAAGGAAGCATCGTCAATGCGGGTTTCGCCGCCGAACAGGCGATTCTCGTCGCCATGTTCCTCACTCGCCGCCGGAGTCGCGCGACCTCGTCCCGCCCATTAGATTGGATAGTGGCCACTGGCGGCTGGCTGCCCCTCCTCGCCCGCCCGCACGAGGCCGAGGGCTCACTCGCTCTCGCAGGTGCCATTACCCAGGCCGGTGGCCTCGGCCTCACCTGCGCTGCCATGCTTTCGCTCGGCCGCAGCTTCGGAGTCGTCGCCGCGAATCGTGGACTCAAGGTTCATGGCCCCTACCGGTTCGTCCGCCATCCCGTCTACCTCGCCCACACCGTCACCTTCGTCGGCTTCGTGCTGGCCAACCCTACGCCGTGGAATGCCGGTATCGGCATCACCACGCTCATGTTCCAGGTCTTTCGCATGCGCGCAGAAGAGCGCGTCCTCGCCGCCACGTCCGAATACAGCGAGTACCGCAAGCAAGTCCGCTGGCGACTGCTCCCCGGCGTCTACTAAGCAGACCGCGCATCCGCATTCGGCCAACGGCTATCCCGCACCTGCTCCTTGTCTCCCGAGCCGCTCCGCCAGCGCGGGGAGTGCCTCGCCCGCCGAAGCCCGGATTACCACATCTGCGATCGATGTCAGGGCCGTCTCTTCCGGGTTGATCTCGATCAGCGGCACGCCGCGGCGTGCCGCCATCACGGGGAAGTCTGCGGCCGGGTACACCACCGCCGATGTCCCAACCACCAGGAACGCGTCCGTCATTGCCGCCTGTCGGTAGCACTCTCGCAAAGCTTCCCCTGGGATCGGTTCACCGAACATCACCGTGTCGTTCTTCAGCACTCCGCCGCAGCCCTCACAGAGCGGCGGCATCTGCCGGATCTGCAGCCGTGCCATCGGCGTCCGCTCGCCGCAATTCATGCAGCGCACCAATGCCCGGTTGCCGTGAATCTCCGTCAGCTGCGTCGTACCGGCCCTGCGATGCAGGTCGTCAATGTTCTGCGTGATCACGTGCGCGAGCTTCCCCATCCGCTCGAGGGTCGCCATCGCCATGTGACCGGCGTTCGGCTCTGCAACTTCCAGCGCGCGGGCGAATTCGGTTGTCTGCGATTCCGGGTCCAGCGCCGCCTCCCACCACGCTTTCGGGTCGCGCTGAAAGAGGTCCCAGCCATCGATCGTCGGCTCCCCGAACTTCGTCCAATCGCCGCCGCTCCCGCGGTACGTGGGAATGCCGCTCTCCGACGAAAGTCCCGCTCCGGTTAGCGCCACCACGTGCCTCGCCGGGGTCAGCAGCTCCGCGGCGGCATCCAATGCCGCGCCCACAGCGCCAGTGTCCGTCACGGCGGTATCTCCTCGAATGCCGGCAGATGTCGCCTCACTTCCGACCTCAATTCCTCCAGTTGAGCTGTACGCTCGTCCTGCCCCCACCCAAGCTCAGCAGCCGCCACATCTGCCACGGATTCCACGCAGCACAGTCCCCTCGTGGCGCTCCAACCCATCCCCGTTCGCCGCAGCACGATGTCCGCCAGCGACCTCGCCATCTCGTGCCTCGTTGCATACCGCACCTGCCCGGTCGTCACCCAGGCATGCTCGCAAACGAACTCGCGCCCGAGCGCTGCGACGTCGCCCGCAGCATCCCCGTAGATCCGGAGCGCTTTGCCCGGCTCGTTGGGGAAATCGGTCGCCGTGCCACTGAAGCCGTTCTCGTCTCCCCGGCTCGGGCGGTTCGTGCCGAGCGCGTCGGCCATTTCCCGCGCCAACGGCCTGAACGTGCTTAGCTTCCCGCCCACAACGCTAAACAACCCGTCCGGTCCTCCGCGCCTCCCGTGGTCGATGACTTCGTGACGTCTCGAAATCGCCGCTGCTGGCCCTCCGGCTGCTCGAACCAATGGTCGTAACCCCGCGTAGGCGTAGCGGAACCGATCGTTCCCGAGGCCCGCGCGCGGAAACAGTTCCTGCGCTTCGGCTAACAGGTAGTCGGCTTCGTGGCGCGTTGGCGCTACAGCCCCCGGATCGCCGTCGTACCGTTCATCGGTTGTTCCGACGAGGAGCAGCTTCCCCTTCGGGATGGCAAAGAACACGCGTCCGTCCGACCGCGCCGTCGACAACACCGCCGACCGCGTGGGCATCTCCTCAGGCTCAAACACGAGATGCGTCCCGCGCGTCACCCCGAGTATGTCCTGCGCTTTCGGCCGCGCCAGCCGGGCCACCGCGTCCACCCACGGCCCGGCTGCGTTGATCACGCGCGTCACCGGCACGCGCCACGCTGTTCCACCTGCCTCCACAGTGATCGCCTCCACCCGGCCATCGCCTGCCACGATCTCGGCCACGCATGCGTGGTTGAAGACTGCCGCCCCCAGTCGCCTCGCCTCCAGCACCAGCTCAAGCACGAGCCGCTCCGGTGAGAGAACCCGGGCGTCGAAGAACGTGAATCCGCCGTTATTCTCCCGGATCGCCGGGGACAGGTCCGCCGCCCGGCTCGCGTTCACCCTCCGGTGCCGTGGCAGCCCTCCACCCAACGCAATCGCGTCATACGCTGTTAATCCGATGCCGACCTGCCACGCCGGCCTCCGCGTCCAGGGAAGGTCCGGGAGCAGAAACCGCAACGGGCGCACCAGGTGGGGACGCGTCTTGAGCAGCCATTTGCGTTCTCTCAGCGATTCAAAGACGAGTCGTACGTCCCCGTGCTCCAGGTACCGCAGCCCACCGTGGATCAGCTTCGTTGATCGCCAGGTCGTCCCGGAACCAAAATCGTCCTGTTCGAACAGCGCCACGCGTTGGCCCCTGGCCGCAAGCTCTCGCGCAATCGCAGCACCGTTGATCCCGCCTCCAACGATGGCCGCGTCCAACGCCGGACCTGCCGCGAGTTCGTCCATTTCTCTCATGCCGGGTCCCGCTCCAGGACTCGTCCGACGGCCTTCCGCCAATCGGCCAGGCGCGCCTGGCGTTCGGTGGCGGAAATGCCTGGTTCAAATCGCCTGTCAGACCGCCACAGCTCAGCGATCTCGTCTTCCCCCGCCCAAACCCCGGCCGCCGAGCCTGCGAGATAGGCGACCCCAAGCGCCGTCGTCTCCGTCTGCGTCGGCCGCACGACCGGGATGCCGCTCAGGTCGGCCTGTAGCTGCATCAGCAAGTTGTTGGCCGATGCTCCGCCATCGACACGCAACTCTGCCAGCGGTCGCCCCAGGTCCTCCGCCATCGCCTCCGCGAGGTCCAGGCTTGAAAAAGCGATGGCCTCCAACGCGGCCCTCGCGATATGTCCTCGGCTCGCTCCGCGCGTCAGACCCAGGATCGCGCCCCTCGCCTGGGCGTCCCAGTGCGGCGCGCCCAGCCCCGTGAACGCCGGCACGATCGTCACCCCGCCTGAATCTTCCACCTCGCCCGCCAACTCCTCGATATCCTCCGACCGTTCGACAATGCCCAGCCCGTCGCGCAGCCATTGGACCAGGGCTCCCGCGACGAAAACGGACCCTTCAAGCGCGTACTCCGGGCTGTCTTTTCGTGCCCCCGCGCTCAGCGACGTCAACAGCCGGTGGCCGGACGGGCTCGCGACAGCTCCACGGTTCACGAGCAGGAAGCAGCCAGTGCCATACGTGTTCTTCGCCAATCCGGCTCGGAAACACGCCTGCCCGTAAAGCGCCGCCTGCTGATCGCCGGCCATCGCCAGGATCGGGATCTGCGCGCCCAGCACTCCGTCGTCCGTATACCCAAAGTCGCTGGTCGAAGGTACAGGCTCCGGCAGCATCCCCATCGGAACCTCCAGGGCGTCGCACAACTCGCCGTCCCAGCGCTGCTTGTGGATGTCCAGAAGCAGCGTCCGGCTGGCGTTTGTGTAGTCAGTCGCGAACCTGCCTCCTCCCGTCAGCTTCCACAGCAGCCAGGAGTCGACCGTTCCAGCCGCGATCTCTCCTCGTTCCGCTCGCCGTCGCAACTCCGGATCCTGGCGCAGCAGCCACGTGAGCTTGCTCCCCGAGAAATACGGATCGATCGTCAGCCCCGTCCTCGCTTGGATGACCGGCTCCAGTCCCCGTTCGCGCAGTTCGTCGCATATTGCGGCTGATCGCCGGTCCTGCCAGACGATCGCCCTGCCAAGTGGGGCTCCCGTTGCCCGCTCCCAGAGGACCACCGTTTCCCGTTGGTTCGTGATCCCCAGCCCGGCGATCTCTCGGGGGGCGATGCCCGAGGGCGTCAGCGCTCGCCGCACCGCCTCCAGCGTCGATGTCCAGATCTCCTCTGGTTCATGCTCCACCCACCCGGGGTGCGGGAAGTGCTGCGGGAACGGCACCTGGCCCAGGCCCACGATTCGCCCGCCGCCATCAACAACGATCGCGCGCGAACTCGTCGTGCCCTGGTCAATCGCGAGGACGTACGTCACGATTCGAGTCCGCGGAGCCGCCGGCCGTTCACGCCTTCTTCGGCTCCAGCTTGTCCAACCGCTCCCGGAGCGTCGCGTTCGCCGCCTTCAGCTGTTCGAACTCGTCGCGCAGGTTCCGGACTTCGGGTTCCGTCGACGGCCCCCGTCGCAGCGCCAATGCCGCCTCCCGCGCAATTCGTACCGGTCGCCCGTCGAGTTCTCGCGCTGCCATCCGGTCCAGCGCCGCCGCCGCGGTGGGCTCATTGAGCGCCTTCAGCGCATTCGCTGCCGCAATCCTTGCCTGGTATCCCGGGTCGTCGAGGAACGGTAGGAGCCGGTCGGCAAGCTCCTTCTTCCTTTCCGGGAAGAACGCGCCCAGCCGGCCAATTGCTCCCAACGCTACGTGGCGGGATTGCGTTGGCGCCCCGTAGGCGGCCGCTTCAAACAGCGGTTCCAGACCCCGCTCATCGCGTAGCTCCACAAATCCGTCAATGCACCCGCTCCGTACGACTTGCCGAAACGAATCCCGCTCCATCCCCGCTACGAGCGCGTCATACGAGCGTTCGGACCGGAGCTTGCCCAGCGTCCGGTGTGCCTCAGCTTCCACGAACCACGACGCGTCAGAGGCTGCGAACGGCGCTACGGCATCGTACGCGGCCTGGTCGCCCCGGAACTCCCCGAGCGCCGCCACCACGGCTCGCCGCGCTTTTGGCTGCCGCACCGCCAGGCAGCGGATCAGTGCGTCGCGTGCTGCCTCGCTCCGGAGAACCCCGAGCGCCTTCGCCGCCGCCGCTTGCACGCCCCAGTAGCGATCGCGCATCACCGCCGTCTCCAGCGCGTTGAGCGCCTCCGTGCTCCCTTTCTTCCCAAGCTCAGTGGCGGCGAACTGGCGCCCCGCGATGTCATCGTCCGCCCGTAGCTGATGCGCGAGTTCCCCCGTGCTTTTCTCGAATTCGATCTCTTTCAGCACCGCGTTGTGCGGGTCGAACCGGCACATCACTGGCTTCGCCGCCAGCGCGAACACAAACGACTGCTCGCCCGAATCGACCACTACCGGGAACGCTTTCGGGCGGCCCCGCTCACCCGAAAAGTCGATCGTCAGCGGCAACCGGAAGATCGGCGTCCCGTCCTTGGTGTCCTGCGTCTGCTTCACCCGCACCGTGGCCGTCTCCGAACTTTCGTCCCACGACCAGCTCACCTTGAGCTTTGGGTGGCCGGGCTTGAACACCCACTGGTCGAAGAACCACTCCAGGTCCTTCCCCGTCTCCGCCCGGATTGCGTCGATGAGGTCGGACGTCATAACGCTCCGGTGCTGGTTCTCGCCGCAATACCGTCGCAGTGCCCGGAAGAACGCCTCGTCGCCAAGCAACAGCCGCAGCATGTGGAGGACCAGGGATCCCTTCTCGTACAGGTGCCTGTCGAAGAGGTCGATTGGCTCCCGGAACACGTTGCTCACGATTGGGCGGCGATACCGCTCGCTCAGGTATAGCTCGGTGTTCGTGATCGCGCCTTGCCGGTACTCGTCCATCCCAAGGTGGTGTTCGTCCCAGAGCATCTCGAAGTACGTCGCGAAACCCTCATTCAGCCAGCCGTGGGACCAGTGGCGGCAGGTCAGCAGGTCGCCCCACCACATGTGCGCCAGTTCGTGCGAAATCAGCGGGTCGCTCGTGAAGTCGATCGCCGCCTTCGCGTCGAAGAGGATGTTGTGCGTCATCGTCGTCGCGCTCGTGTTCTCCATCCCCCCGAACACGAAGTCCCGGACAACCACCTGGCTGTATTTGTCCCACGGGTATGCCACGCCGCTGATCGATTCGAACAGTGAAATCATCTCCGGCGTGTTTGCGAACGTTCGCTGCCCGTCTTCCTCGTCCTTCGATTCGACGATGTAATCGATCGGCAGCCCAACCCGGCTCGCATCGATCCGCTTGAATTCACCGGCGGCGAGCGTCATCAGGTACGTCGGCAGCGGCTTGTCCTGCCGCCAATGAAACGTCCGTGTTCCATCGGCGTTCGCCCGGTCCGAGACCATCGAGCCGTTCGAAAGCGCGTACCAGCTGCCTGGAACGGTCACGATCAGTTCAAACGAGTGCTTCTGGCCGGGGTCATCGACACAAGGAAACCAGAACCGGCCATCTTCATCCTGGTTCTGCGACCAAACCTGGTTCGGCTTGTCAGGGTAGCCAGCGTCAGGGCCGACGAAGTACAGGCCGATCTTCGGATTCGCCTCATAGTTAATCGCTATCTCCATGTCCGCCTCACGGCTCGCTGCCGCGGGGAACTGGACCGTCAGCGCCCGGCCGTCGTACCCGTGCTTGGCCTTCTTCCCATCAACTGCCACGTCCCCAATTCGAAGGTCGATTGCGTCGAAATTCAGCGCCCGCAGCCCATCCTCAAATGCCCGCACCGTGTGCGTGACTGTCCCGGAGACCCCGCGTCTTTCTAGATCGAGCCGCACATCGAGCTTCGTGTGCTTCACCATCACATCGCGGTCCCGTGGCCAACTCGGACTATCTCCCGGGAGTGCGTGCCCGTTCGGGCCCTCCCCTGGCGCGACGTGCCCGCACGATATGCGTTCGTTCCAGCTGTGAACGTTGACCATGAAGTCCCTCCGGAGCCCGCCGATCGTACCGTGGCGCTCCGGTACCTGCGACGGTTTAGAAGACCGCCGCCGTGCCCTCGCCGCGGATGTCAGCACCGATCGCAACGCCGTCGTCCTGCAGGACGGCGACATATGCCCGGCCCATGGGGCTATCCCATGCCGGGACCTGTTCAGTTGCGATGCCAGTGGCCTCAAAAGCAGACGTCAGCATGTCGGGCTCGTGCTCCTCTATTGTGACCCGCCCGAAATCCCGCGAGAACATCGAGAAGCTCCCGAGGGACCAGCGCGGCATGTCCAGCGCATCTTGCACGTCCATGCCCCCACGCAGCAGGTGGTCCAGCACCTGGAGGTTCGTCTGCGGCTGCTGCATCGCTCCCGGCGTCCCGCCGACGATGCGTAGCTTCCCCTCGCCGTCCGTTGCCAGGTAGCAGTGCAACGTATGCACCGGCCGCTTCCCCGGCGCCAGCTCATTCGGGTGCCCGGCCTCTAGGCTGAAGCCGCACATCCGGTTGTTGAATAGCACCCCCGCCTCCGGCGCCCAGAGCCCGCTTCCCCAGTGCGCGAACACGGACTGGATCAGCGATACGGCGTTCCCCTCGTCATCGATGGCGAGCAAGTACGTCGTGTCTCCCTGTTCGAGCGCGGCGATACTCGCCCCGGCGCTCGGTCCGTCGTCGTCGACCAGCCGCTGCGTGTCGAGCCCGGTCACATCGGGGTCCCCGGCCCGCTCATAGCGCACGGCGAATGCCTCAGCCAGCGCCCCGTGCTGCAATACGGCGGCGTTCGCGTCCGGCCGTTCGTCCAGCAACTCCGCGTAGCGCCGGAGCGCCAGCGGAAGCACAAACCCCTGCGTCGGCAACGGCTGCGTGAACACCCGGTGTCCGGCGAATTCGGCCGTCACAGGCGTCACCCAACGGGCTGGTCCTCTCCACTCGTCGGCACGAAAAGCCACGCCGTCGGCCTCCAGCGCAGCCCGGCACGTAGATGCCGCGTCCCCGGCGTAGAAGCCGTCCGCCCCATGTACCGCGATGCTGCTCAACGTCCGTGCCAGCGCCGGCTGAATCACCCGTTGCCCGGCCCGCGTCACGTTCCCGAATACCTCGGAGAAGAATCCGGCCGGCGCGCATTTGCCGCGACCACCTTCGATCTCGTCGACGAGCTGCCGCGATGCCGGAAACCCGTCCTTTGCATAGTCAATCGCAGGTTCGAACAGTCCGTCCCAGTTCAGCCGGCCGTACCGCTGGTGCAACTGCCACCAGCCATCGACGCATCCCGGCACGGTGACGGCTCTCGCACCCGTCTGCGGGATCCCGCCGGTTGCACGGTATGCGTCTGCCTCAGCCACGCCCGGCGCAGGCCCGGACGACACCAGCGCTTCCACCTTTCGTGTCGCCGCCTCATACGTTATCGCGAACGAATCTCCACCAAGGTGACTGTAGTAGGGCTGAACCACGGGCATCACCGCTGCCATCGCGATCGCCGCATCGGCCGCGGTTCCCCCGGCCCCGAGCACCGCCATGCCCGCACCCACTGCGAGCGGATGGTCTGCGGCCACGCCTCCGCGCGGCCCATGGAGCGCCCCGCGCCAGCGAGCGCCCGTCCGCAGCGTTACGCCTGGGCGCGGATCCACGCCAGCACCTCATCCCCGTGCTGGTCAGGCTTGACCCGTCCCCAGGTCTTCGCCACGCGGCCAGCCGGGTCGACCACGACAGTCGACCGGATCATGCCCTCGTACTCTTTGCCATAGTTCTTCTTCAAGCCCCACGCGCCGTACGCGCGCGCGGTCTCGTGGTCGTCCCTATCCACCAGCAACTGGAACGGCAGCTCGTACTTCTGGGCGAACTTCGCATGCGCGCTCTGCTTGTCGGGGCTGAGTCCAAGGACGACGGCACCCGCCCCCGTCAGCTCTGCGTGGTTGTCGCGGAAATTGCACGCTTCACGAGTGCACCCCGGCGTGTCGTCGCGCGGGTAGAAGTAAAGCACCACCCACTTCCCTCGCAACGCCTTGAGTGAGACATCGTTCCCTGCATGGTCCACCAAAGAAAACTCGGGCGCTTCCGTGCCAACGTCCAGCATGGCCATTGCTCGCTCCTCGTGCGCTGCTCGGGTCGTTACCCCGCCAGTTGTTGCGCCAGTTCAAGCATATCGAGCCGTGGCACACCGTGTCCTTGCGCCACGACCTCGGCCAGTGGCACTTCCGCCACCTCCCCCCGCCACATCCCCACCATCACGCCTGCCCTCCCTGCTGCCAGTGCCTCCACAGCGCGCGCCCCCATCATTCCCGAGATAATCCGGTCCCGCGCCGTCGGGTTGCCGCCGCGCTGCACGTGTCCCAGCACGACCACGCGGTACTCGCAGCCCGCCGCCTCCGATACCTTCTGTGCGACCTCGTACACGCCGCCCAGCTCATCCCCTTCCGACACAATCACGAGATGGCTCCGTTTGCCCTCCTCGCCCAATCGTCGCAGGCGCGTCGCCAGCTCATCGGCCTCCCCTTGTTCCTCGGGCACCAGCACGCCGGCTGCCCCGCCTGCCAGCGCCGCCTGGATCGCGATCGCTCCCGACGCCCGCCCCATCACTTCGACGAAGAACGTCATCCCGGTCGCGTCGCTCGTGTCGCGCAACTTGTCAATCGCCTGCATCGCCGTGTTCACCGCGGTGTCGAACCCGATCGTCTCGTCCGTACCGTGGATATCGTTGTCGATCGTACCGGGTACGCCGATCACGGCCGTACCGTGTTCCTCGCGGAGCTTCAGTGCCCCTCGGAAGCTGCCGTCGCCCCCTATGACGACGAGCCCCATGACACCGTCACTCGCCAGTTGGGCGGCGGCCCTCGCCCGCCCGGCCGGTTCCATGAACTCGGGGCTGCGGGATGTGCCGATCATCGTTCCGCCGCGCTGTATTTGACCGCCAACCCGGCGAATGTCGAGCTCGGACGCCCAGCCGTTCACCAGTCCCGTGTATCCGTCCTGGTACGCGACGACGCCAATGTTGTGTCGCGAAGCGGTTCGCACGACTGCCCTCAGCGCCGCGTTCATCCCGGGGCCGTCTCCACCGCTCGTCAGCACTCCAATCCGATTCATCGCATAACTGTCGCCTGCCGCACGTTTACGATGCAACCACCATGGGGTTCATGCACCTGCTGAAAGCGACGGGTGGCGGTCCTTCGCTCGCAACAGCGGTTCCAGCGCATGGCCTATCTGGAGCAGCCCGAACTCATCCTTGAACCGCCCGACGATTTGAATCCCCACCGGTAATCCGTCGGCCGTGAACCCGGCCGGAAGCGAAAGTGCCGGGTGGGCCGTCGCGCTGATCCGCGAACAGCTTCGCATCCATTCGATATAACTCGACATCCGGTGCCCCTCGATCTCATCGACGTACTCCCGGTCCACTGAAAATGGCGCCGCCTGGCTCACGGGGCAAACGAGGTAGTCGTACCGCTCGAAGAACGCGGCGACCCGGACGAACAGCTCCGCCCTCATGCGTTCCGACTCGCGCAGCTCCGCCGCTGTCAGCCGCAGCCCCTCTTCGACGTTCCAGATGACCGTTTCCTTCACCTGGTCGCGGTGTTCTCGCACGAGCGCCTCGCGCCGCGTCGCCATTTCGTGCGCTCGCGCCACCTCGAAGACTCGGTCAGCGTTGGCCAGGTCCGGAGTCGCTTCATCGAACTCGCAACCCAGGGCCTCGAACGCACGCATGGATTCGCGCACTACTCGTGCCACTTCGGCCTCAACTGGTAGTCCTCCAAGGTCCGGGCTGAACGCGACTTTCGTCCCGCGGAACTCCCGTTCAAGCGGCGCCCGGAATCGTTCTCCGCCTACGTTGTCCGCGACCGGCGATCGCCGGTCGAAGCCCGCCTGCACGCTTAGCAGCAAAGCCACGTCTCTCGTCGACCGGCCCATTGCCCCTTCGACCGACAACCACGTCCAGCCGCCCGGCTTGCCTGGCACCGTGCCCGTCGACGGGCGAAGCCCCACAACGTTGCAGAAGTTCGCAGGGTTCCGCAGCGACCCTCCGGTGTCCGAGCCGTCCGCAATTGGGACCATTCCACAGGCCAGCGCCACCGCCGCTCCCCCGGACGAACCGCCGCATGTCTTCGTCAGATCGTAAGGGTTGAGTGTCGCCCCGAAGACGCGGTTGAACGTCTGCGAACCAGCGCCGAACTCCGGCGTATTCGTCTTCCCGACCGTGATTCCACCTGCTGCCCGCTCCCGGGTGACGATGAGATCGTCCTCCGTCGGCACGTGGTCCCCGTAGATCGGCGACCCGTAGGTCGTCCGGATGCCAGCAGTGTTCACCAGGTCCTTGTGCGCGATCGGTAGCCCATGAAGCGGGCCCACGTCAGCGCCCGATGCCGTCGCCTCGTCAGCCTCCGCCGCCGTGGCCATCGCCCGGTCCGCCACCAGCGTCACAATCGCGTTGACAGACGGGTTCACGCGCGAGATCTGTTCCAGGTGCGCCGTCATCATCTCTCTCGCAGACACCTCGCGGGTGCGGATCAGCGCGGCGAGTTCAACAGCGTCGCGGAAATAGAGCGGTGTTTCGGTCACGGGTCACCTGCGCAGCGGGGATCGCCGCACTCTACCCGATGCACGTCCCTCTCGGGGTAGCCCGGACTAGTCCTGCGGGTGGTGGCCGTTTCGCTTTGGACAAACGTGGCCCGCCGGGTCCATCGGTCCCGTGCACAGCGGGCACGGCGGCCGCCCGGCCGCCACGACGAACGTGATCCGCGACCGCAACTCTGCCCCCCGCTCGTACGCAAACGAGAGAGAGATCGGCTGTCCTTCGCCTTCGATAGCCGGCGCTCCAATGACGACGATCTCCCTCCGCTCCCGGTCTACGCCCATCGAAAGCTGGCCCAGCCGGTAATCGACATCGGCCTTTAGCGGGAACACCGGCTCCGCCTCGGCGTCGTCCGCTCTCCGGGGCCGGATCTCGATGCCCTCGTCCTTCAGCACTGTCTCAATCGCGTCGCCGAGCGCGATCAATTGTTCCTTCTCCAACCAGAGCATCGCGCTCCGGCCGTCTTCTGCCATCGCTTTCAGACGGAACCGGCGCTGCCCCGGGACACCCACCGCCTCTGCGCCCACAAAAAGCACCGGCCCAAACGGTTCTGGATCTGCCATGAACCGATCCTACGCGAGCGGCAGCTTTGGGTCGTGGCGCCCAACGCGACATGAGCTGTCGAGATCTTGTGCAATGGTTCCGCCCCCGCGAACAATAACGAACCGAGGAGCGGTCCATTGACAGAGCAGGTACGGCGCGCGACCCGCCTGGTCGAAATCGAGCGGAGACTGCGTAGCAATCCGCGGGGCCTCAGCGTTCGTGAGCTGTCCGAGATGCTCGGCTACAGCCCTCGTACTATCCAACGAGATATCAACGTCCTCGAAAGCGAACTCGGCGTCCCCCTCATGGAAGCTCCCGGCCGGCGCTGGCGCCTGATGCCCGGCAGCTCCCCCATCGGCGCAGTCCGCTTCTCCATCCACGAAGCGCGAGCCGTCTACCTCGCCACCCGGCTCTTCCTTCGCCACGCCGACGAACGAGATCCGGACGGCGTGTCTGCTCTCGACAAGCTTGCCGACGCCCTTCCCCCTGGCCTCGGGCGCTTCGTCCGGGATGCGGCCGATGAGCTCCGCGATCGTCCCGCGAACCCGTCGCACACAGACCACATTCGCGTCCTCACCTCGGCCTGGGCTGATTCTCGTCGCGTCGAACTCCACTACCGCTCAGCCACCCATCGCAGCGTGCGACAGACCGTGCTCGACCCGTACCTCCTCGAACCCAGCGCCACCGGGGCCGCCACCTACGTGTACGGCTTCAGCGAGGCCCACAAGTCCCTGCGCACCTTCAAGCTCGATCGCATCGTCGAAGCTCACCTCACTGACGAACTCTTCTCGCCGCCCGATGTCGCCGAGCTTCGTGCCCGCATCGCCGCCAGCTGGGGCGGCACCGTCGTCGGCGATGACCAGTTCGACGTGGTCCTCGAGTTCGCCCCGGAGGTGGCATCCCGCGTCGCCGAGACAAATTGGCATCGAAGCCAGCGGCTCACGCCCGCGCCCGACGGCAGCCTCCGCTTCGAGGTGCGCCTTCCCAGCCTCCTCGAGTTCGCCCCCTGGGTTCGGAGCTGGGGCGACGCGGTCCTTGTCGTCGCACCCTCCGAGCTCCGCGACGACATCGCAGCGTCCATGCAGCGCGCCGCCGCCAGGTACGCCTGAGCCTGGCGCTACCGTGTCGTCGCGCCCGCACCGTAGACTTCTCCGGTGGATTCCGCATCGAATGAACTCCGAGCGCGACGCGACCGCATGGCAGGAACATGGGCCTCCGAGCATCGCGGCCCGGCGATCGTTGCTTCCGGGCTGCCCGTGCCCATCGCAGGCACCGACCAATTTCACGACCATCACGCCCACCCGGATTTCGCCTACCTCTCAGGCGCCGCCTCGGCCGGCGCAGTCCTCGTGTTCGATCCGCGCGAAGGCTGGGACCTTTTCCTTCCACTTGCTTCTCTCGAAGACATGGTTTGGGTCGGTGACGGAGAGTCCCTCGATTCCGCCGCCACGCTCACGGGCCTCGACCGCCCCAAACCCCTGAGCGCGTTCGCCCCGTGGCTCGAAGCACGCCGCGGCGAATCGCTGGCCGTGCTCGGCAATCACGACATACTTCATCAGCCCGCTGCCTACGGCGTACCCGGTTGGGCCGCTCTCGAACCCGCGATCGATGATGACGCTTCCGCTCGCCTCACAGAGCGCATCGCCGAATCCCGGCGCGCCAAGGACGATACCGAAATCGCCCGCATGCGCGCAGCCGCCGATGCCACCGCCGCTGGCCACCGCGCGGCATTGCGCCTCGCCCGTCCGGGAATGACCGAACGCGCCCTCCAGGTCGAAGTTGAAGCAGAGTTCTTTCGCAACGGCGGAGCCCGAACGGCCTACGGTTCTATCGTCGGCGGGGGCCCAAACGGTGCAGTCCTCCACTTCTCCCCTACCTCCCGGCCGTTCGCCGACGGCGAGATCATCCTTATGGACGCGGCCGCCGAGTACGAAGGCTATGCGGCGGATGTGACTCGCACGTTCCCGGCCGGCGAACGCTTCGTCGGCATACAGCGCGACCTCTATTCGCTTGTCCTCAGCGTCCAGCAACAGGCCGTCCGCGATGCACGTCCGGGTAAGGAGTACCGCGACCTCCACCTTGAAGCCAGTCTCCGCATCGCCGAGGGCCTCCAGGGCCTTGGCATCTTGCGGGGCTCAGCTGCGGACCTCGTCGAACAGGACGTCCACGCCCTGTTCTTCCCGCATGGCCTCGGCCACATGCTCGGTCTCGCCACCCACGACGCCGGTGGCTGCCTCGCGGGGCGAACCGCCAGCGACCGTTTCGGTCTGAAATGGTTGCGAGCCGACCTCCCCCTTCAGCCCGGCTACGTCGTCACCATCGAGCCGGGGATCTATTTCATCCGCGCACTCCTCACCGATCCCGCCCGCCGGAGTAGGTATGCCTCCCCGGTCAACTGGGAACTTGTCGATACACTTCTCGACGTCGGAGGCATCCGCATCGAGGACGACGTCCTCGTCACACCCGAAGGCTCCGAGATGCTCACCGCTTCGATTCCGCGCGGAGTTGAAGAGATCGAAGAACTCCGCCGCGAAGGACTCAGAGGATGACGCTCCCGTTCGAACACCTGACCATCGAGCAGGTCGCCCGCTTCCCCCGGCCCGGCGCCGTGATTCCCGCAAACCACCAGTTCACGCCCGCCGGCGACGCCCTGACGTACCTCTTCAGCAGCGAGGGCAATCTCGCTCGCGGCCTCTGGCGCTACGACATCGCATCCGGCGCCCGCACCTTGCTCGCAGGTCCTCCGCCTCGTCATCAGCTCACCCGTGAAGAAGAACTCCGTCGCGAACGCCTTCGCCTGCGCGAAGAGGGAGTCACCGACTATGCCTTCGCGCGCAAGGCCGCGCATGAAACGCTGGTCGTGCCCTCGCCCTCGGGCGTCCGCGTGAGCATCGCCGGTCAGCCGTTCGTTGACCTGCCAGCCACGGCCGGCGCGATCGATCCGCAAGTCAGCCCAGATGGCCTGCGTGTCGCCTTTGTACGCGACGGCGACCTCTACGTCGCAGCTATCTCCGGCGGCAATGCCGTCCGCCTGACCGAAGACGCCACCGACGGCGTCACGAACGGCCTCGCGGAGTTCATCGCCCAGGAGGAATTGGACCGTGACCACGGCTTCTGGTGGGCGCCGGATAGCCGCCGCATAGCCTTCGTCCGCGCTGATAGCCGTCACATTCCCAACTTCCCGATCGTGCACCAGGGCCTCGCCTCGCTAGACATCGAGAATCATCGCTATCCCTTCGCCGGTGCTGCCAACGCCTCCGTCCGTCTCGCTGTCGTCGATGTCGACACAAAGGCCGTTTCGTTCCTCAATCTTGGCCCCGACCCCGACATCTACCTCGCCCGGGTCAATTGGCGGCCCGACGGAGTGCTCACCGCCCAGGTGCTGTCACGCGACCAAAAGGAACTCGCGCTCGCCGCATTCCTCCCGGATGGCCCGGCCATCCTCCTGCATGAGCGCAGTGAGCCCTGGTACAACCTCCACAGCGACCTCCGCTTCCTCGAAAGCGGCGAGTTCATCTGGTCCAGCGAGCGCTCCGGCTTCCGCCACCTTGAGCTCCGCGACGCCTCCGGCAACCTCGTCCGCGGGCTCACGGCCGGTCCCTGGGTCGTTACGGGCCTCCTTGGTGTCGATGAAGCGCGCCGTCTCGCTTACTTCCAATCCACGCAGGAGTCTCCGGTCGAACGCCACATCTACCGCGTTTCGCTCGATGGCGGCGATCCGGAGCAACTCACGACCGAGCCCGGCTGGCATGGCGGTGTCCTTTCACGGGATGGCGCCATGCTCCTCGACATCCATTCTTCTCGTGCTCACGCACCCACGGTCACCCTGGTCGATGCCGCGACTGGCGCCCGTGCCACCCTCTTTGCCAACGAGGGCGCGGATGCCGCCACCCTCGGCTTCCAGGTCCCCGAAGTCGTTACCCTCCCTGCGCCCGAGGGTGATGAGCCCCTCTACGGCCTCGTCTACCTCCCTCCCCAGCGTGAGCCAGGTGCGAAGTACCCCATCGTCGTCTCGGTCTACGGCGGCCCCCATGCTCAGCGGGCGATCGACGAATGGTCCTCAACGGTCGATCTCAGGGCCCAGTACCTCGCACAGCGCGGCTGCATCGTCTTCAAACTCGACAACCGGGGGAGCGCCAACCGTGGGCTCGCGTTCGAAGCCCCACTCTACCTTGCGATGGGTGACCCCGAGGTCGACGACCAGGCGTATGGCGTTCGCTGGCTCGGCGAAAACTACCACTACGCCGACACCTCACGCGTCGGCATCTATGGCTGGAGCTATGGTGGCTACATGACGCTCATGTGCATGGCCCGGCAACCGGGCGTCTTTCATGCTGGCGTCGCGGGTGCGCCCGTCACCCACTGGGACGGATACGACACCGCCTACACCGAGCGCTACATGTCCACCCCCCAGGCGCATCGCGAGGAGTACGAACTCAGCTCCGTCATGGCGCACCTGGACGGCCTCCGTGGAGACCTTCTCGTCGTCCACGGCATGATCGATGAGAACGTCCACTTCCGGCACACCGCCCGCCTTCTCGTCGAGATGGCCGGCCTCGGGAAACACTGCGACTCGCTCATCTATCCCGAAGAGCGCCACATGCCTCGCGACCCCAGGGGCCTCGAAGACCATGAGCGCCGCGTCCTCGGCTTCCTCGAACAGAAATTGCGCTCCTGATCCGGCGGGACCGGTGAGCGTTCGCTATGCTCTCGCCACAAGACCCTCTGGAGGCCCTGCTGCATGGAATACGCGAATCCCGAACTGCTCGCTGAGACCGATTGGCTCGCTGCCCATCTCGATGACCCGAACCTTGTCATCATCGACTGCGCCACCGTCGAGGCCTACCGCCGCGCCCACATCCCCGGCGCCGTCCAGCTTCCGGTGCACTACTACATCAAAGAAGACGGTGCCGAAGGCTCTGATCACGGTACGTTCGTGATGCCACCCGCCCAGTTCGAAACGCTCATGGCCGGGCTCGGCGTCTCCAACGACACGCTCGTCGTCACCTATGACGATAACAACGCCCTGGTCGCCTCGCGCCTCTGGTGGGTCCTCAAGTACTACGGCCACGACAACGTCAAAGTCCTCAACGGCGGCTGGCATCGCTGGCTCACCGAAGAGCGCCGCGTTACCTTCCATGCGGCCAGGCCCCCGGCCGCGACCTTCAAGGCCCGGCCCCGCCCGGAATTGATCGCGGATGCGGACTACCTCAAGCAGAAGCACAGCGACCCTGGTGTCAGTGTCATGGACTGCCGCACAGACGGTGAATGGACTGGCTCGAATAGCCGCGGCAACAAGCGCGTCGGCCGCGTCCCCGGCTCCCGTCACCTTGAGTGGGTGCGCTTCGTCAACCGCGACGACAGCCGCAAGTTCCTCTCAGCGGACGAATGCCAGGCGTTGCTGAATGAGGCCGGCATCACCCGCGACAACGCGACGATCACCTACTGCCAGGGTGGTATCCGGGCCGCTCATGGCGCTTTTGTCCTCGAACTCCTCGGCTACAAGGACGTTCGCGTCTACGACGGTTCGATGCGCGATTGGGCCAACCGCGACGACACACCGCTGGAGGTCTAGCCGCAACTCAATCCGCATCATCGCCAATCTCCATCGTCCGCGCGGCCTCTTCTCTGCGGCATCCGCGGCCGATTCTGAACAGATGAAGCCCATGTCAGATGACGCGTGGGTGGCACGCCTGCGCACCGCCTACGCCGACCACGGAGATGAGTTCGAATCCGCGCTGGCTGCGGAACTGGCCGCCGCCCCGCCGCATGAGCGGCCGCAACAAGTCCATGGACCCTGCCCATTCTGCAACGAGCATCCGCCGTTACAGGCCTTCCCAGCGCGCCTCGCCACCGCGGCGTCCTCGCTCCTCTACTGCCCCGCCTGCTACGGATTCTTCGCACCGGCCGCTGCGCTTTCCTCGGGCATCACGGCTGACGCTGGCGACCACCCCGCGCTGAGCGCCGCACCAGCCCCCGCCCGTTGTCGGGCTTGCTTCGGGTTCCTCATGCCGGATGGCCGTTGCGCGAAGTGCAAGCAACCGGTGCCGCCCTTCGAATGCCCGGCTTGCCGTGTAGCGATGGATCGGCGGGAGGGTGATGGCGTGACGCTCGACCATTGCGGCCAGTGCGGAGGCACGTGGTTCGACATGGGAGAACTCGGCGCCGTCTTCGGTATTGAAGACCGCCCTTCGCTCGCCGAACGCTACGCAGGACAACGGTCCGCCGAGTCCGCCGCTCTCTTGGGCGGCCTCATCGGCGGGACTGCGCTTCACGGCGGTCACAACCCTGACGGCGCGTTCGGGGCCGACTCGATCCTCAGCGCGGTCCTCCAGGTGGTCGCCTCGCTGGTGCGCCTGCGCTTCTAGAGGGCCCGGCCGCTACCAGATCCCCAGTGACATCTTGACGTCTTCGCTGGCCATCGTCCGCGGATCCCACGGCGGGCTCCAGACGATGTTCACGTCCACGTCCTTCACGCCCGGGAGCTGCTTCAGCTTGGCGTACGCCTCGCCCCGGATCACCGGCCCCAACGGACACCCCGGGCTCGTGAGCGTCATCGTCACGGTCACCGTCCCCTCGTCCATCTCCACGCCGTAGACCAGCCCGAGGTCTACGATGCTCAGGTTGATCTCCGGGTCGTTGACTTCGCGGAGCTTCTCCATCAGTTCTTCTTGTGTCGGCAGCTGTGCTGTTTCAGCCATTGCAGTTCCCTTTCTCCGGCGCCCTAGGCCGCCGGCTCGATGGTCTTTAGTCCCTGTTCCAGCACGTTCCACGAAAGCAACGCGCACTTGACCCGCACAGGGAATTTCGCAACTCCCCGCAGAGCATCGAGGTCGCCCACATCCCTCGTGGGCTCCTCTCCCGTTTGCAGCATTGCCCGCACAACACCCGCGAGCACCCGCGAGTCGCTCACGCTCATCCCGACTACCTGGTCCGCAAGCATCGAAGCACTCGCCTGGCTAATCGAACAACCTTCGCCGCGAAACGCGATGTCCGTGATCCGCCCGTCCGTTACCCGCAGGTCGATCGTCACTTCGTCCCCACAAATCGGATTCGAACCCGCGAACGTGCCGGTCGGATCGTCAAGCGCTCCCTTGTTCCTCGGGTCGCGGAAGTGGTCCAGGATCACCTCGCGATAAAGCTCATCTAGCGACGCGCCGTTGCTCATGCGAAAACGCTCCTCACCCGTCCAAGTCCCTCCACGAGGGCGTCGATCTCATCCGTGGTGTTGTAGATGTAGAAGCTTGCCCGAGTCGTTGCGGGTACTCCCAACCGCCGCATCAGCAGCTGCGCGCAGTGGTGGCCTGCCCGGACAGCAATTCCTTCCGCATCGAGAATCGTCGCGATGTCGTGCGGATGAACTCCGTTGATTTCGAAGCTCAGTACACCGGCCCGCGCCTCAGGCGACAGCGGCCCGTGTATCGTCACGCCCGGTACAGTCCTCAGCCGATCGATCGCCACTGCGTTTAGTTCGACTTCGTGCCGCCGCACGTTCTCCATCCCAAGGCGCTCCAGGTACTCAATCGCCGGCGCGAACGCGATTGCATCGGCGATGCTTGGAGTCCCTGCCTCATATCGATCCGGCACCGGCGCCCACGTCGACATCTGCTCTTCCACCCGGTCGATCATGCCGCCGCCACCGAGAAATGGCTCCATCTCCGCGTACCGCTCCTCGCGCGCCCACAGCGCACCAACGCCGGTCGGCCCCAGCATCTTGTGAGCGGAAAGTGCGAGGAAATCGCACCCCAGCGCCTCAACATCGACCTGCATGTGCGGAGCGCTCTGCGCAGCATCGACCAGCACTGCGGCGCCGGCTGCTCTCGCGATTGCCGTGATCTCTGCGACGGGATTGATCGTCCCCAGCACATTCGATGCTTGCGTCACAGTCACGAGCTTCGTCCGCGATCCGATAAGCCCCCGGATTTCATTCAGGTCCAATTCGCCGGTCGCGCCGAAGCGGGCATACACGAGCCGGGCGCCCCTGCGCTTTGCAAGCAGCTGCCACGGCACGATGTTCGAATGATGCTCCATCTCCGTGAGGACGATTTCGTCTCCGGCCCCGATGTGGCGGTCTCCCCAAGAGTGGGCGACGAGGTTGATCGCTTCGGTCGTGTTGCGAGTAAACACGACCGTGTCCGCTCGCGGCGCCCCAATGAACGCCGCCAGGCGTGATCGGCTTCGCTCGTACTGCTCGCTCGCGCGCATCGAAAGCGTGTGGATCCCTCTATGGACGTTTGCATTGTCGGTCTCGTAGTACCGCACGAGTGCATCGATAACCTGGCGAGGTTTCTGCGAAGTCGCAGCATTGTCCAGATACACAAGCGGCCTACCGTTCACCACTTGCGACAGGATCGGGAAATCTAGCCGCACCGCCGCGACATCTATCCGTTGCTCCCGGGTCGTTTGCGTGCTCAACCTCAACCTCCCCGCCGCGGTCGGCGCCCTTGCTACTCCGGGCTGTCCCAGCGCGCGTCCAGCACCGCGCTCAGTTCGTCCCGGAGCGATTCCTCCGGCACCCGGTCGAGCACCTGCCCGGCGAACGCCCGTACCAGCAGCGCCTCGGCCGCCTCGTACGGGATACCACGTGTCTGCAGGTAGTAGAGCTGCTCTTCGTCCACCGGCCCAGCCGTCGCTCCGTGGCTCACGCGGATGACGTCGCTTGTCAGGATCTCGAGCACCGGGTCGCTGTCCGCCTTCGCCGTGTCGCTCAGCAGTAGGTTGCGGTTCTCCTGGTTCGCATCTGCGTTCTTCGCTCCAAGACCAACGCGCGTCATCCCGTAATAGACGGAACGCGCGTGCCCGCGCAGTGCCGACTTGAACAGCAGGTCGCTTCGCGTGTCAGGGCCGATATGGTCCTGGGTCGTGAAGAAGTCCGCGTGTTGGTTGCCAGTCCCGAGGCAGACGCCGTAGAGCTCGCTGGACGAGCCTCGCGCCACGAGCGACGACTCCAGGTGGCCCTTCACTACGGCCCCGCCGGCTACGACCTGCAGGCTCGTGAACTCGGAGTCCCGCTCAGAGACCATCCGCTGTTCCGTGTACACCTTTGTGTTCGATCCCCAGCTGTGGATCACCGTGTGCCGTACGACCGATCCCGGCCCGGGCAGTACTTCCACCGCCGGCATGACGACGATGTCGCCATCGTCCGATGAGCAGTCCTCAACGACATGCACCCGGCTGTTCGCACCGCTCACGATCAGCGTGTGCGGCGCGGCGAACTGTCCCGCCCCCGTGAATCGCCGGACGATTCGCACCGGCTCTTTGAACTCACTGTTCGCCGCCGTTGCCACCACCACGCCACCAGCGAGGAACGCGTAGTGCAACGCCGTCAACTTGCTCGTCCCGGCCGGAACAGCGGAACCCAACCGCTCATCGGCGAGATTCCGAAGCCGCTGGTCGGTCAGGCCAGCGAAGGCCACGAGGTCCAGCCCCTCGGGCGAAGCCTCGCTGAAGACGACATCGCTGTTTTCGAGCGCAATCGCCGCCGCGTGTTCGCCCGTCACCGGGCAACTACGGACACCGGCCGCCGCTCTGTTGGTCGCCGCCGCACCCGGCGTGTATCTCCCCAGGTCCAACCCGCGAATGTCGTGGTACTTCCAGGGCCGTTCCTTACGCGAATCGGGCCACGCCTTCAGTCCCGCCGCCACCGCGGCCTCTGCCCGTAGCGCCGCCATCGCGGGCGAATCACCCTGGCGTTCCCCAAGCTCGCGGCTCGCGGCCGCCGAAAATGCCGCCGTGCTCTCTGCAACAGCGCTCATGTCTTCCTCCTCTACTGCACGCGCAAGACCCGCCGCTGGTGTTCAGCCGTGCCACTCGAAACATGGCAAACAGCGACCGGGTTAGCCGATTGCGCCTTCCATTTGCAGCTCAATCAAGCGGTTGAGTTCCACCGCGTACTCCATCGGCAGCTCTTTCACGATCGGCTCCACGAAGCCGTTCACGATCATCTTTGCCGCCCCCTCTTCGCTCATGCCCCGGCTCATCAGGTAGAAAAGCTGGTCCTCGCTGAGCTTGGAGACGTATGCCTCGTGCTGCAGGTGCACGTCCGGCTCGTCCACTTCCATCGTTGGGTACGTGTCCGAACGCGAGGTCTCGTCCAGTAGCAATGCGTCGCATCGCACAGTCGATTTCACGCCATAACAGCCTTCCGCGACCTTCAGCAGCCCACGGTAGCTCGTCCGTCCGCCGTCTTTGCTAAGCGACTTGGAAATGATGGTCGAGGTCGTATTCGGCGCCGCATGGACGATCTTGCCGCCCGCGTCCTGGTGCTGGCCCTCGCCGGCGAACGCCAGCGAAAGGATCTCGCCATGAGCGCCCGGTTCCATCAGGTACACGCTCGGGTACTTCATCGTCAGCTTCGAGCCGAGGTTTCCGTCCACCCACTCCATCACTGCGTTTTCGTACGCCTGCGCTCGCTTCGTCACAAGGTTGTAGACATTGTTCGACCAGTTCTGGATGGTAGTGTACCGGCAACGCGCGCCCTTCTTCACGATGATCTCGACGACTGCGCTGTGCAGCGAGTCCGTCGAGTACACCGGCGCCGTGCATCCTTCGACATAGTGCACCTGGCTGCCTTCATCACAGATGATCAGGGTCCGCTCAAACTGGCCCATGTTCTCCGTGTTGATCCGGAAGTAGGCCTGCAGCGGCACGTCCACCTTGACGCCCTTCGGCACATAGATGAACGACCCGCCCGACCATACGGCGCTGTTCAGCGACGCATAGCGGTTGTCCCCCGGCGGGATCACTGTCCCGAAGTGCTCCTTGAAAATCTCCGGATACTCCCGCAGCGCCTGGTCGGTGCCGAGGAAGATCACCCCGAGCTTCTCAAGGTCCTCTCGGATGTTGTGGTACACCACCTCCGAGTCGTACTGCGCGCCTACTCCGGCGAGGAATTTCTTCTCCGCTTCCGGGATGCCCAGCTTGTCGAACGTCTTCTTGATGTACTCCGGCACGTCGTCCCACGACCGCTCGTCTCGGTCCGTTGCCCGCACGAAGTAATGGATGTTGTCGAAGTCGATATCCTTCAGCGCCTCGGAACCCCACGGCGGGTCCGCGCTCTCGTTGAACAGCTTGAGCGCGCGCAGTCGGAAGTCACGCATCCACTGCGGCTCGTCTTTCATCTCCGAGATCGTGCTGACCAGTTCGGGTGTCAGACCCCGGCCCGATTTGTACAGCGCGGTCTCGTCGTCGTGGAAGCCCCACTTCTCTTTGTATGTGTCTTCGGTGCGTATGACTGGAGTGGTCATGGTTGCCTCCTCAGGCCGTCGCCAGGGCTTCGTACTTGTCGTAGCCGTTCGCTTCAAGTTCCAGTGCCAGTTCTGGCCCGCCCGATTGGACGATCTTGCCGCTGACAAGCACGTGGATGAACTGCGGCTTGATGTAGTTCAGGAGCCGCTGGTAATGCGTGATCAGCAAGAGGCCCATTTCCGGGTTCATGAGTGAGTTCACGCCCTCCGCCACCGTCCGCAGCGCGTCGATGTCGAGCCCCGAGTCCGTTTCGTCCAGCACCGCCATGACGGGTTCGAGCACAGCCATCTGCAGCATCTCCGCCCGCTTCTTTTCGCCGCCGCTGAATCCGTCGTTGACGTAACGGCGGGCAAAGTCGCGGTCTACCTTGAGCACGTCCATCTGCTTGAATAGCAGCTCCCGGAATTCGCGTACTGGCACGTCCGCTCCGCGCTTGGCGTTCAGAGCCTGCCGCAGAAAGTTGACGAGCGTTACCCCTGGGATCGCCACCGGATACTGGAACGCGAGAAAGAGCCCTGCCCGCGCCCGTTCGTCCGGCGCCAGTTCCAGGATCGGCTGCCCCTTCAACAGGACGTTGCCGCCCGTGACTTCGTAGTTCGGGTTGCCCATCAGGACATTGGCCAGCGTGCTCTTACCGGAGCCGTTCGGGCCCATGATGGCGTGCGTCTCGCCTTCGTTGATAGACAGCGAGAGCCCCTTCAGGATCTCCTTGCCCGCAATGTTGGCGTGAAGATCGTGGATCTCCAGTAGCGTCTTTTTGCTCATGCTTCGCCTCCTCTGGCGTGAATTGGTTCTGGTTTTGTCTCATCGCCCGGCCGCACGACGTACTCGCAAACAGCCGCTCCGTCGACAATCCGGTGCACTTGCAGCACCTCGACGCCGACCAGCATTTCGATCGCCTTCCGGTCTGATTCACACGGCAGGTCCGAGACCTCGGCCGCCTTCCGGTACGGGCAGCTGCAGTTCACGAGGTGGAACCCGTCCTGCTCGGCGTGCCAGCGGTCCAGGATGCCCTCTTCGCGCAGGCCCTCCGTCGCAAACACGATGCGCTCCTCGCGCGTTGCCTCCATCGGGATATCGGCCAGGTGCCGGCGAGCGACTGATTCCGCCATTCGCTCCGCCACCGCCGTCGTCACCTCGGGTCGCCCTTCGACGCTCTGCAGCACTCGCGCGAGTAAGTCCGCATAGCCGGGCGGTAGCACGCCCTCAGCCTTCTCTGTCGGGAAGAACGCGTAGTACGGCCGCCCCGTCGACTGTTTCACAGATCGCGCATCGACAAGACCGTCGGCGCGGAGGTTGTCCAGGTGCCGGCGCACGGCGACAGCGCTGATCCCTAGCGCTTCTGCCAGCTCCTCGGTCCGGGCCTCGCGGCGCTCGACCACGAGCGCCAGTACCTGCTCACGTGTTCCTTGCACACCTCTACCCTACGGGCGGTCGCCGGGCTAATCAAGGTTTCTCAATGAATATGTTGAAAAAGCTGTTAGATAGCCGGATAGACGCGGCCAATGCTCGTCCCCGTTCCATAACCGCTCCACTGCCGTCCCCTCGCGTTCCGGCGTAGACTCCCCTCCACCACACCCACGGAGGATCCGAATGTTCAAAGGAGTCGATCACGTCGTCATCGCCGTCAAGGACCTCGACGACAAAGTGAAGCAGTACGAGGCCATCTACAGCCAGCCCGTCAGCGACCGTAGCGAGGCGGCCGCCGCCGGAATGGCGATGGCCTTCTTCCGCTTCGGCGATAGCTACATCGAACTCGTTTCCAACATCGGCGCCGAAGGCCCCATCGCCAAGCGCCTCGAAAACCAGGGCGAGGGCATCCACCTTATCGCCATGAAGGTCGACAACATCGAAAAGACCCTCGACGACCTCCGCGCCAAGGGCGTCCGCCTCGTCGGCGATCCCGGTGCGGGCAACCCCGTGAAGGGCCAGGTCTTCATCCATCCGTCCGTCACCGGCGGCGTCCTCACCCAGATCGTAGAACGCTAGCGTCCCCGGTCCCCATCACCCCTCTCCTGCTGTCGCGGGCGGGGGTGATGGGGACCGCTACAGACCGGCCACTCTGCGCCTGACGCTTTGGAGTCGTGTGACGCCTGGACGCTTTTGGACGGCTAGCTCTGCTCGGGCCCGGTGTACACAACCTCGAAGAGGATCCGGTCAGGGCTCTCGAACATCACCTGGTAGTACGTTTGCCCATCGCCGGACGAAAACTCCGGCCGGTGCTGCGGCGTCTCGAACATCGTTGCGATGCCGAGCCCCGTCAGGTATCCCGCCGTGGCATCCACGTCCGCCTGGGACGTGGCGCCGATGCCAATGTGATTGAGCCCTGCCGCGTCGTAGTCGTTGGCGTCGTCCTTGGTCTTCGGCCCGAACCACAGCGAAGTCTCTCCGCTCCCCACTCCGAGCATGCCGTCACCCTCGTAAATGACGTCCCAGCCAAGGAATCCCATCAGGTCCCGGTAGAACCCCAGGTTGTCCGGTGCGATAGAGAACAACAGGTGCCCAAGGTGCGTCTTCACAAGGTCATACCCCAGCCGTGCTTCGGATGCGCTAACACTGGACCGGGAAGCCGCCGACTTGCAACCGCGAAGCGTCACACGACCAGCCGGCGCGCGACTATCCCGCGCGCCGTGCCGGTGCCTTTGCCCGCCGCGCCGCGAAAGCGGCCTTGCCGCGCGCGCTTCGTTCCAACAATTTCCTATTCGCCTCTTCCCGTTCTTCCGCGGGTCGCGGCCCCGGCATCTTGTCGGGTTCCAGCGTGTTCGCCGTGTAGCTGCACCGAGGATAGTTCCAGCAACCATAGAACACGCCGCGCTTCGTCCGCTTCTCCACCAGTTGACCCGTCTCCGGCTCTTCCGGACAGGCAACGCCGACCGGCACTCCGGCCCGGAAGTCGCACGCGCCGGTCTCCCGGTTCTCGCAATCAACGTACGGCCCGAACGGACCGCTCTTCTGGATGAGTACGCCCCCGTCCTTCGGGCATTGGTAGGTCGTCGCCGTCGGTGCCGTCACTTCGACTGGCTGCCCTTCTTCCGTCAGCGGCTTCGCGTTCTTGCAATCGGGGAAGCGCGGGCATGCGAGGAACTTCCCGTTGCGCCCCCACTTGATCACCATGTTCGCCTGGCCGCACACATCGCAGAGGAAGTCCGTCTCCTCTTGCACCTTCGCCGCCGAATCCTTCGCCACGGCCACGTTCTTTTCGAACTCCGACCAGAATTCCTTCACCACGCCGAGGTATGACCGCTTGCCCTCCGCCACCTCGTCCAGCTCTTCTTCCATCTCTGACGTGAAGTCCACGTTCACATACTTGTTCACGTGCTGGACGAGCATGTCGCTCACCAGGAACCCTAGTTCCTGCGGCACCAACGCCCGCCCCTGCTTGGCAACGTAGTCGCGCTTCAGGACCGTCTGGACAATCGTGGCGTACGTGCTTGGGCGGCCGATGCCTTTTTCTTCCAGCGCCTTCACGAGCGATGCCTCGGTGTAGCGTGGCGGCGGCTCGGTGAAGTGCTGCCGCTGGTCGACAGCGCGCCGCTCAAGGACGTCGCCCTCTGACAGGTCTGGCAGCGTTGATTCGGCGTCTTCGTCCTCTTCGCCCTGCTCCCGCTCGCTTGCGTCGTTGCCGTAGACGGCCGTGTGTCCGGCAAACAGCAAACGCTGCGCTGAAGCCCGGAACATACCCGCGTCGGCCCCTTGCCGGTCGTCATGCGCGGTCACTTCTATCTGCGCTGTCGCGAATCGCGCATCCGCCATCTGGCTCGCCATGAATCGCTGCCAGATCAGCCGGTAGACGCGCATCTGGTCGCGGTCCAGCGTTCCCTGCAGGCTCTCGGGAGTCCGCGCAACATCCGTCGGCCGGATCGCCTCGTGCGCCTCCTGGGCCCCGCGGGCCCGCGTCCGGTACACCCGCTCTTTGGCTGGCACATGGTCCGGCCCCCAGCGCCCGCTGACGTATTCTCGCGCCGCACCTCGTGCTACCGGCGAAACGTTCACCGAGTCGGTGCGCATGTACGTGATCAGTCCGACCGGCCCCTGCCCCGGCACCGTCACGCCTTCGTAGAGCTGCTGGGCGATATCCATCGCCCGCGCGGCGCTCATCCCCAATCGGTTCACCGCCGCCTGTTGGAATGTGCTCGTCGTGAACGGCGGCATCGGCGACTTGGCGCGCTCGCCCTTCTTCACGCTGCTCACCCGGAACGTGCTTCGATTGAAACGCGCCGTCAGCGCGGAGGCTGTCCCTTCATCCGGGATGGCCGGGACGAACTCGCCCGCGCCTGGCTTCAAGGTCACGCCGCGTGCCATACCCGGCAGCCGCGCAAGGTCCGTTGGGAAGGCGCTCCCTTCCTTCGCGACCAGCGCGTGGATGGACCAGTATTCCTGCGCCGTAAACGCCTGGATCAGCCGCTCGCGTTCGACGATCAGCCGTAGCGCAACGCTCTGTACGCGTCCGGCGCTGGCGCTTCTGCTCACCTTGCCCTGCACGAACCACGTCAGCGGAAAGCCGATCAGCCGATCAAGCACGCGCCGCGTCTGCTGCGCGTCCACGAGGTTCTGATTCAGCTCGCCCGGATGCTCGAACGCCTCTTCAATCGCGGGCCGTGTGATCTCATGGAATACCACGCGGGACGACTTCTCCACGGGGATACCCGCCGCCTCCCGGATGTGCCACGAGATCGCCTCGCCTTCGCGGTCGGGGTCTGTCGAAAGATAGACACGCTCTGCGTCCTGCGCTGCTGCCGCGATCTCCTTGATGATGTCCGACTTGTCGACGCCGCGGCGCTTGTCCTTCACCACCACGTACTTCGGCTTGAACGTGTCGAAATCCTCGAGGCCGTAGCCATACGCAGGCAGGTCCCGGACGTGACCCACCGACGCGATCACGCGGTAGTCATCGCCAAGGATGTTCTCCACCGTTCGCGCCTTTGCCGGTGATTCGACGATTACCAGGTTCCGGGCACCGCCTGCCCGCTTGACCGCGGCTGGAGCCGAGGTGCGCGCTGCCGCCGCTGGAGTAGCCGCCCGGCGCTTCGCCGGGGCCTTTGCCGCCGCGGCGTCAGTCTTCTTCGCGCCGCCACGTGCCCGCGGCGCCGGTGTCGTCTTTGCTGTTGTTGCCATGTAGTTTGCTCACTGCCCGGCCCGTTGCCGAGCGCGTCAAGTCCCGAGAGTAGTCATCGGCCGGAAGGTTTGTCTACGTCAGCCGTCCCCCGGGTCCGCCTAAAGAATAGACGAGCGGACGTTCCTGTCGCACCAGCCCCTGCAGCTCCATCATCGTCAGCGTGCTCGAAACCGCCGCAATGGGCATCTCCGTTGCCCGCGCCAGCTCATCGACGTGCCGCGGCCCCGCCTGTAGCTGATGCAGGATTCGGCCCTCATCAGGCGATGTCGAAACGTGCGCTGCTCCCTGCGCGGCCCCGTTCGGCCTCGGACCTTTCGTGTCCGCGCTTGGCGCGGCGGCTGCCATCCGCAGCTGCCGCCCTGTCGCTACTCCTGCCAGGTTCAATTCTTCGAGCAGTTGGTCCGGGGTCGTCACCAGCTTCGCCGTGCTCTCCCGGATCAGTTGATTGGTCCCAGCGCTCTGCCTCGAAAAGATGCTTCCCGGCACCGCGAACACGTCTCGCCCTTGCTCGAACGCCCAGTTCGCCGTGTGCAGCGCCCCGCTCCCCTCCCCCGCTTCCACTACCAGCGTTGCGGCCGCCAAACCCGAAAGGATGCGGTTCCTGCGTGGGAAGTAGTCGGGCCGTGCCGGGATTCCCGCCGGGTATTCGCTCACCAGGCATCCGTTGTTCAGGATCTGTTCCGCCAGCCCCGCGTTCTCCCGCGGGTACACCTGGTCGATCCCTCCTGCGATCACGGCAACCGTTGGCGTGCCCGCCTCGACCGCGCAGCGATGCGCGATCGAATCCACGCCCCGCGCTAACCCGCTGACGATCGCTACGCCAGCCGCCGCCAGCGCCTCACAGAAAGCCTCGGTCGCCTGCCGTCCGTACGGGGTTACCCGCCGCGTTCCAACGACCGCCATCGCGCGTTCGAACGATGGGCCCATCGTGCCGCGGACAAAGAGCACCGGCGGGCTCTGTGGTATTTCGCGCAGCGTCGCCGGGTACCGCTCGTCCAGCCACGTCAGCGCCGAGACCTCGAGTTTCGCGATCCACGTTCGTTCACCGTCTGGGTCGAACGACTGCCGCGCCCGTCCCAAGGCGCGCACAAACTGTGGCTCCAGGCCCGCTGCCGCAATGTCTCCATCAGCCGCCCGCCACGCGTCCCGAATGGTCCCAAAGCGTTTCAGCAGCAACGAGAAATTGACGCTCCCAAGGCCCGCCCTTCGCAGCGCGAGCCAGTACACAACCTCTTCGTCGGCGCTCACGGGCGGCGACTATAGCAGTCATCCGCCCGGCGCCCAACGAGTGGCTAGCCGCCGCTCACAATCTCGGGTGCGATCTTCACGATGACGCGTGTTTCACCGGCCGTCCGGAACGGGTACGTGTCCTGCCCAAGGTATTTCTTCGCCATCGCATCGATGTGCGCATCCGCTCCCTCGTACGTCATCTCCACCACCCTCCCACGGATCAGCACCTGTTCGTACGGGTTTTCCTGGTTGGGGATGGCCACCGCCACCCGCGCGTCCCGGCGCAGGTTGTTCGTCTTGATGCGTCCCTCCGCCGTGTTGAACACGACATGCGTGCCGTCGGTGTCGATCCAGACAACGCTCGTCTGTGGCGAACCATCCTTCATCAGCGTTGCGACACTCGCGAAGTTCTTTCCCTGCAGCAGCGCAAGGGCCTGGGGGGTGAGTGCGGTCATCTGGTTTCTCCTATAGTTGCGTATGCAACGATGATAGCGCCGAAGGCGAATCTCGTCACGCCGTTCGCATGCTCTCGCCGCGCTTCAGGCTGTTCGGGTCAGAGCCTCTTCTTCACTCCGGGCCTCTGCGTCATCCGCAGGCCGCTCAACGCGCACCCGGCCCACGCGGCGGCCGCGCACGTTCAACACCTCGAACACCAGTCCCTCCGCCTTCACCGTGTCGCCCGGCTTCGGCAGACGGCCAAGGTGGTGCATCACGAAGCCGCCGACCGTGTCGTAGTCGTCTGATTCCACTTCGGTTTGGAACAGTTCATCGAGGACGTCCGTGCTCGCCCCGCCATCGACGATCGCCGCATGGTCAGAGATCACTTCCGTGCGCGGGCCTGCCACGTCGTATTCGTCCTCGATCTCCCCGACGATCTCTTCCAGCAAGTCTTCGATCGTCACGAGCCCCGCGGTGCCGCCGTATTCGTCGACCACGATCGCCAGGTGGACTCGCGAAACCTGCATTTCCGTCAGCAGGTCATCCAGCCGCTTCGATTCCGGGATGAACGACGCTGGCCTCAGGATGTCGGCCAGCTTCCGCGGACGTCCGCCGTTCGCCGTGATCCGCAGCAGATCCTTCGCGTACACGATCCCGGCAATGTCATCGATGTTTTCCCGGTACACCGGAATCCGGCTGTACCCGCGCTCGGTCACCATCCGCGCCACGTCGATGACGCTGTCGTTGATGTCCGCGACCGCCATGTCGATGCGCGGGATCATGATCTCCCTCGCCGTCTTCTCCTCGAGCGCAATAACGCCCCGGATCATCCGCGTCTCGTACTCCGCCACGCGGCCCGTTGCCTCCTCTCGTTCCACCAGCGCCAGCAGGTCGTTGTACCCATCCCCCGCCACGGCGCGAAGCGATCGCGCCAGGATCCGCGCCGGGATGCTCAACACCCATGCCGGCCCGCCAGCGATAGACCCGGTCACGCGTACGACTCCCGAAAGCTGCAATGCTGCGAGCTCTGGCTGACGTGCTGCCAGCAGGCCCACCGTCATCTGGACCACCGCCGCCCAAAGACCGCCCGCCATGCCTATCAAAACGGCCCCCGCCGGGCCGAAAGTAGAGGCGCCGATCCATCCGGCGATCGCCACGGTCGCGGACGAGGCGAGTACACGCGTCGCCGTCAGCGGCCCCAGGAAAGCGCGCGGCTCAGATACCTTCCCGGCGATTCGCTGCGCGCGCGCCTCACCCCGTGCCGCCAGCGCCCGGATCCTCGCCTCGCTGGCGCGCTCCAGAGCTGTCTCTGCGGCCGCCGTGGCCGCCATCACCACCGTAACGACCGCCAGCGCGACCCCGCTGCCTGTCAGGCTAATCGCGTCCATGTTCCTCACTTCTGGGTCCCAGCACACGGGCCGGCACTCCCACCGCACGCATCCCCGCGCCAAGGTCCCGGTTCAGCACCGTCCCGGCGCCGGTCAGAGATCCCTCGCCCATTTCAACTGGCGCAACCAGCATCGTGTCGCAGCCAACGAATGCTCCTGCCCCGATGATCGTCCGGTTCTTGTTCACGCCGTCGTAGTTGCAAGTGATGACCCCGGCCGCGATGTTTGCCCCTTCGCCGACCGTGGCGTCTCCCAGGTAGCTAAAGTGATGCATCTTGACGCCGCGTCCCAGCGTCGACCGGTTCACTTCCGCGTAGTTGCCAAGATGGCATTCCGGCCCGATAACGCTGCGTCCACGCACGTGTGCAAAAGGCCCCAGGTGCGCCCCGTCACCGATCAATGAATCCTCCACCGTCGACTGCCACACGGTCGCGTTTTCCTCTACGCGGCTGTCGCGCAACGTGGAACCTGGACCGATTGTCGCGCCGGTTTCAATCGTCGTCGCTCCCGTGAGCCAACAGTTCTGCAGAATGGTTACGTCCGCCGCGATTTGCACGCCAGCATCGATATAGGTCGTCGCCGGGTCCGCGATCGTCACCCCGGCAAGCATGTGGCTACGCAGGATCCTGTTCCGCATCATCCGCTCCGCCTCCGCCAGCCCCGCGCGATCGTCGAAGCCCATCAACTCGTCAGCCGGCCCATCAATGGCCACCGGGGGAGAACCTTCGGCCACCGCCAGGGCCGCCAGCTCAGTCACGTAGTACTCGCCACTCGCGCTCTTCGAGAGCTTCGCGACGTGTTCCCACAGCCACGCCGCCGCGAACGCGTATTGGCCTGCGTTTCGCTCAGCTACGCTTCCCGAACCCTCGCCGTCAAGACGTTCCTCGATAGCGGCCACTGCCCCGGAGGCGTCCCGTCGCACTCTCCCGAACGCCCCCGCATCTGGCACCCGGCACGTCAGCATGCTCATCGGCGATGCGCCGCGCTCTTTCGCAAGTCGCCGTAGGGTCGCTGAGGTCACAAGCGGCGAATCCCCGTTCAGCACCAGCACCTGCGCGAATCCCTTCGCCGCCTCCGCGCACAACTGAACCGCGTGCCCTGTTCCCAGCTGCTCAGCCTGTTCGACGAACACGACATCCGCCGCGCCAAGTGCATCCCGGACCTTTCCGCTTTCGAATCCGATCACAACGATGATCCTGCCCGGCCCCAGCTCCTGCGCTTCGCGAAGCACGTGGGCCGCCATCGGCAACCCTGCCACGGTGTGCAACACCTTCGGCAGCGCGGATCTCATCCGCGTCCCTTTACCCGCCGCGAGCACGATGACACACAGGTCCTCGCTCATCGGCCGGGGTCCCGGCGCCATGGCATAGAGTCACGTCTGGGAGGTTCGCTGGCAGTACGCATAAGGAACGCGCACGGCGTTCGGCTCGATATTCACTTCCCGCACGAAACGCTGTCAAGAGATGGCCGGGACCACATTCCGGCGAGCACTCCGCCGCACCCCGTTGCCTGCCTTGCTCGACAGCCGCTCCCGCCGCTTCGTAGCATCCGTTTCAAGACAATGACGAGTCAGCCCCTCACTTCCGACGAAATCCGTGCTGCGTTCCTCAGCTTCTTCGAAGAACGCGGCCATTTGGTGTTACCCGGGTGGCCGCTGGTGCCAATCGGAGACCCCACCTCGCTCTTTACCAGTGCCGGCATGCAACAGTTCAAACCGGTCTTCATGGGCGAACAGGACCGCCCCTCGCCGCGCGCCACCACCGTCCAGCGCTGCTTTCGCACCACCGACATCGAAGAGGTTGGCGACTATAGCCATCTCACGATGTTCGAAATGCTCGGCAACTTTAGCTTTGGCGACTACTTCAAGAAGGGCGCTATCGAGTTCGCATGGGACTTACTTACCGGCGTCTACCAGCTCCCGCCGGAACGCCTTCACGTCACCATCTTCCTAACCGACGAAGAAGCCTACGAAGCATGGCGGGCCATCGGCGTCCCCGAAGACCGCATCCATCGCTGCGACGAAGAGAAGAATTACTGGTTCAGCTTCCCCAACGGCACCCCCGGCGCCAGCGGCCCATGTGGACCCGATAGCGAAATCTACTTCGACATGACCCCCGAGGCCGGGCCGGTCACGACTAACGTCGCCTACGACGACCGCTTCCTCGAAATCTGGAACCTCGTCTTCATGGAGCTCTACCAGGCCCCCGACGGCTCCCGTGCGCCGCTCCCGACCCAGAACATCGACACCGGCAGCGGCCTCGAGCGCGTGGCCTGCGCCGTCCAGGGCAAGCGTTCGGTCTACGAAACCGACATCTTCCTGCCCATTCTCGAAGAAGCAGCCCGGGTAGTCGGCGTCGACTATTTCGCCGTTCCGATTGAGGACCCGCGCAGCTACGCCGTCCGTGCCATGGCCGAGCACTGCCGCGCTGCAGCCATGCTCGTCTCTGACGGCGTCGTCCCCAGCAATGAGGGCCGCGGCTACATCCTCCGCCGCATCCTCCGCCGCGCGATCTACCTTGCGCGCCGTGCCGGCGTCCGCGATCTCTTCACCGCTCGGGTCGCCGGCGCTGCCATCGACAAGCTCGAAGGTGCGTATCCGCACATGACCGAAGGCCGCGCGTTCGTCGAACGCGCCCTGACGACGGAGGAGGAGCGCTTCGTCCGGACCCTCGAAGCCGGTATGCACCGCCTGGAACTTCTTCTGGACGCTCTCGCTCCCGGCGAAGCCCTTCCCGGACGCGATGCATTCGTCCTCTATGACACCTTCGGCTTTCCCGTCGAGCTCACGCGCGAAGTCGCCGCCATGCGCGAGATCCAGGTCGATGACGTCGGGTTCGACTTCGCCATGGACGAGCAGCGCCGCCGTTCACGCGAACACGGCCGCTTCCTCAAGGGCGAACCCTCGCCCCTCATCGCCCGCATCGGTGAAGACCACAGCGCATTCGTCGGCTATCAGCACATCGAAGGTGACGCCCACGTCGTTGCAATTCTCGCCGGCGACCATCTCGCCGGGATTGCGACCCCGGGCCAGCACTGCGAGGTGATCCTCGACCAGACCCCGTTCTATCCCGAGGGCGGTGGCCAGGTCGGCGACCACGGCCACATCCGCACCGCCACCGGCGTCTTCCAGGTGGACGATACGCAGGGCACCGGCGGCGCGATCGTCCATCGCGGCCGCGTTGTGGAAGGTGAAGTCCGCGTCGCACAGGCCGCCGCCGCCATCGTCGACCCCGCCTTCCGCGTCGCCTCCGCTCGCAATCACACAGGCACACACCTGCTCCATGCCGCGCTGCGGTCCGTCCTCGGCGCCCATGTTCGCCAGCAGGGCTCTCTTGTTGCGCCGGACCGCCTCCGCTTCGATTTCACCCATCTCGAACAGGTGCCGCGCGAGGCTCTCCGCGAAGCCCAGCAGCTCGTCAACGACAAGGTCCGCCGAGATCTGGAGGTTGACTCGCGGCTCACTTCCTATCGCAACGCTATCGAGGGCGGTGCGCTCGCCTTCTTCGGCGACAAGTACGGCAGCGAAGTCCGTGTCGTCGAGATCCGCGAAGACAGCGACCTCTTCAGCGCCGAGCTCTGCGGCGGTACCCACGTCCACCGCACCGGTGAAATCGGCTTCTTGCACGTCCTTCGTGAGTCCTCCGTCGCCGCAGGCACCCGCCGTGTCGAAGCGCTCACCGGCGCTCCCGCCGAGGAGTACCTGCTCGACCAGCAGGACCGTCTCCTCCGCCTCGCCGATCGCCTGTCTACGGCTCCCGCTGACCTCGAAGATCGGATCGAAGGGCTCCAGTCGGAGATCGAACGCCTCCGCCATCAGGCCGAGCAGCTTGCCCGCGTCCAGGTCGCGGCCGTCGCCGATGGCCTTGTCGAGGGAGCGGCTCGTGTCGCTGGGACGGCTGTTGCCATAGCCCGTGTAGACGTGGCCTCTGCCGATTCCCTCCGCGAAGTCGCCGACCGCGTTCGCCAACGCCTCGGCTCTTCGGCGCTTGTACTCGCCGCTGTTATCGATGGGCGTCCTGCGTTTCTTGCTGCTGCCACTCCCGACCTCGTCGATCGCGGTATCCACGCCGGGAACATCGTCCGCGAAGTCGCAAAGGTCGCCGGAGGCGGTGGCGGCGGGAGCCCGGCGCTTGCCCAGGCCGGCGCGAAAGACGCCTCTCGACTCGATGCCGCCCTGGCCGAGGGCCGAAGGCTCGTCGCTACCGCCCTCGGCGCCGAGGGACTGGGGCCGTGAGCAACTCTCGCGAGGCTTCCTCGGACCCGCCGGGCGCCCTGCCTGTGTCCGACGGCCTCGCGAGCGTCGTCCTTGTTGACCGCCGCGATGACGTGGCGGGCGTCTGCGGGAGACTTGATGCCGCGCCAACCTATGCGGTCGTCGTCCACGCCCCGGACGGTAATCGCCAGCTCTCAACGCAGCTCGGTATCCGGCGGCTGCAGCGCCACGCCGAAGACACCGGCCGCGTCCTCGCCATCGCCACGCGCTCCCGCTCCCTCGCCAACCGGGCCCGCCAGGTCGGCTTACCCGTCGCGCGGCGGCCCGAACACATCCGCTGGGATGCCCCGGGACGTCGCCTCATCCGCCTGCCCGGGCTCAACCTCGCCCTTCCCAGCGCCGGCCGCTACCTGCAGTTTGCGCTCCTCGCCGCCGCGTTCCTCATCATCATTGGACTCGCGCTCTCCCTTGGGCCCAGTGCGACCGTCCGGCTGACCCCTCCGTCTGTCGAACGCACCGCCCGCGTTCTCATCGACGCGTCACAGGACCGCGAAGCGCCCGATATCCCGGCGGGCCGTCTTCGCACCCGCGAGGTTTCCACCACCTGGCAGCTGACGCTTGCAGCGCCAACGACTGGAAAGGCCCTCGTCCCAACGACACGAGCCACTGCCCTCATCACCATGTCCAACACCGGCGCCACGGATGTTCTCATTCCATTCGGCGAAATACTGATCGTCCGGCCGTCCGGCCTTCGCTTCCAGGTCGACCAGGAAACGACCGTGCCCGCAGGCAAAGGCGTTGTCCAGCAGGCGAGTTCGCTTGAGCCCGGCGAGATTGGCAACGTTCCCGCAGGCGCACTCGATCGGTGGGAGAACGAGGGCCTCGCCAACATCGCCGTCTCCAATGCCGCCCCCGCGGCTGGCGGATCCTCTGAAGAACGCCCCGCCGTATCACAGGCCGACGTCGACGGCCTCTTCGCGCTTGCCGATTCGATGTCGGGCTCGGCCCTCATCCGCAACGCCGTGCGTGACGCCAATCCCTCGTACGGCGTTTTCCTGCGAACTGCAACGGCTGCCGCGACTGCTGCTGATCCCGAACCTGCAGTTGGCGTCTCCGCCGCGATCGTCCTTGTCCTCGTTTCCTTTGAGGTCACTGCCCGTGCGGTGGATGCCGGCGACCTGATCGCCCTCGCGGGCGACCGCCTCGGCGCCGATGCTCCCGGACCCCTCATCCCAGGCTCCGTGCGTGCGGTCGAAACCGGCGCCCGCCAGTCGGGCGCAAGCGATGACGACGTCCTCGTCAGTGAATTCGATGTCACCGCCGCGTTCGCTGATGGCGTCTCCGCGGAGAGCGTCCGTTCGTCAATCAACGGGAGCCTCCGGGCCCGAGCGCGGTCGCACCTCGAAGAGCGGTATGGTATTGAGAACGTAGAGCTGGACATGAACCCGGCGTTCGCGCCGCTGGTGCCATGGTTTGGCTTCCGAATCGACGTCGAATTCGTGCCGGCGAACACCGGCCCAGCCCCAAAGACCCAGGATGCCGACAGAACGCCCACCGCAACCGCAACCGCCGCCGTCTCGCCGTCTCCTCGCCCTTGACCTGGGCGAGCGGCGCTCGGGCGTGGCGATGAGCGACGAATTGGGCCTTTTCGCCCACGCCCGCCCGGCCATCCACGCTCGCGACTCCGCCGACCTGGTCGACCTCGTCCAGGCCCGGGTTGCCGCGGAAGGCGCCGAAGGCGTCGTCGTTGGCCTGCCCCTCGGCCTCTCCGGCCACGACACGGATCAGACGCGCCGTGTCCGGGCGCTCATCCTCCTGCTCCGCGAACGCCTCTCGGTCCCGCTGATCATTTGGGACGAGCGGCTTTCTACGACTGAGGCCGTGAATTACGCGCCCGGCCGTAAACGCCGTGAGTCAGGAGACCTCGACTCCGCCGCCGCTGCCCTCGTTCTGCAGGCTGTCCTCGATTCCACCCGCCGTGGGCCCTGTCCGTGAGCCTCCGGCATCTCTCCGGCCCTGGGCTCATCTTCGCAGCATCGAGTTTCGCGATCGGCGCTATTGGCGTGCTTGTCGCCGCCTACTTCGTCGCGCTTACCCCTGGCCAGATAGAGGGCCGCGCTGTCCCAGCGGGCTCAATCCCCACCCCCGGCAGCAACGTCGTCTACAAGGTCGAAGAGGCCCGGTCTGCCGCCTCCGTTGGCGCCGACCTGCAAGAACTTGGCGTTATTTCGTCCGGCCGCCAGTTCGCCGTGCTCGTCGAACTCATGGGCGTAGCGGGCAGGCTTGCCGCCGGTGACCATCTCCTGAGCCGGGGCCTCACCGCTCGTCAGGCTGTCGATGCGCTCACAGTGAAGGAAGCCGGCCCGTCGATTCAGCTCACGTTTCCGGAGGGTATCCGGATCGAAGAGATGGCTGAAATCGTCGATGAGTCCGGGCTCACGAGCGGCGAAGCGTTTCTCGCTGCGGTGGCCGCGGCAACGCTTCCGGACGAACTCGGGCCCCTCCCGCCCGGCGCCGGCCTCCAGGGCTACCTCTTCCCCGATACCTACATCCTCCCGGTTGGCGCCACCGCGACAGAGCTGGTCGAAATAATGCTCACCAACTTCGCGACCCGTTTCGACGCCACGCTTCGTGCCGGACTGGACGCGCGGGGCATCACACTCCACGAAGCCGTCACCCTGGCTTCAATCGTCGAGCGCGAAGCAGTCATTCCCGAAGAACGGCCGCTCATCGCTGGCGTCTTCTACAACCGCATCGCCGAAGGCGATCTGCTTGGCGCGGACCCGACAGTCCAGTTTGCCGTCACGCTCCTCGACCCCCTCAGCGTCAACGCCTACGGATGGTGGAAGCGAGAACTCACGCTCGAAGACCTCGAGCTCGATTCGCCCTACAACACCCGGAAGTACGCCGGCATCCCGCCAGGCCCCATCACGAATCCAGGGCTCGCTTCGCTTGCGGCAGTCGTCCAGCCTGCAGAGACCGATTTCTACTACTTTGTCGCCGACGCGAAGAAAGCCGACGGCTCCCACGTCTTCGCTGTCTCACTTGCAGAGCATCTTCGCAACGTCGATTCCGTGGGCCAACCATGAAACGCGTTGGCATCATCGGGCATCCTGTCGCCCATTCGCTGTCACCGATATTTCAGGAAGCTGCCTTCCGTGAGACCGGCCTCGACGCCCGTTATGAGCTTTGGGATACACCCCTCGTCGGCCTCCGGGAGCGCGTGCACTCCCTGCGCACGCCGGAGACTCTCGGCGCCAACGTCACCATTCCCCACAAAGAAGCCGTCGTCCCAATGCTCGACGAACTCGGCGGCCAGAGCGCCCGCGTCGGGGCGGTCAACACCATCGTCAACCGCGATGGTCGCCTCTTTGGGTTCAACACGGATGGTCCCGGCTTCGTTGCGGCGCTTCGCAACGAAGCCGCATTCGATGTGTCCGGCCGCTCGATCCTCCTCCTTGGCGCGGGTGGCGCCGCCCGCGGCATCGCTTTTGCCCTCGCTGACGCGCGCGCACATCTCGTCGGTATCGCGAACCGCTCAGCGGAACGTGCCCACCGGCTCGTCTCGGATGTGCAGGCGGCCGCCGGTGCAGCAGCTTACTTCCGGCCAGGCGACTCTCTTGCAAGGTTCGATTGCGTAGTCAACTGCACCTCCATCGGCATGCACGGCGGGCCAGCCCCATCCGCGCTTCCCGTGGATGTCGACCGGCTCGGCCCCAGCGTTCTGGCCGTAGACATCGTCTATGTCCCCGAAATCACGCCCTTCCTTCGCGCTGCCCAGGCGCGGGGGCTCCGTACGCTTGGCGGCTTGCCGATGCTTATCTACCAGGGTGCGCTCGCCTTCGAACTCTGGACCGGTGTCACCGCCCCCGCCGAGGCCATGACCACTGCCGCCCGCGCGGAGCTACAGCGCCGAGCCTCGATCGCCTCCGTCGCCAAGGGAGCGCCCGAATGATCGTCGTTGGCTCCGTCATCGTCCTTGCCCTCTTTCTCGTCACCGGATGGGCGGTGGCAACGGAGATGTTTCAGCAGCGCAGCTGGCGGCGCCGCGTCGAAACGGGTGACCCTCGCATCGTCGCCGCGCTTATCGAAGAAGCGATGACGAACTGGCGCCGCGCCCGTCCGCCCCGCGGTCTCCCCGCTGCACTTTGGGCCGGTGTCCAGGGCGCCCAGATCGTCGCCGTCACCGAGGACAGTGCCTCCCTCTCGGCCTCGGCCGAAGGCGAGTTTCGGACAGAAGAAGGGCGCCGTGTGCAGGTCTCGTCTGCCCTCGAAGAAGCGATGGCCCTCGCCGCCAGGATCGTCGACATGTTGCTGTACGATGTCCCCAACCTCCGGCTCGATACCGTCCGGGTCGACATCTATTCCACGTTTACCGCGGAGGGCTCGGTGCCTGTGCAGCGACCAATCCTGACGACCACCGCAGGCCGCCCCCAGGCCGACGCGCTTCCCTGGGAAACGATGACGCCGCCCGAGATCCTCGGCCGCTTCCAGACACACTACATACGCACAGCCTCCGGCCAGGCAGCGCCGATCGACCTCCCACCGGTCGAAGGCGAGCCGCCGATGCCGGCCGAACCCTCGGAGATAACTGAATGACCGGTTTCCGCTTCTTCACTGCCGGCGAAAGCCACGGCAAGGGCCTCACGATCATCGTCGAGGGCCTCCCCGCCGGCATGCCTCTATCAGAAGCAGACGTCGCCCGGGACCTTGGCCGCCGCCAGGGTGGCTACGGCCGCGGCGGCCGGATGAAAATCGAATCGGACCACGCCGAGATCACCGCCGGCGTCCGCCACGGGCGCACGCTCGGTTCCCCCATTGCCATGTGGGTTCCAAACCGCGACTGGGTGAACTGGACGGAGAAGATGGCAATCGAGCCGGTCGATGCAGAAATCGAACGTGTCACCCGCCTCCGGCCCGGCCATGCCGACCTTCCCGGCGCCGTGAAGTACGGCTTCGACGACGTTCGCAATGTCCTCGAGCGGGCAAGCGCACGTGAAACGGCCGCTCGCGTCGCCACCGGCGGCGTTGCCAAGCAACTCCTCGCGCAGTTCGGCGTCCGGTTCTTTTCCCACACGCTCTCCATCGCGGGCGTCCGGTCCAATCCCGGTCCCAACATCGACTGGGACAGGCTCGAACAGGACCCCGTCCGCTGCGCCGACCCGGACGCAAGCGAGCGCATGACCGCCGCCATCGATGCCGCAAAGCACGATGGCGACACGGTCGGCGGCGAAGTCGAAGTGCAGGTCACCGGCGTCCCTATCGGTCTCGGCAGCTACGTCCACTGGGATCGCAAGCTCGACGGCCGCATCGCCCAGGCAATCTGCTCCATCAACGCCTTCAAGGGCGTCGGCTTCGGCACCGGATTCGAAGGCGCATCCCAACGCGGCTCACAGTCCCACGATGTCATCCTCCCCATCGACCAATGGGAAGGTCAGCCGTGGCGCCATGCCACCAATCACCACGGCGGCATCGAAGGCGGCATGTCCACCGGCGAGCCCATCATCGTCCGCTGCGCCGTGAAACCGATCCCTACGCTCGCCCACCCTCTGCCGTCCGTGGATCTCGAAACGGGCGAAGAGGTCCTCGCGCACTACGAACGCAGCGACGTCTGTGTCGTACCCGCTGCCGGCGTCGTCGCCGAAGCGATGGTCGCCGTCGTCCTCGCCCACGCCTGGCTCGAAAAGTTCGGCGGCGACACGCTCGACGAAGTGCGGCGCAACTACGAATCCTATCTCGCCGGCGTTGGCCCGCGCTCACTCCGGGAGCAGTAACCCGTGGCCGTCGACCGCATTTTTCTTGTCGGTTTGTCCGGCTCTGGCAAGTCCACCGTCGGTCGCCTCGTCGCCGATTCGCTCGGCTGGCAGTTCGTCGATAGCGACCGCCTCATTGAAGAGCGCGAGGGACGCTCAATTCCCGAGATCATAGGCCCGAACCTCGAACACGAAGCGCACTTCCGCAGTCTCGAATCCGCCGCCCTTGCCAGCCTCGCTGGCCGGGATTCCGTCGTCATCGCCACCGGCGGCGGTGCGCCCACTACCAGCGACTCCCGCGAGTCGCTGGCCTCCGGCCTCGTCGTGTGGCTCGACGTGTCTCCAGAGTCCGCCGCTGGCCGTCTCCAGGGCGATCCGGCTACCGAGGCCCGGCCCCTCCTCCTTGGCAGCGTCCTTGACCGTCTCAAGCGGCTCCATCGCGAACGGCTCCACCTCTACGAACAGAGCGACCACTCCGTCGCCGTCGACTATTACCGTCCCGAACAGGTCGCGGGCCGGATCGTCGACATCGTGCGTGGCAGCCAGTCCCAGGATTGGCGCCCGGACCGTGCTCGCTTTGCCGAACGAGCCGCCCGCTCCGCAGTCGCCGCTTCCGTGGAGACACCCGGTATTGGCGCGAACTATGACGTCATTGTTCAAGAGGGTGCCATCGGCGACCTCGGATCTATCTGCCAGCGTGCCAGCCTCAAGGGGCGAGCCTTCCTCCTCTCCGATCCGCACGTCGCGCCGCTCTACGGATCTCCCGTAGCGGCGAGCTTGGAGGCAGCCGGATTCGGCGTCTTTCAACACTCCATACCCGCCGGTGAGCAACATAAAACACTTGCCACGCTTCAGACGGTCTACGACTGGATGCTCCAGGAGCGTATTGAGCGGTCCGATTTTCTTGTTTGTGTTGGTGGTGGCGTCGTCACCGATATGGGGGGCTTCGCTGCCGCGACCGTTCTTCGTGGCGTGCCCTTCGTCCACGTCCCCACAACTCTTCTCGGCATGGTCGATGCATCGATCGGTGGGAAGACTGGCGTCGATCATCCGCTCGGCAAAAACATGGTGGGCGCATTCGCCCAGCCACGAGCTGTCGTAATCGATCCATCCGTTCTCCACTCCCTTCCCGAGCGTGAGCTCCGCGCCGGCTGGGCGGAGGTCATCAAGCACGGCTTCATCCTGGACGAACAGCTCACCACCGAACTCGAAGAGGTCGCGGGAGACCCCGGCGCCATGCGTTCCGCTCGCCTGATCGGCTGGAGTGCGGCGATCAAGGCAGCCGTGGTCTCTGGTGACGAACGCGAAGCCGGCCAGCGCACCCTCCTCAACTACGGCCACACCCTTGGCCACGCCATCGAATCCGTGAGCGGCTACTCCGCCTACCTCCACGGCGAAGCGGTCGCCATAGGCATGCGCGCCGCCGGCAACATCTCGGTCGAGATGGGGCTGCTTTCGCCCGCGGACTTCGACCGCCAGCAGCGCCTGATCCAGGCCTGCGGGCTCCCTGAGTCCGCTCCCGGCCTGGACGTCGATGCCGTACTCGCAGCCGCTTCCGGCGACAAGAAGGTCCGCGGCGGCGCCATCCGTTGGGTGCTCCTGGACCGTATCGGCCACGCCGTCATCCGCGACGACATTCCGCCTGACCTTGTCCGCAGGGCTGCGGAGCGAGTCCTTCCCCCGGCGTGACCATCGAGTTCCGGACGACGGCCGTGGACGAAGGCCCAACGGCGGCCCGTGCGGGCGTGCTCTCAACAGCACGGGGCGACGTGCTTACCCCGGCCTTTATGCCCGTCGGCACTCTCGCGACGGTTAAGTCGCTCCTCCCCGAAGAGGTCCGCGCCACTGGCGCCGGCATCCTCCTCGTCAACGCCTATCACCTCTATCTCCGGCCCGGCGCAGACCGCATCGCGTCGCTCGGTGGAGTCCATCGGTTCATGGATTGGCCCGGACCGATCCTCTCAGATAGCGGCGGATTCCAGGTATTCAGCCTCGCAAACCTGCGCAAACTTACCGACGAAGGTGTCGTCTTTCGCTCGCACATCGACGGATCAGAGCACAGCTACACGCCAGAACTCGCGATCGAAGTCCAGCGCCAGCTTGGCGTCGATATCGCCATGCCGCTCGACCACGTCGTCCCTGGAAGCACCGCCGCCAGCCCCGCGCGCGACGCCGCAGAACGCACCCTCCGATGGTTCGACCGCTCACAAACCGCCGCCGCCGATGGCCCCGCCGTCTTCGCAATAGTCCAGGGCGGCATCGATCCCGGACTTCGCCGCTGGCACGCCCGCGAACTCGTCGCCCGCGACGCCCCCGGGTACGCCATCGGCGGACTTTCTGTCGGCGAGTCCAAGGACGACATGCACGCCATGCTCGATGTGGTCACCCCGGAGCTCCCCGCTCAGAAGCCCCGCTACCTCATGGGTGTCGGCAGTCCCGAAGACCTCGTCAACGGCGTCGCCCGCGGCATCGACATGTTCGATTGCGTCCTGCCCACGCGGCTCGGACGCAACGGCGCCCTCTTCACGCGCACCGGCCGCATCAACATCGCCAACGCCCGCTTTGCGGATGACCCCAACCCTCCCGATCCCGGGTGCGACTGCCTGTGCTGCGACCGCTTCAGCGCTGCCTACCTCCACCACCTCTTCCGCAACGACGAGCTTCTTGGATACCGCCTCGCGACCATCCATAACCTCCGGTCCCTCGCCCGACTCTGCGAACAAATGCGCGTCGCGATCGAATCCGGGGAGTTCGGCAGCTTCCGGCGCGCCTTCCTCTCCGGTTACCGCACCGCCGACGAAACGACCCGAAAGGATCAACACGCCCGGTTCCGTGCCCGCTCCCGCGCGACGGAATCTTGACGTTCGCGGACGTGACAGTCCGGCGAAGCTGCGCTACGGTACCCGGTACGCCCTGCCGAAAGGCAAGGCGTCGAGAAGCAAATCCTCCCGGCGACGGAGTTGGGGGATTGACAAAGGTTTCGGCCAGCGCTAGTCTTCTCGTTCGGGCCCGAAAAAGCCCGGCGCACTTTAACAACTGGATAGCGGACGGAAGAGAACGTTCGGAAACCCGTTAATGGGAAATCATCCGGCATTCGTGTCGGTGGAGTTTCTTTTTCGGAGAGTTTGATCCTGGCTCAGGACAAACGCTGGCGGCGTGTATTAGGCATGCAAGTCGCACGGACCTTCGGGTCAGTGGCGGACGGGTGAGTAACACGTGGGTAACCTGCCCTGCAGTGGGGAATAACCCGTCGAAAGACGGGCTAATACCGCATATTACTCTCGGTGAGAATCCGAGAAGTAAAAGCAGCAATGCGCTGTAGGAGGGGCCCGCGGCCGATTAGCTAGTTGGTGAGGTAACGGCCCACCAAGGCGACGATCGGTAGCTGGTCTGAGAGGATGGTCAGCCACACGGGGACTGAGATACGGCCCCGACTCCTACGGGAGGCAGCAGCTAAGAATCTTGCGCAATGGGCGAAAGCCTGACGCAGC
>JBFWRY010000006.1:0-125357 GCA_050248655.1 Dehalococcoidia bacterium
ACTCCCGATACAAAGGGCACGCTCTTCATGGTCAACTGCCCCGTCCCGGTGGTTGCGCGCCCGGCCTGAGTTCGGCACGCATCAACTGCAAGAAGGGGCGATGGCTGCACGGCATCGCCCCTTCCTGCAGTCCACGTCGGAGCGATCCCTATGCCGCGGCGCCATGGTAGTGGCCGGCCTTGAAGCGTCCGCCGACACGACAGCGGTCGAGGATCAGGCAGGCCATGCGGTAGGACTCCTCAAGGAGCCGTGGTGCATCGGAGAAATCCCCGCGCGGACTCGTCAGACCGGGCTGAATGTGAACGACCTCAGCCGGGTAGTCGCGATGTTCGGCAGCACAGGCGGCACGGTCCTCGGCGAGCAGCTCGAACGACCTGGTGATGACTTCAAGAACAGTGCGAGGGCACTGGTCCCTGAACATCGGCCGCAGGTCGATGAACACGACCGTCGTTGCGCCCTCCGCGACCGCGGCGGCGATGTCCCCGCCGCTGGTCACGCCGCCGTCGACGTACATGCGCCCGTCGATGGTGACGGGCGGGAAGAGGCCCGGGACGGCGGTGGATGCCATGACAGCCTGGGTGAGCGAACCGGATGCGAAGACGCGCCGCTCGCCCGAGCAGATGTCCGTGGCCGTGATACGGAGCGGCACACGAGCGTTCTCGATGCGGTCGTCGGCGAGATGGGCCCGGATCAACCGGCGGAGAAACCCCGCGTCGTAGAGGCCGAGCCGAGACCGGCGCAGACTCGCCAGGAGCTGCAGCGGGTTCCGTGAATACAGTCGCTGTCCCGCCAGACCCTGCCAGACCTCACTGAGACAGTCATGTGAGTCTTGCTCGTGGAACGCTACGTGGGAGGCGTTGAGGGCGCCAACGCTTGTGCCGACGAGCAGGTCGAACTCGCAGCCCAGTTCCCGGAGCCGCTTGATGAACCCAACTTCGATGGCGCCAAGGCTGCCACCGCCACCGAGGACGAGGGCGGTTTTCGTATTGCTCATATCAAACGGCCTCCCGGCCCTGTGCCTGGTGAGGCTACACCGCGCTCGCGCAGACCCAGCGGAACTGCCATCCGTCCTACCCGACGGTCTGCATCCCGCCACCGCCGCCGGACCTGGACTGTCCCGACATCCCCTACCGGCGCTTTCCCGTCATCGGCAGTGACCCGCATCGCTTCGACGGCGACAACGACGGCATCGGCTGCGAGTCCTGAACCAGGGTGACACGAGGGTCTCGGCCTTCCTCGTAGCCGGCATGAGACTGGCCGACATGGGCGACAACGGACACCTCAACAAGCGTGGTCCCGGGCCAGGACGCCAGCTCTGCCCGAAGTGCCTCGGAAGACCACCACTGATCGCTCGCGACGGCCGCCTGGTGCCGGACTATTGCGAGCGCTGCGATGGGCGCGGCGTTGTCCCGACGACAGCAGGAAAACCTTCAACACTATGACGAATCGTGCGAACGCTCTGCGTCGGCGACACGCGAGTCTACGCGGCCAAGCGTGGGTCCCGTGAAAATAGCCGATTGAGTGGTGTCTTAGCGCTGGCGGCGGAGCGCCGCCGCCGCCGTCTGTGGCCAGCCAGCAGGCAAGTTCGCCACCAGACCCGGGTCGACGGCTGCGACGGTCCGACGGGACGCCACGAGGGCAATCGCCTCTTCCAATGCCCACCCGTCAGTCGCCGCGATGTACAGCGCCACAGTCAGGACAGACCGGCTCTTGCCCTCCATGCAGTGGACGAGCACCTTCCGACGCGCCTCGACTTCCTCGTGGAGGAACTCAAGGGCTTTCAGGAAGCGGTCCGGCTCGTTTCCCGGCCCATCGATTAACCGGATCCCGCACCACCGGAGGTTCGGGACATACGACAGAACCGGAAATCCCGAGAGGCACAGGACCGAATCAACGACCGGCGACGGGCCGGCGATGCTCATCGCGTCCTCCAGGTTGCCAACGGCGATAGCTGGCGTTATCCAATCCAATCTGGCCCTCCGTTGCACTTCGAAAGATCAGTATCCGGAGCATACGACCCTCAACACGATGACCTGATGGTGCGGGATGCCGAGTGCGTAGCTCGGCGTGCGCGCCCGAGTGCGCCTTCGACTGCACAGTTTCGGCGCTTGGAGGTGGCCACGGCTAGTCGACGTATCTAACGTTCGTTAGACTAGGTCCCTTACTTTCAGAGGGAGAGCCCATCATGACGACCGTCGAACCTGGCACGCCGATCTTCACGGCTGAGACACAGCAAGACCCTTATCCGCTCTACGCACAGTTGCGCGAATCCGCCCCTGTCTATGTTGAGCCGCAGTTTGGAACCTACGTGCTTACGCGATTTGACGACGTCTATGGGGCACTAAAGGACCACGCCACATTTTCCTCGGCTCGAGGGATTGCGCCCGGGTTGAGCGACTCGGGGGCAATCATGGCCACCATGATCACGTCAGACCCCCCGCGGCACACACGCCTGCGTGCTCTGGTGAACTCAGCCTTTACGCCGAGAATGATCGGCCGAATCGAGCCGTGGATGCGCCAGGTCGTTGGTGAACTCTTAGCAGGTATCGAGGACGACACTGACATCGTCGAGTCGCTGACCTACCCACTTCCGGTAATGGTCATTGCGCGGCTGTTGGGAATACCCGAATCCGACCATGCACAGTTCAAGGTCTGGTCCGACGCGGTGGTCGGCGTCACCGACTTCGGGGTCGCGGACACTGCGCGTGACAGCATCAAGGAGATGTTCGCCTACTTCAGCGACGTCATTGCGTCGCGTTCGACCGAACCCCGAAACGACCTCATCAGCTCCGTCGTTCATGCCGAGATTGATGGCGAGAAACTGAACGAACGGGAGCTTCTCGGCTTTTGCCTGCTGCTGCTCGTCGCCGGGAACGAAACCACTACCAATCTGCTCGGGAACATGCTGGCTGTGCTCGTCTCCGACCCGACGCTTCAGCAGCAACTCCGGGACGACCCCTCCCAGATTCCCGCTGCGGTCGAGGAGACTCTCCGCTACGACAGCCCGGTACAGGCACTCTGGCGGCGCACAACCCGTCCGGTGGAGATGCATGGCGTCTCAATTCCGGAGGACTCCCAGGTATTGATGGGCTACGCGGCTGCGAATCGCGATCCGCGGATGTTCGCGGACCCCGACACATTCCGGCTCGATCGCCAGCTCAATCGCCACGTCGCCTTCGGCTTTGGCATCCATTACTGCCTTGGAGCTCCGCTGGCGCGCGCCGAAGCCAGAATCGCGATTGAAGAACTGCTCCGCCGCTACAGGCGACTTGGCCCTGGGCCCACAGCGAGTGCCCGCGTTCCGAGCAGCTTGCTGAGAGGTTTTAGCCGGCTTTCAATCACCTGCGAGGAATGAGCCCGCCCCCGTCTGTTATCAGGGGGAGACGGCTCGTCTGCTCATTCCTGGAATAACGACGTCCCGGAGAAGACGAACGCCAGCGTCGTCCGGGTCGTCGGCTTCGGCGAGCCGCCGGACGGCGAAAAGGCTGAGGAGTCCAACGATGCTGATGGCCGTAATCCGGACGTCGAGTTCGGCCCGGAAGTCGCCTTTCCCGATACCGAAACGGAGTGCATCTTCGAAATACGATCGGACGTCCCGTTCGGCGCGGAACACAGCCCGCTGGACCCCTAAGCCGCCCTGACCGACGAGCTCGCGCAAAATGGCGTTGGGGGCGGGCAGGCGGAAGACGCCGTCCATGAACGCGTTCGCCAGGTCTATCAGCCGCCGACCCGCGTCGTCACCACCGTTCGCCGCGACCTGGCGGACGGCATCGCGTAACTCGGTAAGGCGCTCTTCGAGAAGGGTCCGGTAGAGATCCTCCTTCTTTCCGAAGTGGTAGTACAGCGTCGGATTCGATACGTGTGCCGCGGACGTAATGTCGCGAATCGAGATAGCGGAGATCGGTCGCTCCTCCAGCAGCTGCTCGAACGCGGCGACGAGCTGCGCTCGGGTGTCGCCGGGCGGTTTCCCTGGTTTGTTCATCTACGTCCCGAATTGGCGAGATTTGCCCCTGCCTAAAGAGCGTAGCCGGGGTTGCCGGAAGCCTAACAAGCGTTAGGCTTCGATGGAACTTCGGGGAGCCTGGCGAAGGGTTAACCATGGGCCTGCAGGCCGCTGGAGATTTCGGATTTAGGGGCAGTGCGCGATGAAGACGCTCAGTGCGCGGGTCGGTGACGTAGACCTTTGTTTCGACGACTGGGGAGGCTCCGGGCGGCCGGTGCTCTTCCTGCACGCGACCGGGTTCTCCAGGGGTTGCTGGCGCCCGATGGCTTCCGAACTAGCGGAGCGATGCCGGCCCATCCTGGTGGACCTGAGGGGGCATGGGGGCTCGACCGCGCTCGATCGGCCCTACGTTTGGGCCCAGCTTGCAGACGATGTTGGTGGGCTGATTTCGGGCCAGGGATGGAAAGATGTCGTCCTCGTCGGGCACTCGGTGGGAGGAGCGACGGCCGTGGAAGTGGCGGGCCGTCTCGGCGCCCCAGTCTCGGCGCTCGTTCTGGCGGAGCCCGTGCTGATGGAACGTCCCCGTACCGAAACGACTCTCGAAGCTGTGACGCCGACTTCTCCCCTGGTCGAGCGCACGCGTCAAAGGCGAGCGGTCTGGCCGACACAGGAGGAAGCGAAGGCCTACCTGCGTGGTCGGCCCCCTTATTCGCTCTGGGCCGAGCCTGTCCGTGAGAGCTGGCTTGAGACGGCATTTCTCCCCAAAGAGGGTGAATGGGTACTCAGCTGTCCACCGTTCGTTGAGGCGTCCATCTTCGAACTGACCGGCGGGTCGCGTGCAATGGACTATCTGCCGGAGCTCGCGTGCCCGACGTGGCTGATTCGGGCAACTGGGAGTCTCGGCATGCGGACGACCTGTGCGCCCTCGGTCGCGGGCTCCATCCGCAACTGCGATGAGTTCGTCGTGCCGGGAAGCGGTCATTTCCTTCCACTTCAATATCCCGAGTTCGTCGTCTCGCTCGTCAACATGGCGCTCGACCACCTGGAATCCGGGGCGTCAGACAAGCCTGCCAGCTAGCCAAATGTCGAAGCCGATTGGGGCCGGTGTGTGTTCCACGGTGCAAGACAGCGTTCGCCTGCATCAGTGCAGGTTGGTTACCAACTACTGGACTCCCAGCATCTGTTTCGCGTGGTCTCGCAAGTGCCAGGCTGACCATCGCATCACGCTCGCGACGGTTCGGTCGACCGACGTGGCGCGTTCGAGATGACGCTCGTCGATGCTGGAGAACACCACATCCACCGCCGTCGCGACGTCGTCGAGCAGGACCAATGCGTGTGCCGCTGTTGGCAGTTCTATCCCACTCGACGTAGGAGCCACTACTCCGACTGCCGCACCGACGAGGCTCGAGAACCAGACCTCGGTGGACAACGTGTGCTCAGCTGTCTCCCTCGGGGACCAGACTTCCGTCTCCCCTGGTCTGGAACGAAGCTGGCGTTCCTAGATGGAGGAAGTGAGGTCGATCGCCTCCCGGATCGCCATTCGGCCCAGGTTCATTTCGCGGCGCAGGACCGCGATGTCGTCCGGCATCTTCGAATCTGCGACCATTTTGCTAGCCGTCCCGGCCTAAGCATGCTGGGCATTTTGCCACGGGGTGAGCGTCGCTGCGTGCCTGCGGCCGACGTCGGGAATTCACGGGTGCGGTCAACGGAGAGGCCACACACGATGTCACGATCGTGGCGAGTACAGTCCCGGCGACGATGTGTCGTCAATGGAGTCCTGCGCTAGGGTAGGACTCATGGACAGCTCCACGATGCCCCTGCGGACAAGGTTCACCGCTGCCAACGTCGGTGTCGCACTCGTGATGCTGATGCTGACGTTGGCAGCCTGCCGTGGCGCGTCAAATGACCCCGTAGCCGAGATTGCGAAGCTAGTGCCTCTCGAACCAGGCCGTGGGCTGCTCGTGTTCGTGTACACCGATGGCTGACCGCCTTGAGCGCAAATGCGGCCCATCGTTGATGGGCTGGAGGCCGAGTACGAAGAAGTACAAGTAGTCAGACTCAACGCAGGTGAGTCTGCAACGGCTGCCGCTCTCCGGGCGCTGCGAATGCGGGGCCACCCGACGACCGTCGTCTTTGACACCGAGGGCGACGAAGCCGGGCGCGTGCTGGGCCCTGTGGGGGAGGCTGAGCTTCGTGCCCTTATCGAAGCCAGCCTCCCTGAGCGCCCTCGTTAGCTACCGGGTGAGAGAGCCGGCGCCGCAGCCAGCGTCGTGCCGACGGAGCGCTCAATCTCAGCCATGTGGCGTCCCTGGCGGCGGAGGAGGACAGCGTTCGTGGCGACGATGATCGACGAGACCGACATTAGCAGCGCCGCGATCTCGGGGCGGATCTGGAAGCCGGTGCTGGAGACGAGGACGCCGGCCGCCAGCGGGATCGCCGAGACGTTGTAGATGGACGCCCAGAAGAGGTTCTGCTTCATCTTCCGCATCGTCGCCTTACTCAGGTCGATCGCTTTGAGGACATCGACCGGGTCACTTCGCATGAGAACCACTGCGGCCGTTTCGATGGCAACATCCGTGCCCGCGCCGATGGCGATGCCGACGTCCGCGGCGGCAAGGGCGGGTGCGTCATTGACCCCGTCGCCGACCATCGCCACGACCTTGCCCTCGGCCTGGAGCTGCCGCACATAGTTCGCCTTGTCAGCCGGCTTCACGTTGGCGAAGACCCGATCGATGCCGACCGCAGCGGCGACCGCCCGGCCCGTGCCCTCGTTGTCGCCCGTGAGGAGCGAGACCTCAATGCCCTGGTCGCGGAAGGCTCGGACGGTGGCCGCCGCCGAGGACCGGACCACGTCCGCGAGAGCAATGACCCCGGCGGCGGCTCCGTCGACCGCCACTGCCACCACGGATCGGCCAGCAGATGCTACCCGTGTCGCCTCCCCCTCGATGAGATCTGTGTCCACCCCTTCACGCCGGAGCAGATCGAGGTTGCCGACGAGGACGCGGCGGCCGTCGGCCAGTCCTTTCGTCCCGTACCCGGGGACGTTTTCAGCATCCACCGCCTCGGGAAGGCTGTGGATGCCGTACCCGTGCGTCGCCGCGACCACTGCCTGGGCCAGGGGGTGGGTCGAGGACTGTTCCAGTGCGCCCGCGAGCCGGATCAGGTCCTTCTCGCTGATCCCCTCGGCCGTAACAAGCTCGACCACACGGGGCTTGCCTTCTGTGATTGTCCCGGTCTTGTCCAGGACGATCGCATTGACCGCGGAGACCCGCTCAAGCGTGGCTGCGTCCTTGATGAGGACTTTGTGCTGGGCACCAAGGCCCGTCGCGACCGCCACGGCCGTGGGCGTCGCCAGCCCGAGCGCGTCGCCAGCCCGAGCGCGTCCGGGCAGGCAATGACGACCGCCGCGATGGCGAAGCGCAGCGCCGTCGTCACTTCTCCGTCGAACAGCATCCATGCGCCGAACGTCACCAGGCCGGAACCCACGGCGACGACCACCAGGATCGCGGCCGCACGGTCGGCAATGCGCTGAGCCGGGGCCTTGGAGGCCTGCGCATTCTGGACAAGGGTGATGATCCGGCCGAGCACCGTCTCACTGCCCGTGCCGGCCGCTTCGACCAGGAGCAGTCCGTCGCCATTGACGGAGCCCGCCACGACCTCGTCCCCAACAGCCCGCTCGACGGGGAGCGATTCGCCCGTGACGAGCGATTCGTCGATGGCGCTGCGTCCTTCAAGAACGACGCCGTCGACCGGGACCCGCTGGCCAGGGCGGACGCGCACGCGGTCCCCGGGGACAACCTCGGCCGTGTCTACTTCGATCTCGAGACCGTCCCGGATCACGATGGCACGTTCAGGGACAAGGGTGAGCAGGGCCCGGAGGGCATCGGTTGTGCCGCGACGGCTGCGCATCTCCATCCAGTGGCCGAAGAGCACGAAGGTGATCAGCATGGCCGCCGCTTCGAAGAAGACCTCCCCACCGCCGGAGAACGTCACACCGACCGAGTAAAGGTAGGCAGCTGCGACGCCCGTCGTGATGAGCACCGACATGTCGAGCCTGCGGCTGCGCAGCGCCTGGTAGGTCCCGGCGATGAACACCCAGCCGCCGTAGAGAACGACGGGTGTCGCCAGCACCAACCCCATCCATTCCATGGAGAGGCCGAACGGCGCAGGTGGCGTTTCGCCGAAGACGCGCTCGCCGAGTTCGGAGTAGAGGATCACGGGGATAGTCAGCAGGAGCGACACGAGGAATCGGTTCCGCATGTCCCGCTCCATGGCCGCGGCCATGCGAGGGTCGGCCATCATCGCCGCGTGGTCGTGTCCGTCATGGCTCGCAGCCGCGAGGGCTTGGGCACCGCGGCGGGCTCCGGGTGGCAGACCGGTGCCGTGACCGGTATGGGCCCTGGCAGCGTCAGGCTGGGCTGCCGGGTGCGGTCCGTGTCCGTTGTGCAGTTGGTGTTCGTTCGTTGGCATTGCTGACCTCCGGGGCCGTATCGCGGCCCTTCATTCACAGGAGCAGACGAGCAGCGGCCGTTTCGGTTACACCTGGCATCGCTCCGGCCGACCGGACGATTCCAGAACAGTTATTGGCAGGTATGCTGACCGGGTGATTTCGGGAGCCGACGTCCTTGATGAACCGCTGCAGCCGCTGCTGGCGAGCCGCCAGCAGTTTGTCGATTTCGTGCGTCGACGGGTGCGTGACGAAGCGCGTGCGGAAGACATCGTCCATGACAGTCTCGTCCGCGCCTTGAAGTCCGCTCCGGCGCTTCGGGACGAGGAGCGCCTCGTCCCGTGGTTCTATCGCATACTTCGCAATGCGATCATCGACGAGCACCGTGGCCGTGCGGTGTCGGGGAAGCACGTCGAGTTCGTGTCCGACGTGCCAGACATGGTTGAACCGTCGGAAACCGACGTGAAGGCTCTCTGTGGCTGCTTTGCTGCATTGTTGCCGGCTCTCAAGCCTGAGTACGCGGAGATAATTCGCGCCCTTGACCTCGCCGAGGAGCCCGGCGTTCGCGTCGCCGAGCGCCTCGGGGTGACGCTCAACAACCTCAAGGTCCGCCACCACCGCGCCCGCGCATCGCTGAAGCGGCAGCTGGAAAAGGCTTGTGGAACCTGCGCGGAAGGCCGTTGCCGCGTCTGCGACTGCTGAGCGCGCCCAGGCTTGCATTGGTCCACCTCTGGCTCAGTGCCCCAGGTCCCGCCGGATTTGCTCGAACTGTTCGCGGCTGATTTCGCCCGAGGCGTACCGCCGGCGAACGATATCGAGTGGCGTTTCGTTCGGGCTGCCCGGCCGCTCCCGGCCGTTGTTCTGGGCAAGCCAGGCTGCGAAGAACACCCCCGCGCCAATGAGCACGATCCAGAGGAACCCTCCCCACACCATCCACCATCCCATGCCGTCGTGACCGTCCCACATCACGGAACTCTCCTCTCGCTCCCTAGCGCCCTGACCCGGGCGTCATCCTGGGCATGCCCTGCATGGGCATCTGCTGGTTCGGGAACATGTGGCCGTTGGCATCCGGCGGCATCATGCTCATCATTCCGTCCATAAGGCGGTGCATCATCCCATCGACGCCGGGAACCGCTTCGCTTGCAGTGCCGTTCCGATGTGCCTGCATGTGATCGAGCATCGCCTGGTAGCCGTCGTCGCCTAGCACCTCGCGCATGCGCTGAAGCATGGTGTCGGTGTCCATCATGGCCAGCGCACCCATCATCCCGGCGTAGCCGTTCATCCCTGGGCGCATGGTCACAGAGTCGTCGCTGTCGCGTGCAAGGGCGATGCCGAGCGCCAGCGCGAGACCGGCCACAGCGATCCCGAGGACCGCAAACGCGGCAATCGCGTATCCCGGGAGCGCCGCACCTGTCTCGTCATAAATGGCCTTCTGCCAGCATCTGCTTCGATTAGCCATGGTGTTCTCCTCCCGGGCAGTCTCGTGCCCTACTGCACCACGAACTTCGTGTGCATGCCCTGCTCGTAGTGATTCACCGTCTTGCCATTGATCTTCTCGGCGACAAGGCAGGCGAGCTCATATTCTCCGGCTTTGAGCGTCACTTCGCCGGTCTTCGATTGCCCAACCTTGATATCGGAAAGGTTGAGTACGGGAGAACCGAACTCGCCCTTCCCGCTCTCGTCTCCCGCGAGCGGGGCAACAATGAGCTGATGTATCTGCCCGGCTTCGCCGCTCCCATGCCCGCTGTGTTCTTCGGGATGCGTCGCCACGAAGCGGATGGTCCCTGCGGCTACCGTGGTCAGCGACGGAGTGAGGGCCCAGTTCGTCAGTGCGACGGTGACATCACCGGGTTTGGCGCCCGTCGTCTTGTCAGCCGGGTCGTCGTCGTCGCCACAGGCGATGAATGCCAGCGCGCTGATCGCGACGGCCCCGAGAAGTGCAAGCTTCGTCATCCAAGCCTCCCACTACAACCTGTAGTACGTGTACCGTAGGAGTTACGGTGTCTGATGGCAATGCTCCAGGGTTAGGGGATCTTGAAGGAGCGGTTCTGGCCGCACTCTGGGAGCACGGCCCGCTGACGACTCCCGGCGTCCACGTGCTGGTCGGGCAGTCGCGTGGCCTGGCGTACACCACGATCCTGACGGTCCTTCAGCGGCTCGCCCGAAAGGGCCTCGCGACTCGCACGACGGATGCAAAGGCCCACGTCTTTTCCGCTGCCGTGTCGCGCGACGAATTCGACCGCCGACGAGCACGCGAACTGGCGGTCGACCTTGCTCTCCTGGGGTCCGCGGGCGTGGCGGCATTCCTGGCCGAGACTGAGCGGTTGAATCCCGACCTCCTCGCAGAACTCAGAGGCAGACTTGGAGAGGGCCCGTGAGACGGCGAATCTGGTCCCTGGCAGCGCTTGGACTGGCCCTCATGCTGCTGGCGGCTCCGGTCGCAACGTGGCATGCGTTGGCGAACAACGGGAGGTGGTTTGCCCACCTGGATATGCAGGCATGTACCGATGCCGGCATCCTCTTCAGTACCGGCATGGGCATAGTCGTTTTCGTGCCGGTCGCGCGCGTGGCCGCCATGAGCGTGGAGGTTCTGATGGCTCGCAGACTGCTCCGTTCGCTCCAGGTGTCGGCCGAACCTCGGGCGTCAGCGGGCGTTCGCTACTGGGCTATCCCTCTTGACACGGTGACCTTCTTCACCGCCGGGATCCGATCACCGCGCATATACGCGTCCACGTCGGCGGAACACACTCTCCCACCGGCTGTCTTCGAGGCGGCCCTGCTGCACGAGCTTGCGCACTGCAAGCGCGGGGACGTTTGGAGAAACGTGGTGCTGGGCATCATCGACGGGGCCGGCGGGTGGCTGCCGGGCGTCCGTAGTGCGCTACGCTCATTCCGGCTCCGGGCGGAACACGCTGCTGACAACGATGCCATCGCAGCGGGCGCCAGCCGTCGCGACTTGTTCGAGGCCATCGTCTCTGTCTGCGCCCCGGCGATGCCCGGTGCAGTCGCGATGTCCGAAGGGAACGTGGTGCCTCGGCTGGAGTACCTGGCAGGAGCTCCGTGGACTCCACCAAAGGTTGTCTGGCGAGCGTCTGTGAGCGTTGTACTGTGGTCCGTGGTGTTGCCCGTGGCTGCACACGTTGTAGCCGTAACTGGGCTTGTCTGCCTGAGCTAATGGCGGACGGACGGGGGGCAGGGCGCCGATCGCCGCCGCATAGCGCTACGCGCCCGCGCTGCCCGGCATGGCGGGGAGGACGGCGATGCCCTGGATGGCCGGTAGGATGCCCAGGCGAGCCACCGTGAACTCCCTGAAGACGAATCCCGCTTCCGACATCGCGTCACGCGTGTTCCGGTTTGGCCGGCAGCCCGCACCAAGGACCCGCCACGCGGGCGTCACCAGGTCGGCCGCGCCTCCCCTGACTCGGCCGTCTGGGCGCACATGTTCCCAGAAGCGAAGCTCACCATCTGGCTTGAGCACGCGTCCCACCTCGGCGAGTGCCCTGGTGAGGTCGTCGACGGAGCAGAGGGTGAGCGTGGCGAACACGGTGTCGAACGCCTGCTCCGAGAACGGGAGGTCCTCGGCCGGCGCCTGGTGTAACTCGACGGACCTCCCTGATTGGCGGGCATGCCGTCTGGCGCGTGCCAGCATGTGCTCGTCCGGCTCGATACCGACATATGTGACGTCCGCAGGGAGATAGCGCCAATTGGCTCCAACCCCGAAACCTAGCTCGAGCACACGACCACGTGCGCCCTCCACAACCGAGCGCCGCGCCGCCCGCTGATTTGGTCCCTGGTGCTTGGTGACCGCGTCCCAGAATGCAGCGAAGAGGCGATGTCCAGAGGTCACTTCAGCTGGAACGATAGTCTGCCTGACGAGCGAATGACATATCTGCGGTGCAACTTCAGCGCGGCCTCGGCAGATCGCATCGACGTGGCGCTGCACGTGCTGCACACCACGGCTCAGTCATCTCGTGTCCCGCTTCCTTCACATCCGCAAGTCATCCAGGAACTCGCTCGGCGAATCGCCACTCGTGACCAGCAAGTGGTCCCGTGCCCGCGTACAGGCCACGTACAGCAGGTGTCGCTCCGTCTCGTAGACCTCCTTGAGGTCTGACTCATCGACAACCGTCTGGATGCGCTCCTGGAGTGGCAGCACCTCGTCGTCCACGGCCATCACTGCCACGGCCCGGAACTCGAGTCCCTTCGCCAGGTGCATCGTCGCGACCGATGCGTGGCCGCTCCGTGTTTCAACGTGCTCGTCCAACGCCACGTACGGGAGCCCAGCCCCGGCTACAGCGTCGATGGCCCGCTGGATCTGCGCCGGCGACCGCACGAACACCCCGATCTCGTGCGGTGCGATTCCCTCCGCAGACCGCGCTCGCAGCCATTCCGCGACCGCTTCGCGCTCTCCGTCGCTGTCGTCGAACTCTAGGACACTCGGGTCCGGGCCGTTGAACACCGAAACCGTGCCGCGCCGCTCCTCCGTGTTGCCGTCCACGTCGGCAACCGTGGGGTCGAGCAGGAGATCGGCCTGCGTCCTGATCTGGTGCGACGTCCGGTAGTTAATTCGCAGCGTCCGCGAACGACCGACGATATCGACTCCCAGTGCCTTCCAGGAGAACGGCTGCTGGAAGATACGCTGGCCGAGGTCCCCGGCGAAGAACAGCGCGTTTGGCCGTCCACCGCCGAGGGCGGCCAGGAAGCGTAGCTGCGACACGCTCAGGTCCTGGGCCTCGTCGACCACTGCGAAGTCGTAGGGCGCGTTGGCCCCGGTGCCATACACCCCGGCCAACGCGTTGAAGACAGCCGCCTCGGTCGTCTGCCCCTGGCCCGCGAGATCGGCTCGCACCTGTTCGAACATCGACCAGAGCTGCTTTCGCTGCGCCTCGGGCAGGCGTGTCTTGCGACCAAGGCGCGCCACGTCGCGGTAGGCCTCCCACGAGTCCAACTGCCAGGCGTCGACCACCTGCTCCCACTCGGTCTCGAGGAACCGCTGCGTGAATCGGTGGCCCGGCACCGCGGCTGCCGCGTCGGTCAGCAGCGCCGCGAGTTCCGGGCTCGATGCCAGCCGCGCCGGCCCGAATCGTGCCTCGTACAGGACGATGCCCACGGCACCCAGCGCGCGCACGTCGATACGTTCCGCTAGCTTCGGTTCGTTCCCAACCAGCCGCCGCAGCTTCGTCCGCAGTGCGTTCGCCAGCGTGTCGGAGAACGTCGTCAGGAGCACCCGCCCATCCGGGTTCGTGCGTGCCAGATGGACAGCCCTGTGCAGCGCGACGATGGTCTTGCCGGTCCCTGCAGAGCCCGACACTCGCGCAGGCCCGTTGTACGAGCGCTCGACCATCTCCTGCTGCGACGGGTGCAGGAAGACCGCCCACTTCTCCCACGGGTACTCCAGGGCCCGCTCCAGCTCCTCGACGTTATGCATGACGCGGAATCGCCGCCTCGCATCGGGATGCTCGAAGGGGTCACCGCCGGCCGATGCCGGCTCCACCACGACCGGCGTGCTCCCGGTGGCGAGGTTCAGGAGTGCTTCGGCCGCCTCCGCCGGCAGGTGCGGGGCGAGGTCCAGCAGCGAATCCTCCGTCGCCGCCTTCACGTCGGCTAACCACTCCTCCGGCACGCCGTACCCCAGGAGCACGTCGTCAGCGAGATGCGCGAACAGCGACGGTTTCGGCGGTGCCGGCTCTTCGACCTCGACGTAGACCGGGACCAGGACCTCCTGAACCGTCTCGCGCACTTCGACGAGCTGCGCCGCCCCGGTCCTCGGGTGCGTTTCCAGCCGGCGCGTCTCGGCCCAGCGGTAGGCGTCGTCGTGGTGGTTGACGTAGCAAAGCAGCAGGCTCTGGTCGGTCTTGTGGACGATTAGCCGGATGTCCTGGCTCACCCTCACCGACCAGAAGTTCTTGTCGCGCGACTTGTTCAACCGGTGGAAGTTCATCGCCGCGTTTGCCGGGTTGAGCTGCAGGTCGAACGCCGTGGTCTTCACGGCCTTCTGTTCGTCGCCCGTCAGCTTCGCCAGGCTGTCGGTGAACGTGTCGGCGATGCGAAACTCCATCAGGTCAACCGTCGGGCATGCCGGCTGCCGTTCACCAGTCGTCCCCGGGCATGATCCGCTTCATGAATTCGTCGAAGAGCGGCACGGTGAACGCCGTATCTCCGTGGCTCGGGCTCCAGATCATGCCTTTGGCGATCAGGTTGTTTCGCACCGGCGCGACCTGGTTGACGATCTTGCCCAGACGGGCCGCAATGTCACCGGATCGATGAGGTCCTGGGCCAAGGTCCGCCATAGCTCGGATGTATCGTTTCTCCGCCGGGGTAAGCCGGTCGAAGCGCACGCGGAAGAAGCTGTCGTCCAGTGCCGCGACAGCTGTCGTCGACGCTACCCGAACGTCGCTCTCCGCGATGGGTGACGTTCGGGCCGCATCCCACGCGTGCTTGCCCCACTCCTGCAGGAAGTATGGGTACCCGTGCGTTTCGCGGATGATGAGTGAGATTGCATCCTCTTCGATTCGCGCAGCATTGGCTTCGATCGGCTTGGCGATCGCCTGGCGCGCATCGTCTGCCGTCAAGGGTCCGACCTCCGGGAAGTCGAATAGCCGCTCCGCGTAGGACTTGGCCTCTCCCATGCGTCCTCTGAGTTGCGGGAGACCAGCGCCGACGAGCACCACCGGCAACCGTCGCTGAGCTGCCCGGTGCAGCGCCATCACGAGCGCGGCCAGTTGTTCCTCCGGGACGTACTGCAGTTCGTCGATGAAAAGGACCAGTGCCGTGTCGGCACTTCGGGCGGCCTCTCCCGCCGCGGCCAGCAGGGCCTGGAGGTCGTGCTCCAGGTCACCGTTGTCGGCAAGCCCCGGTTCCGGGTCAAAGTCCAGACCAACCTCAATATCCTGGTACTTGAATTTCAGAGACTTGGCAAACCCAGCGAGACCCCGGAGAGCCCGAGTTGCCATCGCCTTCGCCTTGTCGTTGCGAGACAGCCGCAGGAGGGCCTGACGCAGTTCGGGCGCGAGTAACGCCGGCAAGGATCGCCCTTCTGGTGCTTCAATGGCGATCGTCTCGAATCCCAACGCTTCGGCATCCAGCCTCATTCGGTCCAGCAGCACGGTCTTACCGACCCCGCGGAGGCCCACAAGGATGACACTCTTCGAGGGCCGTCCCAATCGAACTCGCTCCAGTGCGACACGGACTGCATCGCGAACTTCGTCCCGCCCCGCCAGTTCTGGCGGCGGAGTCCCGGCCCCCGGCGCAAATGGATTCAGAATCGGGTCCACGAGCTCAAATCATAGCGATATTACGGAAGTTAGCAAGATCAGATAACATCGCTAACATCCCTATGAATACTCATACCCTGAACACCTTCATCACCTCGTCCCCGAGGTGGTTGATCACCTTCACCGCGATCCGGCCGCTTGCCGGCTTCTCGAAGGGGCGCGAGGTGTCGCTGTGCAGCGAGTCCCACGCCGCCTCGTCGACCTCCGCCTTCAGCGTCGTCTTCAGTGACTTGTACGGGTCGTTCGCGCCGAGGAAGTAGGCGTGACGGACGAAGAAGCTTTCCTCGTTGTAGTCCGTGTCGATGAACCAGCAGGCGATCCCCTCCGGCCCGTCGCTGACCACCTCGCCCGTCTGGGGCTTGAAGACATCCACGCCGCGGACAGTGACCTGTGTCTTGTGGTCAGCGGTGAGTGATAGGGGGAAGTCCGTCGCCTTCAGAGCCGCGATGCCAGCGATCGCTTGAGACCTGCCAGCATCTTGCTGACCTCCTCCGCCCGGCCCAACAACTCCGAGGCTGCCGCCGGTTCCAACATGCCCAATCGCATCGCCAGCGTCACCTGCGTCTCCAATTCCGCCAGCGACCCGCTCGCGATGCTCAGTCCCTGGAGGAACTCCCGTGGTCCTGTCCGGGCCGCCCCCTCCGCGATGTTCGACGGCACCGAAACCGCCGCCCGCCGCAGTTGGCTGACCAACCCGAACCGCTCCTCCCGAGGAAAGCCGCTTGAGGCCCGGTAGATCGCCTCCGCCAAGTCGATTGATTTCTTCCAGACTTCCAAGTCCCGATAGCTCCGCAACTCGCTCATAGTTCGCAACCAACCTCCCGTCGCTGGCCACCAACCACTTCCCACTGACCACTTCAATGTCCGGCTCGCCGAAGATCACGAACAGGTTCCCCTTGCCCGTGTTCTTCAGGTCGTCGGCCATGTGCAGGTCCGCGTTCATCCGTGCCTTCAGCACCGGGATGCGCCCCAGCTTCTCGAACTCCGACGAATGCGCGTCGTAGTTGAAGGCGCAGGCGATAAGCACGTCGAAGCCCGCGTCCGCTGCCTCGCGGGCGGCCGATACCAGGTCCGGGCGCGACACCGTGCCGAACTCCGGCCCGATGAACACCGCCGCGCGGCGGTCGGTCTCTCCCTCCTGGTAGTGACCTTCCGCGCAGACGTACGAACCACCCGGCCATCCTTTCAGCGACGTGAATGTGATGCGGTCGTCCTTGTGTGCCTGCTGCACGCCGGCGGTCTTCAGGTTCTCCAGGATCATCTCGGCGAAGTCGTGCTCGCCGCCCAGGTTCTCGTTCGCCTCGAACAGCGTGCTCTTCAGCTGGTCGTCGTCGTCGATCGTCAGCATCCGATGGGGCGAGACGCTCTCCACCGTGAACGGCCCCGCCACCCGCACCTTCTTCCGGTCCTCGTACGGCCTGTCGTACAGGTACTCGAACTCCGCCCGCGCCGCGATCGACGCGTCGATCTCCTTCTGCCGCGCGATCCGTAGCTCCCAGAAGCGAGCGTGGAGTGGTTGGGTGGCCGGTGGCCAGCCGGCCGGGATCTCCCGCGGTACCTCCCACTCCTCCAGCGTCGACTTCTGGCCACTGGCCACTGATAACTGGCCACGGAGCGGTTCGAGCTCCTGCTCGAATCGCTCCCAGACCACGTCGATCTCCGCGTTGTTCGCGATCGACTTCAAGGTGATGTGCGGCACCCGCTCGTAGACGAACCCGTGGCGGATGTCGCCCCGCGTCGGCGCGTTTGAAGGCGCGGTCCGCGCCACCTCCGCCTCCTTCTGCTGGCCGTCCGGCGAATCCGCCAGCAGGTAGTAGGCGTAGCGCGCGCCCATGATCCGTGCCCGCGCCAGGGCCAGCGCCACGCGCGACGTGTCGACCGTGATCCAGCGCCGCCCCCACTGCTCGGCGACATAGGCCGTCGTTCCCGACCCGCACGTTGGGTCCAGCACGAGGTCGCCTGGGTCGGTGGTCATGAGGATGCATCGCTGAACGATGCTAGTGCTGGTTTGAACGATGTAGACCTTCCCGGCTGCCCCGGCGACATCGGTCCAGATGTTCGACAGGGGGTAGGCTCGGAAGTCGTTGATGAATCGCACGTACGCGACCGTAGAACGCCGTGACTCAACGCGGTTAGCGCGCGCAAGCGTATCCAGGCCCTTGAGCGAGGTCTTCCAGTTGGATGTGGCCCCGGAATGGAATCGTTTGCCGCGAAAGTACCACTCGGCCGTGGTGTTGGTACGGATCCCGCTCGAGATTAAGCTCGTTAGCTGGAAGGCTCGAGCACCGGGCGGCAATGCATCGGCGGTTGACTTCTCCTGAAGAGTGAGACTTCTCCGGACGCCAGCTGCAACTTCGACGCGATCGTAGCGCTGGCCACTCCCTTCACCGATACCGAGCTCTTTTGGCTGATAGGGTTGTCGATACTTCGTCTGGTTCGCATCTCGTCCGTACCAAATGATGTAGTCCGCGACGTTGGGGATATAGGAGGTCTCCTGGCCACCCGTCTTCTGAAGACAGATCTCCGATACAAAGTTCTCTTCCCCAAACACCTCGTCCATCAGCGCCCGCACCCGGTGGACGTTCTCGTCCCCAATCTGGACGAACACCGATCCGCTGTCCGCCAGCAGGTCGCGCGCGACGGTCAGCCGGTCGCGCAGATAGGTCAGGTAGCTGTGGATGCCGTCCCGCCAGGTGTCCCGGAACGCCTTCACCATCTCCGGCTCCCGCGTGATGTGCTCGCGGTTGCCGTCCTTCACGTCCCGGCTCGTCGTGCTCCACTGGAAGTTGCTGTTGAACTTGATGCCGTAGGGCGGGTCGATGTAGATGCACTGCACCTTCCCGCGCAGCCCCTCGCGCTCCGCCAGGCTCGCCATCACCTGCAGGCTGTCGCCCAGGATCATGCGGTTCGTCCAGTTCGCGTCGTGCTGGTAGAACTCCGTCTTCGCCGCCTCGTCCGGTACCCCGTTGAAGTCCGCGAACAGGTCGGCGAATCCGCCTTGCTGGACTTGCGGTTCGGGCCGACTCGCCTGGCTTTGACGGAGGAGGTCGTCGATCAGCACCTTCGGGTGCACCTTCTCCTGGATGTAGAGCGGCGGCGCCTGCACCACCAGGTCCGACCAGTCCTCAACGGCCTTCCCCCGCCACACCAGCTGCGGGTCCAGGTCGCGATTGCGCCGCTCGTACTCCACGCGCAGCGGCCGCTCCACCGCCTCGTCCACCAGCGACTGGTACTCCGCCGTGGGGATATTCCGCCGCGTCTCGCCATCATGGCGGAGCGATTCGACGGTTTTGGGGGTAACTGGCTTTCGTGCCATGGGAAGGGTGAAGAGTGAAGGTTGAAGAGTGCGACTCAGGCCTTCAGGCTCTTGCTCTCCTTTCGGTGTTTGCGCGGGCGGTTTTGATGATCGCGGTCAGTATCACGATGAGTTCGTTGGACTCGTCCCGGAGCAGAGCAACTGAAGCGGCGTCCCCAATCTTGGCTTCGATCAGCAGCCGCAGCCAATAGTTGGTCTCGCGCGCTTCTTTGCACGCGATGGAGTACTTCGCGATGAAGTCGGCCCGGCTCTGGCTCGCCTGCCCCTCCTCCACGTTCGCGCCGATTGAGGTCCCTGAACGCAGCAGCTGATTGGCAAGCGTCCGGCTCACGCCCGGAGACTGGTCCAGCATGCGGCAAAGCCCAACGATCTCCCGCGCGAACGCAAACGTACGCTCCGGAAGCTCCCTCCGCGGCTCTCCGGTCATTGCCCGCCCATCTCCTTTCACTCTTCACCCTTCACCAATCACTCTTTCCAGCATCCTGTTGAACTCGGCTTCGACCTTCGCCGCAAAGTCCGACTGGATCGCGTACACGTCGGTGAATTCGGCGAACGCCCAGCGCCCGTAGCGGCCGAGGTTGTTCACGCCCGGCAGCCAGTACGTCTCCATCGTGGACTTCTTCTCCTTCGCGTCCTCGCCGCGGTACCCCTTGATCTCGATGACGAGGTTCAGCAGGTCCTCATCTCCGCGGCCGTCATCGACCTTCACGATGAAGTCGGGACGGTAGCGCCGGCTCTCCGCGGCGAAGCGGTAGGGCACCTCGAAGCCGAGGTTGTGGTTCTTCACGTACGCCCGCACCCGCGGGTGCGACTCCGCCACCCGGCAGAACTCCGACTCCCAGCCGCTGTCGAGAATCACCCAGTTCACGTGGCAGCGGCGCGCATCGGTCTCCCACCGATCGGTCTTCGAGGTGTTGAAGTTCACGTGGATCGTGCTGCCCGTGGGGTTATAGGGGTCGAGCACGGCCTTGATGGGCGAGGTGCCCTCGAGCGAGCGTGTGATCCCGGCCGTGATCCGCTCGCAGGCCATGTCCGCCAGCTCCTGGTACATAAGTTGCGCCGGGTAGGTCTCCCCCTTGCAGACAAGGCAGGTGTCCAGCCACTCCTTGGCGATGCGCTTCAGCTGCCCGAAGAGATGCAGCTTTGGCTCTTCGCCCGCGTCCCGCCACTTCGTATAGAGCAGCCGGTGCGTGAGGTGATAGACCAGCGTCGAGCGCCGCATGTCGCCCGTATGCAACAGATTGAGGTCGATACCCTCGCCGATGATGCCGGCGTTTCGGGTTACTGAAGGCCCGACCAGCTCAGGGGTCAGCTCCAGCACAGAATCATCGTTGAAGGCCGCTGTGAGCCGTTCCTGCGGCAATTCCACGCGGTAGCCCTCGACCCTAGGGAACTGGATCTCCAGGTGGTCGCGCTCCGGCCGTACGGCTTTCACCTGGATTGTCTCGCGGGGCTTCTGCGGGGGCGCAACCACCGGCTTGGCCGTGAAGTTAAACGGAATGCCAAGCACGTCCGCGTACTCGACGTTGAACAGGTTCTCCTCGTTCAGGTCGTAGGACTGGCGGCGCAGCGCCCGGCCGATGACCTGCTCACAGAGGAGCTGGGTCCCGAACGCCCGTACGCCGAGGACGTGCGTGACGGTGCTGGCGTCCCAGCCTTCGGTCAGCATCGAGACCGACACCACACAGCGGATCGAACCGCCGAGCTGCCCCGGCTTGCCTACGGTGTTCATCACTTCGCGCAGGAGGTCCTGGTCGGTCAGGTTCTCACCGGCTCGCACGTCGCCTGTGCGCTCAACGATCTCGCGTCGGAAACGCTCGATCTCATCCGCGGCCATCTTCCGGAAGTTGGCGTCCAGCGCATCGCCCGATTCGAGTTGTTCACTGTCGATCAGAAGCGTGTTCGGGCGCGCGAGGGGCTCACCGTGCTCACTGTAGTTCTGGAATAGGGCCAAGCGACCGTTCTCCCACGTCTTCGTCCCGTCCTCCTGTTCTCGCAGGAACCCTGAGATGTAGTCGTAGACGAGCTTCGAGATTGCGGTGTTTTGACAGACGATGATGAAGCAGGGCGGGACGGAGATGCCTTCCTGCTTCCACAGCTCATATGTCTTCTCGTAATGGCCATACAGAGCCTCGAGTGCCGTCTTGAGCAGCGTCGGCAGCGCCAGCGGGTCGAGCTGCGTCGCCTTGCCGCGACCCTTCTTCGGCATGTCGGTACGGATGCGGTCCCACAGTTCGCGGAACGCCGGCATCTCCGAGCCCTTCACGTTGAGGTTATCTGCCACGGGCACACGGGGCAGCTTCACGATCCCGCATTCGATCGCGTCCATCAGCGAGAAGTCGCTCATCGTCCATGGGAACAGCGTCCCCTCGGCGTATCCGGAGCCGCGCAGGAAGAACGGCGTCGCCGAAAGGTCGACGACCTGGTTGACGCCAATCTTCCGCTGTACCGATTCGAGCCCCGAGATCCACACGCGGGCTGCCTCAGTGTTCTTCTTCGCCTCGGCCAGGTCATCGCCCTTCAGGTCATCCTCAGCCGATTCGTCAGCAGGCTTTTCGCGGTAGCAGTGATGCGCCTCGTCGTTCAGCACCATGACGCCTTTCATCGCCATCAGCTCGGGCATGACGCGCTGGAGCATCTGGCCCTCGGTTTCGAGCGTCTGCACGTCACTGCCCCTGCGCCCTTTGATCAGTGCCCGCGTGCCCGAGGCCACCTGCATCCGTTCGCGCAGCTTGAACGCGTGGTAGTTGGTGATGACGATCTCAGCTCGTCCGAGGTCCGGCACCATGTCGCCCGGAACGAGTTCGCGGCTCACGTAGTAGCTGTCAGGGTCATTTGGCTGCAGCACGCGCAGCCGGTCACGGATGGTGATGCCAGGCGTTACCACGAGGAAGCCACGCGTGAATCGTTTGCTGCCGGGCCGGCGGACCGCGTTCACCGTCTGCCAGGCGATCAGCATCGCCATCACGGTGGTCTTCCCCGCGCCGGTGGCCAGCTTCAGCGCCAGCCGGAGGAGTTCCGGGTTCGCTTCGGCGCTCGCGTTCCTCAGGTGCTCAAGGAACCGCCGGCCCTGTGTTATCTCGGGTGCGACCTCGGTGAGCCAGATCGCCGTCTCGACGGCCTCTACCTGGCAGAAGAACGGCCGCTGGCTGCTGAACCGATGGTGCCGCCAGTGCTGGAGTAGGCGCGCCGTCTCCGGCGTCACTCTCCAGTCGCGTGGGTTCGGCAGCTTCCGCCAGGCGTCCACCTGGTTCCGTAGTTCGTTGATGAACGAAGCAGTCAACTCATACTGCTGCTTCTGCGACGAGAGCCCCTTCCCTTCGTCGAGCGCCAGCGCAGCTTGATTCGCCCTGGTCTGCTTCTTCGGCTTTGGGATGGGCGTGATGAATTCAGCGAGCCGGCGATTCTCCACGATCCGCTGTGTCGGCTGCCCCGTGTCGTCGAGCTCCCAGTGCCTCGCCGGGTATTCGTACGGGGAGTTCAGGATCGGCTGCTCGAAGAAGCGGTCGTCCGTCACCGCCGAGAACTCCGTCCGGGGTTCGCCGCCGTGTGTTGCCAGTCAAACACGTTCCAGGTCATTCGCCGCCCCTGCGCGCCGGCAACTCTACCACTCTCGTCGCGACACATGGTGACGCGTTGGTGGCGAGTCCACATGCCGCCACGATGTTTGGCCTATCCGAGGGCAGAGGCGGGACATGGGTACCGACTTGTGCCGTCGTCTTCGCTCCCCATGGTGGCCCGCCGTAGGCGTGGCCACCGAGCATCGCGCAGCGGCCATCCGGTCGAAGCGAATTCGTCACCAGACAAGAAACAGCGGTGACCAGGGAAGTAACGTCTGCAGCATTCGCGGGAGGCGCGCTCTATTCGTCCGTCGCCGTACATTCATGGTACTCTCAAATATCCAGGATATGATGTTACAATTCACTCTGCTGTACTGACAGTCATCCTGCGTGCTTATTGGTCCCAGTAGTGCGGGCGATTTTCGTCGTACTCCGGCCACGACTTTCTCCGCAGTTCCTGCGCTTCTTTCGCGCTATACTGTGTACATTGTTCGCGCTATATGTTAGTTTATATATACCGAAGGGGCGCAACCCAACGGTGAATACCAATAGCGAAGAGGTCTCGCAGATGTCACATTCCCATCCTATCAGCCACCTGGACCTGACCATCCGCCTGCGGAGCTGGAACGAGCTCTACGGCCTGGCCGACAAGCGCTACTATCACGCGCTCGACGGCGACGGAAAGACGTACCGCACGGTGGAGATCACCCGCGACCGGCGGGTGGCCTGCCGCTGCGGCAGCTTCCAGACCAACCTGAGGCTCGGGCTCGGCCCCTGCGTCCACATCGACGAGGCGCTCGACTTCCTCGACGCCGTCGGCTGGCAGCGGATGCCCACCTGGACGCTCCGCAAGAGCCGCAAGGCGGTGGCCGCGTGAGCGCGGACGAAGCCAAGCTCGACCGGATGCGCGGCCTCGTCGCCGCGCTCCTCTCCAAGACGACGGCCAACGGATGCACGGAAGCGGAGGCATCCTCGGCCCTCGAGAAGGCGCAGGAGCTGCTGCTCCGCTACAACCTCTCCCTCCAGGACGTGCGTGCGAAGGCCGACGGCGACGCCGGGCTCCGCGACCGGGTGGGCCGGGTGGACATCGACGTCGCCGCCGGGTTCCAGTGGCGGGCGAAGCTGCTCGCCGGTCTGGCGCAGGCCAACCTCTGCCGCATCGTCCTGAGCGACGAGGGCGACCGGGGCGAGCTCCACATCTTCGGGACGCAGGCGAACATCCGCGTCGTCCTCGACATGTGGCACTGGATCTGCGAGCAGCTGGAGCGGATGGGCGCACAGTCCCTCCGGGACTACATGCAGCCCACGCAGCAGGGCGGCTGGACCTTCCACCCTGACGGCACGGTAAGCGCGAAGCCCTGGACGCCGAAGGGCGACGAGGACGAGTGGGTCTACCTCGCCGGGTTCTACAGCGGCGCGGTGGCGCGCATCAGCGACCGCGTCAAGTCAGCCTTCGAGCGGTTCTCCCGGGAATCCGACCAGACCCGCGCCCTCGTCGTGACGAGTGGCCGCGAGGTCGGGGAAGCGGTCCAGCGGGCGTTCCCCCGGCTCGGCAGCTGGCGCGGCGGCCGCACGGTCGGCCGCGACGGGCTGCGCGATGGGCGCAAGGCCGGGGACCGCGTGCGGCTCACCCGGGACGCGGCTATCGCCGCCGCCGGCGGTGCCCGGCTTCACGTCGGGGCCGGGCGGTGACCAACCACGAACCGCGGCTCGACGACTGGTCGGACCGCGTCCTCGACACCGTGCACCGCGCCGGGGCAATCGCACCTCGGTGCGGCCGCAGCCATCGGGGTCATCGGCTACACATGGAGTTTTCTGAGATGAACGAACAGCTTGCATCCGGCACCGCCCGCGTCCTCCGCACCCTCGGGGTGGACGCATGGGAGGCTGACACCGGCGGCGGCCTCTACACCGTGACCGTCGCGGCCCGGGACGACAACGGCTACCGGGGGTCGGAGGTCATCCTTGAGACCGACGGCTTCGGGGTCGAGCCGGAGAATCGGACGTACGCCCACGACCAGGGCCGGCTGCGGCTGGCCGGTTGCCACGGCGGCGTCGCGGCGTTCATGCCCGTCGACGAGGACAACCCGCGCGCCATCGCGGCAGCCATCCTCTGGGACCTGGCACAGCGGGCCCGCAACGCAGAGCTGGGGGTGAACGCGTGAGCGCCGCACCCCTGCTCCCAGCCGACATCCGGGTGGCCCTCCCCGAGCTGTACGCGAACGATGGGAAGGGCCTCGATGCCGTGGCGGTCGTCAAGTTTTTCTACCCGCGCGGCGCGGCGACCTGGTACGTCACGGAGTTCGACGGGGACGACCTGATGTTCGGGCTCGCCGACATGGGCTTTGGCTTCCCCGAGCTCGGCTATATCAGCCTCGGCGAACTGACGGAGTTCCGGGACAGGCACGGGCTCGGCATCGAACGCGACCTGTACTGGAAGCCCCGGCCCTTGTCCGAGTGTCTCGTCTGGGGGTCGCAGGGCCGGCAGGTGCCGGCAGCGATTGCGGTGGCGCAATGAAGGCCACCGTTCTCCTGGACTTCGGAGCCGACCCGGTCAGCTGTCATTGCGGGGCGCCCGGCGCGCCGCGCGGCAACGGCTGCGACGACGTTTGCGACCGCTGTCTCACCCTCTGGCTCGATGCAGGAGAGCCCCAAATGTGCCCCTGCCAGCCCGCGACGGTCCACCGCGCCACCCTCTGGGATGGCGTGGTGGACACGTTCCAGACCGAAGCCGAGTTGAACGGCTACCGGCCAGCACAGGGGGCGCTGTTATGAGCACGAACGAACCCACGAGCACCCGCCGGGTCACGCTGATCATGCGGGACGAGAGCTCCTACAACGCCGAGAGCTGGTGCCTTGAAGTCCCAGCCGGCACCAGCCCATACGAGATGAGCGCGGCCGCTGTCCTCGCGTGGCTCACGGACTGTCTCGAACGCGAAGCCGAAACCGGCGAGGAGAGCTGGCAGGTCGAGACCTGGACGCGGTGGCGCGACGAGATCGAGTCCACCCGCGACCTCGGAGTCCTTGACGACTCATGGGACGTCATCGGCGTCGTCGATGGGTGGGTGACCCTCCTGTGAGCTGCCCCGCCTGTTCCCACCCTCTGCACGTCGAGACGTGCGCACGCTTTGGCTGCCGGTGCGGCGGCGGCCTCCCACCCGCAGGAGATGCCATGCACACCCTCTACACCTTCGGCTATACCGGCCGCAGTCCCCAGGAGCTCAAAAAGCTCGCTGACTCCCTTGGGGCGGCCGTCGTCGACACCCGCTACAGCCCCAACAGCCGCGATGCCCGCTGGCGTCGCGGGCCGCTCGAGCGCGTCCTCGGCTCCCTCTACCAGGGGGCCGGCGAGACGCTCGGCAACGTGAACTACAAGAGCGGGCCCATCCGCCTGGCTGACGAGGAGCGCGGCATCGCTGCCCTCGGGGCCCAGCTGGCTCACCAGCCAATCATCCTCCTGTGCATGTGCCGCGACGCCGCGGTCTGCCACCGAACCTACATCGCCCAGAAAGCCGCCGAACTGTTCGGCGTGAACGTGGAGAACCTCTGAGATGAAACTGCAGTTTGAAGCCGCCCTCGGCGACGTGAAGATCAAGTCCGGGAAGCTGGCCGACAGCGACTACGGCCAGCCCAAGGGCGGCGAGCTTTCCCTCACCCTGGTCATCCGCCAGCCGATGGCCAGCCGCGAGCCGGAGCTTGGCTGCGGCTACAGAGACCGCCAGCGGCCCGAAGACCCGGTCCAGGAAGAGGGCGAAAGCAAGGCGGCGTTCACGAAACGCGCCAGCGCTGTCCGGGCGGACCAGCAGCGATGGGACGAGTACATGGCCGAGTTCGCGGGACGCCACGCGAAGTGGGAACAGGAACGCGACGCGCTGGGGCCGCGGACGGCTGCCTACGCGCTTCTGGCAGGTGCCGGGGCGGTGCTCGGCGCAGGCTCGCTCCTCGTCACCATCGAGCCGGGCAAGGAGCAGCCGGGGCTTCCTGGCTTCGACGTCCAGCTGTTGCCTCTGCTGGGGGCCGGCTAATCCTGCCAGGAGTGGCGGATATATCGATGTACATATCCCGAACTATCTGGTAAGCTGTATATGACCGATGGGGGGGCGCAACCCCCCACCGGGAACACCAACCGGAGAGAGGTCCTCCAGTGGCTACTGCCAATCCTACCGTCCAGACCGTCACCGAACTAAGTGTCGAACGCATCGTCCCCGGCAACAACGACCGGACCGCGTTCGACCCACGCGAGATCGCGGAGCTCGCCGAATCCATCCGCCAGCATGGGCTCGCGCAGCCCATCACCGTCCGTCCGGTCGGCGAGCACTTCGAAATCGTCGCCGGCGAGCGCCGCTTCCGCGCCCACCTTCACCTCGGCCGGGAGACTGTCCCGGCCATCATCCGCGAGATGAGCGACCGCGAGGCCGCGGACATCATGCTCATCGAGAACATCCAGCGCGTGGACCTGAACCCGATGGACGAGGCCCGCGCCTACCGCAAGCGGCGCGACCAGTTCGGCAGCTCAGTCGCCGAAATCGCGCAGATCGCCAGCGTGAGCGAAGGGCGGGTCCGCTCGCGGCTGCGGCTCTGCCAGCTGATCGAAGAAGCGCAACACCTTCTCGAATCCGGCAACCTCGGGGTCGGGTACGGGGAGGCGATGGCCGACCTGGACCGCGACCGGCAGCTGATTGCGATGCGGTCGCTGAACGAGGCGAAGGCCCCGTCGCTGGCATGGTTCCGGAGCCTCTGCGGGCAGCTGCTCGCGGAACAGGCGCAGAGTGCGATGTTCAACCTGGCCGAGTTCATGCGGGCCAACGCGGAACAGGCCGAGGCCCGCGTGCAGGAAGGCCCGGCCTTCCCGAAGGCCCGCCACCTGCCCCCGATGCAGGGCAAACCGAGCGTTGGCCAGTCGCTCATCTGCTACATCGCCGAACTGGTCGCGGCCGGCAATGAGACCGAAGCCGCGGTGGTGGGGACCGTCCTCGACGGCCTGCTCCGCTCCAACAATGCGAGGCTCTGACACTGGAAGCGGCGTAGCAACCGGCGAATGCAACAGGCCCGGCAAACCGCCGGGCCTGTTCGTGTGACTGGAGCGCGCGGGTGGACTCGAACCACCCTCTCCTGCTTGGAAGGCGGGGGCATCGCCTCAGTGCTTCGCGCGCGGCTTCCGTTTCGGCGTCGCTTCCGGCAGCAGCACGAGCGCGAGGGCCTGCCGATCGTCTTCGTCGAGCATTTGGCCGAAGCGGCGAAGGCGACTCACCGCTCCGCCGCCGCCAGATACGGCTCGATCGATATCGGCTCGGGGGGCTCGTGCAAATCGCCGGCTCGGGGGGCTGGCTCGGGATCGCGGACTTCCCATTTTCCGCCGATGAGGTCCCAGAAGACGTCTTCCCATTTTCCGTCGATGAGGTCCCAGCTGCGGCGAAGATCGAGGTCCTCTTGCAAGCACGTTCGCAGATAGTTGAACGCTGTCGACCCGGCGTCTATCGCCTTCGATTTCCCCCGCACCACTGAAGAGAGCGGCAAGCCAGCTGCCAGGACCCCCTCGAGATAGACGCGGGCTTCTGCGGAGACCAGGATCCGCTTGATCTTTTCGCCACCCTGCAGCACGAGCACAGCGGCCGCCAGCTGCCGACGAAGCTCCAGGCCGTCGAGCGGCGTCCAGGGCGGCGCCGAGTCGACGACCGGGGCGGGGGGAGACGGGGACAGCGGTGGCGGTGAGAACGGCGATGACGATGACGACAACGAGTTACTGCGCGTACGAGGGGAGGCCCGATGCTTCGGGCTTTTCCCGATGCTTCCGGTTTTTCCGGATGCTTCGGGCTTTTCCGTGTGCATCGGGGCTTGCCCGTTCTCTGCGAGGAATGCGGCTGCATCCCGTGTCCGTGGACTGAAGCGAGCTGGCCTCGGGCCGCCCGCTCGGATGGCCACAAGGCGCTCGACCAACGGATGGCAGAGCGCCGCCGTCACCCGGTCGTGCGAAAGGTTGAGCTCCACCGCCAGGGCGCCGATTCCGGGAATGCTGGCGCCTATGCGGAAACGGTACGCCAGATCTCCGAGGACGTGGCGGACTGCGTCAGGCAGGCTCGCGCGACGTGCGTAGGTTTCCACGGCGGCCCACACGTCGGCGTCAGCGGGCGCCATCGGCTCAGCGGGCGATGTCACCGGAAGGCCTCATGCGTCGGCGCCGGCTGGCTGGGGTCATAGGCAACGTGCGCTGATGCGCTTGGCGCGCGTTGCGCCATCTCGCGGGCAAGGCAGGTCCGGCAGACCAGGCCCGGCAGTGAGCCCGGCGGCCGCGTGTAGAGGACGGCTGCCGGCCGTCTGCAACGGCGGCAGCGCTGCGCCGGCGTCATGAATAATCCATGCTGCGCGCGGTGGCCTCGCGGACCAGGCTCTCGATCGCTGCCTTCGGCACACGGACACACCGAGGGCTGAGCTGAACAACAGGGATCCGCCCACTCTGAACGAGCCTTTCCCATACCGCGTCGCCAACACCCAACATCGCGCGGGCTTCAGCGGGACTGACCATGAGCGCCGCTGGCTTTCTCTTACCCATTTAGCTGTTCCCCTTTTCGTGGCACATACGAGCCGCCATTACCCTATAATCACCGCACTCCATCCGACATGGGTCTCGTCTGCAAAACTGTCCGCACATGTCCGCAAACTAAAGGAATCACTCAAATGTCCGCACGCCTTTCAGAGAAATGGAGAGGCCTAGTCCTCTCAATCCGTGCTTCTAATCCGGATTTCGGTAGCCGGAGGATTCGGAACCTGCTGACGGAGGCGATGGGGGAACATCCGGAAATACCGAGCGAGCGGACGATCGACACATGGCTGGCGGAGTTCGCCGCGCTCCCAGCCGAGCGCCGTGCGGATTACGAGCGCGTTCGCTGGCCGGTGTCATTCGGCACGACTGGTCTCCCCTGGGAGTCAGCGGGAGTTGTATTACGGGAGATGCCGACCATCGTCCCGCACTGGAGCATCACGGTACGTCGTGCAATGTGGTTCTGGCGGGTAACGTGCGCGAATCCCGCCCTGTCTGCACATTCGCGCGTGCTGGCGGCGCTAACACTCGACTACGTGGAACTCACTAACGACGACGACGTCGGGGACGCGGACTACTACGGTGCGATCGAAGCATTGCTAGCGGGCCGAATGTCCGAAAAAGAGTTCCGGAAGATGCCAACGCCGGGATGGGATGCTCCGCTGATCCATCAGCAGCTCGTTGCGCTCTCCTTCATGAAAGGGCAGAGAGGCTGGCCCGCGTCGCGCTACACGCCCGACGGCGAGACCACCATCTCCATGGTGGTATTTCAGGAGAAGGCGGCGGCCCAGGAGGAAGGGGAGTACCTGAATGGGCGTCGCAACTGAGTCACGCTTCGCGGTCTCGGGGGAGTGCAGCCGGTGAGAGCTGCACTGCTTGCCCGTGTCTCCACCGAGGAACAGGCCGACAACCACTCGTTGCCGGGCCAGCTGCGCACGCTGCGCTCGTACTGCTCGGAGCGTGGGTGGACGGTGGTGCGGGAGGTGCAGGCTCCTGGGGAGAGCGCTTCGACGCATGAGCTGTCGCGGCGCCCGGCACTGCAGTCGATCGTGGAGCTCGCGGAGCGTCGCGAGATCGACGTGGTGCTCTATCACGAGTCGAGCCGGCTGGCCCGAGACGAGGCGCTGGCGCACTGGCTCATCAACCACCTGGAGCGCTTCGGGGTGCGCCTGGTAAACGCGGCTCGGGACGTGGACTACTACACGCCGGAGGGCCGGTTCCTCTTCGGGCTCGATGCATCGCTGGACGCCTACCTTGGCCGCAAGCACGGCTCGCAGGTGAGGAAGGGCAAGACGGAGCAGTTCGCCTCAGGCCTGCCCATCGGCTCGTTGCCCTTCGGCTACGCATGGGAAGGGACGCTCCCTTCGGGCGAGGTGGTGCATTCGCTTCGTCGCGCTGAGCTGGAGGCACGGGAATGCCGGAGGCTGCGCCCCGTCCACATCGAGGCCGAGGCGGCCGCTGTGCGAGAGGTCTACGCGCAACGCCGCCGCGGGGTGGCAGTCCCGGCCATCGTGGGCTGGCTCAATAGGACGGGCCTACGGCCACGGTCGCGGCAGGGGTACGACCTCTTCACACCCTCGGCGCTGCAGTCGCTCTTCGAGAACGACTTCTACTGCGGCTACATCCGGCACCGGGGTCAGCGCAAGCTGGGCATCCACGAGCCCATCCTCGACGAGGCCACATGGCTCGAATGCCAGCCTCGGACGATGGAGCATCTGCGAGGGCGTGCCAGGACAGGGGCGCTGCTGACCGGCATTGCGCGCTGCTCCGTGTGCGAGCGGAAGGTGTGGGTGTCGCAGAGCGGCAAAGGGACGAGCCTGCGGAAGGTGTACCGGGAAACGTCGCACCTGCGTTCGTCCCAATGCGCGAATGCGCGCACGATCTGGAACGCGAAGCAGGTCGACGACGAGGTGTCCTCGGTGCTCCGCGAAATGGCCCTGGACGACGACTGGGTGCGTGCGGCGGTCAAGGCGTCGCGCCGGCCGGAGTCGCGCGGAAGCGGCGAGCTGCGTGCTGAGCTCGAGGCCCGCCGGCGGCGCATAACGACGGCGTTCACGGCGGGCGCCCTGTCGGAGCCAGAGTGGCGGGCGCAGCTTGCTGAGGTGGAGGCCGGCCTGTCGGCGCTGGGGCCAGCGAACATCCAGACGCTGATGCGCTCGGCGCAGCAGTTGCGGACGTGGGGTGAGCTCTGGGACCGGATGCTGGATGGGGAGCGCCGGGAGGCGTCGGCGGTCGTGCTGGGGGCTGTGTATCTCGACACGCGTGAGAAGCGGATGTGGCTGGAGCCGCGGGGCGAGTACGAGGACCTGTTCCGCCACCGCCGGGCGGCTGTGTGTGTAGATATACCCCCGGCAGGAATCGAACCTGCGCCTTCGGCTCCGGAGGCCGACACTCTATCCGCTGAGCTACGGGGGCGTGAGCAGAAGCGTAGCCGTTCGTATCACAAGCCGCATCCCGGATGAGCCTGCCCTAGCCTGTTTGCGCCGCTTCGCGCAGCCGCATGGAATAGCCGACGGTCTGGTGCGAGATGATCTCGAATTCGAGGCCTCCTGCGTCGCGAAGCTTCTTGCGGATATGTGAAACGTGCGTCTTGAGGAGGCCAGCGTCCGGCTCATCGAGCGAGTCCCAGCCAAAGGCGAGAAGCCGGTCGATCGTCGCAACGTTGGGGTGGTGCTCGCAAAGGCAATAGAGCAGCCGCCGCTCCAACTTGGTGAGCACGAGTTCGCGGCCGTTCTTGGTTGCCGTATACGCATCGAGGTCGACTTCGAGGTCGCCGAGTCGTGCCCCGCCATTGGAAGGGGCGTCGTGTGCGGGCCCGGCCATCGTCCACGCCTCGATCCTTGCGAAGAGTTCGAACGGGCTGCATGGCGTCCGGACGACGTCCTGCGCACCGGCCTGTAGCGCCAGCAAGGCGCCATCTGCGCCCGGGCGTTCGGCCGCAACCAACACGCGGATACCCTCGAAGCGCTCGCGGATTGCCCGAATTGCGGCGAGGGCCGGTTCATCGATCGCCATCGTGGCGAAAACCGCTGCTTCAGGAGTGAACGGTAGGCGTTCCTGGAGCCGTTCGACACCGGGGAGGCCGACCGCCTGGTGGCCACGGCGCTGCGAGACGAAGGAGAGCACGTCGAGGGAAGCAGGGTCGCGGTCAAGGATGAGGAGTCTCATGGTCGGGTGAACCTCATACGGGCGTGAAGCAATAGCCAACGCCATGCACGGTGCGAATGATTTCCTCGTTCCCGCCGGCCTTGCGGATCTTCTGGCGGAGCGAGCTGACGTGGCCTTTGAGGAGGGTCGCGTCGTTCACGTTCTTGTAGCCCCAGACGCGTTCGGAGAGGAACGCATGGCTGAGCACCTGGCCGGGAAAACGCACCATCTGCAGCAGGATGTCGAACTCAAGCTTGGTGCACTGCAGGTTCTCGCCGTCCAGGTAGGCGGACTGGTTCGCAAGGTCCAGGTCAAGACCCATGGCCTCAATGCGCTGTGGCCTTGGTTCGGCCGGGACACCGGGAGACCCTGCCCGGCGGGAAAGTGCACGGACCCGCGCCAGCAGCTCGGAAGGGTGGAAGGGCTTGGTCACGTAGTCATCGCCGCCCGATTCGAGGCCAGCGACAACGTCGGCGCTCCGGTCCAACGACGAAAGGAACAGCACCGGGAGGCCCGGCCAACGGGACCGAAGGTCGCGGCAAACATCCATTCCGGTTCCATCCGGAAGGACGACATCGAGGATTGCCATGCCCGGTTCACGCTGCGATGCAAAGCGCTGGGCCGAAGATGTCGAGGGTGCGATCACGACATCGTGACCGTCCCGGCGCACCGTCTGGGCGATGATTTCCGCGTAGTCTTCGTCGTCTTCGACGAGCAGGACGAGCATCCTGGATCTCCTTTCAGGCTGGCACGCGGAACTGGCGGCCGACGCCATCGTCCGTCCCGGCGTCGAACGCTTCCGGGACGGCGAGTGCGCGAGCATTGGCCAGCATTCGTGTGCGGCTGGAAGCATCGAACTTCACCGAAAGTGCGTGCAGGTGGGTGCGCACCGTGTTCGTAGAAATCATGAGTGCGCGGCCGATTTCCGCGTTGGTGTGGCCGCGGGCAACGAGCTGGAGGATTTCCCGCTCGCGAGTGGTGAGGGCGGGGCGACCCTGGCCGGAGGCTGAGCGTTCGAGCGTTTCGCCTGCCATCCATCGCACGACATCGAGGGGCACGTGGCCGGGTCCGCCGGAAATGAGCTGGCGCAGCGCGAACTCGAACTCCGAGAGCGGCGTATCGAGCGTTGTGATGGCGGAAGCGCCGCGGGAGAGCGCCGAGACTGCCGCGGTCCCCGGACCGGCCGAGGGCGCAACGTACAGCCACCGGCCGGCGGCTTCGACGGTTACCACCACCCCGGCGTCCGCGTCGGCGGGGTGGACCCTTTCGACTAAGGCGCCGGGCAGGACCTCGCGAATGAGCGCCGCAACGGCGGCGCCCAGCAGGCGGTCACGTCCGGAAACGCTGACGGAGATCTGCGGCGTCATACGGTAGGCGGGCGCTCCTTCATGGCAGATATCGGCAGGTGAGCGAACGCTCGACACCCTCTCAACCGGCATGCCCGGGAGCTTTCGATCCGTGCACCTGATTGCCACTGTTTCTCAACGCGGCGCGCCTATCTTCCACTGATGCACATGGGCCTTGACGTATGACCGCTTCAGCAAGCGGCGAATCCGGGGCGCTCACGGCAATGCTGGTTTACCGCCGGCCAGCTGAGCGTCGCGACCTGCTGGGGAACCTGGCGGACCTGGGAGTGTTCGTGGTCGAACACCATCGGCGGGACGGTTGGGCGTCTGTCGCCTCCAGCACGGCCGCAGATGTGGCCATCGTGCTCGCCGGGGACGACGACGACCGTAGCCTCGTCGCGAACCTCGCTGGCGCCGATGCTCGCCCCGTCATTGTCTGTGTGCAGGATGGCGCCAGCACCCACGGCTACCTCGAAGCGGGTGCGCTGGGTTGTGTTTCCGAACGGGACTTCGCCAAAGCGGGGACTCGTCTCTTACTCGAGGCGGGCATTGTTGCTCGGGGACTGCGCTCCAGGACTCCCGCATCCGTTGCCCTGGAGATGAACGGCATCGAGTTCGACCCGCGCGTCCCGGCAATCCTGAAAGCGGGAGCAGCCAGAACCTTGTCGCAGTCGGAGCGTTCGCTGCTCTTGAGGCTCTTCGACGCTGCCGGGCGGCCCGTAGCCATCAACGAACTCGAACGGATCGCTACACCTCCTGGCGAAGTGATGCAGCGCGGATTCATCAAAGCAGCGGTGCTGCGGTTGCGGCGCAAGATTGCCGAGGTCGGAGGGGACCCAATGCTCGTCCGCACCGTCCGGGGTTATGGTTATGCGCTCGCCCTGGAGGAGACGGGGTTATAGGGACGCCGGCCCTGCCGGATCGGCAACGTGACGCGGGCGACATAGTCTGCGCCGGCCGTCTCGGTAGTGAGATTCGCATCGAGTCCCCGTGCCAACGCGGTCGCAATGATCATCCCAATGCCACCGCCGCGGTGCGTATCATCCTCTGACATTTCGTTTCGCACTTCCACCGTCACGGAGCGCACGCCGCCTTCAACCGCAACGCGGACCGCGGAATCCCGGCACCCGTGGTCAATGGCGTTGTTGACGAGCGAATGGATCAGCGCTTCGAAGCGGTCCTGGCTCCCCGGGACTACGACAGGAGCTGAGGAATTAAGCGAAAGCTCAACTGGCACATCGAGGCCGCGGAGGGTCTCGACAAGATCGCGAACGACATCGTGGGGAACAAACGAGCCGGCGGCTTCGTGGGCGGCATCGGGGACTCCGGCGGTGACGCGCGTAACGGCCTCCGCGGTACGAAGCATGCGCTCGGCCGCCCGCACGATCATTTCGCAGCGCGACCGCAACTCCTCGTCGGGGAGATCTTCAGCGACAGAACGGGCGGCAGTAGCCACGAGCCCGAGCGGCGCCCGGAGTTCGTGATAGACCAGTGCCATGGGGTCGAACCGTGCCCGTTCCACCTGCGTTCAACCTCGCCGTTACAAAGCGGTCACCTTCTACGGTACGGAGGGGGAACAGACGCCTCCTATCCTCTAGAGAGACGGAATTCGGACGACATTCGTCCTCGTCCGTATGCGCTCGCGACCTGACCAGGCGACTCGCAGTGCGATTGGACGAGGCACCTGACTGGTCGGATCGCACTAGTCTCATGGTGGCGTGAACGAGCGCGGCGTGAGAGATGCGCGACCGGTTCCTCGCCGGTACTCTCCTCGTCACACGGAGAGCGAACGAGGAGATGCCGATGGTCCGCGAGATTGATGCAGCAGTGATCACGGAGACGGTGGCCCGTCTCGCAATCGAAGCGACGCACTTCCTGCCGGAAGATGTGGAGGGCGCGATCCGCGATGCCCGGACGACGGAGCGGTCGCCGCTGGGCGTCCAGATCATCGACGAGATTCTCGAGAACGCCGAGATCGCCCGGACCCGGATGCTGCCGCTCTGCCAGGACACCGGTTCGGCGGTAGTCCACGTCGAAGTGGGCCAGGATGTGCATATCAAGGGTGCCTACCTCATTGATGCGATCAACGAGGGCATCCGCAAAGGGTATTCAGAGGGCTTCCTTCGCAAGTCGATCGCGGCACACCCGTTCAGCACCCGCGCGAACACCGGCGATAATACGCCCGGGATCATCCACACGGAGATCGTCCCGGGCGACAAGGTACGGTTGTTGTTCATGCCGAAGGGCGGCGGCTGCGAGAACATGTCGCGCTACCAGAACTTCCTGCCGGGGATGGGAAAGCAGGCAGTCATCGACTTCGTCTGCGAAACGGTGGACATGTCTGGCGGCAACCCGTGCCCGCCGCTGGTGATTGGGGTTGGCGTCGGCGGTACAGCGGAGAAGGCGATGACCATGGCCAAGCACTCGCTGTTCCGCAAGATCGGGTCCCGCAGCCACGACGACGAGGTCGCGGCATTGGAAGATGAGCTACTCGAAGCGGTAAATGCGCTGGGAGTGGGGCCGCAGGCTGTTGGCGGGTCGACGACAGCCCTGGACGTTTTCGTTGAAACGCACCCGACGCACATCACGGCACTGCCGGTGGCCGTGAACATCCAGTGCCACAGCGCCCGTACCAAGGAAGCCATCCTTTAGGTTGCCCGGCGGGCTGAACGACCCTCACGCCGCATCGATCGAACCCCTGGGACAACGATGAACTGGAATCTCCGCCCCGCCCACGCCGGCGATGCCGCCGCGATCAAAGAACTCGTCGACCTCGCCTACCGTGTCGAGGACGAGTTCGTGGTGGGTAACAGGACGGACGAGGAAGACATTCCCGCGCTCATCGCCAGGCACGCGTTCTTGCTCGCTGAGTCACCCGCGCGGGAGCTTGAAGGCGCCGTGTTCGTGCGGTGCACGCCGCCGCGTGGATATTTCGGGATGCTCGCCGTGCACCCGGTGGCACAGGGACATGGGCTCGGGGCGCTGCTGGTGAGGGCGGCAGAGCGGCACTGCCGCGACCGGAAGTGCACGGACATGGACCTATCGGTCATCCACCTGCGGGAGGAATTGCGATCCTGGTACGCGCGGCTTGGCTATGCGGAATGCGGCACAGAACCGTTTGCCGTCCCAGCGAAGCTGCGCCAGCCCGCCCACTTCGTCCTTATGACGAGACCGCTCGTCAGCCAACCTTCGGAGGAAACCTCATGACCAGCTACGCACTCACCACACCGCTTCTCGACGAAAAGATCAGCGGCCTGAACGTGGGCAAGCATGTGACCTTTACGGGAGTTATCTACACGGCCCGGGATGCGGCCCACAAGCGGTTGATCGAGATGGCCGACCGTGGCGAGGAGCTCCCCATCGACCTGAGCGGTCAGGTGATCTACTACGTCGGGCCGACGCCACCACGGCCAGGCGCGGTCATCGGTTCGGCCGGACCAACGACGGCCATGCGCCTCGACCCGTATACGCCGCGGATGTTGGAGCTCGGCGTCAAGGGGATCATCGGCAAGGGTGGACGCGGTCCTGCGGTGCGCGAGGCGATCCGCCGCCACCACGCGGTGTACTGCATCGCTGTGGGCGGCACGGGCGCGTTGCTCAACCGGCACATCAAGAGCGCCGAGGTCGTCGCGTTCGAGGACCTCGGCACCGAGGCAATTCGCCGGCTCGAAGTCGAGGGCTTCCCCGCGATCGTCGTCAACGACTGCTTTGGGAACGACCTCCTCGAAGAAGGGAAGAAGGAATACCGGACGAGCGACCGGCCGATCCCGGCGGTGAAGGCGCTCGGCGGCTAGGAGTTCATGGAGTCCCCCTCACGAGCTGCGTGCATCAATTCGGTATTGGTGACAAAATCGCTCTACATATGAGTGAATTCGCCAACCTGACGGCATGCTGCTGGACAACGCTCTCGCTCGACCGCCCGGCCATCGATGCCGTCCAGCGAGAGGCGGCGAATGCGCACCCGGCAGGAGCCGTGGTGACGACGTGCCAGCGGACGGAGGCGTACTCCGCTGGCCCCTGCAATTGCAGCGCCCCCGTCCAATTCCATGGCCTCGATGCCCTCTACCACGTGACCGAAGTCGCGGCCGGGGTCCATTCCGTCGTGCTCGGCGAAGCTCAGATCCTGGGCCAAGTACGGGCAGGATTTGCCGAAGCCAGCGGGAGACTGACAGCCGCGGCCGATGTGGGTCTGGCGGCGGCCCGGGCGTTACGAAGGGAGACGGACTTCAACAGCCACGCGGGCGCATTGCTGGACCGGGCGCTGACGGTTGCCTCGCTTCACGACGCACGGTCGCTCCTCATCCTCGGGGCGGGGCAGCTGGCGCGGCTCGTGGCCGAACGAGCGCGACCGCTGGGCTTCGAATCGGTTGTCGTCAGTTCCCGGGCGCGCCCCGAGTGGTGGGCGGGGCCCTGGCACCCCTTCGCGCGCCTCGGGAGCGCCGCCAGTGCCGACGTCATCGCTGGATGCCTGGGGTCGGGGGCAAACGCGCTAGCCGTTGAAGACATGCCAGAAGCGAAGCTCCTCGTTGACCTCGGTACGCCCGCGAACTTCCTGCCCGGGCAGTCCGCGCCCGTCGTTGACCTGGCGGCGATGATCGCGGACGAACAACAGCGCACCCACGCCGTGCGCCGGCGGACGGAATTGGCGGGGAGGGTCCGAGACCTGGTTGATGCCCGGCTAGTGGCCAGGGCCACGACACGGAGCAGCGCCGTGGGCCTGCTGAGGGCCGAGGTGGAGCGGGTGCGACAATCGCAGCTGGAACGAATCCAACGCCTCCATCCCGAGATCGCTCCGGAAAGCATCGACACGATCACGCGGGCATTGCTGAAGCAGGTGTTCCACGGGCCATCGGAGCGGTTAAAGGCCAGCGACCCGGCGTTCGGACGCCAGGTCGCCGGGCTGTTCGCGCCGTAGCGCCGTGACTAGCGAGGGGCTGTATTACCCGCCGCTGTCCGGACCAACCGGCTGGCGGCATGTGCCGGACGCTGCGCCGCCCTGCGTTGTTGGCTGATACGCATGACCGTGAGGCCCGCGATAGAAGCCGCGGACAGCACATACATCCAGTAGACGGGAGCGAGACCTGTGTCGCTTCCCGCTGCGACCCCGTGGCCAAGCGCCATGAGATAACCGGCGAACGAACCCATGTGGAGCATCCGCCATGCGCGGTGGCCGATGCGTTTCTTGATCCAGAAACTCACGGTGATTGCGGCGATGAGCCAGGCAGCGATGATGCCCGCGCCGACCCAAAACCGCTGATAGGCGCCGACGAAGGGGAGCACGAGTTCAAGTGGCGTGAACGTCCCGTGCGGGTCGAAGACGAGTGAAGCGACATGCACGGAGACGAGGACGAGAGCAAGCACCGAGAGGAACTGGTGCATCTCGAAAACGAACGGCTTCTTCAGCCACTTCGGGTTGTTCTTCGTGCTCAACAGCAAGCCGAGGACGACGGATGTGCTGAGCACTGCGAAGGACGTGAGGCCAGCAGCGCGACTGACGTACCACGGCATGGAACCGACATCCATCAGGCGCAACGCCAGGGCGGAAACGAACACTCCCGGGAGGAGGACGGACAGCGCGCGAAGCATCACGAACCTCGACTCTTCTTCGTCACGGCTGGAGCCGGTGCTCTTGCCGGCGCCATAGTGGCGGACGAAACCGTTACGCCGGTGTCACGCTGTGGTGTCGCAACGGCGGCCGCGTGTTCACGGCTGGCAAGCGCCAACGTGACGCCGAACGTCAGGGTGACGACCCCGACTGCGAGGGCGAGTTTCAGGTCGCCGTATTTCGTCTTCGCGCTCAATCGTCGTGCTCGTATTCATCGTCATGGTCGTCATCGTCATGATTATCGTCGTCGTGATCTTCTTCATGGCCATCGTCGTCCTCGTCGCGTTCATCCTCGTACGCGGCGGACAGTGCCGGGTCTTCCGGCGGTGCCGCGTCGTCTGCGCCCGTGACCAGCGCTGTTGCCGGTCCGGCCGCGTCATCTGACGCGGCACGGCCAAGGTCGAGCATTCCGGGCTGGAAGAAGGCGCCCGCGAGGAGCACGGCGAAGAAGGCGCCTGCGGAAAGGATGAGGATGCGTCGTTCCATATCGGTTCTCCCGGTCTGAAGTGGGTCTAGCTTTGCAGGCCAGGCTTGGTCGAATCTGAAAGCTGGATTAGAAATCTCTCAGCTTCGTGAGCAGTAAACGTGCTTTCATGGGCGGAGAGACGAGGGCCGCCCGTGCACCTGCTACTTGTCGAAGACGAACCGCGACTGGCCCGAGCAGTGAAGCGCGCGCTCCAGGAAGAGGGGCACGTCGTCGACTGGGTTGCGGACGGACTCGACGCACTGGAGCAGGCCCGCGCAGAAACCTACGACGTGCTCCTGCTGGATGTGATGCTCCCGGGCCTTTCCGGGCTGGACATCTCCAGGCAGCTGCGTACTGAGGGCTCGTCGACGCCGATTCTGATGCTCACCGCCCGCGATGCTGTACCGGACCGCGTGGCCGGTCTTGACGCGGGCGCTGACGACTACCTTGTAAAGCCGTTTGCCCTGTCGGAGTTGCTAGCACGTGTGCGAGCGATGGGCCGGCGTGTGGCGGGCTCGGCCGGTGACCAGGTGTCGCTGCGCGTCGCCGGGCTGGAACTCGACCTTCGGCGGCACGAGGCCATCCGCGATGGGAAGCGCATCGAACTCACGGCCAAGGAGTTTGCGCTGCTGGAGCTGCTGATGCGGCACCCGGGCCAGGTACTAACGCGCACGCAGCTCCTGGACCGCGTCTGGAGCTATGACACGCCCGTGGGATCGAACGTGCTGGAGACCTACATCCACTATCTGAGGAACAAAGTAGACCGCGGCTTCGATCGGCAGCTTATCCGGACCGTGCGAGGCGCCGGCTACTCGCTTCGAGACGCCTGATGTATACACGCACCCGGCTACGGCTAACGGCGTGGTATGGGGCAGCACTGATCGTCGTCCTACTGGCGGTCAGCGGTTCGACGTACGTTCTTGTGAGCCGGACCCTCAATGATGACATCACAGCCGCGATCGAAGGCGCCGCGTCAGACCTTCGTGCAATCGGCGACGACGGCCTGGTCCCGTTGAGTCCCGTCCCCTCGCCGACTCCCTCAGCCTTCGCCGGGGACGATGACGGCGAGGAGGACGACGAGGAAGATGACCATGACGACAACGGGAAGTCGGGGGCGGTACTTGCGGCGCTTCCGAGCGACGTCTTTTATGTCATTTCCGCGGCGGATGGGACGATCGTCTCGAATCCGCGAAGCGTCAGTCTTGCCGGGGTGGACATGTCTGCGTTGAGAGCCGACGCGGACGGGGACCACTGGCGAGACATTACGGGCGAGTCGCAGACCTTCCGGCTTGCAACCTACAAGTTCACCTCAGTACAGGAAGAGACGTACTTCCTCACCGTCGGCCACGGCCTTGACGCGCGGGACCGGGACCTTCGCCGCCTGGCGCTGGTGCTCCTGACCGGGAGCGGCGGTGGCCTCGCGCTGGCGCTTGTCGCGGGATATTGGCTCTCCGGGAGGGCCCTGGCTCCAATCAGGGAGTCGGTGGAGATCCAGCGCCGGTTCGTTTCGGACGCATCGCACGAGCTGCGGACTCCGCTTGCGGTGATCCGGGCGAACAACGAACTCCTGGCCCGGCACAGCGCTGAGCCATTGAGCGAAAACATGGAGCAGGTCGAAGCGATCGAAGCAGAGTCTCAGCATATGTCCCGCCTCGTGGAGAACTTACTGACGCTTGCGCGCGCGGACGAGGGCAAGCTCATAACCGCCCATGACCTCATCGATCTCGGCGAAATTGCGGAAGAAATCGGGCGCGACATGGCCGCAGTCGCCGCGCACAAGAACATCCTCTTCGAACGCGAGATCGGTCCTGGCCTGATAGAGGGCGATGCGCAGCGGCTCCGCCAACTCGTGATGATCCTGGTCGACAACGCGGTGAAATACACGCCGGAGGGCGGGACGGTGACCCTCCGGTGTGAGCGGGCGGGCCGCACAGTGCGGCTTTCGGTGGCAGACTCCGGTCCGGGGATCGACGACGAAGGCCAGCAGCGCGTGTTCGATCGTTTTGCGCGCCTCGACACTTCTCGCTCTCGAAGTGAGAGCAGCGGCACCGGCCTTGGGCTCGCGATCGCGAAGGAGATCGCGACAGCGCACGGGGGCGACCTTTCGGTAGTAGCGGCGCCCGGCCGCGGATCCACCTTTACGTTCCAGGTGCGGGCGAGCGCCTGACGGACCGCGACTAACCCTGGGTGAGGCTCAGGATGTTGCCGTCGGGGTCCCGGAACCACGCCACTTTCGAACCCCCGGGCGATGTCCAGATGCCAGCTTCATCGTGGTCGGCCATGAAGCGGACGAAGGCGACGCCGCGACTGGCGAGCGTAGCCACCTCGGCGGCGATATCTTCGACCTCCCAGCCTGCGATCGTGAAGCGCTGTGGTTCGAACGGCGGTGCCGCGACGACGCGGAGGTGTGTACCGCCGCCACCGTCGAAAACGAGCGCAAAGCCGTCTTCGGACAGCAGCGCCAGGCCGAGGACTTCGCCGTAAAAGTTGCGAGCGGCGCCGGCGTCGGCAGCCGGGATGAAACCAACAAGACGGGCACTGGCATTCATCGCTCGCCTCCTTTCGGCGATCCTACGCGCTGACAGAGGACCAGTGGCCAGATAGGCTCGTAGGTGTGGGACGAAGGAAGAAGCGAAAAGCGGAGCGGCGCCAGGGCGCGAAGACGGCAGGTCCGGCAGCGTTCCTGCATGAACCTGACGCGTTCGAAGCCTGGCTGACTGACAACCCGCTGCCGCCGCCCGACCCGGATGAGTACATCATGGCGCTCATCGCTGACCGCGGCACTCCCGCCGCGGCCGCCGTGAAGACGTGCGGGACGTGCCGCGAGTTCGTGCAGGATGCTGAATTCGGGCGGGGGCGATGCCTGCACCCGGGGAGCGGCGTGTTTTCTCCCTGGGATGACACCGAGGCGTGCGCGTTCTATGCGGGCTCGAAGCGGCGTTACGACGGCGCTACCAGATATTGATAACTGGCCTACGCGACTACCAGATCTAGGTTGACATCGGGGAAAGATCGAGTAGCATGCCGATAGTCCGCTTAGGCGGGTAAACAGTTCCTTTCCCCGGAGGAACCCGTGCGCTGTCCCTTCTGCCAGGCCCGCGATTCCAAAGTGACGGACTCACGTGGCGCCGACGACGGCATTCGCCGACGACGGCAATGCATCACCTGCGGCGAGCGTTTTACGACGTTCGAATCCGTGCTCGTTTCCGCTGTGCAGGTCGTCAAACGCGACGGCCGGCGCGAAGAGTTCCGTCGCGACAAGCTGTTGGCCGGCCTGCGAAAGGCATGCAGCAAGCGAAACGTTGCGGTCAGCCAGATCGAGTTAGCCGCGCTCGAGATCGAAGCGCGTGTGCTCAGCGACGGCCGTCCAGAAGTCCCTTCGACATACATCGGCGAACTCGCGATGGACGCGCTGCGGGCCATCGACCACATCGCCTACATCCGCTTCGCCTCGGTCTACCGGCCGTTTGCCGACCTGTCGGCCCTGAAGGAAGCGGTCATCGCGCTTGAGGACAACGGCCCGGAACAGGAGACGCTTCAGCTCAGCCTGCCCGCGACTGAGCCCCCAGCGCCCGGCGGCGAACGCCCGCGGATCCTCGGCTCGGAACCGGCTCGCATCGCCTCGCTGGCGGCGGTGCGCTGATGACGAAACGAATCTGGGAACTCCACAGCCACCAGCTCGGTGGCGCAATTCGGACAACCGTCATGGGCGATGCCGATGTCGCGGGGCTCGTGCTCTCGGAGCGCGCGTACCTGCTCGCCGTACGCGATTTCCGGCCGCGGCAGCTCGTCGATCTGGTCCGGGAAGCTGGTCCGGCGGCGGCGGCGACGGAGCTGGTCGCGCACTATGGGACGGACGACGCCCTGAACGCGAGCGGCGGCCGCTCGCTCGTCGTTTGCCGCGGCAGCGATTACACGCCGGTTATCCGGCGGAGCGATGAGGTCCCTGCGCTGGCAACGGCGCCGCCTCGTTTCTGAGGCATTTGGCTAGCACTGAGAACATCTGTTCGGTACACTGACGACCCCTTATTCGAAAGAAGGAACGCCCCATGGTCACCTCAATTCACACCGGCCGCGACCGCTCATCGGATGATTTCGAGCCGACTCCGCTGTCCGAAAACGCGTACGTCGTTATGGAGCGGCGGATCACCGCACGCAACGACCAGGGCGATTCCATCGAGACGCCAGACGAGTGTTTCCACCGCGTAGCGAAGAATCTCGCCGAGGCGGAACTGCGCTTCGGCGGCACGGAAGCGGACCGTGCCGCGGCCGAGGACCTGTTCTACCGGACGATGGCGTCGCTGGACTTCCTGCCGAACTCGCCGACGCTGGTGAACGCAGGCCGCGAACTGCAGCAGCTCTCGGCATGCTTCGTGTTGCCGGTAGAGGATTCGATCGAGGGGATCTTCGAAGCGATCAAGCACACCGCCATGATCCACAAGTCTGGTGGGGGCACGGGCTTCTCGTTCTCACGGCTGCGGCCTGCGAACGACCGGGTGCAGTCGACCATGGGCGTGGCGAGCGGCCCGGTTTCGTTTATGAAGGTGTTCGATTCCGCGACCGAGGCGATCAAGCAGGGCGGCACGCGGCGCGGGGCCAACATGGGCATCTTGCGCGTCGACCACCCGGATATCGACGACTTCATCGCGATGAAGGCCGACATGACGACGCTCCAGAACTTCAACATCAGCGTCGCGATCACGGACAAGTTCATGGAGGCGCTCGAGCGCGGCGAAGACTACGAGCTGTACAACCCGAAGAGCGGCGAAGTCATGGGCACTCGCAGCGCCGCGGCCCTCTGGGACACTTTGGTGAACAACGCCTGGAAGAACGGCGACCCGGGGATGGTGTTCATCGACCGCATCAACGCGGGCAGGGCAAACCCGGTACCAGCGCGCGGACCGGTGGAATCGACGAACCCCTGTGGCGAGCAGCCGCTCTACCCGTACGACTCCTGCAACCTCGGGTCCATCAACCTCGGGCACTTCACAAAGGGCGAGGCAGGCAGCAAGACGGTCGACTACGAGCGGCTGGGCAAGCTCATCCATCGCACGGTGCATCTGCTCGACAACGTGATCGAGATGAACGCCTATCCGATCCCTGAGATCGCGGAGACGTCGCATTCGATCCGGCGCATCGGGCTCGGCGTCATGGGCTGGGCCGACATGCTTATCGAGCTGCGCGTGCCGTACGACTCCAACGAAGCGCTCGATGTCGCCCGCGATGTAATGGCGTTTATCCAGCGTGAGGCGGACAACGCATCGGAGCGGCTGGCGTCGCTGCGCGGCACGTTCCCTGACTGGAAAGTCTCGGTGTATGGCCCGGGCGGGAGCGAAGGTCCCCGGCCGATGCGCAACTCGACGCGGACGACGATCGCGCCGACGGGCACGCTCAGCATCATCGCGGACTGCTCAGGCGGCATCGAGCCGGTGTTTTCGCTGGCGTTCATCCGCTCCCACTACCTGGACAAGGACGACCCGACGAAACGAACGGAGCTGGCCGAGGTGAACCGTCAGTTCGAAGAAGCGGGCAAGGCCGAGGGCTGGTACAGCGAAGAGCTCATCCGGTTCCTCGCGGAGGGCGGCCATCTCGCGGAGCGGGAAGAGGTGCCCGCGTGGGCGAAGCGTGTCTTCGTCACGGCGCACGACATCGCGCCCGAGTGGCACGTGCGGATGCAGTCGGCGTTCCAGGAATACACGGACAACGCCGTCTCCAAGACGATCAACTTCCCCAACACCGCGACCGTTGACGATGTGCGCCACGCCTATGCGCTCGCCTACGAGACCGGGTGCAAGGGCATCACGATCTACCGCGACGGCAGCCGCGACCTGCAGGTGCTGAAGCACGCCGCCAGGGAAGAAGTGAGCGACGCAGCCGCAGCCGTGGAAGCGGCACAGGCGCTGGTGCTGCAGCACGCCGGACCCGTGCGGCGACGCATGCCCGACGAACGCGCCGCCATCACCCACAAGTTCCGGGTGGGCGAGCAGGAAGGCTACATGACGGTCGGCATGTTCGAAGACGGGACGCCGGGCGAAGTGTTCATCAACGTCTCCAAGCAGGGCTCGACGGTGAGCGGCCTGATGGACACGGTGGCGATGCTGACCAGCTACGCGCTGCAATACGGCGTGCCGATCAGCGAGCTGGCATCGAAGCTGAAGAACACGCGCTTTGAGCCCAGCGGCCCGACCGGCAACAAGGAGATCCCGCTTTCGACCAGCATCGTTGATTATGTCTTCCGCTGGCTGGAGCACAAGTTCGGTGAGCGGACGCCGGCGATCCAGTACACGTTGATCCCGGCGGACCAGGTAGCCGCGAGCACGGCCAGCGATGCCCCGCTCGCGATCATCCCGAAGCCGCAGGACAGCCACGTCCCCAGCGGCGTGGGCTGCCCGGACTGTGGTGCGGTGTTGTTCTACGGGGAGGGGTGTCTGTTGTGCCGTAACTGCGGCTACAACAAGTGCGGGTGAGGTAGGAAGATCACGAACCGGACGCTGGATATCGTAATTCCGTTCGTTGTGCATCACTGGGACGCGCGGATCGGCGTCTTCGCGGCTGAGGTGTTGATTGCACTCATCGCCCTCGGCCTTTATGGGGCCTTGCCGGGCTGGGAAGCCGTCATCCCTGGCTGGCTAGTCGCCGGTGCGTGGCTCACAGGGACGTTGCTCACCTTCTTCGGCTGGTACTCGCGTCGGCGTCTACCCCGGTTTCGGGAATCAGAGATCGGGATCTTCGTCTCCTTGAATGCTGGTGGCTCTGCCTCCGACGCCCAAAAGGCGAACCGCGTCCTGGGTCGTCTCGCACAGGCCATCGGCGAACAGGCCGACACACTCGGGCATCTACAGGACGCTCCGGTTGTCTTGGTTCAGCGCCTCCGGTCGGACATCCGCCTAAACACGCGGGCAGAGCGCCAAGCACTCACCAACAAGACCGGTGCGACGTACCTTATATCGGCGGCGGCGACTCACGGTCAGCTTGCCGGGAGAGAGGTCTTAGCGTTTGACCGGATTCAGACGACTGTCGCCTATGCAAGGCTCGCTGAACCGGCTGCCAGCATCTTCCACGCCGAACTCGGCCTTGTGGAACAACTTTCCATACCAGGGCGCATTCGCATGGACAATGATGTTTTGGACATCTCGTTCGTCGCTAGGAACGTGGCCACTGTAGCCAGCTACCAGATAGGTTTGGCGCTTTTCACGCGCCGCAGATGGACCCACAGCGCAACATTCTTGAGAAAGGCGATAGATGGTGCCCCACGGTCACCATTGGCAAGAACCGCGCGGCGATTCGCGACAGAGGCTACTATCGCCCCCTACCTGCTGGACTTCCCCGATCCGGCTTCGTCCGAGTCATGGGTGCAGGAGGCAATTTCGGCTGTCGAAACAGCTCGCAAGCTGGATCCGCACTGTCACCTCGTGCACGCACTGGACGTCTCCTGTCGTTTTCTGGCGGGCGACCTCGCAGGCGCGAACGACGCGCTACGGGAGTTACGCCGAACAGCTCCGAAACCTATGAAGGTGATGTGCGAACTCGACCGGGCAGTGTTTTTCCTGGATGCCGGTAAGGCCAAGGCGGCCCGAAGCACTTATGCGCGTGTTGCCCGTCTCGCCATTCCTCCAGACGTTCTTAGCAGCGCGCTAAAGTGGTTATCTGCTGCTGCAGTGCATCGAAGCAAGATTTACTGGCTTGGTTATGCGATTCTGCAAGATGATCACGGAGACCCTCGATTGGCCCATGACGCGTACCGGCGTGTTCGAGGCACCGTTTTGGATGATTCCGACACGATAGCGTTCGTGTCGAAGCGGATTTCGGACCTGTCTCCGGCTCCCGTCACGCCGCTGGCGTCGGAGATAGTAGGTTCAGCCGCGGGTGTGGCCGTCAAAGCGGCGGCCCCAACTCACACGCTTTTGTGACCGCTCTTGCTGAGGCTACGGAAGTACAATCCCCACCATGGAAATCCACACCACCCGCGTCCGGGCGCGCGGCGAGGACTACCGGATCGTACAGCTGCAGGGGAACCTGTTTGTCTGCGCGAAGCAGAACGGGAGCTGTTGCTGCGGTTGGGGCGAGAAACGCCGGATGCCCTTCGAGCACGCGCTCTGGGGCGACGAGTGGGAACGGCGGAAGCTCCGCAACCGCCTGCACCTCACGTTCACGGGTTGCCTGGGGCCATGCATCGCGGGCAACAACGCGCTGCTGCAGGTCGTGGGCCAATCCATCTGGCTGAAGGACCTGAATGACGCCGCGCTGGTCCCCGCGGTCTTCGATTACGTCGAATCAATGCTGGCAGCCGGGCAGGTGCTGCCTGCTCCGGCGGCGCTACAGGACCACGTCTACCGCCGCTACCTGCCGCCTCCGGGCGATGAACTCCTGCGGCTCGTCGACGACGCAGATGACGACGGCGGACTGGAACGGCTGGACCCCGTCTGCCTGATGGACGTCGACCCGGCTACCGCGAAGCACACCGTGGAGTACGGCGGCCGGGTGATCGCCTTCTGCGCGCCCTCCTGCCGGAAACAGTTCCTCGCCGACCCGGCCGCGTACCTCCCGGCCTGACCCTGCCCCTATTCGAACTGCGGGACGAGGGAGAGGACGTTGTTCACGTAGACGACGGTCTCGTCGTAGAGGCCGAATTCCTGGACGGCACGCCAGCCCTGGTAGTACGAGGCCAGCGCGATGGTGGTGTCCCAGTCTGAGCGGACGAGCCAGTGGTGAAGGATAGCGGCGCCCATGCGGGCGTTCGAGACCGCGTTCGTCTCCCAGTCGGTGGCCTCGGGCGTGAGGGTGAGCAGCGCCCAGTCGGCCGTCCAAGGTGTGACCTGCATGAGGCCGACTGCGCCGGCGTGACTTTCGACGAACTGGTTCCAGCCGCTTTCCTGCCAGGCGAGCGCCTTGATCAGCGCGGCGGAGATACCGAACTCAGCGGCGGCATTTTCAAGGATGACTTCGTACTCGGCGAGCGAGTATCCGCGGCCGTTGACCGCCGTGGTGGTCGCGCCGGGCACCGACAGCGCTCGGCCCTCAACGATGATGTTGGGGTTGGCGATGCCGTTGGCTTCGATGATTGCGGACTGGCTCACGCCGTAACGCAGAGCGATGGCGGCGAGTGTCTCGCCGGGCTGGACGATATGGGTCACGGCCGCGGGAGCAGCGCTGGCTGAGACGCTGGGGCCACCGCCGGGGATAGTCAGAGACTGCCCGGCGACGACGAGGTTCGGGTTGGCAAGCCCATTGGCCGAGGCGAGTTCCGTGAGGGGAACGCCGTAGCGGTTCGCAATCGAGGAAAGCGTGTCGCCGGGCTCGACGATGTGGCGCTGGTCGGAATAGCCGGTCACCTGCGAAGGCGTACCCGCACCCGGAATGACCACACGCTCGCCGATAACGATGACGTCGTGGTTCGCGAGGTTATTCGCGTCGGCAAGGCGAGAGAGGCCGACGCCGTAGCGGTCCGCGATGGAGGAGAGGCTGTCGCCGGGAAGGACGACGTGGACGACGGCGCTTGTCTCAGCGATGGCCGGACCCTCACGGTTCGCACCGGGGATCGCCAGAGTTTGGCCCGGGAAGATGGCATTCGGGTTTGAAAGGGCGTTGGCGGCGATGAGCGATTCCAAGCGCACGCCGTAGTTGTCGGCGATGGCGGAAAGGATTTCACCGGCAATGACCGTGTGGTGTACGCCGGCGGCGGTGGGCTGACTCGCGAGCGTGGCTGCCGGCGCGGCCGGCAACGGAACACCCGGGATCACAAGCGTGGCGCCGGCGTGGACGCCCGCTGGATCGAAGATGCCGTTGGCCGCGGCGATCTCATCGACAGAAACGCCGTAGAGGTCCGCGAGGCCGGAGAGGGTGTCGCCCGGCACGACGGTGTGGAAGCGACCGGCGTCGGCAACGGGAGCCGAGCCAGCGAACTCGGGGATGACGAGCACGTCGCCCTCGTGAATCGCGTTCGGATCGCTCAGCCCGTTCACATCCATCAGCGTTTCGACGGGGAGCCCGTAGCGGCTGGCGATCGCGGAAAGCGTTTCGCCGGGCTTGACGACATGCTGGGCGGCGTGGGCGAGGGGCGGGGCGGAGGCCATCGCCGACCCGGCGACGACGGCTGCAACGAAGGCAGCGCCAAAGGCCCGCGAGGCGCGCTGCCGCGCGGACGAAGGTGTTTGCTGTGGGATTGGCGTCAACGAAAGTCCAACGCTTCTCCCGCCACTGCAAAGGGATATATCACGCGCGAGCGATTTCCGACAAGCGCCGGGTACCGGGGGCTATACTCTGGGCATGGGTTTCTACTATGGATCCAGTTCGCCGCCGCCGGAAGAAAAGGGCAGTTCGGCGAAGGATGTCGTGATGATGACGGTAGCCGTCTTTCGCGTCCTGGCGCTGCCGCTGGGCGTCATCTTTGGCGGGATGGCCGGCCTGGTCGGGCTATTCTTCGTCTTCGCCTGGCTGCCGATCGCCGGCCTCACGGTCGTCGCGGCAGTGGTGCTTGGCGTTGCTGGATACGCCGTGTGGGAATGGCGGCATCCGCCGCAACTCAAGGGATGACGGCGGACGGGCCTGTGCCTTCGAGCGTTGCCGCGGGCGTGGAGCAGGTGCGCGAGCGGATCGCGGCCGCGTGTCAACGGGCGGGGCGCCCGGCCGGCGATGTTTGCCTCGTCGCCGTAACGAAGACACATGCCGCCGAGGTCGTGGCGCAGGCCGTCGCCGCCGGCGTACGGGATGTCGGCGAGAACTATGTCCAGGAAGGCGCGGCGAAAATGTTGGAGCTGGAGCCAGAACTCGCCAAAGCGGGATTGGAGAGACCCGTCCGGCACTTCATCGGGCAGCTCCAACGGAACAAGGTCCGGACTGCGTTGGGCGCGTTCGATATCTTCCACGCGATCGATTCCGAACGGCTGGTGGACGCGATCGAGCGGGTTGCGCCCGCCGAGCCGGTGCCGTGCTTTCTCCAGGTGAACCTCGCTGGTGAGCCATCAAAGGGCGGTGTTCCGCTTTCCGCAGTATCCGGCCACGTGGAGCGCATGCGTGCCAGTCCATCTGTGCACATCCTGGGATTGATGACGGTGCCGCCGGCCGGTCCGGCGGAAGCGAGCCGGCCGTGGTTCAGGCAGCTACGCATGCTGGCGTCTGAGAACGGCCTGTCCCATTGTTCGATGGGAATGACCAGCGACTTTGAGGTGGCAATCGAAGAGGGCGCCACGCACGTCCGAGTCGGCCGGGCCATCTTCGGGGAGCGTCAGCGTTGAGAGTTGGCATTGTCGGCGGCGGAGTGATGGGCGAGGCGATCCTTTCGCGTGCGCTCGCCGTTGGCGTGTTGGATGCCGGAGCCGTCACCGTTGCCGAAGTCGTCCCGGAGCGCGCGGAGCGGTTAACTGCGACCTATGGCGTACGAACGACTGCCAGCGCGCAGGAAGCGCTCGCGGGCGCGAACCTCGTGCTCCTCGCCGTGAAGCCGCAGGACCTCGGATCGGTAAGCGGCACGGTCGCGCCAGACGCGGTGATTGTCTCGATCATGGCAGGCGTCCGCATCGAGAGCATCGCCAACGCCTTCACGCACGAACGAATCGTCCGCGTGATGCCCAATACGCCAGCTGCGATCGGCGAAGGGATGAGCGCCTGGACCGCGACGGCCGCGGTCGACGCCGCCCAGCGGGAAACGGTCAGGTCGATCCTTGCGGCCGTGGGCCGCGAGCTGTACGTCGATGACGAAAAGAAGATCGATATGGCAACCGCGCTCAGCGGCAGCGGCCCAGCCTATGTGTTCCTTTTCATCGAAGCGCTCATCGAGGGCGGCGTCGCCGCCGGGCTGACGAGAGCACAGGCTTCAGAGCTGGCCATCCAAACGGTCTCGGGCGCGGCGCGCTACGCGGCTGAGTCCGGCCAGAGCCCGGCCGACCTGCGTGCCGCCGTCACATCTCCCGCAGGCACCACGGCGGCCGGCCTGCTGGCGCTTGAGGAAGCCGCGTTCCGGGCGGCGGTGATCAACGCGGTCCGATCGGCACATGTCCGCGCGATCGAACTGGGCGGCCAGAAATGAACCCCGCAGTGGCTACCTTCTTTCTCGTCTTCCTCTGGACGCTGGTGGGGTTCGTGGTCGTCCGCGCGATCCTGAGCTGGGTGCCGAACCGTCCGAACAACGACCTTTCGCGCCTGGTGTACCGCGTGACCGATCCGCTCATGGAGCCGGTGCGCAAGTTCCTGCCGCCGCTTGGCGGGCTCGATCTGAGCGGGATCGTCGTAATTGTCGTACTTCAGGTCATGATCGCGGTGGTGAACCGCGTCAACACCGGGTAATGCCGGCGCGGCGAACCCCGGCAATCTGGTATTCTGGCAAGGACGCCAATGAACCCATACGTCGCACAGATTACCGTTACGTTTCTTCAGATTATGTTCTGGGCGATCATCGCCCGGTCGCTGCTGAGCTTCTTTCCTATCGACCAGTCCAGCCCGCTCTTTCAAATGTTGCACCGCGTGACGGAGCCGATCATCGAGCCGATCCGGCGCGTGATGCCGCAAACGGGGATGTTCGACCTGAGTCCAATGATCGCGATCATTATGATCATTGTTATCCAGCAAATGGTGTACAGCGTGGCACAGCCACTGTAGGAGCGGACGGCCAGGAATGACCGATACGCCCGTCGTTTCCGCACTTGGCCTCACCCACCGCTACGGGGACCGGCTCGCGCTCGACAACTTCAGCCTGGAAGTGCCAGATGGCTCCGTTTTCGGCATTCTCGGGCCAAACGGAAGCGGCAAAACCACGTTCGTGTCACTCGTGGCTGCGATGCAAACGCCGCAGCAAGGCTCGCTCCGCGTCTTCGGCCAGCCGCCGAGCCCGGCGCTGCGGGCCCGTGTGGGGACCGTGTTCCAGGAGAACGCGCTCGATCCGCTGATGACGCCAGCGGAGCATCTCGCCCTCGCCGGGAGGATGTTCGGGCTGGACCGCGCAACGGTGAAGGCGCGAAGCACCTCGCTCCTGGCGCATTTTGGACTGGCCGGACGCGAGCGGGAACGCATTTCGAACCTCTCAGGTGGGATGCGGAGACGGCTGGAGATGGCGCGAGGACTGCTCCACGCGCCCGGGTTGCTGGTACTCGACGAGCCGACAACGGGCGTTGATGCGGACGAACGAGCGGTGCTCTGGGAGCAGCTTCGCGATCGTGGGTCAACGATCCTCCTCGCAACGAACGACCTGGCCGAGGCAGACCACGTGTGCGACGTAGTCGCGTTTGTACGGGACGGGCACGTGGTTGCTTCCGGATCGCCGGCGTCCTTGAAGGAAGGGCTGCGGCGGGACTCGGTCCGAATCGGCTGGGCCGCCGAACCTTCGGCGACCGTGGAGGACATCCGATCGTGGCTAGGCGTCGGGACGGCGGTGGAGCGGGCGGGCGAAATGATCGTGACCGTGGACGACGCATCGAGCTTCGTTCCCCACCTGTTTGCACGCTGGCCGGGCGCGATCCGGTCGGTCGCGGTCGAACAGGCATCGCTGGAAGACGCCTACTTTCAGCACGTGGGGCGGCGCCAGCGCGACGACTCGGACGGAGGCGGCTAATGCGGACAAATGTTGCTGCCTGCCTCGCGCTCTTCGAACGAGACGTGCGGGCGATCCGGCGGAGCCGGTCGCAGGTGTATTCGTCGGTGTTCACGCCTCTGCTGCTGCTGGTGTTCCTTGGGACCGGCGTGTCGCGAGGCTTGCAGCCTGCGTCGCTCCCGGCAGGAAACTTCACGGCCTACCTGGTGCCCGGCGTTGTCGTGATGACGGCGGTGTTCGCCGCCACCTTCGCGAGCGCGTCGTACTACCGCGACCGCGATTCCGGCGTCCTACGAATGCTGCTGTCCTCCCCGGCTTCGGGCCGAACCGTGCTGCTGGGAAAGAGCCTTGCGGGCGTCACGCTGGGGACGGTGCAGGCGTGCGCGGCGCTGCTTATTGCGTCGCCGTTCGTCGACTTCGACTGGCAGTACGGGATTGGACCGGGGCTGCTGCTCTCGGTGGCTGCGATCGTACTGCTGAATTTGATACTGGCGGGAGTGGCGCAGGCACTGGCGTCGCGCATTGAAACGATGCAGGGATTCCACCTGCTCATGAACCTCGTCCTGTTCCCACTTCTGTTCTTCTCGGGTGCGTTCTTTCCCGTGGATAACCTGCCGGTCTGGCTGGAAGTGCTGGCCCGGATCAATCCACTTTCGTACGCGGTGGACGCGCTCTTACTGGCCGCGTACGCCGGCGGGAGCGAAGGCTTCTTTGGTCTCGCGATCGACTTTGCGGTGCTGGGCGCACTGGCGGCAATCGTCTACGGGCTCGGGTTTGCGCGGCTTCCACGGCTCACCTGGTCGGGCGGCTAGGACCAGGCGATATCTCAGTCCGGCGCAGATAGCAAAGCTCCCTCCGTGGAGAGACCAGGGAGGGAGCTCATGATCGTTGTTACAGGACGGGACTAAGCGAGCGCGGCTTTGGCCTGTTCGGCGATCTGCCCAAAGGCGTCGGGCCGCGTAACGGCGAGGTCCGCCAGCTGCTTGCGGTCGAGGTCGATGCCGGCGCGCTTCAGGCCGTTGATCAACCGGCTATAGGTGAGTCCGTGGAGCCGCGCGGCCGCGTTGATACGGACGATCCAGAGTTCGCGGAAGTCACCCTTCCGGTCGCGCCGGTTTTCGTAGCTGTACCGCAGGGCGTGCAGCATGCTTTCGTTCGCGCGGCGGAACAGGCGATGGCGCTGCCCGCGATGGCCCTTTGTAAGGCCAAGGATCTTCTTGTGCCTGCGATGGGCGATAACGCCCCGCTTGACTCGGCTCATCGGTGATTACCCTCTCTAGCTCGGTTCCTGACCCGCAAGCAGGCGCTTGATGCGCGGAGCCGTGGTCGGAGAAAGGTCCACCGTCCGGCCAAAGAGAACTTTGAACGAACCGGATTTCTTGCGGCGGAAGTTATTGCGGTGACCTTGCATCCGCATGATCTTGCCGCCGCCTGTTACACGGAAGCGGGCGGCCGCTCCCTTGTGGGTCTTCATCTTGGGCATGACTAGTCTCCTGCGCTGGACGCCGCCGCAACGGGCGTATCCGCCTCATCGTCGGTGTCGTCGTCATCTTCGTCGTCATCGATATCGTCGGACTCTTCGTCCTCAGACACCACCCGGGCGGCAGCAGCCGCTCGTTCGATCTCCTCATCGTCGTCCGGCTCCGCGGCTGCGGCACCCTCAGCTATAGCTGCAGCCTTGGCTCGCTCGGCGGCGGCGAGCTTCTTCTTGTCGGCGACGAGGATCATCGTCATGTGACGGCCTTCGAGCGATGCATCCTTTTCGAGGATGGCAATGTCCTCAAGCGTGTGGAGCACGCGGTCGAGCAGGTTCTTGCCGATCTGCGGGTGCGTGATCTCACGGCCGCGGAACATGACGGTGACCTTGACCTTGTCGCCCTGCTTGAGCAGCTTGGCTGCGGTACGGGTCTTGAAGTCGATGTCGTGGTCGTCGATTTTCGGCTTCATCCGCACTTCGCGGAGCTGGACGTTGGCCTGGTGCTTCTTAGCGTCGCGGTCTTTCTTGGACTGCTCGTACTTGTAGCGGCCGTAGTCCATAAGACGGGCAACGGGCGGGCTTGCCTGTGCGGCAACCTCGACGAGATCGACACCCGCTTCGCGGGCCATCCCCAACGCCTCTTGCGTTCGGACGATCCCGACCTGTTTCCCATCGGCGTCAATCAACCGGAGTTCCGGCACGCGAATGCGTTCGTTGACCCGGGGCTCGGGCGGTGTGGGCTTTGGCGGTGGCTTCGGTCGTTTCCTCAAACTACTTCCCAGTTGGATTCAGAGGTGTAGAGCATAGCAAATTCAGGCTGTTCGTGTATACGAAGGGCATCGCCGTACGATAGGCAGATGCCAGTAACCCGTGCGGTGATCCTTGCGGCGGGCCTTGGGACGCGCATGCTCCCGGCCACGAAGTCGGTGCCGAAAGAGATGCTACCAATCGTCGATCGACCACTTATCCAGTATGCGGTGGAAGAGGCGGTAGAGGCTGGCATCACGGACATCGTGTTCGTCGTCGCCGATGGCAAAGAGGCTGTCCGCGACCACTTCTCGCTCGGTGGGCGCGTCGAGCAGCTTGTGCGCGCAAAGGCCGACGCGGCCCTGGATGCGCTTGTGACGGCGCCGGCAGGCCTCGCTCGCTTCCATTATGTGCACCAGGACGAACCACGCGGGCCGGGCCACGCGGTCCTCTGCGCACGGGAACTGCTCGAAGGCGAACCGTTCGTCTTGATGTTCCCGGACGACCTTATCCTCGGGCCGTCGTGCACGGCTGAGCTTGTGGCGGCTTACGAACGTAGCGGCGGAAGCGTCGTCGCCGTTGAGCGCGTGCCGCGTGAGGAGATCTCCCAGTACGGGATCGTGGCGCCGGCTGGCGAGGGCGACCCGATCCCGCTCAGGGACCTTGTGGAGAAGCCACCGCTGGCGGAGGCGCCATCGGACCTCGCAATTGTCGGGCGCTACGTGCTGACGCCTTCGATCCTCGACCACATCGACCGAGCACCCACCGGCAAGGGCGGCGAGAAGTACGTCACCGAGGCATTGCAGGGCCAGATCGCGGCCGGAGAGGGCGTGTTTGCCGCGACCTTTGCAGGCGACCGCTTCGACACTGGCCGACCCGCCGGATATATCGTCGCCTGTGTCGAAGCAGCGCTGCGGAGAGCGGACCTGCGCGACCAGGTGCTAGCAAAGGTTTCCACCATCATTGAGGGAGCGCGGGAATGAGACTGTTGGTCATTGGCTTCCCGATGCCGGAACCGCGCATCGACAACTACAACCCCTTCAATGCGCCAAGCTTCTTCGACTACGACGCGCTCGTCGTTGACCCGGCGTCGTTCACTTCCGTTGCCGCGGACCTGCTCTCAGGCGAGCGGGAGTTCGAAGCCCAGGACGGCCGGCCCGTGCTGAATGTCCCGACAAGCGCTTCGGTGGTGTCGGCGGCGGATCAACTGCGACGGCGGGCGGACGAAACGCAACGCTTGCTGGCAGGCGGGGGGACGGTCGTCGTGATCACCCGTCCAAATGCCACGCAGTCCGGGATCGTTGGGTTTGAAGGCTGCGACCGGTATTCATGGCTGCCTGCTCCCGCCGGGATCTCCTGGAGCCACCCCTACCTGCGGCCTGCTGAAGGCAAGACAATCCGGATTGTCGCGGACGACCATCCGTTCGCCCCGTTGTTGCGTGACTACCGCCAACGAATGAGCTATCGGGCGGTGTTTGACGAGGCCCAGGCGTCGCTGCGCCCGGGGACACGAGTGATCGCCCAGGGTGGTGTCGGAGCTCCTGTCGCGGTCGAGTTTCCCGTCGGAGGCGGCCGGGTCCTGTTTCTGCCGGTGCTGCCGGACGACAGTGGCTCCGTGCGGGCTGAAGTGGCGGTCCGGTTACTCGCGGCACTCGAGCAAATGCACGCCGCGACGTCGCCGGAGAACGCGCCGAGCTGGGAGCGATCCGTCGCGGTACCGGGATTGGAGCAGCTGGAGGCCGAACTGGACGAGGCCGAAAAGGCCGTTTCGGAAGCGAGCGAGCACCGCGAGACCGTGCAGGCGCGGGCGGAAGGCCTGCGGGCGCATCGCCGGCTGGTGACCCGCGAAGGCGTCGCGTTGACTGAGGCCGTAGCGGATGCGCTGCTGCTCCTTGGGTTTCAGGTGAAAGAGCGCCACGCTTCCACGCTCGAGGTGGAAGCTGAGGGGCTCACGGCCGTCGTCGAGTGCGAGGGCGCCATCGGAGAGGTAGTGGAGTGGCCGTACATCAGGCTACAGCGGCGGCTCGAGGAGCGGTTGCTGAAGTCAGGGGACACTCCTCGCGGCCTGATCGTCGTCAACGGCCAACGGACCAAGGCTCCCGACGAGCGGACGGCGCAGCACAGCGACCCGCTCCGCATCGCCTGCCAGAACTACCACTACGGCCTGCTGACCGGTGAAACGCTGTTCGCGCTCGTGCGGCGGGCGCTGGGTGGGGCGGATGAGGCCGCGCTGTCAGGCATTCGCAGAAGGCTGCTGGGGGCCACAGGGCTCATCGAAGCCGGCATTGCTCTTGGCGAAACGGAACCGGCGGAAGACACGGGACCGATCTTCTAAAACGGGCGCACTCAATCGCGCCCACCTCGTAGGATAGCGGGATGGTGAAAGTAACTCGTCCGAACGAACGCGATGGCGGCACGGCGCAGACGCCCGGGATGAAGCGCGAGGCCGGCATCTCTGACAAGTTGAGCGGCTCCAACGGGCTCTGGATGGGCACCGCCGTGAACGCGCCGGGGCAGAACTCCGGGGCGCACCACCACGGGCCGAACGAGAGCGGGATCTACATCCTCCGCGGCCGCGTGCGATTCCGCTGGGGCGCGAAGCTGGAACATGTGGTCGACACCGAGCCGGGCGACTTCGTGTTCGTGCCGCCGTACGAGGTGCACCTCGAAGAGAACCTGGACACGGCCGGCGAGGCTGAATTGCTCCTTGCCCGCAACGCCCAGGAGCAAGTGGTGGTGAACGTCCCGGACCCACGAGAAGGGTAGCGACAGCCGGCGATGACTTCAGGCGAGCGCCAGCGAGTCATCATCGACTGTGACCCGGGCCACGACGACGCGGTCGCGATCCTGCTTGCTGCGAAGCACCTTGATGTCCTTGGGATCACCACGGTCAGCGGAAACCAGACGATCGAGAAGGTGACCGGCAACGCACTGAAAGTGCTAGAACTGTCCGAGTTAACCGGCATCCCTGTCGCACGCGGCGCAACCCGTCCGCTGCTCAGCCAACCGCGTTATGCGACCGGCCACGGAGAGTCGGGTCTCGACGGCCATGACTTCCCGGAACCGGTCACGCTGCTCGATCCCCGCCATGCAGTCCAGTTCATCATCGATACCGTGATGTCCACCGAGGCTGTGACCCTCGTACCGATCGGGCCGCTAACGAACATCGCCACCGCGCTGAGGCTGGAACCGAGGCTGGCGGAGCGAACGGCGCACATCAGCCTGATGGGTGGCTCGGCGACAGTGGGGAATGTGACCCCTGTGGCCGAATTCAACGTATGGGTGGATGCGGAAGCAGCCGACATTGTGTTCCGCAGTGGTATCCCGATCACGATGTGCGGGCTCAACCTCACTCACCAGGCGACGATCGGCGAGAGCGACATAGGCGCGATCCGTGCAATCTCGAACCCGGTAGCCAAAGTGATCGCCGACCTTCTCGGTTTCTACCTTTCGGCCACGCGTGCCCGGTCTGGCCGCGACGAGTGTTACGTGCATGACGCCTGCGCCGTTGCAGCGCTCATCGACCCATCACTGTTCGCGTTCGCAGACATGCACGTCGCCGTGGAAACACGGGGAGCCCGCACGTACGGCATGACGGTCTGTGACGCGCGGTTCCCGAGCCCGAGCCCGACAGTCAATGCCCTGCGATCAGCGGCCGGCGCCGAGCGCCCAAACGCGCGCGTGGCGATGAAATTGGATCGCAACGGCTTCTTCAGGCTGTTGACGGACATGCTGGCGTCATACGGCTAGTTGCCGTCGGCCACGCTTGGGCGCGCGGCCTGTATGCTCGGCGCGCATGGCTACGTTCGGCATCAACCGGTTGAACTGGAGTTCGTTGGCGGCGTTGGACGTCTCGGCGCGGGCGGCGGAACAAGCAGGATTCGGGGCGCTTTGGTTCCCCGATAACCAGCTCCGTATCGGCGACGTGTTCGCGAACGTGCTCGCAGCCGGGCGAGCGACAGAGCATTCGAACGTTGGAACGCTCACGGTCAATCCTGTGACACGCCACAGCACCGTGCTGGCGGGAAGCATCTCGGCGGTCGCGCGGGAACTCCCGGGCAGGGTTTTGCTCGGAATCGGGATCGGCGACACCGCGGTCCACCAGGCGGGGCTGCGGCCGGCTCGGCTCGCGGAACTCGAATCAACCGTACGAACGGTGCGGAGCCTCCTTGCCGGGGACGGCGTGGAGATGGGCTGGCGGGAACGGACGACGGTCGACGGCGCGCGCTCAGCGCCGGTGATTGTCGCGGCCAGCGGGCCAAAGACCCTGCGTATGGCCGGGCGTTCGGCCGACGGGGCTGTTATTCGCGTCGGCACGGACCCGGAACTCATCCGGTGGGCTTACGGCGAGCTTGCAGCCGGCGCAAGGGAGGCAGGCCGAGATCCTGCAACGCTGTTCGTGGCGCTGCACTTCCACACGGTGCTGAGCGACGAGCCGGATGTCGTGACTGCCAGGGCGCGTGTCATGGCAGCCGGTTACTACGAGGTGAACCGCGGTCTGTGGGAGTACCTCGGCATCCCGTGGACACTCCCTGCGCTCACCGAACTTCAACAGCAAGTGGTCCCGGACTTCCACCATGCGGTGGACATGGCCGGTGCGGCCGAACTCGTGAAAGAGATGCCGATCGAGACGGCGCTACGATTCTGCATCGCGGGCGACGGCCCGGCCTGCCGCTCTCAGGTCGAGCGCATCATTCGGGACGCACCGTGGGCGAACCACGTGATCCTGCAACCGAACATCGTCCGCGGCTTCGCCGCCGCAGCCGGTGAGCAAGTCGTAAAGCCGCTCAGAGGTGTCTCCAGAGACGGTTAGCTGGCGCCCGGGAACGTCACGCAGGTTGTCGTGCTTTCGATGCCTTCGACGGCGCGGATGTGCCTGCTGATGACCGAGGGCACCTCGCTGAGGTTCGCGACATCGACGACAGCGACGATGTCGTACGGTCCCATGACCTGGTGGACCTCGCTGATGCCATCGACATTGGACAGGCGCTCAAAGACCTCAATGGTCTTGGACGGGTCTACGACGATCAGGACAAACGCTTTGACGGACATGTGCGACGAATCCTCCCTGCGGCCACTGCCACTTCGATTGCAGGAGCATAGGGCCGGAACGTTTCGAGCGCGTTTCGGGCGCCGTTCGGGGCCGGCCTAGTCGTCGCGGAGCTTGAGGACGGCCATGAAGGCTTCCTGCGGGATCTCCACGTTGCCGACCATCTTCATCCGCTTCTTGCCCTCGGCCTGCTTTTCGAGGAGCTTCCGTTTCCGGGTGATGTCGCCGCCATAGCACTTCGCGAGGACGTTCTTGCGAATTGCGCGGATCGTCTCGCGGGCAACCACACGGCCGCCGACCGCCGCCTGGATCGGCACGTCGAACATCTGCCTCGGAATAAGTTCCCGGAGCTTGGAAACAAGGACGCGGCCTTCGCGTGATGCGTTGCCGCTATAGGTGATGAGCGAGAGGGCATCGACCGGCTGGCCGTTGACCAGCACATCGACTTTGACGAGGTTTGCCGCGCGGTACTCGAGCAGGTGATAGTCGAGGCTGGCGTAGCCGCTGGTGGAACCTTTGAGCTGGTCGTAGAAGTTGACGAGGATCTCACCCATTGGGATCTCGTATTCGAGCAGGACGCGAGCCTCGCCCTGTGCCATTTCGCTTTCGGGCTCGAGGTACTCCATGCGCATGAACTGGCCGCGCCGGGTCGTCACGAGCTCCATCACCTGGCCGATGTAGCGGCTCGGCGTGATGACGTCGATCTTCGCCCAAGGCTCAAGAATCTCGGCGATTCGAGACGGGTCCGGAAGCTGCGACGGGTTGTCGATGGCGGCCTCTTCGCCGGTGGTGAGGATAACGCGGTATTCGACGCTAGGGGCGGTGGTGAGGAGCGAAAGGTTGTACTCGCGTTCGAGGCGTTCAGACACGATCTCCAGGTGGAGCAGACCGAGGAAGCCGCAGCGAAACCCGAACCCGAGGGCAGCGGATGACTCCGGTTCGTAAACGAGTGACGCGTCGTTCAGCGCGAGCCTCGCAAGGGCCTCGCGGAGGTCCTGGTACTCGTCCGAGTCCGTGGGATAGATGCCGGCGAAGACCATGGGCTTGACTGCGCGATAGCCGGGGAGCGCTTCGGCGGCAGGATGTGAGGCGAGTGTGATGGTGTCGCCGACGCGGCACTCAGCGACGTCCTTCAGGCCGGTCGCAACGTAGCCGACCTCTCCGCAGTCCAGCATCGACAGGGGCCGCATCACCGGCATGAAGGCGCCGTACTCGAGAGGGTCGAACGTCACGTCAGTCTGCATCAGCTTGAGCGGGTCACGACCCTTGAGCTCACCGTTGAAGACGCGAACGTACGCGAGCACTCCCTTGTAGGCGTCGTACTTGGAATCGAAGATCAGAGCCTGGACCGGGGCATCGGCCTTCCCCCTGGGCGCCGGGATTCGGGCCGCGATGGCCGCGAGGATCTCATCGATCCCTTTGCCCTCCTTCGCACTGGCGAGAATGATCTCATCCTGCGAAAAGCCGATGACACGTTCCAGCTCCTGCGCCACGCGCTGCGGCTCCGCGTGGGGAAGGTCGATCTTGTTAAGCACGGGAATCAGCGTCAGGTCCTGGCTCATCGCGAGGTAAACGTTCGCGAGCGTCTGGGCTTCGATCCCCTGTGACGCATCAACCACCAGCAGTGCGCCCTCACAGGCCGCGAGGCTGCGGGAGACTTCGTAGGCGAAGTCGACGTGGCCGGGGGTGTCGATGAGGTTGAATTCGAACTCCTCACCATCGGGCGCGACGTATTTCATCCGCGCAGCCGCGGCCTTGATAGTGATGCCCTTTTCTCGCTCGAGGTCCATCGAATCCAGGACCTGTTCAGCCATCTGGCGCTGCGTGAGCGTGCCCGTGCGTTCGAGCAGCCGGTCGGCAAGCGTCGACTTCCCGTGATCGATGTGGGCGATAATGCAGAAGTTGCGGATCTTGGACTGGTCCACGAAGTGAGTGTAGGGCCTTGCGGGCTACGAACCGGCGCTGTTTCTTGCGACCATCCCCGCACACTGTAGGATCCAGTCACGTTCAACCCCGTGGCGCGGAGGCCGAGATGACCGAGAAGGACCTGTACGATCTGGGCGAACAGCCGCCGCTTGGATTCGTGCCAAAGCAAATGCATGCGCAGGTAATCCGCCAGGATCGTTTCGGCGAACCAACGAAGGCTTTCCAGCGCGAAGTCATCGACGTCCCGGAAGTCGGGCCGCACGATGCGCTTGTGTACGTCATGGCCGCGGGCGTGAACTACAACAACGTCTGGGCGTCCCTCGGTTCACCGGTCAACGTGATTGGCGCCCGCATGCGCGGCGGCGAAAAGGAAGACTTCCACATCGGTGGTTCCGATGCCTCAGGCATCGTCTGGGCAGTGGGTGACCAGGTGACCAACGTGAAGGTTGGCGACGAGGTCGTCGTGCACTGCGGGCAGTGGGACATCAACGCACCGGAAGTGCTGGCCGGTGAGGACCCAATGTTCACCCCGAGCTACAAGATCTGGGGCTACGAAACGAACTGGGGGTCGTTCGCCCAGTTCGCGAAAGTGCAGGCGCACCAGTGCCTTCCCAAGCCAAAGCACATGGACTGGGCCGCCGCGTCGGCGTACATGCTCGTCGGGGCGACGGCATACCGCATGCTGCACAACTGGGCGCCGCACAACGTCCGCAAAGACGATGTCGTCCTCATCTGGGGCGGTGCGGGCGGCCTCGGTTCAATGGCGATCCAGATCGCTGCTCTCGCCGGCGCCAGGCCGATCGCCGTGGTCTCGAAGCCAGAGAAGTTCGAGTTCTGCCAGCAGCTCGGCGCAGTCGGTTGCATCAACCGCAAGGATTTCTCGCACTGGGGCCGGCTGCCCGACTGGGAAGACAACGAGGCCATGGGCAGCTTCACGACGGGAGCGCGGGCCTTTGGCAAGGCGATCTGGGACATCCTTGGAGAACGCAAGAACCCCCGGATCGTGTTCGAGCACCCCGGCCAGGACACCGTGCCCACATCGGTCTTCGTGGCCGACAGCGGCGGCATGGTGGTGATTTGCGCCGGCACCACCGGGTACAACGCCGACGTTGACCTTCGCTACCTGTGGATGCGGCAGAAGCGCCTGCAGGGTTCGCACTTTGCCAACGACGACAACTCGCGCGAGTTCAACGACCTGGTCCTGGCGGGCAAGATCGACCCGTGCCTGTCGCGCGTCTTCCCCTTCGACGGGACGGCGGAGTGCCACCAGCTGATGTACGAAAACCGTCATCCCGACGGCAACATGGCCATCCTGGTGGGCGCGAAAGCCTAGGCAGTACGACTAGGGCCGCGTCGCCGCGCCCTCACTGACGTCGATCAGCCGAAGGTCCAGCCCGGAGGAACCGGAGGGATGCGGGCCGCGGACCTCGACGTCCTGGACGATGCCTCCGACGTGGGCCCGGGCGCGGATCTCCTGGCGCCCCGGTGGCCGGGACGTGGTCAGCTGCCAGCGCGTCCAGGCGTACTCGTCAACGCGCGGCTCGAGATCCGCTGGTTGCCACGTGCCGCCGTCATCGAACGAGACCTCGACCGCGGTGATCGGGCCGAAGCCGTACGCCGTCCCCGCGATCGTCACGGGACTCATGAGTTCCCTGCGACTCGGCGGCGATTCGATCCGGGAGCCAATCCGCATGCTCGCCTCGCGGTCCCATCCGCGGTCATTCCAGTAACTGCCGGGGTCGTCCGCCAAGAACTCGAGGCCGGTCACCCACTTCACGCTCCGCATTCCGTAGTGGCCGGGGTAGAGAAGCCGGATGGGAAAGCCGTGGTCGTCCGGCAATTCGCGGCCACCCATGCCCACCGCCACGAGCCAAGAACCCGCCTCGGACAGCGGGAACGATTCGAAATAGCCGTCGTAAGCCCGCGCGAGCACCCACGCTGCGCTGGGGGCGGGCTTCACGCGTTCGAGGAGCGAGGTGAACGGGAAGCAGGACCAGTTCGCACTTCCGACGAGGTGCCCGGCAGCCCAGTTGGAGATGCACTGGAGCAAGACGGCTCGCTCTTTCAGATCGAAAGTCAACAATTCTTCGAACCGAAAGGACAGCGGTGATTCGACGAGGCCATTGACACGCAGTTCCCAATCGGCCCGGGGAATCCGTGGCCGCTGGACGTTGATGTCGATGATGTAGTGGTCTTCCGGACTCGTGATGAGCGGCGACAGACCATCGATGGCAATGAACCGCAGCCCCGGAGTCGCATCGAGGCGCTGTGACGAAGTCAGGCCGCGCGGCGGCTCGCGCCGCAGGTTGGCGCTCACTGCCAGGCCGGTGAGCGCCAGGAAGCCGCCAGACAGTCCGCCGAGCAGAAGCGTTCGCCGGGTGGTCGATCGCTCCTGGGCGCCACCTGCTGGCTGGAGCCGGGCGAGCACCACAATCACGGCGGCCATGCCAGCACCGACGAACGCCGCCGCAATCGCTAGCGTTGACGGCGCAGGGACCGGCGTAAGCCATGTGCCCACGACGGTGGCCACAAACACCGCGACGGGCGCGAGCAACGGGCGCACGAGGCCCGCAAAGGCTCCGGCAACGAGGAGTGCGGCCACGGAGGCGAATGCAAGAGATTCGCGCGCGCGCGGACCCAGCCGCTCGATCGCTTCCGTGGCCAGAGAACCGGGCGCCTGGCGGATGAACCAGTCGCTGTACGAGTACGGTGGGAACGGAGCGCGCTCAAAGGCGTAGCTGAACAGCCATTGAGCGGCGAGTGCAGCCGCTACCGCCGTGACGCCAACGAGCAGCCGAAAGCCCGCGGAAGGAATGCGAGCTGGTAGAGCGCCTTGCGTCACCCGACTACCGTACGGAATGGCGCGCGGCCGCGTAAGCCCGTGTGCTGTCCGCTACCACGCCCGGCGGGGATAATGCCAAGCACTTCCGAGAACGATGAGGTGGCCCATGGCCCGAGACTTTGCAGCCGACATCCAGGACCCAATCGCCGGCGAGATCGTCACGAACGTCGGCGTTTGGGTCGACAAAGAGGTGAAACCCCAGGCGAGCGAGTTCGAGCATGCTGACCAATTCCCCGAACCGCTCCTCCAGGGGATGTCGGACATGGGCCTCTTCGGGATCAAGATCCCGGAGCAGTACGGCGGGCTGGATCTTTCGTTCGAGTGTTATGCCGGCGTTTGCATGGAGCTTGCACGAGGCTGGATGAGCCTCGCCGGCATCATTAATACGCACGTATTAGTCGGGTACGCGATCAACGAGTACGGCACGCAGGAACAGAAAGACATGTACCTGCCAAAGTTCGTGAAGCCGGACATGCGCTGTGCCCTCAGCATCACGGAGCCGGACGCCGGTTCGGACGCGCAGGCGATCAAGACGACTGCCCGGCGTGATGGCGACGATTACATCATCAACGGCCAGAAGATGTGGGTGACGAACGGGCACCGGGCGGGCGTCTACCTGGTTATGACGAAGACGGACACGGCGGCGCAGCCGCGCCACCGGGGGATCACAGCATTCCTGGTCCCGCACGAGACCCCGGGTTTCATCAAGGGCAAGAAGTTCGAAAAGCTGGGCTACAAGGGCGTGGAAACCACTGAGCTCGCGTTTGAAGACGCCCGCGTTCCGGCGACGGCCGTGCTCGGCGGGAACGAGGGCAAGGGCTTCCAGCACATCATGAGCGCGTTGGAGGTCGGCCGGATCAACGTGGCGGCCCGCGGCGTGGGTGTCGCCCAGGCGGCGTTCGACGATTCGATCCGGTATGCACAGCACCGCGAGGCCTTCGGCGTGCCGATTTTCCAGCACCAGGCCCAGCAGATCCGGCTTGCAGAGATGATCGTGAAGATCCGGGCGGCGCGTCTGCTGACGCTGGACGCAGCACGGAAGAAGGACTCGGGCGTCCGCAGCGACCTCGACGCTGGAATCGCGAAGCTGTACGCGACCGAGATCGCGAATGAATGCGCGCTAGATGCAATGCGCATCCATGGCGGCGTGGCGTATTCAAAGGAACTACCGGTCGAGCGCTACTACCGCGACGCGCCGTTGATGATTATCGCCGAGGGGACGAGCGACATCCAAAAGACAGTCATCGCCCGCAGCATCGTCAAGGACTACCCGATCTAGGTCTCTCCGGGAGACGGAGAGGCGCACGAACCAGCAGAGGAGAGACCGCGATGGCAATTCATGACGGACGCGACAAGTTCGGCCGGTTCTACGAAGACTTTGAAATCGGCGACATCTACAAGCATTGGCCGAGCAAGACGATCACGGAGGCGGAGGACCACCTCTTCTGCGACATCACGATGAACCACCATCCGCTTCACAGCGACCGCTGGTATGCCGAGGAAGAGACCCACTTCAAGCAAAACGTCGTCGTGGGGAACTTCGTCTACTCGCTCGTACTTGGGATGAGCGTGCCGGACGTGTCCGGCAAGGCCATCGCGAACCTCGAGGTCGAGGTGCTGAAGCACTCGAAGCCGACGTTCCATGGAGACACGATCCGGGCCGAGACGACCGTGTTGGAGAAGCGAGAGACATCGGCCGGAGACCGCGGCATCGTCACGGTGGAAACGCGTGGCGTGAACCAGCGTGGCGAAGAGGTCTGCTACTTCAAGCGTAAGGTGATGGTGCCGAAGCGGCCAGCGTAAGCCGGTAGCAGCCCCACCCTCGTCCGTGCCAGGGTGACCGGCGGGGAGACGACGGGTGGATATATGCTGGCGATCCGCCCTGCGGGTGCGCGTGCCAGCGGACGAACGTATAGGCAGGCAGGGCGGGCACCAATGCTTGCCCTTCGCTTAGACCTCTCCGAGTTATGTCAGCAGGTTGCCGAATGGCGGCTCCGTGCTACTCGTTATAGAGGCGGAGCGCCTATCCGGTCGCCTGGCCGGCACTACGGGAGAGAGAGACGCCGCGCTATGCCGACGCCTGTACCCAGCAACCCGAAACGCACGCGCATCCAGGCGTTGGCTGGTGAAGAAGGCATCACCGGACTCGAAACCGCGATCATCCTGATCGCGTTCATCATCGTCGCGAGTTCGTTCGCCTTCATGGTGTTGACCACAGGGATGTTCGCCGCGGAGCGAGGCAAGCAAACGGTCCTCGCCGGGCTGGAGCGGGTCTCGGGCAACCTTGAGGTTCGCGGGTCGCTGATCCTGCAAGACGTGGGCTCAGACGGCCTTATCGATAGCACCGACCCGGACGTGTTCATCCTCACCGTCTCCACGGCGGCGGGAGGCCGCCCTGTCCTGGTGGACCCGGCGGCAACGGTGAACACGCTTGTGATCAATCTGGTCGACGGCGGCGGTCGCGCGGCAGGCCTTTCCTACACGGTCTTGAAGACACTCGGAGATGCGGATGACCTGCTGGAAACGGGCGAACTGTTCGAGATCACCATCGCCATGCCGGCCGGCATCAGCCTCGACGCGAATGAAGAGTTCTCGCTGGAGTTGATCCCACAATCCGGTGGCACGCTGATCCTGAACCGCCTGATGCCTCCCCAGGTCACGGACGTCATCGACTTCCACTGAGCGCCGCGCCGGGAGCCAATAACGCCACAGTTGAGGTTCGCCCGCCCACTGCCCGAGCGCCGTCAAACGGGAAGAGCCGTGCCGCGCAGTTCGGCGCGCAAACGAGGCGCTACGGGCATCGCGTCTTCGACCGAGCGCCAGAATTCGGGCGAGTGGTTGGGATGCTTGAGGTGGCACAGCTCATGGACGACGACGTAGTCAACCAGGTGCGGGTGAAGCATCGACAGGCGCCAGTTGAAGCGCAGGACGCCAGACGCTGAACAGCTGCCCCAGCGGCGCTTCTGCTCCCGAACGGCCCACGCGATGGGAGACGCGCCGACCACCGGCGCCCAACGTGCCAGCGAGCGGCGTAGCAAAGCCATCGTCTTCCGGCGGAACCAACGGACGAGCGCTGCGCGGGCCGCGGCTGCGTGTTCCTGACCGGTGAGCGTGGCGGGAACGCGGACGTCGAACGTGCGGCTTCCGTAGCGCAAGAGGGCAGCGCGGACCTCTGCGTGAGTAACTGTCAACGGGACGTTTCGACCGAGGAACGGGAGCGCTTCACCTGTCACGAATTGGAGCGGGACGGGGAGAGTGGCGAGACGGTGTGCGATCCATGTGGCCCGCCGCAGGAGTAGTGCTTCGATGAATGGCCGGGAAGTGGCAAGCGGAGCACGGACGGTCACGCCGTCTCCGTCCACGGAGAGCTGAATGGTGCGCTTCCGGCGCGCACTTCGGATGACGGTGTAAGTGAGCGGTCCTGCATCCAGATCAAGGATGGCGCGCTCAGGGGCCGGAACTGCGGCGCCGCGACGGCTGCCGCGTTTTGGCGCTTTGGGGCCGCGTCCGGACTGCATCACTGAAGATGGTACGCGAAGCGGCTCGATGCCCGCTTCCGGGCGAGGCGGCCGCCGCGGTCATCCGATCATCTTCGCGAACTGGTGGTAGAGCGGAATGCCGACGACGAGGTTAAACGGAAAGGTGATGGCGAGGGCCGCCGCCAGGGCATAGCCATGGTTGGCTCCCGGAAGCGCGATACGGACGGCCGCGGGAGCGGCGATGTAGCTGGCGCTGGCCGCCAGGGTTCCCAACGCTGTCGCGCCACCGACGGAGAGCCCGGCTGCAGAACCGGCTGCCACACCGAGTGCACCATGCAGCAGCGGGAGGCCGGTGCCGAACGCCACGAGAAAGGGGCCGGACCGGAGTACGTCGTGAGCCCGAGCCGCGGCGACGATGCCCATCTCCAGCAGAAAGACGACGAGGACGCCGTAGAAGGGTTCCTGGAAGAACGGCGCGACCCGCTCGAAGCCCTCCTTCCCTGAGGCGATGCCGATGGCGAGACCTCCGCCGAGGAGCATGATGCTACGGCCGCCAAACACGTCGCGAAGGGATTCGGACATGGGCGTGCGAGCGCCGCCGCCAGCGAACCGTGCGAGGAGGATGGCCATCGCGATACCGGGGACTTCCATGATGGCGACGAGTGCCGGCAGAAAGCCCTCGGCAGGGTCGCCGGCGGCATCGAGGAAGGTGATCGCGGCCGTGAAAGTGACGACAGAGACTGACCCGTAGTGTGCGGCGAGGGACGCCGCATCTTCGACACTGAGACCGCCGGCCCTCCGCGCGATAAGGAACGACCAGCACGGGATCGCGAGGCCGACGAGCACGGCCGCGACGGCGGGCAGGAAAACGGTCGAAGGAGAGACGGCCGAAAGCTCCGCCCCGCCCTTGAGGCCGATCGCGAGCAGGAGGTACGTCGTGAGCCCAACGTGAACGGCATCCGGTAACCGAAGGTCGCTACGGAAGAGAACGGATGCTGCACCGAGGGCGAAGGCGAGGACTGGAGGGGAGGCGAGGTTGGTCCCGGCAAGTTCCAGAGGTGACAAGCGCTGAGTACCGCCGCTTCAAGTTACACGAAATATAAGTCGCGTGTTTCGGAGCGTCAATACCCGAGATTCAGCTTCGAGGGAGGCCGCTCGCCGTGTCCACCGGCGCTCCGCATCGAGCGCAGAACTTCGCGGTGAGCGGGACGGCCGAATCGCACCTGAGGCAGCGCATGTCCTGCCCTGCCGAGGGAAGCAGGGATCCGCACTCCTGGCAAAACTTCCCGTCGGCGCCGTTCTTTGTGCCGCATTCGAGGCAGAACAGGGGCGGGAGGGTGGGGCGGACAGGCGATTCGACCGCAGCCCTTTCGTCCTTACCCACGCCCTTCTTGCCCTTCTTTCCTTTGGACCCGGACCTCCGCTCAAAGAGGTCTTCGAAGACTTCGAACAGCTCGTCGACCATGACCTTGCCTCCTTAACCGGGGATGAGGCCTTCAGCTCCGGCCAGCTGAAGCAGTTCATCCAGCGAAATGCCAGGCGGCGGCAGAATAGCGTCTGAGGGGACGAGCTCGTCGTCAGCCAGTGGCGCGCCGCGTTCCCGGACGAGCGCTGCCATGGCGCCGAGGGCGGCGGCGAGGCTCTCATCGGAACCGCGTTCGATTGCGAGGTCGATGCTCGAATCGATCTCGTTGAGGTCGGCCGTGAGCGCGTCGTCGATGCGAAACTGTCCCTCTCCCATCAGTCGAACGATCATCAGTTTCCTCCTGGCCCGAGCAGTTGCGGTTTTGCAATTTCGAGTTTGAGCGCTTCGAGTTCCGACTCGACGGTGTAAGTGCGCCCCAAGGCATCGAGTTCGCGGTCCAGACGGCTGCCGCCACCGAGCGAGTCATCAAGGACGCCGCTTTCCAGCAGTTCGCCGATGGCGTCGCCACGGCTGCGCAGCTGGGCGGTGCGGTCCTCGGCCCGCTGGATGGCCATCCCGACATCGGCCATCTCTTCGCTAAGCCCGCTGACCGCCTCGCCAATGCGGACAGTTGCCTTGGCGGCGGTGTACTGGGCCTTGACCACTTCCTTACGTGTGCGAAAGGCTTCGACGCGGGCGGCGAGTCTCGACTCCGCCTGGATGAGCCGTTCTTGTTCACCGCGGAGCTGCTCGACCTGTTGATCGAAGCCCTCCAGCTGGGCCTGCGCCGCAGCCTTTCTTTCCAGTGCGATCCTGGCGAGATCTTCACGGCCGCTGGCGAGACCCTGGCGCGCCTGGTTGTCGAACTTCCCGAGCTTTCCGCGGATTTCTTCGGCCTGGAGTTCGAGCCGGCGTCGAGCAGCGGTCACTTCAACGACGCCTCGCTTGACGTCGCGAAGCATCTCGACCTGCTTTTCGTAGCTCAGGTCGAGCATCTCGCGTGGGTCTTCGACTGCAGTAATGGCCGTGTTCGCCTTGGCTTCGAACACAGTCTTGAGGCGCCTGAGCAGCATTGGTCGTTCCTTTCGTGGCCACGTAGCAGGACAGGGTCTGTACGGGAAGTCGGTGAGGTGTGGAAAGCCTGGGAGGACAGCTCCCAGTCCATCGCCTGGGGTACTAGTCGAAGTCGAATCCGTCCCGATCGCGCGACCTCTCGCGGCGGCCTTCTCGCTCGCCGTTGTCCGCGTCCTGCCGGCGATCCCGCCGATCATCTCCGGCTTCGGGGAACTCACCTTCGGCAAGGTCCTGGATGCCGCCGAGTACGCGGCCAAGCAAGCCGCGCAAGCCGCGCCCGGAGCCAGTCGCGGCGAGCAACTGCGGGGCACGGCCAACCGGGCGGGGACGGTGTGCTATCGGGTGGGACAGCGATGCAGACAGAGCGGACACGTCCTGACACCTCCGGCGCGGCCGCTGGCAAACCATGCCCTGGCCGCGATCTGGTTCGGCCAGGGTCTTACCGGGCGAGACGGGTGCTCGCTGCGCAGGCCGGCGCTGGTGCGCGTGTTGACGGCCTGTGCGCTGCCAGAGGCCCCGGCAGCGGTTACTCCCCCTGAGTCAGTCTCCACTATATACGACAATTCTATCGTAATACAAGTAACGCATGAATAACTGCCCACTGCCTCCGCATCGGAGCGACACCGTATGCTCGTTGGTATCAGAAGTGCCCGGCGCGAACTCATGGCCATGCGCGCCGGACGGGAGGAACACACATGCCGAACGAACGAACGACGACGGGGCTACAGCTCCGTTCGACGCTGAAGCCCGAAGGTCTCCTTGAACTTGCGCTCGTCGAGGTGCCCGTGCCAGCGCCCGCTGCGGACGAGGTCGTCGTCCGCGTGGAAGCGGCGCCGATCAATCCTTCAGACCAGGGCGTCCTCTTCGCGGGCGCCGACATGACGCGGGCGGAACAGGCGGGGACAGCGGAGAAACCGGTCATCCACGCGCCGGTGCTGCCGGCGGTGATGACGGCGATGGCCGGCCGTGTCGGGCAGTCGCTTCCCACTGGAAACGAGGGTGCCGGCGTCGTCATTGCGGCCGGTTCCGATCCAGCCGCCCAGGCCCTCATGGGCAAGACCGTCGCGATCTACGGCGGGGCCATGTACGCCGAGTACCGCACGATGAAGGCGTCCCAATGCCTGTTGCTACCGGCCGGGACGACGGCGGCCGAAGGCGCGTCCTGCTTCGTCAACCCGCTGACCGTGCTTGGGATGGTCGAGACGATGCGGATGGAGGGGCACAAGGCCATCGTGCACACGGCCGCCGCCTCGAACCTCGGCCAGATGCTGAACCGCCTTTGCATCAACGACGGCATCGGTCTCGTGAATGTCGTGCGCCGGCCGGAGCAGGCCGCGTTACTGAGGCAGGCCGGGGCGGCGTACGTCTGTGACTCGAGCGCGCCAACATTCATTGCCGACCTCACGGATGCAATCGAAGCAACCGGAGCGACTATCGGCTTCGACGCCACGGGCGGCGGCCGTCTTGCCGGGCAGGTCCTCGCGGCGATGGAGTCTGCCCTGACACGGTCCGCCACGGAGTTCAGCCGCTACGGTTCAACGGTCCACAAGCAGGTCTACATCTACGGCGGCCTGGACCGGAGTCCTACCGAGTTCACCCGCGCCTTTGGCATGTCGTGGGGCCTTGGCGGTTGGCTCCTGGGCCCGTTCCTCCAGAAAGTCGGCGCTGCCGAGGCGCAGAAGTTGCGTGAGCGGGTCGCAGCCGAGGTGAAGACAACCTTCGCGAGTTCGTACACGAAAGAGATCACGCTCCGGGATGTCCTGCGGCTGGAAGAGATCGCTGTCTACGGTAAACAGGCGACCGGCGCCAAATACCTGGTGAACCCGGCAAAGAAGTAGACCGGCGGCGGCGGAACTCGCCCGGTTCGACCCGGCCCGTATAGTCCGGCCGAATGCGGACCCATCAATTTGGCGACTGGCCGGGCGAGTTCGCCTCGAAGCTCATGGATGCCGCCGCCGCCGTCAGGCTCGTACAAGACGGTGACCGGGTATGCGTGCCTATCGGCGCTATCGTGCCCGCGCTTTCGGACGCCCTCTGGGCGCGCCGGGAAGAGGTGGGCACGATCGACGTGCTGACGTGCGCCCCCGCCTACGACCCGGGCTGGTTCGAGCCGGGACACCCGCGGTTTCGTGTGCACGTCGATGTCTTCAACACGGTCGTCGGACGGAACGCCTGGGCATCTCACCGCGTCGACTTCATCTCGATTATGTTCTCCCGGCGGTTCAAGGAATTTGATGAGCGCGGCGAGGAGCGGCGGCCTGCGGATGTCGTGTTCGTGGGCGTTTCGCCCCCGGATGAAAACGGATGGTGCAGCTTCGGTGTGAGCGCCTGGAACAAGGGATCCTTCGCCCGGCGGGCCCGCACCGTCATCGCCGAGATTATCGACAACCTTCCCTTCACGGGCGGCGACAATGCTATCCACGTTTCCGAGATCGATGCGTTCGTGCCATCCGGCGATCCTCCCGCCCCGCGGCTGCTACGTGAGACGGACGTCGATATGAGCGCGATCGCGGCCCACGTGCGGGAACTCATTCATCACGGCGATACGATCCAAATCGGCACCGGTCTTGCGACGATGCCGTTGGTGACGAACGGCGCATTCGAAGGGAAGGAAGCCCTCGGGTTCCATTCCGAGATCTCTGTGGCCGGCATGAACCAGATGGTGATGAGCGGCCAGGCTACGGGGGAAAAGAAGACCATTCACCGGGGCAAATACGTTTCGACCGCGCTCCTTGCGAGGACGCCCGAGGAACTGGCCTTCATCAACCGGAACCCGATCTACGAGGTGTACCCGGTGGAGTATACGAACGACCCCCGGGTCATCGCCCAGCACGACAACATGGTGGCGATCAACAACGCGCTGGCCGTGGACTTCGTGGGGCAGGTCGCGTCCGACTCGGTTGGGTACGACCTCTGGGGCGGGCCCGGGGGACAGTTTGAATTCGCCATGGGAGCGACAATGTCGCGGGGGGGCCGCAGCATCACCGTGACGCCATCGACGACGCGCGACGGCGCAGTGAGCCGGATCGTGCCGGGACACTCGCCGGGGACGGTCGTAACTGTCCCCAGGCAGGTGGTCGATTACGTGGTCACCGAGTGGGGCATCGCCCGGCTCTACGAGAAATCAGATCGCGAGCGGGCGCGAGAGCTGATAGCCGTAGCGCATCCGGATCACAGGGAGACGCTTCGAAGGGACGCGGCGAAGATCTTCGGCGTGGAACCCTAAAGCGCCAGCCACGTTAGTCCAGCCTCAGAGACCAATCGTAGTCCCGGTAGCGGAGCCGGGGCCGAGTCCCCGGCGGGACGATCTGGTGGCGGCGGAGTATGTCGTGGATACCGGCGGGGCCGCCGAAGTCGCCACGAAACCAGAGAAACAGCCGGGGAAGCTCGATGCGGTTCGCCCTCCTGTCAAAGCGGCACTCGCCCTCAAGGTAGGAACGAGCCGCCAGGTCGAGCTGAGATTCGATCTGGTCCGGGTCGTACCCCGAGATCGGAGGACAGCTGGTCGCCCCGCAATTGAGCGCGAAGTGCACGCGCGGGTCCCTGACTCGCATGCGGAACCGGCGTTCGAAGCTGCCGGGCAGCGGATTGGACACGTAGCCGAGCGAGTAGCCGAACATGGAACGACGGAGCATGCCGTGCTCGATAGCGTTGAAGCTCAACCATCTTCCCGCGACCGTGACGCCACGGCGGGCGAAAAACCACGAGCGGAATCGGTAGGCCCCGGGGTCGCGCCGAAGTTCGTACTGGATGCCGCCGTTGTAGACATTGATCCAGAAGGCAAGCTTCTCAGGGTCAGTCCTGAGACCGGAGGCCAGGGCAGGGAGCGAAAGCCGCGCGAGCCGGTTGAAGGCGTCATCGCCTATTCCGGCGCGGGCATCGCGCAACGCCGCCGCAGAGAGCGCGATTGCATCTGGCGCGTGAGTGTCTGTTGCAGGCACGCCTCAGAGTATGCCGGGAGCGAACCGAGGAGGCTTGCGGGAGAATTACCCGGCTCCGCCGGGGCCCCTTGCGCCTGGGCGGGTTGGTACGATTGAGATGGAGGGACGATGCCGGTACTACGCGTTGGCGGCCCAGCACCAGATTTCGCGGGCGCGTGTTCTGACGGGCAGGACCGGTCGACGGCGGACTTTCGGGGCCGCTGGCTGCTCCTCGTGTTCCTCCGCCACTTTCTCTGACTACCTTGCCGTGAGCACGCGTCGCAGTTGTGGCGCCAGAGGCAAGAGCTAGAGCGACTGGAAATCGTCGTGCTGTTGGTGTCGTTCGAACCTCTCGAGCGCCTGCGGCAGTACACGATTGACGACGGATTCGGGTGGCCGGTGCTCGCGGACGAACGCCGGGCCAGCTACCGGCTGTACGGCCTCCAGCGGGCTTCGTGGATGCGCGCATGGCTCTCACCGAAAACGGTCTTCTTCTACGCTCGGGCGGCGCTCGCGGGGAAGCGACTCAGGCAGCCACTGAGCGATACCCGGCAGTTGGGCGGGGATTTCCTCGTCGATCCCAAAGGGATCGTTACGCTGGCGTTCACAAGCACGGAACCGGCGGATCGGCCCTCAGTCGACCAGATCCTCAACGCGCGAATGGCGGGCGGCGTCACTCCAACCGGTAGCCGACCCCCGGCGCCGTGATTGTGACGGCGCGATCGACGCCGGCCTTTCGCCGATATATCAGACTCCCCCTGTCGAATCGTATCGCAGTGCGGTACGTTTCCGGGAAGCGTTCGCGCCGTGAACCGGCCGTGGAGGAATCAATGCTGTTCAGGAAGCGAATCCTGGAGATCCCGTCAGCCGAGGAAGCACTGCCGGGCCGCACGGAACGGGTACCCGTTTCTGAGAAGCACCTCGTCCTGGGGACGCCGCTGGAAGGCCCGTGGCCGGACGGGATGCGGCGAGCGATATTCGGAATGGGCTGCTTCTGGGGAACGGAGAAGTTCCTCTGGAAGGTGCCGGGCGTGCATTCGACCTTCGTCGGGTACGCGGGCGGGCCGACACCGAACCCGACGTACGAAGAGGTCTGTTCCCAGCGGACCGGCCACGCGGAAGTGGCGGTTGCCATGTATGACCCGCGGCGGGTGCGGTACGAGGACTTGCTGAAGGCATTCTGGGAGAACCACGACCCGACACAGTGGATGGGCCAGGGAAACGACATTGGGACGCAGTACCGGTCCGTCATCTTCGTCGACAGCGAAGACCAGCGCGAAACGGCGACCCGGTCCCGGGATCTTTACCAGTCGGCGCTGGACCGGGCCGGCTTCGGCAAGATCGTCACGGAAATCGAGGACGCAGGTCCGTTCTACTATGCCGAGCCCTACCATCAGCAGTACCTGCACTGGAATCCGGGGGGTTACTGCAATCACGGCTTCTGCCAGGCGGCATACCCGTCAAAGGTGGAGATGCCGCAGACCGGTGGTGGCTAGGCGCCGTTCATATGAAACGCGGCTAAGCGGCTGTGGCGCTTGACCTCCCGCCTCTACCCCGAAAGAGTACGGGCACCGGAGGTAGCGCGGGGCTTGTCAGCGATCATTTCCATTCACTCGTTCCGCGGCGGCACCGGCAAGTCCAATACGGCCGCCAGCCTCGCTGTGCTCCTGGCACGGCAGGGGAAGCGGATCGGCGTCGTCGACGCGGACATCCAGTCGCCCGGGATCCACGTCCTCTTCGGGCTGCGGGCCGACGATATCGAGGTTTCGCTCAACGACTACCTTTGGGGGCGGGCGGCAATCACCGACACAGCGCGCAGTGTCTTCGAGGACGCTTCTGGCGGCCGAGTGTTCCTGATCCCGGCGAGCATGAAGACCTCGGAAATCGTCCAGGTCATCCGCCAGGGGTACGACATCCGGAGACTGACCGAGGCATTCCGGGAGCTGAGCGAGGCGCTGCAACTGGATGCCGTGTTAATCGATACGCACCCCGGCTTGAACGAGGAGACGCTGTTTTCGCTCGCCATTTCGTCAGCGGTTGTGCTTGTGCTGCGGCCGGACCAGCAGGACTACGAAGGCACGGCCGTCGCCGTCGAAGTGGCGCGGTCGCTGGAGGTCCCGCGGCTCTTCCTCGTGGTGAACAAAGCTCCTCCATCGCTCTCCGCGAAGGCGCTCGCGGAGACGCTCAGCAGCTCGATGAATTGCCCCGTGGCGGCCGTCCTCCCGCATAGTGATGAGATGATGGTGCTCGGGAGTAGCGAGGTGTTCGCGGTCCGGCACGCGGAGCATCCGATTACGATCGCCCTCGCGGGATTGGCTCAGCAGCTGTTGGGCGGAGAGGCGCCAACCTAGTGGATCGGCAGCCGTTGTCGCGGGACGCGATCCTCGGGGGCACGCTCGCAACGGAACGGCGGGCGAGCAGGGTCGTCTCCACGATCGAGGCGCGGGTGACGCATATGCGGACGGAGACGCGCCGGGCGGTGGAAGCTCTCTTCGTCGGGCGTGAGCTCCAATTCTCGCGGACGTTCGGCGACGACTATCTCCGATCCCTCAAGCTTTCGGCGACGCTCGTGGACACGCCCGGGATCGAGGACATCGAGCGGTTCGCCCGGCAATGGAAGCCGCTCGTCCCGCCGGAAGCAGACGTCCGGAGCGAGGCCATCCGGCTTCTCGCGGGCCGGTACGGCGCGAACCAGCACCGGCACCCGGAAACATTCGCAGCGCTTGGATTCCAGGATGCAGCCGTACGCGCGGGCGTTGGGGCAGGCGCCGAGGATGCGATCGGCGCGGGGCCGGCGTCCGACGGCGCCTCGCGGAGCGCCGGTGTCAGCCAAGACGAGGACTCGGAGGAATCGATCCTCCGTAATGCGGAACGAGCCCTCGAATGGGTGAGCGTACCCGCCGGCACCGAGCTCATCCGCCAGGGGGATGAGCCGGACTTCCTCTACTTCGTGATTAGCGGCAGGTTCCGCGTCTTTCTCGGGGCCGGTGACGAACGGCGCGCGGTGGCGGACCTCGGCAGGGGCGAGCTGGCGGGGGAGATCGGCGTCCTGACCGGCGAGCGAAGGACGGCCGATGTGGTGGCAATGCGCGACAGCGAAGTTGTGCGGTTACCCCAGGACGCGGTTCTGCAGATGGCGCACCATTCGCCGAGGATGCTCCTGCGCGTGAACCAGGTGCTGGCACGAAGGCTCCGGCTCGAACTGGCGCACCAGCAGCAACGCCCCGCGGCACAACTGACTATCGGCGTCATCGGCTCCGCCCCCGGCTATTCCCCGAAGCCCTTCGCTGAGAAGCTGGCCGTGTCGCTCCGTCCACTCGGGTCAGTGCTGCACGTCACGCGCGAGATGGTGGAACGGACAATCCCGCGGCTCCGGACCACGGACGATCCGTCGCAGGACGCAGAATTGCTGGCGTGGCTGAGCGAGCAGGAAGCGCGCCACCGGTACGTCCTATTCGAAGCTGACGAGCGGACGTCGCCGTGGACCGACCTCTGCATGCGCCAGGCCGACAGGGTGGCGATCGTCGCCGATGCCGGCGGCCCATCAGCCCCGGGGATGGTGGAAGACAGGCTCCAGCAAGTGAACGGCTCGGCGAGAAGGGAGTTGATCCTCGTCCATCCGGAGCAGACGGCCAGGCCAAGGGGAACGGCGGCATGGCTGAAGCAGCGGGATGTGACGGCCCACCACCACGTGAAGCTGAATGACCGGGAACTCATCGACCGTTGCGCCCGACGGCTGGCGGGTCGCTCCGTGGGACTGGTCCTCGGCGGAGGGGGCGTACGCGGGTATGCACACATCGGGGCCTGGCGAGCGTTCGAAGAGGCCCGCGTTGCGGTCGATGCCATCGGCGGGACGAGCGTCGGGGCGATCATGGCCGCGGGCATGGCCACTGGCCGGGACGCGGAGCAGATGGCAGACCTCGGCCGAGTCTTTGCCAGGTCAAGGATCATGGACCTGACGCTGCCGATCGTGTCGTTCTTCAGTTCGCGGGCGATCACGAAGCTGCTCCAGGAACACACGGCGGGGGTCCGAATCGAGGATCTGTGGCGGCCGTTCTTCTGCATCAGCACGTCGCTTTCAACGGCGGAACCGGTGGTGCACCGAGACGGGCCGCTCTGGAAAGCGGTGCGCGCCAGCTGTGCCATCCCCGGCGTCTTCGCACCGGTCACCAGCGAAGCGGGCGAAATCCTGGTGGACGGCGCGATCATGAATAACGTGCCGGTTGATGTGATGCGAGCACATTGTGAGTCAGGTCCAGTCTTCGCCGTAAACCTGAGTGCGCCTGCCGAGAAGGAAGACCCGCATTCCTTTGGCCCATGGGTGTCCGGATGGCGCGTCGCATGGAGCCGGGTGAACCCGTTCGCACGAACAGTCCGTGCTCCCTCAATCCTGACGACAATGCTCCGGACGACGGAAGCTGGCAGTATCCACCGAATGCGGACGAGCGAAGTGCTTTCGATGGCGGACCTGGTCATAACCCCGGATGTCGAACGGTTCCGGCGCCTTGATTTCCGGAACTACAAGGCACTGGAGGAACTTGGGTACGAGGCTTCGCGAGCAGCGATTGCCGGGTGGCTGAAGACTCAGGCCGCGGCAGTGGATGAAGACCGGACGCGGCAATACGCATGAGTGCCACGCACGAAACAGCCAGCCCGTCTCCACAGCTCGAACGAATGCTCGGCCGGCCTTTCGGCATCGGTGAGAACGGCCGCCCGATCGACCACGGGACCGGCAAGTTGATCATCGGTGCGATCGAGTGGATGGAGGCATGTGTCGAACGCGATGCAAGGGCCGCCGCTCCTCGAGGCATCACCGAGGAAGAACGCAGCGCGATCGCGAAAGCTGCCCGCGACGATGCTGTTGTACGGCTGGTTGAGATGTTGAACGCAGCGATTGACGACCGCAGGTTTCACGTCAGCCGCGACTATCTGTTGAACGAGAGCCACCGCTATTCGTACGAATTCCGGCTCTTCGTGAGCGAGTACTGCCGGGTCATCTCCGGCGACCCGGAGTTCTTCCGCCATGCCGGCGAACGGAGCATTCCAGAGACGCTGGCGCTGCTCGCGAAACCGCTTGGCCTGCAGCGCACGTATGCGGTCCTGCCACGCTTCACGGCGAAGCTGGTGAAGACCGACCTCCGCGTCGTGAGCATGGCACCCGGCTCGGCCGTGATCGAGTGGAGGGGACGCGACCAGGTGTCGCAGGTGCCGGAACCGCACCGGGATGCCTACGTGAGGTACGCCTGCGCGACGTACCAGGGCGCATACTCGGCAATTCCGCGCGCATTGTTCGGCCTGCCGCTGGCAAGCGTCCACGAGGTACGGTGCCAGGCAGACGGCAGCGAGTGCTGTGAGTGGCGATTCGGCTGGGACGATGCGCAGGGAGCCCGTCCTCACACGGCACTGGCGGCCGGCGCTGCGGCGTCGGGCATCCTCGCGGCAGTGGCGTTCGCGGCTTCGCCAGCCGTGCGGTTACTTTCGCTGGCGGGAGCGACACTGCCGGTCCTCACGGCCTGGCAGCGGAATAGGGTGCGCAAGATCGAGACCGACCGAAGCCGTTTGCAGCGCGACCTGCTTGAAGAGCGGGACCTTGCCGAAGCGGAATACGACCGGAGCGACCGGGCAAACAGCCAGTTGCAGGTGGCAAATGTACAGCTTGTGGGACGAGTCTCGGAACTCACGGCCCTGCACGAAACGGCGACCGCGCTGAGCGCGACGCTCGACCTCGACGAGGTCCTGAACCGGTCGCTGCATGCGGTGGTCTCCAACCTGGGCTACGACCGTGCCATTGTCATGCTCGCGGATGAAGAGCGAGGTGCGATTGGGGGCGGCCGAGCGGCGGGCGGAGGCCCAGATATGGAAGAGCGCATCGCCAGCCTGAGCTTGCCATTTTCGCTGGTGACGTCGCCGCTCGTGCAGGCCTACGAGGCCCGGAAACCCCTGGTCTTCACGGGCATGGACCGCGACCCCGTGACCGAGAACCGGGAATTTGCGCTTGCGTTGGGGGTCACGTCCTTCATGGCCGTGCCGCTCCTGACGAATGGAAAGTCTCTGGGTGTCCTCGCGGTCGATAACGGTGTCACGCGGCGCGTGCTTGATGTCGCTGGCGGCCCACTACTGATGACGCTCGGAAGCCAGGTTGCGACGGCAATTGAGAAAGCGCGCCTGCACGCCCAGGTCGAAGCGCAGAACCGGATGCTCCAGGAGCGTGAACGAAAGCTGGAGGCTGAGGTACACACACTCCGCATCGAAATCGATGAAGCGCGCAGGGCGAAGCAGGTGGCGGAGATCGTCGATACGGACTACTTCCGGACGCTTCGCAACCAGGCGCGGGAACTCCGGAAGATTGTGGGCGACGCCGGCCCCTCCAACTAAGTCCGGATGCGGCCCTTACGGGTCTGCACGACCACTGTCGCCGCCGTGAAAAGCACGGTGAAGGCGGCAAGCACGGCCCATCGCAAGCCTTGGCTTACCGAGAAGGCGCCTTCGTAGGGGCGGTAGTCGATCTCCACCTCTACTGGCTCATCTCGGTCGGCGAGCGTGACGCTCTGGAGAGACTGCGCAGCGAAGCGTTCTTCGAGGCCGGACACGCTGCCGCCAAGTTCCAGCGCCCAACGTGTGATCGTCAGGCGAGAGACCGCGCTGGAAATCGGGCTCATTTCCGACTGGGGAATCGTCGCGCCAGCAAACACGAGTTGCGGGATGAGCGCGAGAACGACGAGGATCGCCGCCCGGTCGGGGTTGGCGCTGAGACTGGAGATGAGCATGGCCATTGTGGTCCCGGCGAAGGACACGGCGGAGAGCAGAAGGCCGAGATTCAACACAGTCGTCGTGGTGGGCGCGGGGAAATCAACCTTGAGGGAGAGGACGCCGATGAAGAGAAATCCCTGCAGGGCGGAGAAGACGGCAGCCACGGCAACCTTGGAGAGCACGTAGGCCGTTGGCGAAAGACCAACGAGCCGTTCTCGCCGGAAGACGCCGGCTTCCATCGTGATCGCATTCGCAGAGGTGAATGCTCCGAGGAACAGAGTAATGGCGCAGGCGAGGTAGAGGAGAATCACGACCTGCTGGGAGTTGCCTCCGTCAGCGCGCTCCAATGCGAAGATGCCAGAAGCAAAGCTGCCAGTAAGCATGCCGGCGAGGAGTGGGGCGCCAGCGACCCTGAGGATAATGTTCGCGCGGTCACGCCGGAGGAGCCGGGCGTTGCGGCGCACGAGATGCCCAAACTGCCTCACGGGGCCAGGCATCGACGGCCGCGTGAGCGGGCCACGCCCGGACTCCCGCGCGGCGATCGCGTCCTGAAGCGCAAGCTGGCGGCGGCATGCCGGGGACGCACGGTACCGGGCCACAAGCGCCTCAGGGTCAGAGCCGAGCGACGCGTAGACCTCCGCAAACTCGTCCGCGCTGAAATGGGCCAGGGCTTCGCCGGGCGCGCCATCAAAGACGACACGGCCGCGGCTCAGGGCGATGACGCGATCGCAGAGACGGATGTTGCGGGTGGCGTGCGTGGTGATCACGACGGTGCGGCCTTCGTCGGCCAATTCACGAAGCTGCGACATGAGCGCGGCATCGAGGCCGGGGTCGAGCCCGGCGGCCGGTTCGTCGAGGAAGAGCACAGCCGGATCTGTGAGCAGCTCGGCGGCGATGCAGGCCCGCTTCCGTTGGCCGCCGCTCAGCTTTGCGATAGGGGTATCGCGCTGAGCGGAGAGGTGGAGGCGGTCGAGCAGGTCGTGCACGCGCCGTTCGACCTCTTGCGTGGGGGTTCCCGGGGGAAGCCGAAGCGCAGCAGAAAAGCCAAGGGACTCCGCCACCGTGAGCTCCTGGTGGACAATGTCGTATTGCGGCACGTATCCGAGGATGGACCGGAGCGCCGCCCGATCTTCGGACGCGCGCACCCCGTCGAACGTGACTTCGCCGGACGAGACCGGCATGAGCCCGAGGAGCGCATTGAGGAGCGTGGTCTTCCCGGCGCCGGAAGCCCCGATGATGGCGACGAATTCGCCGGGCGCTATCCGAAGATCAACATCGCGGAGGATGTGCCGGCCCTCGACCTCGACACCCACTCCGGCAGCGCCGACCGTGACGCCATCCTCGGGGGTCGCGTCGTAGAGGACACCACCGGAGTAATAGAGGCGGCCAGCGCCAAGCCCTACGGTGTCACCATCGCGAAGAGGGGACTGCGTCACGGGTTCGCGGTTCACCAGTGTGCCAATAGACGTGCCGGCGTCGTCGATCGCCCAGCCATCGAGGGTACGCCGGAGGGTGGCGTGATGTGGAGCGGTGCCCGGAGCAACGACACGAACTCCCGCTTCAACGGCGGCGCCGGCATGGATCGGACCGGGGCCACCGAGCACGGCAACTGCCGCGCCACGTATGCGCCGTGGCGCCTCATGGAGGCGGGCAGCAACGATGCGGCGCACTTCGTCGTCGAGAGCCGGGCGCTGAGAGAGCATGCGCTCGAAGTCCTCGCGGGAGACGGCACCTAGCCGCACCGGAGTGCGAGAGACGACGCTGGCGTTGCGCGGTTCGCCCGTGACAAGGGCCATCTCTCCAAAGATGTTGGCCTCTCCGAGGACGGCCAGTTCAGACACCTGGCCGTCGACCCCAGCGCGAAGCACCGCCAGTTGCCCTTCGAGAACGATGTACATGCGATCTGCTTCGTCGCCTTCGCGGACGATCGTCTCGCCTTCGGGGGCTTCGCTGAGGCGGACACGACTCGCGAGTGCGCGGAGTTCGTCTCCGGTCAGCGGAGCGAAGAGCGGTACCCGGGAAAGTTGCGTTTGCAGCTCCAGTTGCGATTGCCCCGTATCCATGACAGTCCCTTCCAGCGAGCTCCCCGGAGGGGCACACGCATGGCCAGTCAACGGCACATGGCCGTTATGCCATAGGCGTTCCAATGCCGACACGCAGGCGTGGTAGTTCGTACGACAGGTCGGGCCCCATCATGGATCTATGGAATTCCGCCGGCCCGATGTCCGAAACATCGCAATCATTGCCCATGTCGACCACGGCAAGACCACATTGGTCGACGCTCTCTTGAAGCAATCTCACATCTTTCGCGAGAACGAACAGGTCGGGACGCTCATCCTCGACTCCAACCCTCTCGAACGCGAGAAGGGGATCACGATTTTCGCGAAGAACGCCGCCGTCGACTACAACGGCGTCCGGATCAACATCATCGACACTCCCGGGCACGCAGACTTCGGCGGAGAGGTGGAGCGCGTCCTCAACATGGCAGACGGGTGCCTGCTACTCGTCGATGCCGTCGAGGGCCCAATGCCGCAGACGAAGTTTGTGCTTCGAAAGGCATTGGAGGCCGGTCTCAACGCGATTGTGGTCGTAAACAAGATCGACCGGCCCAACGCGCGTATCGCCCAAGTTGTAGCGGCGACGCAAGACCTGTTCCTCGACCTTGCCACCGCCGACCACCAGATCGATTTCCCGGTGCTGTACGCGAACGCTCGGGATGGGCACGCGTCGTTCGACCCGGCAGCGACCTCCGGCTCGATGGAGCCGCTGTTCGACACGATCCTGGAACATATCCCGGGACCGATCTCGGACATCGAAGCTCCGTTCCGGATGCTGGCAACCACGCTGAGCTACGACTCGTACCGCGGGCGGGCGGCCATCGGACGGATCAGCGAAGGAGTAGTACGGAGCGGCATGACGCTCGTGCGCTTCAACCACGAAGGGCAAACATCGCCGCACAAGATCGCGCAGCTTTTCGGGTTCCAGGGGCTCGGCCGAATGGAGCTTGAGGAAGCGAAGGCAGGAGACATCGTCGCGATTACGGGGATCGCCGACATCCTGATCGGCGAGACGCTGGCGGACCCGGTTGTGACTACGCCGCTCCCCGTCGTGACCATCGAAGAGCCCGCCATGCAGATGACGTTCCGGATCAACGACTCGCCGTTCGCCGGCCGCGAGGGGCAGTTCGTGACGAGCCGTCAGCTGCGCGAGCGGCTGTATCGCGAGGTAGAGACAAACGTCGCGCTTCGCGTCGAAGACGGAGAGAGTCCGGAATCGTTTGTCGTGAGCGGGCGGGGCGAACTGCACTTTGCGATCCTGATCGAGACGATGCGTCGCGAAGGATTCGAGTTCACCGTGACGCGGCCGGAGGTGATCTTCCGTCAAGGCCCCGGCGGGCTAGAGGAACCATTCGAGCAGCTCTACATCGAAGCGCCCGAGCCAGCCACCGGCTTCGTTATCGAGTCGCTTTCGGGACGACGAGCTCAGCTCACCGGGATGCACAGCGACCGGGACGGCGACGTCCGGTTGGAATTCATCGTGCCAACACGTGGCCTCATCGGTTACCGCGACTCGTTCATCAGCGGGACGAGTGGCGAGGGTATTATGAACACCGAGTTCGCAGGCTACCGGCCCACGGTTGGCGAGATCGCCCGGGTGCGGAACGGTGCGCTCGTGGCGGCCGAGACTGGCAAGACGCTTGCCTTTGGCATCGCGAACGCCCAGCAGCGCGGGATGATGTTCATCGACCCCGGCGAAGAGGTGTACGCCGGCATGATCGTCGGGCTCCATGCGAAGGAAAACGACCTTGAGGTCAACGTATGCAAGGCGAAGCAGCTGACGAACATCCGCAGCTCAAACGCCGACATCGCCGTGAAGCTAACTCCACCGCAGCCGCCCAGCCTGGAACGCAGCCTCTCGCTGATCGCCGACGATGAGATGGTCGAGGTCACACCAAAGACGATCCGCCTGCGAAAAGCCGAGCTGAACCCGACGATCCGGGCGCGTGAAGCGAAGCGAGCGAAGTTCGCGATGGCGGGGGCCCGGAGCTAAGGGCGCGGGTCAGGGCACCACGACGTCGTAGCGGAACACTGGGTTCGCCGCTTCATCGCCGACCTTGAGTCCGGTGTCGAAGAGCTTGCCCGCAACGACGACCTGGATGGCTGCGCCAACCTTGTTGGAACACGACGCAGCCGAACCGGCGGCGTAGTCGATGCCGTAGCCCGACGACGAACTGCCGCGCGTGGCGGCGTCCGCCGGGCCTGCTTTGCCATCGAAATAGACCTGCACGATCGTCCCTTCGGGCGCTGGCGCGCCGCCGATGGAGACGGTGCCGAACACGGCATTCGGCGGTACCGACGGGCCCTGGGAACCAGCGCAATAGCTGGGGTCTGGGGGCGGTAGCTGCACGGTTGGCGCCGGGTCTGGCGTCCCGTCTGCGGCGGCAACGGCGATGATCGCCCGGCGCGGAAGGTTCGATTGGGCGGAGGCTGCGAAACTGACGGCCAACGCGGCCCCCAGGACCATGACCAGTGCAACGCCACCGGCAGCAAGGCGATAGGTAGTGTTCATCGATTCTCCATGCCCGGTGGGGCGTCATAGGTCGTCCGGGTGTCTATGTTCCAGAAGTACGGGCGCGCCGTCCATCCGCGAGGGAAGCGTCTCATTACCGGCGAGCAGATCGGCAAACGCCGCGAGCTCTGCATCCGTTGCATCACCGCGGATGAACGCGACCGGACGCAGGCGGCCGGCTGCGCGTGCTTTCTCAAACTCGGTTCGCTCGCGGGGTCCTTCTGGGCTGCGGGATCCGCTCACTTAGCGTGTCGTTGATTCTGGAGTTTATGGACGTCCACGATCTCCTCCACGACCCGTGCCAACTCCTCTGCGAGCCTCCGCGGGCCGCCCTGAAGGAACTCGGCACAGAGGGACTGGTAGTACCAGAGAAGGTCCCCAGGCGGAGCGTTAAACCTGGTCCAAAGTGCGGGGCCATGGGCGCGCAGGTCCGAGAGGATCGCGCGGGCGTTGTGCAACTTGTCGGATGCCGACACCAGCCGCGTGGAGGCGTCTGCAGTTCGGAGGTGGAGGAGATACGCCTCCTTCCGCTCGCGCCACGGGGGTTTCGGTTCAACGTCCGTGTCGCTACAGCCTCGCACGATGTCGGCAACACGTGCGCCGAAGAGCCGGTGAATGGTCGCCTCGGTCGCGACGCCGCCCTGATCCTCGATTGCATCATGCAAAACTGCGGCGATTGCCTCGCCCTCGTCGGCCCCATGTTCGAGCGCCAGCGACGCGACGCCGAGAAGGTGGGAGACGTATGGAATCGCTGTGCCCTTTCGAAACTGGTCTCTGTGAAGCTCGGCGGCGAATGTGAGCGCGACTGAAAACACTGGTCCCAATGTTGTCAATTTGTCCCTCGAGCCTGTGCTGCGCAGCGCCGGACACACAGGCCCGGCCCCGCTGAGTCGGAGAACGGCGAAGCGGCCGTTGGCCGTCGCTCCCAGTCATAGTGGCGGAACAGCCGCCTTTTGTTGCCGATGGAACGGCCGCGTGGTTATTGGCACCTTGGAGGCATACCAGGTTGCCGGACGGTCATGCCGCCTCTCTTCACGCCTTTTCAGACTACTGTGCCCATACCGCCAGTCCAAGCGAGCTGGCCCCAATGCGAGGCCCGGAAAACGCTGCCAGACGCCGGTTCCCGTAAGCTCTGCCCAAACTTGCCCCCGGAGGATGCCGCATGCCCGACCTTCTTTACGAGAAGCACGGCCACTACGCCACATTCACGATGAACCGGCCGCACCGCCTGAATGCGCTGGGCGGCACGATGCAGGCCGAACTGACGGAAGCTCTGAGCGATTTCGGCGATGACACGCGGATGCGCTGCGGGATCGTCACGGGCGCAGGCCGTGCGTTCAGCGCTGGAGCGGACCTGAAGGAGATGTCCGAGCGGAACTCCGCCATGGAGGCGGGTGCGGCACGAGGGAGCACGCTGACGCCAACGACGGTGCAGTTTTCCCGGAACCCGAAACCGTTCATCGCGGCCATCAACGGCCTGTGCCTGGCGGGCGGCCTCGAACGTGCTCTTGACTGCGATATCCGGATCTGTTCGAGCGAGGCCTATTTCGGCCTTTTCGAAGTGAAGCGAGGGATTCTGCCGGGGTACGCGATCCACCACCTGGCGCGGCTCGTCCCGTTTGGGGAAGCGATGTACATGATGCTGACGGCGGACCGGATTGAACCGGAGGCGGCGCTACGCTGGGGGCTGGTGCATGAGATTGTCGAGCCGGACAAACTCATGGCACGCGCCGGGGAGATCGCCGAAATGATCGCGGCCAACGCACCGCTTGCGGTGGAGGGGACCAAGGCAGTCGGCCAGCAGTGGCGGCAGCTCGCGATCGACGAGTCGTACCGGTTCGGCGAGTGGGTTGGGCGGACGGTGCTCAACTCAGAAGACGCAAAGGAAGGCCCACGCGCGTTCGCCGAGAAGCGGCCGCCCGTTTGGAGGGCGAAGTAGCAACCGTGGGACGCCGGCGTTAGTTGGCTGCCGGGGTGATGGAGGAGTCGCCGCCGATCGGGCTGGGGGTGACATCCGCACCGCCCGGGATCGTGGGTGTCGCACCACCGCCGTCGATGGTTGGGGTGACGATGACCCCGGGGTGCGTCGGCGTGGCGCCAGCAGTCGTGGGCGCAGAACTGCTCGGGGAGGCCGGCACACCGGTGGCCGTGGCGGAGCTCGTGGCCGCTGAGGTCGTGGTCGCGGCGGTGCTGGAGGGCGACTGGGACACCGTGGCGGCCGCATCGCTGCTATCGCGGGCGACGTTCACGATCGGGATCACGACTTGCTCGCTGGCATCGGAGTGACGGCCATTGCCGAGGAGGTAGGCGCCGGAGGCAAGGGCGAGGCCAGCGAGCACGCCAGCGCCAGCAATGACGCGCGTCCGGCGATTCGAAGGCGCTCCCGTCGCCGCGCCATCGCTCATATGGACTCGCCGCGATGGTAGTGCATCTGGGCCCGCAGGTTCACTGTGCTGCTGTCGCACGGGCGCGGTACCAGGCGACGGTGTGCCGTATGCCCGTAGCGAAATCTACGGCTGGCGTCCAGCCGAGGACCCTTCGCGCGTGACTGTTGTCGAGCCATGTCTGCCGTACATCGCCGGGCCGCGGCGGGCCGTTGCGATGGACAGCCGCGGAAGGGATAGCTGCAGCGAGTTCGCGATGGATTTCGTTCACGGTGGTGCCGACGCCAGTGCCGACGTTCACGAGGGTCCCGGCAGGCGCAGTGAGGGCCGCGAGATTCGCTGCCGCGACATCGACGGCGTAGACGTAGTCCTTGGCCTGCTCTCCGTCGCCGTCGATGGTGCAGGGCTCCCCCGCAAGCATCAGGCCCGTGAAAATGGCGACGACGCCGGCCTCGCCGTGCGGATCCTGGCGCGGCCCGTAAACGTTGGCGTAGCGAAGAATCACGGTTTCGAGGCTCGAGGAACGGCCAGCGAGGTCGACGTAGAGTTCACCCGCGTACTTCGACACGCCATAGTTCGAAAGCAGCCTGACCGGGTGATCCTCAGCGATCGGAAGGACCTTCGGTTCGCCGTAGGCGGTACCTCCTGACGCGGCGTAGATGAATCTTCCGACGTTAAATTCGCGACAGAGGTTGAGAAGCGCGACGGTGCCGCCGGCGTTCACCGCGAGGTCGCGAGCGGGTTCACCGAGACTTACTTTGACGCTGGCCTGGGCCGCATGGTGGTCGACCACTTCCGGGCGGAACTCCGCGAAGACGGCGCGCAGGCCGGGACCCGTGATATCGACTTCGAAGAAGCGGGCCGAAGGATTAAGGTTGGCGCGCTTTCCGGTGGAAAGGTCGTCGACGATCGCGACCTCATGTCCGGCATCGATCATCGCATCCGCCACATGCGATGCGATGAACCCGGCGCCACCGGTGACGAGGATGCGCATTCGACCCACCCTTTCCCACGCCGCCGGACGTTAGCCGGTCCTGAGCGCGACGAGCAGTTCGGCGGCCTTCACTCGCTGGCCAGCGGTAACGGGCACAGACTCAACAACGCCGGCCGACGGCGAACGGAGTTCGTTGTTCATTTTCATCGACTCGATGACCAGCAGGACCTGGCCCTGCTGGACCTCATCACCTGGCTGACAACGGACCTCGACGATCGAACCGGTCATCGGAGCTATGACGCGGACGACCCCTGCGGCAGCGCCGCTCTTCTTGCCTCGCTGTCCCGCGGGGCGCCACGGCCCAACGTCACAATCGAACGTGTGACGGCCGATGGTGACGGACGCACCTCCTCTGCGGCGAGAGAGGTAAAGCTCCGTCGGCTGGTTGTCGAGCATGAGCAGGTAGAGGTCCGCGTCGCCAACTCGGGCGAGCTCGCAGGTACGCCACTCTCCTTCATCGCGACGGACCCGGATCTGACCGTCGGTCGTTTCGACTTCGTAGCTGGCCTCGTCGTCGCCAAGACGAACGAGATACTTCATCGCCATCGTGAGACCCCCGAGAAGTTGCCCATCCGGTCACGCCAGGCGGAGGCGGGACCTCGGTGGTTGGCGCCATTCGCGGAGGCCGGAGCAGGCTCAGCCGATTGTTCCGGCGCCATCATGAGCAAGAGCGCGCCAATTTCGGCCGCGAGCTTCTGCCTCTGGAGCGGTTCTTCCGCGACGACGGCATGACGGTCGAGGAAGCCCGTATCGATAGACCCGGAGACGAAATCCGGGATATCAAGGATCTGCGCCAGGTAGGGGATGTTCGTCGCAACGCCCTCGATGCGGAACTCGGCGAGCGCGCGCTTCATGCGGCTGCGAGCGCCTTCGCGGTTGCGGCCCCAGGCGGTGACCTTGGCGAGCAGTGAGTCGTAGTAGGGCGTGACCTCCATGCCATCGTAGAGGGCGCTTTCGACGCGGATGCCGGGGCCAGCGGGCTCGCGCGCGAAGACAACCCTGCCGACAGACGGCAGAAAGCCATTGAAGGGGTCTTCCGCCACGATCCGGCATTCGATCGCCCAGCCCCGGCTGAGAAGGTCGACTTCCTCGTACGCGAGCTCTTCACCCGCCGCAACCAAAATCTGGTCTTTGACGATGTCGATGCCGGTGACCATCTCTGTAACGGGGTGCTCGACCTGGAGTCGCGTGTTCATCTCCAGGAAGTAGAAGGAGCCATCGTCGGTGAGGAGGAACTCGACCGTGCCGACGTTATGGTAATTCGCTGCCCGGGCCAGGCGCACCGATGCCCGCCCAAGCTTGCGCCTGAGTTCCGGTGACACGACCGAGCTGGGGCACTCTTCAATGATCTTCTGGTGGCGACGCTGGATGGAGCACTCACGTTCGCCGGCGGGGACGATATTGCCGTGCTTGTCAGCAATGACCTGAACTTCGATGTGACGGACGGGCGAAAGATGCTTTTCGACGTAGATGGCGGCGTTACCGAAGGCCGCCTTCGCTTCGTACATGGCCTGCTGGGCAGCACTTTCGAATTCGGCTGCGGAGCCGACGATGCGGATGCCACGGCCACCGCCACCAGCAGCGGCTTTGACCATGACCGGGAATCCGATGCTCTCCGCGAAGGCAATCGCCTTCGGCATCGACGTGATCTCCTCAGACCCAGGTACGACCGGAAGACCAGCTTCAATCGCGAGTTCGCGGGCAGCGATCTTGTCGCCGAGCTGCCGCATGGATTGCGGCGATGGGCCGATGAAGGTCATGCCCGCGGCCTCAACGGCCTCGGCGAAGTCCGCGTTTTCCGCGAGGAAACCGTAGCCGGGGTGAATTGCGTCGGCGCCGCAGGCCTTAGCAACTTCGATGACGCGGGCGCCATCGAGATAGCTCATGCGCGCGTCGGCAGGCCCGATGAGGCGCGCTTCGTCTGCGTAGCGGACGTGCTGTGAAAGACGGTCGACTTCCGAGTAGACCGCGACCGAGGTGATCTCGAGGTCGCGCAGGGCGCGAACGATGCGCAGAGCAATTTCACCACGATTGGCGACGAGGACTTTCTTAAACATGTGGGCCCGCCTCCGGCGAAGTACTGTACCCGAGCGGGTGCCAACGCGGGACTGCCGCGAGGACGGGTCCAGCACAATCCATCCGAGAATCGCTTAGCCGCCGCCAGCTGCCACTGCGCCAACAGGGACCGGCGCAAACCGATCAGCGACTTCGATAGCCGAAGATGCGACCTCCTTGCAGGCGCCGCAGAGGACACAGAGACGCTGATCCACCATCCACTGCTGCTGTCCGTCCTGCACAATGGCAGCGGTTGGGCAGATGGCCGCCGCCCTTTCGATGTCCGGGTCGGACTGTGAGCGCACGCGGTATTCGATGAAGCCGGGGAGCGACCGCGTTGGATCCACCTTCCGGTGAATCAGCGAATCGAGCTCGCCCCGGAAATACTTCAGCATGAGCTTGACGGCGGTTGGCGAGAGCTGGCCGTGCTGGCAGTTCGACCACGTGAGGGTCTTGACGATGCCTTCGAGCTTGTCGAGATCGGTCTCGCGGCCGCCGCCCATGGCGATGCGGCGAAGGGTTTCGACGGCGCGCTGCGTGCCACCGTGGCAGGTGGTGCAGCGCCCGCAGGACTCGTCCTCGCAGAAGCCAGTCATCCAGATCACGAGGTCGACGATGCTCTGGCCGGTATCGAAGAAGACGATGCCGCCACCGCCGAGGAACATGCCCCGCTCACGGAAGGGGGCGAGCTGCATTGCGTTGTTGATTTCGGAGGCGGGGAGCACGCCGGAGAGCGGACCGCCGGGCTGGTACCCCTTGAGCTGCAAGCCTGGGAGCATGCCGCCTCCGTACCGCTCGAGGGCTTCGCGCATGGTGCCGCTGCCGAACGGGATTTCGAAGGTGCAGCCCGCGTTCACGATCTGTCCGGAAAGGCAGAACATCTTGGTGCCTTTTTCGGGCTGTTCGCCGGGGTTGACGTTGCACCACCAGGCGGCGCCTTCGCGCAGGATCAGGGGCGCGTTCGCGTAGGACTCAACGTTGTTGACGTTCGTCGGCTTGTTCCAGAGGCCTGCCTGCGCGGGGAACGGCGGCTTGATGCGCGGCATGCCGCGGAAGCCGTCAATCGAGTTAATGAGGCCGGTTTCGTCGCCGCAAACGTAGCTGCCGGCGCCTTTGAAGATGATGACATCAAAGTCCCAGCCGAGGCCAAGGATGTTCTCACCGAGAAGACCATTCGCCCTGGCCTGTTCGACGGCCTTCTGCATGCGGGCGATGGCGAGCGGGTATTCGTAGCGGATGTAGACGTACGCTTCGCGCGCTCCGGATGCCCGCGCGGCGATCAGCAGCCCTTCGATGATGAGGTGAGGATCGCCTTCGAGCAGGGTGCGGTTGACCCACGCTCCAGGGTCGCCTTCGTCGGCATTGCAGACGAGGTACTTCGGCGCTGCCGTTGCGGTGCGGAGAAAGTCCCACTTCCGCCCGACGGGGAAGTTGGCGCCGCCGCGGCCACCGACGCCGGAATCGAGCATCTCTTTGATGATTTCCTCATCGGTCATGTCGAGGGCGCGGAGGAGTCCTGAGTAGCCGCCCTGGGAGAGGTAGTCGTCGATGCTCTCGGGGTCAATCGTGCCCGTGTTCTTCATGAGCCGGCGAACCTGGCCCTGCATGAACGGATGGTCGCTGAGGAGCGGGATCTCGGCGGTCGCCGTCCCGTCAACAACGCCAAGCGCCATTTCCGGCCAGTCGCCACCGTGGGTCACGCAGCGCTCGACAAGTTCGGGGACAAGATCCGCCGTAATGTCGTGATAGAGCACGGTCCGCGTGCCGGCTGCGGACCGGACGGTGACACAGGGGTCCATCCAGCAGAAGCCCCAGGAACCGGTGATGTGAACCTGCATATCGTTCGCCGGATCGGCCTCGGCTTGCCTCAGCGCGGCGAGCGTTTCGCGGGCGCCACGGGCTAGCGAGGAGGTATCGACGACGACAGTGACGTGCGTCTTGCCATCATGTTGGCGTTCGGTCCATGCCTGTGCCGCGTTGGAGATGAGTCCATCAAGGGTTGCATTCATAAGGGTTGCATTCATGCGGTGCCTTCCTTCACGGAACGTGCGAGTTCAATCGCGGAGGCGACGGTGAGCGGGCCAGTGACTTCGCCGTTGACCCAGACCATCGGCGCCTCGTGGCAGGTACCGTTGCACTGGCCCACGTGGAGGCCGTAGGCGTGGTCGTCGCTGTGGCCCCCGAGTGGGAGCTCCAGGACATGCTGCATGGCTTCGCGGATGCGGTCGCCCCCGCGGAGACGGCAAGTCGGGCCGCTACACCAGGAGACCTCGGTCTTTGGCGGCGGTGCGGTGCGGATGTCCGTGTAGAAAGATGCGGCGCCATAGATCAGCGCCGCGGTGGTGTTCAGCTGGCGGGCGATGATTTCCATCGCCTCTGCGGAAACGTATCCGTACGCTTCCTGGACCTTGTGGAGCGCGGGGAGCACATGCCCCTTCCCCGGACCGAATTCGGCGACGGTCGCGCGCAGTTCCTGCAACGACGGCTCGGCGTGCATAGGCAGCCCCAGATTGTGAAGTCGGGCACAAGTATAGCGGCCGGAGCGATAGATGCCGACGCCCGTACCCCGCGCACGGCGGGATCATGCCTCCTGCGAAGCGTCCTGCAGGATCAACGCGGCCACCCTTTCACCGAGCCGGAGGCTATAGTTCTGGCCGCGGTCCTCGGGATACACCTGAGTCGTGTTTGCGAGGTAGAGGCCGGCGACGCCCGTGCGCATGGCGGGAATGCTGTCGGCGTAGTTCGTGGTAATGACGGGCTGGCCGCCGGGATCCTTGAACAGCCACATCTCCCGGACCGAGGAGCGGTCGAATCCGGGGTTCACGGTCTTCAGGCCCGGCAGGTAGTGCTCGAACACCTCCTCGGCATCCATCGCGAGGACCGGGTCTCCGGGCGGGACATAGTTCGAGAGGTAGACGATGTGGTTGCCACCGTAGCGAGCAGCCGGGATGAAGTTGGTGTGTTCTACGACTGCAACGAATGGGAGGTCGTCAGCAACGGAAAGCCAGTAGACGTCGCTGAGCTTGCCGTCGAGCGCGAGGACGAGGCAGGTCGCCCACTGGTAGCGGATCTTGTCGAGCTGCTCGCGGTAGTTGGACGGCAGGTCCGGCACGATCTTCGCGGTGACGATGTTCGGCGTGGTCATCAGGACGGCGTCGAAGCCGTGGTCCTCGCCAGCGACGCGGATGCCTGTCGCGCGCCCATCCGAGACGAGCACTTGTTCGACGGGCGATTCGAGATGGATGACGCCGCCAGCCTCGCGGACACGATCTGCGAGCCGTTCGATGTAGGTGTTGAACGAACCTTCGAGGTATCCGAGCTGTTCCTTGTGACCGCCGGCGCCGGAGCGGGAGGCGAAACGAAGATAGATCTTGCCCCAGAGCCAGGTCATGCCGACGTTGTCGGCCTGGTCCGCGAACTTTCCGCGAAGGAGCGGGCCCCAGACCCCTTCGAAAGCGCGCCGACCGACGGCGCGTTCCATCCAGCGGCGGGCGGTCACCTGTTCGTATTTGCGGTAGTCCTTTTGCCTGCGGAGCCAGAGCGCGGCAAGGCCAAGACGGACGCGGCCGATGAAGGGCACAGCCGTGTAGCGAAGAAGGTCGAGCGGGCCGACGAACGGAAAGATGCGGCCGTTGCGGAGGATCGCGTTGCTTGGCTCGATCCAGCGGAGCTTGTTCCCAAGGCCCATCTCCTCGATGTAGCGCACGGCGACAGTGTCGTTCGTAAAGAGGTGATGGTAGAAGCATTCGATCCGCTCGCCACCCACCTCGAAGGTGACCACCTGGCCGCCGACATCGTCGCGGCCTTCAAAGATGGTGACGTGATGCCCGGCTTGCTGGAGCTTGTGGGCGGCCGCGAGGCCCAGTACGCCCGCACCGACGATGCCAACATTCATCCGGCAACCTCCTCCGCAGGCTCCACCCTTGCGCCCGTGATGCGGCGGAAGGAGATGCCCCACATCCAGAGGAAGAGCAGCCCCAGGATCGTCGTGGGGACCAGGATGAAAGCGTGGGAGACGACCGAGTAGGCGCCAGCCACACCACTCGTGACGCCGGCGCCGACGAGGACGAGTTTGACCGCCCATTCAAACGGGCCCGTACCGCCGAAGAACGTGGGGACGATGATCGCGAGGTTGGCAGCCGCGAGTAGCAAGCAGTAGTGGCCGAACCCGACACCGAGGTCGAAACCCTGCCCTATGATCGCGTAAGAACCTGCCTCGACGGTCCAGGCGACGGCAGTGAGGGCAGCGACCGCCGCAAGCGAGCGCCAGTCGTGAACGGAGCGGAGGCTGTTCACTAGCGAATCGGCGAGTTCGTCGGCGCGGTGCTCGAATCGCTCGGGCAGGACGCGGAGGAGACGGTGGGCGAGCCGCCTGGCCCGCTCTGGCTTGAGCGTGAGGATGTAGAACGCCGTGATGGCAGCGAGGAACAGCGCCGAAGACACGGCGGCGACCACCTGCAGTCCCGGGTCCTCAAAGCCAACGACCGTCCCCGCGATGAGGAGCATAAGCACGAGGATGCATCCATCGAACAGGCGCTCGACGGCGATGGTGCCGAAGACGCCCATGCGGGAGACGTGCTCCCGGTCGCCGGTGACGTACGCGCGAACGACTTCCCCAGCGCGTGCAGGGAGCAGGTTATTCGCCATGTAACCGATGACCGCGTAGGGGAAAAGGCGCGACGGACTGAGGGGCGCGACGGGGCGCATCAGCACGGACCACCGCAGGCAGCGCACGCCAATCCCGACGAAGAAGACTGCAAGGGCGGGGAGGAGGTACCAGTAATTCGCCTGCTCCAGCGCGTCCGCGATCTCCCGGGGATGGGTCGCCCGCAAGAAGAGGCCGATGAGGAGGGCGCTAATAAACACGCCGAGCCAGAAGCGAGCGGAACGAATCACGGCGGGCTCGGGACCTCCACGGTCATGGCAGCGGGAACTGGCGGACCCGGGAGGCGCCGCCTTCGACCACCCAGAGGGTACCACTGCCAGCCTCCACCACCCCGTAAGGACGTTCAAGGGGGACGTCTTGTGGGTTGATGGCGCCTTCAAGGACGCCCTCGCGCGTGTAGATCCGGACCTCGCCGGCGACGGGCAGGGTCAGCGCGATCCGTCCATCGGCAAGGGCGCGGATGTAGGGCTTGTCGTCGGCATCCGCGCCGCCCCAGCCTTCGACCGGGAACGAACCGAGGAACGCGCCCTGCGAATCGAGAGCGACGACGCGTGAGTTGTACGCGTCCGCGACCCAGATGGAGCCGTCTGTGGCGATGGAAATGCCGACGGGCTCGTTGAACTGGCCGGGTCCGGCGCCTTCGCTTCCAATTGCGCGGATGGGATTGCCCTGGAGGTCGAAGATGAGGATGCGGTCGTGCCCGGTGTCGGTAATCCAGATCTGACCGGAACTATCGACTGCAACATCTCGCGGCCCGTAGAGCTCAAGGAGGCCCGGCGGCTCGCCGGGGAGCAGCCGGGGTGTCTCGCCGTAGACGCCTTCGAGGTGCAGCGTTGCATCGAAGACGCGGAGCCGCCAACCGAAGGTGTCGGCCACGACGACGCGGCCGTCCGGTGCAACGGCGAGACCCCAGGGCTGAGACTCCTCGGATACGTCGCCGGCCGTACGAACGTCGACCGCCCCGAGAGCGTTGCCCCCGGGGTCGTATTTCGTCAGTACGCGCCGCGACTGGTCGATGACGTAGAGGTTGCCCTCGGCATCCGCCTCGATATCCGACGGGCGCACGAGGTTGCCAGGCTGGCTGCCGCGGCCACCGAATTGCGCTCGCCCGGCGGCATCGACGGACGGGCGGGGTGGCTCAGCCACGGCAGGGGCGTACTTGCCTGTGGCGCGGTCGTACTCAGCCGGGAAGTAGGCAAGAGCATCGACGGAGCCACAGGAGGCACACCGGCGGTCACCGGTGGCACCCGCGATTAGATCGGGGTCATGGTCGCGCCAGTACTTGTACCAGGTGGCCGGCCAGGTCCCGCCGAAGATGCCCTGGGCGATTTCCTTCCAGGTGCCCAGTCGGAACGGCCCGCAATCGCCGGCCTGCGCAGTGCAGCTAAAGTTAGACCCGACCTGCACCGCGTCCTTATAGGTCTCGGGAAACCACCAGCGGTGGGGGTAGACGAACGGCGTGCCGTAGGTTGCGGGCTCGTTGTCATCCATCCATTGCTGGACGGCGGTTTCGCTGGAGCGGTTCACGAGCACAACGGCGTAGGGCTGGTCTTCGCCCTCGCAGAGGCTGGTACCGACCACGCCAGCAGCGAGGTCGGGGTAGGCCACGCACTTGTAGTCCCGCAGGTACCAGGCCCAGGGCCATGCGAACGAATCACGCCCGTCAACGGCGATCGGCAGGTACTTGCCTTTGCCCGTGGCATCGGCGATGCGCTCGATGTCCTCCATGATGTCCGGGATATCAGGCGAACTCTGGGTGTAAATGAGCATGTCCTTGGGGACATCGCCGCGCACAAACGCGGCATCGACCATCGTGCGGACCGAGAAGAACGAAAGGGCGCTCGCGATCGCCATCACCGCGATGAGCGGCGCTGCACGCCTGCCAAAAGGCGCTGCCGCGAATGTGACGCCGAACGCGGCGATGGCGATGACCACCATGCGGGCAATGTGATAGCCGGTGCCGTCCGGGAGGTAGACGACGAAGAGGAGCGCGCCTGCAGCCATCCCTGCGGCGGCCGCGAGAGCCGGCAGGATGCGCTGCCGTGACTCGGCCGGGACCGCTGACCAGGCACGCTGTACGGTCCACGCGGCGAGCAGGCAGACAGGCACGGCAAGGTGCGTGTTGAGCCAGGGCATCTTTTCGGAGCCGTAGGAGAGGGCCGCGAATTGGCCGGCCAACCAAAACACCAGGAACCGGGAGAAGGCGTCGCCGCGGACAGTCGCCCAGAAGATACCGACCGCCGCGATCGCGAGCGGAAGGAATTCGTAGGCCGGGAAGAGGAGGTAGTAGTAATACCAGGGCTGGTCGCCGCGGAAGCCTTCGCGTTGCTCTTCGGCCCAGTAGTCGATCGAGCCCCAGGGGCCGCTGACAAGGCCGTCGAGGTTGGTCCACTCGGTGGTCATGAGCGTCAGGTAGATGGCCGCGACGAGGAGGAAGCAGGTGCCCCAGACCTTCGGCTTCCACTGAAGGCCGACGAAGGCAGCGGCGCTGGTTGTGAATAGGAAGAGGCCCGCCAGGAAGACCCGATCGTTGCCAGTGATGTTGGTGAGCAGGTGGTCGTCCCAGTCGAGACGACTCGTGAAGACGCCGTCGGCGAGGGGGATGTCCTTTTCGACGATACCGAGGGTTTCCAACGGCGTGCGGGCGATCGGCGTGAGAAGCGGGAGGCAGAGCGTGCCGAGGAGCACCAGGAGGTCGCCGGAACGCGGGAGGCTCGTCCAGCCCATGCGGGTCCGGAGGCGGCCAAGGAATGGCCAGAACGCTACGATCGGCACGGAGAACGGCGCGATAGCAGCGACGAGCAGCCAGAGGCGCGGCCCAGACGGCTCAACTGCGACCGGCGAGGGAAGCTCAGCGCCGGGGCCCTCCGCGTCTAAGACGTGTGCGTCCGAACGAAGACGCATCCGGGTGAGCGAGATGCGCGCGAGGTCGCTGGCGACGAAGAGATCGAGGAAGACGAGAAAGACGGCGAGTGTGAGGAACATTCCCTCTTTGGTGGTGACGCCACCGACGAAGGCGAGCGCCACGAAAATCAGCCAGCGTTCGCGGCCCTCGGCGAGGTAGCGCCACATGGCGGCGACCATGAGTAAGACGAAGAACGCCATGTAGATGTCTTCGCGGAGGAAACGCGAGTAGTAGACGAGCGATGGGGAGAGCGCGAGGAACGCCACCGCCGCGAGGGTACCGGCCGGTCCGAGGCGCTTTCGCAGCAGTAGCGGGAGCAGGATGATCGCGGTCCCGGCGATCGCGGCGGAAACGCGTGAGGTGTAGTCGCTTGTGCCGAAAACGAAGAACACTGCGGCCTGGAAGTGGTAGTAGAACGGGCCGTGAAAGATGGGGCTGTGGGTGTAGTCGCCCTGCATCAGCCGCCAGGCCCATTGGGCGTGAATGCTTTCGTCGTGGTGGAGGGCGCGGGACCCGAGATCCCAGAAGCGCAGGAGGAAGCCGCCGAGGAAGAGCGCGGCATAGGCGCCCGCCTCGGCCGTGATGGGAATGCGGGCAGACCACACGCGGGAGAGGACGCCCGTGTTGTAACGGGCGGTTGTGAGGCTCACGGCTGCTCCCTCGTGTACACGGAAATCGAGACGCCTTTGGAGGCGATCATGTTCCGGTCCAGGAACCAGTGAAGAGAATCAAGGAGATCCGCGGTAGGTGCGCGGATCGTCCGGGTTAAGGCCCAACTGCCTTCGACCACGACGAAGCCCTCTGGCGCGGGCTCGCCAGCGGGCCAAAGGACGATCGCAGCGGTGGGTGGGACGACCGTTGCAATGGCGACGATGCCCGAATCGCGGAAGGGCCATGTCATGGATTCCTGAATGGACGGGTGGACGACAATGCTTCCGCCCGAGACCTGCTGGCGTCCAAGCGCGAGGTCGCGAAGATCCCGCGCCTGGCCAGGGGTATATGGCGAGACGAGCGGCTCGGATGAACCACCCGCCGCGATGCCCACCGCGCCGGACAGGAGCAGCACGGCCACCGCCAGGAGGAGTGGAGCGAGCAGGACCGGCCGGAACGCTGGCCGCAGCGCAAGGACGGCGAGCACTAATGTGGCCAGCGCGACAAAGAGCGCGAAGCGGGCCTGCTCAGTCGCGTCTCCAGTTCGTTCAATGCGCGCCCAGTCCGCCAGGATGGCCCACGCGAGTACGAGGAGCACCGCAGCGCCTGCGAGCAAAACGCCCGCCTGCGGCCACGGGACGCGAACAACCGCGCGAGCAGCACGAGGAGCCATGAACCCTGCCACGATGCAAAGTGGAAGTGTGGCCGCCGCGAGGGCCGCGGGGTTGTGGTCCGGCATTGAGAAGAGCAGCCATGCCACCGAGAACGCGGACCAGCAAAGCGTCAGTCTGACGACGGGAGAGCGGCGCAGCAGCGCCGGAGGAATCGCCACCGCCCCGGCGAGCAGCAGCGGCAGGGTGTACAGGAGCGTGAGGTCGAAGGTTGTGGCGCTGGACCAGGCCTGTTCGCTCCCCGCGGCGATGAGGTCGAACGGAGGAACGACCGGTGTTACTGGACCGTATCCGAATCCCACGCTCGCGGCCGCGATACCGAGGCCGAACCCTGCGAGTACGAGGATGGGCGGCCGGGCGCCCTGGCCACGGCCGGCGACCACGAACCAGGAAAGCACCACGAAAAGCACGGCGGGACCACAGACGGCGGCAGCGAATCCGGAAGCAGTGAGAGCCGGGACGCGGGCGTGGCGGGCACTGAGAAGCAGCAAGATCCAAACAGCGACAGCGCTGTCGAGCGCCACCGCCGACGCCGTCGCCGACGACGCGATGGAAAGCGGTTCGATGGCGAGAAGCGCGAGGATTGCGAGTGCGCCGTCGTGGCCCAGCTCCGAGCGGTGGAGCCAGAGCGCGGCCGGAATGCTGCAGGAGACGGTGACCGCCAGTAGGCGCGGTCCGGCTTCGGAAGGAGACACTTCGAGCAGCAACGCCGACAGCGCCTGGAAAAGCGTGGGGACGAACCGGGGGTCGTCTACTCCAATGCTGGCCTGCCACGCTCCGGAAAGATGAACGAGCTCGGCGCCGAAGACCGGGAGGTTCAGTGCAGCGAGTAGCCGCAAACCCACGAGGGCGGCGATGGCGAACAGCCAGGCGATGTCGCGGGGCGTAACAAACCGCGTTGGCATTACTCCCGTCCCAGGCGGGGAGGTGCTCACGATGTCCGCACCGTAGCGAAGACAGGGAGGCGGTACACGCGCGTGTTCCCGCTTTCGAAGACGATCTGAAGCGCGACCTCAAAGACCGGGTCCATCGAAACGGGATAACGCTCCCGCTCGATGCGCCCAACTACCAGGTACTCCGCTCCAAGGTCCCTCATTCCCTGGACGACGGATGCGGGGTCGGTCGCGAGATATACGCCGTCCACGAGGTCCTGGCGGCGGGCGATTTCGCCGCCAACGGCTTCGCTCCCGCGCCACTGGACCTCGTGGCCCGGCCATCCGATTGGCGTCTGGCGGCCAGTACGAGAGCTCACGCGGCCGGCTTCGCTGTAATCGATGCCCGGGCCGGTGGGATCAATCGCGGGAAGGCGGTCATCGTCGAGGCGATACTGCCGGCCAGTCGCTTCGAGAAGCACAGCGTTCCCGGGGACGTTCGCGTCTACCCAGCGAACGAGCGCGTATTCGTCGGGCGAGGATTCGGCGAGGAAGGCAAGGCCGTCGACTGCAGTGGTCGTGGTGAACGCATCCGTGCGGTTCGGCAGCGCGAGGAGCGGGTAGACAAGGGCGGCAGCGCCAAGCACAAGGCCCGGCACGGCAGTGACCAACGCCAGCGGCCGGGACCGTACACGCGAGAGCGCGACGACCATGGCCACAGAGCCAGCGACCGCGAGGATCGCCCACGCCTGGTACGACAGCTTGAAAACGGTGTTCTGGCGCGGGATAAAGCCGCGGAAGACGTCGCCGACGTAGAAAAGCTCTGTCCCGTAGAGCAGGAGCACCGCAACGGCACCAAGTCCGGCGACGAGGACGATGGTCTCCCGTGACCGGGCAGCCAGCAGGGCGAGCGCGGCGAGCAACCAGCAAACGACACCGTAGGCTGCGAGCGTCATCCAGCCGAAGTCCGTGCGAGCCGAGACGGCGTCGTCGAGTTCGCCTTTCGCGAACGCGTAGCAAATCCATGCGAGCAGTGGCAGCAGCGGCAACCAGAGGGCCAGAGCCAGCGCGTCCCAGACCTGGCCGGGCCGGCGGTTCCGAAAGGACCACCCGGCAACGGCGCCAACGGCCGCGAGCAGCGCGCCGAACTGGAGGAACGCATGCCCCGGGATCGTGCCCTTGCCGATGTAGGGGTGGATGCCGTCGGCCTGCGACGAGAATGTGGCATACCAGGGCAGGTAGAGAACGATCGCGAGCGCAGCGATTGGCGCAGCCCACGCAGCTGTGTGCAGAAGCGCCAACCGCAAAGGATCCATGCGTAGATTGCGGACAAACGCCGCGGCCAAGAGCAGCACGAAGAAGGAGATCACATCCCAGGCGTTCATGAACGCGAGGCCGCCGAACACGACCGAGAGGAGGAGCAACGTTTCGGGGCGACGATGGTGAACGAGCGAAAGGCGGCCGCGGCCGCGCCAGGTGGATGCCGCCAGCGCCACCGCCAGCAGAATCAGCGGTAGTGCCATGACGTGGGGGTGAAGGTCGCCCAGCAAGAAGCTAAAGAACGGGAACTCAGTGATGGTGTCGGGGATGATGCGAGTGCCGCGCCACCAGAACCAGAACTCGGTGGGATACCAGGCGGTGGTCCGCGGATCGACGGCGCCGGAGTAGCAGTGGTCGCTTTCGTTGGCGGCGTCGTCTGCGGTGCAGGGGATCATCCAGTCCACCCCGAACGCCCGGTAGACCGGCTCGTTGTAGCGCTCGTGCGCGGCCGCCCATTCGAACGGAGCAGAGAGCGACCCGGCCGCGAGGAGGAAGACGATGGCGAGGCCGGCAGCCGCAATTGGGAATCCAAGACTGCGGCGGGGCAGGGTCCAGCGGGCCAGGGCAAAGGCGAGCGACGCGACCGCGCTCCCGGCGGCGGCGAACGTGAAAGCCAGCCCCAGGTTGTATCCGATCGACGCGGGAACGTCGGACAGAGCAGTCAACAGGGCAACGTGGAGATAACCAAAGTAGTAGTAGCTGGCGGATTCGCCCGCGAACCAGGGATCGTGGGGCGGGTAGGAGGGTGAATTCAGCATCGCGTTCAGGTAGAGGAAGTCCATCGGCTGCTCGGTGCCAGCGATCGCGCCGGCGTGGCTGCGAAACCAGACATACGAGAAGAACAGCACGGTGAAGACACCGAGGGCCGCGAGCGCTCCTGGCAGCGCCCCCCGGAGCACAGCCCGGCGGCGAGGGCTCGTCCGGAGGCTGACAGCGGAGATGCCGGCGAGCAGAAGCACCGCGACGAACCATCCGCCACGGCCCGCCGGCAACAACGATGCAATCCGAAGCACGAAGTAGAAGAACGCCGCCACCACGGTGCCGAGTGGCAGAGCGAGCCCGGCTCCCGCATCCGGAAAGCGCCACAGCAACCCGGCAGCGAGAGGAAGAGCGAGGACGCCGATGGCCACGGCGACGAGCCAGAAGGCGACGGCGTCCAATCGTCCTCCTAGCCGAGGAGAGAATCCACGAACTCCCGCGCATCGAAAGGCGCAAGGTCGTCGATCTTCTCCCCCGTGCCGATGAAACGGACGGGAATGTCCAGGTCGTGGGCGATAGCGAAGGCGATACCCCCCTTGGCGGTGCCATCGAGCTTCGCGAGGACGATGCCAGTGACGCCCACGGCTTCCGCGAAGGTGCGGGCCTGATTGAGCCCGTTCTGGCCGGTCGTAGCGTCCAGCACGAGGATTGTTTCGTGCGGGCCATCAGGGATCGTCCGCTGGATGATGCGGTTGATCTTCTTGAGTTCCTCCATGAGGTTCGTCTTGGTGTGGAGGCGCCCGGCGGTATCGACGATGACGAAGTCCGCCCCATCCCGTTCGGCAGCCGCGAGCGTATCGAATACGACTGCGCCGGGGTCTGAACCGGGCTGATTCCCGATCATCCGGACGCCAACGCGCTCGGCCCAGATTCGAAGCTGGTCGATGGCTGCGGCCCGGAACGTGTCGGCGGCCCCGAGGACGACGACAGCGCCGTCGCGCTTGAAGGCGTAGGCGAGCTTGGCGATCGATGTGGTCTTGCCTGCGCCGTTTACTCCGACGACGAGGATGACCGACCGTCGCGGAGCATGAGGCGAGAGCCATGCCAGCGGCCGAACGCGGGGAGCTTCGAGGATCGCGATGAGTTCTTCGCGGAGGACCTCGCGCACGCGTTGCGACTGCTTGACGCCTTCGTCGCGGGCGCGCTTGCGGACCGCATCAAGGAGGGCCTCCGTTGTGGCGAGGCCGGTATCGGAAGCGACGAGGATTTCTTCCAGCTCTTCCCAGAGCGATTCGTCGAAGTCAGCTCGTTCGAACAGGGCGCCGATGCGGCCGAAGAGCCCGCGGCGCGTACGCTGGAGCGCCTTCTCCGTCTGCTCGTGGATCTCCTCGCGCTCTTCGGTGGTGGGCTCCTCGAAGGGCGGCGCCTCCGCGACCGCGGGCCCGATTTCCGGGTCGGCTGCGACTTCTTCCTGTTTGCCTCGACGCCAGAACCGCACGTACACCTCCCGGGAACCGTTCGACGATAGTAGGAGCAGATGCCGATCCCGTCAGTCTTCGGGCACCTGGTCGAGCCGCAGCGACAGCATCCTTGAAACCCCGTCCGCGTTCATCGAGATCCCGTAGATCGCGTCGGCGACCTCCACGGTCTTGCGGTTGTGGGTAATCATGATGAACTGAGTCCGCTGCGAGAGACGCTTCACGGAGTTGACGAAGCGGCCGACGTTGGCCTCATCGAGCGCAGCGTCCACTTCATCGAGCACACAGAATGGCGCCGGGTTGATGGTGAGCAGCGCGAATAAGAGCGCGACCGCCGTGAGCGATCGCTCACCGCCGGAGAGGAGCGCGAGGCTCTGGACCTTCTTGCCGGGCGGTTGGGCCTCTATTTCGACCCCGGACTCCGCCGGGTTGGACGGGTCGGTGAGGTGGAGCTTCGCGGTGCCGCCGCCGAAGAAGGCAGCGAAGTATTCGGAGAACGCGGCGTCCACCTTCTCGAACGCCGCCTCGAAACGGTGCTTCACCTCACCGTTGAGCTCGCGGATCGCCGACCGGAGCTGGATCTCGGCTTCCGAGAGGTCATGGAGCTGAGTGGTAAGAAACTCGTGTCGGTCGCGGGTCTCGCGGTAGTCTTCCGGCGCTTCGGCGTTCACGGGACCGAGCCTGCGGATCTGCCGCCGAAGCTCAGTGATGCGGGCGTGGGTGGACTGCACATCAATGCCGGAGCCGCCGCCGATCGGAGACGGCTCAGCAGACTCGTCGAGGCCAACCACGTTCCCACGCTTATCTGGCTGCAGGCCCTCGTGCTCCATCTCCTCTTCCAGCGCAGCAATCTCCGCCTCGGTTCGGGCGACTTCAGTTTCAAGGTCGAGACGTTGGCGGTCGGCGGCAAGCAGCGCGGCCTGGGCATCAGCCGAGGTCTCCTGGACCTGGCGTTCGTGCGTTTCCAGGCGCTGGAGCTCGTGCCGGTCGGGAGCATCGCCCCCGTCCTCAACGAGACGGGCGCGAGCGGCTTCGAGTTCCAGCAGTTCTGCGGCGATGCGTTCGTGGATCGCCGCGGCATCGGTGGCAAGCGTTTCGGCCTGCTGGCGGCGGCCCGCCGCCTGATTCACCAGCCTGTCGACCGCCCTGTCGTGCTGTTCTTTGACAGCGATGAGCGTCCGGCGTTCGCCCTCGGCGGCGGCGAGCCGAGCGCCCGCATCTGCCGTGGCACGGAGGGCACCTTCGCGGCGTTCAGAGGCGCGCTGGAGTTCCGGCGAAGCTTCATCCAGTGCTGCCTCCCGCGTTTGCGTGGTCCTCGCCAGCTGGTCGATGCCCACGCGCGCCTGCTCGATGAGCCGCTGCTGCCGGCCGCGCTCGTTGTCGATATCGAGGCGGCGGAGGCGAAGGTTTCCCATCTCGCTGCGGAGGCGATGGAGCTTCGCGCGTTCGCGCTCGAGGCTGGCGCGGCCAATATCGAGTTCGCGACGCACACGGGTATCGATCGTTTCGGCTTCGCGCGCCTCTGCTTCAAGCCGCGAGACGGCCGCGCGAGCTTCTTCCAGGCGGCGACCGTTTTCCGCCGTGCGTTCTCGAAGCGCATTGATCTGGGCGGGCAGTTCCTCTATTTCGCGCTGACGGCGGAATGGGCCCTCATCGGAGCCGGTGGCGCCGCCGAAGACCAGGCCGTTGCCTTCGAAGAACGTGCCATCGACAGTGACGCATGAGCCGAGGCCACGGCGCAGCATCCGGGCGGCGGTTTCGTCGTCCTCGCAAACGATCACACGGCCGAGCAAGGTATCGACGAGCGGCTGCATGTCGCGATGACAGCGCACGAGCTTCGCCGCCACACCGATGACCTTGTTCTCCTTCTGAAGGTTCAGCGGATAGACGTGGCGGAAGGTGTCGAGTGCAAGGAACTGCGCGCGACCCTGACGCCGGTCGCGGAGGCGGGCGATTGCCTCCAGGGCCGCTTTTTCCGAGCGCACGATGACAGCGTGGAGCCGTCCTTCGAGAGCGGCATTGATCGCGGTCTCGAGCCCGGCAGGAACCTGGAGCTGTGTCGCGAGGACGCCGACAATGCCCGGCACTTCCGGTGGCTCACCGAGGCCGGCTGGGTCGACGCCCTGGATGAGTGCGTTCCCGAGAATGAGGGCGTTGCGCGTTCCGGCTGCGATGCCGTCGTGTTCGGCCTGGACCCGCATCAGCGCTTCGAGACGGCCCTCGAGGAAGTCCAACTCACGGAGGTCGAGCGCAGACTCTTCGTCGAAGCTGCGCACCTCGTCGCTCACGCGGGTGAGGCGCTCGCGCGCGTGGCGGGCGACTTCCCGGGCTCCATCCAGTTCGACTTCGGCCTCTGCCACTTGTTGCGCGTGGGAGAGGTAACGGTCGCCAAAGGCGCGGAGCTCGCCGAGAAGCTCGGTGCGGCGTGGCGTGGCGGCAGAGGCTTCTTTTTCCAACTGCTCCAGCCGAGCCGTCGCGCGCTGGATATCGGATTCGAACGCGATAACGCGGCGGCGGTCTGCTTCGATGGCAGCGCGGAGCTCGTCAGCACGTGCCCGGGCGGCGGCATATTCGCGCTCAGCGGCTTCAAGTCCGGCACGACACTCAACGACGAACTGGCGCGCCGTTTCAACCTCTTCTGCGATCTCTTGCTCACGGCGGACGTCACCGATGTCGGCTGCGGCCAGCTCGGCGCGTTCGGCATCGATGGCATCGGCTTCCGCCAGGACCTCCGTCCTCCTGGTGATGAGCATTGCGTGACGTTCGCGGTCGAGCGCGACGGACTGCTCTATCTCATTGGCACGGGACTGGCGTTCTGCGCGCTCGGCGTCAAGCCGGGCGATTGTCTCGCGGCGGCGGCGGATCTCGTCTCCGAGCGCCCGCACCTGCTCGCGCAGCGCGACGACGCGGTCATTGGCGGCGTTCACCTCGGCGCTAGCCTGGTCGAGCCGGGCGCGAGAGCCGACGAGCCGGTTCTGGGCGGCGTTCCAGCGGTGCGCGAAGTACACGCGGAGGAGGTTCGAAAGCTCGGCCGAGAGCCTGGCGTGTTCGGCGGCGCGGTCGGCCTGCCGGCTGAGCTGATCCATACGAGGGCCGAGTTCGTCGACGATGAGGGTGATGCGCTCGATGTTCTCGCGAGTTGCTTCGAGCTTGGCCTGGGCTTCGCGGATGCGCATGCGGAAGCGCTTCACGTCGGCCGCTTCGTCGAGAAACAACCTGCGTTCGTCGGGTGACATGGAGAGCACTTCGTCGACGAGGCCCTGGCCAAGAATGGTGTAGCTGTTTTGGCCGACCTCCGCTTTCAGGAGCAGGTCCTGGATATCGCGGAGGCGGACGCGTGACCCGTTGAGGAGGTAGTCGGAGTTGCCATCGCGATACAGCCTGCGACCGATCTCGACCTCCGCGAAGTCGAGCGGTAGCCAGCGTTCGGCGTTATCGAGCGTGAGGAGAACCTCTGCCATACCGACGGCGCCGCGGTCGCGGGTGCCGGCAAAGATGACGTCTTCCTGGCGTCGTGCCCGGAGGAGACGACTGCTCTGTTCACCCAGCACCCATCTGATGGAGTCGGCGACGTTGCTTTTGCCGGAGCCGTTCGGGCCAACGACGGCCGTGACACCGCCCGAGAACTCGAAGCTCGTCCGGTTTACGAAGCTCTTGAAACCCTGGAGGGTGAGTTTTTTCAGGTACATCAGAGGCCCTCGGACTCGGCGAGCAGGCCGGCAATCGCCGACCGCGCAGCGTGCTGCTGCGCTTCCCGTTTGGAGCTACCCTCGCCCCGCCCAAGGGCGACTGTGCCGACTCTCACCTCGACAGTGAACTTGCGGCCAGCACCGTCAACCGTCTCTTCAACGGTCACATAATTTGGAGGTTCGTGCCAGCGGGCCTGAACCATGTGTTGCAGGTTTGATTTCGCATCAATTCGCGCTCCCTCTTTACGAACCTGGAGGAGTTCCGGCGCGAGAAGGCGGAGGACAAGGGCGCGGGCGGCACGGTAGCCGTGTGCGACGTAGACGGCGCCGACGACGGCCTCCATGGCTCCGGCGAGGTTCCGCTCCCGGGTCCGGCCGCCCGCCGATTCCTCACCCTTGCCGAGGACGAGGTGATCGCCGAGCGAAAGACGAGCGGCGACACGTGCGAGGGTTGTGCCACGGACAAGGTCGGCGCGCATGCGGGTGAGCGAGCCTTCGCCGGCCTCTGGATAGCGTCGAAAGAGCTCGTGGCCAACCACCATGCCGAGGAGCGCGTCGCCAAGGAATTCGAGGCGCTCGTTGGATTCGATGCTCTCGCCGGATTCGTTGACGTAGGAGGCGTGGGTGAGGGCTCGCTGCAGCAAGTCTGAAGGGAGAGGCTTTACGCCTAGCGACGGTACAAGTTCCGCGGCGGCGGAATCAGCGGCTGCGGACACGCTACCTCCGGCCTCGCATGGGGAATTGCTAACGTACCCTCATCGTATAGACGCGCAGGCAGACCAGTCAATCGAATGGACGATGAGATGCCCGCTCGCGGTAGCGGCCGTAGTATTCAGCCGTGTCCAGCGACCTCCTTTGTCTCGTTTGCGACGAACTGCTGACTGCCACCACCGAGGCGTGGTGCGGGCAGTGCGGCGGCAGCTACCACCTGAACCAACGGGCGGACCTTCCGGGGAAAGATTGCGGCGACGTTTGGATCAACGAAGAGAGCCTCGCTCTCGATTTTTGCTGCAACCGCTGTCTGAATCCGCCGACCCTCGGGTTGGAGGATGTGCTCGACCTGGACGAAGCTGCTGCCGCTATTGGCACCAGCTCTGAGGCGCTGGCCCGGGCGGCTGATGCCGGCCAGGTTGCCCACCGCAAGACCAGCGGCGGCGTCTATCTGTTCGTCCGCAAGGACCTCGACTCGCTGCGGCATTGACCGCGATACCACCCAAGGAACGACCCAATGCCTTCCAAGAGCCGCCGCAAGCGCGATAGCAATGCCCCAAGGCCGGAACTCGCGCGAACGAGCCCGGCTCCGGCGAGGGGTGTAACCGCCGCGCAACCTCGTGCACTGACCGAATGGAACTGGATGACGTTCCCGGTGTTCTTCGCGTTCTCGCTCGGTGGATTCCTTGGCCTGTACCTCGGGATCCTCACCGAGGCGACGAATAACGGATGGTTCGAGATCGTGGTCTTCAGCGGGTTCGCGATGCTCTTGGGCTGGGGCCTGTCGCGAATCGTGGTGCGTTGGCTGGTGCGCCGCCGAATCCTGAAACCAAGGAACGCGAAGCCCTGAGCACTGGCTCCCTGGACCTCTCGCGGGTTGGTGTCGCCTTGACACGATCCCTCCCCGGTGGCAAGGTATACGCATAGTTCGTGTCACTCTTACACTAACTATGGAGGCACCCCGATGACGACGATTTCCCGTTCGCGCGCGTACGAAGAGCAACTGGCTCTTTATAGCGACCCCGACACGTGCCCGACGGATGCGCTCAAGCCAGCACCGCTGGAGGAGGAGCCCGCGTTCGTCGCCTGGCAGCAGGACATCCCTCGGGACTACCTCCACCTATCGCCGAAAGAGCTGGAGCGCCGCATCGGCGTAGCCCGCGCGAAGCTCGGCGACCGCCTGACGATCCTTGGCCACCACTACCAGCGGGACGAAGTGATCCAGTACGCGGACCACACGGGTGATAGCTTCAAGCTCGCCCGCCACGCCGCCGAGCAGAAGGGCGTCGAGTACGTCGTGTTCTGCGGCGTCCACTTCATGGCGGAATCAGCCGACATCCTGACGTCTGAGGACGTGCGGGTCGTGCTGCCGAACATGGCAGCCGGGTGTTCGATGGCGGACATGGCGGACCCCGACGACGTGTACGAGGCGTGGGACACGATTCACGAGGCCCTCGGCGACGATGCAGGCGTCATCCCGATTACCTACATGAACAGCGCCGCGAGCCTGAAGGCGTTCGTGGGCGAGCACGGTGGACTTGTGTGCACGTCAAGTAACGCGGACAAGGCATATGAGTGGGCTTTCGCGCGGGGCAAGAAGATCCTGTTCTTTCCGGATCAGCACCTCGGCCGCAACACGGGCTGGAACATGGGGATCCCGCTCGACCGCATGGTCCTCTGGAACTGGCGCATGCCGAACGGCGGCCTGACTGCGGAACAACTGGAGCGAACCCAGGTCATCCTCTGGCAGGGCCATTGCAGCACGCACCAGCGCTTCACGGTGGACCAGATAGAGAAGGCGCGGCGGGAACACCCGGACGTGCAGGTGATCGTCCATCCGGAGTGCCGCTGGGAGACCGTCCAGGCGGCGGATTTCAATGGCTCGACGGAGAAGATCCTGACCATGATCAACGAGGCGCCTGCCGGGACCACCTGGGCTGTCGGCACGGAGATCAACCTGGTCAACCGGATCGCGCAGGAGAACCCGGACAAGACGGTGTTCTGCCTCGACCCGGTCGTGTGCCCCTGCAGCACGATGTATCGCATCCACCCTGCTTATGTTTGCTGGGTCCTCGAAGGCCTGGCGGCAGGGCACGTGGTGAACGAAATCCGCGTGGACGCCGAGACTCGCAAGTGGGCGCTGGTTGCGCTGGAGCGGATGCTCGACCTGCAGAAGTAGGCTGACGTCAGTTCCCCCGGCCGAGCGCGTCCCATTTCTGGCGGTTGTGTTCCGCGACCTCTTCACGGGTGCGGCCGAGGAGGTCGTCGAGTACCTCGGCGAGGTGGGCGACGCGGTCGGCAGCGGGCTCGATCTCAAGAAGACGCTGCTTCACCACCTCATCGACCTGGATCCACGGCGCGAGGAAGTTAACCAGGTCTTGCGGGCCAGGCGGCAGCTTCATTCCGCGTGCCCACTGGTCAGTTAACGACAGGGCCATCCGGAAGTACGCGGGAAACGTAGCTCGTACGGTCTCGATTGCAGCAGAGAGGCGCGGGTCCCGAGCGTCACCCGAATCCTCGTCGATCGGCGTGACTTCTCCATAGGGGTACGGGCGCGGCGCAAGCATCGTCTCCAGCCGAAAACGGCGACGACCACGAGCCGTGAGGGCAAAGCGCCCATCGGGAAGCTCCTGGCACTCCTCGATGACCGCTGTGGTGCCGACGGTGTAAGGCGTCGCGCCACCGCCTACCTCCATGCCTTCGCGGATGAGGAGCACGCCAAACTCGCCACCAGTTGCGAGCAGTTCACGCGTCATGACGCGGTAACGCTGCTCGAAGATCTGTAGCGGCAGCGGCATCCCCGGGAAGAGGACGGTCCGCAACGGGAAGAGCGGAAGCTCCATCGACAGTCCGGCCGGCTGACCCCGGCACGACGATTATGTATCAGCGTGGCGATTGGGCCACCTGTGACGTTAGCTTCGCTCGGCCAGCCATGCGTCGAGCTGTTCCTGGTGCTCGCCGAAGTGGTGAATGCCTGCGCCGTCGAGGAGGCGGTTGCCGATCTTCGGCTTCCCCTGGTCGCTGAGGCCGAACAACCCTTCGTCGAGTGCGGCGGCTGCTTCACGGTACTCGCGATAACGAAGATCGAACACAGCGAGCGACGCCTTCCCAGGCGTCGCCGTGGCCGTGAACCTGGCGTTCCAGGTGTCGGCGTTGCCATAGTCGACGCCTTCAGGCGTTGGGCGTTCGCCGCGGCCGACGCGCTCGATGCCGCCGGCCATTTCATGGAACCAGCCACCCATGTGCGCGAGGAGCCGGGCGAGGTCCCAATCGCCAAGCCAAACCTCGCGATAGGCGTCTTCCGGCAGGTCAGCGATCTTGTCGCGAAACGTGTCGTGTGCATGGTCAAGCTCGGCGAGTGCCTCAGACTTCGTCGCCATCGTTGTCCTCCTTAGTCGATGCCGGCGATCTGCTTTGCGTAGGCGAGCGCGCGGCGGGAATCGTAGGCGCGGGCGATCATCAGCTTCTCGGCTTCGAGTGAGCCCTCCGCATGGATCGCGAGGACAGCGTGGTAGCCACCGAACTCGCCCGTGGTCAGGTCGCTGACCATGTTCATGGCGCGCGTTCGCACTTCTCCGTCGATGCCGGCGCGGCCGCCGAGGTACTTGCGGAGCAAGTCGCCCGTCTCGGGATTGGCGAAGTCTTCGACGCCGGGGCCGGTAACGAGCATGCCGCCAGCGATGTCCTGCACGTGCTGCAGTGCTTCGTGGTAGTGATGGGCAAAGTGCCACTTGGCCATGTTCGTGGTGAGGGCGTCGGGCGCAAAAATGCCGTGCTCATCGGCCACGCCACGGATGGCGGCCATCTCGGTGAGCGCGCGGAGCGTCTCGGCGTAGCTGACGAGCCAGACGAGCTTGTCGCGCACGTGGGCGGCGCGGGAGATGCCGTTCAGGTCCGCCATGAGCAGCGCGGAGCCGACGAGCGCATCGACCAGCGGTAGCTTGTATGAGACAGCAGTGAAGCGGTGGTATTCGACGAACCCGAGCGCCATTGCTCCGGCGAAGTCGTGCTCCCCGGCCATGAAGACGCGCTCCCATGGCACGAACACGTCGTCGAAGATCGTGATCGTCTCCATCATCTTGCGGTCCGCGCTGAGGGGGGCGTCGTACTCTTCCTTTGGCGAAGCGCCGTATGGACTGGCGACCAGCTTCACGCCGGGTGTGTTGACCGGGATAGCGAAGGCGACGGCATAGTCCTTGTCGCCCTCGGCCATGGCGCGGGTAGGGAGGACGATGAGCTCGTTGGTGTTCGTGGTGCAGGAGGTGTGGATCTTCGCGCCGCGGACGACGATGCCATCCGGGCGGCGTTCGACGATGCGGGTGTAGTAGTCCGGATCCGTCTGGGCTGTCGGGCCGAGGGAGCGGTCGCCTTTGACGTCGGTCTGGGCGACGGAGAGGGTGAGGTCGTTATCGCGCACGTGACGGTAGAAGGCTTCGACGCGCTTGAGGTATTCCGTCTCGTACTTCTGGTCCATCTGACGCGAGACGCGGTGCAGGGCGAACATTGCATCGCTGCCGATTTCCTTAACCAGGACGACGAGGGTCTTGCCGAGGGCCGTCGCGGTTTCGATGAGCTTCGAGCGGAGGAGAAGGTCTTCGGTGCTCGCGGGGATCTTGAAGTAGCGGCTGTAGGAATCACCGTCTTCGGTGACCACGGAGAGGTCGCGAGTCGCGGGGTCTTCGGCCATCTCGTAGTCGAGGGCGGCATGATGCACCGCCTTCTTAATGATGGGATGCGTGGTGACGTCGGCGACGCGCTCCCCGCGGAAGAAGACGGCGCGGTCGTCCTTCAACGAATCAATGTATTGCTGCGGCGTGCGAAGTCCCATGCGGCTGCTCCCGGATGTTTGGTTCTCACGAAGTATCGCCGACGTGCTGCGAGCGGGCGAGCAAGCGGGCGCACGGGTGGCGGTTGAGCGGGCGATCTTCCGTGCTATCATGGCCCGGATGCGGAAGTAGCTCAGTGGTAGAGCGCCTCCTTGCCAAGGAGGAGGTCGCGAGTTCGACCCTCGTCTTCCGCTCCAAGACATTCCAGCCCGCCTCTGGCGGGCTTTCTTTTGCCCGCGTGTTCCGGGCTTGGCGTTTACCAGGCTCTCACCTTCACCGCCATCTCACAGGAATCGCACAGCTGCGGCGGCAACGATGGCATTGCCACGGGAGCCGCGCTCCCTCCCGGCTCCCGCGGCGATCACCTGGAGGAACCATGGACAACGATGATGCGCTCGTAGGGCGGATCCTGAACCGCCGTGAGATTCTCACCCTGCTCGGTGGCGCAGGAGCGCTGTTCGCGGTGGGGTGTTCGGACAAGGCAAGTCCGGCCCCGGCGACGGCAGAAACGGCGGCTACGACAGGAGCGGCCACCGGCTCCACCACGACGTCGGCCGCCGCGACTGCTACGGCGACCGGGACCGCTGTAGCGGCGGCAACGACCACCCCGCAGTGCATCGTGAGCCCGGAGCTCACCGAGGGGCCCTACTTCGTCGATGAGAAGCTGAACCGCTCCGACATCCGGACGGACCCGAGCGATGGCGCCGTTTCGGCGGGCGCGCTGCTAAAGCTCACCCTGAACGTGTTCGCCGCCGGCGCCAACGGCTGTACGCCGCTGCCGAAGGCGACCGTCGATGTCTGGCATTGCGACGCCTTCGGCGTGTACTCCGACGCGACGGACCGGAGCTTCAATACGACCGGCAAGATGTTCCTTCGCGGCTACCAGGACACGGACGCGAACGGCCAGGCGGTGTTCACGACTATCTACCCGGGCTGGTACCAGGGCCGCGCCGTGCACATCCACTTCAAGGTCCGCGGCGCCACACCTGCGGGCGGCAGCTTCGAGTTCACGTCGCAGTTCTTCTTCGACGAGGCATTCACGGACAACGTCTACCTCGCGCAGCCGTACGCGGCGAAAGGGAAGCGCACAGTCCTGAACAGCGCCGACAGCATCTACCGGCAGTCCAGCGGCCAGACCCAACTCATAGTGACGAAGAGCGGGAGCGGCTATGAGTCGACGTTCGACATCGGCATCCGGTTGTAAGCCGGGGAGCGTCGCACGTGAAGCGGCCCGGGGGCATACTGATGTTCCCGGGCCGTTCGCCGTTGTGGCGGCGGACGTGGGGAACGGCCGAAGTGGCGGAATGGCAGACGCGACGGTCTCAAAAACCGTTGGGGGAAACCCCGTGTGGGTTCGAGTCCCACTTTCGGCACCACTGCCGAGTGGTGTAACGGTAGCACAGAGGTCTTTGGAGCCTTTGGTCGGGGTTCGAATCCCTGCTCGGCAGCCATGAATCTAGACGTTCGTTGGCGGGAGCCGGCGGCTCCGCTCAATCGGACAATAGACGGCGGAATCAAATCCCTGGCGGACGGCCGCAGCAAGACCAGCTGTGGGAGTTAGGTTGAAATGCGGGTTGGTCGTTCTCCGCGAACTAGCGCCCACCCAAGCACTGCATACAACAACATCCACCCGCTGATGCCGAGGCGCGCGGGTGTGAATCCGGCGATGATAGCCGGGATCATGGGCACGAAGACCCAACCACCCAGGGCGAGAGTGATCCATGTTTCCGCCCGGCGGGCGGCAGGAGTACGAAGCACCCCGATCGCCGCTGCTATAAGTCCGCCGCCAATCGCTATCGTGGTGAACGTGTAGAGGGCGTCGAGGACGTAGGTACCGTCACTCGGGTACTTTGACTTGGCAGCCATCACGGCTAGGAGTTCGGTGGCCGCGAGTCCCAACATACCGGCAATGGCAACCCATTGGCCGCGAGTCACGACCTTTCGCCGGCCCAGCACGCCCGACTGCAAGAGCGCAATCTGCCCGGCGAGGAGCCCGAAATGTTGGATGAAGAACCAAGCCTGAACGGCCGCGAAGTCGCCGCTTGAGAGCGGGTAGCTGTAGCGATCTCTTGAGACTGCCGGGTCGATCAGCAACAGCGCTATGCCCGAGAGGGCCCCCAGCACCCCGGCCGCGAGGCAAGTCCACCCGCAGAGAATTCCAAAATTTGTCCTTGCCTTCGTGTGCCCGAGAGTCCCGATCATCGTTCTTACTCCTACACTAAAGGCTCACTTTAGTGAGCTGGAGTATAGTTCAGTACTGAAAATGGCAGAAGTCAAGAAAACGCGCCGAGAAAAGGCAGAATTTACGCGGCTCCGAATCCTCCAGGCAGCCCGCGAGGAGTTCGCAGAAAAGGGCTATCACGGCGCCACGATGGCCTCAATCGCTGAGCGCGCCAGGGTCGCAGGCCAAACCGTCTACTTTGTTTTCCACACCAAGTCTCAGCTGATCAGCCAGCTCGTGGACCTCCTAGTCACGGGGACCGACCCCCCAGAAATCCCGCAAGAGACCGAATGGTGGGCGGCGATGCGCGCAGATCATTCCGCCGCCGAGGCCCTTTGCCATTTCATACGAGGGGCCGCGCCACTGTTCGCGCGCGCAAGCGCCATTGCGGAGGTCCTCCGCGCCGCCGCCCTCACGGACCCAGAAGTGCACGAAACCTATGCTCATCACGAGCAGCTTCGTTACACGGGTTTTCGCGAGGTCATCGAATTGATCGTCGCCAAGGGAAAGCTGCGAGGTGGGCTGGACCTCGAATCGGCCACGGACGTTCTTCTCGCCGTCCTCAGCGATAGCACATATTACCAGTTGACAGTCGAACGTGGATGGTCTGCCGACCGGTTCACCCGTTGGGCATGCGATGCCTTGCCGGCGATGCTACTCGACGCCTGAATCCTGACGCGCGGAATGATCATTGGACTCGTGGTTGAGAAGCAGCTGGGGATAACGCAGGCGACCTGTTTGGTCCTGAAACTAATCTTGCGAACATGTCACACGGCCATTCCATCAAGCGCGTCGACCCTTTAGTTGGCTCGCCGGCGTCGGGTTCACGATGTCAATCTTCGTCGCGACCCTCGCATAACACGATCCAGACCAGATAGCCCGCGAAAGGTTGGGCATCCCCCTGGCGACAACAGGACTCGCCGCTCGCGCAGGATCTGCGAGTTGGCGGGCAGAATTGGCCGGTGCGGCAGGGGCTTCGGAATCCAGAAGCGGTCTTTGGAGCCTTTAGTCGGGGTTCGAATCCCTGCTCGGCAGCCATCAGATTCAAGACATGCCATAACAGATCGAATTCGGTTTAACAGCCAACCGCAAGCCTCTTTCGTGACCACAGGACTGCTCGCCTCTTGACTCTGAGTCCACGTCCCATTGGATTCACGGGGACAGGCTGAATCGCGTTGCAGCGACCACCGGCTTTCGAGTCCTTCGGTCGTTCGGCGGGCCTCTAGCGGCGGACTATCCCACGGCGCAAGGCCATGGAGGCCGCGGCACCCGCTAGAGCAACTCCAGCCGCCAGAGCAGCGACCGTCCTCCAGTCGAGTGAGCTTTCACCGGGCGTGGCAGTTCCGCTGCCGGTATTCGGTACGTCGGGCGGACTGGAGAGAACCGCACAGGCCGCACGAAGGCCGCTGCCGCCGGACCCGGGACGGTAGATGGCGAGCGATGTCCCGTCTGCGTCGTAGATACTTTTCGGCCCGGACGTGAGCGTGATGCTATCGGTGTTGAAGAACGTGAGGACGAGACCTGCCCGTTCGAGGAGCTCCAGGCTGAAGTTCGGTCGGATGACGTCGTCGGGGCCGTAGTTGGCGGTCGCCGAGCAATTTCCCCGACGGAAGAGCACGACGTTGTATCCGCCCGGTGCGAAGTCGAAGAGGCTGAGCCGCAGACGGACGATGCCGGCCGTGTCTTCAGAGAGGGTGACGTAGTGGGTCCGGCCATCATCGCCAATCAGCGGGACGACAACCTCGCGCACGATGTCATAGTTGAACGGAGGCTCGGTGGGGCCGGTGTTGGGTGGGGCCTGTGTGCACAGTTCCGCGGAGTACGGGCCTCCTTCGCCGTTGATCACGGTACGGACCCGGTAGCAGCGCTGGTACTGCAGGTCCTCGGTGAACAGGTGGGTGTCGGGGTAACCCACCATCGCCGGCTCCGGGGCGGCGGGCACGGTGGCGATCCGCGTGTATGCCCGCGCCTGGCCCGAGTTGTACGGCACCAGCGCACGCTCAACTTCGAACACGCCCGTATACCCGGGCAACTGTTGCCAGAACACGACGCTGGTCGCGAGGCGCTGATCGATAGGGATGAACGACCCATCGGGGTTGGTGATTGTCACCGAGGTGTCCAGCGCGATGCCGGCCGGCGCGGGCCAGGGTGACTGGCTAGCGCGAATGAACTCCGTTCCGTCGCGATGCTTTCCGCCGGTGACATACACACGTTCGTCGGGCTGGAGAATTTCGCCACGGGTGATGGAGAACAGGCGAGGTCCGTTTGCTGTGAACTTCACGGAGAAGCTCAGCGTCGGTTGGCCGCCGGCGGGTGGCACGGTACCAGCCAGGACAACTGTCCCGCAGTCCAGGCATTGGTCGCGCAGGAAAGGAAACATCGCCTGCTTTGCGGTCGTCGCCAACGCTACCGGGGCGGGCACACGATCGAGGCCAAGGTTGACCTCTGCCCGGAGCCCTGTGCCGGTCACGGCTCCGAGCTCGGAGTAGAGCGGCCCAGCCCAATAGCCCTGGACAACGGTCCCGGGCGCCTGTCCCTGGCAAACGTTGGCGGTGGCGTTGGGATCAGGGCCGGGACACGTAATATCCGCCGGCATGAAGAGTGCCACGAGCCCGTCCACGTTGTGCGCGTTGACCAGCGATTCCACTTGCGTGCCGAAGCTGACGATCTGGTCGTGCGTGGGCTGCTGCGCATGCGTGCTTGCGGGAAGCGCGACGCCAACTACAACAAGGCAACCCAGAACGAGCGCCGAAACCTTGGCGATCCAAGTTCTGCGCGCTCGCAGAGGCCTTCGCTCCGTGCGGCTCGCTGCGAGTTCGTGTCGCCGTCCGGGGCCCGCTGGCGTCATCTGGTTCCTCCGGAGAGTCCCAGTGCTCTTGGAGCCTCTCTTGACACCCAAGCCTGGGCCGGGGCTCGCAGTAGCATAAGGGCCACCCGGGCCCCGGAAGCAGGCGAAACGTCGCACAGCAATGGTGAGCATGACTTCGGTAGTAGGCGACATGCCGGCAGGGCAACGGCCCCGGTATAGTCCTTTGGTCTTCCGCGGGCGGACGTGACGACAGAACTCGTTGTTTCGATTGCCGCTTGGGCATTGCCTGCCAGCTTGGCGAGGCAAGTTTGGTAGCTTTTCCCTAACGGGGAGCTTTGGAGCCCTCAGTCGGGGTTCGAATCCCTGCTCGGCAGCCATGGCGATGAAAGAATCGCGGCTCAGCGGGAGATGGGCATACTGTCGTCGAGTTCACCGTTTCCAAGACGGACCCAATCGATGGAGTTGTGGCGATGCGGAAGCTGATTGCGACGGTGTTCAACTACTCGCTCGACGGCCTACTGGCGGATGAGGGCACCGACTTCTGGGATTTCTGCTTCAGCCTGCCTGAAAACAATCAACCCGATGCCGCCAGGCAACTCGAGTTTCTCCGGGGCGCGAACGCACATGTCTTTGGGCGCTCCGCCTACGAGGGCACCTCTGCGGCCATGACGACCAACACCGGCCACCCGTTTTCGCCGATTCTGAACGCGGCGCCCAAGACGGTCTTCTCGCGGACCATGAAGACAGCTGGGTGGAACAACACCGTGGTCGCCAGTGGCGAAACGACTGAAGAGGTCGACAGGCTCCGGCAGGGCGGCGACGGCTACATCGTGGTCTGGGGCGGCGTCACGCTCTGGCGTTCACTCATGCAGCTCGACCTGCTCGACGAGATCCGATTCAGCGTGTTCCCGTACATCGCAAACGAGGGTACGCGCCTCTTCGACGGCGTTCCGACGTCCTACGCGCTCGAGCTGATTTCCAGCACAGTCTCAAACAACGGGATCCTGGAGCTTCAATACCGGCGGCCGCGGTAGGGGAAACGCAGCCCGCACCCGGCCACCTCAAGGTAGAGTCCGGCGTGCGGTGGGCTGTGCACCGCGAGGAATAGGAGGTATCCAGATGACCGGCCGAACTCCCGTTGATAGCAGGAATCTCGACATCTCGGGCAATGCGCCGCTGCCGTGGAGCCGTGCGCAGGATCTCCTGGACGGCATCGTCTTTCTCGGCACGACCTTTCTTGGCACGGTGAGGCCAGACGGCCGCCCGCACTCCGCCGGAATCGGCGCTGTCTGGCTGGACGGTGATATCTACTTCACCAGCGGACCGGGGACACGGAAATCACGCAACCTGGCCGCGAACTCTGCCTGCACGATCTCCGCCCGACTGGCGACCGTCGATGTCGTCTTCGAAGGCGAAGCGGTGCGGGTCACCGACCCGGTGACGCTGGAGAGAGCGGCAGCTCGCTTCCGGGAAGGCGGCTGGCCAGTGCAGGTCGATGGCGACGCGGTGACGGCCCCGTACGCCGCCCCGAGCGCAGGACCGCCACCGTGGAATGTCTACCGTTTCACCTTTCACACGGCCATCGGGAACGCCACGGCGGAGCCGCACGGCGCGACACGCTGGCGGTTCGGGGTGTGAGGGGAGGAGGTGCGAGCTGCGAGCGCTTCGGCGTGCTGGGGCACAGCACGCTCCGTCTCAGGAGCCCAGCCCGTCTACCCTCCGGGCAACAGCCGGGATGACGTTGCGGGCGTACAACTGCATCGCTGAGGTCAGCTTCGCGGTTGGGATGCCGCCGAGGTTGAAGCAGGCCCAGTGGTGGTCCATGCGGAGGGTGTCCCATGCCTCACAGATTCGTGCCGCAACGTGTTCCGGGGTGCCGAGGGCGGACACCCCCTTGAGCAGGCGGTCGGCCGGGACCGTGGCGGCCTGCCTCGTCCGCTTCGCGACCTCTTCGAGTTCGGTGCCGGCATACAGGTCTTCCTGCATCTCATCTGCGACCATCTTCGTGTAGCGAGGGTATGACTCGCGCCAGTCGTCCAACGCCTCGGCGTGCGACGGCGCCACCCATGCGTGCTGTCCAACCGACAACCGGTACGCGGCCGGGTCGCGCCCGGATTCTGCAAGGCGCTCCCGGTAGCGGTCGACCGTGGGCTGGAAGGTCGAGGGTGGACCCATCAACTGAGGGAGGGCGAGGTTGAGGCCTTCGCGCGCGGCGTAGTCAACCGTATCGAGCGAGCGGCCTCCTGCGACCCAGAGCGGCGGATGCGGCTGCTGTAACGGACGCGGCTGCACCTCGATCTGGTCGAAGACGCGCACCGCGCCGGTGAAGGAGAAAGGGGACTCCTGCCATGCACGCCGCATCACGGCGATCGCTTCTTCCAGGCGTCCGCGGACGGATTCGAACGCCACCTGGTACCCGCGATAACCCTGAAGGAAGAGCCCGCGTCCGACCACGAGGTCGAGGCGCCCACCGCTTATTACGTCGACCATCGCATAGTCCTCGGCGAGACGAAGCGGATCGTGGTGAGCCGCGAGGACGACGCTCGTACCAATGCGGATACGGCGCGTCCGGGCAGCGATCGCCGCCAGGAGGATGGCCGGATGGGGCGAAACGTAGTGGGAGAAGTGGTGCTCACCGACCCAGTAGGTATCGAAGCCGAGGTCCTCAGCGACCACGGCAAGGTCGATGACCTGCTGGTATCGCTCTTCCTGGGTCATGGTCCCGGGGTGCCAATCGACGAGATCGAGAATGCCGAACTGCATTGGTACGCCTCCTGACCGTGAGCCGGGATGATTCTGGCGCATGGCGACCGTAGAGACCCCGACGTGCCCATCGCACGTGGTCTCCATCTCGACGGCCGTCGACGGTTAGGAATTGAGCGCTTGACCTTGCAGTAACTACAAGGTGTAGGGTGCGCCCGTGAACGTTTCAGAGCTTGCGCGGCGGACCGGACTCTCGCCGTCCGGCGTGCGCTGGTACGAATCTGTGGGCGTGTTGCCGGCAGCGCCGCGAAAGGAGAACGGGTATCGGGAATACTCAGAGATCGATCTGCGCCTCCTTCACCTGGTCACGACATTACGCCGCGTCGGGCTTTCACCATCTGAGGCCGGAAGGCTGGCGAGGCTGTGTATTGAACGGGGCGCGGGGGACCCCGAGGTCCCGGCGGCGCTCGCGGCCCATCACCACGCGCTCCGCCAGCAGCGGATCGAGATGGAACGTCTCGACTGGGAGCTGACCGACCTCGAAGCGACGATCGAAACGACCGGCTCGCGGGTCATCGCGGCGTCGGCGGCGGAAGCCGCGCCAATTTCAGTCCTCTTCCTCTGTAACGGTAATTCCGGCCGCAGCCAGATCGCGGAGGCGTTACTCCAGCGTCACGGCGGGCCAGCCTTCGATGCGAAGTCCGCCGGATTCGCGCCGAAGAGCGTGAGCGACCTGACGGTGCGGGTCCTCGCCGAGGATCAGATCGACTGGTCAGGCGGGCGGTCCAAGCTCGTGGAGGAGTTTGTGGAGCACAGGTTCGACTACGTGATCACGCTGTCAGACGCGGCGCGAGAACAATGCCCGGCGTTTCCGGGACCACACAATGCACTTCACTGGCGGCTTGACGACCCGGCCGCCGTGAGGGGACCGTTCGATGACCGCCTCGCTGCATACCGCCGGACGCGCGACGAAGTGATGACCCGGCTCATGCCATTCGTCGAGATGGCGGCACATGCGTCCCACATCCGGCCACCAAGGCCCAATCAATTGGAGGAGTTCTCTCGTGGATAACACTGTTTATGTCCGGTACATGGTGCACGACGTGGCTGCGTCGATCGCCTTCTACACGACGCATCTTGGCTTTTCGGTCGAAGCCAACTTTCCGCCGGCCTTCGGATCAGTGCGGCGCGGAAACCTCGTGCTGCACCTCAGCGGCGAGACAAGTTCGGCGGGACGGCCGATGCCCGACGGGCGGCAACCCGTGCCGGGCGGCTGGAACCGCATTCACCTGATCGTCGAGGACATCGAGGCTGAAGCGGCGAAGCTGCGTGCGGCAGGCGTCCCCTTCCGGAACGAGATCCTCCGCGGCCCAGGGGGCGCGCAGACGCTGCTGGACGACCCGTCCGGCAACCCAATCGAGTTGTTCCAGCCGGCGGCCAACCGTCCCGGATAGGTTTGTTGGCGGCGAGCGGTTCGCGCGGTTGCGCGACCGTCCGCGGGCTGCGGCCCTATCCTTTTGCCATGGGCCACCACGGAACCATTGCCGTCTGCGTCTTGAACAGCGACGTTGACTCGATCGCCCTGTGCGAACGCGCACCGGTGGAGCCCGCGTTGGCATCGACGTCCCTCCGTCACCGGACGACGCACCTCCACTTCGTACCACACGGCATCGATTCGTTACCGTTCGATGCGCAGCTTGAAGCCGTTGAGAAATTGCTCCATGGACAACTGCCTGCGTTCCATCGATATCGCCGCCTGAGCCCTTTCAATCTCATGATCGAGTGGTGGTACGATGCGGAACTCGATGTCCAGCTCTCCGCCAGGGTGTTGCGCACGCTCGCCACACTGCGCGCAGGAATCGACGGTGACCTGGGGTGGATTGGAGACGACCTGTACTGCGAAAAGGTCGACCCTCGGACTCCGTTCTTCTACGGCGAATTGGCTGTCAAGGCGGACGGTCACCATGTGATCAGCGGGCGGCAGGGGTCAGTCGAGTTCGGGCGTCAGGTGGCGAGGGCGGTGCGAGCGATGCGGGCCGGCGGAGTTATTGACTTCGACGTGCGCGGGGGCGTTGGAAGTCCCAGTGCGCACTTCTCGGCCAACGCGGTCCGTCTTGCTGCGTCGGCTGGCGCGTCGATCAGGCTCCGCGTGCGACCGCTGGAGCGTTCACGGGCGCCGTGGATCGGCCCGGCGGAAGGTTCGGCAGTAGCGAAATCACCCCTGTAAGCGAGACGTAATCGCCTGAGGCGGGCGGCGGACCAAAATCGGGGCATGGAATCTCGCGGCAGCCCGCACGTCCTCGACTACTATGCGAGCCACTTCCGGCCGGGGATGATCGACCTCTCGGCTTCGGGGCCACGGGTCGATGGCGAACACCAGGAGGAACGGCTCCAGTACGGGCCGCCGGGCGGACTTCCCGGCCTTCGTGCAGCGATCGCAGCCTTGTATCCCGACCTGGAGCCGGAGTCGATCGTCGTTACGAATGGGGCGTCGGAAGCGCTCGCGGCGATTGCGCACGCCCTACTGCAGACGGGAGACGTCGTCTATGCATCGAAGGCAGTCTACCCGAGTTTTCGCGAAGTAGCGGGCCGGCTTGGCGCGGTAGTGGTGGACGACCTGGCGGATTCATCGCCGGCGCTTGCGGTCATCAACAACCCAACCGTACCGGATGGGCGGCTGCTCGACATGTTGACTCTTCTCGACGAAGTAGGGAAAGCAGGCGGGCGCGTAGTCGCGGACGAAGTCCATCTCGACCTGCGGGCGAGTACTCGAGGCGTCCCGGCGGTGGCGCTGTCGGACACCGCAATCAGTGTTGGGGACCTTTCCAAGCCGCTCGGGCTGGGCGGACTGCGAATCGGATGGATCGCGTGCCGGGACATGGTGGCCACCGGAGCGGTCTGCCGGGCTGTGCAAGTGCTGAGCGGCGGGCCCTCCGTCCTCGCGATGGAGATGGCGACGACGTTCGTACGGGACTACGCGGCGCGGATCGACGCCCGCGGCGAAGCCGCAGCGCGGAACGCCCGGCTTGTCTACCGCGAGCTTGGCGCAGCCGGCTGGACGTTTGTGCCACCAGAGGGCGGCTGGACATTCCTCGCGAAACCACCGCGACATCTGACGGACGCGCAGCTCGCGGAGGTAGAACGGGCGGGCTATTTCCTTGTTCCGGCGGCGTCCTTCGGCAACGAGGAAGGCGGATACCGGATAAGCGTGTTTGCGCCGCCGGACGCCCTGCAGGATGCCATTCGTATCGCGGCACATCCGCCGGAACGGAGCGGCGAGGCACTCGTCGTGTTGGCGAA
>JBFWRY010000007.1:0-104086 GCA_050248655.1 Dehalococcoidia bacterium
CGGTCCTAAGGTAGCGAAATTCCTTGTCGGGTAAGTTCCGACCCGCACGAAAGGCGTAACGATCTGGGCACTGTCTCAACGGAGGACCCGGCGAAATTGAATTGACCGTGAAGATGCGGTTGTCCCGCGGCAGGACAAAAAGACCCCGTGGAGCTTTACTGCAGTTTGGCGCTGGGAATGGGCTTTGAATGCGTAGGATAGGTGGGAGGCATTGAACCCGGGCTTGCGGGCCCGGTGGAGCCAACCTTGAAATACCACCCTTTCCTGGTCTGTTTCCTAACTCCTGAGCAAGCAGGAGGACAGCGTCTGACGGGCAGTTTGACTGGGGCGGTCGCCTCCTAAAGAGTAACGGAGGCGCGCAAAGGTCCCCTCAGGGTGGATGGAAATCACCCGTCGAGTGCATTGGCATAAGGGGGCTTGACTGCGAGACCTACAAGTCGAGCAGGGGCGAAAGCCGGCCAAAGTGATCCTACGGTTCCGAGTGGAAGGGCCGTGGCTTAACGGATATAAGCTACCCCGGGGATAACAGGCTTATCTTGCCCAAGCGTCCACAGCGACGGCAAGGTTTGGCACCTCGATGTCGGCTCGTCACATCCTGGGGCTGGAGTAGGTCCCAAGGGTTGGGCTGTTCGCCCATTAAAGTGGCACGCGAGCTGGGTTCAGAACGTCGTGAGACAGTTCGGTCTCTATCCGCCGTGGGCGTAGGAGATTTGAGAGGATCTGCCCCTAGTACGAGAGGACCGGGGTGGACGAACCTCTGGTGTGTGGGTTGTTCCGCCAGGAGCATTGCCCGGTAGCCATGTTCGGACCGGATAAGCGCTGAAAGCATCTAAGTGCGAAGCCGACCTCAAGATGAGATCTCCCTCTGGGTAAAACCAGGTAAGACCACAGGAAGACTACCTGTTTGATAGGCGCCAGGTGTAAGCGCAGTAATGCGTTCAGCTGAGGCGTACTAATGGTCGAGAGGCTTGACCCACACTAAACTCGCCATCTTATGAAATGCACGCAGTTCCGTCGCTCTTCAGTTCTTCAGGTGCCATAGCACCGCGCTCCAACAGGCCGCGGGGTGGAGCAGTGGCAGCTCGTCGGGCTCATAACCCGAAGGTCGGAGGTTCGAATCCTCCCCCCGCTACCAACGCAAACAACAAACAAGCCCTCCGTTCGGAGGGCTTGTTTGCGTATGTCGGTCACGTTCAGGCGGTGCAGGCCGCTCCCATAGAGCCACCTAATCCGCGAGTTCGAACAGTCCTTCGATACCTGCCTCCGGCGCGCTGCCCTCCTGCCACTCCGGTCGCGCCCGGAAAAACCGCTCCTCCCCGTAGAACCGCTGTACGAACTCTTCCGGAATGCGAGCAAACAGACTGTTCTCCCCGAACTGGCTGCGATGCATCCCGGCCGCCGCGCGCTTTCGCTCCACCAGGTCCGACACATCATGCACAAGGCTCACCGCCGGTTCAGGTTCATCCATTGCAGCCTCGAAGCGCTGCCGCCGCTCCGGATCGATCGGTTCCGGCAGCAGTCCCCGGCGCTCTAGCTCCAGGTACATCCCCGCGAAACGCTTCATCGTGAATGCGCCCCAGTACAGCTCCCTTGGCGTCCAGGGCGCCCCGCTCTCTGGAAACGCCTGTCCATCTCCAGCTCGTTCGAACGCCGCCAGCGTGTGCCGGTGCACCGCTACGTGGTCAGGGTGCCCGTAGCCGCCGCTTGGGTCCCATGTGAACACCACGTGCGGCCGGAGCTCGCGCATCAGGAACACCAACTGTCCGACCACCACGTCCGCTGGCTGCGCGTGCAGGCAGCGCGCATCTTCGTTCTCGGGCGTCCCCGCCATTCCGCTGTCCCGGTAGGGCAGAAAGCGCACATCGCGCAGGCTCAGTTGGGCCATCGCTGCGCGCAGTTCAAGCTCGCGCACATAGCCGAGGGTGTCCGGCGTTGCCAGCTCCGCGTGGCTGATCTCGCCAACTTCGCCCCGCGTTGCACACACAAGCGTGACCTGCGCGCCGCGCTCGATGAAGCGCGCCAACGTGCCCGTGACCTGGCCCTCGTCATCCGGATGCCCATAGGTCGCAAGAACTCTCAAATTCGTCATGGACGTATTTCAGCACAACCCGCGGCGGCGCGGGGTCTCCGGCCGTTGACACTCACCTGTACCGCTTCTACGTTCGCCCGACCCATCAGCCGGAGCCGTCCCTCATGCGCATCGTCAGCACACCGTTCGGGAGTTCCCTCCAGGCCAAGGTAGCGGCAATCCGGTCGCTCGAAGCCGATGGCTTTACCGGCGCCTGGCTCCCGAGCGCGGGCCACGACGTCCTCACCACCATGGCCCTCGCGGGTGCGGTGACGAACACAATCGAGCTCGGTGCCTTCGTCCAGCCCACCTTCTCCCGCCACCCCGTCTCCATGGCCCAGGGCGCCCTCGCGGCCCAGGCAGCCAGCGGCAATCGCTTCGTGCTCGGCCTCGGCCTCAGTCACAAGCGCGTCATCGAAGACGCCTGGGGACTCGACTTCTCCCGGCCTGTGCGCCACATGCGCGAATACCTCACCGTCCTCAATCCACTCCTCCGCGGCGAACGAGTCGACTTCGACGGCGAAGACTTCCGCGTTCATGCGCAGATCCAGGTGCCGGACGCAGCAGCACCTTCCGTCGTCATCGCGGCCCTCGGTCCCCAGATGCTCTGCCTCGCCGGGCGCCTCTGCGATGGCACTGCCCTCTGGATGGCCGGCCCAAAGTACATCCAGGAGGTCGTGGTGCCGGAACTCAGCCGCGGGGCCAAAGAAGCCGGCCGCCCCACGCCCCGCATCATCGCCGGCGTCCCGATCGTCGTCACCAGCGACGTTGTTGCCGCCCGCGAACGCATCGCCACTGCCTACGCCGGCTACGGCACGCTCCCCTCGTATCAGCGCGCCATCTACGGCTCCGGCGCTTCAGGACCCGCAGACCTCGCCGTCATCGGCACCGAAGAGCAGGTCGAAACTGAGCTCCGCCACTGGCGCGACGCGGGCGTCACCGACTTCTACGCCGCCATCGACGGCGAGACCGCCGAATCCCGCGCCCATACCCGCGAATTCCTCAAGTCCCTCCTCCCTGGAATCTAGGGTCCGCTGCGAGACCGTGCCGCCAGTCTCCCCCGCATGGCCGCAGTCGCCCAGGCCGCGGGTGTTCGAACCGTGGCCAGTCCAGGCCCGAACCCGCGGCAGCCTCGCGCGTGCGCAGACTCCGTCTATCTTGGCCAACAGCGTCGGCCATCCTTGACCCAAGTCTCCCCGTGCTGTCTCGTACCCTCATGCAGCCCGGCCCCGGATCCCCGCGCGACCACATCATCGTCGCGCACAGCTCAGACCTTCACATCAACTTCGAGAAGGCCTCAAACCGCTCCACGGTCTTCGTACTGGAGACCGTTCTCCGCACGGCTGCGGCCAGCGAAGCAGATGTCCTCCTCCTCGCCGGCGACATCTTCGATCACAACCGCATCCCTCTTGCGGTGCTGGACGAGGTGACCAACGTCCTCGGCGACTACGGCCGCCCCGTCGTCATCCTCCCTGGAAACCATGACCCCCTGACGCCCGACTCCGTCTACCACCGTGGAGGCATCGCCGACCCGGCCAATGTCCACGTCTTCGGCGTCACGGACGGCGACCTCGCCGTGCTCGACGACCTTGACCTCGCCGTATGGGGTCGCCCGCACCGCGACTTCCTCGATATGTCCCCCCTCGAAACCGCACCGGTTCGCCGTCACCGCTGGCAGATCGCCATGGCTCACGGCCATTGGCACCCGGGCGATGATCACCCCGGTCGCTCCTGGCTGATACGCGATTCCGAAATCGCGGCGCTCGACGCCGACTACCTTGCCCTCGGCCACTGGGATCGCCCCACTCCGGCTGGAGATGGTTCCGTCCCTGCCTACTACTCGGGTAGCCCGGACCTTGCCCGGACGATCAACATCGTCCGGCTCGGTGGCAACAGCGCCAATGGCGTCCGAGTCTCCCGATCTCCGCTGGAAGGCCCCGTCTAGCGCTCGCGTGTCACGGCCGCGACCGGCGGGACGGTGCTCGCAGCCGGGCGGCCCTCGGCCTTGGGCCTGAGAGCCAGCGACGCGACCACTGCGATCGCCGACAGGCAACCCGCCACGACGAACCCGACCTGCACTCCGTCCAGAAGCGCACCACTTGGAAGCTGGTCCGCCCTGACGCCCGACACGCCCGCGGTAGCGGAAGCGACGCCGACGAGTACGGCACTCGATATCGCCAGGCCCACGGCGTTGCCGATGTTCCGGCTGGTCGCCACGCTCGCGGACGCCGTTCCCAGTTTGGAAAGTGGCACCGCGCCCATGACCGCGGAGCTATTTGGCGACATAAATACCGACGTGCCGACACCGATAATCGCCAGTCTCGCCATGATCAGCCACACCGGCGTGTTCGCCCCAAGTGTCGCCAGCGAGAACAGCCCCAGGCTCACGAGCACAAGCCCCACCGTAGTCTGGTGCCGAAAGCCTTTCCGGTCGGACACCATCCCGCTCACCGGTGAGAGGATGAGCATCATCAGCGGCACCGTGGCGATCACAAGCCCTGCCCGCGCCGTGCCATAGTCCTGTACCCGCGTCAGGTAGAAAGGCATCAGGAACGTCACTGCCGACTGCCCCATGAAGTTCAACATCAAACTCAGGATTGAAACCGAGAAGCTCCGCACCTTGAACAGGGCCAGGGACACGACTGGACTCGCTGTCCGCGACTCGACCCGCAAAAACAGCGCCAGGGACACGGCACTCACAGCGAAGAGGCTCAGGATCGCCGGCGATGCCCAGCCCCACGTCGTGCCCCTGTTCACGGCCAGGAGCGCCGTCGAAAGCGTCGCGAACAGTAAGACCGCGCCAGGTACGTCGATCCGCCGTTGTCCGGCCGGCTCGCCCTCCGATTCACGGATGATAAACAGCGCCAGCGACATCGCGATCAGGCCAATTGGCACGCGCAGATAAAAGATTGCGTGCCAGTCGAACAGGTCCAGGATCACGCCGCCGAGAATTGGTCCGGACATCAGCCCGGCCCCGACGATCGCTCCCGTCGTACCGAGCGCCCGGCCCCGCTCATTCGGCGGGAATGCCGCGGTCACGATCGCGTTGCCGTTCGCGATGGCCAGCGCCGTGCCGATCGCCTGGAAGAACCGCATCGCGATCAGCTGCTCGATTGTCTGGGCAAATGGAGCGATCGCCATTCCCAGCGTGAAGATCACCCACCCGGTGACGTAGATTCGCTTTCGGCCGAAAAGGTCTCCAGCCCGCCCCGCCGTCAGGGTGAGCCCCGTCACCACGAGACTCGATGTGAGCGTTGCCCAGACCACCACATCTGGCGGCCGGTCGAACTCTCGTCCAAGCGTGGGCAGCGCAATGTTGACGATGCTGAAGTCCATCGTCGCCATGAAGGTGCCGAACCCCACGGCAACCAGGACCTTCCAGCGATAATCCACGCGGGGATCCTACTGCCCCATCCCATAAGCGGCAGAAGGCCCTCCTCCCGTTTCGCCGGGAGGAGGGCCTTCTGCAATTGGCCGTCACTGCTGAGGCCGGGTCTTAGAACTCCATAATCGCGCGGCCCGCAATCTTCCCCTGTTCCAGCGTCGTCGTCGCCTCGTTGATCTGGTCGATCGTGAAGCGCTCCGTCACCATCGCGTCGAGGTCGAGGTCGCCCTCGTGATACCAGCGCAGGAACATCGGGAAGTCCCGGTCCGGCCGGCAGCTTCCACCAATCGACCCGATGTACTTCTTTTCGCTGATCAGCAGGTCGCGCGCGTCGATCTCGACATTCGTGCCCGGAACACCGACCAGCACCGCCGTGCCGCCCGTGCTCCGGCCCAACACACCCGGCCGCGCCGAAGGCAGGATCTGCTCCATCGTCTTCCGCACGCCGATGCAGTCGAACGCGAAGTCGACGCCCGCTACTGGAGTGCCGAGCATGTTCACTTCCGTCGAGCTCCTCGTCAGCTCCTGGATCGCCGCGATGGGGTCTACCTGCGAGGCATTGATCCCGTGGGTCGCGCCAAACTTCTTCGCGAAGTCCAGCTTCGACTCGTCCAGGTCGACTGCGATGATCGGGTACGCCTCGACCACCTTCGCCGCGGCAATCGCCGAGAGTCCGACGCCGCCCACACCGTAGACGGCCACGCTCTGGCCCTTCTTCACGCCCGCCGTGTGGTAGACCGCCCCGGAGCCCGTCATCACGGCGCAGCCGATGATCGCCGTCACGTCCTTCTTGATGTCCGACGGCACCTTCACCACGTATTGCTCGTCGGCGATCGTGTTGTCGGCCCAGGTGAAGCAGCTCGCCGAAGCGGTCTGGCCACCGGGTAGCGTCAGCGTCGACATCTCCGGCTTGCGGGTCGCGTTTTCTCCGTCACGTGGGACCCACGTCACCATCACGGTATCGCCTTCCTTGACGTGGGTGACTTCTTTGCCCTTGGCGATCACGACGCCAGTGGACTCGTGTCCCAGGATCTGCGGCACGCCCGTCCGCGGCCGGTGCATCTGGTGGAGCTGGCTATGGCAGATGCCGCTCGCGAACTGCTTCACGACGACCTGGTATGGCCCGGGGTCGGGCAGGTTCAGCTCTACGAGCTGCAGTGGGCCCGGTTCTCCCGGGACGACGACAACACGGGATGGGGTTGGCATGATTCGATTCCTCCGAACGAAGTGGCCGGAGTCTACGCCAACTCCGGGTGGTTCGCAGGCGCCACCGCACGAGCTTTTCCGCTCGATTCTTTCCGTTGCGCGGCTGTGATCGCCCGGTGGCACTCGTTGCAGAGCGTCTCAAGGTTGCTCAGGTGATGAGCGCAGCTCACTTCGCGATGCCGCCCCAGGGCTGGCTCAATGTGGTTTACCTCGAGCCGTATCCGATCGAGGCGTTTCCGCCCACACTGTCGGCAGGCGTATTTGTCTCGCCTCCGGGCGGAACGCCGCGCGGCCGGCCACCAGTGGTTCTTCTCGAAATTGCGCGCACACGCGTCCGAACACCATCGGCGCCGTGTCGCCGGAAGCTCCCCGGCGCACCAGTCGCAGCACCCGTCCACCGGCCCGCGCATCAAGTGACAGGCTACTTTGCCCCGCTGACCGGACTCTAGGGCCTCGTCCATGAGACCTCCGCTCGCCACCTCCGCGATCCTAGCACCCTGGGGCCACTCGTCATCGCCTGGGTTCCTTGCGGACCTGCCCCTTTCTTGAATCGGTGATAATTCTTGAATCGGTGATAATCGGAATCTATCTTCTCAAAACGAGAATCGTTCGGTACGGCGTTGCCGTGCTCCGCATCCTCGTCGCCGTGCTCGTCCTTGTGCCCGCTTGCCTGGCCCTCGCCTGCGACGCTGCGGGCGCCGACAGTCCGAACCGCGTTCGGCTCCCCTCCATCGCGTCAGACTCCGCCTCGCCAGGGCCTGGGCCCGGCCGCACCTTCGCCATGGGCTTTACACCGTTCCCATACGCCGTGTCACAGCAGGCGGTCGCCCCGCCCTCGGCACCTGGCGCGGCTGGCTTGTTCGGCCGCGGAACTAGCTGTTTGACTGGCTGCTAAACTCCGTACATGTGCGGCCGCTTCACGCTCACGGAACCAGACGGGGATCTCTTGGCGCAGGAACTCGGTGTCCCACCCGAATCCCTCCAGGACTACGAGCCTCGCTTCAACATCGCTCCCACCCAGGAACACTTCGTTCTTAGCCTCGAGAACGAAGACCGCGAAGCCCTGCGTGCCCGCTGGGGCCTCGTCAACGTCTGGGCCAAAGATGCGAAGCGCGCGTCCAATCAAATCAACGCCCGCGCAGAGACCGTCGATACCACTCCTGCCTACCGGACCGCCTTCAAGAAGCGCCGCTGCCTCGTGCCGGCCGATGGCTTCTTCGAATGGGATCGCTCCGGCAAGGTCCGGCAGCCCTACTGGATTCACCGCCCGGGTCGCGCCCTCATGTTCTTCGCTGGCCTCTACGAGCTCTGGCAGCCTGAACCCGGCAAGTTCCAGCGGACCTTCACCATCGTGACCACCGGGGCGAATTCCGTCGTCTCTGGCATTCACGACCGCATGCCGGTTGTCCTCGACGACGACGATGCCGACCGCTGGCTCTTCCCCGAGACCCCGATCGACCAGCTGAAGGCGCTCCTCCGCCCCGCCGATGATTCCCTCCTCGTCATGTATCCGGTGTCCACGCGCGTCAACAAGCCAGGCCCAGAGGATCCGTCGCTCGTCGATCCGGTTTCCCTCACTCCAGCCTGACTCCCGGTCGAGAGCACGGCGCGTGGATGTCCGGTAGCTCGTCAACTCAATTGTCGCGCGCTTCTCACCAGCCCGCCGCGCCAACGCTGATAGGCCTCCGTCGCCGGTCGATTATCCAGATACGATGGAAACCCCCGGAGATCCCACGTCAACCCCGCTGGGCCTGCTTGCCCGTCAGAAGCCCCAGCGCGCGGCGCGCCCCGCACAGGCCGTGCCACCGGTTGTTCCAGCTCTCCCTCGCCGCCGCCCCCGCGTCGGGTTGGTAGCCGGCTTCATCATCGGCGCCGTGTTCATGGGCGCCGCCAGCTTCGTCACCGTCGCCACCCAGGGGAACGCATGGCGTCCGCTGCCGGCTCACTGGGCTACGACCGAGGTGGGCTACCTCGCCGACCCCGAACTCGCAGGCTATGTCTCAGCCGGCATGGCGCAGTGGGCATCTGCCAGCGGCCTTCGGCCCTACGCCGGCGGCGGCGACATCCAGGTCACCTTTGCACCGTTGCTGCCGCCAATTGTTCACGGCCATCAGTCGGCCCAGGCCAACGTCTCCTTCTACGGTGACTCGATTTCCTACTGCGAAGTCCGAGTCGACCGCGAAAAATGGCTCGAACTGAACGAATTCGGTCGCCAAAACGTCCTGACCCACGAACTCGGCCATTGCCTCGGGCTCGATCACTCGGATTCGCCCGGCATCATGAAGAACCCCACCTTCTACAGCTTCAGCGGCGACGACGCCGCCGGTATCGCCGCGCTCTATCCGCGCCAGGTCGTCGCCGCCCCAACGCCGGAACCTGCTACGCCCGTGGTCACAGCGCCGGCCGCCAGCGCCACGGCTGTTGCTGTCCCGCCGGTCCAGGCCGCATCAACCGTCGCCGCCGTTCGCTCCGGCCCGCCACCCGCGGCCCCCACGGCGGAGAGCCGCCCCCAGACCGTCGTCACGACCGCGCCGGCAGCGGCTGCCGCTCCGCCTCAAGCAGCAGCCTCGCAGCCTCCCTCCCCGCGCCCGTTCGCGGGCCAGCTCGACTCCGGCTGGTCCTTCGTCGTCTGGACGGGTGAGGAAACGGGCCCGGCGAACTGCGGCTGCGATGTCGTCCTCCTCTTCGATGGTTCAGAGTGGCTCACCTGGCACGCGTCCTCACCGGCGTTTCTGAACACGCTCGATCGTGTCGTGCCGGGCCAGTCCTACTGGGTCTTCAAGGGCTGAAGCCCGCCTCCGCCCGCGTCATGTGTTTGCCCCGGCCGTCGGCTCGTAGGCCCCGTCACGCGGCTCGAACACGATTCGGTAGCTGAGGAAGAACGCGTACGACACGGCCATCCACAGACCGAAGCTCGCGACCCCCACCGGCCCTCGGCTCGCCGAGACGAGTAGTAGAAACCCGCCAAGCAGGGCGATCCCTGCAAGCAGCAGCCGCCGCTTCCAGCGCCCCCATTGCGGGAACGCGAGCAGGACTGCCCCGAACATTGCGGGCAGGAAGAACGGAAAGAACGGCCCCATGAGCGCGGTCGGCAGTAACCCCACGCCGCGCTGCACCAGCATCCGGCGTGGGGACCTGAGCCGCCTCCATGCGAAGGCCAGCCCGCCGCACGCCCCCAGCCCCGAAAAGACCAGCAGGATGAAGATGGTTCCTCCGGCGGAGAAGACCGGCTCCTGCTCCGTTAGCGTCCGCATCCATACCCGCGCGACGCCACCCACCGCCAGCCCCGTCATCGCTCCTGCGAGGATAAACCTGCGCCGCTGACTCCTTGGGTCATCGCCCTCGGCCGGGCCCGCGTTCAGGAAGGGCCGTCGCATCAGCATCATATCGGTGACCATGACCAAACCTCCAGTGCTCAGGGTGAGCCTCTTGGAGATTAAAGGAAGATAGCTTCCTATTACTAGATCGCCGTTGACCGCGCCTTCACCACCACGCACGCCAGTGCCACCAGCGAAGCCGCAGGGATGACAATCGTTGCGCTGAACGCCAGCCCAAAAGGAACACACCCGGCCAATGCCAATCCGACTGCCGTCTTCCGGTGGCGCGTCGCCAGCCAGAACCCGGCCGCGATGAGCAGCCCCGCCACCAGAAGCACCACCCCACCCCAGGCCCGCTCGCCCGCGGGCCTGTCGCCGGCCAGCGCCAGCGTCGCCAGGAGCACGAGCCCAACAAGTGCGTACCCTCCGGCCAGTAGCCAGGTCACGCCGGGCATCCCCCGCCTCACAGTCCACCCTGCGCTCGCGATCCCACGGGCCACAATTGCTGCGCCGAGCACCCGGAGCGCCGCTGCAGGCCGCCCTTCCTCCAGCCGCCAGGAAAGGTCTGATGGCATCCCCATGACGACGCGCCACAGGATGTGCAGCGACAACGCGGCCTCGCTCCGTCCGTCGTTCCGGGCCTCGCGCTCCTGCTCGAAAAAGTCGGAATCCAATTCCGCCAGGCGGTTAGCCCTCGGCTCCTTCGGCAACCCCCGCGTATAGATCCGCACCCAGGCCCGTGCCAGCGAGGTCGCCCATGGCCCTTCGCGTTTCGGGATGGCGGGGCTCGCAAATCCGGCTCCAAAGCTCATGTCGCCACCTCGGGCCTCAGCCCCGCTATCCCGGTCTGAGCGGCGGCACTCACCGCCAGCGCCCGTTCGCCAGCTCCGGTGATGTGGTACAGGCGCCGCCGCGGTCGCTCTTCCCTCGCGGCATCCTCCGGGTCTTCCCAGCGGCTTTCCAGCAGGCCAGCCTTCCCCATTCGATCCAGCGCCTTGTACAGCGTCCCGTGGGCCGTCAGCATGCGGGCCCCTTCACGCTCGCGTAGGACGCCCGCGAGCAGGTATCCATGAAACTCCCGAGTGCCGACGCGCGCCAGCTCCATTGCGGCGCCCAGGATTGAGATCTCGAGCGGCAGGAGCGCTCCCGGTTTTCTTCGCATCACCTGATCCTTTCGGAAGATACCTTCCGCTGTCAATGCGAAGGCGCGATCCCGTTCGCGCGTGCAAATTCCACCTGTGGACGGTACAACGTGCAGGCCGGACCTCCCGGCCGGAGAAACTGCCCGTGACGAACTACATCCCCGACCAGGGCCGCCAATGGGATGACATCCGCGAAGAGATGCAGGGCATGCGGAGCCGCGACCTCGATTGGCGCCACGGCCGCCACGGCGCCTACGTCTGGTACGCGGACGACGACCTTGAAGACGTCCTCCGCGAGGCCTACGGCATGTTCCTCGTCGAGAATGGCCTTGGCATCCGCGTCTTCCCCAGCATCCAACGCATGGAGGCCGAGGTCCTCGCGACGGCCGCCTCGCTCCTCTCATCGCCCGAAGGCAGCGCCGGCATCTTCACGTCCGGCGGCACCGAGAGCATCTTCCTCGCCATCTACGCCGCTCGCGAATGGGCCCGTGCCACGCTCCCGCACATCGCCGTTCCCGAATTCGTTGCGCCGCATTCAGCCCACCCGGCCCTCAACAAGGCGGCGCACCTGCTCGGCATGACCGTCACGCGCGTCCCCGTTGGCCCCGATTACCGCGCTGATCCAGCCGCGCTCGAAGCAGCGATCTCGCCCAGCACGGTTGGCATCTACTGCTCCGCCCCCACCTACTCGCTTGGCCTCGTCGACCCCGTGCCGGCAATCTCAGAGATAGCCGCTTCTCGTGGTCTCTGGCTCCATGTGGATGCCTGCGTCGGCGGCATCCTCGCCCCCTCCGTCCGCGAACTCGGCTATGCAGTCCCACCGTTTGACTTCGCCAACGCCGGCGTCACCTCGATCTCGGCCGACCTCCACAAGTCCGGTTTCCTCGCCAAGCCCGCTTCCACCGTCACCTTCCGCTCCGCCGAATACCACGCCTACGCGCGCTATCGCTTCGACGACTGGCCCAGCGGGCTTTACCAGGGGTTCAACTTCACTGGCTCCCGGCCGGGTGGCCCTATCGCCGCCGCCTGGGCCGGGCAGCAGTTCCTCGGCCGCGAAGGTTACCGCCGCCTCGCCGCGTCATCCATGCGCACGAAGGAAGCACTTATCGCCGGTCTCCGCGAAGTCCCCGGTTTCCGCCTCCACGGGCAGTCCGACCTCTGGTCGTTCGCCTTCGCCCTCGACGGCGTCGCCGCGCCCGCCCTCGCCGGAGCGATGTTCAAACGGGGATGGGTGACCGGCGTGACAACATCGCCAGCCGGCATCCACGTGATGCCGACGCCCGTGCATGAACCGTTCTCAGACGAGTATGTTCACGCCATCCGCGAATCCGCCGCTGAAGTCCGGACTGGGGCTGCTCCCGAAGCTGCACCCGCCCGCTACAACTAGGGAGGTTCTTCACATGGCCATCGTCATGCTCGACCACATCGGAATCGTCGCCCGCACATGGCAGGAGGCCCGCGGCGTGCTTGTCGACCAGATGGGGTTCACCGTCGATATTGAACGCGCCCCGGAGCCGGACGGCTCCTACTTCGCTCCCGAAGGCACGCACAACTATTTCGTCAAGGTTGGCCTTGGCCAGACGCGCATCGAAGTGCTGATCCCGTCCGTGCCGGGAAAGGGCGCCTGGAAGTGGCTCGAAAAGCGGGGCCCAAGCATGCATCACCTCGGCTACGGCTCCACCGATGTGACCGCCGACGCGAAGCGCCTTCAGGAGCAGGGCCTCATCCTCATCGACCTCGGAGCCGACCCCGACCGCCTTTCGGCTGCCTTCTTTCAGCCCAAGAGCGCGGGAGGCATCCTCACCGAAATCGTCCCCGCTCGCGGCGCGTGACGCGGTCAACCTGAACTCGCTCCTCCCATAGTCACCGCCCGTGACTCGGAATCCTCTCCCGCGACAGTGGGAGATGGCAGGGTGAGGGCGCCAATACCCGCTCCCGCCACACAGGCATCCCTACTGGGCCACGTATGCCCCGTCTACCGGCAGCGCCGCGCCCGTCACAAACGACGCCTCGTCGCTGGCCAGGAAAACGACCAGTGCCGCCACTTCATCCGGCGTCCCCATGCGGCCGACAGGCTCGATCGCCGAGAACTGCGCCTTCCCTTCCTCGGTCCCGCCCGAGACCTCCGCCACCATCGGCGTCCAGATGACGCCCGGACAGACGGCGTTTACGCGGATGCCCTGCTTCGCGTATTCGAGTGCCGCCGTTTTCGTCAGCTGGATAATGCCGCCCTTGGACGCGCAATAGGCCGGAAGCCCCGGAAACCCCACCAGCCCCGCTACCGACGCTGTGTTGATGATCGATCCGCCGCCGCTCTCGAGCATGACGGGTATCGCGTGCTTCATTCCCAACCAAACGCCCTTCAGGTTGATGGCGATGACACGATCCCAGTTCTCCTCGGTGCAGTCCGCTGTCGCACCCTGTGCCCCGGCGATTCCGGCGTTGTTAAACAGGATGTCGATACGGCCCCACTTCGCCCGCGCCGCCGCCACCATCTTCGCTACCGACTGCCCGTCCGCGACATCGCACCGAAGTGCGATCGACGTCCCGCCGATGTCCGCCGAAGTGGCAACCTCGTCGCCGGTGATGTCCGCGCAAACCACGTGTGCGCCCTCTCTTGCCATCATCATGGCCGTCGCCCGCCCGATGCCAGATCCTGCTCCCGTGACGATCGCCACCTTGCCTTCGAGACGTGTCATGTGCTGATCCTCCCTGCACTGCGTTCCATTCACCCTATCGGGCCGCCCCGCGACTGCCTACCGCCGGTCGGGTCCGCCTTCACGCCCACCCGCCCGCGCGTTGCCGCATCCGGCATTGCGTTCCAGAATGCAGCCACTTCTTGCCCCCGGGATCCGTGCCATGCCTTTCTCCAGCGCCTTCCTTGCCAGTTCCATCGACGCCGAAACGGCCGCCTTCAACCAGCGCCTCGAAGAATCCCTCCAGGCCACGACGCCTACTCACCTCATCGATCCTGTTGAGACCCGCCTGGCGCGTGAAGAAGGCCGCGGACTCTTCGGGCCGCCGGTCCTCGATCCCGCGGCCACGGTCCGCACCGTCCCCGGCCGCGCCGGAGAGGTCCCCGTCCGTATCCTTCGGCCCGATGCGGCCCCGCGCGGCGTCTACCTCGACATCCATGGCGGTGGATGGGTTCTCGGCCGCGCCCATCATGGCGACCCCCGCAACCGCCAGATCGTGAACAACACCGGGATGGCCGTTGTCAGCGTTGACTACCGCCTCGCCCCCGAAAACCCCTACCCGGCCGGCCCGGACGACTGCGAAGATGCCGCCGCCTGGCTGATTGCCAATGCCGCCGCCGAGTTCGGCACCGGCAAGATCATCATCGGCGGCGGCTCCGCGGGCGCCCACCTCGCCGCGATCACGATCCTCCGTCTCCGCGATCGTCACGGCTACTCGGGGTTCCTCGGCGCAAACTTCGTCTTCGGCGTCTTCGACATTGGTCAGACGCCAAGCTCCGCAAACTGGGGCGAGCGCTATCTCGTCCTCAGCACCCCGATCATGCGCTGGTTCGCCGATTGCTACGCCGGCGGGCGCGACTACCGCGACCCGGATGTTTCGCCCCTCTACGCGAACCTTCAGGGGCTCCCGCCGGCGCTCTTCACCGTCGGCACCATGGACCCCCTGCTCGATGACTCGCTCTTCATGCACTCCCGCTGGCAGGCGGCTGGTAACGACGGCGAACTCGCCGTCTATCCCGGTGGCGTCCATGGCTTCACCGGGATGCCGACGGGCCTCGGAAAGCGCGCCAACGCTCATGCGGATGCCTGGCTCAACGGCCGCCTCACCTAGCCCCGGCAGCCGGCCGATCCAGTTTCTTTCTGCTCCGTTTCGCGTCCGCCGCCGCCGCCGTACGATCACGCAACGGAGGATCCAGCGTTGTCGATCGATCTCATTGGTTGGGTGGCGGTCGCGCTTACCCAGGTATTCTGGATCCCCAACATCACTCGCATCCTTCGCACCCGCGACGTCCAGGGCCACTCGCTCTCGGCCTGGCTGCTGATGCTCACCGGCCTCGGCTGCTGGCTCATTTATTTCGCCGCCCGCGGGGACACCGTTGGCATCGCCGCCAACATCTCGGGAGTCACCGGCGCTACTATCACCGTCGCGCTCATCTGGTTCTGGCGGCGTTCGCCCCGGTCCGCCGCTACCCCATCGCTGGAAATGATCCGTCCCGAGCCTCTCCCCGCCGGCGAAATGCCCACTGCCCTTCCCCCAACTGCCCCGCCGGCGGTACCATCTGCACTTCCGGGCGGTTAGCTCAGCTGGTTAGAGCGCTGCGTTGACATCGCAGAGGTCAGAGGTTCGAGTCCTCTACCGCCCACCATCGCCTCTCCCATTTCCCGGTCGGCGGTGGTACCTTCTTTGTGTATTGCATGCCATGGTGCCGCGCCGTGGCCACAGAGGCGATGACCGGGACGAGTAACCCGCCAACCCCAGAGAGCCGCGCCAATGGCTGAAAGCGCGGCAACCGGCAGGCGAATACCACCCGCGAGCCTGTGCCCGAAGCGCTACCCGCGCCTGAGGCGCACACGGATTGGCCCCCGTTACCGGGCCGCCTCGAGCCTGTCTCGCGTGCCTGCCAGCTGCAGCCGCCGATTCAGGAAAGTTGGGTGGAACCACGAACACGCCTTCGTCCCAACAGACCGGGCGTTTTTCTTTGCCAGCCGGCCTGGCCGGCTTCGGGGTTCCACGATGATCTGCTCCGTCCCTCCGTTCCGTCCTGTCTCCGTTGCCACGGTCACTACCGGGCCCGGCGCTGCCCGGGCTATCTGACATAACCGTTCACCGGATACACACGCGCTTCACAGAAACGTCGAGGCCCAGAGGAGCACACCACCATGGCATCCGAATCCCACGTTGACCTCGCATCCCTTCCTTCGGAAGAACGCCTCGCGCGCATGCGCCACTCTGCCGCCCACGTCCTCGCAGAGGCGATGGTCGAGCTGATCCCCGGCGCTGAGCTCGGCATCGGCCCGCCAATCGACACCGGCTTCTACTACGATTTCCGCCTCGCACGCCCCCTCGCCCAGGAGGATCTGGACTGGCTCGAAAAGCGCATGCATGCCTCCATCAAGCGCAAGCACGCCTTTCAGATGGCCGCCATCGACCGTGCAGAGGCCGAAGCGCGCTGGGCTGACCAGCCCTTCAAGCTCGACCTTCTCAAGGACATCGACGACGGCGCCATCACACAGTGCACGCACGCCGCCTTCACCGACCTCTGCCGCGGCGGCCACGTCAACCACACCGGCGAAATCCCTGCCTTCAAACTCATGAGCATCGCTGGCGCCTACTGGCGGGGCAGCGAAAAGAACCCCCAGCTCCAGCGTGTCTACGGCGCTCTCTTCGAAGACCAGGCCGAGCTCGACGCCTACCTCGAACGCCTCGAAGCCGCCCGCCGCCGCGACCACCGCCGCATCGGCCGCGACCTCAAGCTGTTCGACCTCGTCGATGAGATCGGCCCCGGCCACGTCGTCTGGCTCCCTGCAGGCGCCACCATCCGCCGCGAACTTCAGCGCTGGGTCGAGGACCTCGAACTCGATGGCGGCTATCAGCACGTCGTCACGCCCGCCGTCTCCAAGCGCGAGCTCTACGTGAAATCGGGCCACTGGGACCATTTCCGCGACGCCATGTACCCCGTCATGGAGCGCGATGGCGAAGAGTACGTCCTCCGCCCGATGAACTGCCCCAGCCACATCATGGTCTACCAGTCCGAGCAGCACTCCTACCGCGAACTCCCCATCCGCATCGCCGAGTTCGGCAATATGCACCGCTGGGAAAAAAGCGGCCAGGTCCAGGGTATGAGCCGCGTCCGCATCATGACGCTCAACGACGCCCACATCTTCTGCGCCGGCATCGACCAGGTGGAGTCCGAGGTCGAGGGCGTCCTCCGCCTCATGGAACACGTCTACGGCGTGCTCGGCCTGAAGGACTACACCTACCGCCTCTCCCTCGGCGACCCGGACGACAACGAAAAGTACGTCGACAACCCGCCAATGTGGGAGAAAGGGGAAGATCTTCTTCGTCGCGTCCTCCAGAAAGTCGGGCTCAGCTTCTACGAAGCGAAGGGCGAAGCCGCCTTCTACGGCCCCAAGATCGATGTCCAGTTCCAGACCGCCTCGGGCAAAGACGAAACGCTCGTCACCGTCCAGGTCGATTTCCACTTCCCCGAGCAGTTCAAGCTCGAATACGTTAGCGACGACGGCGGCCGCGAACGTCCCATCATCGTGCACCGCGGCGTCATCTCGACCCTCGAACGCATGGTCGCCCTCCTCATCGAGGAGTACGAGGGTAACTTCCCTCTCTGGCTTTCCCCTGTGCAGGCAATCGTCGTCCCCATCGCTGACCGCCACGCTGCCTACGCGGCAGAGGTCGCCGCCGCGCTCCGCACGGCTCGCCTTCGCGTCGAAGTCGACGATCGCGGCGAGCGGATGAACGCCAAGATCCGCGATGGTCAGCTCCGCAAGGTGCCGTACCTGCTCGTGGTTGGGGACCGCGAAGCCGAGGCCCGTGCCGCCGCCGTCCGCGTCCGTGGCGGCACCGACCTCGGCGCCATGCCCCTCGACGCGATCGTCGAACGCCTCCGCACCGAGCGCGACACGCGCGCGCTCAGCACGGATGCGGCCACCGGGCCATAATCCATCGGCCCTACGCCTTTCGTTGTTGGTTGGCCTACGGCCTCTGGCGGCTTGGCAGCACGTCGGCTACACGGTAGCGTTACACGCTAACCGATGAAACCGGACGAACCCCAGCCCTACCGCTTCCGCCGCCGGCCCGATCCCTGGACGGCCGAGCGTGTGCAGGACCTCCGCCGTCGCCTTGGTCTCAGCCAGGCTGCGCTCGCCGAAGAAATGGGTGTCCGTCAGCAGACCGTCAGCGAATGGGAAACCGGCCGCTATCAACCCCGCGGAGCCAGTGTCCGCCTCCTTGGCATGCTCGCCGAGTCCGCGGAACCCTCGTCCCCGGGCGAGTCGCCACCGTGAGCTCCGCACCACAGCCCCTCCCCGCTTCCGAGCGCGACCTCACCGTCGCCTGGTCCCACCCCGGCCATGGGCCGCTCCGCCTCGAAGACGGTTCCACGGTTCGCGTCATCTTTCCGGGCGTCCCCGCCGGAGGCCGTGGGCCGGATTTCCAGGGCGCCATTCTCGATATCAACGGCGACCTTGTCCGTGGCGATGTCGAACTCCACCTTCTCGCCAGCGGCTGGTTCGCCCATCGCCATCACCAGGACCCGGCCTATCGCGCGGTTGTCCTCCACGCCGTCGCCGCCAACGACAGCGGCGTGAGCCACACGCCTCATTCCGGCCGCCGCATCCCGCTCCTCGTCCTGCCGCCTCCGGCAGCCGGTTCCCAGCCGCCTCCCTTCACCCCTCCCTGCGCCCTCGAGGCGGCCCGAGGTGCGGGCGTCGCTCCCGTGCTCCAGCGCCTTGGTCACCGCCGCCTGCGGGCCCGCGCCGCCACGAGCGAGCCGCTCGTCCGCGAACTGGGCTATTCCGGAGCCCTCCTCGCAGCAATGCTCCGCGTCCTCGGCGGCCCCGCAAACGGTGCGACCTTCGCAAGGGCCGCGTACAGGCTTCCGCTGGAACCGCTGCTCGAACGCGCCTCCGCTGGAGGAAGTCCCCGGCCCCTCGCGATCCGCGCCGAACTCGGCGGTGCAATCGATCGCTCAGCGCTGACACCCCATGCCGGCCGGCCGGCCGCCTCTCCCGGCAAACGTCTCGACCTCGCCGCCAGGCTGGTCCATGTGGTCTGGCCCGGCCCGCCTGCGTGGCCGTTTGAAGCTCCAAGCGAAGCCTTCCCGCTCTTTCGCCGGGCCGGCGCCAGCAGAGCGCTTTCCGCCGAGCTGGCCGTCAACGCGGCACTTCCGGTCTCACTCGCGGCCCGCGTTGCGTCCGATGCCGATATCCTCGCCGCCCTGGACGCCATCCCCTCCCCCGGCACCTACGGCCGCCTTCGCCTTCTCGAAGGCTGGCTCAGCCGTGGCCAATCAGCCCCGCCGTTCCGCTCTGCCTCCGCGCTTCAGGGCGGCCTCGCCCTCCACCTGGACTACTGCACCAGGGGCTTCTGCGGCCGCTGCCCGCTCAGTTCCGGCCCCCGCCACTCACCGTGACCGTCGCCTCCGGCGAAGGAGTCGAGCGTTCGACGAGTACCCGGTCCACGCGCCGTCCGTCCATCGCCGTCACCCGGAAGCGATATCCCGGCACATCTACCGTGTCGCCGACCGCCGGAATCCGGCCCAGCTGCGCCATCAGGAATCCGCCGACCGTGTCGTAGTCATCGCTCGAGATCTCCGCCCCCGTCGCATCCTCGACATCGCCGACCAGCGCCAGCCCGCTCAGCAAGAGGTTGCCTGTCGAAAGCTGACGAACTCGCTCGCGGCCCTCGCCGCCCGGCCCTGCCAGCCATCTGCCCAACAGCCGGTAGAGCACTTCGTCCGCCGTGAGGATGCCCGCCGTCCCCCCGTGTTCGTCCACCAGCACGAGGATTCGTACCTCGTTCGCCCGCATCGTCTGCACCGCGTCTTCCACCGTCATCGTTTCCGGCACGGCAAACGCCGGTCGCACGAGTGAGCGCCAGGAGCCTTCGCCGGCGCGAACCAGCGGCAACAGGTCCTTCGCCTCCAGCACCCCGATCACGTGGTCCAGGTCCTCGTCGTAGACCGGAAATCGGGCGTGCGTCGAATCAGCGACCAGCCGGATCACGCCATCCAGTTCCGTACCCGCCTCGATCGCCACCAGTTCCGTACGGGGGACCATGATCTGGTCCGCCTGGATCTCGCCGAACTCCAGGGCCCGGCGGGCCAGCGAAAGCTCCGAGCTGGAAAGCAGCCCTGCTCGCGCGCTCGCCTCGATCACTATCTCCAGCTCTTCCGTGTCCAGGTGTTCGCCGTGACCGCCGCCGCTGCGTATGCCCAGCGGCCGCACGACGAGCCGCCCGAGCTGGTTGAGCGTCCAGATGAACGGCCGGAAGATCCGGCTGAATATCGCGATCGGCGCCGCCACCCAGAGCGCCGTATCCTCGGCCCGCGACAGTGCGATCGTCTTCGGCGCCAGCTCCCCCAGCACAATGTGCAACGACGTGATCACCGTGAATGCGATCAGGAAGCTGACCGTCCGCGTCACCGCCTCCCCGCCTGCCCCGCCGAGCAGGCCGTGCAGGAGAGGGTCAACAAGGTGTCCCAGCGCCGGCTCGCCGATCCAGCCAAGCGCAAGGCTCGACATCGTGATCCCGAGTTGCGTCGCCGCGATGTAGTGGTCCAGCTCCCTCAACGCTCCCAGCAGTACGCGTGCGCGTGCCTGTCCCTGCCCGGCCAGCTGTTCGACGCGCGTCCGCCGGACAGCCACGTAGGCGAACTCGGTCGCAACGAACAGTCCGTTCGCCGCCACCAGCAGGATGACGGCCACCAGCCCAAGGACGATGAACCAGGTATCTGACACGGCGAACCTCCGCCGTCCATGCTACGGCGTGTCGCGTCAGCTGCTCCTACCGGCGCCAGGCCTGGCTAGTGGAAGAGCGCCCGGTACGCCGGGCTCGTGAAGAACTCGTCGAGAATTGCCCGTGCGAACGCCGGTACCGCCAGTTCCTGCAGCTCGCCCGCCGGGAAATAGCGAAACGCCTGGCCTTCCCTCACGTCCACGTGCTCTTCCGGGATGTCCGGGTCGTCGAAGTAGATGTGTTGCACGTGGACGGGCAGCCCCGCGATGTCCGCGTCGCGGTACACCCGGAAGAGTTGCAGGCTCTCCAACAGGTGCCCTGTCTCCTCCTCGAATTCCCTCAGCGCCGCCGCGTCCGGCGCCTCCTCCACACCGACGTACCCGCCGGGAATCGACCAGTGCTCCGGAAACCGTTCCGGAGGCAAATCGGAGTCCCGCAGCTGGAGCAGGACTCGCCCCCAGCGATCCAGGGCGAGGATGCCCACCCCCTCGCGGAAGGCCGCATTCGCCTCAACGGTGCCGCGGTACAGGTCGCTGGCGAAGAACCCGTCGAGCATCTCTCGCGGCCACGCGTTCATCGGCAGTGCCGCCGCTGCGTCCGGCGACCAAAACTTGAAGTCCAGTCCTTCGTTAACCTCGATCGCAGCCTCGTCGACCGCGTCGTCCGCCAGGTAGATATGCACGCGGTGGACCGCTGAGATCGCGTCGCCGGGGCGGTCAAACGTCCCGAAATGCCGAAGCCTCGTTACCCGCAGCCCCGTTTCTTCCTCCATTTCGCGCAGCGCCGCCTCGCGCGGGGTCTCTCCCGGCTCTATGTGGCCGCCGGGGAAGGCCCAGCGTCCGTATCCGGCTGGCGGCACGTCGTCGTCGCGCTGCTGCAAGAGGACGCGCCCTTCTCGATCCACGAGCAGCACCACGGCCCCTTCTTCGACCACCACCACTGCCGCGCCGCTGTCCGTCACTGCGGTCAGCGTAGTGCTTTCCCGGCGATCCCTGCTAGCGGCTCACCTGCACCAGCGCGCGGATGCCGCGAAAGACCATCCAGGCCGCGGCGCCCGAGGCCAACACCAGCGGCCACAACCCCGGGATGTCACGGATTCGCACGAACTCCGCATTCCCGTCGCTCACCTGGATGTACCCAACCGGCGTCGCCGCGACGCCACCCCCGCCCCCGCCGCCTTCTCCGTGTTCGCCCTCTTTGCCGCCTTCGCCTCCACCTGCACCGGCCCCCCAGCGCACCCGGGCAACCGGGATGACCGTGATTCCGCCACGGTCCCCGGGCGCCCCAAAGACCGCCTGGGCGGTCGCCGCGCTTCCCACGCGCTCCAGCAGGTTGCCCGCTATGTCCTGTCCGCGTGCCCTTGCGCTTGCCTTCACTTCGTCCATTGCCTCGTCCATGCTCATCTCCGGTCCTCCTTCACTGCTCCCGTTCATGCAGATCAGTCTTCCATCTTCCCGGGTGCCCCGCCCCCGTCGCCTGGCCCCGCTTCCCGCACCGGCCGGGCTGAACTTCACCCTTCGCCTTCCGCGCGTACCATTGGCACCAATGTCTGATCGGCCCCTCGCCTCGATCATCACGCTCGGCTGCAAGCTCAATCTCGCGGATAGCGAGGCCGTGGCCCGCGACCTCGTCGCCGCCGGCTATCGCGTCGTCGACCGCGTCGTCGAAGCCGATGCCTACGTCGTCAACACCTGTTCCGTTACACACGTCGCGGACCAGAAGTCCCGCCGCCTCATCCGCTCGGTCCGCCGTATCGCGCCGGCCGCCGCCGTCACCGTCACCGGCTGCTTCCCACGCAGCGCCGGCGATGATGCTATCCAGGCGCTCGGGGCCGACCTTGTCTTTGGCACGCGCCAGGCTGACCGCGAGGCGCTGGTCGATTTCCTTGCTCATCGTGAACCCCGTGTTCAACAGGGCCAGCTCCCTGCCCCTGCCTCGCTCCACACCCGGGCCTTCATCAAGGCACAGGAAGGCTGCAACGATGTGTGCGCCTTCTGCATCGTGCCGCGCACACGTGGGCGCGAAGAGTCCCGCACCACCGACGCCGTCGTCGCAGACATCGACCGCGTTACAGCCGGCGGCACGCGCGAAGTCGTGATCACGGGTACACAGCTCGGCGCCTGGGGCCGCGACCTTTCGCCCGCCCTCGCGCCGCACCACCTCATTTCCGGCGTCCTCGAACGCGTCGAAGTCCCGCGCATTCGCTTCAGCTCCTTGCAGCCACAGGACATCACCCCAGATCTCCTCGCGCTCTGGCGCGACCCGCGGCTCATGCCTCAGTTCCACCTCGCCCTCCAGTCCGGGAGCGACAGGGTCTTGTCCTCGATGCGCCGCCGCTACACCACCGCTGAGTTCTTCGATGCCGCAGCGCGCATCCGCGCGGCCGTCCCTGGCGCTGCAATCACCACCGATGTCATCGCTGGCTTTCCCGGTGAGACGGATGCTGACTTCGACGAAACCCTTGCGCTCTGCCGTTCCGTGGGCTTTGCCCGCCTTCACTGCTTCCCGTATTCGCAGCGCCTGCGGACAGCGGCCGTCCGATTCCCGGAACAGGTTCCGCATCCCCAACGCCAGGGGCGAATGGCACGACTCCTCGCGCTCGCCTCGGAGCTCCAGTCAGCGTTCCTCGCCTCTCATCGCGGTGAGACACGGCCCGTCCTCTGGGAGTCCGCCCGCGAGATCGACGGCGAAACGCTCTGGTTCGGCTATACAGACAACTATTGTGGCGTCTATGCCAGCGGCGAGCGCCTGGCCAACCGTATCCTCCCCACAACCCTCGGTAACCCCTTCCGGGACGGCCTCCGTGGAGTCGTCGCAGCATGAACACCGCGCGCCAGACCGCCCTCGCCATCTACAGCCTGCTGCTCATCGCCTTCGCCGCGCTCCTCATCGTCCTCGCGTGGGACGACCAGACACAGCTCGACATCGACCTTGGCGGCTTCCGGCTCGTCTCCTTCATCGATGCCGGCTCGCTCGAACGCTGGCTCTTCACGGGGCTCATGGTCCTCGTCGCCTGGCTCGGCATCCTCACGCTTGTCCTCGCCGTTGTCCGCCAGGGACCCCCAATTCGTGACCGAATCATGGTCACCCGGCCCGATGGCGTCCGCCTCGAGGTCACCGCCGCCGCCGCCGCCGAGGCCGTTCGCGGCGGAGTCGAACTGCTTCCCGATGTCGCCATGGCCGAGGTTGCGGCCTATTTCATCAACCAGGCCGCCCACGTCGCGGTGGACCTTACGCCCCAGCCGTGGGCTCGCCTCGAACACGTCCCCGCCGCCGTCAATGCTGCCGCGACGCGCGTGCTCGCGGAACGTTTCAACGTCCCGCTCGGCGGCCCGGTGGACCTTCGCGTCCAGCCTGCTGAGGGCGCCTCCGGCTACGTTCGCGAACGCCAGCCGCTGCCCCCGCGCCATCCCGAGGATGTCCCGCCCCCGGCCAGGAGTCTTCGTTTCCCGGCGGATGACGGTGGTTGAACCGCTCCCCGCTCCTCGCCCTGCCGAGCTGCCCTGGGTGCTCGAAGCGATCCTCTTTGTCGCCGAAGAGCCTCAGTCCTTTGCCGCCCTCGCGCAGGCAACCGGCGCTGGCGAGGCGTCCGTGCGCAAAGCTCTCAGGCAGCTCGCGCAGGATTACGAAGCCCGTGGCCTCCGCGTGATGGATGATGGCCGCCGTGTCCAGCTCGTGACCCACGAAGGCTACGCCGGATACATCGACCAGTTTCTCGGCCAGGCGCCGGGCCAGCGTCTCTCCCGCGCCGCTCTCGAGGTCCTGACCATCGTCGCCTATCGCCAACCCTGTTCTCGCGGCGAAGTCGAGGCCATCCGCGGCGTCAACAGCGACAAGCTCGTGACCACCCTCGAAGTCCGCGGCCTCCTCGAAGAAGCGGGTACCGCCGATACACCGGGCCGTGCGAAGCTCTACCGGACAACCATGAAGTTTCTCGAATACTTCGGCATCGCCAGCCCATCCGAGCTTCCGCCGCTCCCGGCAGAACCCGGCCTCGAGACAGTCGACGCGTTCTAACCCCGGTGCACATAGGCGTCGTTCGGATCTCGCTCGCCCTCCCCTCCCGCACCCTGAAGGAAAAACGCACCATCGTCCGCTCTGTCGTCGAGCGCCTGCGCAACCGCTTCAACGCTGCCGTCGCCGAAATCGATGCCCTCGACACCCCGGCCCGAGCCGTCATCGCCGCGTCCGTCATCTCCAACGACCCCAGCCACGCGCAGGCGCAACTCCACGAGATCGCGGACTCCATCTCGAACTGGCGCCTCGATGCCGAGGTCACAGACATCGAGACGGAGACAATCCCCCTCTAACCACGCTCCCCGAAACCGGGACTACCCTCGGCGTCGGACCCGAACGCTGGGCGGTGTGCCAGCGCTCAGCGAAACCGCTTGAGCCTACGGCCCTTGCCGGGTCGTCCAGTTCGTCTGCGTCACAACCGCCACCCAGTACGCGACACCGCGGACCAGCACGCCCAGGTTATTCGCGCCCGGCACACCCACGCCGGATGGGAAGTACCCCAGCCAGCACGCTCCGCTGCCTGTGCATCCAGCGCCAGTCGCCGACCATGAGAAGACGGCCGTCGTCGACGACGTCACGTTGTTCGTGGCGGGCAGGTCTGTGGGTGTTTCCAGGCCCCGAAGCGCGTCGCCCACGGGCATGTTTTCCTTGCCGTCCCACGTGATCAGCGTGAACCGCACGTACAGGTTGTACGTCACGGTCAGCGTCGATCCTGACGGGTTTCCATACGTGAAGTCATTGCCCGTCCCCGCCGGAGAGCTCGTGCCGGCGCCTGTCGTGACCGTCACGTCCACCGTTCCGCCCGTTGTCCTCAGCGGCGCGACCGCCTTGATCGTCGTGCTCGTCAGGACCTGGACGCCCGCGGCCGTTTCTGTCCCGAACTTCACCGTCGCCCCTTGCGAGAAGTTCACGCCCGTAATCATCACCTCAACGCCCGACGTGTTGATGGTCGTGCTCGATGGCGACAACGCCGTCACCGCTGGAGTCCCGCCCGTCCCGGTGAAGATGTATGCAGTTTGCGGACCGGCCACACTCGTCCCCGCCGGGTTGACTACGAACACGTCCACGGTCCCGGCCGCAGCCGAGCTTGGCGTTGCAGCGGTGATCTCCGTCCCGCCCGCGCCGATCGTGAACACGGCCTCCAGCTCCCCGAAAAGCACCTTCGATGCCGTCGTGAAGTTCGCTCCCGTAATCGTCACAATCGTCGTTTGACCCGCCACCGACGTGCTGGGCGTCAGCAGCGTGATCACCGGCAGGTCTGCATAGGTGTAGTCGTCGCCGTCCGTGTCCGGGTTGGAGACGCCGTTCACGGTCACCGTCACCGAAATCGTGCCGGCTCCTCGCGCGGGCGCAGTCACCGTCAGCTGTGTGTTGCTCGTCACGGTTACCACGGTTCCCGGTGTCGTCCCGAAGAGCACCGTCACGGTCGCGCCGCCCGTCGGCGCGAACCCCGAACCGGTGATCGTGACCGTGTTGCCACCCGCCGTCGGACCCTTCTTCGGGCTCACCTCTGTGACTTCCACCCCGGCCGTGTAGGTGAAGTCGTCCTTCGTCGTGTCCGTCGGCGTCGGCGCGACCACATCACCCGATTGCACGGTGACATCGACCTTGCCTGCCGCGTGTGGCGGCGCCACCACCTTCAGCGAAGTGTCCGACACCTCCGTCACGGTCGTGGCCGTCGTCGTGCCGAACTTCACGATCGGTGTTCCCCGGAACCCGCTACCGGCGATCGTCACCACCGTCCCCGGCGGCCCCGCGACCGGCGTCAGGCTCGTAAGGGTGACCCCTACGTATTGGAAGTTGTCCGCACCAGTGTTGGCACTGACGACGTCTCCGCTTGTCACCGAGACATCAACCGTGTGCGGACGTTGCGTGGAAAGGGGCACCGGTGCGACGGCCGTGATGGAAGTGGGAGTAGGAGTACCAACCACGTCGGCAGTGACGGTGCCGAATTTCACGGTCGAGGTCGTCGTGAAGCCCGTTCCCGTGATGACGACTGCGGTCCCCTCCGGCCCGGTGCTAGGTGAGAGTCCCGTCACCGTCACGGCTGCATATGTGAAGTCGTCGGCTCCAGTGTCCGGTGAGTCCACGCCACTCACGGTGACCTTCACCCGCACCGGAATCGGGAGGGTACCCGCGGGCGGAGCAGGAATGATGACGTTGATCTGGGTGGATGTTGGGCTGCCGCTGATCGTCGCCACCGCCGACCCAAAGGTCACCGTCGGATTCGGCCCTAGGCCGGTGCCGCGGATCTGAGCGACGCCGCCTTCCGTCCCGCTGGACGGCATAACGCCAGAGATCGCGGGTCCTGCCACGTACTCGAAGTTGTCGTCGGCCGTGTCGGGGCTTGGGCCCAAACCGTCATCGTTGGTTACTCTGATCGAGACGCCGCCAGCATCCTGCGATGGTGCGATGGCCTTGATGGTCGTGTCGCTGATCACCTGGCAGCTTGTGGCCTCCACCGCGCCGAAAGCGACGCCGAGGTCCGGCCCCGTACAGTTGGTCCCGGTGAAGTCGAACCCCGAGATCGTCACCTCGGTCCCGCCGCCCGTATTGCCGCTTTCGGGCGAGATACCGGTGACCTGAGCGGCGCGGGGCGTATCGTTGTCCCTGATGGTGACGACCGATGCAGTCGATTCGAAGGCACCTGAGTTGGTTACGCTAGCGATCCTGATCGTGAATTGACGATCAGCATTCGGGTCACCGTCGTCGACGGCGAAGATCTCCAATGTCCTGTTGGTGTCGATCGGCCCAAAGCTGAACTTCAGATCGGGCGGTGCCGAGTTGAAACCGAAGTGGCTGAACCTCACGGCCGTGCCGCTGTCGACCGCCAGTGTTACGACGTGCGAGTCGGCGGGCGGCGACACTACTGTTCTATCGATCCGGACAATCAGCGTCTCGCCCTCAGTCATACTGTAGTTGGCCTTATCCAGCGCAAACGAATCCCCCGCGTGCGCCTCCACCTCAACCACTCGCTGCGATCCCATCGCAACCATCAGCACCAGCGCCAGGGCAATTGCCAACCGGTACGGCGTCTTCCGTGTCATGGGCCTGTTCCCCTCTTCCGTCGGTCGCCAGCGGCCCCGAACCGCCTGCCGTTGCACATCATCGCCAGTGCACCGTGTCCCGGGCAACGTCTCGGCTCTCTCTTCCCACGTCATTGTCCTGCTGCACTCCCCAACGCCCCTGGGTTCCCGGCGTATACTCGCGCCACCTCGAATCCCCCTGGAGCCGCCACCATGGCCATTCCCGGCCCCCTCGTTTCAACCGATTGGCTCGCCTCTAACCTCGGCAATCCCAACCTCCGCGTCCTCGACTGCACAGTCTTCCTCCGCGCTCCCGCCCCCGGCTCTGACCGTCGGTCCTACGTTCAGGAGTCGGGCCGGGACGACTGGTCTAGGGGCCACATCCCCGGCGCTGGCTTCGCAGACCTCGTCCACGAACTCTCCGATCCCGACGCCAGGCTGCCCTTCATGATGCCCTCGCCCGCCCGCTTCGCCGACGCAATGGCCCGCTACGGCGTCGGCGACAACTCCAACGTCGTCCTCTACGACGCCTCCTCCACAATGTGGGCTACGCGCGTCTGGTGGATGCTTCGCGCCTTCGGCTTCGACAACGCTGCCGTCCTCGATGGTGGCTGGAAGAAGTGGGCCCTCGAAGGCCGGCCGGTCTCGACCGATATTCCTGCTCCGGCGCCCGCCACCTTCACCCCTCGCCCCCGCCCGCAGCTGATCGCCTCAAAGGACGACGTCCTCGAAGCGATTACCGCCGGCAGCGCCTGCGTCGTCAACGCGCTCACGCCGGAACAGCACCGCGGCGATGTCGCTCCCTATGGCCGTCCTGGCCGCATTGCCAACAGCGTCAATGTCTCCGCTCGCGACCTCGTCGATCGGGAAACCGGCGCGTACCTCCCCCTCGATCAACTCCGCGAGCAATGCGAAACGCCCGGAGCGCTCTCTTCCGGCCGCGTCATTACGTACTGCGGCGGTGGCATCGCCGCGACCAGTACAGCGTTCGTCCTCACGCTCCTCGGCCACGGGGACGTCGCTGTCTACGATGGCTCCATGTCCGAATGGGGCCGTGACGAGACCCTGCCGATGGAAGTGGGCTAGCCCGGCCCCACCTGCGGAACCCGATCCCGGTTGCCGTCTATTACCCCATAGCGTGTCACCGCGTCAGCGCGGGGGAGGGGATTGAGATGGCAGTACCGGTCAGGGTGCCCGCGTCGCCGGGCAATGCCTCTGGACGAATCATCGAGTGGTACCGGCCCGACGGCGCCGAACTCCAGCCGGGCGACCCGGTCGTCTGCGTCGAGAATGATGACGTCGTCTTCGATGTCGAAGCGGAGACGGGCGGCGTTCTCCACCAGCGGGCCGCCGCTGGCGAATCGCCGCTGCCTTCGAACGTCGTCGCCTTCATCGCCGCGCCAGGCGAAGAACCACCGCTCGACATCGAGCCGGAGCCAGCCGCCCGGGCTATGCCACACGCCGAACCGCCTGCCGTCCACCAGCCGATGGCCGACTATGTCCCCGGTGCCCCCATCCCGTTGCGGCGCGGAGCTCTCGGCCCGCCCAGGGAATTCACGCGCGGCGGCGCCTGGGATCGCGTCTTCGGGTCGACTGAAGATGGCCACATTGATGACCTCTGGCCCCACGCCGATACCTCGCATGTGAACACCGACGCCCTCCACGCGCCGGCCGTCGAGGAATCCGAACCCGCCAGCGACGCATTCGACTTCCAGGCCGAACCGGCCGATGTCCCGTTCTCGCTGGCTGAGGCGGTCGCGGGCGACGCAGTCGAGCCCGCCTTCGCAGACCCCACGCCCGTTGAATCCGTCTCATCATGGGACGAGGCGCTTCCTGCGGTCGTCGGCGAGATGGCGACGGCCTACGCACCTGGCTTCGAGGTTCCGCCGTCCGAAGCGTTCGGTGCGCAGCACTGGCTCGATAGCGTCGATGATGACGACGGCGTGGTTGTGGCCATGCCCTACGTCCAATCCGTGGCCGAAGAGCCGATGGCCTGGCCTGAACCGGCGCCCATCTACATCGCGCCGCCGCCGCTCATCCTCCGCGGCACCATCCGCATGACCGAAGCCCGCAAGCTCTGCGACCAGCTTGGACGTGAATGGCGCGATGCTCCGGCCCGCCCCGAAAACGAAGACCTCGTCCTTCGCGCCATCGCGCGGGCCGCCGCTGAGCGCGAACTGTCGCCACCCGATGGCGGTAATGCCGGCCTCGTCATCCCGCTCGCGGGCGGTGACCGTATCGCCATCCTCTCCGGGGCAGCCAGGGGTTCGTTCAAGGAACAGGTGGCCCGTCTCGACCAGTCGCCTCGTGAGGCCAGCTACGCCGATTGCGCCCTCACCCTCGTCTCCTTCCGCCACTTCGGGATTGAAGAGGCGACGCCGCTCCTCCCCGACGGCCACAGCGTCGCGTTCGCGACTGGCGCTCTCCGCCCCGGAGCGATGGAAGGCGATGTCCCTGTCCCCGTCATGGTGCTCACCATGGCCTATAACCCCGATGCCCTCTCGATGGGGGACGCGGCCCTCCTCTTCGCACGCGTCGGCGAACTCATCGAGGCGCCGTACGCCCTTCTCGCCGATTAGACTGGAGACCAGGTGATGACTGAACGAACCCTTCGCGTGTACCAGCTCGGCACAACCACCTACGAAGACGTGCACCGGTTACAGCAACGCCTCCAGGAACAACGCCGCTCCGGCGACGGAGAAGACGCGCTCCTCCTTACCGAACATCGGCCCGTGATCACCCTTGGCCGCGCCCACCCGGACCCTTCGCTGCGTGTCCCCGCCGAAGAGATTGCGGCCCGCGGCATCGCCATCGTCCAGGCAGAGCGCGGCGGCGACGTCACGTTCCACGGCCCTGGCCAACTCGTCGCCTACGGTGTCATCGACCTTCGTGCCTGGGATCTCGGCGTCGTCGACTATGTGACCGGCCTCGAAGAAACCGTTATCGGACTCCTCGCCGACTGGGGCCTGCGCGGCGAGCGCGTTCCCGGCGCCCGCGGCGTCTGGGTCGGTGGCCGAAAGATCGCCTCCGTCGGCGTTCACGTCCGCGGCGGCGTCACCATGCACGGGATCGCCGTGAACATTTCAGACGACCTCTCGGGCTTTGACCTCATCAATCCCTGCGGGATGAGCGAGGTTGAGATGACGAGCCTCAGCCGTGAGATGGGCAAGCCCGTCCCCGTTACCTCCGCCGCCGAGGCGTTCATCTTCCATGCTGCCCGCGTCCTCTCTTGCACCATCGAATCCGTCGATATGGAGCAGAAACGGGCCGCCGCGCTGGGTTAGAGCCAATCCGCCCTTACAATGGGCGTCCGGCCCGGCCGGACGCACCATGCCCTATACGCTCGAACAGCTCGGAGAACGCTACGGCGCCTGGTGGATCGATGCCCTCGGTGAACATAATCACATCGGCGGCCTCGACAGCACCCGCTGGCTCCTTGAGCGCGCCCGCCTCAGCCCCGGTGACCGTATGCTCGATTGCGGCGCATTCGTCGGTGCTGCAGCGCGCCACGCCGCAGGCGCCATCCCCGGCCTTCGCGTCGTCGCCACCGACATCAATCCGGAGTTCCTCGCTGCTGGCCGCGAAATGGAAGATGGTCGCTCGGTCGACTGGGTGACGGCTGCCTCGGAACGGATGCCCTTCGCCTCCGGTTCGTTCCACAGCGTCTGGGCGCTCGATACCGCCATGCCCCCGCGCGAACTGGCCCGGGTGGCCGCCCCCCGCGCCACACTCTGCCTCTGCTGCGAAGCCCCAAACGACAATCGTGGTGGCGCCGAAGCCTTCTTCGAAGAGTGGGAAGAGTACGGCTGGAAGCTAGCCGCCCATCGCGCCCTCAGCCTCGAGGCCACAAACACCTGGCGCAAGGCCGAAGCCGACGTTGTCTGGCGCCACACCTTCTACGAAGAACGCTATGGCAAGCGCGGCTACGGCGGCCAGCTCGACCTGCTGACGAGCCTCGTCCAGATGTATGAGCGCGGCGAGGCCGGGCACGGCCTCTATGTGTTCACTCGCGGCTAGCGTGCCGCTTCAGCACATCCCGTAGCTTCCCGTCGATCGTGTCCGCAGCCGGTCCGAATGCATGCGTCTCCCGGACCCACTGCCTCCCTGTCTCGTTCAGTCCCAACTCGCCGCGCTTGTGCGCTTCGTAGAGCTGTGCGACCGCCTCTCTCACCGCGTCGTAACCCCTCGCCGCGACCACGCCTGGCAATTCGTACGAATAGACCACGTGCCGTCCTCGCGAAAGTGCCTCCAGCACCATGAACGGCATCCCGTCATGCGAAACCAGCCGCGCCAGCACGCTTATCTCCCGGTACAGCTCGTCCATGTCAGTGACCCACCCTCGCGCGGAGAGGTTCGGCGGCAGCGGCCCGGGCAGCGTCTCCGCCGTCGACGGGATCAGCACAAACTCCACTTCAGGCATCTCCAGCGGCAGCCGCAACATCGTTTCCATCTCGAACACTTCGCGGTCGAACGCATCGACTGGCAGATAGAACAGCACCCGGAAGACCGCCGGCAGCGGGGGCGCTTCATCTGCGATCCCCGGCACGGGCAGCGGCACGACCTCGCTCCGGATCCCCATCTCTCGAAGCTCCCCGATCAGCCACGGGGCATCGGCCCAGTGCGTTGCCGTCCGCGCCACTACCTCCGACAGCTTTCCCGCCCGGTGCGCATCACTGGCGATGAGCACATCCGTCCCGACCCAGTGCACCACCGCCGGCACCCGCCACCACCTCAAGAGCCGGTCCAGCGGCGACCCTCGCTCCAGCCGTGCGCTCACCAGGTACAGCAGATCCGCGCGCATTACCGCCGCCAGAACAGCCAACCACGCCGCCGGCGACCGGCCCGGGTGTTTGAGAAACCGGGCATCCCAGCCCCGGTCCCGCAGCACCTCACCGAGCATCGTCCCGAAGTACGGCAGACCGAGAATCAGGACTCGCGGCCCTGGGGCTTCATTCACGGGCGGTCAGGGTGGCTGCCCTTGGGCCCACCACGGTCTCGCCCGGCGCAACATCGTGTGCAACCAGCGCGAGAGCCCCGACCACCGCCTCAGCCCCGATGGTCACGCCATGAAGCACGGTCGCCCCCGCCCCGAGGTATGCACCCGGACCTATCCGGACTGGTGCTTGCTGTCGCGGCAGCCGCGCCCGCAGCGGCCCGGGCCCCACGTCGATGTGCGTGATGAGTGTGCAGCGCATCGAAAGCGTCGCCTCGTCGCCAATCTCTACCCGATCAGCCAGGTCGATCAGCACGTCCGCCCCGAGGTGCACCCGGTCGCCGATCGCGAGATTCGAAAAGTCGCCGTCGGCGTTCACGATGTGGAGCGGCGTGTACAAAGAACACCCTTCGCCGACCTGGGCTCCGTACTCTCGCAGGATCTGGGCGTGATTGTTCGTCGTCGTCCGCAGCTCCATCGCTACGCCCTCGATGCCGTCTCGCAGGTAGCGTGCCTTCCGCTTGCCGCGTCCCATCCACGATGTCCGCCGCAGGACAGGTCGCGCCACAGGCGCCAGCAGCGCTCTCCCTCGTTGCAACATCACTGCAGATGCTCCGTCGTCTTGCGTCACGCCCCGGCGAACACACCGTAAAACGTCCGTAAACACTCTACCGGGGCCCCTCAGACGGCGGTAGTTACCTTGCCCTACCCCCACCCGCCACATACCCTCAACCTCGGGACGAGAATACGTTCCCGGGTGAGGACGATGAACAAAAGATTGCTCGCCGGCGCCTTGGTCGCCGGAACCGCTCTCCTGGCTCTCCCAGCCGCCGTTATGGCCCAGCTCCCGCCGAGCCCGCCGTCGGCGCTCTTCTATGGTTCCGTACAGGGTGCCTCCGCCGGTCAGGGCGTTGTTGCCATCGTGATCAATGGCAACAAATCCACCTCCTGCGGCGTCAGCAAAGTGATCGACTCGGGCGGACCCGCGTACGCGCTGGACCTGCTGGCCGATGGCCAGGTCCCCGGCTGCGGCAGTTCCGGTCGTACCGTTCAGTTCTATATCACCCCGTCGCAATCAAGCCCCGGCCGCATGGCGACGGAGAATGCCTCCGTGCCGTCGTCCTTCCAGGCCGTGCAGCGAAACCTTACGCCGGGAGCACCGCTCACCGTGAAGCGCATCGGCGTACAGGTAGCCAACGACGGCATTCCGGGCCAGTAGCATTTCCACTCGCTCGTTGCGGACGCTCGCCGGAGCCGCGCTCCTTGGGCTGGCCACCTTTGGCTGGGCCGCTGCTCAGTCCCCGCCCCAGCCCGATTTCTTCTGGCCCTATGGCACGGTGCTTCAGTCCGGCGCCAACATCGATCCCGCCGATCAGCCCATGATCGCGTTCGTTCGTGGCCAGGCCTGCGGCCTCACGCGGCCGCTCCTCGCCACCGCCGATCCCGGCAACCCGCCCGCCGACGTGGGCAAGACTGTCTACACCATCGATGTCCTCGCCGATGGCCCTGGCACCGGCCAGCGTCCCGGCTGTGGCCGCCCTGGCGACCTCGTCCTCTTTTACCTCCCGGCTGCCGGCCGGCTCGCCAATCAGCAGTCGCTCTTCATCCAGGGAGAACAGCGCGTCGATCTGTCGGTCGACGTGTCCCTCGGTGTGCGCCTCGTCATTCCCGTCGTTTCGGACGATGGTCCGCTCCAGTAGCGCTCCCCAGTCGTCCCGGAATGCCAATTCGTAGCAGCACTTCGCCCGCGCGGGACCTCTCCCACCCCGGGAGCCTCATGAACGTCCGCAGGTCAGCCTCGGTGTCGAGGTCGAGTGCCAGTTCCGGTGATACGACCGTCGCGATGTCGTAGCCGGCAACCTTCGCCGCGGCCACGTGCGCCGCATAGCTGCCCGTGCCATACGCCAACGCAAACCCGCCCGCGGGACGGAGAAGCATCGCGTTTGTGCCTCCGTCGCCGCTCCGCACGATCGTGACGCCTGGGCTCTCCGTCTTCGCGTTCAGTACCTGCGCTATCGCTACGCTGTTCGCTCGTGGCAAGTCGGCGTGCAGGATCAGCACATCCATGCGGGCCCCGACAGCGCGCCCCACCTGCCCGTTCAGACCGCCGCCGTTCCCGTCTTCTGCGATGAAGATCGCGTCAATCCCTGCGTCAGTCAGCTCCGCCGGCGAAGCGGTGAGAATCTCCGGCTCGAGTCCGGCGCTGCGGACCGCCTCCAGCACCGTTCTCAGGGTTGCCAGCATCAGGTCGCGCCGCTCTGCCGCGCTCAGCAGAGGGTCCAGCCGCCCCTTCACTCGGTCCAGCCGGTTCACCGGGATGACGACGCTCGTCACGCCTGCCGTGCAGCTTCGAGCACGGCCGTCGCCAGATCGCGCTTGCGTTCGTCGTCCGTCATCCACGTATTCGTCACGACGCAGCGCATGCCCAGCCCCTCGACCTCGGCCTTCAGCGCTGCGTCTTCCGTGTCGATCACCATCGTGTCGATGAGGCCCTCGTAAATTCGAGCCACGCCAACCGCGGACACCTCGTGTCCAAGCGATGCGAGCATCTTCGCGGCCGGTCCCTTCACGGTTTGCCCCGCGATGATCGGGCTGATCGCGATCCGGTGAGCCTTACTCGCCGCGATCGCCCCGTGGACCCCCGGCACCGCAAGGATCGGCCAGATGCTCACGAGCGGGTTGCTCGGCGCGAACACGATCACCTCGGATCCGCCCAGCGCTTCCACGACGCCCGGCGCTGCTGACGCCTCTTCGGCCCCCGCGTACTCAATGCCCCGCACTTCTACCTCCGTCCGCAACCGCACCATGTACTCCTGAAACGGTATCGGGCCCTCGGGGCCCACGATCACCGTGCGAACTGCATCGTTGCTCATCGGCAGGACCCGGCAGGCCAGTCCCCAGTCCGTTCCCAGCCCCGCCGTCACCTGGTGCAGCGGCACCCCCTCGCGCAGGAGCCGAGTCCGGTGCAGTGCCATCGCCAGGTCGCGATCCCCGAGGTTGAACCAGCGCGGATACCCGAACCGCTGCAGCTGGTCCACCACCGCGAATGTATCCCCGGAGAGCCCCCAGCCTGTTTCCGGGTTCACAGCGCCCGCAAGCGCGTACATAACGATGTCCGTATCAGGCGAAATGTGCAGCCCGAACATCTCTACGTCGTCGCCCGTGTTGGAAACGACCACAACCTCGCTCGGGTCAACGACGGCGTTTAGCCCCTGGAGAAAACGCGACGCGCCCACGCCGCCGGACAGCACGGTAATCATGGTCGCTATTCTAGGCTCGGCGCGGCCGGGCGTCCGTCCAAAGATGGCGCCCCGGCTGGCGCCGGACGCGGCGCCTCTGTGCGAACACGTTCTGCCTCGGCCGCCGAGTTTCGCGACGGCATATACGCAGCGAGCGTCCGCCCTCCTGTTTCCATCGCCACGAACAACGCGAAGAGGAACCAGATATACGGCTCGTCGATCAATCGCCCCTCGGACTGCGTGTGCAGCAGGATCCCGAAGAGCGACGCCCCCAGCCAGCCGGTAATAAGTCGCTTGTAAGAGTCCTCAGCGCCCCGGAAGGTAGACGTGATCACGATCGCGATTCGCGCACACACCAGGGTAAACAACGCGGCCCCCACCATTCCCAGCTCCGCCAGGATCGACACCGTCGATGTGTGTGACAGGGTCGTCCGCGCCCACGTCGGGATGAGGTCGAGGTAGCTCACCACCAGTGCGTTCTGGTAGTTGCCCGAACCCACGCCGATGAGGAGGTTGTCCTTCCACATCGCAATGCCTGCTTTGATCAGGAACTCCCGCTGACCGATGACTTCGACGCCGGACCAGAGCGTTTGCACCCGTTGTGCGTCGGCGCCGCCCTGCAACATCAGCAGCCCCAGAAGGAGCCCTACGCCGGCCACGGAAGCGGCCGTCAGCATGGCCTTGTTGTACCGCGTCAGCGGCGACCACATCACCGCGAAGAACCCGACCACCAGCAACATCAGCCAGCCGGAACGTGACGCCGTTGCTACGATTCCAGCCAGCCCAAAAACGCACGCCGGAATCGCGAGGTACAGCGTCAGCCGCCTCGCCCCGGTCGTCAGGATTAGCATCACCGCCAGCGGGATCACGATTGCGAAATAGCGCGCCAGGATGTTCGGGTCACCGAACGTTGCGTTCGACCGGTAGCTCACCTCGTCCGACTGGATCAGGATCCCGCGCCAGTTGAAGATCCCGAACCGCTGCGCCACTGCGATGACGGCCAGCGCGATGGCAATCGCGAACATAGCTCCCCAGATACGCTCGAAATCCTTCCGGTCTTCGATCAGCGACGGCGCCGCGAACACGAATGCCACGTACATTGGCAGGATCAGCAAAGAATTCGGTGGCTTGAGTGAATCCGACCATCCCAGTCCGATGAGCATCACGCTCATCAACGCCACGATCGGGAGCAGAATCCCTGAATCTGGGAGTAGCCCGCTGAGGTTGTGGCGGGACCGCACCATTACCACGATGACCGTCGCGAGCATTGCGGCCTTGCCCGGCACGAGCAGCGCCCGGATCGCGCCCGCCGCTCCCCCCTGCCCGAAGTCATCGAGCGTCACCGTCGCGAAGTACTCGATGGGGAGACCCAGGACGACGATTGGCAGGAGAAGTTTGGGTTCGCGGAGTACGACCACGCCCGCGAGAAACAGGCCGGCCACGAAGCTAACGGCGGCGAACTCCAGCAATCGTGCAGCCTCCATCGGCCGCCCGGTCTTTGACCCCCGTCCCGGGCGAACCTACCATACGGCCCGATGCCCGGACTGACGAGTGGTCTTCAACGCGACATCAACCTCGTCCGACGCCGGGCATGGCTCTTCATCCCCTTCCTGTTCGTTGGCATCCTTGCCGCCGTCTTCATCGGACGCGTCGCCGGTGACGCCAACGCCGTCGCCACCATGCAACTCGAAACCGTCGTCAACGACGCCACCATCGGCGGCGACCGCGGCCTTCGCATCTTCGAAGCTCAGTCGATGACATCTGATGCCGAGTTCAAAGACATGGTCCTCGAAGCGATTGGCGACCCGGACTTTGATTATGCCCGGTTCTCTATCTCCCTCTTTCCGATCAGCATCGCCGACGGCGTCGCCCGCGGAATCCTCACCATGTCCATCAGTGACCCCTCCAAAGCCGAGTCCGAACGCCTGCGAGATGCGTGGGTCACCGTCTTCGCCCGCGAATACACGGAGCCCGATGGTCTTTTCCGCACGCGCTATCTCCGCGTCAAACAGGCGGTCGTTGACCTCGCGGACGAGCAGTACGCCGAAAGAGTCACAGCCCTCCAGGCGCTCCCGGCTGCGCGAGACCTCCCCCTTGATGAAATCGTCCGCACGCCCGGCCTTGTCGGTTCCCTCATTGCCGAACTCAATGGCGAGGAAGCGCGACTTCGCTCCGAACGCGCTCAGGTCCAGGCCGCGCTCTCCAGCACGCCGGTCACCGGCATCCAGGCATCGGCCGTGCTCGGCTCCGATGTCAGCGACGCCCAGGCGGAGGTGGCCCTCCGCGATCGCGCCCGCGTCCTCGATGGAGCCCTCGATGTGCTCGCCGCCCGCCGTCTTTCCCTGTCTGATACCACGCTTCCGCCCGAAGTCCTCGAAGCGGTCCTCCAGGTCCGCTCGTTCAACGCACTGCGGAACGACGCCTTGCTCCGGCTCAACAACGCGCGAGTTGCCGTCGCCTCATCCCAGAGCAGCATCGAGACCAGCTACACCTCGTCGGGCGGCGTCGCCGGCACGCTCATCGGACGTGTCGCTGTTGTGCTGGCCGTGACCCTCGTCTTCGGGCTCGTCGCCATCTACCTCTTCGAATGGCTTTCACAGGTCCGCGCCGGTTCCGCGCTGCCGAAGTCCTGACGGGCCGCGGTCGAAGCATGCGTATCTGCGAAATCAACGACATCGCCTCGGTCGCCTCCGAGCTCTCCCGCTCGCTTCGGGCCCGCGGCCACACGGTCGAGTTCATCCAGCCTCGCCTTATTGGCGGGAGCCTCAACTGGGCCGTGAAGCCAGTCGTCGGACCCGCCCGGGCCGTTGAGTGGGCCCATCTGATCCGCAAGGTCCGCGCGGGCCAGTTCGATGTCGTCCATATCCACTACGCCTACCTCGGCATGCTCGGCGTCCTCGGAAAGTTCCCGTACCTGCTCCACTGTCACGGCAGCGATGTGCGCGAGATGACGCCCTACACACGGCCGATGGTGGAAAAGGCCCTCGCCGCCGCTGAGCATGTCTTCTACGCCACGCCCGACCTCGAAGATGCCGTCCTCCGGATGCGGCCTGGCGCCGAGTTCCTCCCCAACCCGGTCGATGCGGAGACATTTCGACCCCTTGCTCCCGCATCCACTTCTTCGCGCGTCTTCATCTGCAGCAGCCTCACTGACATCAAAGGCGCAGTCCGCATGCTCGCCGCATGCCGCGAACTTGCCCGTTCCCGGCCCGAGATCAGATTTACGGCTATCGCTGGTGGCGAGTACACGGCCCAGTTCGCCGCGCTGGCGAACGTCCGCCTGATACCCCACCAGCCGAGGGCGAACCTCCCCCGCATTCTTTCGGATCACGGAGTAGTCCTCGGACAGGCCTTCCTCGGCGCTATCGGCATGGCCGAACTCGAAGCCATGGCCTCCGCGAGGCCCGTCGTGACCTGGTTCCGGTTCGATACGGCCTACCCAGAACGCCCCCCACTCATCCGCGCCGTCGATGGCCGCGACCTCGCTGCTGCGATTGTCCGGCTCGTCGACAACCCCCAGCTGCGGGACGACCTTGGCAGCCGCTCCCGAGCGTGGGTGCAGCGCTACCACGGCCTCGACCGCGCCGCGGAGGCTGTCGAAGCCGCAGCCGCCGCGGCAATCCAGCACCGCTCGCTCGGGAAGACCGCGTGATCACATCGACCGGACGCCTCGACACCGCGCCCCTCACCGTCCCGGAGCGCCCGCTCGTCTCGATCGTCATCCCGTGTCTCAACGAAGAGAAGTACATAACGGCTCTCCTCGACTCGCTCGCGGCCCAGGACTACGGCCCCGGCGATATCGAAATCCTCGTCTCCGACGGCCGCAGCAACGACCGTACCCGCGAACTCGTTAGCCACTACCACTCACCGTTTCGGCGCCTGGCGCTCGTTGATAATCCACGCCGCATCACCGTCGCGGGGCTCAACGAGGGCATGGACGCTGCCACTGGCGATTGCTGGATCATCATCGGTGCCCACAGTTCCGTCCGCCCGGACTTCGTGCGCCAGTCCGTCGAAGCTCTCCGCCGCACTGGCGCAGCGTGCGTCGGCGGCCCTATCGACACGATCGGCGAAGGCGCCACCCACCGGGCGATCGCCGCGGCCATGTCCTCGCCCTTCGGCGTGGGCAACGCCGCGTTCCGCTATGCCGGCGAGGACGAACCCGAGCGCGATGTCGACACCGTCCCATTCGGCTGCTACCACCGCCGCGTGTGGGAAGTCGTCGGACCCTTTGACGAGACTATCGACGGCGCCGACGAGGACAGCTACAACGCCCGCCTCATCGAAGCTGGCGGCCGCATCGTCCTCGTCCCCGCGATCCGCAGCAGCTACTTTCCCCGCCGTTCACTCAAGGCACTGGCGAAGCAGTACCTCGAATACGGCGCCGCCAAGGGAACCCTCCTCGCGCGCGGTCGCCCGCTCAGGCCCCGCCACTTTGTCCCTTCCGCGATGGTCACGGGCGCCCCGGCGCTGGCCATCCTTGGGATCTTCTTTGCCCCTGCGCGGCTGTTGCTGATCTTGCTCTCAGGGGCCTACGCCGCCGCCGGATTCTATTTCGCCAGGCGCGCCGCCCGCGCTGCTGGCGCTCACCCGGCCCTCACGCTCGCCGCGATGGCGATCATGCACACCACCTACGGCACCGGCTTTATCGCCGGAGCCTGGCGGGAGCATCGCCGCCTCCGGCGCGACCACCGGCACCCCTTGGTAGACTCGACACCGTGACTGAACAGCGCGTCCCCTTCTTCCGGCCCTCCATCGACGAAGACGATGTCGAGGCCGTCGCTGCCGCCCTGCGAAGTGGCTGGCTCACGTCCGCCGGAAACGTTCGCGCCTTCGAACAGGAACTGGCCGCTGCCACCGGCGCGAGCCACGCCAACGTTGTGAACTCCGCCACGGCAGCCATGCACCTTGCGCTCGCCGGCTGGGGAATCGGCCCCGGCGACGAAGTCATCACGACGCCCTACACCTTCGTCTCCACCGCGACTGTCATCCTCCACACTGGCGCGTCCGTCGTCTTTGCCGACATCCGCGACAGCGACTTCAACATCGATCCGGCGGCCATCGAACGGGCAATCACGCCCCGCACGAAGGCGATCGTCCCCGTCCACTTCGCCGGTGAGCCCTGCCAGATGGACGAGATCATGGCCCTGGCGCAGAAGCACAACCTCAAGGTCCTCGAAGACGCCGCCCACGCCATCGGGTCCGCCTACCGTGGCCGCCCAATCGGGAGCATCGGCGATGCCACCGCATTCAGCTTCTACGCCACCAAGAACATCACCACTGGCGAAGGCGGCGCCCTGGCCACCAACGACGCGGACCTTTCTGACAACGTCCGAATGCTCACGCTCCACGGGATGACCCGTGACGCCTGGAACCGCTACGGCCCCGGCGGCAGCTGGCGTTACGACATCGTCAACCTCGGCTTCAAAGACAACATGACCGACTTCGCCGCCGCGCTCGGACGCAACCAGCTCCGCAAGATCGACCAGCTCCGCGATGGCCGCACCCGTGCTGTCCAGCGCTATTTCGAGAATCTCCGTGACGACGAACACCTTCAGCTCCCCGCCTTCGACCCCGCTAACCAGCAGGCGTGGCACCTGTTCGCCGTCCGCATCCGCGCATCCGCCCCAGTCCAACGCGACGAAGCCGCGAAGCGCATGGCCGAAAAGGGCATCGGCGTCTCGGTCCACTTCATCCCCGTCCATACCTTCACCGCCTACCGTGAACTCGGGCCCTGGGGCCCTGGCGCCTTCCCCGTCGCCGAACACGCCTTCAGCGGCGCCCTCAGCCTTCCCCTCTTCCCGTCCATGACCGGCGCCGAAGTCGACGATGTCTGCGAAGCCCTCCGCGACACCATCCGCGGTGTCTGACGTGCTTATTTGTCCGGTGTCGGCGTCGGCGTAGGGACCTGCGCTGGGCTGAACGGCGGCCTGGCCACAACAGCGTCGAGCGGCGAACCACCACACGCGTCCTGCCCGCCTCTGCCGAGGAACAGCACGGGCGGAAATCGCCCGCCAGCTGCGTCACGACGCACCCAGGCGAATGTGTATGCCCACGTTGCCTCAACCCGGACAGCAGCCGTCGTGCCACCCGGAAACTGCCACTCCACCAACCCCGACTGCGAGATTGCGATTCTTGGAAGCCTGGCTGCCGGCGTTGTCGACGCCGCATAAGGCACGAGTTCCCCCGAAGGGATCTCGACCATCGACTCCGGCCCGCCCGGCAGTGCGTTTGTCGTCACCCAGCCGATGTTCAGACATGCGCCGAGGTTATACAGCCGCAGAATCTCCCTGCCGTTTGACGGGTCGATCACGGAAGTCGCCGCCTGTCCGTCGGTGGAAATATCCACCGCGAGGAATCCGTCGTCCGGCGACCACGAGGGGAACGTTCCGCTCCGTTCGAGCGGCACCCTGCTGCCGCTATCGAAGTCGTAGATCGCTGGATTGTTCCCCGTGACTGCCAGCCTGAGGCCCGATTGCGCCCAGTCCGCCATCCCGTCGGAAGCAATCTCTCGCTCGATGCCGTCGATCAACACCTCGGTGCGGGAAGTGGTGGCGTTGTATCGCCGCAGCGCCACCCCGCGACTATCGCTCGACCAGACAGCCTCCGCGCCCAATTCTCCGGCGATCGCCGCGAATCCTGCGAGGCGGTGACCATCGTTGCGGAAGAGTGCAGCCTCTTTGTCCGAATGCACGACCACTGCCGAATCGTCAGGCGCGAACGAAGCCAGCCGCACCTCGCCCTCGATCGCCAACGTCGTCCGCGTGCCCGTCCACGCATCGATCAATTCCGATTCGAACACGAAGTAGCGCCCCCCGGGCGAGACACCGGCCGGCGCGAGGTATTGCGGAAGCAGCCACACCTCGACGCCACCCGTGTTCGGATTGCCGAAGACCAGGCCGTACCCGCCGGTGATCGTCGCCCCCCGGCTCACGCTTTCCCGTGCAACCGTGCTGACCTCAGGAAACGGCGTTAGTACCGGCGCAGGCGTACTCGAAGCGTCTGTCGTTGGCGTGGCGGCTGTCGCGCTCGCATCCGGCGTCGTGGCCGTCCCGCTCGCACCCGGCGTGGCAGTCGCAGTCCCCGGATCTCCCGCCTGCGGTTCCTCGTCGTCCCCCCCCAGCAAGCCGACCAGGATCAAAGCTGCTACCGCCCCGGCCGCGATCACGGCAGTTCCAGCGGCGACCCACTTTAGGTCCGCGCCGCCGAAAATCCCGCCGCCAATGCGTGAGAACCGCATCCGCAGGCCGTTGCGGTAGCGCCAGTACTCGGCCGCCTCTTCCCGGCTCTGTACCTGCAACTTGCTGAGGATTTCCGAAACGTGGAACTTCGCCCCTTCGAGTCCGACGCCCAGCTGCTCGGCGATTTCCCCATTGGTGTAGCCCCGTACTAGGAGGTTCAGCACCTCCTGCTGGCGGGGCGTCCAGTGCGGGTCGATCTCTGGTAGGCGCAGCTGTTCACGCATGCATCGAGCCTGCCAGCGGCCCAAGGCCTCCTTCCTCCCCTATGGTAAAGATACTGTTCAGTGATATGGCCAGCGTCGGTGTGCCGTCTTGCCGTCAGCTCCCCAGCCCGTGCATCCGGTTCAAGCCCGCGTACTGCCCCCGAGCGAACTCAGTCCCGCGAAGCGCGGGTAGCCCGGCCCATGACGGTATGCACAACGCGAGCCGCCGGCCGGAAGTCGAAAGCCCTTAACCTGGGTCCTTTCGCCTCTGCGCAACATAAATCGCGCCAACCGCGATCACGATGATCGTCAGCATCGCCCCCCACGCCACGGCGAGGTCCGGGTCCCACACGTCGCCGTACCGATCTTCGATCGGCTTCACCGCCACCTGGCGCTTCTCCTCCGTGTCGAATGCCCCGAAACCGGGGAGCGCACACTGGTCAAGCACCTCTCCTTCGCAACCCGAACCGTCGATCCCGGTTGAAGCCAGCACTGCCCGGAAACCCCAGTTCGTGCTCGTTGCCGACCCCAGCACTTTGCCCGCCACGCCCGTATCGCCCAGCGGAAGGATCCCGCCCGAAAACACGATCTGCACGATGATCAGCCCGATCGCGAAGAGCACTGCCTGTTCCTCTCGCGGAGAGATTGCCGAAATCAACAACCCGAGCACGGAGCCAGAGAGCAGCACCAGGAACACCGACACGTACACCTTCGCGTAGTCCGCGAGAGCCGCGTCCGGAAATTCGATCCCCAGCGCCCAGAACACCGACAACGCCAGCGCGTGCCAGAGCGAGAGGATCGCCACGACGGCGACCTTTGAACCCACATACGGCCCCACCCGCAGGCTCACCGCTCGCTCTCGCAGGTAGACCGGCGACTCTTTCACAATCTCCCGCGTCGCGGAAACCGAACCGATGACGAATGGCAACAGCGACACGAGGAAGGCCATCACGAATGCCCGTGAAGGGTCGCCCGTCTGAAAATCGAGCACGTCGCGTGGCCAGGCGACCAGGAAGATCAGGCCAATCACCGGGGCAATCAGCCCGAGGATCGCGAGGTTCAGGCGATCCCGCCGCACCATGTCGAGGTAGCGCTGACTCAGCACGCCGAACTGCCGCATCCATGAGGCACTGCGTCGGCGCTCGGTCGCTGTTCCGGCCGCCGAAGGAGCACCGCCGCGCTCGACCGCCGGGGCTACGTAGAGTGCGTACGGCGCCGAGTTCCGGAAGCTCGCTGCCCACTCCTCCGGCGACATCTCCACCTCAAGCCGGTCGTAAATGCCGTCAAAATCGTCGACGCCGAAATGCTCCAGCGCCTCCTCCGGCGGGCCGTAGAAGGCGAGGTGCCCACCCTTCGCGAGAAACGCCACTTTGTCGCACATCATCACGTTCTTGGTCGCGTGGGTGATGAGCACCACCGTGTGTCCGTCGTCAGCCAGCGCCCGCAGCTGGCGCATCAGCTGGCCCTCGGTTCCCGGGTCCAGCCCGGACGTGGCCTCGTCGAGAAAGAACAGCCCCGGCCGCGTCAGCAATTCCGCGCCGATGGACACTCGCTTCCGCTGCCCGCCGCTGAGCTTCGCGATCGGCACCTCCGCCCGGTCCGTCAACCCCAACGCGAGGAGCACCGCGTCCACCCGCTCCCTCCGTTCTTCAGCCGGCGTGTCCTCGGGCAGCCGCAGCGAAGCGGTGTATTCCAGGGCCCGCCGGACAGGCAGTTCCTTGTGCAGGATGTCGTCCTGCGGCACGAATCCGACCATCGACCGGAACGCCTCGCGGTGCGCATACAGGTCTGTACCGTTCACCAGCACGCGTCCACCCGAAGGCCGTTTCAGACCAGCGAGCGCCTTCAGGAGCGTCGTCTTCCCGGCTCCGCTCGCCCCCACGATCGCGATGAACTCCTGCGGATTCACCTCCAACGAGACATCCTGGAGGAGCGAGACTCCCTTGCCCACGTCCTGTCGCAGCACTGCCCCGGTCAACGCGAGGCCCACATCCGGGTCGCGAAACCAGCCGCCAGCCTTTACTTCCAGCGTCAGCGGCCCAACGCGAACGATGCTTCCCGGTGCTGCCGCCAACGGAACGCCCGGAAGTACCTGCGTCTCGCCCACGAACGTCCCGTTCGCCGACCCGAGGTCCTCCACCAGCCTGCTTCCGTCGGCCGCTGGCGGCCCCAGCCGCGCATGTCGCCGAGAAATCGCCGGATGGTCCAGCACGATATCGCAGTCGGCGTCGCGCCCGACGACAAGCGCGTGGTCCGAGGGCGCGATCACCGCCGCCGCACCGTCCACCCCCGGCTTCTCCGGCTCCACCGTCCGGAACACGATCGCCACGGTCTCACCGATGGAGAACGAATCACCATCCACGAGCTGTCGCAGCCGCACCCGCTCGTCCCCGAGGTAGGTGCCATTGGCGCTGCCAAGGTCCTCAAAAAGATGCGTATCGCCGCTTCGCCGGATCACCGCGTGCCGCTTCGAAACCACCGGCTCCGGGATCACCATCTCGTTCTCGCTCGACCGGCCGATGCGGACCACGTCATCCGCGATCCGGTAGCGCAGCATTCCAGCCGGCGTCGTCACTTCGAGCCAGGGGTGTCCGGCCCCGTCCTGGGGCGAGGTGCTGCGCGACCCGGGCGCGAGCACCACCGTCGCCGTCCCGGCCCGCGATTCCACCGCCCGGATGGCGAATCCGCCGATCAATACCACGTCGCCATCTGTCAGCGCCGTGATCACACGTGGATCAATTGCCTGCCCGTTGACGGTGGTTCCGTTGGCGCTTCCGAGGTCCGCGATCCGGACGTCGTCCCCCACGCGGTCGAACCGCGCATGCCGGCGGGATACCGCCGGGCCATCAAGCACGACATGGTTGTCCGTTGCCCGGCCCACATAGACCGGCCCGTCTACCTCGTACTCATCCACCGTTCCGGCACGGGTTACGGCCAGCTGCAGGGACAATGCGGCCTCCCAATGCCGAACGTCGCGCGCCGGATTGTACCATCACCTCGGTGCTGGCCCAGCAGGGCCCCCGCCGTTACCATCCCTTACTGGTGGATAACGACTACACGATTGACGCTGACGACATCGCCGCGACCATCCGCTCTTCCGACGTGGTCGTGCTTCGTTTTGTTGCCGTAGGACAACGACTGCTCCTCGATTTCCGTACCGCCGAAAACGAACGCCCGCTGGTCCGCGTTGTCCGTCCCGTCTCCTCCGTTCAAGAGCGCTACAAGGACCTGCGCCGGCTGAGGCCGCGGTTCGCCCTGCCCGAACGCATCGTCGCGCTCTGGTGGCCACGGTTCGCCCGCTCTTTGGCTGCCAGCGACGTCTGGGCCGAGGTCAATGCGCGGCTCCGGGAATCCGGCCACCCTGATGCCTCAGCGGAGGCCGCCTCCGCTATTGAAGAACTGGTCCGGCTCGAGCGCTGTGCCACCATCGATGCCATCGCCGGCGAAGGCTACAAGACTCTTTGGAGCGCCTCCGCCCGCCGGAGGTAAGCCAGCTGGAACGCGCACGCTTCCGCCGCCTCGTCCGTGAAGCGGTCGCCACCCTGCCTCGCGCACTCCTCAACCGCGTCCAGAACGTCGACATCGTGGTCGAACGCCGCCCTTCGCTGGCCGACCGCCGCCTCGCCGGGATTTCTTCTCGGGAAACGCTCCTCGGCCTCTACCACGGCATCCCCCTCACCGAGCGCGGTGAGTACTACAACCTCGTCCTTCCAGACCGCATCTCCATCTACCAGGAGCCGATCGAAGGTATGTGCTCAGGCGACGATGAGATCCGCGAGCAGGTACGCCGCACGGTCCTCCACGAGTTGGGTCACTACTTCGGGATAGACGACGACCGTCTCGAAGAACTCGGCATGGGCTAGCGGCTCACGGACCGTAGGTCGCCTCGAAATACTCGAACGCCAGCGAGGACAGCGCCTGCCCAAGCGGGATGTCGCCGTACTTGTACGGCACAGAGTCACTGAAGAACGAAATCGCGTACGCCCACTGCTTGCCATCCCGCTCCACCTGGACGATTCCGAAGTCGTTGTCGACCCACGTCGTGTCCGTGTTCGGGAAGAACCCGTTCTTGTGGCTCACCGTCCCATACGGCACCCATGCGACGAGGTAGTTGAGGCCGTCTTTCACCTGCGTCATTTGCTCCAGGAGCTGGCTGCGCCACGGCTCCTCGATGGCCTTCCCCTCGTAAAGCGCCCGTAGGGCCGCGTTCGCGTCGAGTGCCGTCGTCCAATTGTTTCCGTCGCCTGTGCCCTCCAACAGCGCCCCATCGCCATCCTCCGCGTCGACTTCGTAGGTTAGGTCCTCCGCTCCTCCAAACGCCGGTGGGTGGTCGAGCGTCGTCGCCTCTAACCCCAGGCCCTCGATCACGGTCTGTACCTTCTCAACGCCCGCCTGCACGCTGCCGAGCCCCGTGATCTCGTACAGGGTGAACGCCGTCTGCGCGTTGCTGCTCCAGATAGTTGCCGCGATGAGATCGTCCACGATTTCCGCGCCATACAGCCCGTCCCGGACGTCCAGCAGCGCCGAGAGCAGGACGAAGAAGTTCACGATACATCCGGTCAGCTGCGGCTGATCCCCATTGGCGGAAACCGTGTAGCCGGTCTGCAGGTCCGTCACAGCCACCGCGTACCGTCCCGGTATGCCGTATGCATCCACCGTCGACCGTAAACTCGCCTCGAACGCGTCCCAGCCCTCGGCCGCTGGCGCAGTCGGCGTCGCCGTTGGTGTGGCGGTGGGTACACTCGTCACAGTGGGCGTCGGCGTGAATGCCGGACGGGGCGTCGCCGTCGTGCCCGCGCTGCCGGAGGGGCTCACCGTTGGAGTCGGCGTTCCCGGGTCGCTTCCCTCCCGCGCACACGCGGAGAGCACAAGCGACAGCAGGGCTACGGCAACCACCGTGGTCGCACTGCTCCTCGCAAAACCCGGGAGCGAGCCACCCGTTCTGCCCTGGACACTCACCATGGCCTTTCCAACGCTACGCGACGACGACCGGTTCCGTCCCGGCCCGAAACGTAAACTATCCGCGAACGCCCCCCGCACTCTTGCCCTGTTCGTTGACGCAGCGGCCGCCGCTGGATAGCTTCGTTTTCCATGGTCAGCCGCGCTGAGTCGCGTTCCACCCCAACTGCACTTCGCGCAAGCCACGCCTTGCATCCCTCCGCCGCCCTGGCCGGACGGCGCCAGCGGGCGCTCTTCGCCTGCTCTGTCATCGTGTTCGGCATCGCCACCTTCTACATGGCGCTCACAGCACTCACTCGCATCACACCGGAACTTGCCCGCGGGCAGGAGTTCCAGGCCCTTCCCGTCGTTTCCAACGTCGCCTCGCTCATCCCGGATCCCGTTCGTCCCGCCGCGCCGGGCGAAAACAGCTCCTTCAACCGCCGTATCAACCTTCTCGTCATCGGCGTCGATAAACGTCCTGACCAGCCCGACGACGCCGCCGGCTACAACACCGACACCCTGATGGTCCTCACTATGGACCCGGTTTCCAAGACCATCAGCGCCCTCAGCTTCCCGCGCGATATGGTCATCGACATCAAAGATCCGTCAGGGTTTGTCTACCAGGATCGTATCAACACCTCCTACGGTGTTGGCTTCCAGAATTCCAATCACTCGATTGCGGCGGGCGCCCAACACCTGGCCGACGATATCGAGGCCAACTTCGGCATCGAAATCGACAACTGGATCTGGATGGATTTCAAGGGCGTCGAAAAACTCATCAACACGGTCGGTGGCGTCACCGTGGATATCCCGGAAGAGCTCGCCGTCTACGACTGGTATTACACCGACGACGACTATACCAACCCTCACTACGAGACCTTCGCGCCCGGTCTCAACGAACTCGACGGATACCGCGCCGTCGCCTTCGGCCGCTTCCGCAACGACAGCGACCTCTACCGCGTGAAGCGCCAGCAGCTCGTCTTGCAGGCTGCGCTCTCGGCCGTCTTTTCGCGAAAGATCCTCGACGCCGCCCCGACTGACCTCTGGGACTCCTACAGCACCATAGTCCACCACGATATTCCGTTGGCAGATATGATCAGCTACCTCCCGCTCCTCAAGGCAACCGGCGGCACCATCAACCTTTATTCGGTCGGCGACCCCGTGAACGGCGTGGACACGATGCTTCCCTACACCGCCTCGACCGGCGCAGCACTCCTCGATTGGAATCGCGAGAACGTGCAGTATTGGATAAACCAGGCGTTCACCAAGTCGCGTTACGCAAAGTCAACTGTCGAGGTTCAGAACGGCGCCGGACCGTCGGGCATCGACGACGCTGAAACGCTCGCACAGTATCTCCGTTTCGATCAGTACCTTCCCATCGTCCGGCTCGGCCCCGATGTCGCTGTCCAGCCGGCGTCCACAATCCTTCTCTTCACGGAAAACCGCCGCCCGATGGCCGAAGACATTGCCGACTGGCTCGGCATCCCGCACACAGCCATCTCAGTGCGCCTTCGGACGACCGCTACTGAGCCCGACATCGTCATCGTCACGGGCCAATCGTTCGACCCGCTGAAGCTCCAGGCGCCGAGGTAGTCTTCTCGCCCGGCCTATTCCGCAGCGCGGGTAGGTTCCCGAGGCTCCGCCAGGACCGACCTCGCAAGCTGTTCGATCGCGCGGTCTTCGATCGGAGGGTTGTGCAGCCCGGCCCGCACGTCCCGGTAGTACCGCTCGATCGGCCGCCGCTTCTGTAGGCTCACCCCGCCGACAACCCGCATGCACAGGTCCACTGCCTCGATGCAGTTGTTCAGCGTGTCGGCCTTTGCCGCGACGATCCGGTCCGTAACATCGGTTCTCGCTTGTCCGTCGGCGCGCTGCTCCCATGCCCGCGCAGCGTCGAACACCATCGCCCGGCTGCGAATAAGCAACAGCTGCGCATGGCCGATACGGCTCCGCACGCCCGGATATTCCATGATCGTCCGCTGGCTGTTGGGTGTGCGTTCCCTCGCGAATGCCGCCGCGTAATCCAGCGCTGCCTGTGCGACGCCGATCGTCGTCGCTGAGACGCCCAGCGCAAACCACGCCGTCCCAGCCGCCCCGCGCGCGTCAGCGCTCCCCACCGTCCGCCTCGTCGCGAGCCGTTCCGCCGGCAGCCGCACCTGTTCGAGCACCATGTCGTGGCTCCCGGTCGCCCGCATCCCCAGGCTGTTCCACGTGTCCTCGATCCGTACGCCCGGGTCATCGCGATACACGACGAAGTTAGCCAGGTCTGGCGGGTCCCCGACCGCCCCATCCACCCGCGCGAGCACGATGAAGTAGTGCAGCAGTGGCGCCATGGTCGTGAACGTCTTGCGCCCATCGATCACCCAGCCTCCGTCCCGCTCGACAGCGACCGTGTCTGGGAGTCCCCCGCCCGCCGGGCTTCCGAGCCCCTCCTCGGTCGCCACCGTGTTGCACGTCCATCCGTGCTCCACGGCGCCCCGGCAGAACTCCGTGAACCACCGCTCCGGGTAGGCCGGGCCATCCCGCTGCTGGCCGAAAAGCTTGGCGTGCATCATGAACGCCAGCGCTGTCGACCCGTCCCCTCGTGCCAGTTCTTCCTGTACCCGCAGATACGTCTCGATCGACGCCTCGTACCCGCCAAACGCCGTCGGCACGGTCAGCCGCATGAACCCCGCATCCTTTAGCTCCTCGAAGTTCTCGAACGGGAAGCTGCCCTCGTGGTCGTGCGCGGCCGCCCGCTCCGAGAACCGCGCGGCAAGCGACTGCGAGAGCCGGACCCATTCGTCGAGGCCCCTGGCGCCCGCGCTCTGACCATCCCTGGTGCTCGTCGTTTCCACTTCCAAACCCTAGCCGATCGGCGCGAATCGGGGCATCGCGTCCGTGTCCCGTCTCGCCTATGCTCCCATCAAGTTTTGCCCCGGAGGCCTGCCATGACCGACACCATTGCACTGAATGAGATCGCTGTTGAGGAGCCGGACAGCTACGACTGGCCCGCCCTGGTCGAACAGCTCAACCGCGTCCTCCGCCTCAAGACCACCCCGATCGGCATGAAGATGTTCGCTACCGTCGAAGAGATGCAGGCCGTTCCGAAAATCAGGCGCCCATCGGCCGTCCATACCACCGACCAGATCGTCGCGATGGCGGCACGCCTCAACCAGACGGTCGGAATCACCGTCGAAGATCTTGTCGGTACCCAGTGCAGCTCCGTCATTGGCCTTTCGCCTCGCGACGAGCGTTTCCTCTCCGGTAAGAACATGGCTGGCGTCTGGTTCGAGACGATCGAAGACTCTGCTGCTCACCAGGCGGCCATGGACCTCCCGGAGTTCGGTAACTGGCAGGCGATGGCCGTGTCTCCGCTCGCCGGCGGCCGTCTCGATCCCCCGGACATCTGCCTTATCTACGCCACGCCCGGCCAGATGATCATCCTCATCAACGGCCTCCAGTGGTCCGGATACAAGAAGTTCGATTGGAGCGTCGTGGGCGAGTCCGCCTGCGCCGACTCCTGGGGCCGCGCCCTCAAGACCGGCGAGCCCAGCCTTTCCATCCCCTGTTTCGCCGAACGCCGATACGGAGCCGTCAACGACGACGAACTGCTCATGGCGCTCCCTCCTCGCTACCTCCCCAAGGCGATCGCGGGCATGGAGCGATTGGCGCGCAACGGACTCCGCTATCCCATCGCTCAATACGGCATCCAGACCGACGCCCGCGCCGGCCTCGCCGTCAGCTACGGCGACCGCTAGCTAGGGCTCCATACTGCCGGTACTAAGAGAGCCCCTCACGCGGCCCAGCGTGAAGGGCTCTCTCGTTTCTGCTTGCTCTGGGTCTGCGCCGGGCTACTGTCCCCCGGCCGGGCTCGGCGCGTCCTCGAACCCCGTTTCCGGCGCCTCCAGGTGGATCTCCGGCATGATCCTCCCGAGCCACTCCGGCATCCACCAGTTCGCTTTGCCCAGCAGTTCCATCGTCGCCGGCACCAGGATCAGCCGGACGACTGTGGCATCGACGAAGATCGCGGTCGCCAACCCGATCCCCACCACCTTCACCACACGGTTATCTCCGAGCACGAACGCAAGGAACACCGCGACCATGATCGCCGCCGCCGCGCTGATCACGCGCGCCGTCGCTGCCAGGCCCTCCGCCACGGCCGTGGCGTTGTCCCCTGAATGCGAGTAGATCTCCCGGATACGGCTGATCAGGAACACCTCGTAGTCCATCGAGAGCCCGAACAGGATCGCGAAGAACATCATCGGCAGGAACGGCTCGATAGGGCCCTTGTCCACGCCCAGGACGCTCGCCCCCCAGCCCCACTGGAATATCGCCACGATGACGCCGTACGCCGCCCCGATTGACAGCAGGTTCATAAGCGCCGCCTTCAGTGCCACAAGCACCGAGCGGAACACTGCCATCAGCAAGAGGAAGCTGAGGCCGATCACCCCAAGGAAGAGAAGTGGCATCCGCGAAGTGATTCGGTCCTGGATGTCGATGTCTACCGCGCTGAACCCCGTCACCGACACCGATGCACCCGTGCCCGCGACCGCTCCCGGCAACGCTTCATTCCTGAGGGCATGCACGACATCCGACGTGCGGACATCCTGGGGACTCGTCTCCGGATAGATCGTCACAATCGCCGTGTCTCCAGGCTGGTTCACGATTGGCGCATCGACGCTGGCCACGCCAGGGAGCGTCCGCGCCGCTTCAGCAACCTTCTCCGCCGCCTCTGCCACGCCTCCCGAGTCGCTATCAACCACCGCCACCAGTGGCCCGTTAAACCCGGGGCCAAAGCCCTCGGTCAACAGGTCGTATGCCCGCCGCGTGTGGTACGTCTCGGGGTTGTTCCCCGCGTCCGTGAACCCGAGACGCAAGTCCAGTACCGGCGCCGCAAGCGTGAAGAGGACTACCGTCGCCCCGATCGCGTAGGGCAGCGGCCTTCGCTGGATCGTGCGGCTCCAGCGGTACCAGATGCTGTTTCGGTCCACCCCCTCCGTCTGGTGCAAGAACGGCACCTTCAGGCTGTCGACCCGGTGACCCACGAGCGAAAGAAGCGCCGGCATCAACGTAATCGAGACCAGCACAGCCACCAGCACGATCAATGCCGAACCTACACCGAGATACCCGATCGCCGGGAGCCCCATCGCCATCAGCCCGAGAAAGGCGATCGCAACAACGGTGCCCGCGAACACCACTGACCGCCCGGCCGTCGCCACCGCAATCGCCACCGCGTCTTCGACAGAATTGCCCCGGTGGAGCCCCTCCCGGAAGCGCGTCACCACCAGCAGGCTGTAATCGATACCCACGCCGATACCAATCATCGCGGCGAACTGCGCCGTGAAGTCCGGGAAACCCATCACGTTTGCCAGTAGCGTCACCAGGGCCGTCCCGACGCCGATCCCGAACAGCGCCGCTGCGATCGGCAGGCCCATTGCCACGACGGAGCCGAAGGCGAAGAACAGGATAAACACGGCCGCCATCAGCCCGAGAGCTTCGGACCCGAACTCTTCCTGCTCGGCGAGCTGCACCACTCGCCCGCCGGTTTCTACGCGCAGCCCTTCGGCGTTTGCCGCATCCACGACCGCGATATAGGCGTCGATGTTCTCAACCGGTACGTCCGGCGCTTGTACTTCCCATCGCACAACACCACGCGCGATCGTCCCGCTTTCGCTGATGTAATCGTCGCGGTCGTACGGCGACTCCACGGCGACCACGCTCGGCACCTTCGCTATCTCGTCGACCAGCGCCGTTATCTGCGCCTTCACTGCCGGGTCGTCGAACCCCGTGGCAGCCTCGAACACGAGGTCCGAAAGGTCCCCTGCTCGCTGCGGGAACCGCTCTTCCAGCAGGTCGATCCCGCGTTGGGATTCCGAACCCGGGAGGGTGAAGTTGCTCTGAAACGGCGCGCCAAACACGACGGCCAGCGCCACGAGACACCCGAATCCAACGAGCCAGCCCAGGATCACCAGCCAGCGGCGCCGGTGGGCAAACCTGGCCCACCGTTCGAGGCCGGACTGTGGTCGAACGATCTTCTGCGACATCGATACCTCTCGCTCGTAAACGGAATCTATGTTCCGCTTACGAGCGTGCAGCCCTCGCCGGAAACGGTCAACGGTCCAAAGTCGTGAGATACCCGATAGGTTCATAGGCAGTGAGCACAAACCCCTCCACCCGCAGCGACGCCCAGGCCAACCGCCATCGGCTCATCCTGGCCGCCCGGGCTGTCTTCCGGGAGCGCGGACCCGGCGCCGACATCAAGGAAATCGCGGACCGCGCCGGGGTCGGCGTCGGCACTGTCTACCGGAACTTCGCCACCAAGGACGACCTTCTCGCGGCGATCGTGCAGTCGGTCATGGCCGAAGTGCAGGAGCGACTCGTGGGCAGCTATGACCTCGCCGCTCCCGCATCCTCCATTGCCTCCATGCTCCGAGTCGCGCTCTCTTACGCAGAAAGCGAAGGACCATTGCTCCTCGCGCTGAAATCGGTTGCTCCAATCGGAGAGTTCGAAGGCGATCCCCGGATCCTCCTCCGCAAGGCACTCGAGCAGGGCATTGCCAGCAGCACGTTTCGTAACGACATCCCAGTCGCCATCCTCAGCGCATACCTGGAGGCGCACTTCCCGCTCTACCTTGACCTCCGCGCCAGCTTCTCCCAGGAAGAAGCATCTACCGCGATCGTCTCGCTCGTGCTCTCAGCCATCACTAGCCGGCCTCAGGCCGGTTAACCTCCCGTCGTGTCTCCGGCCGCCAGGCGCTCGCGGTACTGCTGCTCGTACCACTGGCGGAACTCGCCGCTCTTGATCGGCCGCCACCAGGCTTCGTTGTCCACGTACCATTCCACCGTCGCCGCGATAGCCCCGCCAAAGTCCATTCGCGGCGCCCATCCGAGCGCTCGCAGTTTGCTCGTCTCCAGCGCATACCGGCGGTCGTGCCCGGCCCGGTCAGCGACGTGCCGGATGAGCGACTCTGGCCGCTCCAGTGCCCGAAGCACCGTCCGCGCCATCTTGATGTTTGCCGTCTCCACGCCGGTCCCGACGTTGTAAGCCTCGCCTACCTGACCGTTCTCCAGCACCGCAAGGATCGCCGCGCAGTGGTCGTCCACGTGCATGTAGTCCCGCACCTGGAGACCGTCGCCGTAGATCGGCAACGGCTGACCATCGATGGCATTCGTGATGAACAGCGAGGCCGCTTTTTCCGGGAACTGGCGCGGTCCAATCGTGTTCGAACCCCGCGTGATCGTCACCGGCAGGCCGAACGTCACGCCGTAGGCGCTTACCAGGTGCTCAGCTGCCGCCTTGGTCGCCGCATACGGACTCCTCGGCGCGAACGCGTCGCCCTCGAGGGAGCGCTGGGGCGCAGCCACGTGCCCGTACACTTCGTCGGTCCCCACATAGTGAAACCGCTCGACCTTCGCCGCTCGCGCCGCCTCCAGCAGCACCTGCGTCCCGAGGACATTCGCCTCCGTGAACACGTACGGGCTCGCGATCGACTGATCAACGTGGCTCTCGGCCGCGAAGTGCACGACCGTGTCGATGGCTCCATCGCGGATGCATTCGCCTACCGCGCGTTCATCGCAGACATCGCCCCGGAAAAATCGGAACCGGTCCCCAGATCCTTCCAGCCCGGCGAGGTTCTCCTCCCGCCCGGCGTAGGTCAGCTTATCCAGGACCAGCACGCTCCAGTCCGGCCGCTCTTCCATTACCTGCCGGACGAAGTTCGATCCGATGAAGCCAGCGCCCCCGGTGACCAGCAGTTGCCTCATTCGCGAAATGCGGCGCGGTTCAGGAATACCCGCGAATAGTCGCCAAGTTCCAGGCTGAGTGACCGTCCGTCTTCTATCGGCGACTGCTCGTCTCGGGTCGTCACCAGCGCCGACCGCCCGATGATCGAATCGCGGATGCAGGCCGGCACATCCAGGATCTCCGATCGCTCCAGCACGATTGCGTGCTCGACCTGGCTGTTGATCACCCGGACATCGTGATAGATCGACGTTCCCGGCCCGATCCGCGAATTCACGATCCGCGCCCGCTCGCCAATGATGGCCGGCCCGATGACCACGCTGTTGATGATCTCGGCCCCGGCATCGATCCGTACGAGCCCCTCAATGCGGCTGTCCGCACTTACGCACCCGTGGACGGCCGGCTCGACCTCTCCCAGGACATGGTCGTTCGCGGTGAGCAAGTCCATCGGCTTGCCGGTGTCGATCCACCACCCCTCGTGGAGATAAGGATGCACCGACTTCCCGTGGTCAATCAGCCATTGAATTGCGTCCGTGATCTCCAACTCCCCTCGCGACGAGGGTTCGATGCTCCGGACGGCCTCCGCGATCGAATGGTCGAACATGTAGATGCCAACCAGCGCCAGGTTGGATTGTGGTTCAGCAGGCTTTTCGACCAGCCGCTCAATGCGTCCATGCGCGCCCAACTCCGCCACCCCGAACTGTCGCGGGTCCGCAACTTCCTTCAACACGATCTGGCTGTTCCAGTCGCTCTCCGCGAACGCCTGGATCAGCGGTGCGATCCCCCCCTGGAGCACATTGTCACCGAGGAACATCACGAACCGATCGTCGCCAAGGAACGGCAGCGACTCCTGTACTGCGTGCGCGAGCCCGAGCGGAGCACTCTGCCGAATGTACGTCAGTTCAACGCCCCACCGGGATCCATCGCCTGCCGCAGCCTTGATTTCGTCCGCCGTCTCGCCGACCACCACGCCGATCTCGCGTATCCCTGCATCCCGGATCGCGCGGATCACCCGGAACAGGACAGGCTCGTTCGCAACCGGAATCAGCTGCTTCGCCCGCGTATACGTCAGAGGATAGAGGCGGGTGCCCTTGCCCCCGGCAAGGATCAGGCCCTTCATCGTCATGCCCCTGTGCCCCTCCTCATCGCTAACAACGGCGGCTCGCGGCCCCACGGCAGGGCCACAGAGCAGCGCCGGTCGGCTTAACCGCGCCGATATCGATGCTTGCTATAATCCGCCCACTGTGGCGTGTGCTCTACCGCCCGGTTCACACAGCCTCTGGAGTGCGCCTTGGAAGACCCCAAGATCGTTGCCGAGCGAATCATCGAAAACATCGAGAAGGTGATCATCGGCAAGGACCGAGAGCTCCGGCTCGCCGTCACCGCGCTCCTTTGCGGTGGTCACATGCTTATCGAAGACGTGCCCGGCGTCGGTAAGACCATGCTCGCCCGCGCCATCGCCGTCTCCACCGGCTGCTCCTTCCGTCGTATCCAGTTCACGCCAGACCTGCTTCCCAGCGACGTCACCGGTGTGTCCATCTATAACCAAAAGTCGGGCGACTTCGAGTTTCGCGCAGGGCCCATCCTCTCCCAGGTCGTTCTCGCCGACGAGATCAACCGTGCGACACCCAAGACACAGTCAGCTCTCCTCGAAGCAATGGAAGAGCGGCAGACCACCGTCGATGGAGTCACCCACCGCTGCCCTCAGCCCTTCCTCGTCATGGCCACTCAAAACCCGATCGAGTACGAGGGCACCTTCCCACTCCCTGAAGCGCAACTCGACCGCTTCCTTATCCGTATCCACCTCGGCTACCCATCCCGGACCGACGAGATCCTCGTCCTCGATGCGCAGCAGACCAGGCACCCGGTCGATACGATTGGGCAGGTCACCGAAGCCAGCGAGATCCTTCAGCTTCAAAACGCCGTCAAGGAAATCTACGTCGACCCCCTCATCAAGCAGTACATCGTCGAACTTGCCACGGCCACGCGTGAACATGAAGCCGTCTACCTCGGCGCGAGCCCACGCGGATCCCTCGCACTCTTCCGCACCTCCCAGGCGCGCGCTCTCCTGGATGGCCGGGATTTCGTCACACCGGACGACGTCAAAGAACTCGCATTCGTTACGCTCGGCCATCGCGTTATCCTCAGCCCCGGTGCCAAGGTGAAGGGCAGCACCGTGGCCGATGTCATCGGCGCCTGCCTCGCCCGCGTCCCCGTGCCCGGCGCACGGGCGCGCGCCTGAGACCCGCCTGATGCGGACGCTCATCCGGACGGCTTTCCATCCCGAGCACCGCACCCTGACGCTTGTCGTCATCATGCTGCTCGTCGCGGCGTTCGTGGCGTTCGGCACCGGCTTCTGGGTGCTCTTCCGCGTCTCCTACCTCTTTGCCCTCTCGATTCCCGCCGCCTTCCTCGTCGCCTGGTACAACACCCGCCACCTCGACGTCGCGGTCGAGCGCAAGACAGATCGCGGCCAGGTCGGCCAGGAAGCCCAGGAGATCATCGAGGTCCGCAACAGCTTCTGGCTCCCAAAACTCTGGGTCGAAGTCGAAGACCCCAGCGACATGCCCGGACACCGTTCGCGCCGCGTCATCGTTGTCCCGCCACGCCGCAATCGAAGCTGGATCGTCGAAACAAAGCTCCTCCGCCGTGGCCTCTTTGAATGGGGCCCGCTCACCGTAACCGCCACCGACCCGTTCGGATTCTTCCGCCGCCGTCGCACCTTCGGCGAGGCGCAGCAGATCCTCGTCTATCCCCCCGTCGTCGACTTGCCCCACTTCGAAGCGCCGCCCGCGAACTTGCCCGGCGAGGGCCGCTTCCGCCGCCGCACCCACTACGTCACCCCTAATGCATCCGGAATCCGCGAATACGCCCCGGGCGACGCCTTCAACCGAATCCATTGGCGGTCCACCGCTCGCTCCGGAAAGATGATGGTCAAGACCTTCGAGCTTGACCCCGCGAGCGACATCTTCATCGTCCTGGACCTGGAGCGCCGCGTTCATCACGGCGAAGGCGACGAGAGCACGGAGGAGTACGCCGTCCGCGCCGCCGCCAGCATCGCCCGCCACTACCTCACCCAGAACCGTTCCGTCGGCCTCATCTCCTTCGGCCGCAGCCTCCGCGTTCTCGAACCCGAACGCGGTCAGAACCAGATGACACGCATCCTCGAATCCCTCGCCATGGCCAGCGCCGTCGGCGACGCCGCCCTCGGGAACCTCCTTCTCGAAGAGCAGCGCCGCTTTGGACGCCATACCACGCTCGTCGTCATCACAGCCTCGTCCGAAGACCACTGGCTCACGCCTATCCAGTCCCTCACCCAGCGCGGGGTTCGCGCCGCCGTCGTGTTGGTCGACCCCAGCAGCTTCTCGCCGGCCGCCGCCAGTCCCCTCGTCCTCTTTGGCGAACTCACCGCGAGCGACATCCTCACCTACGTGGTCCGCCGTGGCGACGACCTCAGTCTCGCACTCAGCCCTACAGTTTCCGGAGTGATGTCATGGCAGGCATGAGCCCAACGCTCCAAAGCACCGCTTCCCGGCGCGTCAACGCGGCCATCAACGCGCCCCGCTGGCTCATGAGCTGGGAGGACTGGCTCACCTTCGCCGCTGCGCTCGTCACCTTCATCGCCATCGCCGTCTCCATCCAGCAGGCCCGCTGGGTACCGGGCATGCCCGCCGTCGTCCCCACGATGGTCAGCGGCCTCGTCATCGGCCTCGTCGCCGCTCGCGTCCGCTTCCCTTCCCCCGTCGTCCATCTGGCCGCGCTCGCCCTTGGCGTGGCAGTCGTCGCCTTCATGACCCAGCAATACGCCGACGGCGCCAACGTCGCCGACCGCCTCGCCGATAGCCGCCTGCGCCTCGTCGATTGGTGGCACGTGGTCCGCGCCAACGAGATCAGTAACGACCGGCTTCCGTTCGTAACCATCGTCCAGGCTGTCTCCTTCCTCGCCGCTTACCTCGCCACCTACGTCATCTACCGTTGGAACAACCCCTGGCTGGCAATTCTCCCCGGCGGTGTGGTCCTCCTCGCCAACGTCTCGCTCCAGAAAGGCGAGCCCACCGCCGCCCTCCTCGTCTTCCTCTTCGGCGCCATGTTCCTCATCGCTCGCTCCCACCTCCAGCGGCTTCAGCGCGGCTGGCGGCGCGACCGCGTCGATTACCCCGAGTTCATCAGCCTGGATGCCGGCCAGCTAACCCTCGCCATGCTCCTCGCCGTCGTCGCCACCGCCTGGATGCTCCCGGAGGCCAACAAGGCCAGCGCCGTCGCCAACGCCTACGACGCCGTCACAGCGCCCTTCACCGGCCGCTCCGGTGCATTCGACCGCCTCTTCCACAACATTTCCGGCAAGAGCGCCAACCGCCTGCACGACTTCGGCGACTTCCTCCCTATCCGCGGGGACATCAGCCTCGGCACCAGGCGACTCTACGAGGTCAAAGCTCCCGAGCCCGGCCTCATCCGTGGGACAAGCTACGACGAGTACACCGGCGCCGGATGGAAATCGAGCGACCGGCAGAAGACGCGCGTCGAGGGTGGCGACCTCGCCGCCTCGCCGGAGGCCGCCGAGTACAAGTCCCGCGTCGGCATCGTCATCCAGGTCACCGCCCTCGATCCCGACCGCGCCATTCTTTCGGCGGGCGTCCCCCTCGGTACCAACGAAACCAGCAATGCCTACTCGCCCGACGGATTCCTCGGCGATATCGAGCAACTCGCAGCCACTCGCGGCCTTCGCGAGGGGGACACATACAACTCCCTCGGTTCCGTCAGCGTCGCCACACCCGCCGAGCTGGCATCCGCGGGCATCGCCTACCCCGATTGGGTGACGCAGCGTTACCTCCAGCTCCCGTCCGACATCCCCGAACGCGTTGGTGAGGAAGCCATCCGCGTCGCCGCCGGCTCGGCGTCACCCTACGAAGCTGCTTCCCGTGTCGAGGCCTATCTCCGAGAATTCCCCTACGACACCACTGTCCCAGCCGCGCCGCACAACCGTGACTCCGTCGACTACTTCCTCTTCGACCTCAAGGCAGGCTATTTCGATTACTCGTCCTCGGCGATGACTGTCATGCTTCGCTCGCTCGGCATCCCCGCCCGCGTTGCAGTCGGCTATGCCCTCGATCCGGCCGACGGGAGTGAGACCACGTACATCGTCCGCAAGAACGATGCCTACTCGTGGGTCGAAGTCTTCTTCCCGCAATACGGATGGGTGCCGTTCAATCCCACACCCGACCGTGCCGCCGGTGGTGGCGGGGGACTCAGCGGCAGCGGTCTTCTTGAGGGCGGAATCGCGACCGAGCCCAACCTCGACGAACTCTTCGCCGAAATCGGCGGCTTCGAGTCCGGCGTCTCCGAAACGGCCGACGCACTGAACGCCGAGGTCACCGAACACAACGATCCCCCGTGGGTCCTCATCTACTCGCTGCTCGGCACCCTGGTCGCGCTTGTTGCGATCGTGTTCGCTGGCCGCCTCACCTGGAATTGGGGGCTCTCCGGTCTCGAAGGGCCGGCGCGGATGTGGGCTCGCGTGCAGCGTCTCGCGGGCTGGGCAAAGCTCGGTGGGGACGAGGCCGAAACCCCTCGCGAGTGGGCTCGCCGTGTCGGCCCCGCCGCCTCCCAGGAGGAACAGGCGTCGACGTTGGCCAACGCCTTCCAGCACGCCCGCTATGGCCGCCCTGACACCGCGCCCCCAACCTCCCCCGAAGGCACTGACGAAGCCTACCGCGGCCTTCGCAACTCCCTTCTCAAGCTCGCCCCCAAGGTTCGCCTCCCCGGCCGGAAGGCCCGCTGACGCGACAGCCACTGTCGCATCGGCATCGGAGAATGGCCCCATGACCGCGCAATCGCTTACGGCTGTCGTCGTCGAAACCGCACTCGGGTGGGCCGGCGTCGCCCTCAGCGCGGCAGGCATACGCCACGCCACGCTGTTCCATGCCTCGCGCGAATCCTGCGAAGCGGAACTGCGTGCTGCCGGCGCCGGTACGCCCGAGACGGGCTCACGGTTCGGGCAAATCGCTGAACTCCTCACCGGGTACGCCCGCGGCGAGGGCCCGCTCCTCGACGAATACCCCGTGGACCTGCCGCCATGCACAGCATTCCAGGCGAGGGTCTGGCTCGCCCTTCGGCGTGTACCCTTCGGCGAAACCCGTAGCTACGGCTGGCTTGCGAACGAAGTTGGCGCCCCCGGCAAAGCCCGCCCTGTCGGTTCCATCAATGGCGCGAATCCCGTTCCGCTCTGGCTCCCCTGCCACCGCATTATCGGCGCCGATGGTTCGCTTGTTGGCTATGGCGGCGGACTCGAAATGAAGCGCCAGCTCCTCGAACTCGAAGGCGCCCTCCCGCGTTCCCTCTTCGCCTGATTGCCCCCTACACGTTGAACAGGATGTTGAGGATGTCCCCGTCCTGCACGACGTATTGCTTCCCTTCCGTGCGTAGAGCCCCGCGCTTCTTCGCCTCCGCTTCACTCCCGGCCGCCACCATGTCCTCGAACCGCACTACCTCCGCCCGGATGAACCCTCGCTGCAGGTCGCTGTGGATCTTGCCGGCCGCCTCAGGTGCAGTTGCCCCCATGCGCACCGTCCACGCCCGGCATTCGTCCGGCCCGGCCGTCAGGAAGCTCATCTGCCCGAGCAGCGCATAGCTCAGCCGGATCGCGTTCGCCATCCCGCTCTCTGTCACGCCCGCCGCTTCCCTAAACTCCGCCGCCTCTTCTGCGTCCAGCTCGTTCAGGTCCATCTCGAACTTGCCCGCGAACACCGCAACTTCGCGGTTCGGACCCGCAAACCGTTCCCGGTAGGTCTTTTCGAGATCCTCCCGCCGTCCGAGGTCTTCCTCGCCGATGTTCACCAGCACCAGCATCGGCAGCGCCGTCAGGAACTGCGTCCCCTCTAGCAATCGCCATTCGTCTTCGCTGATCGTCTGCGCCCGCACCGGCGTATCCGCCTCCAGGCCGGTCTTGATCCGGCCGAGCAGTTCGCGGAGCCGCTGGGGTCCCTCCCGCTCCCCCGCCTTCATCGATCGAATCTCCGAATCCAACCGGGCGACCCGCTTCTCAATCTGCGCCGCGTCCGCGAACGTCAGCTCCAGGTCCATCGTCGCGATGTCCCGCTCCGCGTCCACCTTCACTTCCGGGTGCGGCACTGCCTCGTCTTCGAATGCCCGCACGACGTGGATGAGCCCGTCCAGCCGCGCCAGCTCGTTCAGAAACTTCCCACCTGGGCCCTCTCCCTTGCCGAACGACTCGCCGGCTGCCGGAAAGTCCACGTACTGGATCGTCGCGTACGTCACCTTCTTTGGGTGGTAAATCTCCGCCAGGCGGTCGACGCGCTCGTCCGGCACCATGACCACGCCCATGTTCGGCTGCGTGCCGCTGCTGTACGTCCCGACCTGCGCCGTCCCGCGCGTTACGGCGTTGAACACTGTCGTCTTGCCCGCGCGCGCGAGGCCGATAATCCCTAGCTTCATACGCTGAGACTAAGCCACCTTCCGCTTCCGCGGCATGAGCGCTCGCGCCGGTGACCGCCAGTATGTTTAGTCGATGCCCCCTGGGGCGTTCGCCCGGGCGTGCCGCTCGATCGTCTCGGCGACCAGGCGCCGGAAAGAAGGATCCCTCAGCCGTTCCAGTCGCGGGCCAATCTCTGGCACAAACCGCCGCACCGGCTCGTTCCCCCGGATGAATACCTCGGTGAACGTCCACGTGCTGTGGATCACCGACTGCCACCACTGCTCCATCGCCATCGTCCCCTCGCCCGGCTGCAACCGGACGTGCTCGCAGTAACTGCGGACGTATTCGTCAAACGGCCCGCTTGCCAACAACCCGGTGAAGTCCAGCGCACGCACCAGCTGAAACGCCCTCGGCAGCACGCGAACTCGTTCCCAGTCCACAATGGCAGCGACCCGGCCGTCGTCGCCAAGGATCACGTTCCGCTCGTGAAAGTCCCCGTGCTCGATCTGCACAGGCATCGATGCGAAGTCCGAAGTCGGCCGAGGTTCGTCCGACTCCAACAGCGCAAGCTGAACCCGCAGTGCCCGCTGCGCGGCCGCCTGGTCATCCGGAGGCGAGGGGAAGTAACGGATCACGTCATCCACACGGCTCAACTCGCCGATCGACCGGTTCGTGTCCCACTCCGTCTCGCCGCGGCCCCGGCCCTGTAGCACGTCGTCGTGATACGCCGCCAACGCCTGGACCGTCCGCCCATGCGCGTCCCCAATAGCCCACGCTTCGCTTGCCGAGATCGCACCCCGACGGGCCGTCCGGCCCGCGATCCACGGGAACACGGTCGCCAACGTCCCTCCGACGCTCGTCACCGTGCCTCCGCCGGGCATCTCGCGTGCCAACGCCACCGGGACGCCTTGCTCATGCACGTGGACGAGCGCCCTGTGCTCAGCCTCCACAATCGCCCACGTCCGTTTCTTCTGGATGAACCGCGCGAACCACGTCCCGTTCGATGTCGCCACGCGGTAATTCTCGTTTAGTACCGACTCCGCCACGGCTGCAACAGCCAGGACATCGCCAAGCGCGAAGCGCTCCGCCACGATTTCGATGTCCGCCATGCGGTTGGCCGAAACTTCAGTCATCGCTTGCGCCGGCTCCTTCCCCTTTCGCTCGCCCGAACGAGCACGTCTCCAGGAATCCGCACGCCCCGCATTGCGGCGCCCTCTTCCGGCAAAGGTGCTTGCAGTGCAGGACGATAAGCGCGTGCAGCCGGGCATACACCTCCCGTTCGGTAGGCAGCCTGGCCAGCATCCAACCCTGCCACGCGTCGTACCCCGAACCGCCCGGCCCGTGCCCAAGTCGCGTAAAGAACCGTGCGGTGTACGCGTCCACCACCAACGCTGGCTTCCCGCTCGCGTAGCAGACGATGCAATCGGCTGTCTCCGGGCCAATCCCCCACGTCGCCAGCAGCCGCTCTCGGAGCGTCACCGCGTCCAGTGCCAGGAGGTGGTCGAATCCGCCTTCCCGCTTCGCCGTCTCGATAAGTGCTCGGAGCTTCTTCGCCTTCTGCCGGTATTGTCCGCTCGGCCGCACCAGTTCTTCGAGTTCCTCGGAACCCAGCTTGGCCATCGTTGGGAAATCAAGCGCTCTCGCTCCCCGCAACCGCTCCAGCGCCCGCTCCACATTCGTCCACGACGTGTTCTGCACGAGGATGGCGCCCACGCACACCTCGAATGGATCTCCGTCCGGCCACCAGTGCCAGCCCCGCCATGCGTGCATCCGGTCCAGCTCCGCATAGGTGGCGGCCATCGCCCGCTCATCCAACGGGGACAGCCTCCGCAGTGCCGTGCCCTCCACGCTCACTGATCGCCGCCCGCGCCAACACGGCGGCCACGATGATCGTCCCGCCCGCAATCGCCCACATTCCTGGTTGTTCACCGAGCGCGAGAAATACCCAGACGGGGTTCAGCACCGGCTCCAGCATCCCGATTAGCCCTGCCTCCAGCGCCCGCACCCTTGCGATCCCGAACGAGAACACGACGTAGGCCAGCCCGATCTGGACGACGCCAAGGAACAGCAGCCCCGCCATGTCTCCCGGGCTCGGCACAAACACGTCGCCATCGCCCGCCCCGAGATTCCATGCCAGCCCCGTCGCAGCCAGCAGCATGCTGCCCAGTACCATCGCTCGCGGTCGCGTTTCCTCCTCGCATTCGGGCCGCCGCAGGAGTGTGAAGAACAGCCCGAACGCCAGGCCCGAGGCCAGCGCTGCCAGGTTGCCCCACGTGTCCGCTGCGTCCAGCCTCCCCACGAAAAACAGACCCATCCCGCCGAACGCGGTCGCCAGGCAGATGAGGTCGATCCTTCGTGGCTGCTCGTCGAGCAAGAGACGCGAAAGCCACAACGTGTGAAGTGGCGCCGTGTACTGCAGGAAAATTGCGTTCGCTGCGGTGGTCAGCTTCGTCGCCAGGACGAAGAACAGCAGCGTCAGCGCGTAGCTCAGCGCCACGCTCCATTCGAACCGGTTGGACCGCCGCAGCACGCCGAAGCCGGCGCCGCTCACCACCGCCATCGTGATCCCGGCGAACAGCGCGCGCCACATCGTCACGCCCATCGCATCCAGCGAGACCCACTTGATGAACAGCCCGCCCGTGCTCCACATGCCTGCCGCCAGCAGTACGGCCAGCAGCCCCTGGCGCCGCTCAGGAAGCGCCGCGAACCGCGTCCGCCATGGGTTCGCCGCGATACTCAATGTGTGCCCGGCTCTCCCTGCTTCGTCCCGGCGCTAGTGGCTCGGAGGAGTGCTGCCGTCACCCTTGTCCGGGAACTGCCGCTCCAGCATCGCCACACCAAAGTTCAGGCCAACGCCCACGACTGCGCTGATCACCACGCCCAGCAACACCTTGTCCGCATCAAAACGCACGAACAGGTAGACGACGAACGCGACGACAAAGCCCACGAGGAAGATGGTGAGCTGCTTGCGGAGGAAGGCATACATGGCGCGCTCAGTATTCGGTCGCCACCCCAACCTGTAAAGCCGTCATTCCTGCCACAGCCCAAGCTTCCGTTCTGTCGCCGCCACGTTGTCGATGATGTGCCGGTAACGGCTCAGAACGTCTCGTCGCGCCCGTTCGGCCCGGGCCAAGTCGCGGGCTTTAACGATTCCCCTGGCGACCAGCGCATCGAGTTCGTCCGCGTCTTCTTCTTGCACCCTGCCATCTGGTAGCACCCACCAGTCCAGGACGAGGTCGCGGAACGTCAGCACACTCTCCGAGATCTCCACACCTCCTACGGCGTCCAACCGGTGAGCCAGGATGGTGCCCCCTGGCCCGCGCATCCGGTACAGGCTGTAGGGCTTGTTCTCCCAGAACCAGCCATCCGAAACAGTGCCTCCCGGGAGCGGCACAGGCGCCGGGAACATCCCCGGCCGCGCCATCACGAATCGCACCACCGCGAAGCCCTTTCCCCTGTGAATCAGCGTGCACGGAAACTCCTGCACACTTCCGTCTGCCTTGACCTTCCGCTCCGTAATCTGAGCGCCACTCGCGTCTCGATTCCGGGCCGACGTATCCTCAACGCTCATCGCTGGAGCCATCCCGGAGGGTAACCATGGATTTCGAGACCATCCTGTACGAAAAGCGCGGCCAGGTCGCGCTCATCACCGTCAACCGCGAACCACAGCTCAATTCCATCAACAGCCTCGCTTCCCGCGAAATGCAGGCCGCGTGGGAGGATTTCCGCGACGATACCAACCTTCGCGCCGCCGTCCTCACGGGCGCTGGTCGCAAGGCATTCTCCACCGGCATGGACCTCGTCGCCACGTCCCAGGGCGAGAACCAGTTCGCCGCTGGTCCCCAGGCGCCCTTCGGCGGGTTCACCAAACGCATGCCCATCTACAAGCCCATCATCGCCGCCATCAACGGCTACTGCCTCGCTGGCGGGCTCGAACTCGCTCTCGCTTGCGACATCCGTCTCTGCACCCCCGAATCCCGCTTCGGCCTCCCCGAAGTTCGCTGGGCGATCATGCCCGGCGCCGGCGGCACGCAACGCCTGCCGCGCGCCATCCCCCAGGCGTGGGCCAACTACATGGTCCTCACCGGCGAACAGATCGACGCCGAAACCGCCAGCCGCATCGGCCTCGTCTCCCATGTCATCCCCGGCGACGAACTCCTCGATAAGGCATTCGAGATCGCTCATACGATCTGCGAGCGCGGACCTCTCGCCGTCGCCGCCGCGAAAGAGGCCATCATTCGCGGACAGGACATGCCGCTCGAAAACGGCCTCGCCTACGAGGACATCGCCCTCGGGCGCCTCATGACCACCGAAGACGCGCAGGAAGGCCCTCGGGCCTTCGCCGAAAAGCGTAAACCCGTCTACTACGGCCGCTGACAGGAGCAAAGATGACCGCAGCCCGGCCACGCGGCCTGTACTTCTGGTATGCCGGGCCGGTCGCGGTCATCTTCACTGTCGTCCTTGCTGCATGCGCCGGCAGTTCGGAGCAGGTAGAGCCTCGGATTTCCTCCGCCCAGGCCACACGCGACTTCGAAGCAGAAGGCGCGCCCGGGCTCACCAGCACCGTCCGAGTCCGTCTCAACGTCGCGGTCGACCCGCCCAATAGGGAACTTCCGCTTACCTCATACTTCGAGCTTCGCGTCTCGGACCCCCTCGAAGAGGCCCCCGAGGAACGCGTCTTCGTCCAGGCCGCCGAGCTCGTTGATGGCAACACGCGCACCATCGACCTCCATATCGCACGCCTCATTCCGGAAGGCGCTGAGGTCCGCGTCTCGCGTGCGCTCTTCAAGAAAGGCGATACCGGCGAGATAACCGCGTCCGTCGAATCCGACCTCACTCCATTCCAATCACTCCTCGCCTCCGGTCCGCTCCTGTTGGGCGACGTCTCCATCATCGATCCGGGTGAGTTCCGTGAGCCTGCCGTTGCCGACACTGACGCCGCCGCGGCCCGTGCCGACCTCGTCCGCCACCTCGATACGCGCGGCACTGTCGACGAGGCCCGGGACCTCGCACTCGCCCGCTTTGATTCCATGCCGCCCGACGTTATTCCTTCGCCCCGGCTCCGTGCTGCCCTCGCCGGCCTGACCGGTACGTTCGCAGACCCGGCCGTCGAAAACCTGCTCACCGGCAACAACTGCACCGGACGCCCGATCGCTCTCATGGCTTTCCAGGACCCGCCAGATCATCCTGATCTCTTCGCCCGCGTCACACACCAGGCAAGTGGCGACCGGGTCATCTCCGTCAGCCCACGCCTCGCCGGCGAGCCGATCGAACTGCTGATGCCGATCATCGCCCACGAAGCGCTGCACTGCGACGAGGAGGGCAGCATCATTGAGGAAATCACCGCGACCGCGTTCGATACCCTGCTCTACCTCCAGCTGCTCACGGCCGTCCCGGAAATCGCCCGCTGGGGTTCGCCGCTCTCCAAAGAACTCAACGTCGATGCCATCGCCATGATCAACAGCGGCCGCTCCCTGCCCGAATCGCTCGGCATTCTGCCCAGCCCTGGCAATCAGCAGATCATCCCCGGCAGTAGCTCGCCCGTGACGTCCTTCGCCGAACTCATCGCCAACGCCTATGCAGGCAATCCCGACACGTCGCCCTCGGAACCGCTCGCGGTCGCCTACGCTGGTATCCTCGCGAGCTTCGCCGGCTACCAAGGCAACGACCCGTTCGACCTCGTCTATCTTGACTCCCTGCTCGCACGCGTACTCAGCCCGGACGTGCTCGTCGCCGCCATCGTCGTCCTCGGCCTCCAGCCCGAAGGCTGAGCCGGGCTTCACGGTTGACCATGCTCCCCGTACCATCGGTTACTCGGGGAGGCCAACATGCGAACCATTGGGACGGTCATCGCTGCGGCGATCCTGCTGCTACTGCTCTACATCGGCGTCAGCATCATCGTCGCCTACTCCGGCGGCGATATCTGGGTCCTCCCCACCAACGATTCCTGGGCGCTCCCCGATTCCTGGGCCGAATGGCGTGATGTCGTCATCGTTCTCTCGGCCGGCTTCTGGGCACTAGCCGGCATCATCCTGATAGCCCTCCTCGGCGCCCTCGTCTGGCTGATCATGGAGATTCGCAAGCTACTCAAGTACAACGTTGCCCCCGCTGTCGATTCCCTTAAGGGCACACTCGACAACGTCCGCGGCACCACCGAGTTCGCCGGCGAAACCGTCGCCTCGCCGCTCATCCGCGCCTACTCCGTCGTCAAAGGCGTCCGCACCGGCGTGTCCGCCGTCAAAGGCTTCCCCGGCAACGTCAAGGGCCGTAAAGGCAAGAAGAAGCGGGGTCCGTTCCGATGACATCCCCGGACCACGGCGAGCCCGTCGTCGGCGCGGCAGATCCCGTCGTTTCGCCGCCCTTGCCAGCCGCCGTTCAGCCGGCTCGGCCCAGCACCGATCGCGACGACGAACACCCGATCATCGGCTGGGCGAAAGCTATAGTCGGCGGCCTCTCCGACACTGCTCGTGAAGTCCTCGATGAGGGCCGCCGCGGCGCCGCTGAAGCCTACGACGAAGGCTGGCGCCGCTTTGACGGCAAGACCCGCTTCCGCCGCCGCCAGCCCTGACCGCCTCTCGCGTAGCGACCAACAACCGTCCTGCTACCATGAACGCCGCCCAACGGGCGAAAGCGCCGCGGAGAGGTGCTGGAGTGGTTGAACAGGCACGCCTGGAAAGCGTGTAGAGGTGCAAGTCTCTCGTGGGTTCGAATCCCACCCTCTCCGCCATGCAGAATGGCCTCGGACCTTTCCTCCGTTCAGCTGTCTGTCAGCCTCCCTCACTAGCGGCGGTCGCGTCAGCGAGACCGAAGTGGGCGACGAAGACTCCTACTTCGGTCTCGCTGACGCGACCGCGTCCAGCCGCCAGTTCGATGTCCAACTCGACAGGGCTTCGTTGTCGTGGGCAGCGAGGCAGACATCGAGGGCGACAGGGACGAATAACCGGCCGGCGTGCCTCTACTGCCCCAGCCCCTACCTCGGCAACTCCTCCGCATGCAGCCCGAACAGCGGCGGCGGCTCCAGCCCCATCCCGCGCAGGTACTCGCACAACTGGCTGCGATGGTGCGTCTCGTGTTCAATCAGCCCCGCCAGCACGCGCCGCCATGCAGGGAATGCGCGCCCGTCGGCCGCCGGTATTGGCCGCACCAGGTCCGCATCGACTAGCCCGGCGACCGTCTTCTTCCCTGTCCGCAGCATCAACTGCCTCATCGCCAACGCCGTCGCACCTGGCCGCACACTGTGGCCCTTGTAGCGCAACACCCCGGTCTCCAGGCTTTCAGTGTTCATCACCCGGCTGTTGGCAATGTGCGTCACGAGCTCCGCCGCCGTGAATTCCCCCGGCGCTGGCCGCCAGCTGAGGTCCGCGTCCCGCAGCCGCTCCACCGCCTCGTAGGTCCGCGCCTGCACACCCGTGACGTACGTGATCAGGTCGTCAGCGTTGAGCATCGGCGGAGTATCGCCGTTCTTTGCGCCCACTCCAACTGGCCCGGTGCCGATTCCTGTGATCTCGTTCGTTCCTCACGTTACCAGTCCCTCAGGCGCAACCATTTTGGTCCGGATGGCCCCTGCTGCCCTCACCGCGGAGCGCGATACTACTGGTAGAGAACAGTGGCACAGCCGCCCGCGGCACAGCCACAAAGGAGGTACGGAAAATGCGCATCGCCATTCACGTCCTCAATCGAGTCTGGCAGGTTGACAGAACGAACGGGGCGGGAGGTTCCCGTTAGTCTCTTCGCATCAGCGCCGGCGCTGGCGGCCTGAGCCGCGCCCGGGCTCCCGGAATGGGTATCGCGAAGGCTCACAGCAGGATCGACTCGAAACCCGGAATCAGTAACAGCACACGAGGACGGGCTCCGTGGAAACGGAGCCCGTTTTTTTCGTGGACGGCACAGTGCTGCCTGGCTTGCACCGGCCGCTCGCCCGTCCGCCGCCCGGTGCTATCATTTTATCGCCTGCAACCGCGGGATACTCTCGTGTCGAGGAATCAGGATGGATCAGGCCGTCCAATCATGGCGACGAGCCACGCTCGTGTTTCCGGGCCAGGGTTCGCAACACAGCGGTATGGCCTCTCGCCTCGTTCAAATGTCACGCGCCGCTGCCGATGTCTTCCGCCGCGCAGACGACGTCCTCGACATGCAGCTGTCGCGCCTTTGTGTCGAAGGTTCCGACGCCGAGCTGGAAGATACCGCCGTCCAGCAGCCGGCCACCTTCGTCACGTCGATCGCCTGGCTGTCCGCACTCCAGGAACGCTGGGAATCACTTGATCGCCGCATCGAGCCCTACCTCCTCGCTGGCCACTCTATGGGCGAATACACCGCCGCCGTCGCTGCAGGCTCGATCACGTTCGAAGAAGGCGCCCTCCTCGTGAAGGAGCGCGGCCGCCTCATGGAAGAAGCCGGCCGCGACAACCCCGGCGGCATGGCGTCCATCCTCGGCCTTCCCGAAGCCACCATTGAGGAGATCTGCCAGGAAGCCTCCACCGAGGGATACGTCGGACTCGCCACATCCAACTGCGAGGGACAGAGCGTCATTTCAGGCGCTATCTCCGCCGTCCGCCGGGCCATGGAGCTTGCCGAAAAGGCACGAGCCCGGCGCGTCGTCCGCCTCCCGATCTCCATCGCCGGTCACTCGCCCCTCATGGCTCGGGCCAGCGAGGGCATGGGCCGCATCCTTCAGCGCCTCAACATCACCGACCCGCGCCAGCCGATCATCGGCAACACCCGCGCCCAGGTAATCTCGACAAAGCCAGAGGTCCTCGAAGAGCTCCGCGACCAGATCATCATGGGCGTTCGCTGGCAGAAGTCCGTCGAAGAAATGATTGCCCGCGGCTCGGACCTCATCATCGAGGTCGGCCCCGGCAGCGTCCTTACCCGCGTTGTTCGCCGGATCGACTACTCCATCCCCAGCCTCAGCATCAGCGATGAGCACGAAGGGCTCTTCTCCGAAAAGTTCCGGGAGCTCGAGGCCGCCGCGCTGTGACCCGGCGTGTCGTCGTCACTGGTGTCGGCGCCGTCACGGCCGCCGGTCACTCGGCCGAAGAAACCTGGCGCTCCATGGTGGAAGGCCGAAGCGGTGTCGGCCTCATCACGCTCTTCGACCCTGAGCCCTACGCCGTGAAAATCCAGGCAGAGGTCCGCAACTGGGCGCTCGGCGATCGCGTCGACCCGAAGCAGCAGCGCCATATGAACCGTGGCGTCACGTTCGGCATGGGCGCCGCGCTCGATGCTCTGCAGGACAGCGGCCTGCGAATCACAGATGAGAACGCCGAAGAAATCGCTGTCGTGTTCAGCTCCGGCGGTGGTGGCACCGACCTTGTCGTCGAATACCAGAAGATACTCGACGAAAAAGGCCCGCGCCGTATCACGCCCTTCCTCGTCGCTAACTTCATTCCCGATGCCGTCAGCGGCCACATCGCTATCGCAACCGGCGCACGCGGCATCAACCACTCCGTCATCAGCGCTTGCGCCACTGGCGCCGCCAGCATCGGTGAAGCCTCTGAGATCATCCGTCGTGGCGATGCGATTGCCGCTATCGCCGGCAGTTCGGAGTCGGTGCTCCAGCCTCTCTACCATGCCACCTGGAGCTCGATGCGCGCCCTCGCAAACAACAACGAGCACCCAACTGAGGCTCAGAAACCCTTCGACCTGAACCGCGACGGCTTTGTCCCCGGTGAGGGCGGCGCAGCCTACATCCTCGAAGATTACGAGGCCGCCCGTGAGCGCGGCGCCAACATCTACTGCGAGGTTCTCGGCTACGGCAGCTCAAACGATGCCTTCGACATGATTGCCCTCCACGAGTCCGGTCGCGGCCTGAACCGTGCCATGTCGCTCGCGATCCGCAAAGCCGGCATCGACCCCGCGACGATCGACTACATCAACCCCCATGGCAGCGCCACACCGCAGAATGACCGGGTGGAGACCATGGTCTTTAAGCAGATCCTGGGCGATGCCGCGGGCCGCGTCGCCGTGAGTTCCGTGAAACCAATCGTTGGGCACTGTATGGGTGCTGCTGGCTCCGTTGAAGCGCTTGCCTGCGTATTCGCCATCCGCGACCGCAAGCTCCCGCCGACCATCAACTATCACACGCCGGACCCCGATTGCGACCTCGACTACGTGCCAAACACCGCCCGTGACCGCGATGTCAACGTCGCCGTCACGACCTCCGTGGGCCTCGGCGGCCACAATTCGTGCGTCATCTTCCGCCGGGTGCAAGAGTAGGCATTCCGGATCTCGCCGGCGGGGGCACACGTGAAAGCAGTTATTACCGGCGTCGGCGCCGTCACACCGGTGGGCCTCACCGCCACCGAAACCTGGGAGAACCTTGTCGCAGGCGTCTCCGGCGCGGGCCCGATCACACGCTTCGATGCTTCCGGGCTCCCCGTACAGATCGCCGCTGAAGTCAAAGGCTTCGACCCGGCCCCCTACATGGACGTCAAAGACGCCCGGCGCATGGCTCGCTTCGCGCAGATGGCCGTAGCCGCGGCCCGCCAGGCCGCCGAGGATGCCAACCTCCACCTCGCCGATTCGGAACGCCCTCGCGCCGCCACCGCCATCGCAACGGGCGCAGGCGGCTTCTTCGATGGCGTCGGCGAACTCGACGTCTACCGCGACCGTGGCGCCAACCGCGTCAGCCCGTTCTACGTGCCTCTCATCGCCCCCAACATGGGCGCCTGCCACGTCGCTATGCAGCTGGGGCTCCGCGGTCCGGCGCTGGCCACCGTCGCTGCCTGCGCCGCGGGCCTCTACTCGTTCTTCGAAGCCAAGGCGCTCATCGATGCCGGGCTCGCCGACGTGGTATTTGCGGGCGCAGCCGAGTCATCCATGCACCCCATGCCCGTCGCTTCGCTCGCCAACATGAAGGCGCTCAGCCGCCGCAACGATGACCCCACCCGCGCTAGCCGCCCCTTCGACCGTGATCGTGACGGCTTCGTCTTTGGCGAGGGCGCGGTCGTCATGGTCGTCGAATCCGAGGCCCGCGCCCGCGCCCGCGGCGCTCGCGTCTACGCCGAAGTCGCTGGAGCCGGCCTCAGTTGCGATGCCTTCCACATCACTGCGCCGCTCGAAGACGGCACCGGTGCCGAACAGGCCATGACCCAGGCCTTGATCGCCGCCGGACTCGCCCCCGGAGATATCGACTACATCGCCGCCCACGGCACCAGCACCCCTCTCAACGACGCCACCGAGACCCGCGCCATCAAACAGGCCTTCGGCGAAGCGGCAGCCGGCATCGCAATCAGTTCTCCCAAGTCCATGGTCGGACATCTCATGGGCGCCGCCGGCGCGGTTGGTGCGTTTGCCGCGGTCATGGCCTGCAATCGCGACGTAGCCCCACCGACCATTAACCTCGAAACGCCCGACCCCGCGTGCGACCTCGACTACGTTCCACAGGTCGCCCGCAAGCGCACAATCCGCGCTGCAGCCGCCAACGGATTCGGGTTTGGCGGACAGAACGGCTGCGTTATCTTTCGCAAGTACGGCGGCTGAAGGTAGCATGGCCGGAGCCTCGCGATCCGGGGCAGGAGGTTGTGGCATGGCTCTGCTCGAACGGGTTCGTGATGTCGTTGTCCGTCAGCTCAAGGTTGACCCGTCGGAAGTCACTGCCGAGGCAAATCTCATCGATGACCTCCGTGCCGATTCCCTCGATATCGTCGATCTCACAATCGCCATTGAGGAAGAATTCGCTCCCTCCGGTGAGTTCGAGCTCCGCGACGAAGATGCCGAAAACATCCGTAGCGTTCAGGACATCCTGGACTTCCTCGAAAGCAAAGGCGTCGCTTAATCGCCACCAGCCTGGCTCCCCGCCAGTGCTCTCAGCCTTCCCACGATCCCGGGCAGGACATCCAGCACCCGCGTGATCTGCTCGTCAGTGTTCTCTGCCCCGACGGTCAGCCGCAGCGACGCGTGAGCGAGGTCCGCATCCACGCCCATCGCCGTCAGGACGTGTGACGGTTCCAACGACCCCGTGGTGCACGCGCTTCCCGAACTCGCGGCGATGTCTGAGAGGTCGAGTGCGAGCAGAACGCTCTCCCCTTCCACCCCGCGAAAGCAACAGCTGAAGTTGTTCGATAGCCGTGCCGCCGGGTCCGCCGGCCCGGTCACAACGGTGTCGGGGATGCGCTCCGGCAGTTCGTACAGCAGCCGGTCCCGCAATGCCCGGCTGTGAGCGTTTCGTTCATCCGATTCCGCCCACGCCAGCTTCATCGCCGCTGCCAGTCCCGCGATCCCGGCAACGTTCTCGGTCCCGGCTCTGCGTTCCTTCTCCTGGCTCCCGCCCAGCATCATCGCCTGCCAGGGGGTTCTGGCCCGCACATAGAGCAGCCCCACGCCCTTCGGGCCGTATAGCTTGTGCGCGGCAACGCTCAACAGGTCGACCCCCGTTATTTTTGGCGAGATGTCGATCGCTCCGGCCGCCTGCACCGCGTCCGTGTGGAACACCACCTTCGGGTTCTTTGCTTTGGCTACGCGCACCGCTTCCGCGATTGGCTGGATCGTCCCAACTTCGTTGTTCGCGGTCATGATCGAAACGACCGTGGTCTCCGGGCCGACCGCTTCTTCCAACGCGGCAAGGCTCACCACGCCGTCACTATCCACCGGCAGGTACGTCGCCCGGTACCCCTCGCGCTCCAACTGCTCCACTGCGTGCAGCACGGCGTGATGCTCAATCTGCGTGGTCACGATGTGGTGCCCGCGTCCTCGCTCCCTCGCGGCGGCAGCCGCACCTCGAATCGCCGCGTTGTCAGATTCGGTCCCGCCACTCGTGAACAGGATCTCGCGCGTCGATGCTCCGAGCAGATCCGCGCACGTCTTTCGTGCCTCGTCCAGCACGCGCCGTGCCTCCTGGCCCTCCAGGTAGATGCTCGAAGGGTTGCCCCAGGTCTGCGTGTACACCGGCCACATCGCCTCCAACACCCGCGGGTCGGGCGGTGTGGTCGCTGCGTGGTCGAGGTAGATCCGGGCCATGATCCCGCCTTTTCTGCCGCGAGGGTTGGAATCGAGTTGCTCCACCACTATACTTTGAATAGTGGCCGGATACCCGCCGGCGCTCCGAGAAACATACCGAGGAGAATCCCCGTGGAATCCACCGTCGCAACACCGCTCGTCACCATTTCCGACAAGGCCGCCGAAAAGGCCAAGGCACTGCTTGAATCCCGCGAACTGCCCGAAGGCGCCCTCCGCGTTTTCGTGGCCGGCGGCGGCTGCTCCGGCTACCAGTACGGTATGGCCCTCGCACGCGGCGTCGAAGATGACGACGTTGTCTTCGAACAGCTCGGAGTCCGCATCGTGGTCGATCCCGAAAGTGCCCAGTACCTCGAAGGCGCCGAGATCGACTATGTCGATGACATCATGAAGAGTGGCTTCAGCATCTATAACCCCAACGCCACAAAGAGCTGCGCCTGTGGTTCCAGCTTCCAGACTGCCGATGGCAGCGGTGCGCCTCGCGCCTGCTGCTAGCCTCAGCGCTCGCACGTTTCAAGAGGGGTGGCGTCCGCCACCCCTCTCTTGCGTCTTCTGGCTCGTCTGAACGTCCACACTCTTGCTGGTACAGTGCCCCGCGGGAGGGGACGTGGACGCCATGGCCGACTCACTCCTTGTCTTTGGGCGCGCCAGCATCGGTGCCGCTCTGGGCTTCGCCATCGGTTGGCGGACGCAGCGGGAACGCCATTCGCGCTACGTTGTCGCCCTGGTGCTCGCTGGCTACTTCCTGGGCTGTCTCGCCATGCTACCCGACGCCGGAGCTGCTGCTGCAGCGCTGATCCTGGTGGTCCCGGCTTCGTTGATTGCTTTTGCCGGCATGGTCGCGGGCGCAATCACCCTCGGGGATCGCGAAGATTGGTGGATCCGCGTCTGGGGCTTCGTGGCGTTCATCGGCGGCTACCAGGGGTTGGCGCTGATTGCCTCCGGCATCGTCGATCGGATGGACGGATAAAGAAGGCTGCCGCGGCTTACAGGAAGCTGCGGTACAGCTGCACCTGGCTCGTCTGAAAGACCATCGACTCCCGTGTCGACCGGCGCAGCCGCCCGAACTCCTGGTCTTGTGCCGCCAGCTCGTCGAACTGTTCCAGCTCCGCCAGCGTATCGAACTCTCCTACCACGGCGACACCATTTGTCGCCCCCGTCACTGATGACCAGACACTTGTCGTCGCGTCGATCCCGCGCTGCTTCTGGTACTCCAGGGCCTGCGAAATCGACATCACAAATTCGCGCTGTCGCCCGGGCTGCACATCCCCTGTCAGGATCCGCATGAACTTCCGCGGCGCCGTCGCTTCCTCGCTCGAGATCAATCCCTCCGAGTGATACGCCAGCCGGTGAATCGAAACCGTCGCCGAGTCGTAAACCATCTGCTCCCGGACCGCTCGCCGGACGCTCGCAAATGCCGCGTCCACTGCGGCCAGCTCCGTGAACTTTTCCAGTTCGTCGAGAGAATCGAAGTCGCTCGCGATAAGCACAGCATTCGTGTGGCTCGTCATCGCGCCCCAGACGGTCGTGCGCGCGCGGATCCCCCGGTCGCTCTGGTGATCCTGCGCTTCCCGCATCGCGCTCAGGAAGCTGGCGGTCTTGCCCTGGGCGATCATCCCGGTGAAGAGGCGACGGTACATGAGATCTCCCGTTGTCGGTTCGCGGACGCGCTGGCCCTGCGGCGGGCTCAGTCTAACAGAGCTTCCGCTGCCCGCACCGGCTTCGCAGCCTTCACCCCAACCTCCTCGGCGTCATCGCGGACCCTCCACTTCCCCGGCCAACGCCGTTGTCACGCTCTTCGTACGGATTCCCCCGTGAGATGCATGCCACGCCGGGGCGCCGTTCCTGAACACGATCGCCTGGGGCGACTCATGCCGGATGCCCGTCTTCGCCTGGACGCTGCGCCCGAGAGCGGAATGCGCCGAGACATCAAGGAGGTGCACGGTAGCGTCCACTCGCTCCATCTCCTCGTACGCAGAACTGCTGATCGGGCAATACGGGTCATGGAGGAACAGCAGGACCGTCTCTTTGGCGCCGAGTGCGATCGCCGCGTCCAGCGCCGCTTCCGAATCGACCGGCAGGAACGACGCCTTCCGTGGCGCCCGGTCACCTAGGATCTCGTCGTCTCGTCGAAAAAAGCGTGCCAAGAAGAGTCCCCATATTCGTCGTGGGCCGGAGCCGTCTTCCAATCATCACCCATTGATGCGACCGGCCGCTACAGCAGGCTGGCCGGGTCAACATCGATCGCCCAGCGGTCGCCAAGCCGGATACGTTCCACCAGCCGCGCAGGTTCGCGGCCCCGCAACAGGATCTGCCAGCGGTACTCCCCGCGCACCCTCGCGATGAACGCCGGCGTTGGCCCCAGCACATCCGGCTCGCTCGCCCCCAGCACGTCGCGCTCGGTCCGCAGGTCTGCCGCCACCCGCGTTGCTTCCTTCAATGCGGCCGCTTCGTCTCTCCCTCGATGCAACAGCCGCACCAGCCTGCTGAACGGCGGGTACCCGGCCCGCCGCCGGTGGGCCACCTCGTGCTCGTAGAACGAACGGTAGTCGTGGGCTGCTGCTGCCACGATCGGCGGCGCCTCCGGATCGTACGTCTGGATGAACACGAAGCCCTCTCGCTCTCGGCGGCCTGCCCGGCCCGAAACCTGAGATAACAGCTGAAACGCGCGTTCGTGTGCGTGGAACTCCGGGAGGCTTAGCCCCACATCCGCGTCCACGACGCCCACGACCGTCATCTGCGGCAGGTCCAATCCCTTTGCCAGGAGCTGTGTCCCTACAAGGATGTCGATCTCCCTCGCTTCCAGCGCCTGCACGATCCGCTCGTGCGCGCCCTTCCGGTTCGCGACGTCGCTATCCCAGCGGGCTACCCGTGCCCTGGGAAACTCCTTTCGCGCCTCTACCTCCACGCGCTGCGTCCCCACGCCGAACGGCCGGTATTTCCCGCTCCCGCACGAAGGGCAGCCATCCTGCAACCGCCGCTCACGCCCGCAGTGGTGGCACCGCAGGCGTGCATGAACGGTTCCCGCCTCGTCCAGGCTCATCGCCAGCTCGCAGGCGGGGCAGAGGGGGACGTGCCCGCAGGCCCGGCACAGCATGAACCGCGCTGCACCCCGCCGGTTCACGAACAGGATGCTCTGCTCCCGCCGCTCCAGCGATGTGCGAATCGCCCGCCCCAGCGCGCGGCTGAAGATGCTGCGATTCCCGGTGCGAAGCTCCTCCCGCATGTCGACCACCGTCGACTGCGCGTGGCGCCCGGTTATCAACTCTCCCGAAGGCGCCGCGACCACGCGCTCCCGCAACTCGATCCGCTCAAGTCCACCGGTCTCGGACGCGTAGTAGGTCACGACGTCTGGCGTCGCGCTCCCTAGCACCAGCGTTGCGCCAGTCAGCTTGCAAAGCTCCCGTGCCGCCTCCCGCGCGTGGTAGCGAGGCTGCGGGTCAGCCTGTTTGTACGACCACTCGTGCTCCTCATCGAGGATGACCAGACCCGGGGCCTGCACCGGCGCGAACACGGCACTGCGTGAACCGATGATCACGCGCGCCTCTCCGCGTTTCGTCCGCCACCACTCGTCATAAAGTTCGCCACCGCCGAGACCCGAGTGAAACACTGCCAGCGTGTCGCCGAACCGCTCTCCGTAGCGGCGGATCGCTTGCGGTGTCAGTGCTATCTCCGGCACCAGGACGATGGCCCCCTGGCCACGCTCCAACACTTGCTGCACGAGCGTCAGGTAGACCTCCGTCTTCCCGGCTCCCGTCACTCCGTGCAACAGATACGCTCTCCCCGGCGCCATCCGTATCACTGCCGCCGCCTGTTCAGGTGTCAGGTCCGGTAGCGGCCGCCGCTCGAAGGCATAGTCCTGTAGCGGGTCGCGCGTCACCGGCGCTTCGTACTGCTCCAGCCAGCCTTTCTCTGCCAGTCGGCTCAGCACCTGGGGTGTCGCGCCCTCCTCGCGCACCTCAGTCAGCGTTCGGTCCGCCGCAGCCGCAAGGAGCCGCAGTACGCGCGCCGCTACCGCGTTCGCCCGGTGGCTCTCGATCCGTTCCGCTTCCGCCGACAACTCTGCGGCGTCTCGCAGCCGCTTCACCCGTCGCTGGAGCTTCACGTGGCCCGTGGGCCGCGCGAGCCCCTGGACCACCGTCAGATGGCCGTCCCGCTGCAATCGCTGGAGACGGACTGTCGTCGCCCCCGGCGCCGACCCTCGCAACGTGTCGAGCGGCATCCGCCCGTGCTTGGCGAGAAATCCGAGGATCTTCTGGTCCTGCGGGTACACGGGCAGCAACGGTGGAATGTCCACGGGCGACACCATCGTCACGGCCTTCTGGCCGTAGCCGTGTGGCAGACAGGTCGCCACGCATTCCCAGAGCGGCGCCAGGTACTCACGGCTCATCCACCGCGCCAGCGCGATGTGCGTCTCGTCCAGCACGACTTCGTCATCCGCGATCGCGGTCAGCGGCCGGACGTCCTCCACCTCGCTCGTCGCCGTCCGCTCCATCACCATGCCCTGGAGAACGCGCGGCCCATAGGGCACGAACACGGCCTGGCCCGGTTTTACTCGCTCAAGCGCCGGCGGGACGGCGTACGTGAACGCCCGCCTCGTCGGCTGCCCGGCGTTCACCGCCACCGCGGCGAACGGGCGCGGACTCGATCCTGGCTCTCGTCCGTCCATCGTCGCTATCGTCACTCCCACGCGCCGGGCTGGCGAGCCATTACCTTCCGGCCACCACCGGCTCCCCGGATTTCGCTCCCGCCTCCGGCGCCAGGTCCTCGTTCACCCGAAGCCCCCGGGTCATCGCAAAGAACACGATGGCGCCCGCCGCCACAGCTACGGCGCCGAAGTAGAACGCCGCCGCCGTGCCGTAAAGGTCGTTCATGACCCCGCCGACGAGTGACCCTGTGACGATGCCGATCCCGTTCCCGAACGAAAACAGCCCGAGCATCGTCCCCATCCCCACCCGTCGCCCCGCGACCACCTGCATCGCACCACCGGCCGTGAATGCGAACGTTTGCACCGCTCCCATCCCCATCAGCGTCAGCATCACGATCCAGAGCGAGCTCGCCACGCCAAGTGCCACCATCAAGAACGCCGTGATGCCCAGGCTCAGAACCACCATGACCCGCCGGTTCCAGCGGTCCGCCAGCACGCCCGAGATCGGCTGGAGCAGCCCACCGGAAAGATCCTGCGCCGTGAACGCCAGCCCGATGAGCGCTGGGCTGGCGCCGATATCGACTTCGAGCCGCAGTGCCAGGAAGCTGAACGTCGCCCCGAACGAGAGTGATGTGAGCCCGGCCCACAGCGTCAACGCCACCACCAGGCGATCGCTCGCGGCGCGCCGGAACGAGACCGACACCGGGCGATCGGCGCCTGTCTTCCCCCCGCTTCCCGTCGCCCGCGGCGGCAGCAGCAACACGACGATGATCGCGGATGCTGCCATCATCGATGCCATGCACACGAACACGGCATCGAATCCGACGAACTGCCGGATCACGCCGGCGACCACCGGCCCCGTCCCAAAGCCCACGATGTCCGCCGTTTGGAACACGCCCAGCCATCGCCCTTCGCGCCCCGACGGCGTCATATCCCCGACGTACGCCCTCGCCACCGAGAAAATCGCACTCGTCCCCAGCCCGCTGAACGCCCGGAACCCGATCACCTGGTAAAAGTTGTCCGCTGTCAGGTATCCCAGTGCCGAGATTAGGTAGACCACCAGGCCCGCGACAATGAATGGCTTCCTCGCGAACCGGTCTGAGGTCCGCCCGATGAACGGTCCCGCGATCGCCTGCACGATCGCGAACGACGAGAACGTCAGGCCCAGCCAAATGCCGTTCGCGCCCAGGTCCTTGGCATACACCGGCAGCAGTGGGCTGACCATGGAAATTCCCATCGTCGCCACGAAAACGCACAGGTACAGCACCAGGAAGGGGCGGGACAGCACGGCGTTAGGCTACAGGAGCGCCTCTTAGGCGATGGCCCAACACCCCCCTCGTGCTAGACTCGATGGAACCTTCCCGGGCGCCGCTATGACCAAGATCTTCGATATCCACATCCACTTCCCGCGCGATTGGGACAATCCCGATGCCGACCGCGAACCGATGGTCGATCGCCTCGCCGAAATAGCCCAAAGCCTCGGCATCTGGAAAGGCTGCGTCCTTACCGGGGGCCGCTTTGGCCCGACCTACGAACGCGGAATCGAGATCCTTAACAAGTATCCCGAGATCTTCATCCCCGTGGCCGTGATCGACCCCGAAGACATTCGCGGGGCCGACGTCCATCGTCTGTACGATCTCGGTTACCGTGGCCTTAAGATCATCGGCACGGCGCGCGACTACGACGATGCTGACTACTTCTCCGCCTACTCCAAGGCCGAAGAACTCAAGATGCCCATCCTTTTTCACATGGGCGTCATCGGGGGCGGGCTCGACTACTCCCGCACCCACCCACGGCGTGACCCCAAGGCCGCCGAGGCCTACCACCGTATGATGTCGATGCAGGGCTTCTTCGGCCCCCGCAACGTGTCTGCTTTGCGCATGAGCCCCCTCCACTTGGACACCATCGCCAGCCGTTTCCCGCAGCTCCGCATTATCGGTGCACACCTTGGTAACCAGGGGAACTACGAATACGCCGCCTCCGTCGCTCGCTGGCGCCACCACGTCTCGCTTGATATGAGTGGCGGCGAGACGATCGAACAACACGCCATCGAACGGAACCTCATCGGTGGCGAGATCGGGATCGAAAAGTTGGTCTTCGGATCTGATTGCCCGATGGACGAAATTCACGAGCACATCGACCGATTCCATGTCATGTACGACCAGTTGGGACTTAGCGATGACGACCGCGAACGCCTCTGGTGGCGCAACGGGGCAGAGATCTACGGCCTCGAAGAACCCACCTTCGCCCGCGAGTAGCCGCCAGTTCAGCGGTCCCGGACGCCTCGCTGCCGGGCCGGGCGTCCGTATCGTGATGCTCGCGTTCCTCGTCCTCGTCGGCCTCCTCGCCTACCTAGGCATCCGCCCCCACCAGACCTGGCTCCTCTGGCTCACGGCCGGGATCGCTGGCCTCGGCACAGACGGGATCGTTCGCTGCCACCCCGCCTGGCACGATCGTCGTCCCGCCGCGTCGCTGCTCTACTTCGGGCTCCCGGCGCTGGGAACGTTCGGCTCCGGACTCTTCATCCACGAAGCGCTCAGCGGCTACGCCCGCGCCCTCTCCGCCATTCCCCCGTCGGTAGGCATTGGGCTCGTCGCGTACGCCGAATATCGCACGGTCGACTTCACTGCCGGCCGCTATGGCGCTCTCAGGCTAGGCCTTGCCGTCGCAGCCTATCTCGCCGCCTTCGCCCTTTTCTCCATGCTCATGCGCCCTGAGGTCGATGTCCTCGTCAGCGCCGTCCTCGTCATGCTCGTCGCCGGCGTTCTCACGCTCGAACTCCTCCGCGAAAACCGCCTCTTTGGCGAAGGCGCACTCATGCTTGCCGTCGCCGTCGGGCTCTCTATCGCCGAACTGCGGCTCGTCCTGTACTTCTTCCCCCTCGACTCCCTGCTCGGCGGAGCGCTCCTCGTGATTGGGTTCTACTTCGCCACCGGCCTCGTCCACCACGTTCTCGATCACGACCTCGAATGGAGTACCGCAGCCGAATACGGTGTCGTCGCCGTTGCCGGCGCGGCCGCCGTCGTCGTCACGCGGCTCCTTGTCTGACCGCCATCGGAGGAAACGTGAGCCTCACCATCTGCTCCTGGAACGTGAACGGCCTTCGCGCCACGCTCCGCACCGGCGACCTGCGCGCCTGGCTCGAACGCGACCAGCCGGACATCGTCGGCATGCAGGAAGTGAAGGCCACTCCCGGACAGGTCGACCCCGCGACGTGGCGGGAACTCGGTTACCAGGAGTTCTGGCATGCCGCCGAACGCCCCGGGTACAGCGGCGCCCTGCTGCTTTACAAAGAGCCGCCCGATGCCATTCGCGCAGGCCTCGGCATTGCCGAATTCGACGCCGAAGGCCGTGTCATCGAGGCTGACATCGGGGACCTTACGGTGGTGACTGCTTACTTCCCCAACGGCGGCAAGAAGGGAGACCGCCTTCCGTTCAAACAGGCGTTCTACGAAGCCTTCCTCGCCCGCATGGAGGATCTGCGCGCCGCTGGCCGCAGCGTCCTCTTCATGGGCGACCTCAACGTCGCCCGGCTCGATGTTGATGTCGCCCGCCCGGCCGAGGCGATAAAAGGCACCGGCTTCCTGCCACAGGAACGCGCCTGGCTCGATGGCTACGCGGCCGCCGGTTACGTCGATACGTTCCGGTCCGTCTACCCCGATGCCGTTGATGCCTACACATACTGGGAACCCTGGCGCGAACGCCGTGCCCGCAACATCGGCTGGCGAATCGACTACATCTGGGTGTCGCCGGACCTCCTCGCACGTCTCGAACGCGCGTTCATATGCTCGGAAGTCATGGGCTCCGACCACTGTCCGGTCGGGGTCACCCTCGCCGCGTCCGCCTCCTGACACGCAACGAGGCCGCCCACTGGGCGGCCTCGAGAGTGTTCTGACGGAGAACCCGTGCCTAGACCGTAGCCGGCTCCTGCTCGGTTCCCTTTGCTGGGATCACGTCCTCGCGCTTGAGCTGGAGGAGAGCGTCGAGTGTGAACCCCAGGTCGCCCGCTTCGCACAGCGAACCGCAGTACGTCATCTTGAGCGTGCTCGGGGACTTCCGCCAGTCGTAGCGGAGTCCACAGCGTGCGCAGACTTTGATGTTACTCAGGCTGATTCCGGTGGGGCCGGGGCCGATGGGCGCTTCCATGTGATTCCTCCCGGGGTGCTGCTCCGGGTCCACCCGGTTGCATCCCTTGATCCCACCTTAGGACCTCCCAACCAACCGGGCCAGCGTTTTCTTTACCAATTCAGGCCGTAATCTCGCCCCTACGGCGCGTGCTCCCAGTCCAGCATCATCACCGTGATTTCGTCGCCCGGTTGCGCCGCCTCCAGGTCCTCCGGGATCACCGTCAGCGCGTTCGCCGCGCTCATGCTCGTCAGGATTCCGCTCCCCTGAGGCCCCGTGAGGTCCGCGTACCACCGCCCATCGTCACCCGGCGCCACGATGCACCGCGCATAGAATCGCCGCCCGTCCGTATTCCGTACTTCATCGCGCGTAATCGCCCTCAGTACGGGCCGCTCCCAGTCGTCCCGGCCCTGCATCGTGAACAGCGCGGGCCGCCCAAACAGCTCAAACGCCACCATCGAGCTCACCGGGTTCCCCGGCAGGCCCAGGTGCGGCACCCGGCGGCCGTCCGGCGCCGTGAACGCCCCGAATGCCAGGGGCTTCCCCGGCTTCATCCGCACCGTCCAGAAATCGATCGATCCTTCGCGGGCAAGCACGTCTTTCACGACGTCGAAGTCGCCGCGCGAGACCCCCGCGCTGGTCACGATCATGTCTGCGGCGAGTCCCTCGCGGATCTTCGCCGTCAGGTCCTCCACCGTATCCCGTGCGATCCCCAGCAGCTTCGGCACCCCGCCGAACTTCTGCACCAACGCCGCAACACTGTAGGCATTCGCATCATAAATCCGGCCCGGCAGCAGCGGCTGTCCCGGCTCCGTGATCTCATCCCCAGTCGACAGGATCGCCACTACCGGCCGCCGGTAGACGGCGACCGTTGCCACGCCGAGGCTCGCCAGCACGCCCACTTCCGATGCCCGGACCACGCGGCCCGCTCCGATTACCGTCTTCCCCTGGCGCACATCCTCGGCGCGAAAGCGAATGTTCGCTGCCGGCTCCGCTGCCTTCAGCACCTGCACCTGCCCCGCCCTCACGGGTAGTTCGCCCGGCTCGCGTAGCGCCTCGTCAGTCTCTTCGAACGGCACCACCGCATCGGAGCCCGGCGGCATCGGCGCACCCGTCATGATCCGCACGGCTTCGCCCGGCCCAACCTCGCGCTCGGAGACGTATCCGGCCGCGAGGTCCCCGACCACGCGCAGCACACGCGGGGCGGACTCGGATGCGCCGGTAGTGTCCGCGGCCCGTACCGCGTAACCGTCCATCGCCGTGTTATCCAGCGGAGGGATGTCGAATGGCGCGACCACGTCCTCCGCGAGCACCTGCCCAAGCGCCTCAAGCAGCGGCTTGCGTTCCGCCGGGAGCCTGCTGAAGAACGAGAGAATGCGCTCCCGCGCCTCCTCTACGCTGATCATCGCTGACACAGGAAAAGTCATCCGTTGTCCACCGAAGGAGAAGTTGTCGGTCTGGTCTGGCGCTCGCCTAGGCCTTCCGCACAGCCAGGCACGTCGTGGTCCGCTGCACACCAGAGATGTTCTGCAGCGTCTCCGTCAGCGCCTCGCCCATCGCGTCGAGGTCGTCCGCCTCCAGTTGCACAATCACATCGAATGGACCGGTGACGGTATCCACGGAAACGACGCGGGCGTGGCTCGAACTCATCTCTCCGATGGCACTGCTCACCGCCCTTGCCTTGCCCACTTCCGTCTCGATCAGCACGTATCCACGAACAGCCACAGCATCCTCCCGGTCGCGAAAGTCATGGCATCGTTAACCGGGCCACACGGCCTGTCAAGGAATCAGCCGCCGTCCTCTGGAAGCACATACCCGAGCCTGATGTCGCCGCCGCCCGCCGCCGCCGTGACCCGCACCGGAAGCGTCACCTCGGCCTGCTGGATGAAGCACAGCGCCTCCTCGCCATCACGGCAGTAGTACGCCTCCACCACCGCCGTGATAGTCGTTTCCCCGGCCATCAGCGCAACGGGGACAGGAAAAGCGATCGATGGGTCGTCCGTTTGCCAGGTCAGCGCTGCTTCGCTCAGTTCGATCACTGAGCTGTCGCCCGTGGTCAGCGTGATCCGTCCCGGGGCGAGACTGTTCAGGTGGTAGCCCACTGGCGTCGAAATCTGGACCTGTAGCGTCCCAATCCCCGGCGCAGCATTCGTTTCCGGCAGCGCCACGCGTACCAGGCGGCCCGGCGCGCTCGTCTGTGCCAGCGCGAGGTTGCTCAGAGCCATCGTCCGCGTTTGCCCCGTTACCCGGTTGACCAGCCTGATCGTGTGGTTGTTCGTGTCCGCCACGTAGATCGTCGAACCCGCGATTGCCAGTCCCGAGGGTTCGTCGAACCGCGCCTCGTCGGCCTCCCCATCTGCACGCCCGCGGTCGCTCCCGGCCAGCGTCGCCACTTCCAGTCCGGGGAGGGCGATCGTTTTCACCTTGTGGTTGTACGTGTCGCCGATGAAGAGCTGTCCGTCTGCGAACGCAACTCCCTGGGCGTGCTGCAGCTTCGCATCCTTCCCCACGCCGTCGTCGTCGCCGTAGTCAAACAGACCGGTACCGGTCAGCGTTTCCACGGAGCCGGACCCGTCCACAAGCGTCCGTCGCACCGAACTTGATTCGGGATCGACCCAGTACAGCGACGTCCCGTCCGTCGCGATGCCGCTCGGCTGAGCCAGCGTGGCGCTCGTCCGCCGGTGGCCATCGTCGATCCCTTCCCGGCTCGTCCCCGCGAACGGTTCGATTACGCCGCTCCCCGGATCCAGCATCCATATCTGGTGGACGCCGGCCATCGAGATGAACAGCCTGCCGCCCGTTTCCACCACATCCCAGGGCGATGCCAGGGCCGTCTCGGTTGCCCGTGCATCCAGGCCCGGAAGCCGATCCAGTTGTTCGCCCGTACCCGCGATCGTCCGCACGTCGTTCGTCGCGAGGTCGATCGCCCGGACCGCGTGGTTGCGGGTGTCCGCCACGTACAGCGTCTTTCCATCTTCCGAAAGCCCGAGACCTTGTGGCCCTTCGAATCGCGCCTCAAACGCCGCGCCGTCCGCGAATCCCGCCTCCCCGTCCCCAATCGCCGCCTGTAGCTCTCCGTCCAGTGAGGCAATCAGGATGCGATTGTGCCCGGAGTCTGCGATGAATAGCCGCTTCCCCTCCGGGTCAGCCAGCACATCTCCCGGGTACGAGAGCACCGTCGCCGCCACCGTGGACTCAGGTGCCAGCGGTAAGGGCGTCCGGTCCAGCCCGCCCTTGCCTTCGAACTCCGCAACCAGGGACGCCACGATCGGCTGAAAGAGCGGGTAGATCCCCTCGCCGGCGTGGTACCCCACCAGATTCCCCGCCGGGTCGATGATTACCAGCGTCGGCCAGGCATTCGCCCCGTAACGCTGCCAGAAGACGAAGTCTGGATCGTTCACCACCGGATGCACGAGCCCGTAACGCCGCACCGCTTCCCGGATGCTTTCGTCGTCGTGCTCAGTCGCGTATTTCCCCGAATGCACCCCCACCACGGCCAACGCGTCCCCGAACTCCTCTTCCAGCAGCTTCAAGTCAGGAATGATGTGCTGACAGTTGATGCAACCGAGCGTCCAGAAGTCGATCAGGACAACTTTTCCCCGCAGCGCTTCCAGGTCCAGGGGCTTCTGCACGTTGAACCATGTCAGGCCCTCGGGGAATGGCGGCGCCGGGTCGCTTCCTGCCCACGATTTTCCGGCTGCCGCGCTGCCTTCAGTTGCCACGTCAGTCCCTTCCGGCGGGCTCGTTCCGCCGCCGCCACCGCAAGCAGCGACGAACGCCGCCGCGAAGACCAGCGCAACGATTGTAGAGCGGTGAAGTTGGACGAGGGCACGTCTCTGCACCAGTCGATGCTAGCTCAGCCGCCGTCGGCCGGGTTACGTCAGCCTTACCACATCGCAACGGCGACCCTTTGCAGATGCCGTCCTATACTCGGGTCTCCATGTCCGTTACTGCCCAGTCCCTCGAAGCCCTCCGCGAAGAGGCGCTCATCGCCCTCGCTGACTCCCGCGACGACGCCTCCGTCGAGCAGTGGCGCAACCATTGGCTTGGCCGAAACGATGGCCGCCTCACCGCCCTGCTCCGCTCAATCAAGGATCAGCCCGCGGACCAGCGTGCCGCGTTCGGCTCCGGTGCCAACCTTCTCAAAGTTGCCCTTGAGGCGGCGCTCGAAGCCAGGCTCGAATCCATGCGCCAGGCAGCGCTCGCCCGCCTCGGCGCCGAAGAGGCGCTCGACGTCACCCTTCCCGGCCGCCCGCAGCTTCGCGGCCGCCTCCATCCCGTCACACAGACCATGCGCGATTGCCTCGACGCCTTCGCCCAGATGGGGTTTCGTGTCTTCGAAGGTCCCGAAGTCGAGTGGAGCAAGTACAACTTCGACGCCGCCCGTATCCCTGAAGACCACCCTGCCAGGGATATGTGGGACACCATCTGGATCGATACCGCGGCTGGCGACCCCCGCGAGATTCTCCTTCGCACTCACACCACGCCAAATCAGATCCGGGTCATGGAGCGCACGCCCGAGCCCCCCGTCCGTGTCGTCGTCCCCGGCAAGTGCTACCGCCACGAAGCCACCGACGCGACCCACGAATGGATGCTCACCCAGATCGAAGGCCTCGCCGTTGACGGAGGCGTCCGTATGAGCGACCTCAAGGGCACCCTCTACCAATTCGCCCAGACCATGTTTGGCCGCGACCGAAAGATCATCTTCCACCACAGCTACTTCCCGTTCGTCGAACCCGGCATCGAAATGGCGATCGACTGCTTCATCTGCCGCGGCAACGATTCGAAGTGTCACACCTGCCACGGCACCGGTTGGATCGAGATCCTCGGCGCCGGCATGGTCCACCCTGAGATCATCGAAAGCCACGGCTACGACTCATCTCGCGTCACCGGTTTCGCGTTCGGTATCGGCGTCGAGCGCGTAGCCATGCTCCGCTGGGGCATCGACGACATCCGCCACTTCTACAGCAACGACCTCCGCTTCCTGCGGCAGTTCTAAGCTGGACATCGTTCCCTGAAAGCGCTCACATGAAACTCCTACTCTCCTGGCTCAAAGAGTTCGTCGACGTCGATATCTCCCCGCTTGAACTCAAGCGCCTCCTCCTCGACGCAACCGCAGAAGTCGAGTCAGTCGACTACATTGGCGGTGATTGGGATCCTGCATTCGTCCGTGTGGGGCACGTCCTCGCGGTGGAGCCACATCCCAACGCCGACCGGCTCCGTCTCGCGACCGTAGATGCCGGCGACGGCCCACAGACAGTCGTTTGCGGCGCTCCAAACCTTGCCGTGGGCCAAAAGATCGCCTTCGCCACTGTCGGAGCCACCCTCTTCGACGGCCACACCGGCGAGACCGCCATCCTCAAGAAGAACAAGATCCGCGGTGTTGAGTCGGCCGGCATGGTCCTCAGCGAGCGGGAGCTCGGCCTCTCCGAAGACCACGACGGAATCCTCGTCCTCCCGGACGACGCTCCCATCGGCCGGCCCCTCGTCGAACAGCTCGGCGACGTCGTCTTTGACATCACGACCTGGGCAAACCGCGCCGACCTCCTCGGCGTCCACGGCCTTGCCCGCGAAGCCGCCGCTCTCACCTCGCGCCCCCTCCGCGAACCGGCGCGGTCGTTCACGCCATCTGGTCCGCCGATCGACTCGCTCCTGTCCGTCACGGTCGAGGACCCCCTCCTTTGCCCACGCTTCACTGCCTCTGTCATCGAGAATGTCACGATCGGGCCGTCCCCTGCCTGGATGCAAGAACGGCTGGCACGCCACGGCATGCGCGCCATCAACAACGTCGTCGACATCACCAACTACGTCATGCTCGAGACCGGCCACCCGCTCCACGCCTTCGACTACGACCTCGTCCGCGGCAAACAGCTCATCATCCGGAACGCTCGTCCCGGCGAACGCATCACCACCCTCGACGGCGTCGAGCGTGAGCTCGCTCCCTACATGGGCCTCGTCTGCGACGCCGAGGGCCCCTCCAGTATTGCCGGGGTGATGGGCGGCAGCATCAGCGAAATCTCGCCGTCGACCCGCACCATCCTCCTCGAGGTCGCAAACTGGCATCCCGGCGCGATTCGCCGTACCTCCACGCATCTTCATTTGCGCAGCGAAGCCAGCTCCCGCTTCGAAAAAGGCATCGGCCCCGGCGTGGCGATGGCCGCTCTGGAACGCGCCCTCCACCTTTTCGAGCAGCTCACCGGCGGTCGCATCGCAGCGGGCATCATCGATGTCTTCCCCGGAGAACAGCCCCCGCGCCCCGTCATCATCCCCGACGGGCGGATCGAACAGGTGCTGGGCATCGAGATCCCGGCCGCCGAGGTCCGCCGCATCCTCACCGATCTCGGCTTCGTCGTGCACCACCTCCCACCCAACCGCTTCAGCGTTCAGCCGCCGCCGTGGCGACCCGACGTCCAGATTGCCGACGACCTCGTCGAGGAAGTCGGACGCATCTACGGCTACGATAAGTTGCCAATCACCTTCCTCCGCGGGGCCCTCCCACAACCCGAGCCCAACCCGTTCGAACGCATGCGCGAACGCCTTCGCGATGTCGCCGCCGGTCTTGGCTTCCAGGAGGTCATCACCTACTCGCTCACCGATATGCAATCGCTGGTGCCCTTCGTCGCGCCGGACGATCCGCGCCGCGCGCAGCCGCTGGCCGTTACCAACCCGGTTGCATCCCAGCATCGTGTCCTCCGCACCAGCCTGCGTGGCGCGGTTCTCTCGACGTTCGCTGCCAACCGGCGCCACGAAGAAGGCCCCCTCCGTCTCTTCGAAATCGGCTTCGAATACCTCCCCACCGAGGCCGACCTCCCTCACGAACGCCCCATCCTCTGTGCGGTCCTTGGCGGCGCCCGTACGGACCGCTGGGGTCGCCCGACCGCCGAACGGATCGACTTCTACGATGCGCGCGGCGTAGTCGAAGCGCTCCTGGAATCGATTGGCGTGCCCGCGATGTTCGCCGCTTCCGAGGACAAGGGTCTGCTTCCCGGCCACACGGCTGGTATCGCGGTAGCCGGCGGGCCCGCCGGCGTCGTCGCCCGCGTCCATCCGGCCGCTGCAGCCGCCTTTGATGTCGAAGAGCCCGTCTTCCTGGTCGAGCTTGACCTGGAAGCGCTCGTTCCCTGCTTGCCCGAGCGGCCCGATTACGCTCCTCCGTCCCGGTACCCCGAGGTGCGTCAGGATATCGCCATCCTTGTCTCGGCCGACGTTTCAGCCGCCCGCGTCCTCGACCTTGTGCGCTCGCATCGCGGGAAGGGCATTTCGCTCTCCGCCGCGATCTTCGACGACTACCGGGGCCCGGGCATCCCTGACGGCCAGAAGTCACTCGCCATCAGCCTTCGCTACCAGGCGTCGGATAGAACCCTCTCGGACGACGAAGTCGGCAGGGTTCAGGGTGCGCTGCTGAAGAGGCTCGAGAGGGAACTCGGCGCCAACCTTCGTGGCGCCTGACCCGCGGGACAGTGCCGGCCCGGGCCGATTGGATCCTCGCGTCGATCTCTGTTCGGTCTGCATTCACGTACGCCCCGTCGTCAGTGACCGCGGTTCGATGTTTTGGCTCTGCGAGCGCGCCTCAGAAGATCTCCGATTCCGAAAGTACCCTCCGCTCCCGGTGACGGTCTGTCCCGGCTTCGAACCCCCGGCTACCCGCCTTCCGGACTCCTGAGCCGGTCAGCGATCTCGGCGACTCGTCTCCCGAGCGCGCTTGCCTGTTCCCGGTCGTCGTCCGTTACGACGCCATGCGCGGTTGCGCCGTAGTACGACCCCGACACACGCATGCGCTCCGTCCACGGTAATCCGACGAACACCAGGCCGTGTGCGATGAGCACGTGAAACAGCTGCAGCAACGTCGCTTCGTTCCCGCCGGATCGCGAATACCCGGCCGTGAATGCCGCGCCCGGCCTGCCCGCGAGGTTGCCGCTCTCCCACAGGTCCCCGCTGAAGTCCCACCACTCCTTCAGCTTCCCCGTCATCCCGCTCCAGTTCGGCGACCCCACGACATAGCCATCGACGTCCAGCAGGTCTTGCACGGTCGCGTCATCCACTCGCTTCCGCAGGCACAAGCCCCCGGCGCTGGTGATGCCCGCCTCGATCGAATCAGCGAGCTGTTCGGTCAGCCCTCCCCGGCTGTCGTAGATAAGAAGGATTTGAGCCACGTCTCTGCCTCCCGGTTCAGTACCGCGATGATGTCGTGAAACGTCTCGAATGGGTACGGCGCCGGAACCTTCCCGGTCATCCTCTCCAGCAGCGTCGATCGCGCCAACACCCGCCGCGCCAGCATGGCTGCGTCGACGTCCGATGCGCCATCTCCCACGTACGCCACAAAGTCACCCGCGCTACGGAATGCCTGCGCATAACTCACCTTGAACCCGCTCTGCACCTCGATTCCTCGCGGGCTCAGGTAACGCACACGCCAGCGGTAGGTCTTTGCTGTCCGTCCGTAGTGACGGGGAACCCTCGTGAGCCCAAGCTCGTCCAGCACCGGGTCGATCGCAACATCGAACCCATTGCTCACGATTGCGACCTGCCATCCATGCCACGTCGCCCAGTCCCAGAGCTCTATCAGCCCCTCTCGAGGCTGCGCCGTGGCGCGGGCGAACTCAACCAGCGCCTCGCGCGGCACGTCTGCATCAATCCGGTCGAAGGCCGCCATGTTGAACTGCTCGACCGAGAGTTCGCCCCGCTGATACCGCGCCTCGTCCTCTTGCCAGCCGTCCTCCGCAAACGTCTCGAACAGAGCCCGCGTCAGGTTGTTCCGGATCACGGTGTCGTCAAAGTCCAGGCAGAGGATGTTGGCCACGGCATCAGCCTACCCTGCCGGATAGACTCGTGGTGTGGACATACAACGGGCCCGGTATCTCGTCTCCGATCGCGGCCGGGACGACCTCCGTTCCGTCGCAGGGGCTCCGGCTGCTGATCCGGTGGCCCTCTCCACCCGGCTCCGCGCCAGCCACGAGCCGTTCGTCGCGGCCGCGCTCGGCGAGCAGCTTTCTCTGCGCGCTCGCGCTTCGAGCCGCATCGACGATCCTGATACGTGGCTCTACACCGCCTCCGGCCTCCAGATGATGACCCATCCGCTCGTCGCCCAACGCCGCGCCCACCGCCTGGCAACGCTCGGATTCGCCATCGCGGACCTTACCTGCGGTCTTGGCGGTGATCTGCGTGCTCTTGCGGAAACACCCGGCCCGACGTTCGGCCTCGAACAGGATGGCCCAACTGCCCTCCTCGCGGCCGCCAACGTTCCCCGCGGTACAGTCATCCGTGGCGATGCAGCGCGGCCCCCGCTGGACGTCGGCTACCTCGCGATTGTGCTTGACCCATCGCGCCGCGAAGGTGGCTCCCGCGAACCAGATCCGGCATCGTTCTCGCCGCCCTGGGCGACCTCGCTTGGCCTCGCTGCCGGGGCGTCTGCCGCTGTTCTCAAAGGCCCGCCCGGGATCAAGGACCGCGATATTCCGCCTGCCGCTGAAGTCGAGTTCGTCCAGGTCGGGCGCTCCCTGCGTGAATCTGCACTCTGGTTCGGCGGAGACGCTGTGCCCGGCCTTCGCCGCGCCGTCCATCTCCCATCCGGCTCAACGATCGAATCGACCGCACCTGAAGCGCCGGACGCCACGCTGCCCGTCGGGTCGTTCGTCTTGGATCCGGAGTCCTGTGTCACTCGGGCCGGGCTCGTCCGCCACCTGGCCGCGCAGGTCGGCGCCAGCCTTCTCGACCACCACGTTGCCTACCTCACCGCCTCGAACGCGACGTCTAGCCCGCTCGCCGCCGCGTTCGAAGTACTGGATGTCATCCCGTTTGGAGTGCGTGCGCTGAAGAGCCACCTTCGCTCGCGCCATTGGCGCCCCGAAGAGATCCGCCGCCGCGCCTTCCCGATAGAACCGGACGAACTCCGGCGACTCCTCGGGAAGATCGAAGGAGACCCGGTGGCCCTGCTCTGCACCACCCTCGCCGGCAAGCGCACCGTCATCGTCGCCCGCAAGACCCCTCCCCGGCCAACTGCGAAAGCGTGTAGACAATAATTCGTCCCGTCTGCTAACGTTCGTTTCTGCATACACACTTCAGCCTTTGGCACGTGTCACGGGCCAGGAGATCCGGCAAATGGCTGCAATCACACCATTCGACAACTACCTCGACCTCGTCGAGGCAGCTCGTGAGCTCGCAATCCACCCTCAGAGCCTGCGTCGCCTCATCAAGCAAAAGAAGATCCCGGCGACCCTCTTCGCCGGGAAGTACCTCATCGAGCGGGACAAGCTGGAGATGTTCAAGAGCAACTACGACCCTCGCCCAGGCCGAAAGCCGATCCGCCGGCTCCTTTAGTCCACGCGTCACACGAGAATGGCCCGCGCGAAGCGGGCCAGGTCTTTCGGCCGGGATCGCGTCTTTAGAGCGACGAGAACTCCGGACTAATCGTGCCGTTCGACACCAGTGCCACGAATGTCACCAGCAGAGCCAGCTCCACGGTCAGAATCAGCCCGATCACGCCGCCCCACAACAATTGCGTGGTCCCGCGTGTCGCGAAGACTGGGATGCCGAGGAGGATCGACGACGCGAGGAACACGATCATCGAAATCACACCGGCGTCGTTTGCACTCATAAGGACGGGCAGGATGGTCGCGAGCATAGCCACTCCGCAGACAGAAACATTCAGACGCCGTAGCGCCGGTTCCGCATCATAGCGGCCACCCTGCTTTGGGGCGAACTGGCCGTTCGGCCACTCCATAGGGTTCAGGCGGCCTGCTTCTTTGAAATCTTCAATCGCATCAGGGCGTCGAGCGTGAAGCCAAGGCCACTGCCTTCGCACATCGAGCCGCAATACGTCATCTTCAGGCTGCTCGGCGACCGTCGCCAGTCGTACTTCAGCCCGCAACGCTCACAGGTGCGGATGTTTCTGGTATCGAAGCTTCGCTTGTCCATTCGTCCCTTCACGCGCCGTTCGCCCTCAGGCGGCGAACAGCGCCTTCCACTCCAGGGGCAACACACGCACGCCCGCAAGGAGGGTGTCCAACGTGAAGCCAAGGGCCCCGCGCTCGCAGAGCACGCCGCAATACGTCATCTTCAGCGATGAACTCGTCGACCTCCGCCAGTCGTACCGCCCGCCGCACCTTCCGCAGGTCCGCAGCTGCGTCCCGTCCATGGTGATCCTTCCCCTCGCCCGCCGGCTCCAGTATCTATCTGGACATTCGGCAGCGGCGGTATGCGGGCACACCCCAGGGCTGGATGTCCACCATACCTTCAGTAGGCCGAAATATTTGCCCCCGGCTAATCGTTGCCCGCCCGTGATGAGGCTGTGAGAATGGCGCTGTCCTACCTGGCGGTAACCTCCGTCGCGAAGATTCGCGCAGCAGGAGTCGACCGGGGCGAATCGCTCTCCCGGAGTACCTCGTGCCAGATTCCGCCCACGATCCCTCAGTTGAAGACGCCATCGAGTCTCTCTTTCACGTCAGCGCCCTGCTCGACTTCATGCGGCTCCGGTTTTGGGACTCCCAACAATTGACCGTTACGCAACTGCGCCTGCTCGGGTTTCTCAAGGAAGAGGCCGGCCTCAGCAATGCCGAACTCGCCGACCGCCTCCTCGTCACCCGCCCCTCGGTATCAGCCCTGCTCGACCGCCTCGAGCGCGGCGGCTTCATCCGTCGCGAGACGTCGACGCGCGACCGGCGCGGTATCCACATCTACCTCGAGGATCGCGGCCATCGCGCCGTTGACTACGCCCGTCAGGATTCCCGCGAATTCGCCCGCACCCTCTTCCGTGGGCTGGACGAAGCCACCGTCGCCGCCATTGGCACCGCCTTCGAGACCCTTGCCGCCAACGGTCGCGCCCAACGCGCGCTCGACCTGGCAGCCGTGCGCGCCTGCGAAGACGAACAGGGCATCGACTAGCCTTCCGGACCCTGCGCTCGCGGCATCCGGCAGCCGTATCTTCCGTCATGAGACCGTGGCGGTTGTTCCTGTTCGCTGCTCTCGCGCTTTGCGTGCCCCTGCTCGCGCTCCCTGGTGCCGGGAGGGCCGCTGACGACGACCCGTTCAACATCGCCTCCGAGAGCTATTTCCACCTCGACGTCGAGAACGGCACCATCGACGCCCGCGTTGAGGCACGGGTCCAGAGTTCCGACGGCAAGGAGCTCACGGAGCTCTGGCTCTGGGCCATGCCCCAGGCCCGCGACATCAAGGTCTACCAGGGTGACACGGCCCTTGCGATCGAGACGCTTGCTATCTCCGACGAGGTTGGATTGCCTACGCTCGTCACGGCCACGCTCACAAAGCCGATCAAGAACAAGCTCACCTCTGACCTCCTCATGACCTACACGGTCCCGCCTCAATCGACCGACCTCGTCAAGATCGAGCCCGGCGCCATCGAAGCGCTCATGGTCAGCCAGGGCCAGGGCTCGTTCGTCCTCATTGATGTCCCGGCCGCTAGTGACAACTTCGTCGAGCCCGGCTGCTTCAAGGCTACCGAGCAGCCCGTCGCTCTCGCCGAGAGCGCCTTCGTGCGATACGTCTGTGGCGAGACGCTTGCCGCTGCTGTGTACAACGATCACGACGACGTGCGCGCTCGCTGCGCTGCAATGTCTGATAGCTGCCGTCAGCGAAACGTCGTTTCGCCCTTCATGGGCTTCGCCCAGTCCATCACCGACCCCTCGAAGCAAGGCCGGCTCGAAGCCGTCATCCCCATGGAAGGCGGCGAAAAGAAGCTCACCCTCCTCTACTTCCGCACCGACGTCGAATGGGCTAATCGCCAATTCGACATCTCGAAGGCAGCCCTCCCCCTGCTCGAAGCCGCCTTTGGCTTCCCCTACCCGCATGACCAGATCATCCTCCGCGAATCTACCCTCATCACGTTGGCCGGAGCGGCAGGAATTGCCTTCACGGACAAGGGCGAGATGCTGATCACTCGGACCGACTTGCCCGATCGCTTTGACGAAGGCGTCGCCGTCCACGAGCTTGCCCACCAATGGGCGGGCCTCAATCTCGATGCCCCGTGGCAATGGGAGGGCCTCGCCGAATGGGGGCGCATGCTCGTTGCGCCGTCGTTCGGGCTCCCAGTCCAGGACCGTCCCGTGCCCTTTACTGAACTGGGATACACAGACCCGCTGGCCACGTGGAGAGTTTCGTCGTCCGTTTCGGACCCCGATTACTGGTACGGAAAAGCCGGCGCTTTCTGGGTCGAATACGAAAAGGCGGTCGGTGGGCGCGCCAACATGTCGGCCGTGCTCGGCCAGACAGATGACGCCGCAGCCGCTGGTAAGACCATCGACGGCAAGTGGTTCCAGGACCGCGGCGAAGAAGTCAGCGGCGCGAACCTCGATGAGCTCTTTCTCTCCTGGGTCTATGTCCGTGAAACCGCGGCCCCGCTTCTTGCCGAACGGCGTGCCGCTCACGACCTCGTCACACCTCTTCGCGAACGGGCGCGAGCCCTCGCGTTGAACGGCCTGCCTACCGATATCCAGTCCAACCTCGACGCCTGGCAGTTCGATGCCATTCAGGGCCAGGTGGAGCGGGCCAATCGCCTCCTCGACCAGTACGCCGCCCTCCTTGCCCGCGCGGCCGAACAGGGCGGCGTCGGCACAGGCATCAGCGACCGCTGGGGTAGGGTCCCCCTGACCGACATCGAGAGCCTTCTCACCCAGATGGGTCAGGCGCTCGACGCCATGGAGACATCCGCGAGGCGCCTCTCGACTGGCGTTGACGATCCAGGTGGCCGCGACGCTCTCGACCAGGCCCGTACCAGGTTCCTCTCGGGCGATTACGCCGAGGCGAAGCGACTGGCCGCCGGCGCCTCCTCCATCGGCTTCAACAAGGAAGCATCCGCCAAGCTCATCGCACTCGCCAGGGAACGGAAGACCAATTTCTCCCCCGGATTCTTTGAAACTATCGGCATGTACTTCGAAGATCCCGCGGGCCAGATCGTCGCCGCCGAAGAGGCCTACGCCGAGGGCGATTTCACACGGGCCCTCGAATTGGCAAACGGCGCGATCATCACGTGGGACGAGTCGCAGCAACGTGGTCTCTTCCGTCTCTCCGTCGCGGCAGGACTCATGACCGCTGTCGCCCTTGGGTGTTGGTGGCTGGTCCGCCGCCTCGATGGCCGCCGCAACCCGTCCAGCTCCTTCACTGGAATCCGCGGCGGAGTGCCACGCGAAGGCCATGTGCTCGCCGAGCCGTCCGAACGCGCTGCCTCCTGGCGCGATTGGATGAACCAGAAGGACGATAAGTCGCCTTAGGGCTGCTGCACGTGCCGGGCCACCTCGTCCGCGACCTCCTTGGTCGATCCCACCACCAGCGTGAACCCGTTCGCCGTCGGCGTCAGGATGAAATGCCGCCCGTCGCGCAGTGTTGCGCTGAGTTCGCCGTCCATCTCGCCGCTCGCCTCTGATTCTTGCTGCAGCATCGTGCGGAGCCCCGCCGCCAATCCGGGACCGGCGTTCACCGAGAAAACGGCTGCGCTGTCGTTCCCTCGGACGTAGATGTCGTAGCGGTCCCCCTTCCACGTGGCCGCCGCCGCCGCCGCCTCGAGCCCCCGCAGCCGCGTCTGTAGGAAATTTCCCCAGTGGAACTCGCCGAAGCTGCCCCCGGATTCCCGCGTCCAACTGCTGCCCAATGCCGCGGTCAGGTCCCGGGTCTGCGGCCTCTCTGGCTGCCAATCGGCGCCGCGCTCGGGATGCAGCACAACCGCCGTCGAAGCCGGTGGGTCCGCAAGCAGCGCATCGATAGCCGCCGTCCCGCCCTCCGCCTTCACTCCTGCGATCCAGTTCGCCCCTGTGGTGTACGGAAACCGGAGTTCCCGCTCGATCGGCGCAGGCGTCGCCAGTGCGCTTGGTCGCAGGAAGTCGCCAAGCGCGTACAAGCGTCCCGCCGGAAGCATCCCCCGGCGGGTAGCCGCACCTTCGTGCGTTACCGCATCACCTTCGACGGCCGCGATCCACGCCAGGTTCCGGTCCAGGTCGTCCTGCGTCTCCTTCGCCGTCACATCCAGCGGGAAGTGGTAGTCCTGCAGGGCGTGTACCAGCTCGTGCGCCAGCGTCTCCAGCTCACCCGCCGAAAGTTCGTCGAATCCACGCCCGCCCCGCGTCACCACGTAGAGCGTGTCTTCCACAGGGTCATAGAGCCCGATCACCGCGCCCGAGGCAAAGCCCTCGTAGATCTCGAGGTACGACTCATCCGCGTCCAGGTATCCCAGCAGCCGGTACAGCGTCGTCGTTTCCGCGAACCACCGCCGGTCGTCGTCCGTGAGCGCATCCCGGAGGATGCCCGCCACTTCTTCCTGCGTGACGACCACCGCCTTGAGTGCCGGCGGCGCCGTTAGGTTCCTCACTGCGGCGACCGTGTCGAGTACCTCTTGGACTGCAGCCGGCAGAGGCTCCGCTGGCGCCGCCGCCCCAGTCGCAGTGCCCGGCACAGATGTCGCCGTGGCAGTCGTTGTTTGGCCAACGTTCGTTGGCGTCTCGCTCGGCGACGAACCGCCCCCAGCATCGCAGGCCACGCCGCCGACGATCACCAGGGCCGCCGCCAGCCCGGCTATCCATGTCCGTTTCAGCAAGTCCACCATTCCTTGCCCGCCCGAGACACTCGGCAGTATCCTCACCGCTGCGGCCCGTTCGTCTAGCGGCCTAGGACACCGCCCTCTCAAGGCGGAGATCAGGGGTTCGAATCCCCTACGGGCTACCAGCACCCTATCATGAAGGGGCCTTCCGAAAGGCCCCGTTCACGTCTCCTCATCCCCACTGGCCGGAGGCCTTCTGTGCCCCCTCTCGACTCCGCCGCTGCCGCGGATTATCGCGAAGCCTGGGATGCCTGGCAGAAGCAGATCGAGCATGTCCATCGCGTGCTTCTCGACGGCGAATCCGCCCGCCCGGATGCCCTCAAGGGCCTCCTTAATCGCGAAGCCCGCGCCAAGGAGCGCTACGATGCCGCCCGCTCGCGGCTCCTCGGCATCGACGAATCCGCCTACCCTGCGTCAGCGTCCGGTGAAAATCCGTTCCGGTAAGAAGTCCTTCAGCCCCACAACTACCTCAGGGATACACTTGTTCCCATGGCATCACAGGACGCCCTCCGCCGGCCCGCGATCGACAACCGCGTGTGGCTCTACGGCGCGTTCATCGTTCTTGCCGTCGGTCCACTCCTTGCCTTCACAATCGGCGGCCTCACCAGCAACAGCTTCAGTCTCGAAGGACCTGGCGGCCCCATTCTCGCCTTTTCTGCCGGTGTCCTGTCCTTTGTCTCCCCCTGCGTCCTTCCCATCGTCCCCATCTACATCACGCACCTGTCCGGCGCCACGTTCGAAAACGGCCGTGTTGCCGCCAGCCGCCGCGTAACGTTCAGCCACGCCCTCGCCTTCATTTCGGGCCTCTCGCTCGTCTTCATTGCCCTCGGCACCAGCGCCGGGCTCCTCGGCTCCTACTTCCTCCAGGACAATCAGCGCGTCCTCGAACAGATTGCCGGCTTCATGCTCGTCGCCATGGCCGTGCTCCTCGTCCCCGAACACGGCCGCGGCTCGCCCATGCGCGGCGCCATCGCCCTCATCGCCCTCACGGCCGCCTTTGTCTTCATCGCTGAGACAGCCGGCCTCTCCGGCAACCGGACATCCCTCGCGCAGCTTGGAGTGGCGCTCCTCGCCATTTGGCTCCGCTACTCCGGATACCTGCCCCTCTCCTTCTTCTCCCGCACTTTCGAAGTTAACGTCGGCCAGAACGTCCGCTCGGTCGGTTACGGCCGCTCAGCCCTCGTCGGTGGCGCCTTTGCCCTTGGCTGGACCCCGTGCATCGGCCCGATCCTCAGCGGCATCCTCACCCTCGCCGCCGCCACCTCTTCGCAGCCGTGGACCGGAACCTATCTGCTCGTCGCCTACTCGGCCGGCTTCAGCATCCCCTTCCTGCTCACAGGCCTCGCCATGTCCGATGCCCAGGGCCTCTTCCGCAAGCTCCAGCAACATGCCGGCGTCATTGAGGCGGCCAGCGCAGTCATGCTCGTCAGCGTCGGACTGCTCCTCTTCTTCGGAAAGCTCGCGAACCTCTCACAGTGGTTCGATTTCGCAGCCTTTAACGAAGGCCTCTAGCGCGCTTCCCCGTTGGTCCCGACAGTGCGCCGCGTTGGCACGTCAGAGTCCGTCCCGCTACGCTAGAGCCCTGTGACGCGTGGCGCGTTCGTCTAGTGGCCTAGGACGCCGCCCTTTCAAGGCGGAGATCAGGGGTTCGACTCCCCTACGCGCTACCAATTTCTTCTCAAGACTGAAAGGGCTCGTCCGGAGCCCTTTCTTCCTTTTCCCTACCATCGTCAGTTACCGAGATCCACCTGGCGCTCCGGCTTCCCACCACCCTCAGTGCGGCAGCCCGAACACCTGCCAGCCCGGGCGATTCGCACCGGGGGCTTCCATGTCGAAACGCAAGCCATGACTTGGCCCGAGTGCCAGCGCCTTCTCGATTGCCCAGCGAGAGATTGTCTGCACGCCCTCCATCTCCAGCATCTCGTCGAGGCTGAAGAAGCCCGCCGACGCGATCTCATCGCCGTCCCACGCCGGCTCGCCGCTGACCAGGTCGAGGCGGAAGATCACGTACATGTTCGTGCTCGGGCCGCTCCCCGCCCCTCCGAGCAGGTGCCGGAACGCGATCACATCTCGCACCTGTGCCGTCACACCCGCCTCTTCCAAAACCTCCCGCTCCACCGCCAGCGCAATCGGCTCGTCGTGCTCTGCGAACCCGCCCGGGATCTGCCACATCCCCGCGAACGGATTTTGGCCTCGCTGCACAAGCAGCGCCTTCCCTTCTCTGATCACCACCCCCGCGCATCCAATCGAGAAATCCCCGAAGTGAATGAAATTGCAGCCATCAGCCGGGCAGGCCTGGCGATCCCGGCCTCCGTCATGCTTGGTGGTGAGCCTCGTGGCACAGCGCGGGCAATAGGTCATCAACGACATGCGCGCGACTATACAGCGATGTTCGGGCGCGACAATCCGGCTCATACCCATCCGCCCTATCGCTCTGCCCGCGCCGGTACAATGTCGTCACAGAGCTGGAGGTCCCCATGCCCACTCCCGAAGAGTCCGCCCGAGCCGCCCTCGACGCCTTCATGGATGCCTGGAACAGCGCCGACATCGACGCTGTCCGCAGCACCCTCAACTACCCGCACCTCACGCTGGGCCCCCAGGGACAGGTCGTAGTCGCGGCCGAGCCCACCGCCTTTCAGACCGACTTCGCCCGCATGCGCGAACACGAACGCTGGGGTCATAGCACCTTCGATGAGTTCCACTGGATCGCCTCATCGCCCACAAAAGTCCACTGCGAGGTCGTCTTCAGCCGCTATCACCCCAGCGGCGAACGCTACGGCACGGGCCGCGTCCTCTATATCGTCACCAACCACGACGGCCACTGGGGCATGCAGTTCCGCTCCGGCATGCCCGACGCCAACCTCGCCGCTGCCACAGCCCGTTAGCCGCTGCTCCTATCCCCCCGTCAGTTCCACCCGCAGCGCCAGCGCCAGGTCCCGCGCCTCATCCTGCGTCGCCCCGAGTGCCGTCACATGGCCCGTCTTTCTTCCCGGACGCGCTGTCTTCCCGTAGTCATACACGAACGCCTGTCCCTCGTTCACCTGGCGCACGCCGAGTCCGGCGCCCGGAATCGAGATGCCGATCAGGTTCGCCATCGCCGCCTGCGACCGCACCTCCGGCTCCACCAGCGGCAGCCCCGCCAGCGCGCGCACGTGCAGTTCAAACTGGCTCACATTGCACGCTTCGATCGTCAGGTGCCCTGAGTTGTGGGGCCGTGCCGCGATCTCGTTGATCAACACCGCATGGTTCGCGACCGCATACATCTCCAGGCACAACACTCCAACAAGGTCCAATCGCTCCGCAGCCCGGCGGGCAACACCCTGCGCCCGCGCTGCCTGCTCCGGATGGATGCGGGCGGGGAACACCGAGATGTCCAGGATTCCCTCGACATGGATATTTTCGATCGGCGGAAACGAAACCACCTGCCCTGAATCTGCTCGTGCCACGATCACCGAGAACTCCCGCTCGAACTCCACGGCGGGCTCGAGGATGCATGGC
>JBFWRY010000008.1:0-102603 GCA_050248655.1 Dehalococcoidia bacterium
GGGGACAACATCACGATGACGGTGGAGCTGATCCAGCCGGTCGCGATCGAAGATGGGCTGCGCTTCGCGATTCGCGAAGGCGGCCGCACCGTCGGCGCCGGCGTCGTCGTCAAGATCATCGCCTGAGCCAGGCGCAACCAGGAAGGACGGCGCCATGGCCCGCCAGATGATTCGGATAAAACTCAAAGCATACGACCACCGGCTGATCGATCAGTCGGCTCGCCAGATCGTGGAAGCAGCAGAGCGCACCGGCGCAGCCGTTGCCGGCCCCGTGCCGCTGCCCACGGCTATCGAGAAGTTCTGCGTCATCCGCGGCCCTCACATCCACAAGGATGGCCGGGACCAGTTCGAGATCCGCACCCACAAGCGGCTCATCGACATCCTCGAGCCCACCTCCAAGACCGTCGATACGCTCATGCGGCTCCAGCTGCCGAGCGGCGTCGATATCGAGATCAAGCTGTAACGCCATGACTATCGAAGGACTCCTTGGCAGAAAGCTCGGAACCGTCCAGGTCTTTGACGACCGCGGACGGCTCCGTGGCGCGACCGCTGTAGAGGTCGGCCCCTGCTACGTCACCGACCTGCGCACGCCCGAAAAGCATGGCTATACCGCCGTTCAGATCGGCTACGAAGAAAGCAAGCGCCTCAACAAGCCGGAGACCGGCCACCTGCGGCCCGCCGGTGGCCACAAGCTCCGGCACCTCGCTGAGTTCCGCCTCATCGGCGGCTCCGACTACAAGCTCGGCGATGAAATCGGCGCAGAACTCTTCGAGGTTGGCAAGAAGGTCGACGTCACCGCCACCTCAAAAGGTCGCGGCTTCCAGGGTGGCGTCCGCCGTCACGGCTTCAAGGGCGGCCCTCGCACCCACGGTCAGAGCGACCGTCATCGCGCTCCCGGCTCCATCGGCTCCGGCACCACGCCGGGCCGCGTCCTCAAGGGCACGCGTATGGCCGGCCACATGGGCGCTGTCCGCACCACCGTCAGGAACCTCGAAGTCGTCGCCCGCAACGATGACCGCGGCGTGATCTTCGTCGTCGGCTCAGTCCCGGGCCCGGACGGCGGCCTCGTCCGCGTTCGCTCAGCAAGGAAGGTGGCGCGGTGAAACTCTCCGTCGTCGATACCGCCGGTAAGGAACTGCGCCAGATCGATGCCGCTGATGAAGTCTTCGGCATCGAGCCGAACCGCGCGGTCGTCCACCAGGCCTATGTGACCCAGATGGCGAACCGCCGCTCCGGCTCCGCGTACACCAAGACGCGAGGCGAAGTCCGCGGCTCCACCGTCAAGATTCGCAAGCAGAAGGGGCTCGGGCGCTCCCGCCAGGGAAGCATTCGCGCGCCTCATCACGTCGGTGGCGGCGTTGCCCACGGCCCCCGGCCTCATAGCTTCGCCAAGAAGCTCCCGACACAGATGCGGCGCCTCGCCCTCCGTTCCGTGCTCAGCAGCCATGCGAGCGAAGGGACCCTCTTCGTCGTCGATGGCCTCGTGCCTGATCAGCCTCGCACCAAGCAGGTCGCGGCGGCCCTCGCCGCCCTCGGCGTTGATCGCAGGGCCGTCGTCGTCAGCGCCGGGCACGAGCCGCAGCTCTCGCTCGCGGCCCGCAACATCGAACATGTCACCGCGCTTCCCGCGCAGAACCTGAACGTCGTCGATCTCGTGAACGCGCACAAGCTCATCCTCACCGAGGACGCCGTCCGTTCTATCGAAGCGCTCTGGGGTGGTGCCAATCTCAAGCCTGCTCGCGGCAGGGGGGAGGCTGTCAGTGCCTAAGGAAATCCATCCGTACGGCGTCCTCCTCCGCCCGCTGGTGACCGAGAAGACGACGGTCCTCACCGGCCTCGACAAGTACGTCTTCGAGGTTGATGCCCGCGCCAACAAAGCCCAGATCCGCGAAGCAGTCGAGATTGCCTTCAGCGTCCGTGTGGTCGCGGTCAACACGATGATGATGAAGGGCAAGCCGCGCCGCTTCGGCCGCAAAGTCGTCAACCGGCCCGATTGGAAGAAGGCCGTCGTCACGCTCGCCGCCGGCGACAAGATCGAACTCTTCGAGGGGGTATAGGCAATGCCGATTAAGCAGTTCAAGCCCACATCCCCAGGTCGTCGCGACGGCAGCGGTTTCACGTTCACCGAAATCACCGCCAAGAGGCCTGAGAAATCGCTCGTCGAGTCACTTCGCAAGCGCTCCGCCGGCCGCAACAACCAGGGTCGCATCACCGTTCGTCACCGCGGCGGCGGCGCGCGCAAGCTCTACCGCATCATCGATTGGAAGCGAGACAAGTTCGGCGTCCCGGCCACGGTCAAGACGATCGAGTACGACCCGAACCGCACCGCACGCATCGCCCTCCTCTTCTACGCGGACGGCGAAAAGCGGTACATCCTCGCTCCCAACGGGCTCGCCGTTGGCGCCGTCCTCCAGAGCGGCCCAGGCGCAGAGGTTCGCGTCGGCAATTGCCTTCCCCTTGGCAACCTCCCGACCGGTACCCAGGTCCACAACATCGAACTGACCCCCGGTCGCGGTGGCCAAATGGTCCGCAGTGCCGGCGCCTCCGCCCAGCTCATGGCAAAGGAAGGCGACTACGCCCTCCTCCGCCTTCCCAGCGGCGAAATGCGGCGTGTCCGCATCGAATGCATGGCCACCGTCGGCCAGGTCAGCAACGCCGAGCACGGCCTCGTCAAGCTTGGCAAGGCTGGCCGTACCCGGCACCTCGGCCGGCGCCCGCAGGTGCGCGGCGCAGTCATGAACCCTCGCGACCATCCTCATGGTGGTGGCGAAGGCCGCGCCCCGGTCGGTATGGCCGGGCCCAAGACCCCGTGGGGCAAGCCGACACTCGGCTACCGCACTCGCAACAACAAGCGCACCGACAAGTTCATCGTCCGGCGCAGGAAGGGCCGGTAGGAGTCGCCCATGTCTCGTTCAACGAAGAAAGGGCCGTTCGTTCATCCGAAGCTGGAGCGCAAAGTGCTCGCCATGCGGAACGCTACCTCAAAGGCAGTCATCCGCACCTGGTCGCGCGCCTCGACAATCCTGCCGGACATGATCGGTCTCACGATCGCAGTCCACGACGGCCGCCGACATGTGCCGGTGTTCGTCACAGAGAACATGGTCGGCCACAAGCTCGGTGAATTTGCACCGACCCGGACCTTCCGTGGCCACGTCGCCAAGAGCGACAAGCAAAGCCGGGTGAGGCGCTGATCATGGAAGTGCGTGCCGTCGCCCGTCAGCTCCCCGTGTCGCCCCGCAAGGTGCGGCTCATCACCGAGCGCCTTCCCGGCCTCAGCGTCGATCAGGCCCTTGCGCTTCTGCGTTACCTGCCGTCGCCTCACGCCCGTTCGGTCTCCAAGATCGTGCTTTCCGCGGCCGCAAACGCCGAGAACAATTTCAACATGGATGTGGACGAACTCGTCATCAAGCGTGCCTACGCCGACGAAGGTCGCACACAGCGCCGCTTCCGTGCCCGTTCCCGCGGTCGCGTAAGCCCGCTGCTCAAGCGGTCCGCCCACGTCACCATCATCCTTGATGAGCGGGGGGCCTAGCGCATGGGTCAGAAAGTTCACCCACACGGGTTCCGCCTCGGTATCCTCTACGACTGGGAGTCAAAGTGGTTCGCCGAACGCGACTACACCCAGAAGATCCAGGACGACTTCGCGCTCCGGCAGTACATCCTTCGCGAGCTCCGTGATGCCAGCATCAGCCGCATCGAGATCGACCGGAACGCCAACCTCGTGACCGTCACGATCCACACGGCCAAGCCCGGGATCGTCATCGGCCGCGGTGGTCAGAAGGTTGAAGAGCTTCGCAACAACCTGGAACTCTTCACCGGCGGCAGGATCCGCGTCAACATCCAGGAGATTCGTACTCCGGAACTCGACGCCTACCTCGTCGCGCGCTCCGTCGCCGACCAGCTCGAACGCCGCGTCGCCTTCCGTCGCGCCGTCAAGCAGGCCGTTCAGCGCAGCATGCAGCGTGGCGCCAAGGGCGTTCGCGTCTCCATCGCCGGCCGCCTCGGCGGGGCCGACATGTCTCGCCGCGAGTCGGAAACTTCCGGCCAGGTGCCGCGCCATACCCTGCGTGCCGACATCGACTTCGGCATCGCCGAGGCCCACACGACCTTCGGTCGCATCGGCGTCAAGTGCTGGATCTATAAGGGACTCATCCTCCCCGAGCCCAAGCAGGTTCCCGTTGTCGAGCCCGTCATCGAAGAGCCGGTTGCACCGGTCGAACCCGAGCCCACTCCCGTTGTCGCTTCTGGCCCCGGCCACACCGCCATTTCGATGGAGCAGCAGGAAGCCGTTCGACAGCAGGAAGGAGATCGGTAGGCCATGCTTCAGCCTCGTCGCGTCAAGCACAGGAAGCAGCATCGCGGGCATCGTCGCGGCCTGGCCAACACCGGCAACTTCGTCGCGTTTGGCGAATTCGGGCTCCAAAGCGAATCCGCCGGCTGGGTCGATTCCCGACAGATAGAAGCCGCCAGGCGCGCCATGACCCGTCATATGCGCCGCGGTGGGAAGGTCTGGATCCGGATCTTCCCCGATAAGCCCGTCACCGCGAAGCCGGCCGAAACCCGCATGGGTTCCGGTAAAGGCGCCCCCGATAAATGGGTCGCCGTCGTCAAGCCGAACCGCGTCATGTTCGAGGTTGCCGGCGTCTCCGAAGAAGACCTGCGCGAGGCCCTTCGCCTCGCATCCCACAAGCTCCCCGTGGCTTGCAAGATCGTGAAACGGGAGGAAGTCGTCTGATGGCAGAGTCAAAGGCAGCAAACGTTCGCCAGCTCGGCGACGACGACCTCAGCCGGGAGATTAACGAGGCCTACCGCGCCCTGTTCACCCTCCGCTTCCAGCATGCCAGCCGGCAGCTTCAAAACTATCAGGAACTCGGCGCCGCCCGGCGCCGCATTGCCCGCCTCCGCACCATCAAGCGCGAGCGCGAAATCCAGGCCGCCGAGGTCCAGGAGTAACCATGGGACAGCAGCGCGTCATCCAGGGGACGGTAGTCAGCGACAAGATGGATAAGACCATCGTCGTCACCGTCGAACGCCGCAAGAAGCACCGCCTCTACCACAAGGTCGTATCCTTCACCGTTCGCTTCAAAGCGCACGACGAAGAGAACCAGTGCAGGCTCGGCGACGTCGTCCGCATCGAAGAAAGCCGCCCGCTGTCGAAGGACAAGCGCTGGCGAGTCATTGAAGTCTTGACCCGTGGCGATGTCGCCGACGTCGCGCCCGCCAATATCGGCCGCGAACTCGAAGCCGCTACCCAGGTCGCTCCCAAGCACGAAGAGGCGGAAGACTCCGGAGAGGCGGCCGAAGCGTGATCCAGGCAGAAACACGCCTCAAGGCAGCCGATAACTCCGGGGCCCGCTCGCTCCTCTGCATCCGCGTTCTCGGCGGTTCGCGGCGGCGCTACGCCCGTCCCGGCGACGTCATCGTCTGTGCCGTCAAGACAGCGCAGCCCAACGCCAACGTGAAGAAGGGCGATGTCGTCAAAGCCGTCGTCGTCCGCGTCACCAAGGAGTACGGTCGCCCCGATGGCACCTACATCCGCTTTGACGAAAACGCCGCCGTGCTGCTCGCCACCGACGGCGAAAACCCACGAGGGACCCGTATCTTCGGGCCCGTTGCCCGCGAACTTCGCGACCGCAACTTCATGAAGATCGTCTCCCTCGCCCCGGAGGTGCTCTAGTGCCAGCCAGGATCAAACGCGGCGACCGCGTCGTCGTGATCACCGGCAAAGATCGCGGCAAGCGCGGTGAAGTACGCCACGTCGACAAGAAGCACGACCGCGTCGTCGTCGAAGGCGTCAACATGGTCAAGAAGCACCAGCGCGCCCGCACGCAGTTCCAGCAGTCCGCCATCGTCGAGCGCGAAGCACCGATTCACTCCAGCAACGTCATGCTCGTCGACCCCAATAACGACCAGCCCACCCGCGTTACCTTCCGGCAGCGCGAAGACGGGACCGTCGTCCGCGTCGGCAAGCGCAGCGGGGAGGACATCGAATAATGCCTGCCCGTCTTCTCGAGAAGTACCGCGCTGACATCGGCCCGGCCATGCGCCAGGAATTCGCCTACCCGAACGTCATGCAGATCCCGAAGATCACGCACATCGTGGTCAACATCGGTCTCGGCGAAGCCCTCACCGATGGCAACGCCCTGGACCGAGCGGCCGATGACGTCACCGCCATCACCGGCCAGAAGCCCATCATCAATCGCGCCAAGCGGTCGATCGCGAACTTCCGGCTCCGCGAAGGGCAGCAGATCGGCCTCTCCGCCACCCTCCGTGGCGAACGCATGTATGAGTTCCTCGACCGCCTCATCGCGGCCGCCCTCCCGCGCATTCGCGACTTCCAGGGCCTCAACCCAAACGCCTTCGACGGCCGCGGCAACTACAGCCTTGGAATTCGCGAACAGCTCATCTTTCCCGAAATCGACTACGACAAAGTCGACAAAGTCCGTGGCCTTCAGGTCACGATCGTAACCACCGCGAAAACAGACGCGGAAGGACGGCGGCTCCTGGAGCTCATGGGCATGCCGTTCCAGAAGAACTAGGAGGAGCCCGTGGCTTCAAAGGGCATCATCAACCGCGATCAGCGCCGTCGCGAACTTAATCAGAAGTTCGCCGCCCGTCGCCATGCGCTCAAAGAGGAGTTGCGACATAGCTGGGACGACCCCCAAAAGGTCGCCGAGCTCTACGACCAGCTTCGCAAGCTGCCCCTCAACAGCAGCCCGACGCGACTGAAGAACCGCGACTTCGTCAATGGCCGCCCCCGGGCGTACATCCGCAAGTTCGGCCTTTCCCGCATCACGTTCCGGGAACTCGCCCACAAGGGCTTCCTTCCCGGCGTCGTCAAGTCCAGCTGGTAGCGGTCAGCCCCGGCCAACGGAGAACTCGATGAGCGTTAACGACCCTATCGCAGACATGCTGACTCGCATCCGCAACGCGGTGATGGCCCGGCACGAAACCGTGACCATCCCCTCGTCCCGCGTAAAAGTCGCGATCGCCGGCGTCCTCAAAGACGAAGGCTTCATTCGTGACTACGCGGTCGTTGCTGAAGAAGGCAAGCCCCAGCAGTCGCTCAAAGTAGACCTGAGCTACAGCAAGCTCCGCCAACCGGTACTCTCCGGTATCCAGCGCGTGAGCAAGCCCGGCCTTCGAGTCTACGTCCGCAGGACCGAGATCCCCCGTGTTTACGGTGGCCTTGGAATCGCAATCCTTTCGACCCCGAAAGGCATCATGACCGGGCACGAAGCCCGTCGCCAATCCGTTGGCGGCGAGCTCCTGTGCTACGTCTGGTAGGAGGCGAAGATGTCTCGCATCGGCCGCCAGCCCATCACCGTCCCCGCAGGTGTCGATATCACAATCGGCGCCGGCAACTCCGTGGCCGTTAAAGGCCCGCGCGGACAGCTGCAGCGCGTCGTTCCCGCCGGCATCGGCTTCGAACGTGACGGCGCCATCCTCGTCGTTACTCGCGCCAGCGATGACGGCGATCAGCCAGCACTGCACGGTCTCTCGCGTTCGCTCGTCAACAACATGGTTGTCGGCGTTACGCAGGGCTTCACCCGGACGCTTGAAGTCCAGGGTGTCGGCTACCGCGCCCAGATGCAGGGGACGAGCCTCCAGCTCGCGCTCGGCTTCTCCCATCCCGTCATCGTCGCGCCGCCGGAAGGCATCGCGTTCGGCGTCGAAGGTCCGCGCATCAACGTCAGTGGCAACGACAAAGAGCAGGTCGGCCAGGTGGCCGCCAACATCCGCAAGCTGCGTCCCCCGGAGCCCTACAAAGGTAAGGGAATCCGTTATCTCGGTGAGCGCGTCCGCCGCAAGGCCGGCAAGTCCGGGAAGGTAGGCAAGAAATGAGCAAAGTTACACGCCGCGTGGCACGCATTCGCCGCCACGTTCGTGTCCGTAAGTCCGTTTCCGGCACGCCCCAGCGGCCTCGCCTGAACGTCTACCGGAGCGCTTCCCACATCTACGCGCAGGTGATAGACGATGTCGCGGGTCATACCCTCGCCGCCGCCAGCGATGCCGAGACCGCCCTGCTCGCAGGCGCGACAGCCCGCACCAAGACCGAGCGTGCAGCGCTCGTTGGCAAGGCCGTCGCCGAGCGAGCCAGGGCCAACGGTGTCGCAGATGTCGTCTTCGACCGCGGCGGCTACCAGTACCACGGGCGCGTCAAGGCCCTCGCCGAAGCCGCCCGCGAAGCCGGGCTGGGGTTCTAAAGCATGAGTCACTACGATTCCAGCCAGGAAGAACTGACCGAAAAGGTCGTCTACATCAACCGCGTCGCAAAAGTCGTGAAAGGCGGTCGTCGTTTTAGCTTCAGTGCCCTCGTCGTCGTCGGCGATGGCAACGGCGGTGTTGGTGTCGGTCTCGGTAAGGCCAATGAGGTCCCGGAGGCCATCCGCAAAGGCGCAACCCTCGCCCGCAAAAACATGGTCCGAATCCCCATGAAGGGCGGCACCCTTCCGCATCCCATCCTCGCCCGCTTCAACGCAGCCAGGGTGATGATGAAGCCCGCAAGCGCGGGTACCGGCGTCATCGCCGGCGGCGCCGTGCGGTCCATCATGGAAGCGGCCGGCGTCACCGACGTCCTCGCCAAGTCCCTCGGCAGCCGCAACGCAGTCAACGTTGCCCGTGCCACAATCGAAGGCCTGAGCAATCTCCGCGCGACCGAAGGCGCCCGCGGCAAGCGGCTCGCCATCGCCCGTGGGGAGGCCTAACACATGGCCGGGAAGATAACCGTCACCTACCGCAAGAGTGGTATCGGCTACCGCCAGAGCCAGAAGGACACGCTCCAGAAGCTCGGGCTGCGCCGCATGCACCAGACCGTCGTCCACGACGACACCCCAGCGATCCGCGGGATGATCGAAAAAGTCAGCCACCTCGTAGAGGTCGGCGAGGAGGTGGAGGCGTGACCATCGATGCTTCCGAACTACAGCCCCCGCCAGGTGCTGTCCGCCCCCGTAAACGCGTGGGCCGCGGCAACGGCAGTGGTCACGGCACGTACTCCGGCCGTGGCATGAAGGGCCAGAAGGCCCGTCGCGGCAAGAAGCTTCCTTACGACCAGTTCGAAGGCGGCCAGTTCCCAACCGCCCGCCGCTTCCACGTCATGCGTGGCTTCAACAACAAGTGGCGCGTGCCTTATCAGCCGATCAACCTCTCGGACCTCGATCGGTTTGCCGACGGTGCAGTGGTCACGCCCGAGTCGCTCCTTGCGGCCGGCGTGCTTCGCCACCTGCGTGAGCCCGTCGCTATTCTCGCCGGCGGCGAGCTGACCAAGAAGCTCGTCATTAGCGCCCACAAGTTCAGCAAGACCGCCACGGAGCGCATCGAGGCCGCCGGCGGGACCATCACGACACTCGAATTCGAAAAAACCGGAAAGATCCGATGACACAACCGGCTGTTCAGCGGCCCCGCCTGCTCCAGGCAATGGTCGACGCCTTCCGCCAGGTAGACGTTCGGCGAAAGCTGCTGTTCACGATCGCGATGCTCGTGATCTTCCGGTTCGTTGCGCATGTCCCTATCCCGAACGTCAACAAGACCGCGCTCGCAGATGCCTTCGATCAGAACTCTGTTCTCGATTTCCTCAGCATCTTCTCCGGCGGCGCCCTCCAGAACCTCAGCATCGCCGCGCTCGGCGTGTATCCCTACATCACCGCCTCCATCATCGTCCAGGTGCTCACCCCGCTGCTTCCCCAGCTACGTGCACTCCAGGAAGAAGGGGAGGCCGGCCGCCGTAGGATTCAGGTCTACACCCACTGGCTCGCGGTCCCCATGGCCATGGTCCAGGGATACGGCCAGCTCGTCTTCATCAACAACGTCGGCGGCGCCAGCGTCATCGACGACTTTGGCTTTCAGAACGACATCCTCGGCACCTTCGCGACACTCTTCACCCTCGCAGCCGGCACGATGTTCCTCGTCTGGATCGGCGAGCTCATTACCGAGAACGGCATTGGCAACGGCATCTCGATCCTGATCTTCGGTGGCATCGTCGCCACCCTCCCGGGTCAGATTCCAAACCTATCGACACAGTCGCTCATCGGCGTCCTGCTCATCGTCGTCTTCGCTATCGGGCTCATCGCCCTCACCGTCCTCTTCCAGGAAGCCCAGCGCCGAGTGCCCGTGCAATACGCCCGCTCAGCCTTCCGCGGTGGACGCATGTACCGGCAGCAGGGGCAGAGCCATATCCCGCTCCGCGTCAACATGGCCGGCATGATCCCGCTCATCTTTGCCTTCTCGCTCATGATCCTTCCCGCCACCGTCGCGTCCTACTTCGCCAACAGCGGCGGCTGGATAGAAAGCGTCGCCAACTTCTTCGTGAATCAGTTCCAGGGAGGCCGCGGCGGCAGCGGCACCGGCTGGTACTGGGCCATCCTCTTTGTGATGGTCGTTGCCTTCACCTTCTTCTACACCATGGTCCAGTACCAACAGCAGCAGATCGGGAAGACCCTTCAGCGCCAGGGAGCCTTCATTCCCGGCATCCGTCCCGGCCCCCCGACTGAGGCCTACCTCATGCGCGTCGTTACTCGCATTACCTGGGGCGGCGCATTCTTCCTCGGCTTCGTTGCCATCCTCCCGTTCTTCATCGGCCTGGTCACCAACGTCCAGGCACTTACCATCTCCAGTGCCGGGTTCCTCATCGTCGTCGCCGTCGTCCTCGACACCATGAAGCAGCTCGAAGCCCAGCTACTCATGCGCAACTACGAAGGGTTTATTCGCTGATGTATATCGTTCTCCTCGGCCCTCCAGGGGCCGGCAAGGGCACCCAGGCCCAGCGTATCGCCGATGCCACGAAGCTACTTCACATCTCCACAGGCGATATGTTCCGCGAAAACGTCAAGAACCAGACCGAGCTCGGCAAGCTCGCGAAGACCTTCATGGACAATGGTGACCTCGTCCCCGACGAGGTCACCATCAAGATGCTCCTCGAGCGCATTGGACGTCCGGATGCTGAAAAGGGGGCCATGTTCGATGGATTCCCCCGGAACGTGGTCCAGGCTGCCGCGCTTGACGCTGCGATCGCGACCCGCGACGCCCGCGTCGACCACGCGCTGCTGATCAGCGTGAAGGACGAAGAACTCGTCGCGCGTCTCGGTGGCCGGTGGATTTGCCGGAACTGCGGCCGTCTCTTCCACGAACGTAACGATCCGCCAAAGCAGGCCGGCGTCTGCGATGCCTGCGGCGGCGAACTCTACCAGCGCGACGACGACCGCCCCGAAGTGGTCCTCACGCGTCTCGAAAAGCAGAAGCCCCCCGCCGCGCTCATTGAGCACTACCGCTCAGCCGGCGTCCTCACCGAGATCGATGGCGAACAGTCCCTCGATGCCGTCACTGCTGCCCTCCTCGGAGCGCTTGGCATGAGCGCAGCGTAGGCCGAAGGGAATCATTCGTTCGATGGCAGTGAAGCTCAAGTCGCCCGATGAAGTAGTGCGCATGCGCAAGGCTGGACAACTCGTTGGCCAGACACTTGCCCGCATCCGCGAAATGGTGCGTCCCGGGCTGAACTGCAAAGACGTCGAACGCTTCGTCCATGAAGAGTACAAGCGCTACGGGGCTAAGGAGACCTTCAAAAACTACCAGCCCCACCCGCGCTACCCGCCCTACCCCTCCAACATCTGTATCAGCATCAACGAGCAGCTCGTCCACGGCATTCCCACGGACCGCGTCCTCCAGGAGGGCGACATCGTTACCTTCGATCTCGGAGCAACGCTTGATGGCTACGTCGGTGATTCAGCGATCACCGTCCCCGTCGGTGCCGTCTCTCCCGAAGCGCAACGCCTGCTCGAAGTCACGGAAAAGTCGCTCTGGGCCGGTATCGGCGCCGCTCGTGCCGGCGGCCACCTCAACGACATCTGCGGCGCCATCGAAGACGCCATCGTCCCCCACAAGATGGGCATCGTCCGCGGCTACGGCGGACACGGCATCGGCCGTGAGATGCACGAAGAACCCCACGTCCAAAACCATCGCATGCGGTTCCGGGGCACACCCCTCCGGCCAGGCCTCGTCCTCGCCCTCGAACCAATGGTCACCCTCGGCCGTCCCGAGACCGAGGAAGAGGACGATGGCTGGACTGTAAGGACTACAGACCGTAGCCTTTGCTGTCATTTCGAACATACAGTTGCCATCCGGGAAGGGCATGAAGCAGAAGTGCTTACCCTCCCCTAAGGGATGGTTTGGCCTTCGGGATCGATGAGGAAGAGACAATGAAAGTACGAGCGTCGGTAAAACCGCGTTGCGACAAGTGCAAAGTCATCCGCCGCCACGGGCGCGTGATGGTTATCTGCGAAAATCCGAAGCACAAGCAGCGGCAGGGGTAAAAGCATGGCCCGAATTTCTGGTGTCGATCTTCCGAACGACAAGCGCGCCGAAGTCGCGCTCACCTACATCTTTGGCATCGGCCTCAACCGCTCCCAGGCGATCCTCGCCGCGACCGGTATCAGCACCGAAACCAAAGCGCGTGACCTGACCGACGACGAAGTCCTCCGCATCCGCGATTTCATCGACAAAAACTATATCGTCGAGGGCGACCTCCGCCGCGAAGTTCGTCAGAACATCGGCCGCCTCATCGAAATCAACTGTTACCGCGGTCAACGCCATCGCCGGAACCTCCCCGTTCGGGGCCAGCGCACCAAGACCAACGCACGTCAGAAGCGCGGCGCCCGCCGCACCGTCGCCGGCAAGAAGCGCGCCGGAAAGAAATAAGGAGTCACCCAGCGCATGGCAGACAGCAAGCAAAATCGCAACACTCGTGCCGCCGCCGTGGCTCGCCGCCGCGGCCGTCGCGAACGAAAGTCCATTCCGCGCGGGCGGGCTTACGTCAAAAGCACGTTCAACAACACCCTCGTCACCCTTACCGACCCCAACGGCAACGTCGTCTCCTTCGCGAGTTCCGGCGCCGCCGGCTTCAAGGGTTCTCGCAAAGGCACCCCCTTCGCCGCCCAGATGGCTGGCGAAAACGCTGCCCGCAAGGCCATGGAAAACGGCATGCAGCAGGTTGAAGTCTTCGTCAAAGGAGCCGGTAGCGGTCGCGAGGCCGCCATCCGCGCGCTTCAGGCGACGGGCCTCACCGTAACCTCCATCCGCGACATCACCCCCATCCCCCACAACGGCTGCCGCGCTCCCAAGCGGCGCCGCGTCTAGGAGCGTACGCATCGATGGCACGTTACACCGGCCCTGTTTGCCGCCTCTGTCGCCGCCATGGCGAAAAACTCTTCCTCAAGGGCGATCGCTGCTTCACGCCCAAGTGCAGCTTCGATCGGCGGCCCAATCCCCCCGGCCCCCGCCCCTCGCGCCGCCGCAAGATCAGCGACCGCGGCCTCCAGCTGCGTGAAAAGCAGCGCGCCCGCGTCAGCTACGGGCTCCTCGAAAAGCAGTTCCGTAACTACTACAAAGAGGCCATCCGGCTTCCCGGCGTCTCCGGCGAGAACCTCGTGCGTCTGCTCGAGACCCGCCTCGACAACGCCTTCTATCGGGCCGGCTTTGCAGATTCCCGCATCCAGGCGCGCCAGGTCGTTCGCCACGGCCTCGTCTCGCTCAACGGACGCAAGCTCGATATCCCCTCCGCCCACGTCAAGGTCGGCGACGTCATCACCTTCACCCCGCGTGGCGGCCGCAGCGAATTCTTCAAGATCGCCAAGGACGGCATGCGCGGTAAGAACCCCCCGTCGTGGCTCTCCGTCGATGCAGCTCAGATGACGTTCCGCGTCCTCGCCGAGCCCGCAATCGCCCACGGCGAATCACACCTCTTTAACGAAAACGTCGTCATCGAGTACTACTCGCGCTAATCCGGCCGGCAGGTCCCATAGGAAGGGTTTGAGGCACACAGAAATATGATGGATTCCACAGAGTTGATCGGACAGGCCAACAACGAGGTCGTGCCGCAGCTCACCGTCGAGGATGAAACCCCGACCTACGCTCGCATCGTTGCCGAGCCCCTCGAATCCGGCTACGGCATTACTCTCGGCAACTCGCTCCGCCGCGTCCTCCTGAGTTCCCTCGAAGGCGCCGCCATTACCTCCGTGCGGATCGACCAGGTCCAGCATGAGTTCTCGACCGTCACCGGTATGCAGGAGGACACCACCGAGTTCCTCCTCAACGTCAAGGAAATCCGGCTCAAGGCGCTCACCAACCGCCCTGGTACCCTCGCGCTCGACGCCGAAGGGCCTGGCGAAATCACCGCCGCCGACCTCCGCGTCCCCGCCGACTTCGAGATCGCGAACCCCGCACTCCACCTTGCCACCCTCGATACGGCAGAGGCGCGCCTCTCCGTCGAATTCCACGCCCGCATCGGCAAAGGCTACGAACCCGCCGGCAGCGTCGAAGGCATGCCCATCGGCGTCATCCCCGTCGATGCCATCTTCTCGCCAATCCGCAAGGTCAATTACCGCGTCGAAAAGACCCGCGTTGGCCAGTCCACTAACTACGACCGCCTTGTCCTGGAGATCTGGACGGACGGCACCCTTGGCGCCATCGAAGCCCTCGGGCAGAGCGCCGACATCCTCATCGAGCAGTTCGCCCTGTTCGGCGCCATGGGACGTCCCGAGGTTCCGCCGCGGCTGCCCTCCGGCTCCGCAGGCACCACACCCTCGGGCATCGTCCTCCCCCACGACCGCTACAACACGGCCATCGAAGAACTCAACCTCTCCGTCCGTGCTTACAACTGCCTCAAGCGCAGCGGCCTCATGACCGTCGGTCAGGTGCTTGAAAAGTCCGAGGAGGAGCTCCTCGCGCTTCGTAACTTCGGGCGCAAGTCCTACGACGAACTCCGCGACCGCCTCATCGAGTACGGCTACATCGACGGCGACGCTGAGGGCCTCCAGCCCATCATCGATACCGGGCGCGCGGGCCAGCGTGGTCCCCGTCGCCCCGCCGCTGCTCGCTCCAGTGGCGTCATCCTTGATGAACAGGACGAAGAAGAAAGCCTTGGCGCCCTCGGCAAGGCACTCAAAGAAGCACTCAAAGAGGTTGGCGACGACGACTTGCTCGGCGCCGACGACGAGGACTAGACCATGCGACACCGCCTCAACGGGCGCCACTTCGGCCGCCCAACGGATCACCGGCTCTCCATGTACCGCAACCTCGTTACGGACCTCCTCCGTCACGAGCGCATCACCACCACCGAAGCCAAGGCCAAGGAAATCCGGCCCATGGCCGAAAAGATGATCACCCTCGGCAAGCGTGGCGACGTCCACGCTCGCCGCCAGGCCCTCGCCTTCATGTACGACACCAAGGTCGTCAAGAAGGTCTTCGACGAGATCGCTCCCCGCATGGCAAACCGGCCCGGCGGGTACACCAGGATCACCGCTCTCGAAACACGCAAAGGCGACGGCGCCAAGGTCGCCACGATCGAGCTCATCGACGTCGTCGACGCTCCGGCCACGCCGCGCCCTCAACGCGTCACCGCCGCACCGGTCGCAGCACCCGTAACGGCAGCGGCACCGGCCGCCCCCGCGCCAACACCCGCACCCGTCGCCGAAGAACCGGCGGCCGTGGCCCCAACTCCAACTCCCGAGCCCGAAGCAGTCGTTGAGGCCCCAGAGACGGAAGCATCCGTCGAAGAAGCCCCTGCCGCCGCTGCCGAGGAACACCAGGAGGAAGAGAAGTCCTAGCCGGTGCCCCGTTTCGCGGCAACGGTCAGTTACGACGGTGAAGCCTTCGTTGGCTCCCAACGCCAATCCAATGGCCGCACCGTCCAGGGAGAAATCGAACGCGCGCTTGAGACCATTGCTGGTCAATTCGTGCGGGTAGATATGGCGGGACGCACCGATTCGGGCGTCCATGCCATTGGCCAGGTGGCCGCATTCACCGCGGAAACGCGGCTGGATGCAACGACCATGGGGAGGGCCCTCAATGCCCGCCTCCCGGTCGATGTGGCGGTCCGCGATGTCCGGCCCGTCGCCGAGGACTTCGATCCGAGGCGCAGGGCCAGGCGGCGCTCCTACCGCTACACCATCTGGAACGCATCCGGTCGGGCGCCCTTGCTCCGGCGCACCGCCTGGCACTTCGGGGGAAACCTCGATGTCTCGGCGATGCAGCAGGCCGCAAGAGCGCTCGAGGGCCAACAGGACTTCATGTCCTGTTCCAGCCCACTCGAACCGGGCCGCACCTCGGTGCGAACCGTGTTCCGGACCGCGTGGTATCGCGAAGGTGATACCCTTCGGTTCGATATCGAGGCCAACGCGTTCCTGCCGCAGATGGTGCGCCGGATAACCGGTGCGCTCGTCAGCGTAGGACGCGGGGCCATCTCGGTAGAGGAGTTCGCGGCAACGCTCGCGCGTGCCGTACCCGGGAGCATGGGCCCAACAGCCCCTGCCCACGGCCTCTGCCTCATGAACGTCTATTACGACGAGGGTTACTCGCCATGAACACTACCGTGCGGATGAAAGCATCCGACCTCTCGAAGGACTGGCACGTCATCGATGCCGCCGACCGGCCTCTTGGTCGCGTCGCCACCGAAGCCGCCACGCTCCTCCGCGGCAAGCACAAGCCCACCTTCGAGCCACATCTTGACGGCGGGGACTTCGTCATCGTCATCAATGCGGGCAAGGTCCGCGTTGGCGGGGCCAAGACCCAGACCAAAATGTACTACCGGCACTCCGGGTATCCCGGCGGGCTGAAGTCGCGAAACTTCGAAGAGCAACTCGCCCGCTTCCCCGAAAAGGTCCTTGAGCAGGCCATCTACGGGATGCTCCCCAAGGGCTCGCTCGGTGACCAGATCCGCAAGCACCTCAAGGTGTATCGCGGCGCTGACCATCCCCATGCGGCTCAGGTCACCGGCGCTGACCGCGCCCGTGCTCGCCGCGAAGAGGCAGTGGCCGGCGGCGAATTCCTGCCCCGGGTCATCGCCCGGATGCGGGCCCTCCCGGCCCAGTCCGCTGCCGCCGAAGACGAAGAAGAAGAGACCGAGGACTAATCCATGGCAGACCAGCAATACCACTACGGCACCGGCCGGCGAAAGCGCGCTATCGCTCGCGTTCGCCTCTACCCTGGTAACGGCGCCATCGTCGTCAATGGCAAGCCGATGGAAGACGTCTTCTCCCGCGACCTCCACCGGCAGGAGATCCTCTCGCCGCTTACGCGCCTCGGTCGCGAAGGTCGCTTCAGTGCGCAGGTGAAGTGCGAGGGTGGCGGTATTACCGGCTGGGCTGGCGCCATCAAGATGGGCATCGCCCGGGCGCTCGTTGATAGCGATCCCGAATCCAAGCCGCAGCTCAAGCGCCCGACCAACGTGCTTACCCGTGATTCCCGTGAAAAGGAACGCAAGAAGCCGGGCCTCAAGCGCGCCCGCAAGGCTCCTCAGTACACCAAGCGCTAAGCGACCGGCCGCACAAGGCCACGCGCAGGCGAAACCAAACCCCCGGCCCACCATGGGCCGGGGGTTTTTTCGCATCGAGAAACGCACGTCCCGCCGCGGTCATTCCGGCGGGGTGCGGAAGAGCGTGAGCACTCCATGTTTTTCCCAGATAGGGACCCAGTCGGCCTCGGCAGCAGTTACCAGTCCCGGTCGGTCCTGTGCCGCGCTGATGACGACGAGGCTGTCCGGTTCGACGAGGTCCGCTCCCGTGGCCGGGTCGAACCTGTTTCGCACGAGCCCCACATTCCGGCTTCGTTCATACGCTGTTGTCCGGTCCAGCCCCAGGTGGAAACTCAGATACCGCGCGAGGTCGTCGTCCCACGTGAAGACGGTCGCCTCAGGCTCTGCTTCGATCGCCTCGGCGAGCTCAATCGCCAGCGCATCGATTCGATGTGTCTGCCAGTAGTGATGGTCATCTCTCACGGCAACTACGCTCAGAGTGGCAATCGCCCCGAGCCCGCCAAGTCCGCAGATCATCGTCGTTTTGCGTCCGCTCCCGCGGGTTCGGTCCAGCAGCGTGGCAAAACCGATCCCCGCGATTGCGAACATTGGCAGAAGCATGGGGAGTATGTACCGCGGTTCCTTCCACCACGAATACAGCGAGGGCAGCCGCATTAGGAATTCGAAGTACAGGTACTGGCCCGCGATCAGGGCCAGCAATGCACCCGGCCCCCATCGAGCCATCCCTCTCCAGCCGTCGAGCACAATGATGGCCGTCAGCCCCGCCACAAATGCCACGGTCGTAGGGACGAACATCCCGCCGCTGACCAGATCCTCGATGTAACTCAGGTCGAGATCGGTGTACCCCAGGGCGCCAGGCTGCACATCTCGGCCCTCGCCGATCACGGTCCTCAGGTCCTCGAACAGAGAACTACCGAGGCTGAGCAGCAGGAACTGCACACCCGCGACCACCAGGAGTGCCCCCGGCACCCCCAGGCACACCTCTGGATAGAGCCGCCGCCGCGCGACCAACAGCATGAGAAACGGGATCGCCAGCGCAATCGCCGTCTGCTTGGCGTAGAACGCGAACGCCCAGCTCAGTCCTGTGGCGAAGAAGAGCAGGGCTCGCCGCCGCCGCGTCCTTCCGTCCAGCCCCCGCAAGAAGAGAACCATCGTAAGTCCGGCCCAGAACATCAACATCGTGTCGGGGAGGAACTGCGAGGAATTGATCACGCTGAGCGGGAACACTGCCGCGAGGAACGCCGAAAACAATCCGGCCGTCGCTCCAGCCACACGAGCCGCGAGGTCGTAGGCCAATATCACGGTGCCCAGCGACGCCGCCATCGGCACGACGGTCGATTGCCATTCGCCCGGCCCGAAGACACAGTACATCGCCGCTGCCGGCACGGTCAGCGAAAAACGTGTGTACTGCGTGTAGTACAGATTTCCCATGATCGCCCGGTCGAAACCGGGGAGCCACCGCGCGATGTTTGCCGCCGAATCTGCATACGCGAACGGGTCCACCGTCACCAGGCCGTACCAGAACACAATTCGGAGCGAGAGGCCAAGTACCAGGATCGCCGCCAGCGCGACGCACTTCGCGATATCCAGGCGTCGTCTGCTCATCAGCGCACGGCCTCTTGTGGCCCGTTCGAACGCCAGCCGCATCACCCCGCCCTCCGGGGCCTGCTCCTGAAAGCGCGTGGTCCGCGCGGGCGCATCGCAGCCCCTTCTGTTCGCGGGGCTCTCACTCCCTGCAGGGCTCCCGGCACCCGGAGCTATTCAACTGCGTTCCTGATCCAGGCCACGATGTCCGCCGTCACCTCGTCACGATTTGTTTCGTTCAGCATCTCGTGGCGCCCGCCAGCGTAATACCGCGTGTCAATCCGGCTCACTCCCGCCTCCCGCCACCGCGCCTCCAGCAACCGCAGCCCCTCCAGGCGGTTGTTAATCGGGTCGGCATCTCCGGCCACGAACAGGACGGGCAAGTCGCCCCTGATCTGTCGCAGCCGCCTGGCGTCCGCCAGCACAAACGGGTTCGCCCGGCTCCGTCCCCTCCGGCTTCCCTGCGTCTCAAAACCGCACAGCGGATCAGCGATGTACTTGTCCACCTCCGCCGCGTCGCGACTGAGCCACTCGTACGGCGTCCGTGCTGGTTCGAACGCCTTGTTCGGCTCAAACGCTGGCGTCGGCTCGCCCTCCTTTGGCGCTTCGCGCGACGTCGACCCCGACAGGATCAGCGCATCGATCATCCCGGAACCCTCCGGCGCGAACTGTTGCGCCGCCGCCGCCCCCATGCTGTGTCCTAGCAACACGACCGGAATACCCGGACGCCGCTCCCGCACCAGCCGGATTACCTGGCCGATATCCGCCACCAGCGCATCCCACCCGCCCTCGCCGAAATCGCCCAGCCCCTCCGGGCCGGCCGACTTCCCGTGGCCGCGATGGTCCGGCGCCCACGTCTCAATGCCTTCGCTGCCAATAGCCCGCGCGAACCGCTCGTAACGGAGTGCGTGCTCAGCCGCCCCATGGGCGATCACCAACGCCACCGCCGGGCCCACGCCTGCATCCCATCGGTACCCCGTGATCGGCAGCCCGTCGACCTCTGATACGAACCGGTACGTCTCGTCTGGCATAGCAAAACCTCTCCTCGGCGCCGCGTGGCGCGGCTGATGGGACACTCGCCCCCGCTGCTGCGGTAGTCAACCGGCCGCCGCTACACTGCCCGCATGGAATCCGCATTCGTCCAGACTCGCGACCTCCGCATGCACTATCTGCAGCAGGGCACCGGTGACCCGGTGATCTTCATCCACGGGTTCCCCGAGACCTCTTACGAATGGCGAAATCAGCTCGCCGAACTTGGCAAACACTACGCCTGCTTCGCGCCCGATACCCGTGGCTTCGGCCAATCCGAAAAGCCCGGTATTCGCGTCAGCAGGCATCTCCTCGCGCAGGACATCATCAATTTCATGGATGCCCTCGGCATTGAACGGGCCGCCGTCGTGGGCCACGACTGGGGCGGCATCATCGCCTTCAAGCTCGCTATCGACTGGCCCCACCGCGTTTCTCGCCTGGCACTGCTCGATACCCTCTGCACCGTTTGGTCCCCCGGCGGTGTCCACGGATACTGGTTCAAAGCCGCCCCCTACCCCGAAGATTTCTTCACCCAGTACCACCGCGGATTCATCGAAACCGTCATGACCGGCACCTCCGAGCGCCCGCTTCCACCTCGCCCGTACTCCCCCTGGCAGTCCTCGGGCCGAAGCCGCGCCACGTGGGCAACCACGGAAGACGTTGAGCACTACGCTGCCGCCTTCGCCGACCCCATGAGCCACGCGCACGCCATCTCCTACTATCGCTACGGCCTCCCCTTTCACATCGTCAGCCTCGACCCTGCAGCGAGTCACGGCGAGTCCTTCGAGTCCCTTGATGAGCGCGCTGTCGCGGCAATGTGGGACCACCCTGGGGGCATCGAGGCCCATCCCCTCCACGCCAACTTCATGGATTTCGGCCCCGAAGACCGGCACAAGCGCTTCGAGCCGCCGGTCCTCTGGATGTATGGCACCTACCTCGCTCGCTCGCGAGGTACGGATACGGCCGGCCGGCCGGCCGGTGCCGTCCCCGCCGGCAATCCCTTCTCGGATCAATTCAACCGCTACTTCCCCGACCTCCGTGCCCGCCGGGTGGATGCGGGCCACTTCTTCCCCGAAGAAGCGCCCACCGTTACCAACGCCACTCTAGCCAGCTTCCTGAGCGGAGGACTGTGACCGCCGCTCACGCGACCGCCATCCCTCGCGTGCTATCGTTGCCCGCACTCGATCCCATCCGGAGGAACGGAAATGAACGTCGTCCGCAACGGCACCGCGCCGGTCAACGTCGCCAATTCGCCCCTGTTCGAAGGGCTTGTTCACTCAAGCCCCCTCATCCCCTCCGACGATAGCCACGTCGGCGTCTCGCTTGTCTCATTCACCGCCGGTGCCCGCAACAAGTTCCACACTCACACAGCGGATCAGATTCTTTACATCACCGAAGGCAAAGGCATCGTTGCCAGCCGGGACCACGAACATCCCGTGGCCGCTGGCGACATCGTCCTCGTCCCCTCGGGCGAAGTGCACTGGCACGGCGCCGCACCCGGCCACGACATGGCGCACCTCTCCATCCTCGCGCCCAGCACGACGACAATCGTCGAATAACCCGGCGGGCACGGTAGCCCGCGCGAGGAGGCCGAATGCGATACATCATCTACGGAGCCGGCGCAGTTGGCGGCGTCATCGGCGGCCGCCTTGCCGAGCACGGCTACGACGTCGTCCTCATCGCTCGTGGCGCTCATCACGATGCCATTGCCCGGGCCGGCCTCACCGTGCTCTCTCCGGATGGCGACGTCACGGTCCGAACCCCGGTTGCAGCCCACCCCTCCTCGCTCTCGTTCCAGCCCGGTGACGCCGTCCTCCTTTGCATGAAGACCAACGACTCCCTGGCCGCCCTTGACGCCCTCGTCGCTGCCGCGCCGATTGAGACGCCGATCGTCTGTGTGCAAAACGGTGTCGAAAACGAACGCCTCGCCGCACGCCGCTTCCCCAATGTCTATGCCGTGCCTGTCCGTCTCCCCTCCACCCACCTCGAACCGGGCGTCGTCCAGGCAGACGGCACTCCACGCTCAGGCGTGCTGGACATCGGCCGCTACCCGCTCGGCGTCGACGGCGTCTGCGAGGAGATCTCCGCCGCCCTCGCCGCTTCGAACTTCAGCTCCGTCCCGGAGCCCCTTGCGATGAGGCACAAGTACAACAAGCTCCTCATGAACCTCGGTAACGCGATCGACGCGATCTGCGGCCCCGGGCCCCGCCCGGCCGGGCTGCACGAACGTGCCAGGGAAGAAGCGATCGCCTGCTATCGCGCTGCGGGTATCGAATTCGTCAGCGATGAAGTCGATCTCGCCCGCCGCGGAGATCACTACCGCGTTCGGCCCATCGCCGGCCGGCAGCGGTCCGGCGGTTCCACCTATCAGAGCCTCGTCCGCGGCAAACGCGAAGTCGAAGTCGACTACCTCAACGGCGAGATCGTGCTCTTGGGCCGGCTCCACGGGGTGCCTACTCCCGTCAATCTTGTCCTGCAAACCGTGGCGAACCGCATGGCTCGCGAAGCCCTGGCCCCGGGCGCCATCTCGAGCGACGAGCTCGTCGCAATGATCAGGAGCTGATCGTTGGCGCGTCCTGGTCATACACGGGCTTCACGTGCCTGTAGAGCGCAATCGAGATGTTGTCTGGGCCGCCCGCCTCGTTCGCCTGTTCAATGAGCCGCTCTGCCGCCTTGTTGGCCAGTGGCTTGTCCAGCAACGTCCTCGCAATCACCTCTGGCTCCACGGCCCGGTAGAGCCCGTCCGAGCACAGGAACAGCACATCGCCCTCACTCAGCTGTTCGTGCACGATTCGCTCGACCTGCAGGTCCTCCTCCACCCCAACGCCCCGCGTGATCACGTTCTGGTAGGGGCTCTTGGCCGCTTCCTCCATCGTCATCGCGCCGGAGCGAACCTGTTCCATGATCCAGCTATCGTCCTGGGTCAGCGCCTCGATCGCGCCATCGCGAAGCCGGTACCCGCGGCTGTCCCCGACGTTGATCACCCAGGCATCATCGCCGCGAATGAGCGCGCTCACGAGCGTCGTGGCCATGTTCGAAAGCCGCGCGTCCGTCTTCTGCAACTCACGCACGCGCCGGTTCGCTTCTCCCAGTGCTTTCGTCAGCGCCACCTCTGGCTCGGTTATCTCATCCGCCCACATCGTCGCCACGAACGCGTTGACCGTCTCCTCGCTGGCCGTCTCGCCGCCCCCGGCGCCACCCACCCCGTCCGCTACGACAAGGAGGATGTATCCGCCCGGCAACGACACGGATGCAGCGTGATCCTGGTTCGAAGTGCGCCGCTGACCCTGGTCGGTCAGGTGGAAGAAGCGGTCTGGCATATCGGGTCCCCCCCTCCGCGTGGCTTTGTTGTCCCCGCTGGGTCCCATTCTCAGCAAGCGGCGTATCCAGCTACGCCGCCCGCCCGATCCTAGGTCGCCCATTCCAACGTCGTGAGCTTGTGTAGGCCTTTAAACCCTTTGAGCGGCACAATCCGCTCCTCTCCGAAAATGAAGTCGCCTGAAGTCGCGACCACCTCTCGAAGTAGCGCAGAGATCAGGATCTCCCCTGCCTGCGCCTCCGACATAACACGGGCGGCGAAGTTGACCGAGGCCCCGAAGATGTCGTTCTCGTCCCAGAGTACTTCACCGATGTGGATGCCGATCCTCACCCGGATCGGCCCGTATGGCTCGCCCGCCGTGCTTAGCAGGTTCCTCTGGGCCCCGATCGCCGCTCCGAGCGCGTCACGCGCACTTGCGAACAGCACCAGGAACCCGTCGCCCATTCGCTTTGCTTCGTGTCCGCGGTAGGTTTCGAATTGCTCCCGCAAAATCGAGTTGTGAATGCTCGTTACCCGGTAGGCCTCTCGCTCGCCAAGGTTCGTCACCATCGAAGTCGATCGCTCAAGATCAGTAAACATAATCGTGACGGTCGCGCCTGGTGCAAGGTTCTGGCTTCGCCACAGCCCCTGGATTCCGCCGCCGCCACCGCCGCCGCCCGGCGATGTCGGTGCCCGGCGGGGCGGCGCTGGCACAGGAGCCCCTGGCATAAACACGACGGTGCCCGTCGACGCCGTCTCCCCGTCCGCGTTGATCGTCACATCGGCGATCGTGATCGTGTCGCCCGGTCGCAGCGGCGCCCGCCCGCTCAGCGGCTCGCCATTGATCAACACCGGGTTGCGGCCGCCAAGGTCCACCATATCGAAGCCCGCGTCGCTGGGCTCCACCTGGCAGTGCCGCCGCGACACGTACTGGCTCGGGATGGGGATGTCGCAGCTCGGATCGCGGCCCAGCACCATCGCCCTGTCATCGACTACATGCTCCGTCGGTAGCTCGCCCGGCGCGCTGACCGTCAGTCGCAGTTCCATGCTGTATCCCTGTCCGAGCTCACGATCACGTCGGGCAGCATACCGGCGCAGCGCCCTCCGCTACAATGATTGTCACCAAACCAGCCATCAATTGGCGTCTCCGCGCTCTCCTTGCTAGCGTGCACAGAGAAGTTGTCCGCGAGGTCACGATGGCCGAACAGGCCGAAAACGAACTGCAGCCAGGCTCCGTCCTCGGGAACTACGTTCTTGAAGAGCTAGTGGGCGGCGGAGCCATGGGTGTCGTCTGGCGGGGCTCCGATCGCCGCGACGGCTCAGCTGTCGCCGTGAAGATCCTCAACCAGCAATTCAGCCGCGACCCCACCTTCCGCCAGCGCTTCGAACGTGAGGCCCACGTCGCCACGCTGCTCAAATCTCCCTACACCGTCCAGACGTTCGCTTTTGGCCGTGAACAGGGGCTCTATTACCTCGTCATGGAATTCGTCGAAGGCGATTCCGTGGAGAAAAAACTCGCCCGCGGCCCGCTTCCCCTCGATGAAGCAATGGAGATCGCGACCGACGCTGCCCGCGCGCTCGAGGCCGCCGCTTCTCACAAGATCGTCCACCGCGACCTCAAACCCTCCAACATCATCGTCAGCCCCGATGGTGCCGCCAAACTCGTCGACTTCGGTATCGCCGGTCAGGCCAACGTCCAGGACGCCGGCGGCCACTTCATCGGCACAGTCCAGTACGCGCCGCCGGAGCAGCAGGGCGGCCAGGTCTCAGAGCGCACCGATATCTACGCGCTCGGGGCCACCCTCTTCCACATGCTCGCGGGCCGTCCCCCGTACACCGGCCGTACCAACGACGACATTCTCGCTCAGCACAAGATGGCGCCATTCCCAGCGCCCCTTCTCGCCCTCCAGCCCGAAGCCGTCGTCGATGTCATCCGCCGCTGCATGCAGAAGGACCCGGAGGACAGGTACGCATCTGCTTCCGACCTCGCCGCCGCCCTCGACCGCGTCCGCATGCGTATCGTCCAGGTCCGCGCCCAGACAGCGCCGGTCCTCTCCGACGACCTCCGCACTCTCGTCCCCCAGCCGGAACCGGCCGAGGCAACGGGCGACACGCTCGTACTCCCAGGGAAGGCCCCCTCGCCGCAGCCCGCCTCACCGCCAACCGGCAGCGACACGGTCATGCATCCCTCCGCGGCGTCCGCGCCGCCATCGTCGCGTCCGGCGACACCGCAAGCCGTTTCAGCGCCGCCTGCTGCACCTCCGCCTGTCACGCCTCCACCCGCCGCCGCCGCGCCGGCGCCTCCTCCTGCTCCCGCCGCAGCGACGGCGGCGGCCGCACCCGCCGGCTCTGGCGGAGGCGGTGGAAAGAAGGGCCGCGGAATGCTCTTCGCTCTTCTCGGTGGTGGCTTCGCCGTCGCTGCGATCGCCGCCGGAGCGGTCTTCGCCCTCGGTGGCGGAGATGACGATGACACGCCTCCCGCTTCTGCTTCCCCCAGTCCGGTAGCCTCCGCTTCGCCCTCGGGTTCCCCCTCGCCCACGGCGGTTGCGACTGGTTCTGCTACGTCGACCGCCGGTACGGCCACGACCGCGGCTGCAACGGCGACGGCCACCGCACTCCCCTCGACCCCAACCCCCACCACGGCGCCGCCGACTGCCACCCCGACCACCTCCCAGCCCACACCGACCAGTGCCCCGCCAACCCCGACGCCTCCGCCCGCCCAGGCTGCGTATTCCTTCGGTGGTTTCACCGGTAGCTGCGCCGGCGACGGCGCGATTCTGAACTTCCGCAACGTGAACACGCCGACGACGATCACCGGCCGTTACACAGGCCCGACGGCATTCGACGTCGCGCCTGTGTCCATCGGGCCAGGTATTGCCACGGAGGGTTCGGTTACATTCCCCACCGTTAGCCCCCTCACCCCCGGCACCTATAGCTTCACGGCGTTCGCCAACGGCACCCCCGTCGCCTCAGGCTCCGTCAACATCACCTGCTAGCATGCCCAACGAACGCATGCATCGTTATGCCACAGCCGGCATATTGGCGCGGCCACCTGTACTCCGTAGGATCGATCCATTCCCGGGTTGTTGCCCGGCTACAGGAGTATGTGCCTCATGGCAGATGGCAACGGGACCCTTGCTGAAAAGGGTTTCACTGGTAAGTTCCTCAACGTAAACCTCACGACGGGCGAAGTCTCCGTCGAGCGACCGGACGAATCCCTCTACCGCCGCTACCTCGGTGGCTACGGGATTGGCGCACGGATGCTCTGGGATCGCGTCCCCGCTGGCGTCGATCCACTTGGCCCCGACAACATGCTCGGCATGTTCGCCGGCCTCCTCACCGGCACGCCCCTCTTTGGCCAGCGCTGGCAGGTCGTCTGCAAGAGCCCGCTCACCGGCGGCTGGGGCGATGCCAACTGCGGTGGCGACTTCGGCGGCATGATGAAGCTCGCGGGCTGGGACGGCCTCATGTTCTTCGGTAAGGCCGAAAAGCCCGTCTACCTCGTCATCGAAGACGACAAGGTGGAGCTTCGCGACGCTACCGATCAGTGGGGCCAGCTCTCCATCGACAACGAAATGATGCTGAAGCAGCGCCATGGCAAGAAGGCCAGCGTCGCCAACATCGGCCCCGCGGGCGAAACCCTCTCGCTCATCTCCGGCGTCTGCAACGACCATGGCCGCCTCGCCGCCCGCTCCGGCGTCGGCGCCGTCATGGGCTCCAAGAACCTCAAGTCCGTCGTTGTCGTCACGGACCGCAAAGTCATCGCTCAGACTCCTGAGACCATCAAGATGCTGCGGTCGAATCTTGACGACTTCGTCAAGCCGCTCAAGGACTTCTTCCACACCTTCGGCACTACCGGCATCACCGCAGGCAGCGCCCTCAACGGCGACGCTCCCGTCAAGAACTGGGGCGGCGTCGGCGTTGTCGACTTCCCCAACGCCAAGGACATCGATGGTGGTTCCACCATCAACCCGAAGATGGAGAAGTCCTACGGCTGCTGGCGCTGCCCCATGGCCTGCGGCGCTGAATCCGTCGAATCGACCAACGAGAAGTACCCCTACCCGCGCCACACCCATCGGCCTGAGTACGAGGCCATGGGCGCCTTCGGCATCATGAACCTCATGGCCGACCCCGACGCACTCATCTACCTCAACCACCTCTGCAACCAGTACGGCTTCGATGTCATCAGCGCCGGTGGCGCTGTCTCCATGGCCATCGAGTGCTACGAGACCGGCATCCTCACCAAGGAAGACACCGATGGCCTCGAGCTCAAGTGGGGTGGGGCCGACGCCATCGTTGAGATGGTCCACCAGATGGGCCAGCGGCGCGGCATCGGCGCCGTCTTTGCCGACGGCGTAAAGGTCGCGGGCGAGAAGCTTGGTCGTGGATCGGAAGCGCACGCCATGCACATCGGTGGCCAGGAGCTGCCAATGCACGACCCCAAGCTTCAGCCCGAATACCACACCACCTACAAACTCGATCCGACGCCCGGTCGCCACACCCAGTACGAGGGCAACAAGCGCATCGGTACCGTCCCCGCCGCTCCTGCCGACCGCAGGGTTTACAGCGGCCGTGGCGAACACCACAAGGGCGCCAGCGAGTACATGCACGTCGTCAACTCCGGCGGCATGTGCCAGTTCGTCATGATGGCCGCCAACACTGCCAACATCCCCGAGTGGTTCAATGCCGTCACCGGCTGGGATATGAACCTCGACGAGATCATGGAAGTCGGCGAGCGCATCTCGAACCTCCGCATGGCCTACGAAGTGCGCGAAGGCGGCAACCCGCGCAAGCGAGCCGTCCCCACCCGCATTAGCGGCCAGACCACCGAGGCAACGCACGCCGGCCCCCTCCAGGGAGTCGTCCTCGATACCGAAACCCTGGAGAAGGAGTTCCTCGCCGCCTGCGATTGGGACACCGAAACCTGCAAGCCCTCGGCCGCGAAGCTCAATGCCCTTGGCCTCAAGGAAGTCGCCGAGGCCCTTCACGCCTAGGCGTCCACACGCACCACAAACAGAAGGGGCCGGCAAATCGCCGGCCCCTTTCTGATCCCCCGTCCCGGCGATCCCGTCAGATCGCCTGCGCCATAGCAGCCGTCCCCATCGACTCGATGTGTGCTTCCCAGTAGTGGTGCACTTTCGCGGTGACCGTCACCACGCTTTTGACTTCGTTCTTCAACTCAAATGCCGGGCTCGCCGGCACGAACAGCCGGTCGCCCTCGCACCGCGCTTCCACGTTCTCAAGGATGATGCATGTGCACATCCACGCGGCCATCGCGGGGCCGGTGCACGTGAGCGCCAGCCAACCGTCCTCCGCTCGTTCAGCAAAGAGCCCCGTCGTCTCAAAGATGCCGCGCCGGATCTCGCCTACAGCATCGAAATCGCTTGGTGAGGGTGCGAAGCCCGCCCGTACAGGATTGTCCGGCCCGCGGTGAGGCGGCCCGCCGTAGAGCGCCAGGTCGCAGAAGTTCGTCCACATCGCTGCCCAGTCCGGCCGCCCATCACCCTTGAAAAGGAACGGAGCGGCCGTCATCGGCGGCGGCGGCGCCGTGTCCGCCTCTAGCGATTGCCGCGTCCACACGGCGGGCGTCGCAGCCAGCGCCGAAGCAAGCAGCGCGAGCGCCCCGCGGTCTCCGGTCACCAGCTCCACGTCGCCTCCCGTGAAGCGCGCGAAGTCGGCGCACACCTGTTTCCAGTCCTCCAGTGCCGCGTCCGGCAGAGCTGAATCCAGCAGCAAGATCGTCCCAAGCACCATGTGGCCTCCGCGCTGCTAATAGCAACTGCAATCGATTGCAGTTAGACTAGCGACCATGCCCCGTTACGACTACAGCTGCGGGCCCTGCGACCTCCAGTTCGAGGTTTCGCGGAGCTTCGCCGAAGCCGACAAGCCCGTGTACTGCCCCTTCTGTGAGGCGCCGGCCGTACGCGGAGTCTCCATACCGTTGGCGACGTTCACGCGCGGTTCAGCGGCCTCCTCACCTCTCCCGGCCGCCCCTTCGAGCCGTTGGTCGCACCACGGTCACTCCCATGGCCCCGGCGCAACAGGTCACGCGCACTAGACAACGCCGCCGATCATCGTCCGCTTCCTCTCGCGTGGCACGCTCAGACCATGCGCAAGTCCGCTGTCCCCCTCCTTGCAGGCTTCTTCCTTGCCGTGGCAGTCTCCATCCCTTCATCAGTGGCAGCCCAGGCGCCGCATCTCGTCACGATGCCATCCGAGGACTTCTCCCCTTACCATCTCGAGATCGAGCCGGGCGAAACCGTCGTCTGGCGCAACACCGGCGGACAGGGTCACGACGTCACTTCCTTTGACGGCCTCTTCGCCAGCTCCGTCCTCGCCAACGGCGATTCCTTCAGCTTCACCTTCACCAGCCCCGGTACGTACGGCTACTACTGCACCATCCATCCCTCGACGATGACTGCCGAAGTGGTGGTTGCCGGTGTGTCGGGCCCATCGCCCACTCCGGTCCCGCCAGAGGCCACTTCATCGCCACCCTTGCCTGCCGAACGTCCTGCGACCGCTCCAGCCGCGCCGGTCTCAACGCAGTCTGCAGCCGCGGTCACTCCTGTCCTCGCGCGGTCTCCATCGCCTCAGCCGACGACCGCAACGGCGCCTACCCCAACCCCAACTCAAGCCACCACGCCGCCGCCCATCGCCTCCGCGGGAATCGCTCCGACGACGACGACGACGGCGGCGCTCGGCGCAGCGCCCGCGGAGCCCCCGGCGGCGAACGAAGAAGATCCGTGCCGCGGGAGCCTGGTCACGCTGAGTGCCGGCCTCGGGGCTCGATGTTACTTGCGGTTACCACGATCCTGGTGAGGCGCCGGCGGCGCTAGACTCCTAACCGAAGAGCGTCCGGACCGCCGCTCCGCCTCCCGGCTGCAACAGGACGATTCGACCCGCGACGGGCAGTCGGCTCCACCGTGCCAATTCCTCCGCGGCGAGGTACAGGTCCTCGCCCTGCCGCCGTACCAGCTCTCCGGCCGTCGTCCCGCGGGCTGTCCGCGCGTACCACGTGCAGCCCTCGTGCCCGAGCAGCTCTATGGCCTGTAGCGATGGCAAGCCCAGCGCCGCACGCACAGCCGTCTCGATCGGTTCCGCGACTCGCCCCGCTATCCAGCGCCGCGTCTTGCTCCGCGTTGCGCTCGCCGCTCGCGCAACCCACCAGGGCCCGCCGGGCACGCTCACCGCTTCGATGATGCGATTCGGATGGCGCTTCTCCAGTACCTCCGCGAATACCTCGCGCACACCCGGTTCACTGCAATGCACCGCCAGCACACCCGGCTGTCCAGTCCGTATCGGCGCGCCGAGCGGTTCGTCAGCCACCGGTGCCGCCGCCAGGTCGCGTGTCGACCTCAAGCTGCAGTTCGTCTAGTGCCGCCCGCGCCGATGCGGGTACGTCCGCGGGTGCGGCTGTGGCCCGTTCGCCGCTTTCGTCGTCCTGGTTCAGCAGGCCCGGCAGGTCGAGGCCCACCGCCCGCAGCGTCTCGATTGCCTGGGCCAACATCATCGGCACTGCCGTCCCGTACTTGCCCATCGCCCCGGCGCCGTTTCCGGTGCCTGAATCCATCAGCACGATTCGGTCGACCTGTGCGAACGGCGCCGCCAACTGCGCGGCAATCTCCGGCAGCTTCTGAATCAGTTCTGGGTATACAGCCAGTTGCAACGCCGCTTTGTTGTACGAGTTCAGCGCTTCGGCCAGCTTCTGCTTGCCTTCCGCTTCACCAAGCAGCAACGCGCGCTGGCCCGAACCTTCCGCTTCCAGCTCCAGCCTCCGAGCCTCTGCCTTGGCGGTCCTAGCCTTCGCTTCCGCCTCGCCTTCCGCCTCGATTTCCCGGCGCCGGGCCTCCGCTATCGAGATACGGTTTCGCGATTCGCCGTCGCCTTCCAGGGCCCTCGCCTGCGCCGTACCTTCGGCCCGCTCAATGGTCGCCAGCCGTTCGCCTTCCGCCCGGAGCACCGAGGCATGCCGCTCCGCCTCCGCCGGCTTAATCACCGAAGCCTCCAGCGCCTGCTCCTGCCGCAGCACCTCTTGCTGCTCCACGGCAATGCTCGACCGTACCCGCTCCTCCTCAACCGCCACCTCGGCCTTGATGACTTCCTTCTTGGACTCTGCTTCTGCGAGCGGCCCGGCCTGGTTCGCCCGCGCCCGTTCCGCCTCCACCTGCGCCTTTGCCTTCGCGATCCTCAAGTCACGGTCCCGCGACGCCTCGGCGATCGATGCGTCGGATTCGGCCTGCGCGGTCTCGCCCAGCCGCCGCGCTTCAGCAGCCCTGATCATCGCGTCCCTGGTCGCCTCGGCTTCGCCGATCTCCGCGTCGCGTTTTACTTCCGCCACGCGCTTGCGGCCAAGGCTCTCCAGGTACCCCTGGTCGTCACTCATGTGCTGAATCGTCAGCACATCGAGGTTCATGCCTATCCCGGCGAAATCAGATCCGGCCTCGTCCGTGACCCGCGAAACCAGCGCCTCCCGGCTGCTGTTCAGGTCCTCTACCGTCATTTTCGCGCAGATGCTTCGCAGATGGCCCGCGAGGATCTGCTGCACGCTCTGGTGCAGGTGTTCGCGGTCAGCGTTCAAGAACCGCTCCGCCGCCGTCCGGATCGACTCCTCTGAGGAATCGAATCGTACCAGCGCCACCGCGTCGACGTTCACCGGGACGCCTTCCTTCGAATAGGCGCCGCGGATCGGCAGTTCCGTCTCAAATGGGGCAAGCGACATAAAGTCGACCCGCTCGATGACGGGCATCCGGAAGCTTGCGCCACCGCGCACCAATCGGAAGCCACCTCGTCCCGTGAAGACCGCCACCTGGTCCGGTGGCACTTTTACATAGAAACGTGAATACAGGGCTGCGACCAGCATGACCACGAGGACGATGCCGGCGACGACGAACGGTACTAGCGGGCTCATAGCTCTCCCCTAATCGGCGCTAGTCTCGCGCCCCCTTGTAATAATCGACCGGTGCCACCGTGATCGAAGTGGGTCCGACGTTCACGACGCGGACTGCCGTTCCAGGAGCGATGTGGCCACCGCTTTGCGACCGCGCCGCCCGGCTCACACGTGCGCCCGTCCCCGGTGGCAGGAACGATACGCGGCCGAGCCCCCCGGCGGGGATGTCATCGACCACTTCTCCCTGTAACTCGATCAAGTCTTCGCCCTTGAAACTCGTCGTTCCTTGCTGCCGGGCCATCGGCAGCACGATGAGGAAGAACGTTCCCGCTGCCACGCCGCCACCCCCGACCAGCCCCGCCAATACCGCGGCAGGCAGCGCCCAGTCGGCGCTCTGCGCGATGAATCCGAAGCCCCCAAAAGCTGTCATGAACACGAACAACACACGCGAACTGAACGGTGATGCCCCGTCCGCACCCAGCGTGTCCGCACCGTCGCCGCCAAGATCTCCGAGGTCGAACAACTCGCCGACGATGAATGTGACCACCGTCAACATAAACCCGACACCGAAGATAATCAGGAACACCATCTGAATTCGCCCTCATTCGCATCGCGGTCTGGGTTGCCGTGAATCTCAGCGTATCACGCGCGGATTGCCCGCCCCTTGTAATTTCGCCCCCGTGGGAGCGTTTCACCAGCTCCGCTTAGTCCAGTCGCTGCCGTAATTCTGGACCCGAGTATGCGAATCCGAGCTTTTCGTAGAACGCCCGCGTGTGTTCACGCGAATAGAGGCCGATCTCCCGGCAGCCACGCTTTCGAGCCTCCGCAATCGCCGCCCGGACAAGGATCGCCCCGCCCTGTTTGCCGCGCGCCGCCTCGTCCACGATCAGTTCCTCAATCTGGGCGTAGTTTCCGCCGTACCGGATTGCCGGGTTGAACGACAGTGAGATGAATCCCAGGAGCCGGCCTTCTTCCTCTACCACGACAACCGCCCCCCGGTCGCTCGAGAGCAGTGCCCGGAAGACATCGCGTCCCTCAGGCGGAGCGTCGAGGAGCTGCGGTAGCAGCGCGAACACTGCCTCTTCATCTGTCGCTTGCGCCAATCGAGTCGTCACTGCCATGAAACCCCTCCGGTTCGTGATGTCGCGATTGTCACCCTGCCGGACGCGTCCCGGCCCGCTCAAGGATGACGCCGGGGTTCATCGTCCAATTCGGGTCCAGGCCATCCTTCAGCGCCCGCATCGCCGCGATGTCCGCCTTCGATCGCGTAAGTTCCAGCCATTGTCGTTTCGCCACGCCGACCCCGTGCTCAGCGCTGATCGATCCCCCGAGGCTCGCAACAAGTCGCAGGACCGCGTCGTCAGGCCGCTCGTCTTCTTCGTCGAAGCCAAGCACGTTCACATGCACATTCCCCTCGGCGATGTGCCCGAAGAGGATGCCTCGCGCCTCCTCCGAAAGTTCGCTCAGCAGCGGTCCAACCCGCTCCACGAATTCTTGGAGTCGCCCCAGCGGCAGCGCGACGTCCAGTTTATGCGGCACGCCCACGCTATTTATCGATTCCGTGTGCCGCTCCCGGTATGCCCACAGCCTCGCACGGTCCCGCCCCTCCGTTGCCATCGCTGAGTCACGGATCCCGGCGGCATTGATCAGGGCCGCGGCCAATCCGCTCACCGCATCCCCCCGGCTGGCGGCTTCGAGAAGTACATAGAAAGGCCAGCGCTCCCCAAACGGTTCCGGCATCCTCGTGTGGGCGATGACCAGGTCCAGCCCCTCGGCCAGGAACATCTCCGCCGCCTGCAGGTCGGCAACCTCGTTGCGCGCGCCGATGGCAACGCCAATCGCTGCCTCCAGTGAATCGAAGGCCAGCAGCGCCACTGCTCGCGAAGGCAGCACCGGTACCAGCCGGAGCCGAAGCGCCGTCACTACCCCGAGCGTCCCTTCGCTGCCGACCATGACGCCCGGCAGGTCATAGCCCGTGTTATCCCGGCCCACGCCGCTCATCCGCGAAACCACACTCCCATTCGCGAATGCCACCTCCATCCCCGCCACCTGCGCGCGCATCATCCCGTACCGTAATACGTTGATCCCGCCTGCGTTTGTCGCCGCCATGCCCCCGACCGTCGCGCTGTCTCTGGAAGCGAGGTCCACTCCCAGCCGTAACCCGTATGGCGACGCCGCCTCGTTTAGTGCGGCCGCCGTCATCCCTGCCCCGGCAATGGCCTGTCCGATCATCGGGTCAAGTTCGTGCAGCTCTGCGAGTCGCTTCGTGCTGAGCACCACCTCGCCGCCACGCGGCACACCCCCGCCGACCAGTCCCGTATTGCCGCCCTGCGGTACTACCGCCACGTCCGCCTCGTCGCACGCCGCCAGGACGCTCGCGACCTCGTCCGCGCTTCCCGGCCGCACGACAGCCAGCGCCTTCGCTCCAAATCGCCGTGTCCAATCGGTCTCGTACGACGCCCGCATACCGCCATCGGTCAGCAGCTGGCTTCCCCCAACAATGCCCCGCAGGCGGCCCATCAGGGTGCCGGTCATCGGCTCCTACCAGCGCGGCGGCGCCGGTGGCGCCGTCCCATCCAGCGGATTCCAATCCGGGATCGCGGAACCCTGCGTTTCCGCCACGAGCCCGGGGCGCACGTCGATGAGTTCCTTTCCCCACCCCGACCCGTATAGTTCTTGGAATTCGCCCCGCATCTGCTCTTCGTTGTCGTGCACCGTGAGCCACAAGGCGACATCCTCGCCCCGCTCCCCCTTCATCGCGTAAGGCCCGCCCGCCCGCCTCACCCCGGCACCGTCCCACAGCCGGACGATGTCCTTTGCCCACGTCCAATACGCCTCCGTCTTCCCTTCGGCGATGGTCACCCGCACGACTCGCAAGAACACGCTGCTACCCCCGGTTGCTTCGCGCTCATCCTACCCGCCAGCCAGCTCAGATGATCCGGAATACCGGCGTCCGCCCGGCGAGACGTTCCAATTCCGTGTCCGAAGGGTCCTTCGTTGTCCCGAAATGGGTTCGCGTCACGTTCCCCCAGCGCTCCAGATATGCAGCGATCAGGTTCGGCTTCTCCCCATCAGCCACCTCCTCGACGTTGATCAGCTGCCGCTTCTTGCCGAGACGGAGCTCACCTGTCCCTGTCACGCGGATGTTCCGCACCCACTGCGTTTCGCCTCGCGGCGCTACCAGGTAGCGAACCCCTCCTACCTCCAGCGGGTTCACAGGCGCCGTGCGTTCCTCGCCGCTCGACCGTCCTTTCACGGCGAGCGTCCACGCTCCGGCTGGGCTGAATCCTAGCTTGGTCGCGAGCATCATTGCCCGGCCCATCAGGATCGTCGCCGTCCCCGGTTTCTTGTACTCCGCCATGCGCCTGCCCTCCTTGCCTCCGATCCTACGCTGATTCGACAACATCACCCCGGGCGCTGGAGATGTGACGCATCCTTCTGCATACTCCCTCCATGACGCTTTCGGTTCGCCGCGCATCCCCGCTCGATGCCGCCGCACTTGCGCGCCTCCGCTTCGATTTCCGCGCCGAGCTTGGTCACCCCACAGAGGCCCGGGCCGACTTCCTCCCGCGCTGCGAAGCCTGGATGCATGAGCGCCTTCAGCGGCCCGGCCCCTGGTACGCCTGGGTCGTCGAATCCCCCGCCATCTCCGGTTCTCTCTGGCTCCAACTCATCGAGAAGCTCCCCAATCCGGTCGATGAACTGGAATCCCACGCGTACATCACCAGCGTCTATGTAACCCCGTCGGCCCGGAACCTTGGCGGCGGCCAGGCACTGCTCGACGCCGCATTCCAGTTCTGCCGCGGCGCCGGCGTTGATTCCGTAATCCTCTGGCCCTCCTCCCGCAGCCGCCCGCTGTATGAGCGCAACGGCTTCGCCGTGCCGTCGGATCTCCTTCAGGCGGTGCTCGATCCCGGTCGTGCCCTTGCTGACGAACGGCTGGCCGCGCGGTGAGCCGCCTGATCGATGCGTTTCGTGGCCGTCGCGACTCGCCCCACGATCCCTTCGCTCTCGAAGGCCATGGTCTCGTCCTGCGTCTCTGGGACGAAGACCTCCTGGCCCAGATGGCTGCCTGGTCGCTTCACGGCTTCCCCTACCACGCCTTCGACCTCGAGTACTTGCGCGACCCCATTCGTGCCCGCGTCGCACTCGAACGCATGCTGCAACAGAAGCCGCACATCCACCTGGTCGCCACGGAGCACGGCGTCGCCGTCGGCCGTATTTCCGTGAACCTCGAGGACATAGCCGGCCTCTATCTCTGGTCCGTCCATGTCCCCCCGGAACACGAGGGCAAGGGCATCTGCCGCCGGATGCTCGCCACCCTCATCCCCTGGCTGGAACTCAATCACCCCGGCAGGCAGGTCGTCCTCACCTCGAACGCTTTCGCAGAGCGCGCCCACCGCGCCTACCTCGCCCTCGGCTTCAAACAGACCGACAGCCGCTGGCAGTACGACCGCGAACTCGCGACGGGCCTCGAAACCTGTACCCCGGCACAGCGCGAGGCGATCGCCGCCTACCTCCGTTACTCCGCAGGCCGCTGGGAAGTCCGCTCGTTTGTCTTCGCTCGGCCCTCCGGGCTGCCCATCGCCGCCGAAGCCGTCCGCAGCCAGTCCCGCCGCAATAGCCCGTAGACCACCTCGTCACGTCGCTCCCCGCGCAACACCCGGTGGCTCCGGTGCGTCGCCTCGCGCTCCATCCCCAGCCGCTCCATCACCCGCCATGAGCCCTGGTTCGCCGCGTCCGCCCGTGCCATCACCTTCTCCATTGCCATCGCCTCGAACAGCCAATCCAGCACCGCCCGCGCGGCTTCCGTCGCATAGCCCTGCCCCCACCGCTCTACTCGAAACCCGTAGCCCATTTCTGCCCGGCCGTGTCCCGCATCGACCCGGGCATTCACGTCGCCGATAAGCACTCCTTCGAGCGTCACCGCAAACGCCGGCGCCACCGCCCAGTCCGTCCCCACCCTGCTCTCCGTGAACTCCTCCGCATGCAGCCGATCGTATGGCCGCGGCAGCGGCAGGAACCGCGTGAAGCGCTCGTCCTGCGCCCACTCATACGGTGCCCCCACGTCGCTCGTCTGCCACGGGCGCAGCACCAGCCGCTCCGTCGACAGGATGATCGCCTCCGTCATGCGAAGTGCCCTTCGCCGCCGCCGTTGAACAGCACGCCCACCGCCTGGAACCACTCCGGCTCGGCAAACGGATTGCGGTTGATCACCATCCCCAGCTTCCGCATCACACTAATCGAAGCCGCATTGTCGTACTCGGTCGTCGCAACGATCACCCGCAACGACAGCGCCTCGAAAGCAAACCGGATCACCGCCTCCGCCGCTTCCGTCGCGTATCCGTTTCCCTGGTGCGCGGGGTCCACCGCCCAGTACAGCCCCATCGCCGGCTCGAACAACCGGTCGCCTGCCTCTCGCCTCGCCCCGAACGAATCGAGCGTCCGGAACGGCCCGAAGCTCGGCACCAGCCCCACCACGCCCACGATCGTCCCGCTCGCCCGGAGCACGACCGCGCGGTCGCCGTACGGCGGCTGCATCAGCGAGGCCAGACCCTCGTACGCGGTGACCTGCCAGCGCAGCCACGCCTCCCGCTCAACTGCCGATGAAGACTCCTGCCAGGCCGAGTTCTGGACTCGGTTCGCCTCCACCAGGTCCTCGGCCAAGAACGGCCGGACGATCAGGCGGCCAGTCTCAAGTATCGGCATTGCCGTAGACATCGTTGAACCCTCAGTCCTGTGGGATCAGCATGTTCGAAATCCGCCGGTCGTTCTCCCGCCACGCCGCGTCCGTGAGTGCCATCAGCCCACCCGAGACCAGCGAATGTCCGCCAAGCAGCACCGGCTGCTTTGATTTCCCCGCAGCCCACGTGAACTCCCGCAGGAACGGGTCCTCGATCGCCCGCCAGCGATACAGGTCGCTTTCGAACCGGTCTTCCCGCGATGGCGTTGCCCCCACATGTGCTTCGATCACCCGCGTATCCACCACGGCCACGTCCCCCAACTCTCCCAGCTGCTCGAAGAACCGCTCCGCGCCGACCGCTTCCCAGAGGAACCCGAGCACCGACCTTGCCGTGTGCCCCGGCCCGGCGGTTGCCAGCCCGCGCTCCTCCGAAAGCAACCGTACCCGCGAAGCAGTCTCCGTTTCCAGGTACTGCCACGCCGAACTGCTCACCCGCCCGGCGATGACGACCTGCGCGCGTGGGTCGCAGACGGCCCGCATCACCGCCCGGTACCGGTCCAGCGGGATCGGCGGTTCCGGCATCGCCATCCTGATCTCTTTCGGCAGCCCCTCCTGCAGCGCGAGCACGATCATGTCGGCCGGCGTGTCGAGGTCAAATGTCGATGCCGTCGTGCGCGGTAGCGTCGTCGATCGAAGACCCCCCTGGTCCCGCAGGCGCCGTGGCAGCACGTTGTCGCGTGTCACATCCCGCAGGCGGGAAACCGCTGCGCCCGGCGTCCATCCCGTCAAGTCGCTCGAAAAGAAGTTGTTCGTGACGCACCCTTCGTCCATCGCCCCGAGCTTCGCTGCTACTTCGCCCAGTTCGGCCGCCCCGAGCAGCGGCAGCGAGCCCGACCCCATTACCACGGGTTGCGCGAGCGACCTCGTTTGCACGATCGCCTGTAGCCGCTCCAGGAATCCGAACGGCGCGCCCTTCGCGTCCGTTTCGACCTCCACATCCGCGGGCAGGCCCTGGAACTGGTCAGGCGAATCCGTCGCCACCACCACACCGCCGAATCCCGCCTTCAACGCCTCCGTGATCGTCCGCCGCGCCACCGCCACTCGCGTCTGCGCCACCATCCGCTCGGCGGGCTCTTTGCCCGTGGCGCCGTGGAAAATCACCAGCACCGGCTTTCCCGCATCCATCCGGGCAGCATAACGTCGCACGAACCAAGGCTCCCGCCCCTCAGCCGTTGGTCGGTGGCCGCGGGTTCCGCGCCAGCGCATGATGCCCTCATGTCCATCGCCCAGCCTCGCGGAGTCCTCGATCCCGGCCTCCGCGGTCTCACCATCGGGCTCATCCTCACCGTGACGCTTGTCGCGTTCGAAGCACTGGCCGTCGCCACCGCGCTCCCCGCCGCCGAAGACGACCTCGGCGATATCTATCTCTATGGCTGGACCTTCAGCGCGTTTCTTCTCGCGAGCCTTGTCGGCATCGCCTTTGCCGGCGAGCGGTCGGATACCTCAGGGCCGGCCCTCCCATTCGTCCTCGGGCTCGTTCTGTTCGGGTTGGGGCTGGTGCTCGGCGGAATCGCGCCCACCATGTTCATCCTCGTAATCGCCCGTGCCATCCAGGGCCTCGGCGCCGGGGCCATTCCTGCCGTGGCCTACGTTTCCATCGGCCGCGCCTATCCGGACTCTCTCCGCCCCCGCATGCTCGCCCTCTTCGCGACCGCCTGGGTTGTGCCTGGCCTCGTCGGGCCCGGGATCGCCGGCGTCGTCGCCGAATACCTCAGCTGGCGCCTCGTCTTCCTCGGAATCATTCCCTTCGTTGCCGGAGCCGCCGTCCTCGCCTTTCCCGCGCTTCGTTCGGTCGGGCCGCCAGCCACGCCGGACCATCGCCGCAGCCTCGTCCCGATGTCGTTCCTCCTCGCCCTCGGCGCTGGGATCGCCCTCACCGGGCCCACCCTCGGGAGTGCGCCCCTCGCAGTCCCGTGCATCGTTGTTGGCCTCCTCATGGCTGCCGTCCCCCTGAAGCGACTCCTTCCTCCGGGTACGCTTCTTGCCCGCCGCGGCCTCCCGGCCGCCGTCGCCGGCACCGCCATCCTCAACTTCGCATTCTTCGGCGCCGACGCCTTCATCCCGTTGATGCTCACCGAAGTCCGGGGCCAAACCACCGTGATCGCCGGCATCGTCATCACGATCACCACCCTCACATGGACGGCCGGTTCCTGGGTTATGGAACGACTTGGCCCCCGCGTCGGCCGGGCACGCCTTATCCGCATTGGCATGGTCCTCATCATCCTCGGCGCGCTCATGATTATCCCCGTAACGGGCTCGGCGCCGCTCTGGCTCGCCGCCGTTGCCTGGGCCATCGCCGGCGCCGGCATCGGCCTCGCCTATCCGGGCTTCTCACTCGCCGCACTTTCATCCACCACCGAAGGCAGCGAAGGCGCCGCCGCGACATCCGTGAAGACCGCGGAGTTCCTCGCAGCTGCTGGCGGAGCGGGCATTGGCGGCGCCATCGTCGGCTCCGGCGACTCAGGCGGCTGGCTTCCCGAATCTCTGGCCATCAACTTCGCGCTCATGGCAGCGATTTGTATCCCGGGGCTCTACGCCGCCGTCCGCCTCGTCTTCCCAACGGACGCCTCACACCCGCTTCCCTCGTCCTCCGGTCCTGCCCCGAATCCCTCGCCCGCCGGCACTACCGGCCAGTAAACCGCGGCTCGCGCTTCTCCGAAAACGAAACCCCGCCCTCGCGCCGGTCCTCCGACATCGCCGTCGTGCTCAGGGCCATGCCCGAGAATTCCAACGCCGCCTCAAGGTCCATCGTCTGCGTGTGATACGCGAGGTACTTGCCCAGCTTCTGTCCGAGCGGCGGCCCCGCCTCGACTGCCCTGGCCAGCTCCATGGTCTTCGCTTCCAGCTCCTCCGGCGCGACCAGGTAGTTCGTGAGTCCCGCTGTATGGGCCTCTTCTGCCGGCATGAACCGCCCCGTCGTCATCATCTCCATAGCCTTGCGCCAGCCGATGACCCTTGGAAGGCTCCAGAACCCCCCGAGGTCCGCGAAGAGCCCGCGCTTCACATACGCCACCTGGAACCGCGCTGCCGTCGATGCCACCGCCATGTCGCAGTGCGCCACCATGTCGAACCCCGCCCCGACGCACACGCCGTTCACCGATGCGATTACTGGCACATCGAGCTTCCGCAGCGCCAGGTACGTCTCTGACTCGTTTCGGAAGAAGAGCCGGGCGCCTTCCAGGTCTGTCGGTCCTTCCGAGTACGGGTACTTCAAACCCCCGGCCCGTCCGCCGCTGAAGTCCGCCCCAGCGCAGAACCCGCGCCCGGCGCCAGTGATCACGACGCAGCGTACGGAGCGGTCTGCCCGCGCCGCTTCGAACACCTCCCGCAACTCCCGGAACAGCGTCATGCTCAGCGCATTCAGCTTTTCGGGACGGTTCAGGGTCACCCACAGGATCCCGCCCGTTTCGCCTCGGCGCTCGGTCAATACGGTTTCATACATGCGGCTACCTCCAGCTCCAATGCTGCCTTCTCGCCGCCAATCCTAGAGGTTTCTGGCACCGCGTAGTGACGGTGCCGTCAGATGTTGGCGATGTCGATCGGTACGCCGCGCTGCCGGCGCGCGAGGTCTTTGCGCGTCGCAACGGTCGCCTCGATCCCCGGGTTCATCTCGTTGCCAGGGTCTTCCAGCCTCACGTTCACGGCCCGCCAACTGGCAAACTCCGGCGGCACCGCCGGTGCGGCTCCAACCGGCACCGCGTCCGGCCGCGCAATCTCGTTGTTCGGCACGTTCACCGTCCAACCATTCCCTGCGTCATCCCGCCCGCAAAGCCACTCCCCTACTCTGGGGTCTGGGATCAGCCAGTACCCCGGATACGACGGTCCCGCCGCGGATTCCACGACCACCTGTTGCTCCACCCCGGGCACATCGAGCAGCCACACCGCCAGGTTATGCAGTTGCCACGGATGCACGTGCTCTGGTAGTCGCACCGCCGTCCATCCGCCTCCTTCCCCCACGGAAAGCACCTGCTCCGCCGCCCGTTTCGGTGGCGTGAGCGCCGAATACGCCTCAAGCAGCGGAATCACGGCGCTCGCGGCCGCCCGGACATAGATCGTCCGCACCACCGCCGGATGTTCGACTGGATCTGGCTTCTTTCTTGAAAACAGTGGCATCGCCAAACGGTACAGCAGCGGCACAATCCGCTGCTCCTTCGTTCGCCTGCCCGTGCCCCTCCGGCTAGCATGGTTGGGAGCCCCGACGGTCTGCTCTGCCGGGCCGGGAAAGCAGACCTCACCTTGGCCAACCCACCTGACAGTTCAGCGAATCAGCCTCCAATCGCCCAATTCGTCGTCGGCATCATGGAGATCTTCTACGGTGAACAACCCGGAGATACGCCGCCCGGCAGCGTCGATGCCTCCCTGCTCAAGACCCGCGTCGATGACCTGATTGCCAGCGTCGTCGGTGATCCGCCCACGCCTGTCGGCGCTACGGCCGAAGAGCTCGGCGCCCAGGCCGCCGCCAGGGCTTGGGACGCCGCCGAAAACGGCGACGATTCCGCGCCTGACCTCGCCCTCCTCGCCCTTCGCTACTGGCCCTCCTGCGCTGATGCCTACGTCCTCCTTGGCCTTTCCGCCGGCGACCAGGCGGACCTCGCCCTTCCCCTCTTCACGCTCGGCGTTGTCGCCGGAGCCGAAGCGATCGGCCCCGCTGCCTTTTCTGAAGAAGGCGTCGATGCGGACTTTTGGCAGAACCCCGATGCCCGGCCGTTCATGGCGGCCCTTGGTCTCCTCGCCCGTACCAACCGAGAAATTGGCGCCCTCGATGCTGCCGCCGTTCACTTCGCCGAGATGCTTCGTCTCAATCCCAACGACGACCAGGGCGCCCGCTACGAACTCATGGCCATCGCCCTCGCCATGGGCGATATGGAGACCGCAGCCAACCTCTTCCGGGCCTATGGAGACGACGCGGGTCCCGTGTTCGCATACGCGCGTGCCCTCTTCGCCTTCCGCCATGGCGGCGATACCGACCGCTCGCGCCTCACCGTTCGGGACGCTCGCGAGGTCAACACCCATGTCCCGCCATTCATGCTCGGCGCAAGGCCCATCCCCGAAGAGCTGGACGAAGAGTTCGAGTCTGGCGGCGAATCCGAAGCAGCGCTCTGCGCCGAACTCCTTCGCCCGGCATGGCAATCGACGCCCGGCGCGATGGAATGGCTCCGGGCCCAAACCGCTGGCCTCGTCAACGTCGCCCCGCCGCCGAAGGAAAAGCGCTCAGGCCCCCGCCAGCTCTAACAATCCCCGCCGGTCGGGCCGCGGCAACGTGTCAGCGTTGCGTCCTGCGGTTTCGAGCAGGTAAGGGTGGCCGGACACGGGGAGGTTGTCCTTCACAGCGCATCGGCGCGTGCTATACTCGTGACAGCAACTTCTACCTGAAGTGGGCCCGCGGCCCACTTTTTTGTTGCGGAGGACCCTGGATGAAAAACGATTTCCTCCTCGCCATCGGCCAGTTGGCTAATGAGCGCAATCTGCCGCGCGATATTGTTTTCGAGGCAGTGGAGGCCGCCCTGAGCTCGGCGTACCGGCGAGAGGGCGAGAACCAGCCCAACATCTTCGTCAAGATCGATGGCGACACCGGGGACCTTCGCGTCTACAACCAGATGGCGGTCGTCGAAGAGGTAGAGGAACCGAACCTCGAGCTTTCCGTCGAAGACGCACGGCGCTATAAGCAGGACGCGCGCCTCGGCGACGTGCTCGACTTCGAGATGAAGGTCCCGGAAAACGCCGGCCGGATCGCGGCCCAGACTGCAAAGCAGGTAATCCTCCAGAAGATCCGCGAAGCCGAACGCGACGCAGTCTTCGACGAGTATCGCGACAAAGAAGGCGAGATCGTCGTCGGCACCGTCCAGCGAATGGAAGCCCGCCAGGCGATCGTCGAGATCGGCCGCGGTACGGAGGCCAGCCTGCCCATCAGCGAACAGGTGCGGAACGAACACCTGCGCTCGGGCGCCCGCGTGAAGCTGGTGATCCTCCGCGTCGAAAAGGCGACGCGGGGGCCGCAGGTCGTCGTCAGCCGCGCCCACCGCCTCTTGATCCGGCGCCTGTTTGAGCTGGAAGTGCCCGAGATTCAGAACGGCACGGTCGAAATCAAGTCGATCGCGCGCGAAGGCGGCCATCGCAGCAAGGTCGCCGTACATTCGCGGATCGGAAGCATCGATCCTCTCGGCGCCTGCGTCGGCCCGCGCGGCAGCCGTATCCAGAACATCGTCAACGAACTCGGCGGAGAGCGCATCGACGTCATCAAGTGGGACCCGGATCCGGCAAAGTTCGTGGCCAACGCCCTGAGCCCCGCCGAGGTTCTCGAAGTCGACATCGATGTCGACGAAAAGCGGGCGTCGATCATAGTGCCCGACCGCATGATTTCGTTGGCCATCGGCAAAGAAGGGCAGAACGCCCGCCTGGCCGCCAAATTGACCGGTTGGCGCATCGACATCCGCTCGCAGGCCGCGGCCGAACAGCGCGACGGGCTCCAGGAGGAGCCGTCCGTCTTCGTCCCGTTCCAGCCGGGCGAAGAACCAGACATTGATGTGATCGCCGAAGCCGAAGAGGTCGCCGCAGCGGCCGAGCTTGCCGTCGCTGCTCACGATCTTGCCGGAACTGGCGCGACGACCCAAGAGGCGGCGGTCGCCGAAGTGCCACGTTCCGAAGAAGACGAGATCTCCTTCGCCCTGGCCGTGGCACAGATGCCCGTGCCGGATCGCGATGAGCGCGAATCCGAGGACTACGGCGAAGAAGAGGACGAGGAAGAGGAATACGAAATCCCGTCCATGATCGACGTCGAGCAACGGCCCACCGCGATTCGCTTCGCCGAAGACCTGCTGGGCCCGCAACGTGAAACGCCGGCGGCGCCAGCTGCCAAGGGCAAGAAGGCGCGCCGGGCGCCGCGGTTCCAGGAAGAGGAAGAAGAAGACGAAATCGACTACACCGGACGGATCCACTAGTCGCGGAGGGGAACACGATGACGGCGCAAGTGCTGCGACCACGCCGGGTACCGGTGCGGACGTGTATCGGGTGCCGCCTCTCTGAAGGCAAAGGCAGTCTGGTACGGGTGGTGCGGACACCCGAAGGGCGGGTCGTTATCGACCCCGCCGGCAAGGCAAACGGGCGCGGAGCGTACGTCCACGGAGCGCGAGCTTGCTGGGAGAAAGCCCTGCGAGGGAGTAAGATAGGACACGCACTGCGTACTATCCCGGCTCTGGAAGATATCGAGGCGCTGCGTGCCTTTGCGGCAGCGCTTCCCACGGAAGAAGGCATTTAATTCATGGCGACACCGACAACGAAGGAACGCTCCATCACACTCCCGGCAGCGATGACGGTCAAAGACCTGGGCGACGCCCTCGGGATTTCGCCCATCGACGTGATCAAGCGGCTCATGACGCACGGGGTAATGGCGGCCCTCAACCAGACCATTGACTTCGCCACCGCGTCGGTGATCGCCGACGAAGTCGGCATCGAAGCGACTGAAGACCAGTCGGCGCGTCCCGCCGTTGCGGCCCTTGAACACGAGATCGTGGACGAAGCCGCAGACCTGAAGCCGCGGCCTCCCGTGGTGACGATCCTTGGCCACGTGGACCATGGCAAGACGAGCCTGCTCGACGCCATCCGTAAGACGAAGGTGGCAGCCGGAGAGGCCGGAGGCATCACCCAGCACATCGGCGCCTACCAGGTGGAACGGAACGGCCAGCTGATCACCTTCATCGACACACCGGGCCATGCAGCGTTTACCGCGATGCGGGCCCGCGGTGCCCAGGTGACGGACATCGCCGTGCTCGTCGTCGCCGCCGACGACGGCGTCATGCCGCAGACACAGGAAGCTATCGGCCATGCGCTGGCGGCAGGCGTGCCGCTCATCGTCGCCATCAACAAGATCGACCTCCCAGGCGCCAACGCTGACCGCGTGAAGCAGCAGCTCACCGAACACAACGTCATCGTCGAGGATTTCGGCGGCGACGTGCTCGCCATTCCTGTCTCTGCGATCAAGGGCACGGGCCTGGAAGAGCTCCTCGATGCCATCACGCTCGTCGCGGAAGTCGCCGAATTCAAGGCCAACCCATCCCGTGCCGCCGACGCGGTCGTGGTGGAGGCCGAGCTCGACCCGGCACGTGGCCCAATCGCCACGATTCTGGTGAAGGGCGGCACACTCCGCCAGGGCGACGCCATCGTCGCGGGTGAGATCAGCGGCAAAGTCAAGGCGATGTTCGACGACGCAGGCAAGCGCATCAAAGCGGCCGGGCCATCGACTCCCGTCGTTCTGATGGGTCTTGAAGCCGTACCCGCTGCCGGGGAGCGCGTGCTTGAGGTCGAGGACGAAAAGACAGCACGATCGCTCGTCGACGAGCGGAAGCGGGACCGTGAAGCGGCGGAGCAGAACCGCGGGCGCCTTGCCCTCGACACGCTGTTCAACGAGATCAGCGCGGGCAACGTCAAGGAGCTCGTGATTATCCTGAAGACGGACGTCCGCGGCAGCGCAGAAGCGATCAAAGGCGCCCTGGAACAACTCAACAGCGACGAGGTCAAAGTAAAAGTCATCTACAGCGCGACGGGGCCGGTCAATGACTCCGACGTCATGCTGGCCGAAGCGGCGAGCGGCATCGTCCTCGCGTTCAATACGCGCGTGGAGCCGACGGCGCGCCGCCAGGGGGAGAGCAGCGGAGTCGAGATCCGCAGCTACACGATCATCTACCAGCTTCTCGACGACGTGCAGCGAGCCCTCCGAGGTCTTCACGACCCCGTCTACAAGGAGGTCCTGGATGGCCACGCGGAAGTCCGCCAGGTCTTCAAGTCGAGCCGCGTCGGCCAGATCGCTGGTTCGTTCGTTCAGGATGGCACACTGCGGCGGAATGCCAGCGTGCGTGTACTTCGCGGCGGGCGGGAGATCGCCAAAGTGCGGTGCGACGGCCTGAAGCGCTTCAAGGACGATGTCCGAGAAGTGCAGGCCGGGTACGAATGCGGTATCACCCTCGCTGGTTTCGATGACTTCGAAGATGGAGACGTGCTCGAGTTCTTCCACGACGAGAAGCAGGCGCAGGTCTAGCTCTGCCTGAAGGCAGGGCATCGCGATGACGCGACGCACGGAACGAGTAAACGAACTGCTCCGCGAGGAGCTGAGCGCGCTGATTGCGCGTGAGTTGAAAGACCCGCGGCTGGGGAGCGGACTCGTCACCATTACGGAGGTGCAGGTCGCGCCGGACCTGCGGGCAGCGACCGTATTCGTCTCCCATCTCGGGCCTGCAGGCGAGCGCAAGGAAGTCCTCCGCGGCTTGCAGAGCGCCGCCCCGTTCCTGCACAACGAGCTCGTGCGGCGGCTTGACCTTCGGCGTGTGCCGGATTTCCGCTTCGTCTTCGACCCCTCGATTGAGCGGGGCGCCCGGCTGGCGGAGATCATTCACACCCTCGAAGACGAGGAGCCAGGCCCCGAAGCGTGAAGCGCAAGCCACCGAGGCTCAACGGAATCCTCCTCATGGATAAGCCCGCCGGATGGACGAGTCACGACGTCGTGGCGAAGTGCCGGCGGCTGCTTGGCGAGCGCCGCATCGGCCATACCGGGACCCTGGACCCCGCTGCTACCGGCTTGCTCGTACTGTGCGTCGGCAAAGCTACGCGGATCGTTGAGGAGATGACCGCCCATACCAAGAGGTACACCGGCGCCATCACGCTCGGCGTAGCCACCGACTCCGACGACGCAACCGGAACCGTCGTTGAACGCCACGAAGTCCCGGACATCGGCCCCGACGTGCTGCACCAACTCGAGATCCAGTTCAGCGGCGAACTGGACCAGACGCCGCCTGCATACAGCGCCATCCAATCAGGCGGGGAGCGCGCCTATGCCGCCGCGCGAGCCGGCAGACCGCTTGTACTGGCTGCCCGGCGGGTAACCGTGCACGACCTGCACCTGGTGCGCCTCGGACCGGCCTCACTGTCGGTGAGCGTCCACTGCGGGCCTGGGACCTATATCCGCAGCCTCGCGCGCGACATCGGCACGGTGCTTGGGTGTGGTGCCCATCTCTCCTCGCTGCGAAGGGAGTCGGTTGGAGCGTTTGGCGTGGTCGAAGCATGGACGCTGCAGGAGTTGGAAGCGCTCTCCGCCGAAGGGTCCGCCGAGCAAGCGTTGCTCCCGATGGACGAAGGCCTGAAGGCACTCGACGCCGCGATCCTCTCAGCAGAGCACATCGACGACCTGGGCCACGGACGAGGTGTGATGATCGGGACAGTCATCCATCCGGACGATCATGCTCCGATCCGGGTCTACGGGGTGAATGGAGAACTCGTCGCGCTGGGCAAGATCCGGCCCGATGGCGAGCTCCGGCCGTACAAGGTGATTGCTCTTGAGATTGACAGCCGGGTGAGCGAACCTATCATGGGTTAAGGCTCTATTAGCGATACTGCTGATGCAGTTTCTCTGTTAGAGGCTCAACAAGGAGGAAACGCCATGGAAGGCTACTGCCTGAAGTGCCGTGAGCGGCGCGAGATGCAAGAAGCAACGCCGATCACGATGAAGAACGGTAAGCCCGCGACGGAGGGCAAGTGCCCGGTCTGCGGCACCAAGATCTTCAAGATCGGGAAAGCGCCAGCTAGCTGACTGGTGTACCCGCGCGGAGCATGTCCAGCAACTCGGCGTGGAGAACGCCGTTGCTGGCGGCGACGCTGTCGCCAACAACAGGCTCCCCGCTCCATGTGGTGATCGACCCGCCGGCCTCCCGGAGGATTGGAAAGAGCGCGGATGCGTCCCACGGATTCATGATGGGGTCGAGCATCGCATCGGCCCGGCCACAAGCGACCTGTAAGTACCCGTAGCAATCGCCCCAGGTGCGCAGCAGCTTGGGCTTCGGGAGAATTGCGTCCAGCTGATCGCCAAGGGCGATCTGCATGCCCTGGATGGACGTCGTCAGTACGGTTGCCTCCGCGATCGTCCCGACATTCGAGACTCGGATCGGGATGCCGTTGAGGTGCGCGCCGTGGCCCGCTGCCGCCGAGGCCGTCTCATTGAGCGCATGGCAGGCGATTACGCCCACCACGGGGTCACCCGCGCGCTCCAGCGCGATCAGTGTTCCGAAGAGCGGCACATGATGGATGAACGACTTCGTGCCGTCGATCGGGTCCAGGAGCCAACGGTAATCACCGGAACCGGCTGATTCGCCGTACTCCTCGCCGAGCACCGAGTGATCCGGGCATTCGCGCGCGAGAAATTCGCGGATCGTGGCTTCGGCGCGACGATCCGCGTCGGTCACCGGCGTGCCATCAGACTTGAGTTCGACGCCCACGCCCGACTCGTAGAGGGGCATGATCACATCACGGGCCAGCTCTGCCGCGTGCAGCGCGATCGCCAACATGTCGCCGAGTTCCCGATCAGCGCTCACCGGGCCGAATCGCCCCGGCGGTAATCCGACGTGATTGCGTCGAGCTGTTCCTTGAGTTCGCCCGGCAGCGGCCGATCAAGGGCGAGGAGGAGGTCGTCCAGCTGCTCCGGGCGGCTCGCCCCGATGATCGGAGCAGTGATCGCAGGGTTGGCAAGCACCCAGCTCACCGCCATCGTAGCGAGTGGCATGCCCGCTTCGGCGGCGATTGGGCGGAGAATCTCAACCGTGTCGAACATACCTTCGTGCCAGTATCGGTCCTGGTAGCGCGAGGCCGCGGACCCCAGGGTGAAGCGTGAGCCTTCTTCGGGGCCGGCGTCGCGGCTGTGCTTGCCTGTGAGGAAGCCGCCGGCGATAGGGTTGTACGGGATAACGCCCACGCCTTCTTCAGCGCACAGAGGCAAAAGTTCGCGCTCGATCTCGCGGAAAAGCAGGTTGTAGCGCGGCTGGACCGAATCGAACCGGACGACGCCCATGGCCTCGCTGCGGCCGATCGCCCGCGCTACCTGGTATGCCAGGAAGTTCGAACATCCGACGTAGCGGACCTTGCCGGCGCGGACGACATCTTCAAGAGCGCGGAGCGTCTCGTCGATCGGGGTGCTTGGGTCGGGCCCGTGAAGCTGATACAGGTCGATGTAGTCGGTGTTGAGGCGGCGGAGGGAGCCTTCGACCGCATCAAGGATGTGCTTTCGGGAGTTGCCCTGGTCCCAACGGCGGCGAGACATCGCGCCGAAACACTTGGTGGCAACGACGAAGTCCTGGCGGCGGCCCTGCATCCAGCGTCCGATGATTTCCTCGGTGCGGCCCACCGTTTCGAGCGTGCCGCCCAGCGGATAGACGTCCGCGGCATCGATGAACGTGACCCCGGCGCCGGCAGCTTTGTCGAGGATCGCCCGGGACATAGGCTCGTCGCACTGGAAGCCGAACGTCATCGTGCCGAGGCAGAATCGGGAGACTTGGAGGCCGGTCCGGCCAAGACGGACGTGCTGCATGGAAGACTCCGTAGGATGGTGTGCTCCCCAGTAAACGCGATCGCGGGCGGCCATGGCAAAGCAGCCGCTACTCGACGGCCTGCTGAAGGCGAACGAGGTACTGGCGCCGTGGGATCTCAACGGCGCCCATGCTTTCGGTGTGCGGCGTGATGACCTGCACGTCGACGAGGGTGACGCCCTCGCGTTCGACCCACTGCATCAGGGCGACCATAGCCACCTTCGACGCATCGGTGACGCGATGGAACATGGATTCGGCGCCGAACATGTTGCCGACGCGGATGCCATAAAGCCCTCCGGCGAGGTTATCGCCCTGCCAGACTTCGATGCTGTGAGCCCAGCCAAGATCATTCAAGGCGACGTACCCGGCGGTGTAGGCCGGCGTGATCCAGCTCCCCTCTTCTCGGTCAGCGCAGCCCTCCAGGACCGCGGCAAAGGCGGTATCGAATGTGACCCGGAAGCCTCCCGCCCGGATGGTGCGAGCCAGGCGGCGCGAGACGTGGAGCCCTCCGACTGGTATCACGGCGCGAGGGTCGGGAGAGAACCAGAGGTACTCTTCGGCGTCGTGCGGCCAGGGGAAGTACCCGGCGCGGTAGGCAGCAACGATCGTCGCGGGAGCGAAATCCGCGCCGACAGCGGCGGGCCCTTCGCCCTCCGCGAGGCTCACATCTGGGAAGAAATACCGCGGCTGGGGGAGCGGAGCCGGTGCGAGGTCGCTGGATTCGACCGGGATTTCGGGAATCGCGTGGTCCCAACGGAGAGATGTCGGACCGGTCACCGCGCCAGTATGCGTCGCCTCCCGGAGTGCTGCTAACGAGGGACGGCTGCGAACCAGGAAGGAAGAAGATTGTGAGGGCGCGGCCCCCGGTCGAAGTGCCGCGCCCCCTGCGACGGGGAGGACAATGTCGCCAGGCGCCCCGGTCAGGAGGTCGCCTTCTGATACAGACGGACGGTACCGGCCACAGGGTAGCGGGAGGTGAGGGTCGATTGGGTTGCAAATCGGTGAGTGGCCACAGCAGACGGACAGACAGGCGCGGCGCGCAGTTACTTGAGAACGGCGCGGGCGCGTTCGCGGTCAGCTTCGCGGACGAGGAGTTTCGCCCCGCCCTGACGTCGGAAGAGACCTAAGATCCCGAAAAGCCCGAGTCCCCCGCTGTGTGCGCCCCATCCGGTAGAAGCGATTCGCATTTCGATTCCGGCGGCCTCCAGGGCGCGGCCGGGAAGGGAGGGATCGGAGCCCTTCCAGACCTGGACCCAGGCTTCGCTGTCAGGCATGCGGGCTCTCAGCCCCTGGCCCCCTCGCCACGACCGGGGCGGGGAGAAGCTGAAGGTGGTTTCGCCATGCGCGGCTAGACTGCGACGGAGACATCGAGGCGGTGACGGCGAACTTCGGCCATGACGGTGGCGCCCAGCGATGGATCCGGCTCGACGACGGGGAGCCGCGGCTCACCGATCTGGAAGCCTAGCTGGCGCAGTACGTAGCGGATCGTGCTTGGGCTGCCATTGAGAAAGCAAGCGTCCGTCAGCGGCACGAGCGTCCGGTGAATGGCCGCGGCGTCGTCTAGTTGCCCGGCAAGTAGATGCTGCAGCATCTTCTGCTGCTGCCCGGCGACGATGTGGGACGTGACGCTGATCGCTCCCCATCCGCCCATGGCCCAGATGTGGAAGTTGTCGTTGTCGTTGCCGCTCCAGATCTTGAACCCGGGCGCCGCGTTCATAACCCGCGCCGTGAGATCGAGCTTCCCGTTGGCGTCCTTGTTGCCGACGATGTTGGGGACCTCGGCGCAGCGAAGGAGCGTTTCAACGCTGGCTTCAGTGCCGACGCGCCCTGGCACGTTGTAGAGGATCACGGGCAGAGACGTGCTCTCCGCGATCGCCTTGAAGTGCTGGTAGATCCCTTCCTGTGGCGGCTTCAGGTAGTAGGGGACAACAGCGAGGATGGCGTCCGCCCCCGCGCGCTCGGCGCGCTTGGCGAGCGCGATGGAGTGGTGCGTGTCGTTGGTGCCAGCGCCGGCAACCACGGTAGCGTCGCCGATTTCCTGCTTCACTTCGGCCCAGAGGCCTTCCTTCTCGTCATCGGAAAGGAGCGGTGCCTCGCCGGTGGTGCCGGTCACCACAAGTCCGTCGTTGCCGGCACGGACAAGGTGGGAGGCGAGTCTCCGCGCATGGGCATAATCGACGGCACCGGTGGTGTCGTAGGGGGTGACCATGGCCGTGAGCAGCCGTCCGAGTTCGGGCATCTTCGCTCTCCGCGAGAGGGTGCCGGATAGTGTAACGCTTCCGCGGGGCGGACGGCCCAACGCACGAGGCTGGCACGACGACGCCCCGGGAGAAGATCCCGGGGCGTCGTTGGGGAGGGAGCGTGCGAGGCGCCGGGGCTAGCGGCGCGGCTGCCAGCCTTCGTTGACGAAGGTGGTGATGCGGGTTTCGAGGTTCGCTTTCATTTCGGCGGCCTTCGCTTCGTCAATCTTGCCTTCGGCGACGGCGGCATCGATGCGGGCGGAGGCGTCGGCCACGGCGTTGTCGATGACGACTTCGGGGTCGACGCCGAGGCCCGTGGCGACGGTTGCGATCGTGGACTCGGAGCCGCGCAGTTCCTGCATCAGCTCTTCGGGGGTGAGGCCGAGCGTGCCGGCCGCGGACTCGAACAAGCCGCGGGCAGCACGGAACTTGAGGTGTCCGGCGGCGTGGTCGCGGATGGCTTCAGCGTCAGGGACGCGATCCATCGCCTCGGCGATATTGGCGGGGGCGCTGGCGAGGATTTCATCGGCGCGGGCCTGGTCCATCTTGCCCTCGGCGACGAACTCGGCGAGCTTCGTTTCGAGGTGCGCGAGGAGCGTTGCCTGGACGGCCGCAGAGTCCACGCCGTTGGCGGTGAGGATCTGGTTGATGGACTGACCGTCCTGGAAGCCCGTCTTGAAGACTTCTCCGTCGAGGCCGGACGCGTCGATGATGCCCTTGAGGCCGACGAGGCGGGTGGCGTCGTGGCGGACATGGTCGCGGATACGATCACGGAGCGGGCCGCGCGCGCCCTGTTCGGAGGTCGACGGGCCGGACGAGCTGCCCGGATCCTGGGCCATCACGACGCCAGTGGCGCCGAGGGCAACGATGCCGGCGACGCCGACGGTGATGAGGCTATTCTTCCCCGGGAACTTCATGCTGTGATTCTCCTTGCGGTGCTGGCTCCCTTTCGGGGCTCTCACCTGCGGAATGGAGGCAACAGCGGACGTGGTGACGGGGCAGGCGGAAGGCTTCCTAACCCTTTACGCGTGCGCGCCCGGCGCGCTACTGGTGCCGGTCGATGTAGCGGCCCTGGAAGACGAGCAGGTCGCCGCGTTCGACAGATACGGTGGCCGGCGTGGTGGCTACCTCGTTGTGGACGCCGTAGGGGCTAAATCGCAGGAGGTACCGGTCGAGATCCCAGCGGAGGCCGCGCGTCGTAACGCCTTCGCACATGCCGATCGCCACAAGCGAAACAATGGTGCCCGCCGGAGCATCGATCGTCTCAACGCCGTGGACGCCAACGGCAATGAACTGGTCGTCCACGAGACGCACGCGTGCACGGCCGCGATACAGAAACAGAAGCGAGAGATTGGCCAGCGCGTGATCAGGCCGAGCGCCGCCTGCAGCAAGGATATCCACCGAGGTAGCGCCATGGGCGAGGCACAGGTCGAGCGCTTTCTGCAAGTCTGTGCGGTCAGGATCCCGGTCTATGACCAGGCGGTCAGAGCCGAGCATCGCGCGCGCTTCAGGAGAGAGAGAGTCGAGGTCGCCGGTCGCGAAATCGACCTCGACACCGGCCCGCGCGGCGACGTCGGCCCCTCCGTCCGCACCCACCACCAGGTCGGCGGCAGCAGCTGCATCGCGGACGAGCTGCTCCGTGGGCGGTTCGCCGTTTGCGATGATGAGCGCCTGCATCGGGACGATCCTACGCGGCGGCGGACGCAGCGCCCATGGAGGCTGCTACGATCCTCGGGTGAGCATCGTGGTCCGCCGCATGTCTGCTGACGATCTCGCCGCAGTGCGTGCTCTGGAGGCCGCATCGTTCGACGCGACGTGGCCCGCTACGGCGTTCGAGCACGAACTCACACAGAATCCCGCCGCGCGGTACATCCTCGTGGAGATGGACGGGCGTGTCGTCGCGTTCGGGGGGCTCTGGCTGCAGTTCGACCAGGCACACGTCGTGACCGTGGCCGTAGACCCGCTCATGCGACGCGGCGGTTACGGGCGCCTCGCGGTGCACGCCCTCATCGCTGTCGCGGATGCATTTGAGATGGAAGACGCGACCCTCGAAGTGCGAGAGTCAAACGAGGCTGCCAGGGCGCTGTACAGGGTGTATGGGTTCTACGAGGTGGGGCGGCGCAAGCACTACTACGCCGACAACGGCGAGGACGCGCTCATCATGACGACGGAGCCGCTGCGCTCGCCCGCGTACCAGGTTCGGCTGAGAACGCTGCTGGAAGAATTGGAGCGGCGGTTTGGAGCAGGCACTGAGGCTTTGCTCGACGGCGAGCGGCTCGGTGGATCCGGCGCGCCGGCCGGGGAGAGCTAGGCGCTCAGCGTTGAAGACAGCTCCCGGAGCACCTTTTCGCCGCGTTCGAGACGGGAGCGGATGCCCCACGGGCCATGGATGTTCAGCGTCATGTTGTCGCCCTGGCCGCGTACCCCAGGCAGGCGGCCGCGCTTGCCTGCAGCTTCCTGGTAAGCAACGACCTCGCCGGATTCTGCGCCGAAGATCTGCTCGAGCAGTTCCTGCGTGCGCTCATCCCACAGCCCGTACTCGAACGGGTTGGGGCCGGTGCCCCGAAGCCATGCGATGCGTTCGATCTGCTGATCGAGGGCTGCCCGTGCGCGCGTTGCGTCCTTCACTGCCATACCCGCGATTGTAGTGGCAGGCTGGCAAACGCGTAACTTGGCCAAATGGGCCGGCCGATGCGAGCACGCCTACGTCGCCTTAGCTGCGAAGGTGATGTACTCCGCGGAAACCAGCGAGACGCGAGGGTGCTAGATGCAGGTCACCAGGATGTACACGGGGAGCGACGGGGTTTCCCACTTCGAAGACGTGAAGGTGCCCGCCAAATTGACGCGGGTTGGCGAGATCTCCAGGTGGCTCCCGGCGGCGGACGTGCTGTTCCGGGAGGTGCCTGAGGGACTGTTTCTTGATTGGCACCTCGCCGACAACCGCGTCTTCATCGCGATCCTCCGTGGGCGCATAGAAGTGACGCTCGGCGATGGCGCGGTGCGGCAGTTCGGGCCCGGGGACATCGTTTTCGCTGAAGATCAGGATGGCCAGGGCCACCAGACACGCGACATCGAAGGCCCGCGGATGAGCCTGATGATCAAGGTGCCAGACGACTTCGGCGTGGCCGACTGGGAGCGCTTGTAGGCTCCCGCCTCTGGGCGCAGGAATCAGTCGCCGAATGTGGCGGTGATTTCGACGTCAGAGGTGACGCAGACACGACCGGCCGGGTCGATGGCGCCGCCGTCGATCCGCAGGGCACTTGGGGGCTCGCCGTCGCGGCGGACCGTGAGTTCAAGGCACATGCCGACCGTGCCCGGCTGCTTTTGGATGAGCAGGGAATATTCGCGCCGCGGGTTGCCCGGCGGCGTCGAGCGCCACCGGAAGGAGACTTCTTTCGTAGCGTTGGGTTCGACCGGCAGGAGTGTGCCAAACCATTCCGCCGTCTCTTCGCGGCCTGTGTCTTCGATGATGCCGGGCCTGCCGTCTATCTCGACGGACTCGTCGGTCATCCCCGCGGGACCAAAGACGCGCAGGTAGCCACCATAAAGCCCGCCGAGCATGAGTTTCTTCACGAGGTCCGCATCCTTGTCACGTGACCACTCGGTGAGAGGGTTGCTGTAGCTCAGGGTTAGCTCGTGCGTAACGTCTCCGAGTTCGGTGACGTCGATAGCAAGGCGGCCCTCGGGTCGGATGATGAGGTTCAACTTCGTCGAGAGGACGCTCGCCTCGTTGTAATGGAGGTAATCGCCGCTGTGTTCGAGGAGGCGGCCGTCCCAGCCGGCGTCGCGAATGAGCGACTGTTCAGCGGGGTCGAAGGAGAGTATCTGGATGTGGCGCTGATCCGCGAGGCGCCGTACGACGCGGATGGCGTCGCCCCACTTCTCTGACGGAAGCTGCTGCATGTCGGCAATGATCAGCTCAGCGAGGTCGCCAATGATGGACTTGCGGTCGTCCCCTTCTTCGACTGGTACGTATGCCGGGCGGGTCATCCGCTCCAGTTCGAGTACAGCGTTCCCGGCCGTGAAGGTGAAGGGACCGCGCCCGGGGACGTCCATCGTCTTCGGCCCGGTCACCGTCAGGAGCTGTTCGAGCACGACCAGGTCGACCGCGATGATGCCATCGACGTCCTGCTTCCCACCGGTTATCTCGTAGAACTCCAGGGCCTGCTGCGCCCAGGTTGGGAAGTCGGGGTCCCAGTTACTGACGAGAAGATTCCAGGAGAAGTCGCGCAGAAGGTATCGCTGCAGAGGTCCCGGCGGTTGGATATAGGGCACCCCGAGGGCCTGTGCTGCCGGGAGCCAACCGTTCGAATCAGTAAAGCCGATCGGCCCGTTCGTCCCATTGGTGACGGGCACAACGCCAGCCGCGGTCACCAGCCCGCCCCCGGGAAGCAGTTCGCCGTTGTTGAGCGCGATGACGAGATACCTGCGATCCCCCTCGAACCCCATAAGCGCCGGGAGCACATCACTGGCTTGCGCGAGCTGGTTCGCGCCGTCGACGAGCCCGGGGAGTTCTTCGTCGATCCGCTTCCGGGCGTTGTTCAGCGGGCGCCAGAGGGGCTTGTCGCCGAGTTTGATGCGCTGGCGTGCGGCGAGGTCGGAGAGGTCTTGAATTTCACGGGCTTCGTCGCCGGTGTCGCGGAGCAGATCCACGAGCGACTGCGTGAGTGGCGGCCCGCCCGGCTCCCGGTTCTCACGTACTTCGACAGCGGCGACACCGGCCCGCGTGGCAACCTGGCCGAGATCGACGAAGGTGCCGGCGATATCGATGAGCGATCGCGCCGCATCCACCTGATCGCCGACCCGAGGCAGGACGCTTGCGATCTGGATAAGGGGGTCGAGCTTGAAGTGCCGATCGGCGCTGTTGATCTTCGATTCGGCCCTGTCGAGGCGGCGCCCGGCAGCCTCGAGGTCGTCCGCATCTGCCTCGAAGCCCACACCGGTCAGGCTCTCCTGGGCGCCAGTCAGTTCATCTCGAGCCCCTGAGAGGTCCCGGTAGAGCGTGACATAGTGCCACCCGGCCACCGCGGCCACGGCCCCGAGGACTGACAACACAATGATCCGTCGCCGCCGCGCGCCCGGACCGGAGCCGGAAGCACCGGACTGCCGGGGCTTCTTCGAGACCAGGACCTTCATGCGCGGTTTGTTTGCAGGCATGGCCGTGGCTCAACGATCGGCTATCAGGGCACTAGAGGGTAGACTCGATCCGTGCCTCCACGTTCACGCCCACTGATCTTCATCCTGGCGGGACTCGCCGCCACCGCGCTCATTGCCGGACTGCTCATCGCATTCCTGCCGACGGGGTCCAGCTCGACTTCTGAGCGGTTGGTGGATCAAGCGACCGCCACGCCGCAGGGTACCGCCACCGCGATCTCCACGCCGCAATCAGTGTTGCAGGGCGCGCCCACCGCGGCGACGCCGCCGGTCTACATCGCTCCGATCGCAGGCCTGCGGATTCCCAGCCTGAAGGTGGACGCGAAGGTTCAGGTCAAGGGCGTCAACGAGGCGACAAACACGATGGAGAATCCGGACGGCCCGGTAGACGTGGCCTGGTACGGGTTCACGGCGAAACCGGGCGTCGGCGCCGGAAACGCCGTCTTCTCCGGCCACGTCGACTACATCAACTTTGGCAAAGCCGTGTTCTGGGGGCTTGAGGAGCTGAAAGAGGGCGACACCATCGAAGTCGTCCTCGACGACGGGACAGTCGTGAAGTACGGCGTCACCGCATCCAGGCTGTATGACCTCGCGTCCATCCCGATGGAAGAGGTACTGGCGAGCACGTCCACCGAATCGGTGACGCTGATTACCTGTGGCGGCGAATTCAGCGCGGGCGCCTACACCCACCGGCTGGTCGTCCGCGCAGTGCGCACCGAGGTTGTGCCGGCAACGCCGTGACCCTCGCTTAGAGCGCGAGCGAAGCCGGGCTCTCCAACAGCGACTGGATCTCCTTGATGAACCGCGCGCCCTCCGCTCCGTCGGTCACACGATGGTCAGCGCTGAGCGCCACCTTCATAACCTGGCGCACGACCACCTGTCCATCGCGGACCACAGCCTGGGGCATGATCGAACCGACACCGAGGATGGCGGACTGAGGCGGGTTGATTATGCCGATCAGCGTTTCGACGCCAAAGGCCCCGAGGTTGGTGATCGTGAACGTGCCGGCAGAGTACTCTTCCGCCTTGAGGTGGCCGGAGCGTGCGCGATTGGCAAGGTCACGGGCCTCGCGCGCAATCGTGCCCAGCGACTTGGTGCCCACATCGATAAGCGCTGGCGCAATCAGTCCGTCGTCGAGCGCGACGCCCATGGCGAGATTGACCTGGCTGTAGACGCGGATGCCCTCTTCCGTGTACTCGGCGTTGAAGCGCGGATGGCGCCCAAGGGCGATCGCACAGGCCTTCACCACGAGGTCGTTGAAGCTCACGCGCTGGTCTTCCGACGCCTGGCTGTTGAGCTGTTCTCGGAACGCAGCCCCCGCCGTCATGTCGATGTCGAGCGTGAGGTAGTAGTGGGGCTGATGCTGCTTGGACTGGGACATACGCCGGGCAATCGCCTGGCGCATGCGTGTAAACGGCACCAGTTCGAACGGCGCCGCCGCCGGGCCTGTCGCGGGCGCGGGAGCGCGTTCCGGCGAAGCTGCGACGGTAGCCGCGGGCTTCGGAGCGACCGTCTGCGTAGCGATCGCAGCTTCTACGTCGCGCCGGAGGATGCGGCCATCGGGGCCGGTGCCAATGATAGCGGCCGCCTCAATGCCGGCGTCGGTCGCGATGCGCCGGGCGACCGGCGAGATTCGGACGCGCCCGCCTTCGACGGGCGCCGCCGGCTCGCTGGGGGTCTTTGGCTGCGCAGGCGTTGGGCCGGGTTCGGAACGGCGATCGGCTACTGGCGGCCGTGGCTTTCGCTCAGGCTCACCCTCGATCGCTTCATCGGCGCCGCCGAGGATCGCGATGACCTGGCCGACCGGTACCGTTTCCCCCTCGGGAACGACGTGCTTACGCACGATCCCGGCTTCGTACGCTTCGAGCTCGACGGTAGCCTTATCCGTTTCGATCTCGGCCAGGATCTCGCCGCGGCTGACCTCGTCACCGACCTGCTTCAGCCAGCGGACGAGGGTACCTTCGGTCATGTCGGCCCCCATCTGGGGCATGATCACCTCAATAGCCACGGGCGCCTCCTTAGAGCATCGCGAGGACGGCTTCGACGACGTCCTCTTCGGATGGGAGCGCCGCGAACTCGAGATTCCGATTGTAGGGCATGGGGACATCTTTCCCGCAGACACGAGCCACGGGAGCGTCGAGCCAGTCGAAGGCACGTTCCATCAGCTGGGCACTGACTTCGCCCGCGAAGCCGCCAAAGCGCCAGTCGTCTTCGACGATGACGGCCCGATTCGTCTTCTTCACCGAGGCGACGACCGTATCGATATCGAGAGGCCTGAGGCAGCGGAGGTCGATGACTTCGGCGCTAATGCCTTCCTGGTCTTCGAGCATTTCAGCCGCACGAATCGCCTGCCAGGTGCTGCCGCTGTAGCCGACGATGGTGACGTCGGTGCCCTCACGCATGACGTTCGCTTTTCCGAACTCGATCAGAAAATCCGGGTCATCGGGCACTTCCCCGCGCATGCCGTAAAGAGCGGTGTGCTCGATAAAGATCGTGGTGTTGTCGTCGCGAAAGGCCCGCTTGAGGAGCCCTTTGGCATCTGCGGCCGTGGATGGGCACACGACCCGCAGCCCGGGGAAGTGGGCGTAGAGCCCCTCAAGGCTGTGGCTATGCGTGGCCGCGAGCTGGCTTCCACCACCGCTCGCCATGCGGATGACAAGCGGAACGGTTATCTGGCCGTTGGACATGTAATGGAGCTTGGCCGCGCTGTTCACGATCTGGTCGAGCGCGAGGAAACTGAAGTTAATGGTCATGAGCTCGACCATCGGGCGCAGCCCCGCCATTGCCGCGCCGATCCCGGCGCCGACAATGCCGGATTCGGCAATCGGGGTATCAATGATCCGCTCCCGGCCGAATTCCTCCAGCAGACCGCGCGTTACCGCGTAGCTGCCGCCATATGCGCCAATGTCCTCGCCCATGAGGAAAACGCGGTCGTCGCGAATCAACTCTTCGCGTAGGGCTTCCCGGAGTGCATCGCGGTAACGAAGCTCAGCCATTTGTGGGCTCCTTCAACACATGGTCGAAAAGGGTGTCGAGACCGGGCTCCGGACTGGCGTCGGCGAACGCAACCACTTCGTCCATTTCCCGGTCAACCTGCTGCTGCAATGCGACGAACGATTCGTCATCTATGAGCCCGAGTTCCTCCATGCGTGTGCGCAGGCGGACGATGGCGTCGCGGCGGCGTGCGTCTTCCACTTCGTCCTTCAGGCGATACAGCTCGGGATCGGCCATCGAGTGGCCGCGGTAGCGGTAGGTCATGGCTTCGATGAAATAGGGCCCCCCTCCTGACCGGCAGTGGTCGACTGCTTTCTTCGTCTCGCGGTAGACCTCAAGCACATCCATGCCGTCGATCTTGACGGCCGGCATGTTGTAGGCGGCGGCCAGGGTAGTGATGTCGGCCGAGAGCGACTCGCTGAACGGCACGCCCATCCCGTAAAGGTTGTTCTCGCAGAAAAAGATGACAGGCGTCTTCCAGAGTGCGGCGAGGTTAAGTGCCTCGTGGAACTCTCCTTCACCGACGCTGCCATCGCCGAACACGCAAAAAGCGACCGAATTGTCCTTCTTCATGTTGGCGGCCATGCCGAGGCCCACAGCCAGCGGCAGGTGCGCCGTGACAATGGCATAGCCGCCGAGGAAACCCTTGCTCGCGTCGTAAAGATGCATCGATCCGCCACGCCCGGCCGAGAGGCCATCCGCCCGGCCGAAGAGTTCCGCCATGATGCGCTTGGGGTCGAGTCCCCGGGCGATAGCGTGGCCGTGGTCGCGGTAGTGGGTGACGACCTTGTCCTGCTCCGCGAGGGTTGCGAAGGAGCCGACCGCGCACGCTTCCTGGCCCGTGTAGAGGTGCAGGAATCCGCGAATCTTGCCGCGCGTGTACATCTCGCCGCACTTCTCTTCGAATCGGCGCATGAAAAGCATCTGGTGCAGGAACGTGTGAAGCTGGTCACCACTGAGGCCTTCTTCGACGGGCCGGTCCAGCGCTTGTGAGGTTGGCAATTGCTACTCCTTCGGCATTGTGCGGAGAGATGAGCTATAGGTTGGGACTAGACTACCATAGCCCGGATATCTAGTTGGTTACGGAATCGCAGGGCTGGCCGAACCCGGCGGAAGCGCCGGACGGCGGATGACGTAGAGCGTGTGGGTGCGGAGAAACGGCACTGCGGCAAGCGGCCCGTAGAGCGCCGGCGCCCATCGCCCGACCCTGCGGGCAATGGGCGGAGCGAGGGTGCAGGAGCGTGACCTCACCGGACAGGATGGGAACCAGCGACGAATGTCGTCGGCATCGATGGGGTGGACCGCGGCGTTCCGGGGATTCCGGCGGCGCATGTCGTGCACGAGGATCAGGCCACCCGGCCGCGTGATCCGGAAAAGTTCGCGCGCGATGCCCGCGGAAGTCCCCTCCTCCGGCACGCTGCTGAAGAGCGTAAACGCGAGCGCAAGGTCGAACGAGGCGTCCGGTTCGGGGATTGCATCGGCGCTGCCCTGGTGGATTCGCATACCCGGGGCATGGGCGCGCGCATAGGCCGCCGCCTCAGGATCGAGGTCGATACCGGCCTGGCTTTCCACTTCCGCCCCCCACTGGACCATCAACCTCAGGTGGTAGCCGGTGGAGCAACCCGCTTCGAAGGTCCGCAAGCGCGAAAGCGAGTGGATGCCGTGGCGCTTGAAGACTCCCGACACAAGGCGCTCACGCTCCTGCACCATCAGGAGGTTCCCCATCTGCAGGATGGAATGTTGATCCACATGCCCATTTTACCGGGGGCCGGGGCATCCCAGCGCCATAGGCAACGGTATGATTCAAGCGATGGCCATCGAACAGGACTATATCGACGCTCACCCAGGGTCGGCGCGCCTCGCGGCGCGCGCGGCCACGGTCCTCCCCAACGGGGTTACGCACGACAGCCGTTACCTCAGACCGTTCCAGATCGCGGTTGAACGGGCCGCGGGCTCCCATAAGTGGGACGTGGATGGCAACGACTACGTCGACTACGTGATGGGCCATGGGTCACTGCTGCTGGGTCACAATCATCCGGTCGTGATCGAGGCAGCCGCGGCGCAGCTGGCGCGTGGTACGCATTTCGGTGCGAGCCACGAGATGGAGGTTCGTTGGGCCGAGGAAGTAGTGCAGCTCGTGCCTTCCGCCGAGGTCGTTCGGTTCACAAGTTCTGGAACCGAAGCAACGCTGATGGCCTTGCGCCTCGCGCGTACATTCACTGGAAAGCCCGGCTTGTTGAAGTTCACGCGACACTTCCACGGGTGGCACGACTACGTGATCTCGGGGTCGTCCTACGCGGGCGGGGCCGTCCCGCCGGGTGTCCCTGACGCGACGCTCGGGAGCGTGGCGGTCGTGGCGCCCACCATGAACGCGGTACGCGCCACGTTCGACGCGCGGGACGACATCGGCTGCATCATCCTGGAGCCCGCGGGGGCAAGCAGCGGAACCGTTCCGCTGCCGCCGAACTTCCTTCAGGACTTGCGGGCATTCACGACCGAGCGGGGCATCGTCCTCATCATGGACGAGGTCGTCACCGGCTTCCGCTGGTCGCCCGGCGGCGTGCAGGGGGTCGAAGGTGTCACCCCCGACCTGACGACGCTGGCCAAGATCCTCGCTGGCGGTTTCCCGGGAGGTGCGGTTGCGGGACGGCGGGAGATCATGGAACACCTCGCCTTCGCGCCCGATGGCGGTGGCCGGGCGAAGGTGGGGCACCCGGGGACGTTTAACGCCAACCCCCTCTCAGCGTCGGCCGGAGTGGCCTGCCTTGGCCAGGTGGCGAACCCCGAAATCCAGGCCCAGGCAGCGGCGTCCGCGACGCAGCTGCGGGCGGGGATGAACAGCGTCCTCTGCGGGATGGGAATCCCCGGCGTCGTCTACGGGCAGGCCAGCGACCTCCACGTCATCGTCGGTGCCGGGACAGTCCCCGAGGCGGCGGACTATCACCCGCGATCGCTGTCGCTCGATGTTCTGGAGAAGGGCAGCGACAGCAACACGCTGCGGATGCTGCAGCTGGCGATGATGAGCCGCGGAGTCCACCTGTTCGGTGCGTCAGGATTTGTTTCCGCCGTTCATAGCGAAGCAGACATCGCCCACACGTTGGAGGCCTGGGAGGGGTCGCTGTCGGCGATGAAGACCGAAGGGGTTCTTGCTGGATAGCGGACTGTGCCGAGCGCGCCGGGTGCTCGCTGCAGGGACGACGGACCACTCCGCCTTCGGGCTTCTGGAAACATCGTCGTAACACGCCAGAAACGTGGATGACATCTGCGAGAAACGGGTTCGAAACCACGTGGCCCTAGATTGCACGCCAAATGCCGGGGCGGCGCGTCCCATTCCGGCTGGAGGGGGAGCCAATGGAGGGTCTGAACGCGGGCAACACGGCGTGGATGCTGGTCGCATCGGCCATGGTGCTCTTTATGACGCCCGGGCTGGGGTTTTTCTACGGGGGCCTGACCCGGAACAAGAACGTCCTGGCCACGATCATGCAGTCGCTGATCACCACTGGCATCGTGGCGATCCTTTGGGTGACCGTCGGATTTTCGCTGGCGTTCGGGCCTGACCAGGGTCTCGGACTGATCGGCAACTTTGACCATATCGGTCTCAAGGACATCGGCGTTGAGCCGGACCCGGTTACCGGCGTCCCGCCGCTGCTGTTCATGGCGTTCCAGATGATGTTCGCGATCATCACGCCGGCCCTGATCACCGGCGCCTTTGCCGAGCGGGCGAAGTTTGGGCCATTCCTCATCTTCACGGCGCTCTGGTCTCTGTTGGTCTACGTGCCGGTGGCGCACTGGGTGTTTGGCGTGGACGGCTGGCTCAGTCCGTTTGCATCCAACCCTGATACGCCGGACATCGGTCTGAACTCGCTGGACTTTGCCGGTGGCCTCGCGATTCACGTGAACGCGGGCGTTGCCGCGATCGCTGCCGTGCTCGTATTCGGCAAGCGCAAGGGCTACGGATCAGAGCCCATGGAACCGCACGACATCACGATGGTCGTGCTCGGTGCGGCCATCCTCTGGTTCGGCTGGTTCGGATTCAACGCCGGTAGCGCAGTCGGGGCGAATGGGCAGGCTGTCTACGCATTTGTGAACACGGCGGTCGCTGCGGCAACGGCGGGGCTCGTGTGGACATTGCTCGCATGGCAGATGGGCGGCAAGCCGAGCGTCGTCGGCGCCGCCTCTGGCGTGGTCGCGGGCCTCGTCGCGATCACTCCGGCCTCGGGCTACGTGGAGCCGATGGAAGGCATGGCGATTGGCGCCGGCGCCGGCGTCCTCTGTTACCTCGCCGTGCGGCTGCGCGCGAAAATGAGCTTCGATGACTCGCTCGACGTCGTCGGTGTCCACGGAGTCGGCGGCCTCTGGGGCGCCCTCGCCACGGGCATCTTCGCCAGCGGCGCCGTAAGCGGGCTGGTCGACGCAGATGGCGCCTTCTATGCACAGGGGCTGATCCACGGCGAATGGCGCCGTTTCACCGATGCGATCATCGGCGTCGTGGCCGTCGGCGGTTATTCATTCGTTATCACGTTCATCCTGCTGAAAGTGCTGGACGTGACCATGGGCATCCGCGTCAGTGAGGACGACGAGGAACTCGGCCTCGACATGACGCAGCACGGCGAACGTGCCTACACGTCAGACGAGGGCGGTATCCCGTTCACGCCGGGCGCTATCCTTCCCGCGCCAGCGGCGACCTACACCGCTAGCGCTTCGAAGCCAGGCGCCACTCACTAGGGCAGAGGACAAACATGAAGAAGATTGAGATCATCATCCGGCCGGAACGGCTGAACGAAGTGAAACAGGCGCTAGACGATCTGGGTATTCACGGCATGAACGTGCTGTCCGTCACGGGCCGGGGTGCGCAGCGCGGAATCGTCCACCAGGGTCGCGGTGGCGAGTCCGTTACCGTCGACATGCTGCCCAAGATCAAAGTCGAGGTGGTCGTTTCCGACCTTGCGGTGGAGCGCGTCATCGACGCCGTGGTTGCGGCCGCCCGGACCGGCAATATCGGGGACGGCAAGATCTTTGTGATCCCCGTCGACGAAGCGGTACGCGTGCGGACCGGCGAGCGTGGGGACGTCGCGATCTAGCGGCTGGCTGCCGAGGGCGGATTCCCCCCGGCTATCTCCCGCTCTAGGGCCTTGGTGCCTGCATCCGTGGCCAAGGCGAGCTGCGCCTGAAGCGCATTGTAAACACCGTCGCGGCCGTGGCCACCACTGCTGCTGTTGCGAGGAGCAGGCGCCCCGAAGGGGCCGGGCCAGGCGGCGACGGTACGGCGAGGCGCTCTTCGAGCGTGGGTGCCGTGCGCCGGGCAAGTTCGAGTTCAAGGCTTTCACGCCCCCGGGCCATGGCCCAGCGGTGGTTGGCGGAGAAGACAGGTTTCATGAGCCACGAAAGGTGGCGGAGGAGCGGCTTGTTCGCGCGGATTCGCCAGTCGTACGTGACATCCGTGAAGTCGCCGTCCTCGGCGAACGACCAGCGGCCGGTCCCGTTGAAGTCACCGGAGGCTTCGATAGCGAGGTTGGTGGGGTAGTCGGATTCGGTGACCTGGAAGCGCCAGCGGAGCGTGTAGGGGAGCCAGCCTCGGGTGTACAGGTCGATGACCTTGCCGACGCCGGAAGGTTCGCCGGGTTCAAGCTCGCGGACATCGAGGTAGACGGCGGGCCACCAGCGGGGGAGGCCCTCGGCGTCGGAGATGACATCGGCGACGCCGGTGGTCGTCCCGCGGACACGCCAGCGGGTGATGAAGTGGTAGTCATTTGCGGGCATGCTGAATGTTTGCGCCTCGCACGAGAGTACGGGGGATCAGCCCCGGCTGATCAACGGCGAAGGATCGAACGGGCGAAGACGATAACGATGCCAACCACGACCGAGACGACGGTCGAGAGGAAGGTGAGCGAATCGCGAGCAACGGACAGCACCCGGTGTACACCGATCGTGAGCAGCGAGGGCGCCTCCTCCAGCCGCTCCGCGTGGAAGGGGAAAGGTAAAGCGCCCTTTCCTATGCACAACCGAGCCACAATTGAAGCTCCTGACACGTGGGTGTCAGGAGGGCGCTGCTACACTGGAGGGCATGGTGATGCCTCTTCTTGCGCCGAACCGTGAGCGCGCCCCCTTCAAGCTGACGGCGGACTTTGTGCCGACCGGCGACCAGCCCGAAGCGATCGAAAAACTCGTCGCGGGAGTGAATCGCGGCGACCGCTATCAGACGCTGCTGGGCGTAACGGGTTCAGGCAAGACCTTCACGATGGCCAACGTGATCGCGCAGACAGGCCGTCCGACGCTGGTGTTGGCGCACAACAAGACGCTGGCGGCACAGCTTTGTTCCGAGCTCAAGGAGTTCTTCCCGGAGAACGCGGTCGAGTACTTCGTTTCCTACTACGACTACTACCAGCCCGAGGCCTACATCCCGCGGACCGATACCTACATCGCCAAGGACGCGGACATCAACGAGGAGATCGACAAGCTCCGACACGCGGCGACGCGCTCGTTGTTCACACGGCGCGATGTGATCATCGTCGCCAGCGTGAGCTGTATCTACGGCCTCGGCGCGCCGGGCGACTACCAGGAGTTCATCCTCAGCTTCAAGAGGGGCCAGCCGTTCAAGCGGACCGATGCCATCCGCAAGATGGTGGAGATGCAATACGAGCGCAACGACATGAACGTCGTCCGTGGGAAGTTCCGGCTGCGGGGCGACTCGCTCACGATCCTCCCGAGCTATGACGAGCTCGCTGTGCGCGTGGACTTCTTCGGCGACGAAGTCGAGCGGATCGTCGAACTGGACCCGCTAACCGGCGAAATCATGGCAGAGCACGACGAAATCGAGATCTTCCCCGCGAAGCACTTCGTCACGAGCCGCGACCGGCTGGGCGGGGCGCTGGAGGGGATCGAGGCCGAGCTTCAGGACCAGTTGGCGTTCCTCAAAGAGCAGGGAAAGATCCTCGAAGCAGCCCGGCTCGAAGAACGCACCCACTACGACATCGAATCCTTGCGAGAGACGGGCTACTGCGCTGGCGTCGAGAATTACTCACGGCATTTGCAGGCAAGGGAGCCTGGCGCGACGCCGTGGTGCCTGCTCGATTACTTTCCTGACGACTGGCTGCTCGTGGTGGACGAGTCCCACATGACCCTGCCACAGGTTCAAGGTCAGTTCTTCGGGGATCGGAAGCGCAAGGACACGCTCGTGGACTTCGGATTCCGGCTCCCGAGCGCCGTAGACAACCGGCCCCTGACCTTCGAGGAGTTTGACCAGCACATCAACCAGTGCGTCTTCGTGAGCGCGACGCCGGCCGATTACGAGATCCAGCGGTCAACTCAGGTGGTCGAACAGGTGATCCGGCCGACAGGACTCCTCGACCCGCAGATAGAGGTTCGCCCCACCAGGAACCAGATCGACGACCTGATGGAGGAAGTGAAGCTGACGGTCGACAAGGGCCAACGCACCCTGGTGACCACCCTGACGAAGAAGATGGCGGAGGATCTCGCCGATTACCTCGTAGAGATGGGCGTGAAGACGCACTACCTCCATGCCGAGGTGGAGACGCTGGACCGGGTCGAGATCCTGCGCGACCTGCGCCTTGGCGTGTACGACGTCGTGGTGGGAATCAACCTGCTGCGGGAAGGGCTGGACCTGCCCGAGGTCTCCCTGGTGCTGATCCTCGACGCGGACAAGGAAGGCTATTTACGCTCCAACCGCTCGCTCATCCAGACCATCGGCCGTGCCGCACGGCACATCGACGGCCACGTCATCATGTACGCGGACAAAGTGACGCAGTCGATGCAGAACGCGATCGATGAGACCTACCGGCGGCGGCGCATCCAGGAAGACTGGAACGTGGCGCACGGCATCGAACCGAGGGGGATCATCAAGTCCATCCGCGACATCACGGACCACGTACGGATGATGGCCGAGGAGAAGGAAGAGTACGGCGCGAAGGATGCCGCCGCTCCAAAGTCGCCGGACCAGCTGTTGCGGATGGTGAAGGAACTGGAGACGGCGATGAAGGCGGCCGCAAAGGCCCTCGAATTCGAGAAGGCCGCAGCCATTCGCGATCGGATCGTGGAGTTGCGCCGTGAACTCGCAGGTACGGACGAGGACGAATTGAGGGCGCTCGCCGAGGTCGCGGGCCAGCGGGGCTCGGTGCGGTATGGGCGTAGCCAGGCCGGCGGACGAGACCGCAGCAGGCGCTTCCGGCGGTAGGGGACAACCGGCAGGCTGCTGAGAACGGGATGCCCGTGGACAGCGCGCTGTAGCATTCGCGCATGCACAGACTGAAGCACTTCGACTGGGAAGCCGGCGTCGTCATCGTCGTGGCCGTGACCGCGTTGGTGCTCCACCTGCTGCACCTCGTGGAGATCGAACTCGTGCTGACGATTTCGATGGTGGCGCTGGCCACGATCCTCATCCGGGACCTTGCCCGCGAGGCGCGAGAGGACCGGCTCGCCGCGTCGGTCGAGCGGATACGGGACTCGGTGGAGCACCTTCAGAACGCGAGCGCCCCCGGCGCGGTGCTCGTCGGACCGCAGGACCTCCGCACCGCGAGCGAGGCCTTCGGGCGGGGAGCGGCCGGCGACATGATCTGGTTCAACGTGTGTCTGCTCATGTTCCGGCCACAGATGCTTTTCGACCTCCTGTTGCGTCCGGCCATCGAGAACGCGGACGTGCACTCAATCCAATTCGTGCTGGATGAGCGGGAGCGCGAGCGATGGCAGCAAGACGTGATGCCGAAAGTGGCGAAGTGCCAGGGAGCCGCAAAAGTATTGGAGCCTCGCTGGTGCGACCTTCACGAAACGGTGTCGTTCATCCTCGCGAAGAACCGAGTTCACGGCGGTATGGAGGGCCAGCTGAGCTTCTGGGGCGAACCGTTCATGGCTGAGACGGGCGGCGGGAGCGTACCGCGTTACGTGTTCCATCTTCCATCCCAATCGCCGTTGATCGGACACCTGCTGGAGATGGATCGAAACTACCGGATGGCGGGCCGGGCATAGAGGCCTCACGGCGGCCGCCATGGGTCACCGTTACGTGAGCATCGCCGCACCATACCGGTCCATCCGGGTCATTCGCTTCGGGCGTTTCTCGGCGCGCGCACCAGCGAGAGACGGACCAGGGCGTGAGGGCCTCCCCGCCCCGAACGCTGCCAACAGCTACCGGAATCGCGGCGTCTTGCGCTCCGTCATCCCTAGTGCCGCCTTCCCCACGATCTCCAGCGCGTCGTAGTGGCTCGGGGGGTGAATCTTCCCCGCGCGCACGTCCCGGTACATCCGCTCCAGCGGCGACCGCTTAAAGAACGCTCCGCCGCCCACCGTCTGCATCGCCAGGTCCACTACCTTCGCCGCCTGGTCCGTCGCGAACACCTTCGTCGACACCGCCAGTGCCAGCGACTGTGCGTCCCGGCGATCCGGTCCCGCTAGCCGCTGCGCCGTCCGCCGGATAAACGCCCGCGCCGCCTCGATCCCGATGTACATTTCCGCCACCGCAAACTGCGTCCCCGGGTAGTCCTGGACCGGGCCAAAGGGCAGCCGATCGCGCCCTTTCACGGCTTCGACTGCGATATTCCGCGCCGCAGCCGCAATCCCCACATACACGGAGGCCACCGTCGGTTCGAACCAGCACAAGAACGCCGCCGCAAAGCTGTCTGCCCCGAACGACCCCCCGTAGGGCGTCTCGTTTGCCTTGAACATCTCCGGCACGACACAGTCCTTGAACACGATCGTGTAGCTGCCCGTCGCCCGCATCCCCAGCGTGTCCCAGTCCTTCACCACCTCCACGCCCGGTGTTCCCTTCGGCACCTGGAACGACAGCACCTTCTTCTCCCCGTCCTCCTCCAGCACCCCGCTATAGAAGTAGAACGGCGTGATCTCCGAGTTGCTCCCAAACACCTTGATGCCGTTGAGCTTGAACCCGCCGCCAACGCGTTCCACCGATCCGGCCGGAAAGTTCAGCGGGTCGGCGCTGCCCGGCTCCGAAATCGCTCCTCCAAGCGTCATCTTCATCTGCGAAACCATCGCGAAGAGCATCGGCCAGCGCTGCTCCTGCGGCTCCGCCCGCCACATCTCTGTCGTGATCCCGCAAAAGAAGCTGTGCATGTTCGCGCCCAGCGCTGTCGACGCGTCGCCCCATGCCAGCCGTTCCTGCGTCAGGCACAGCTCCTCAAGCGTCACCGCCTCGCCCCCGAACGCAGGATCGAGGCACTGCTTCATGTACCCCGCTTCGTGCATGGCCGCGAAGTTCTCCGTCGCGAACGTCCCTTCCCGGTCGTGCTCTGCTGCACGTGTCGCGAAGTCGTCGCTCAATCGCGCCGCCCGCTCGATCAGCGTGATTTGGCGCTCTGTTAGCTCTTCCCGGTCAATCCCAAGATCCACCAACTCGGTTGTCATGCAGCAGCTCCTCGACGCATACCTCGAGTCTCCCGGCGCCCCCGAACCGCGTCAATCGCTCTACGCGGCCGTAACCCCCCGCCCCTACGCCAGCCCCAGCTCCCCCCGGATCGCGTCGCAGATCTCCAGCGTCGTTCCCTGGCCCGGCCCCGGGTACTGCATCTTATTGATCGTCAGTCCTACCGCCAGCCGCGTGTCCGGGTCACAAAAGCCCACCGACCCGCCCGCGCCCGAGTGTCCAAACGTCTGCGAGCTGCGGCCCATCGGCCCGTGGATGCCGTTGTTCTCGCCGCCCATCTGGAATCCGATGCCCTTGTTCGCCGGCATCCCCAGGACGCGGTCCACACCGCTCGTCATGATCCGTCGCATCGCTTCGATGCGCCCGCCTGAGACCAGTCGAGTCCCGCCGATGCTCCCGCCTTCTGCCAGCGCCGCGTACATCTTCGCCAGCGCACGGGCCGAAAAGTGCCCGTTCGCAGAGGGCAGACACGCCTTTCGGACCCGCATCGTGTTGTAGTACGGCCACATGGCCTTCGGCATCGCCTTGTAGAAGTCCGCGTCGTCCGGGATCGGCAGTCCATCGCCCGCCGCGAGGATCTCAAGCGTTGCCAGCCGCTCCTCCACACCGTCGGGGATGCCTACGAAGAGTTCGGCGCCCATGCCGAGCGGCTCCGCGATCTCCGTGTGGATAAAGTCTTTGATGTGCCGCCCCGACGCCCCAAGCACGATCCCGCCGGCGATCCATCCGAACGTCACGGCGTGATACCCGCAGGCTGCCCCCGGCTCGTACGCGGGCGTCGCCTCTTCCATCCGCTTCATCCCCGCCGCGAAGTCCGTGAGGTGCTCAGGTACGAACGACTCCGGCATCGCGTGCAACCCGCCCTGGTGGCTGAGCGCCTGGGCGATCGTCATCTGCTCCTTGCCGTTCTTTCCAAACGACGGCCAGTACTTCACCACCGGTGCGTCGTAATCGAGTTGTCCACGGTCCGCCAGGATATGGATCGCCGTCGCGGCCACGCCTTTTGTCGCAGAGAAGCCGCAGAACAGCGTGTCAAGCTGGACGGGCCGTGTGTCTTCCGGCCCCATCTGCCCCGCTACATCGTCCACCACCACCTCGCCCTCGTGGTAGACGCATACCTGCACGCCGATCTGCCGTCCCTCGGCCACCTGCTGCCGGATCATTTCCCCGATTCGTGCCTGGATTCCCATTGGCATGCCCCTCGACATTCCTTCGTTTCGGGCGAACTATACCCACCATCCCGTAACGTGAGGGCCAAATGCTCACCGCCTGTATCCGCTTCCAAATGCCGCCGGGCACCGACTGGGAACAGCTCACCGCCGTCGCTCGCGATCGCGCCGAAACGCTGTATCGCAATATCCCCGGCCTTCGCGACAAGTCATTCATCATCAGCCGTGAACGCTCCGAATACGGCGGCGTCTACACATGGGAAGACCGGCCATCCTTGGATGCCTTCCTCGCCTCTGATGTCTTCACCGCCGCAAAAGCAAAGTTCGGCACACCGGCCATCGAAGTCTTCGAAGTCGCTGCCCGCGTCGAACGTGGTAACCCGGTAAACGTTGCGCCCGTTGGCGGCTGACCGCCTTGCCCTTTCCGGGCGGTTCCCCGACGGTGGGGACACCACCTCGCCACGGAGACCGGAATGCAGCCTTCTCGCCGTTTCGTAGCCCCGTCTCTGCTGCTCGCAGCATTGCTCATCGCCGCCTGTGGCGGCGACGACGACGATTCATCCACCGCGACGCCGGCCGCTGGCGCCAGCGCATCCGCATCCGGTACATCCGCCGCTGGCACGACAGCCTCCGGCTCACCCGCCGCATCCCCCGCGGGCTCGTCAACCGCGTCGAGTTCCGCCACCGCTCCCACTGGCAGCCCGGCGCCATCTCCATCCGCCTCGCCGGCGTCCACGGCCGACGCCAGCGCGGCCTTCCGTGACCTCACGCAGGATCGCTCCGAGGAAAAGATCGCCGTCTCCTACAACCTCACCTTGGTCGACGACGGCGAAACCCGCACCGGCACCTGGCGAATCGTCCAGGACCCTCCCAGGAGCCTTGTCTTCTTCACCTTCGATGGCTCCAACGGTGGCAAGTTCTGGGTCATCGACGACGGCGAGTCCTCGATCATCTGCTTCGATACCGACGATGAGCCCGGTCAGTGCCTCAAGACCGGCGACTCATCCCTTTCCGATTCACTCATCCCCTCCGTCGTCGACGTTGACGAGACCTTCGATGCGGTCGACGACGCGCCCGACGTCCGTGAGGTCGCCGGGCGCACCATTGCCGGCCGCGCCGCCCGCTGCTTTGAATACGACGACGCTGAGTCCTCGGAAGATGGCACGATCTGCCTCGATTCGTCCGATGGGACCCTCCTCTTCCTCAAGGGGGACTCAGTCGAGATGGTCGCGACGGAGGTCAGTTCCACCATCCCCGCCGGCGCCTTCGACCCGCCGTTCACCGTCCTCGACCTCGGAGGCTAGCTGTCCCGCGCAGGACACGTCACCAGGTGGTCGTTCACCATCCCGACCGCCTGCATGAACGCGTAGCAGATCGTCGAGCCAACGAACGTGAACCCGGCGTTCTGAAGCGCCTTCGACATTGCGTCCGATTCCGGGCTCGTTGCTGGCACGTTCCCAGTTGAGGCTGGCCGCCGGTCGATCGGCGTCCCGCCCGTGAACGCCCACAGGTAGTCCGAGAACGCGACCCCCTCATCCGCCAGCTGTAGGTAGGCCTTCGCGTTCTTGATTGCTCCGCGCACCTTCAGCCGGTTACGCACGATCTCCGGGTCGGCCAGCAGCCGCGCAACGTCGTCCTCCCCATATTCCGCGATCCTCTCCGGCTGCCAGCCCTGGAACGCCCGTGCAAACCCCTCGCGCTTGTTGAGCACGATCTCCCATGAAAGCCCCGCCTGGAACCCATCCAGCATCAGCTTCTCCCACAGCGCCCGGCTATCGCGGACTGGCCGCCCCCACTCCCGGTCGTGGTATTCCAGCATCAGCCGCGACACGTCGCCCCAGCACACCGTCGGGAATCGTTCGGTCACCACCTTCTTCACCATCGCCCCAGCATATCGCTCCCCTCCTGCGCGCGGAGTTGGGTAGACTCCCGGAAATCCCATGGAGGTCCCTACCTTGAACGATCAGGCCGAAGCCGCGAAGAAGTCCACCCTTCGAATGATTCCCTACGGGCTCTATGTCCTCACCGCCAAAGATGGCGATGAGATCGGCGCTGGCTGCGTCAACTGGGTCACCCAGACCTCGTTCGCCCCGCCCCTCGTCGCCATGGGCGTCAAGAAGGACAGTCATCTCTACGCCGTCATCCAGAAGACCGGCCAATTCGCGCTCTCCTTCCTTGGCACTGGCCAGAAGGATGTCGCGTTCGCCTTCTTTAAGCCCACCGCCGTCGAAGGCGCCACCATCAACGGTTCCGAGTTTGAGACCCACGAAACAGGCGCCCCCGTCATCTCCAGCGCCGCCGCCTGGGTCGAAGGCAAGATCGTCGGAAATGTCGACATCGGCGACCACGCCTGCGTCATCGGCGAAGTCACCAACGCCGGCACCCTCACGGGCGCCCCCATCCTTACCCTCGACGAAGTTGGAGTGAAATACGGCGGCTAAGTGTGGTTGTCACGAGGGTTGTTTACAGGAAGAAATGAGTCATTGGCATAGACAATTGGTTGAGCGATAGGCTAGGCGGACGCTCATGAACGGACGATGCCAGTGCGAGATTGACTGGGTGAGGGCCTGACTCCTTGGTTGCGGTTGTCTGACCAACACCAACGCAGGCCCTCGTGCCCCATCCTAACGGCAGGCTCACGGCTGCCGGCTGCCTGACCATCGTCCAGCTCATCCAGCGGGAGTTCGGCCAGGCGGAAGTCGCTCGCCGCCCCTGGAGGCGGGCGTCTGAATCAAGCGAGGGGAACCCCACAAAGGCTCGTCGCTCCCAATCCTTCGCCACCGCCAGGGGGAAAGGGACCGGCGTGAGGGGCGGCGCGCCCGGGCCCCTACTTCCAGCTACGGATATCGACGAAATGCCCTGCCACGGCCGCCGCCGCCGCCATCTGAGGGCTCACCAGGTGAGTGCGCCCGCCCGGCCCCTGCCGCCCTTCAAAGTTGCGGTTCGAAGTTGAAGCAGCTCGTTCGCCCGGCATCAGGATGTCCGGGTTCATGCCCAGGCACATCGAGCAGCCGGCGTCACGCCATTCAAACCCGGCGTCGCTGAAGATCTTGTCCAAACCTTCTTGCTCCGCCTGCAGCTTCACCAGCCCAGAACCCGGCACGACCATCGCGCGTACGCTCGAAGCCACGGTTCGTCCCCGCACCGTGTCCGCCGCCACCCGCAGGTCCTCGATCCTCGAATTCGTGCATGACCCGATGAACACAACATCGACGTTGATGTCCTCGATCGCCGTTCCTGCCTTCAGGTCCATGTACTTCAGCGACCGCTCCGCCAGTTCCCTCGCTTGTGGCGATGCCGCGTCGGCCGGGTCCGGCACGCGCCCCGTGACACTCACGCTCTGCGCCGGTGTCGTACCCCACGTTACCGTCGGCTCGATATCGCCCCCGGCCAGCGTCACGACGCTGTCGAAAACCGCTCCCTCATCGGTGACGAGCTGTCGCCACGCGTCCAGCGCGCGTTCCCAGTCCTTGCCCTTCGGCGCCTTCGGCCGCCCTTCCATGTAGGCGAACGTCGTATCGTCGGGTGCCACAAGCCCAGCCCGCGCGCCGCCCTCGATCGACATGTTGCAGACCGTCATCCGGCCCGCCATCGAAAGCGCTTCGATCACCGGTCCGCGGTATTCGATGACATGCCCAACGCCGCCGCTCACTCCGATCTTCTGGATGATCGACAGGATGACGTCCTTCGCGGTGCAGCCCGGATGCAGTTCCCCTGTCACCTCGACGGACATGGTCTTAGGCGTCGCCTGCGGGAGCGTCTGCGTGGCCAGCACGTGCTCGACTTCGCTGGTGCCGATCCCGAATGCGAGCGCCCCGAATGCCCCGTGTGTTGAGGTGTGGGAGTCGCCGCAGACGATCGTCATTCCCGGTTGCGTGATCCCCTGCTCCGGCCCGATCACATGCACGATTCCCTGCCGGATATCGTTCACCCCGTAAAGGGGTACCCCGAACTCCTCGCAGTTGCGCCGTAGCGTCTCCACCTGCTGGATCGAAAGCGGATCCGTCCATGGCTTGTCCCGGTTCGCGGTCGGCACGTTGTGGTCTACCGTCGCCAGCGTCAGTTCGGGCCTCCGGACTTTCCGCCCGGACATGCGCAGTCCCTCGAACGCCTGCGGCGAGGTCACCTCGTGGACAAGGTGCATATCGATGTAGAGGAGGTCGGGCTTGCCTTCCTCCCGCCGGACGAGGTGGTTGTCCCAGATCTTCTGCGAAGTTGTGCGCGCGTCAGCCATGAAACGGGTGCTCCGTGGAGGTTCTTGTGGTCCCAATAGCGTACCCCAGCGCAATCCCACATGCGCTCAGGTCTTCCGGTCTGTCGGTAACCTCTCGCCCCCCTCGAGCGTTACCCCTCATGTCCGCGGCTTGACGGAAGTGTCGTGGTCGTTGATAACGTGCAAGCTAGCCGGTCACAGCAACGGGTCGAGACGTTGCTGACCGCGAGATCGCCTGGGGGTGAGCTCGCCCGGTTCCTGTAACCAGACGCGACGTCTGGCGGGGTACGTCTGCAGTCCGTGGAGGACATGCATGGCGATCTCTGCCCCACGCCTGCTCGTGTTTGGGCTTCTTATCCTTGGTCTGCTCACGGTCGCGGGCGACCGTTCGATTGTTCATGCGCCTCAGGTCGCGCAAGCCGCCGCCGTCGAGACCTTCTCGATCGTCACGCCCGCCAAGGTCTACTCCGGCATTCCCTCGCATCGGGATGGCGTCGGCGACCCCCTGGCTGATGCCGATCCAACACTTGGCAACACCGGCTACTGCGTCTTCGTCCAGGAAGACGGCCACCGCTCCATCGGCGGCGATTCAGGTTTCAGCGTCCAGAACGGCTTCGTCATCGACGCCGATTACTTCGATAACGGATCCGCCACCGAAACCGATGACGTGTACTGTGTCGTCGTCCAGGCTGATCGGATCACAACCGAACTTCCGCGCCCCAAAATGGTCATCACGTGGACCTACCTCGACGGCGGCGTCGCTACCAGTGCCACGCTCGAAATCGAAGTCGTCACCGTCGTCCTTAAGGGCAACAATGGCACCGTTGGCGGCGTCGCCCGCGTCTGCACCGAGGGCTGGGACCCGCTCTTCCTCACCGGATTCGAATCCAATAACCCGCCAACCCCGCCCAATGAAATCGACGAGGTCGTCCCGGGCGATTGGTCCACCGCTCCACCGTTGACGCCGGGCGTCAAAGGCGTCCTGCGCGACGGCTCCGAATGGTGCGTCAACATCACCTCGAATACCGCCGTTCCTGATATCGACGTCACGCTCAACTTCTGGGCGATCTATGCGGTCAACACCGAACTCGACGATGAACCCATCTTCGAGACCGCCCAGGACGTCATCGACATTAACCCCGGGCCCCCCGAACTGAAGCACATCACGACGGACGGCCAGGTCGATATCCGCCGGGCGACCAACCCCAACGTGATCGGCGCTGTGCACACCGCCTGCATCCTCCCGTCCGTGCCAACTGACACCCTCGTCGCATCAGGCATCCAGATCTCCAGTCCGAGCGGCATCGCCGCCGTCTCGCTTTCGGTCTTCGAAAATGACGGCGTCGTCGTTCCCGGTGTCGACCCGGGGACGAAGTGCTTCCGCTGGACCGCGATTGAGCCCGGCCGCCACGACGTCTTCGCCCAGTTCACGATGTCGCCTGCCAACCCGGCCAGCACCTTACTGGTCGATGTCGTCACCAACGTCTCATGGGACACCAATCTCGACGGCAACGACGGCCTTGGCCCGGGCGGCGCCCTCGTCAAGTACTGGAACGTCATCGACTACACGGTCATCAACACTGGCGGCAACCACGACGAAAACGAAGTCACCAACGGCAGCGTCAATCTGCCCGTCGCCTTCAACGTCCGTGACGGCACGTTCCTCGCTGACATCGACCTTGTCGAATGGGTCCTCGGCTCCCGCCCGGATCCCGATGGCGCGGTGGCCGAACCGATCGATGGCGTCCCCGTGAACCTGAAGATCACATCCACCTGCGGCTACTTCCAGGATGGCACCGACGACCCATCCATCACGGAGATCGAAGGAATCACCCTCGCCGGCCGCATCGAGTTCACGATCGACACGTTCGGCGACCCCAGCTGTGGCCAGAACAGCGTTATCACCCTCGAGGTCCACGCTCGGTATCCGGACATCATCAAGAACCGCCAGGCGCCCGAACTCGAAACGCTCGCTATCTTCCTCCGCTTCACGCCTGCCCAGGCCGCGCCAATCGTCGCCTGGGCTGGCACGACCGTGACTCTCAGCTACGGGTTCTCCGGGACATGCGACGAACAGGACGTGTTCTGGAACAAGGACGGCGGCTCCGGCGCCTTCGTCCCCGGCGGCGTCGACTTCGCCATCACCCGCCTCATCGACTGCGAAACTTCGATCCAATTCGAAAGCGAAGTCCCCGGCGATATCGATATCACGATCACGCTCGGCGGCGACCAGAAGTCCAAGGTCATCATCCCAATCTTCTACCTGGCCTTCGAAGACCTCGAACTCTCGATTCAGAACGAAGACCCGACAGTCTCGGAGTTCGTACGGCTCGACGCCCGCGTCCGCGGCTGGTTCGTCGGCGATAACCCCTCGGGCCGCAAAGCGGAGACCAAGTCCGATGGCCGCGTCGTCCCCGCCGACCGCTGGGTTCTTCCCGATGACTGGGAACGGCTCCGCGGCCCCGACGACTTCCGGCCCGCATGGCCCGCTACCCTGCAGATGCCCCCGGCGCCCGTCACCTTCTTTATGGAGAACGAGGGAGTCATCAACAACTTCAAGACCGGCGTCAAGAATGGCGCTGCCGGCTGGTTCGACCCGGTCCGCACCTTCGACAACTTTGCTTTCGACCTCAACCCTGTGACGGGAGCCCGTTCGGTTCAGGGGACCGTCAACCGCCCGCGCATCATTAGCAGCCCCACGCAGGCCAACGGCATCGCCGACGTGGATGTCTTCGGCGACCACAACCTCAGCTTCGAAGGCTGCGCGGTGAACCTTCCCACCGGCAACCCGCATTGCGAGCTGGAAGACATCGCCGGCCGCACCAGCTACTACGCGGTCGTCGATTACCCGGAGCTGCGCAATCGCGGCAAACTCGTGCCTATCCGCTCCAACAACGCCGAAGCCCGCTTCCATTGGGCTGGCTACAAGCGGGTGACCTGGGAGACCGGCGCAGCCGATGGCGTCCGCTACGTCGTCGCTCACCTCAAAGACCGCGATGGTTTCTGCAACGCCATCAACTGGAATAACACCCTCGGCGTCCTTGTCGAATTCGCCATCGACTCCGAAGACGGCATCATCACCTGGCGCGCCGACGAGCCCTCCGTCATCAACAACGACAAGGGCGACCGCCATTTCGCCCTCGTCACAACCTTCGACACCCTGGATGATCTCGGCGAGCCCATGAACGGAAGCATCGCGAAGCTCGTTCAGACGCCCGACGAATGCCAGGCCTGGGTCCGCATCGACAACAGCCTCGGCGAACCCGTCAACGTCCAGGTCACCTTCTCCGCGCCACCGCCCCCGATCCCTGGTGACATCCGTGTCACCGATCTGGTTTGCGGCGACTACGGCTCTTGGGTCACGCTCACGAACCTCGGCACGAACGAAGTCTCCCTCGCTGGCTGGGCCCTTCGCAGCGCGGGCCGCTCAATCACGGGCGGGTTCTTCGAAGAAGAGCACCTCGGCCTCGAAGGCCACCTCTCCCCCGGCAAGAGCATCACGATCAGCGGCAACACGGACCTCAACCCATGGCTCTTTACCAGCGGCGAAAACGCCTTTAGCGGCGATACCGACTACGCGGCCCTCCGTTGGAACGAATCCCTTGTCGACTTCGAACCCTGCGTCGGCGAGCACTTCCATCCCGATACTATCCAGCTCAAGCCCGACACCGAGGGCATCATCGTGCTGGACGTAATCGTGCCCTTCAACAATCGCGCCACGACCGTCCTGTCGCCGGGCTGGAATCTCATCTCGGTCGGTGGCGATGGCATCAGTGTCTCGGAGGCTCTTGGTCCCAACGCCAACCTTGTGAACGCCATCTTCGCCTGGGACGAGACCACCGAGACCTGGGACCGCTACGTGCCGAACGCCCCCGACGGCGTCAATACGATCACGACCCTCGAAGCAGGTCGCGTCTACTGGGTCTACGCAAAAAGCCCGTTTACGCTGGTCGTGCCGCGCTAGCAGGAGAGCGATACTCTCAAAGTTCAATCAGTGCGCCCCCGGAAAGGTCTGACGCCCATGGTCGACATGGCAGGGAGATGGCGGGCCGCCGTCGGCCTGGCCGTTGCAGCCGTCGTTGCCCTCGCCCCGCCCGGGTTAACTGGCTTCGCCAGCGCACAGGTGTTTGGCCCACCGATGACCGTCTTCGGATCCGTCACCGATAGCAGCGGCGATGTCCCTGCCGACCTGCCCATCGAGGCCTTGGTCGGCAACACGGTCTGCGGGCGCGGCAAGACCCAGTACACCGGGGACGGCGACGGCCGGGTGACCGTCTACTTCGCCGACGTCGTCTCGCGCGAACAGACGGCTGGATGTGGCGCCGACGGCGTCGAGGTCCAGATCAAAATCGGTGAGCGCATCGCCTCCCAGACCCTTCGCTGGCGACCCGGCCCCGTCCAACTCGATATCACCTTCGGCGACGCCACGCCGCGGCCTATCCCCACGTTTACGCCGACGCCCCGCCCCGGCGGCAGTACCGCGACCGTCGAGCCTCCCACGCGGACACCAACGCCCCGCCCCACTACACCTGCGGCGACATCCCCCGGGCCATCACCGTCTGCGTCCCCGTCACCCTCGCCAAGCCCGACGCGCACCGGCACTCCGACGGCCACACCGACGCTCGCCGGCGGCCTTGTCACTCGCGCAGCAACGACGCCGGGCGAACCTCCGGACGACTCCGGTTTCCCGGTTTGGGCGATCGTCGTCATCGCGCTCGGCGCCCTCACCGCCATTGGCGGCGGCATTGGTATCGTGCTCGCGCGCTCACGCTCGCAGTCCGACGACGACGAAATCCTGCCGGCCGGTTAACGCTCCGCCAGCACCTTCCCGTCTTTGGCCATCAGCGGCCCCGCGAGTGGCATCCCGTCCGCCATCGCACGCGGCTCCACCTTTCGTTCGCACCACAGGTCCAGCGTCTGTCGCTCATCGACGTACTCGTAGCGCGGCACTGCGTAGCCGCACGATGTCTGCACTTTCTCCACATCCACAATGAACGCCTGCCGTACGAATGGGTGTGCATCATCGCGGAACGCCCCTGCGTGTGCGGCGAACTCCGGATCGTCCAGCGTCACCGCCTGTCCCCGGCCATACACCCGCACAATCCCTGCCGTAGCCTCAAAGCTGCAGAACATCAGCGTGATCTTCCCGTTCGCCGCACTCTGCTTGGCCGTCTCGTTCCCGCTGCCAGGATAGTCCAGCCAGCCCACGCGGTTCGGGCCCAGCACCCGCACCAGCGTTCGACCCTTGGGCGAAAGGTTGGGCCACGCGTCTCCGTCCAGCCCGTCTGGCGCAGTCGCCACAAAGAACATGTGCTGCCGCTCGATGAACGCCCGCCGCTCCTCATCAATCTCGTTGTACCAATCGGCCATGATGCGTCTCCTTCCGCCCATTCTAACGGCGCGCCAGCGGCCCTGACCGCGTAGGATTCCCCACATGGAGTACGACTTCGACCGCGTCTACGACCGCACCGGCACCGACAGCGCCAAGTGGCACCGCTACGGCCCCGATGTCCTGCCAATGCCCGTCGCGGATATGGACTTCCCCTCCGCGCCTCCCATCCTCGCCGCTCTGCGCGCGCGTGTGGAGCACGGCTTCTTCGGCTACGGATACGCCCGCGAGGACTTCCACGAGGCCTTTACCGCCCGCCTTAAGCGCCGCATGAACTGGGATGTGGCCAATGACGCGCTCATCCCAATCCCTGGCGTCATTCCCGGCTTCAACATGGCCCTTCGCGCCTTCACGCAGCCCGGCGACGGCGTCCTCGTCCAGCTTCCTTCCTACCCGCCCATCCTGAACGTGTACAAGAACCACGGCCTGGTCCGCGCAGATGCGCTCCTCGTCCGCGACGTAGGAGGCCGTTACGAGATCGACTGGGAAAGTTTCGAGGCCGCCATCGACGAACGCACGAAGGCCTTCGTCCTCTGCAACCCCCACAATCCCGTCGGCCGCGTCTTCACCCGCGCCGAGCTCGAACGCATGGCCTCCATCTGCCTCCAGCGTGGCATCCTCATCATCTCCGACGAGATCCACTGCGATCTGATGATGGACGGCACTCGCCACATCCCCATCGCCAGCCTTTCGCCGGAGGTCGAAGCGCGGAGTATTACGCTTATGGCGCCGAGCAAGACGTTCAACCTTGCCGGGCTCAAGGCCTCCGTCGCCGTCATCCCCAACCAGGAACTCCGTGAACAGTTCGAGGCCGCCCGCGGCGGACTTGTCGGAGCCGTCAACATCCTCGGGTACGTCGCCATGACCGCGGCTTACGCCGAGTGCGACCCCTGGCTCGATGCGCTGCTCCCCTACCTCACCGCGAACCGTGACTACGTCACATCGTTCGTCCGCGAGCGCATGCCTGGCGTATCGGTCTACCCCTCGGAGGGCACATACCTCGGCTGGCTCGACTGCAACGGCCTCGGCCTGCCGGGCAACGACCCGCACGAGTTCTTCCTGGAAAAGGCGAAGGTCGCACTCGGCCACGGTCCAGACTTCGGGGAACAGGGCGAGGGCTTTGTCCGCCTCAACTTCGGCTGCCCGCGCCCAACACTCGAAGAAGGGATGAGCCGCCTTGCCCGCGCCATCGCCAGCCAGGGCTCCGGGAAATAGGCTGAACCCTGCTAGCCGCCCGGGTCCGGGTCAACCGGGTCGTTCTTGCCTTCGAACGCGTTGTCGGCGTGTATCAACATCTCCTTCGCCAGGCCAATCACCAGCTCTTCGTCCTGCGACCCGTCCCACGCCCGCTGCACCACGCCGTGTACAACCCGGCCAGTCCGGAAACACACCACGGTCTCGATGATCTTCGCGTTCGTCTCTTCTTGAGTAATGTCGTCGACATCGATCACGATCGTGTCCGAATCGATGTGGAACCCGGCTGACTGGTCGGCGATCCTCGGCACCTTGAAGTCCGTCACTGGCGCCCGCGAGTCCACGTTGAGCCCGCAGAGAGCGCTCCCTGCTACAGCGTCGGCCGCCGCCTCTTCCGTCTCGTACAGCGTCGATTGCGAGAGGACGTTGAGCGCCAGCCCCGGCTTGGCCGGTTTGCCTGGCATCCACGCGAATACCGATACGAGGTTGCGGACCCGCTTCTGCGCGTCGAACTGCGACTTGTACCGTTCGATATCCGTTTCATCGAAGATCAGCGCCCATTCCTCATTGGTGAAATCCGCCCGGACCGTCAGACCCAGCCCGTCCGGTACGTCGGTGTTTCGCAACGCCATCGCGACGAGGTCGTAGTCGTCGTCACCAAGGTCGACCGCGTAATCTCCGCCGCCGCCGTCACCTCGCGTCAGGTAGATGGCGAGCCCGGCAAGAACTCCGCCGAGCACCAGCACCATTACGCTCAGCAAAGAGATCAGCAGCCAGCGGTTGCTTCCCCCCGGAGCCGGTGAGCCCACCGGCGGGGTTGATGGGTCGGGCGCCTCTTCCGTCGCATCCGGCGCGCTGCCGGTGGGTTCGCCTTCGTCGGATGGCTTCGACCAGGATGAGTCGGACATGCGCGGCTCCTCGCTCGTGTGCTCCCATCGTACGGCACCGGCAGTGCGTCCGGATTCCTGTAAACGCGCGCCGCTGCATCTCCCCGCGTATGCTTCCCCCTCAACCCTTTTCAGGAGGCCCACGTGGCACTGTCCGTCGAAGACCAACTCGAAATCCAGCAGCTCTATGCGAAGTACAACCACGCAATCGACTTCGGTGATGCAGACGGCTGGGCAGCCTGCTTCACAGCCGATGGCGTGTTCAACGGCGGCGCCGGCGGCGCCCAGACCGGTACCGAGGCGCTCAAAGGGTTCGCCACAACGTTTGCTTCCCGCATGAACGCCCGCCACTGGAACACCAACCTCGTGGTCGAAGGCACCGACAGCGGCGCCCGCGGCAAGTGCTACCTCATGCTCATGAACCTCAAGGACAAGCCGGCCGTCCCGATGGTTACCGCCGTCTACCACGATGAGCTCGCCAGGACGGCTGATGGCTGGAAGTTCAGCAGCCGCGCCGTCCAGGGCGACTAGACTCCCGGCAGCCCCGGCGTGAGGCTCTTCCTCGTCCAGGCCCTGGTCATTACATTCGTGGGCCTGGGCGTGGCGGCGTTCGTCTTTCGCTCGCCTCGCGCCCGCCGTTCCCTCGAATTCGTGCGCGACGCCGTGATCCTCTACGTCATCGCCATCCTCGCGCTGGGGCTCTTCATCTTTCTCCGGGATCGCTGGTAGTGACCATGCGTGTCCTGGTCGCGCCACAGGAGTTCAAGGGCTCGCTCACCGCAGCGGAAGCAGCAGCCGCTATCGCCGCTGGCGTTCGCGAAGCCCGTCCCGGCTGGGACATCGACCTCCTGCCGATGTCCGATGGTGGCCCCGGCTTCCTCGACGCATTTGAGACGAGCATCGGTGGTGAGCGCGTCAGCGTCGCCGCTCACGATGCGCTCCTCCGTCCAATCAATGCGTCAATCCTCTCCGTGACCTCGCCCGCTGGCCCGCTGGTGATTGTCGAATCGGCTGCCGCGAACGGCCTCGTTCTCGTGGCGCCCGAAGACCGCGATCCCCTTTCTGCTGACACGTACGGCGTTGGTGAGCTCCTCGCCGCCGCGATCGAGCACAGGCCCGCCACCGTCATCGTCGGCGTCGGCGGTAGCGCCACGACCGATGGTGGCCACGGCATGGCGCGTGCTCTCGGTGCAACGTTTTTCGACGAAGCAGGCCGCCCCCTCGCTCCCGGCGGTGTGAGCCTGGCCGGCCTCGCCGCCGTTCACTGGCAGCGGCCCGCAGCCCTGGAAGCTATTGAGGTCGTCGTGGCCGTGGATGTCACGAATCCGCTCACGGGTCCGCGAGGTGCCGCCGCCATCTACGGCCCCCAGAAGGGTGCCAGCCCCGCGGATGTCGACGCCTTGGACGCGGCGCTGGCACGCTATTCGGCGGTCGTCCGTCGTCACTTCGGCCTGGATCTTGCTTCGTTGTCCGGTGCTGGTGCGGCCGGCGGGCTCGCGGGCGGGCTCGTCGCCTTTCTTGGTGCTCGCATCGAGAGCGGCTTCGACATCGTCGCCCGCGCCACCGACCTCGAATCGCGTTTCCGGCAAGCTGATCTGATCATCACTGGCGAGGGCAGCTTCGATGCCCAATCGACGCAGGGAAAAACGACCGGCCGGCTCCTCGGAATGGCCACCCGCGCGGACAAGCGCTCGGTCGTCTTCGCCGGGGTCGCACCGGCAGGGGGTCGCGTCCACACGCTCGCCTCCTTGGAACCCGACCCTTCGAAGTCCATGGCCAACGCAGCGGGTCTCCTCCGCGAGCTCGCGCGCCACTGGGCCGGGCGCGACGGGGACCGGTAGCCGCCCTCCTTCTGCCCACCTGACCCTTCGCGCGCCCGGCCCATTCGGAGATGCTGGATCGAATGGATGCCCACGAACTTAATGCTGCGCTCGTCGATTATCTGGTTCGCGAAGGGATCATCGGCGATCCACGTATCGAGTCTGCCTTCCGGGCGGTCCTCCGCCACCACTTCCTCCCCGGCCTCCCCCTCGAAACCGTCTACAGCGACGATGCGATCCTGACGCACATCGACCATGGCATCGCTACCAGCTCCTCTTCACAACCAGCGATCATGGCCGAAATGCTGGACCAGCTCGGCGCTCAGCCCGGCGACAACGTGCTCGAGATCGGTGCCGGTACTGGCTACAACGCTGCCATCCTGCAACACATCGCCGGACCGACCGGGCACGTGACAACCGTCGACATCGATCCTGTGTTTGTGCAGGAAGCCTCAGCTCATCTGCAGCAGGCAGGGTGTCCACGGGTGGAAGTCATTTGCGCCGATGGGTTCAAGGGCTATCCGCCGAATGCGCCGTACGACCGGATCATCGTCACCGCCGCCGCTAGCAGGGTCGTCCCCGCCTGGGAAGACCAGTTGAAGTCGGGAGGCCGCATCGTCCTCCCGCTCATCATCTACGGTGGCGAATTCGAGACGCAGGCGTCCACGGCCTACGAAAAGCGCGAAGACGGGTTGCATGAACTCTCAGCGGTCGGCTGCGGCTTCATGCTCATGCGCCATCCTGGAGAGCCGTAAACGCCTATCCCTCGACGCCCGCCTGTGCCAGTAGCTGCCGCGCACGCCGCACTGAGTCAGCCTCGACAACTTCTGTACCCATCCGCGCTGCCCATCCACCCTCGCCCCGTGTCGACGCGTAGCTGGTGATGATTGCCCTGGCGCGGGCCACTTCGTGTTCCGTTGGCGTAAACGCCGCGTTGGCTATCTGCGCGCCTGCCGCGCGGTCCACCACTGCTCCTGCAAATCCGTAATGGCCGAGCCGCTGCAGCTCAAACGCATTCGCCCTTACAACCGGGAGCGCATCCGCTGCCCGCGCCGCGGCGATCACCGCCCCGCGCGCGAATGCCAGGCGGTCGCCGAACTCCTCCTCGCGCGCGCCGATGTCGTGAGCGTAAGCCGGGCCATCGAAGAGCAGGCCCGCGAGCCGTGGCGCAGCAGCAGCGATCTCCGCCGCCCGCAGCACTCCACGCGCCGTGTCAATCGTCGCCAGCACCAGCGTGTCCCCGGGCTCCATGTCCCGCTTCAGCTCGAATTCCCGGAGCGCGACTGCGATATCCCGAATGTCCTGCGGCTCTACGGCGTGCGGCAGGATCACTCCCCCGAGGGCCTGCCCGGCCAGTGATTCGAGATCGCCGCGCAGCAGCCGTGTTCGCGGATGGTTCACGACTGCGAGAGCCCGTTTCCCTGACGCCGAAACCTGTACGAGCGCACTCGCAGCCCGCTCGCGCAATTCCTCGATCGGCCAATCGGCGTCCGCCACGGTCACCGCCACTGCGTCCGCTTCAGAGGTGAGCGCAGCCTCGAGGCCGTCACCGTTTGCCGGTATCAACAAGATGCTCCGCAGCCGCATCAGGGCGCCCTCCGTATCGTTGACTCCGTCCCGCCGGCGATCGCCGGCGGGCGGCATGCTTCAAGGTTGATGTCCTGCCGGAGCGCCATGATCCCCTGCAGGTGATCCAGTGCGTGCCGGTACATCAGTTCGGCGATCCATTGGCACGTAATCGGACCCCAGCGGGTATCGTCTCGCCATCGTGTCCACGTCGCGTTGTCCATGTCGCGAAAGACCAGGAGCGCCTCGTCTCGCATGCGCGTGAAGTCGTTCAGGACCAGCGCCAGCGGCTCGGACGGCCGGTAGCGGTGTTCGTGCCAGTCGCGGCGGCTGTAGTCCTTCGGGTCCAGCATCTCCGGGACCGTGGCCCAGCGCAGGAGAGGCAGGTACACCTCCTGCTCCATGTCGCGCAGGTGTGCCAAGTGCTCATGAATCGACCAATCGTCCTGGGTCGGCTTGTAGGCCAGCCGCTCGACCGTGAGCGGGCGCACCGCCCAGCCGAGGTCCTCGGTAATCAGTCGCAGCCGTGCCGTCAGCTCTTGCCGATAGTTCGCGATCTCCGACACCTGGGCCTCCGGCTCCTCGCCGTGCTGTCTTTCAGATGACGCACGTCAACAATTCCCGCCTGCCAACAAGTATACGCGTGCTCGGGATCCCGGCCACGGCAGATCAATCGTGACCGACACCCATTTCTGAAGGCGGCAGATCCTTCGCCAGCCGTTCGTAACGCCGGGAAAGGTAGCCGATATCGCGCTCCGGCCCCATCGCAGCGTCAACTTCCTTGCCGAACTTCGCCTCTGCTTCAGCAACCTTGTCCACGTCGTTCAGATGCCGGACGAATTTTGTGACGGCCCGGACCATCGGTTGGCTCTTCGCACAGGCCTCGTTCGGGCACGGTGGGGGCTCGACTTCTGCGGCCACGGTGCGCTTGAACACCGTCTCGCGAGCCTCGCATTCGGGACAGCGAAATTCATACAGCGGCATGGTTCGATGGTAACACCGCCGGCTGCTCGCTGGCGGCCGCGTCCATTTCCTGTAGATACCGCTCGGCCGTGATCGCAGCGGTCGCTCCGTCGCCACAGGCGGAGATCAGCTGCAGGGCTGCCTCCGTACGGACGTCCCCAGCCACGAAGAGGCCTGGCGTCGTCGTCCTCATCCGCAGGTCGACCAGTACCTGCCCGTCTCCGTCGAGCTCAACCAACCCTTTCAAGAGCTCGTTGTTCGGTAGATGCCCAATGAAGACAAACACCGCGCTCACGTCGATCCGCGACTCCTCGCCCGTCTTCACATTTCGCAGCAGTGCGCCCGTGACCGCCGCTTCACCTTCGATCGCCTGCACCACGGTGTCCCACACGAACCGCATTTTCGGGTTTGCGAAAGCCCGTTCCTGCAGCACCTTGCTCGCGCGCAACGAACCCCCGCGGTGGATCACCGTCACCGACTTCGCATACCGCGTTAGGAACATCCCTTCATCCATCGCGGCATCGCCGCCGCCAACAACCGCCACGTCCATATCCTTGAAGAACGCCGCATCACATGTCGCGCAGTAGCTCACGCCGCGCCCCGTGAACGCCTCTTCTCCGGGCACATCCAGGTGCCGGTATTCCGCGCCGGCCGTCACGATCACCGTCCGCGCAACGTGTTCCTCCTCACCCACGCGCAGCCGGAACATCCCCGAAGGCTCGCGTACCAGCGAATCCACGCCTTCGTACTCGACCCTTGCGCCGAACTTCTCCGCCTGTGCCAGCATCGACTGGCCGAGGTCGAATCCATTCACTCCCCGTGGAAACCCGGGGAAGTTCTCCACCAGGTCTGTCGTGGCGATCTGGCCACCCGTGAGCTTCCGCTCGAACACGACCACGTCCCGCTGGCCGCGAGCCCCGTACATCGCAGCCGTTAATCCCGCACCGCCACCACCAATAATCGCGATGTCCCACGCCTTCATCGCAGCAGCTCCCTTCCAGAGACAGCGATGCCCTCTCATCGGAAATGAGAGGGCATCGGATTAGTCGGCTTCGAGCTGCTAGACCAGCGCTTCTTCGATCCGCTTCTTCAGGTCGCTCTTCGGTCGGAAGCCGACGATCGTCCCCTTCAATTCGCCGCCCTTGAAGATGAGCAGGCTCGGGATGCTGCGGATGCCGTACTTGGTGGGCACCGCTGGGTTCTCGTCTGTGTTCATCTTGTAGAAGTTCATCTTGCCGGCGTATTCCTCGCTCAGCTCGGCGACGACCGGGGCAACCATTCGGCACGGCCCGCACCACGGCGCCCAGAAATCCACCAGGACCGGAAGGTCGCTCTTCAGCGCGTCCCCGTCGAACGTTGCGTCCGTGATCTCCCGTACGCTTTCTGCCATTCTTTGTTCTCCTCTCGCGCCCGCCCCATCCGTGGGGGACGCCAGTTGCTTGACAACAAGATACCCCCCGGGGGTATCCTTGTCAACAACCGGAAAGGCGCCATGACTACGCAAATCGATGATGACAAGAAGCTCCTCGACCGCCTTAGCAGGGTCGAAGGGCAGGTCCGCGGCCTCCGCAAGATGCTCGAAGAAGGGCGTGCCTGCGAAGACGTCCTCACCCAGCTCCTCGCTGCCCGCTCTGGCCTTGAACAGGCCGGCCTCGCCGTCCTCGATCGGCACCTTCTCGATTGCGTGCTTGCGGACCCGATGATTGCGCCTGAGGCCATCGCTCGCGTGCGCGAAACGCTCCGCCTCTGGAGCCGTCACGGCTGAATTTCGCTGGCCGTTCACATTAGTGATTGAAGGCTCGATCCCGCGTTTGTTAGGATCACGCCCGAGGCTCGTTGCGCATCAATGGACGGTACCGTCCTCGTGCTCAATCAGAATTACGAGCCGCTGAACGTGTGCACCGTCCGGCGGGCGCTCGTCCTTGTCCTTGGCGGCAAGGCAGAAGTCCTTGAAGGAGCCCGCCGCGCCATCCGCAGTGCCACGCAGGCGGTTGCGCTTCCGTCTGTCATCCGGCTCATGAATTTCGTCCGCCGCCCTCGCCCCCAGGTCCGCCTCACTCGCAAGGAAGTGTTCGCTCGCGACGGCTGGACCTGCGTGTATTGCGGCAAAGCTACCCGTGAACTCACGCTCGACCACGTGCTTCCCCGTCATCGCGGCGGCAAGCACACCTGGGAAAACCTCGTCGCCGCCTGCAAAATCTGCAACCACCGCAAAGCCGGGCGCACACCACAGGAGGCGCGGATGCCCCTTCCTTACGAGCCCGCCCGCCCGCGTGTCGGCATCTACTACCCCTTCTTCCAGTACCTCGGCACTCGCGAGAACTGGCGAAAATTCGTGCCGGGTTTCGACCCACCGGCGATCTCCGCCGCCGGGTAAGAGTTCCCGTGCCGCCAGGCGCCCCCCGTCCTGACTGATTCGTTATCAAAAGGAGCGGTGAATGCCGTTGCTGGTCTCGCCCGGTTTCGCAGCGGGCGTCTGCCTGCTCGTCGCTGGCTGCGTCATCCTCATGGGGATCATCACAGCCGAGGCAACCTATCCGGCGACGTACACCACGTTCGATAACGAGATCAGCGATCTCGGTGCGACGCGCCCTCCCGATAGCATCATCCGCCAACCTTCAGCCCGGATCTTCAATACCACGATGCTCGCCTCTGGCGCACTCATCCTCGCCGGAGCCTCTTTCCTCCGCCTGATGCGCGTTCGCCGCGGGTCGGTGATTGCCGTGGGGTTGCTCGGCCTCGGCGTCCTTGGCGTGGGCGTCTTTCCGGGCAACTACGGGGCGATCCATCCGGTCTTCGCGCTCACGGCCTTCGTCTCAGGCGGCATTTCAGGGATTGTAGTGACGCGTTGGGTCGAACCGCCCTTCCGGCTCCTGTCGGTTGCACTTGGAGCGATTACCCTTGCAGCCCTGGTCAGCGCGTTTCTCGGCGATCTCACGCCCCTGGTCGACGCACTCGGCGATGGTGGCATTGAGCGCTGGATCGCCTATCCCGTGGTGCTCTGGCTCGTGGCGTTTGGCGGATACCTTCTCGGTCCGCGCCAACCGCAAGCATGACTTTCCTCCACTGGCCGGGTGTATCCTCCGGCAAAATCCAGTGACGAGGATCCGTCATGCCTCACGATCCGGACTGGAAGAGCCGATACACCGCACTACTCTGCTCGCCCGCTGACGCAGTCGCAGTCATCGAGCCCGGCCAGCGCGTCTTCACCGGCGTCTGGACATCGACACCGCCCTCGCTCTGCGCGGCCCTCGCCGCCCGGGCTGGAAACCTGCGGGACATCACCATCGTCGGTGCGCTCGCCACGTTCGACTGGACGCGTCCCGAGATACTCGAGCACTATCGCGTCGTCTCGGCTTACACGAGCCCACTCGACCGCCGCGCAGCCCAGGATGGCCGGATCGACTACGTCAACGTCGCCCAGTTCCGGGACGGAAAAATGCCGCCCGGCATCGAGGCCGACGTGGCCCTTGTGCCCGTCTCGCCGCCCGACGCCGATGGCTGGTGCTCCCTTGGCGTGGCCACCTGGTTCGGCCCCACGGTCGCGAAGAACGTTCCAGTGCTCATCGGCGAGGTACACCCGGAGTACATCCGCACCGGCGGCGAGAGCCGTATCCACATCTCCCGTTTCGCGCGCCTCGCGGAGTTCTCGGCGAAACCGGCGCCGCCGGTCGTGCCGCCACGCTCCGAAGAAACCGAGCTCGCCGCACAGGTCATCTGCACGCTCGTCGCGAATGAAATCGTCTACGACGGCGCTACCGTCCAGTTCGGCATCGGCGATGTTTCAGCGGCGCTGCCGGTCTTCCTCGAAGAACGCCGCGAACTCGGCGTCCATACCGAGCTCCTGCCCGGCGGCATCGTGGACCTCGTCGAAAAGGGCGTCGTCACCGGCCAGCACAAGGCCGTCCACCCCGGGAAGATCGTCGCCGCCGCCGCCGCCCAACTCCGACCCGATGAGCTCGCCTATATCGATGGCAACCCGCTCTTTGAGTTCTACGATTTCACCCATACCGACGACCTCCGGCTGCTCCTCCAGCTCGAAAACTTCGTCGCCGTCAACAACGCACTCGCCGTGGACATTCAGGGCAACGCCGCCTCGGAGACAATGGGGCCCAGGATCTTCAGCGGCACCGGCGGCCAGAACGTGTTCGCGACGGCTGCGTCCACTGCCGCTGGCGGCTCCGTCATCGTCCTACCGTCGTCTCAGCTGCTCGGCACCGGCGAACGCGTCTCCCGGATCGTCGCAGCGCATCCCGAAGGCACGACCAGCACCGTCCACCGCGGATTCGTGGACTTCGTCGTCACCGAGCAAGGCATCGCCCGGCTTCGCGGAAAGTCGCTCCGCGAGCGAGCGATGGAGCTGGTGAACGTCGCCCACCCGGAGCTTCGCGCCGCCCTGCGCAAAGAAGTGCACCGCGTCCACGGCATTTCTGCGTAGCTCATTTGCAAGCCCGGCCCCACGCTTCCGCCGTGGGACTGCGCACGATCATCTTCAGCGCCAAGGCGCTCCGCGCCTTCGGCGATGGCATGATGAGCATCCTCATCGCCCGCTATGCCCTCGAACTGGGGCTCCCGGGATGGCAGGCCGGAGTGATTGCCACCGCCGCGCTCGTCGGCACCGCCCTCGCCACGTTTCTCGTTGGTCGATACGCGGAAAGGATCGGGCGCCGCACTGTCCTTATCGCCGGTTCGCTATTGGGCATCGGCACCGGTATCGGATACGCGGCATCAGTGTCCTTTGCCCCGCTCTTACTCATCGCCTTCCTCGGGACGGTCAACCCCACGTCGGGCGATGTCTCAGCTGTGCTCCCCGTAGAGCAGGCGATCCTCGGCCAGGCCGCCGAAGGCCCTGCCCGGGTCCGGGTCTTCGCCTGGTACAACGTGGTCGGCCAGTTCGCCTCGGCGCTCGGAGCGCTTGCCTCGGGCGCCACGGTACTCATCTCGGATGCACCGGGCGTCGGCGAAAGCGGCGCGATCCGCTGGCTCTTCGCCAGCTACTCAATTCTCGCAGCCGCTTCGCTCCTCTTCGTCTTTCGGCTCGGAGCTTCCGCCGAGGTCGCTCCCGGAAGCGGCCGCGGTGGCCTGGGGCCCTCGCGCCGCCGTGTCTTCGCACTCTCAGCGCTCTTCGGGACCGACTCGTTCGCCGGCGGCCTCGTCGTACAGAGCATCATTGCGCTCTTCCTTCTTCAGAAGTTCGACCTCGACCCCGCCACGACGGGCGCTGTCTTCTTCGGCGCCAGTCTCATGTCCGCCATCTCTTTTCTGCTCTCAGCGCGCCTTTCGTCCCGGTTCGGTCTGGTCAATACGATGGTCTTCACCCATCTGCCGTCCAACCTTCTCCTGGTCGGCGTCGCCCTCGCACCAGTGGCGCCCCTCGCGATCGCCTTCCTCCTCGTCCGTTCCTTCCTCTCGCAGATGGATGTGCCCCCACGCCAGGCCCTGGTTGTCTCCGTCGTCGAACCACAGGAGCGGGCCGCCGCCGCCGCGTACACCGGGCTGACCCGAAGCCTCAGCTCCACCCCGGGTCCGTCCCTCGGCGGCGCGCTGCTCGGCGCATGGACCCCTGCTCCGTTCATCGCTTGCGCCACCCTCAAGAGCGCCTACGACCTCGCGCTCTGGACGCTCTTCCGCCGCGTCGAAGAGCGTTCCTGACGCCAGCGCTCCTCGTCTCCCGCGGCCGGTGTACGCTCTCGCCGATGCAGCGCCACGAAATCCTCCGCTATGCCGCCAGCCTCGTCTCGGCTCAGCCGGGCGGCGCACTCGCGACAACACACGCCGAGACCGGGAATCCGTACATAACGTATGTACTCGCCCACCTCTGTGCCGATGGCCGCGTCCTCTTCGGCAGCGGCCTCGCCCGCCAGCATTCCAGGAACGTCATCGCCTCACCGCCGGTGTCGTTCCTCTTTGACTCCCGTGCTGCCGTCGCGACCGATTGGTCGGAGTTCGACCGGCTCACAGTCGAAGGTCTGGCCGCGGTCGTCGCCAAAGAGCACGAAGCGTACGCATCGCTCCTCGGCCAGCTGGCCGCGAAGAGCCCCATGGCGGCCTACTTCACGCGTCACGGCGAACTCTTCTGCATCGATGCTCTCCGCATCACCCTCTCCCGCGGCCTCGACCCAACTCGCTACGTCGTCGACTTCCCTGCGCCCGCGTAAGCAACCTCGCCTTTCCCCGGCGGCCCATTCTCCGCCACAATTGACATCCTCATGGACTTTCGCGAGGCCATCCAATACCTGCAGTCGTTCAACGACATGGAGCGCGGCGTACAGAAGTCGCCGAACCCCGTGATGAGCGTCGCTTCGGTACGCTCGTTGCTCGCACGTCTCCAGGATCCGCACCTCGGTCGGCTCACCGTCCACGTCACCGGCTCCAAGGGGAAGGGCTCAACGGCCTCGATGATTGCCGGCATCCTCAGGCGAGCCGGCCTCGGCACCACGCTCTACACCAGCCCTCACCTCCACTCTTACACCGAGCGCATCAACATCCACGGGGATGCGGTCTCGCCCGCCGAATTTGCGGCCGCCCTCGGCGCCATCAGGTCCCACGTTGAAGACGAACGCGAAAGCGTCCATGGCGCCGTCAGCACCTTCGGCGTCCTCACCGCGCTCTTCTTTTGGCTCACCCGCGCCCAGGTGCCGCGCGTTGATGCACAGGTAGTGGAAGTCGGTATTGGCGGAGCCTTCGATGCCACGAATGTGTTCGAATCACCCGATGTAGTGGTCATCACCCCAATCTCTCTCGAACACACCGCTATTCTTGGCGACACTACGCTCGCCATAGCGCGTGACAAGTCCGCGCTCGTAAAGCCAGGATCCCTTTGCGTGCTCGCCCCGCAGAAAGATCCCCAGGTTGTGGATCTGGTCCGCCACCGTTGTGAAGAGGTCGGCGCTGAATTCGTCGATGTTTCGCTCCTCTACGACGTGGAGCCGGTCGAGCACTTTCCTTATGGCCAGTCGTTCATCGTCCGCGGCCCCGAAGGACCATACGAGATGCGTACGCCGATGCTCGGCCGCCACCAGATGGAGAACGCGGCGACAGCCGTCGCCGTCGCGGAAGCGCTGCAACGGCGCGGGCAGCCCATCACGGCCTCCGCTATCGTCGATGGCGTCGCACTCACTCGCGTCCCCGGTCGTCTGGAAGTAATGGGCCAGAAGCCGCTCGTCGTCGCCGATGGGGCGCACAACGCCGAGAGCGCCGCCGCCCTCGCTGACGCCCTCAAGCAGTACTTCGCCTGGAAGAAGTGCTACTTCGTGCTTGGCGCGATGCAGGACAAGGACATCCGCTCAATCGGCTTTAAGCTCGCCCGCCTGGCCGAGGTCATCGTCTGCGCCCGCATTGCCAGCCCGAGATCCATGGACCCCTTCGCCATGATCCAGGAGGTCGGGTTCCTTGGCCCCATGGCGGTCGCCGAAGAGTCCATGGCCGATGCGATCGATACCGCCCTCTCCTACGCCGGCGAACAAGACCTCGTCTGCGTCACCGGCTCCCTCTACGCCGTCGCCGAAGCCCGCGAGCATGTACTCGGCGAGAGCGTCCACCCGTCCTGAGCATCCAACGCCTGCACGTGCCCGTCGCCTCCTGCTACAAAACCCTCCGGATATCGTCCTGGTAAGGACAGCGCAACCGATGCGCGCTTCGGCGACTCTCCGTCCTTCGCGCTTCGGCGTCCGCTCCAGGCTATTTGGTTCGCCCTCAGCAGCATCGGTGATGTCGATAAATGACATCGAGTACGCACGCAAGAGTCGACCCGGCTACCGGGCTGCGGGAGATCGCTTGTGATAGACGATACGGTGCTCGCTGGTGTGGTCGTATCTATCTATTACGAGATCGTGACGAATAATAATGAAGTCACGACGTTCCGTTGTCTTTGACCGATGTCTACGCCCGTTCGACAATCCATTTGATCGTCGAGAGACGTACATGAGAGAGAGCAGAGTGCTCTCGATTCATCCGGAGGGATAGGACTACATATGGCAGAATACTGGGATCGCTGGTGGACACACCGCGCCAGCCGCCGTCGCATCCTCGCCACTGGCGGCGTGACCGCCGCTGGCGTCGCGGGCCTTGCGCTCGTGGGTTGCGGTGACGACGACGACGACACCGGGGGCGGCACCACCGCAACCGGCACGGCCGCGACTGGCACCGCGGCAACCGGCACGGGCACCGCTACTGCGGCCAAGCCGGTCAAGGGCGGAACCATCCGCTACCCCCTCGAAGGAATGTCGTCTGGCGATCCGCCAACGCTCTTCCCCTTCGAGAACCTCACCTACCTCGCGCAGCACCCTGCGTCGCTGCACTACAGCCGCCTGCTTCGCGGCAAGAACGGCCCCGACATCGACCCGAGCGACAACACGGCGCTCGAAGGCGATGTTGTTGAGAAGTGGGAACAGCCCGACGACACCTCGTACGTCTTCACCCTGAAGCCGAATCTGAAGTGGCAGAACATCGCCCCCATGAACGGCCGCGCCATGACGGCGTCCGACATCCTGAAGACCTACGAAGCATTCCTCGCCAAGTCGCAGAACGCTGCCGGCTGGAAGGCAGTCGTCGAAAAGTTCGAAGTGCCCGACGAAAAGACGGTCAAGATCACGCTGAACAAGCCGTTCGCGCCGTTCCTCGTGTCGCATGCGTCCAGCACCGAAGCGCTCTGGCTCATCCCCGTCGAAATCATCGACAACGACCAGGTCAAGACGAAGCCAGTCGGCTCCGGCCCCTGGATCTTCGACGACTACGAAACCGGCGTCGCAATGCGCTGGCTCAAGAACCCCGACTTCGTCGATGGCGCGGACTTCCCGCACTACGACGGCGTCGAAGCCTCGCTCCAGAAGGACCCCCAGCGGCTCATCGCCGCCCTCCAGTCTGGCGACTTCGATATGGCGGGCCTCTCCGGCACCGTCTATACGGACGCACACAGCAAGGTTGACCCCAAGGGCCAGGAGTTCTTCGAACTCCCCGGCTCGCTCGGCGGCTTCTACTTCAACTACGACAACAAGCCCTGGAACGACATCCGTGTCCGCCAGGCGCTCTCCATGGCGATGGATCGCACCGGCCTCCTTAAGGCCCTGGACCAGACCGGCAAGGGCAACGCCCACAGCCACATCGCTGCGTCCCTCGCGCCGTACTGGATGTCGCCGCTCGACAGTAAGGAGTGGGGCCCGTCCGAGAAGTACTGGAAGAACGACCCGGCCGAGTCCAAGAAGCTGCTCCAGGCGGCGACCGGCAGCGATACCCTGAAGTTCAAGGTCATTGCCAACATCGACCGGTACGGTGCCGCCATGCAGCAGATTGCTGAACTCCTGCAGTCCACCATGAAGACCTCCGGCTTCGACATCGAACTGGAGTACATGGAGTACGGCGCCTATATCCAGTCGATCTTCGTCGGCAAGATCCCCGATGGCGCCGTCGGTCTTGGCCCGTTGATCGGTTCACCTCGCGACCCGGACAACAACTTCTTCTCGAACTTCCATACGGCCGCACCGCGCCACAACTGGGGCGGCACGCCCATCCCAGAACAGGCCGAGCTCGACGCCGCGTTCGACAAGTCGCGCACCATCCTCAAGCTCGAGGACCGCATCAAGTTCATCAAGGACCTGCAGGTCCGGATGGCCGAGATCATGAACGTGGTGCCCTACACCGCCACGTCCGGTTACTCCTACGTGCAGCCGCACGTCCAGGGGTATTACCACAAGACTGGCTATGCCACGCACGTCGAGGCGATCGCCAAGTCCTGGTTCACCGAGGAGCGCGCCAAGAAGGGTTAACCCTTCCCGGCGGTTTCCCAACCTCAAGAGGGGGCTGGCCACTGGCCCGCCCCCTCTTTCTTGTTGGCACCTTACCCGGGTCTCGGATAGATTTCGTCGACCGTAACTATTCACGGTCATGAAACAATAAAGGGGAAAACGTGGCAGAATACTGGGATCGATGGTGGACGCAGCGTGCGAGTCGTCGGCGCATGCTCGCGGGCGGGGGTGTGGCGGCCGCAGGTGTCGCGGGCCTCGCCCTCGTCGGCTGTGGCGACGATGACGATGACTCAGGTGGCACCCCGGCTGGCACTGGGACGGCTGCGGCGACTGGCACCGCCGCCACCGGTACGGCCACCGCGGCCGTTGCCAAGCCCGTAAAAGGCGGCACCATCCGCTACCCGCTCGAAGGCATGTCGTCTGGCGATCCGCCGACGTTGTACCCGTACGAGAACCTCACCTACCTGGTCCAGAACCCATCGTCGCTGCACTACAGCCGGCTGCTGCGTCAGAAGTCCGGCCCCGACATCTCCTCGACGAACTACACCTCGCTCGAGGGCGACGTCGTCCAGAAGTGGGAACAGCCCGACGACCTCACCTATGTCTTCACGCTCAAGCCGAATGTGAAGTGGCAGAACGTGGCGCCCATGAACGGCCGCGCCATGACGGCGCAGGACCTGGTGAAGACGTATGAAGCGTTTCTCGCCAAGTCGCAGCAGGCCAACGCCTGGAAGTCGGTCGTCAGCAAACTCGAAGCGACCGACGAGAAGACCCTCAAATTCTCGCTCACGTCGCCGTTTGCGCCGTTCCTCGTCGCGAACATTTCGAACCCGGAGGCCCTCTGGCTCATCCCGGTCGAGACGATCGACAACGACCAGGTGAAGACGCAGCCGGTCGGCTCAGGCCCCTGGATCTTCGACGACTACGAGACCGGCGTCGCAATGCGCTGGGTGAAGAACCCGGACTTCGTGGACATCGCGGAGTTCCCGCACTTCGACAAGGTCGAAGCGTCGCTCCTCAAGGACCCGCAGCGCCTCATCCAGGCCATGCAGGCCGGCGACTTCGACCACATCGGCCTGAGCGGCACCGTCTATACGGACGCCCACAGCAAAGCCGACCCCAAAGGCCGGGAGCACTTCTCCCTCGCTGGCCACGGCGGCTTCTGGTTCAACTTCGACAACAAGCCCTGGAACGACGCTCGCGTCCGCCAGGCGCTTTCCATGGCGATGGACCGTGTCGGCATCCTCAAGGCCACCGACCAGACCGGCAAGGGCGATGCCCACAGCCACATCGGTGCTGGCCTCGATCCGTTCTGGCTGTCGCCGATCAACAGCAAGGAATGGGGCGCGTCCGAGAAGTACTGGAAGCACAACCCCGCCGAGTCCAAGAAGCTGCTCCAGGCCGCAACCGGCAGCGACACCCTCAAGGTGAAGCTCATCGCCAACGTCGACCGCTACGGCGCCGCGCAGCAGCAGATCTCGGAACTGCTGCAGTCGACCATGAAAGAGTCTGGCTTCGACATCGAGTTGGAGTACATGGAGTACGCCACCTACATCCAGTCCATTTTCCTTGGCAAGATCCCGGAGGGCGCGGTTGCCGCCGGGCCGTACATCGGCACCGTGCGCGACCCCGACAACATCTTCTTCTCGGAGATGCATACCGGCGCAGCCCGGAAGAACTGGGGCGGTACGCCGATCCCGGAACAGAAGGAACTCGACGCCGCCTTCGAAAAGCAGCGCACGATCCTCAACAAGGACGAGCGCGTCAAGTTCATCAAGGACCTGCAGGTCCGCATGGCCGAGATCATGGAGCGTGTCCCCTACACGGCCACGTCCGGCTTCACCTACACCCAGCCCTGGCTGCAGAACTACAACCACGTCTCGGGCTACGCCGTCCACACGGTGGCGATCTCAATGTCCTGTTTCACCGTGGACCGCGCCACGATTGGATAGTCCCATCAACCGTTACGACTCCCAGACGGGGGGGCCTGGCCTTGTGGCGGGGCCCCCGCTTCTCATTGGAGGGGTCTGGGCATGGTGCAGTGTGGCCACGTGCAACTATTGGCCTCCAACGACTGATTACTAATCGACAACTATTCGTCACTATGAAATTGACTAAGGACGCAAACGCAAGAAGAATCCCATCCCGTAGGGCCGGCGTATAGAAACAAAACGACGTCTCTATAGACCGGATCATTGTGGAGGAGTCAGAATGGCAGAGTACTGGAACCGGTGGTGGACGCAGCGTGCGAGTCGCCGACGCATGCTGGCAGGGGGTGGTGCGGCGGCAGCAGGTGTTGCCGGTCTCGCCCTCGTTGGCTGCGGCGATGATGACGACGATACCGGCGGCACACCGGCGGCGACTGGAACCACCGCAGCGACTGGCACCGCCGCCGCGAGCGCCACGGCAACGGCCGCTGCCGCGAAGCCGGTCAAGGGCGGGACCATCCGCTACCCCCTCGAGGGCATCTCTTCCGGCGATCCGCCGACTTTGTTCCCCTACGAAAACCTCACCTACCTGGTGCAGAACCCATCATCGCTGCATTACAGCCGCCTGCTGCGTCAGAAGTCGGGCCCGGACATCTCCTCGACGAACTTCACGTCCCTCGAAGGCGATGTCGCTCAAAAGTGGGAGCAGCCGGATGACTTGACCCACATCTTTACGCTCAAGCCCAACCTCAAGTGGCAAAACCTCGCCCCGATGAATGGCCGCGCAATGACCGCGCCCGATATCGTCAAGAGTTACGATGCGTTCCTCGCCAAGTCCCAGCAGGCCAACGGCTGGAAGGCGGTCGTCGATAGCATCGAAGCAACCGACGAGAAGACCCTCAAGGTCAAGATGTTGTCGCCGTTCGCGCCGTTCCTTGTCACGAACATCTCCAACCCCGAGCACTTCTGGCTCATCCCGGTCGAGACCATCGACAACGACCAGGTGAAGACCCAGCCGGTCGGCTCCGGTCCCTGGATCTTCGACGACTACGAGACGGGCGTCGCCATGCGCTGGGTGAAGAACCCCGACTTCGTCGATATCGCTGAATTCCCGCACTTCGACAAAGTCGAAGCCTCGCTGCTCAAAGACCCCCAGCGCCTCATCCAGGCCATGCAGGCGGGCGACTTCGACCACGTTCAGCTCAGCGGCACTGTCTACACCGACGCCCATGCAAAGGCAGACCCGAAGGGCCGTGAGCATTTCTCGCTGTCCGGACACGGTGGCTTCTGGTTCAACTTCGACAACCAGCCATGGAGGGACCCTCGCGTCCGCCAGGCGCTCTCCAACGCCATGGACCGCGCTGGGATCCTCAAGGCGGTCGACCAGACCGGCAAGGGCGACGCAAACAGCCACCTCTCGGTCGGCCTCGACCCGTTCTGGATGTCGCCGCTCACCAGCAAGGAATGGGGCGATTACGCCAAGTACTGGAAGTACGACCCCGCGGAGTCCAAGAAGCTGCTCATGGCAGCCACCGGCAGCGATACCCTCAAGGTAACGCTTATCGCCAACGTCGACCGCTATGGCGCCGCAATGCAGCAGATGGCCGAACTGCTTCAGTCGACCATGAAGCCCGCTGGCTTCGAATTTGAACTCCAGTACATGGAGTATGCCACCTACATCCAGTCGATCTTCCTTGGCAAGATCCCCGAGGGCGCGGTCGCTGCGGGCCCATACATCGGTACCGTCCGCGACCCCGACAACATCTACTTCTCCGAGATGCACACGTCGGCGCCGCGCCACAACTGGGGCGGCACGCCGCTTCCCGAGCAGGCTGAGTTCGATGCCGCCTTCGAAAAGCAGCGCACCATCCTCAACAAGGACGAGCGCATCAAGTTCATCAAGGACCTGCAGCGCCGCCAGGCGGAGGTCATGGAGCGCGTGCCGTACGTCCAAAGCGCCGGCTTCACCTACACCCAGCCGTGGCTGCAGAACTACAACCATGTGACTGGCTATGCCGTCCACACGGAGGCGATCTCCAAGTCCTGGTTCACCGAGGAGCGCGCCAAGAAGGGCTAACCACCCGCTATTTCGCAACGAAGCCCAAAGGGGGCCTGGCCGTTCGGCCAGACCCCCTTCTTGGTCTCCGGCAAGACCGCTCTGCCTGCTAATAATGTCATGTATCGCAATTATTGACTTCATCTCATTCGTTGTTACGAGACTCACGATTGAAAGACATATAGATACTAAACGTCGTAATTATCGACGAAAAAATCGCGGAGGGATCAGGGTTGGCCGAATATTGGGACAAGGCGCCGTCGGCCGCGGGCCGCCGCATGCTCGAAGGTGGACCTGAGGGGGACCGAACTCTTCGAACTCCCGGGCTCGCTCGGCGGCTTCTACTTCAACTACGACAACAAGCCCTGGAACGACATCCGCGTCCGCCAGGCTCTCTCAATGGCGATGGACCGGCCGGGCCTCCTCAAGGCGCTCGACCAGACCGGCAAGGGCGATGCCCACAGCCACATCGCCGCCTCGCTCTCGCCCTACTGGATGTCTCCGCTCACCAGCAAGGAGTGGGGGACGTCCGACAAATACTGGAAGCAGAACGTGGCCGAGGCCAAGAAGCTGCTCCAGGCGGCAACGGGCAGCGACACCCTGAAGTTCAAGGCCATCGCCAACGTCGACCGCTACGGGGCGGCCGCTCAGCGCACCATCCTCAAGCTCGAAGACCGCATCAAGTTCATCAAGGACCTGCAGATCCGCATGGCCGA
>JBFWRY010000009.1:0-7659 GCA_050248655.1 Dehalococcoidia bacterium
ACATCCAGGTGCTGCGCGCCCTGCTGCGGGACGGCCAGATCAAGAGCATTGACGGGCAGTTCTACAACATCCAGAACCTGCGGCTGCGGCCGCAGCCGGCCTACGACCTGAGCGACAACCTCTACTGCGCCGCGGGTTCGCCGGAGACGATGGAGGTCATCGCGAATGTCGGCGTGAAGCCGATGGTGATCCCGAACACGGACCTGGAGACATCGCTGGCCGGCATCCGGCGGTACACGGAGCTGCGTGAGCAGGCTGGCTTCGGGCCGGTGGATACGCGGCTGGCCCTGTGGACCTTCTGCGCACCGACCCTGGACGAGGCGCGCGGGCCGGCGGAGAAGTACATGGCGGGGTACGCGGAAACGGCGCTGCGCCATTACGAACTGCTGGGCGACCACCTTTCCAAGCTGAAGGGTTATGAGGCCTACGGCCAGCGTTCCGCCGTGATGCGGCAGGACCCCGGTATCTTCGCGCGGGGGTTCACGGGTGGCCACCCGTGGGGCACGCCGGAGATGGTGATCGAACGGTCGAAACAGCTTGCGGAGGCGTTCGGCACATCGGAGCTGACGTTCGTGTTCCGCTACGGCGGCATGCCGCTGGACCTGGCGCAGAAGAGCATGGAGCTGTTCGCGAAGGAAGTGTTGCCGGAGCTGAAGAAGCTGAACCCGGCGCCGCTGCGGAGCGCGGCGGCGGCGGTGTAGGGAGGGGGCCCTGACCCCCGGCCCTTCTCCCCGAGTTCGGGGAGAAGGGAGCACCCAGCGAGTCGAGCGGCACCGCGAAGCGCGGCCGAACAGTTAGCCCAGTTCGCGCACAAGTATCGCGACGCCAACGACGAGGATGCACGGCGAGACTACGCCTGCAGCGACCGCGGCGACCCACACTCCGAACCGGTCGAACCGGCTCCTCGGTGGCTGACGGCGGACGAGTCTCGGGAGGGGCGACAACTCGTACTGACGTTCCAAGTCGGCCACGTACTGTTGGCGTCGCTCGTTGCTGAAGACGAACCGCCAACTGACCGCACATCCAATCGCTCCGATCACAATGAACGCGACACCGAACATTGCGTCGAACTTAGGACTTTCCTCAGTGGCCTGTGACAGCAAGGCTCTGATCATCGTGACCAGCATGACCGGCCGGTGTCTCGCGGATGTGGTCCTCCGGTGTCACCCGGCGCTCAGCGACGGTCTTCGCGGTTCGCACGGACCAGCATCCGATACCACAGATGCTGATAGTACCAGGGACAGAGGACTACCATGTGCGCCACGAGCACGATGCCAACGGCCACACCCACATCGCTCCACAGGACTGTCGCCAGCCAGGTCAGAAGACCAAGCAGTATCCCGAATAGTAGCCACGCCGTTTGCGGTCGTAGCGCCCTCTGCAGGCGAGACTGTTTGTACGTGCGGGTCACCCAACCTGAGGCCTGCTCCGCCGGTACGCCGGCGCTCCAGACCGCATCCAAGACATCCATCGCCAACAAGTGGATGTCTAACCCGAAGGACCGTCCGTCCTTCGTACCAAGCTCCACCGTCGCCGTCTGTCCCAGGCCACGCGGAAAGCAGGAATGCACGTCCTTCAACCTCATCCATGCGAGTTCTTCGAACCGGACGCTCAACACCCGGGCCGAAAGCCCGGGGATGGCACTGGCGTGCGCGCGGAAAACGCCATTGCCGACGGTCAGCTTCACGGGGCAACTGCGGAAGTCCCCATGGATATATCCCCTGGAGCGAACGACCTCCCGCTCTCGTGACATCCTGCGCAACCTTCGGGAAACAGCCTGAGGCAATGGCCGGTGACTGACATCTCAGTCCCTGCCGTACCCGCGCAGTCCTCCGCTGAACTATAACCGGAGCGCGTGACGGCGTGTCGGTCACGGATTCGTTGGTTCACAGTGCCTCGCCACCCCGGCACGGCTCAGCGGAACAGCCAGCCCCCGTCCGCGAAGCCGGATTCGGTCGTGGGGCAGAGGAGCGAGCCGCCCTGGCGGCGGATGGTGTAGTGGAGGTGTGGGGCCTCGCTGTAGCCGGCGTCGCCGGAATAGCCGATGACGTCTCCGCGTTGGACGCCCCAGGTAGCGATCGGCGTGGAGTCGCGAAAGTCGCGCATGGCGCTGAAGAGCGCTGCATAGCCGGTGGTGGCCGAGTACGGCGCGATGAACGAGGCCACGGGCACGGCGGCGAGTGTCGCGGCGAGGTCGAGATGGGCGTATTCGAGCGCGAAGCCGCCGTTCGTGAGCGTGATGAAGACGCCCTTGCCGCCACCGGGACCGGAGAATGGCGAGAGGGCTGCCCGCGAACGGTCGGGGTCGCCGAGGTAGGGCTCGCGGTCGACGCCGTAGACGTCGAACGCGTTGGAGACGGTGATCACGTGAAGCGTTGCGACACCGTCCATCGTGGCGATGAGGGGCGTGCCGACGGGGACGTACCAGTCCACGGCCGGATAGCCCTCGTATTCGACGTGCACGCGGCAATTCCAGCCGGAGCGATTTGCAAGGTCCGGCGCTGATGATGGCTGGTCTCGCTGGCTGTAGTCGAAGGCGTTGGGGCCGGATGCCCATTCGATGGTGCGGTTGGGGACCGTGCCAAGGACGACGCCGAGGCTCGTCGCGGGGTCGAGCGGGAAACCGGCGGGTTCGAGCGCGGGCGCTGGCGTCGGAAGCGGCGTGGGCGTCTGCGTCGCCGTGGCGGTTGGGACCGCCGTCGGCACGAGGGTGGGCGTTGTAGATCTGGTGGACGGCGGAGTAGGCGGCGGAGCAGTCGGCGTTGACGAAGCGGCGGACGACGGCGGTTCGTTCCCGTCTCCACCACACGCGGCGAAGACGGCCAGCATCGCGGTCACGAGCGCGAGAGAAAGGACCCGCTGCAATCGCATGGTGCAATCGAAACACGCGAGGGCACGCCTGCGCTAGGATGCCGCGACGTACACAGCGTTTGGAGGCACAGCATGGCACTAACGGCAGACCAGGTGGGACAGACGGAGACGGGCTCAACGGTGGCCGGACCGGAGCATTACGCAAGCAAGGTGCTGCCGGGAGCGCCGGACGTGTTTTCGACGCCGAGCCTTGGCGCGCTGGTGGAGGCGACGGCGGGCGGATGGCTCGCGCGCCAGATCGACGGCACGCAGATGAGCGTGGGGACGCAGATCGTGATCAACCACACGGGCGCGACGCCGCCGGGGCTGACCGTCAGCGTGGAAGTGAAAGTGACGGCCGTGGAAGGCCGCAAGGTCGAATTCGAATGGACGGCGAAGGACGACCGGGAGCAGGTGGGCCATGGCACGCACCAGCGGTTCGTGGTCGATGCGGCGCGGTTCATGGCAGGCTTGGAGAAGAAGAAGGGGTAAGCGAGAGGCTACACTGAGCCCATGGACCACCATGACAGTCTGTCCGAAGCGGTCGACCGTGGAGATGTAGCCCCTGTGACCGCCGACGCGATACGGAATCAGATCCGTGATTACCGGCCGGTGTTCGACCGGTTGGCGGCTGGCCCCAACGATGGCCCCGACGAGAAGGTGATCCCGATAATAGACGATGTCATCACCGACTATCGCCCCGTTTTAGACCGTCTTGCAGATTCCTAGCCTGTCGTCGTGAATGTCGAAGGAGACGTCGCCGATGCCTGACCTGCACGAGTGGCTCCGGCGGGTCGAATCCCTGCGGCCGCTGGTAGAGACACACGCTGCCGAGTGCGACCGCATGCGCCGCCTCCCGCAGCCGGTGGCGGATGGCATTGTCGCGAACCGCCTGTGCCGGCCCTGGATCCCGCGCCAGTTCGATGGCGAAGAACTTGACCTGCTCGATTCGCTGCGCGTGTTCGAGGCGGCTGCGCGGGTCGACGGCGCGTTCGGATGGGCAGTCACGATCGGCGTGGGCGGGGCGCTGTTTGCGCCGCTGCTCCGGGAAGCGACCGCTCGCGAGATCTACACGCCGGCAGATGCGCTCATCGCCGGCTCGGGGACGCCTTCGGGCGAAGCAGCGGTTGAGCCGGGCGGCTACCGGGTGCGTGGACGCTGGAAGTACGCGAGCGGGGCGCACCAGGCGACGTGGTTCACGGCCAGTTGCAGAGTGACGCAAGACGGGTCGCCCGTACTCGATGCGAACGGCGAACCGCTGGTGCGGGCCGTGGCGGTCCCGCGCGACGCGGTGCGCATCCACGAGACGTGGGACACGCTGGGGATGCGCGGCACAGGCAGCCACGACATCGAGATGGACTGCTTTGTGCCGGAAGCACACACGTTCGATGCCTTCGGCGAGCCGTCGCTGCCGGGGCCGCTGTACCGGTTCCCGTTCCTCTCGACCGCGGAAGCGTCGTTCGCGTCGGTGGCGCTGGGCGTTGGCGCGCACTTCCTCGAGCTGTTCGGCGAACTGGCAGCGACGAAGCAGACACGGGATGGCGTGGTGCTCGGGAGCCATGCTGTCGTGGCTACCGCGATCGCGGAGGCAACCGTGGCGCTGGAGTCGGCACGGCTGGCGTTCTTCGCGGCGGTGGAGCGAGCCTGGGCGACGACAACGGCCGGGGAAGCTGTGTCCGCCGACCAGGCGGACGCCGTACGGCACACCGCCGTGTTCGCGTCGCAGACAGCAGTGGGCGTTTCGGACCGGCTGTACGCGTTTGCGGGGATGTCGCCGCTGGCGATGGGGAGCGCGCTGGGGCGGGCCTGGCGCGACCTGCACACGGTGTCGCAGCACGTATTGCTGTCGCCGCTGGGGTGGGGGTGAGGGGCGAAGACGGGAGGTAGTGACGTAACGCTTGCTGGGAACGCGGGCAGGCGACGATACTATACGGGTATCCCCCTCGTCGCTTCGGTGGCGAGGCGCGAGGCCGCCCTTTGGGCGGCCTCTGCATTTGAGGGCGTAGCTTCATGAGCGAGGCTCGATCCAACCGAACGAGCGTCTACGTCGATGGATTCAACCTCTACTACGGTGCGTTGCGGGGGACGCCATACCGGTGGCTTGATATACCCGCCCTCTGCAGGACGATCTTCCCGCATAACCACATCGACCGGATTCGGTACTTCACAGCGCTGGCGTCATCCCGACCGAACGATCCCAATGTGACTGTCCGCCAGCAGACGTATCTTCGCGCGCTGGCAACGTGCCCGGAAGTCAGCATCCATTACGGTCACTTCCTACAGAGCAACGTCACGATGCCGTCCGTGACTCCACCTCCACGCTACGTGAACGTAATCAAGACCGAAGAAAAGGGTTCGGACGTGAACCTCGCGTCGCACCTCCTTATGGACTGTTTCCGCGGTGATTTCGACGTCGCGATCGTGATTTCGAACGACTCCGATCTGATTACCCCGCTCCGGATGGTGCGGGACATGGGTCGGCCTGTCGGGTTGCTCAATCCACACAGGATGCCGGCCCGAAAGCTCAAAGAGGTTGCCACCTTCTATCGACCGATCCGCGAGAGCGCTTTGAAGGCTTCGCAGTTCCCGGTCACTCTGAAGGATGCCCACGGTGCGATCACAAGGCCAAAGGGCTGGTAGCGCTTCGCGGTTTGAGTTAGCGTTCCCTTACTGTTTTCCTCAGGAGCCCGCCGTTTCCATCGACGTCACCGCCGAAGTCGTCATCTCGCAGCCACGCGACGCTGTCGCCGCGTGGGTGTGCGACCCGGCGAACGACCTTCGCTGGATCCGGGCGCTCTCCCACGCGGAGAAACAGGGCGATGGCGCGTTCGGAATAGGGACGAGGGTGGAACGCACCGCGAAGATGATGGGGCGGCCAATGACGTACACGACCGAGGTGGTCGCGTTCAAGCCGGCCAGCCACCTGGGCATGAAGACGGTGAGCGGCCCCTTTCCGATGGTCGTGGACTACCACTTCGATGACGCGGGGGACGGCCACACCCGCGTGCGAGTACGGAACCGCGGCGGCAAGGGGCCGCTGTTCGCGCTCTTCGGACCACTCATCGGCCGGATGGTGAACGGCCGCGTGCAGGGCGACCTCGAACAGATGAAGCGCGTGCTGGAGTCGGAGGGGTAGGCTACCGCCGTGCGCTACGTGGCCTTCCTCCGCGCGATCAACGTTGGGACGGCGAACCGGATCAAGATGGAAGCGATGCGCGACATCCTCTCGGCCGCCGGTCTTGGGGACGTGCGCACCTACCTGCAGAGCGGCAACGTGGGCTTCGATTTCGAGGGCGCTGCCCCAGAAGCGACCGAAACGGTGGAACGCGCACTGGCCGAAGCAGAGCTGAAACGCGTCTCGGCGATGGTTCGCACGCGCGACGACCTGGAGGCGCTCCTTGCGGTCGACCCCTACGGCGATGTCCCCAGAGGCACGAAGCGGTACGTGACGCTGCTGCGCGAGCCCGCCGACACGGCTGCGATCAGCCATCCCCTGTTGGCGGTCGCAGCAGCGTATGAGCGGGAACTCCTTGCCACGGTGCTACCGGATGCGCCCCGCGGCTTCGACTTCGGCTTCATCGAGAAGCAGCTGAGGGTCCCGGCGACGACACGCTATTGGGAAGTGGTCGAGGCGAGCCTGGCGCTGTTGGAACCCGGTGTGTGAACGAATTCACGTGCGTGCCATCTGCTTTGCGCCACCGCAGACGATACTTCGAGATAGCGCCCGGGAAGGGTGCGAACGAGGGATACACGTGCGTCGAGTGGCGTCAGTGCTGAAGGTGGCGGCGGGGCCGCTGCTAAGTGGTCTTCTTCTGCTTGGCCTGGTGTCGTGCGGTGGGAGTGGCGATGACGACTCGTCGGCGGCGGGCGATGGCGGAGCCAGCACGGCCACTGCCGGCACGCCGGGTTCCGGGGGCGGCGGCAGCCCGGGGTCATCCGGGTCAGCGCGGCAGTCTGGACCGGGGTCGTGCGAAGTAGCCTTCAGCGGCGACCTGCAACTCGAGGCGAAGACAGGCGGAGGACCCAGTTCGTTCGGTTCGGATTACTACTACGACGACGACGAGATGCGCGAGAACCTGGAACAAATCGCCAAGATCGCCAACTCCGACGCCAGCGAGGACGAGATCAAGCGGCAGGTGGACGAGGACATGAAGAGCGACCCGCGCCTCTTCCTGCTGATCATCAACTGCGTCCAGGACCCCGACTTCAGCATCAGCCTCCTGCCGGGCGGCGAGGCGAAGTACGCGGACGTCCCGTTCAAAGCGGGAAACTACCGGATCGCCGAGGGTGGCCTCTTCGGCGCGGATGGCGACTCGAAAGACTTCGGCGTGTTGATGACGACGGGCGACGATGCGTTCTACGGCGTGTCCGAGGCCGGCGAATTGAACATCACCCGCTTCGACGAAAAGGGGATCGCGGGGACGTTTTCGTTCACGGCGGAACAGATGCTGGCGGATGGCGAGCCGAAGACCGTGAAGGTCAGCGGGAAGTTCGACTACCCATGCAGCGCCGGGAAGAAGTGCAAGAAGTAGGTCAGCGATACGGCCCGTTGCCCCGGGTCTTGCGGGAGGCCCAGCGGCCGGCCTTCTCGGTCCACGTGTCCTTCGATGGGTCGAGATGGCCGTTGATAGCGCTCCGATACGGACCGGAGATGCGGACCGCGTACGAACCGAATCCCTCTTTGCGGAGTGGCGCCCAGTCCTGGCGGTAGGGCGCGACGACGTGGTCGCGCGAGACGTTCTTGGCGGACGTGAGGAAGGCGAGGCCAACGCCGGTCGAGACATCGAGCAGCGGCCGCCCCTCGAGCCG
>JBFWRY010000010.1:0-2687 GCA_050248655.1 Dehalococcoidia bacterium
CGTTGGCGACGTGAAACTTCACCGCGTCGAGGCTGATGCCGCGGCGCTCGGCGATGACGCGATTGCTCATGCCGTGGCGGACGGCGTTGACCACCCTCCATTCGGCGGGCGTGAGGACGTCGGGATGTCTGGGGCGGCCTCGTCCGGGCATGAGGTCATCGTAGGCGGTGCGTACTCGATTTTCCCTCCCCCTGCCGCCACGAAATGCTGAATACGTTTTCGGAGTTGCATATAGTTCGCTTGCGCGTAGCATGGGCGGCGAGAAGTTAGTGGGAGGCGTCAATGGCCTTCACATCGACATGGCGACAGAAGGAGACGCAGGGCTTTCGCGGGCTCGGGGCGCTGGTCGTCGCCGGGCTGATGGGGATGCTGGCGCTCGTGCCGGCGGTGATGTTTCTGTGGCCGGCGTCTATACCCGACGCCGTCCATCGCGTTGAGGCCGGCGATCTGGCCGACATCCCGCTACGGTCACCGACATACTTCGAGGATGGTGACTTCTGGCTCGTAAAGCTGGATGCGAAGACGGTTGTCGCCCTTTCCGCGGTGAACACGCATGCAACTGCCTGTCACGTTTCCTGGAGGCCCGAGTTCGCCTTCAACGATCAGAAGGGCTGGTTCCGCGACCCCTGCGTCGGCTCCACGTTCGATGTCGCCGGCAACCGCGTCTTCGGGCCCTCACCGCGGAGCATGGACCGTTACGAGGTGCGGCTCGATGGCACCAGAGTCATCGTCTTCGCCGACGTGGAGCACCTGACGCCCGGCAAATCCTGGTCGCAAATCAGACCAGAAGACATCGTGCGGCCGTAGGAGGTACCCATGGCGTTCACATCGACGTGGCGGCAGAACGAGACGAAGGGCTTTCGCGGCCTCGGCGCGCTGATTGTCGGCGGGCTGATAGCGCTGCTCGCGCTTGTGCCGGCCGTGATGTTTCTGTGGCCGCAGTCGCCGACAGGGCGGCCGACGATGATTCGCTTTGGCAGCGTCGGTGACTACGAGGCAGGCAAGCCGGTGATGGTGCACCCGGACGGGATGCCTATCGTCTGGATTGTGCGCCAGGACGAGAAGACGATCCTCGCGTTCATCGGCAAGGACACCTACCTTGGCTGCACAGTGCCGTGGCGGCCGACGTTCACCTTCAACGGCGTGCAGGGGTGGTTCCGCGACCCGTGCCACGCATCGACCTACGGGCTGAACGGAACCTGCGTGTACGGGCCGTGCTACAGAAGCTTAGACCAGGTGCCGGTCGTCGTCCGGCGAGATGCGCTTTTCCTCGACGTCGCGAAGGTCATTCGCGGAGGGCCCGTTTCGCCGGGAATTGTCAGGCCCTCGTACTGGCAGCCGTTGGTTCAGTAGCTCCTGCTTGACTTAGAGCGCACTCCAAGTTTTACGCTGGCTGCATGAACGAGACCCTGAGCATCTCCGACGCGGCCGAGCGCTCCGGCCTGACCGCCCACACGATCCGCTACTACGAGTCGGCCGGCCTGCTGCCTCGGGTCGGGCGGGCCAGCTCGGGGCATCGACGCTTCGCTGAGGCGGACGTGACCTGGGCGATCTTCATCACGCGGCTGCGCGCGACCGGCATGCCGATCCGCCAGATCAAGGAGTACGTCGACCTCTTCAAGCAGGGCCCCAGCACCGAAGGCGCACGCCTTGCGCTGCTCGAGGAACACCGCGACCGGGTACGCGAGCGACTCGAGGAGATCTCGCAGAACCTTGCGCTGATCGAGACGAAGATCGAGGCGTACAAGACAAAGGGCCTGATCGCGCCGGCGCTTCCCAACACGCGCAACTGACCCAGCCTTTCATCCACAGAGGGAGAATCTGATGCCGAATCGGACATGGTTCATCACGGGCTGCAGCCAGGGCCTCGGCCGCGATCTTGCTATCGAGCTGATTGGCCGCGGCGATAAAGTCGCGGCGACTGCTCGACGCCCCGAGACGCTGGACGAGCTCAAGGTGATGGCGCCCGACCGCGTCTGGACGGCGAAGCTCGACGTGACGAAGTCGGACGAGGTGAAGGCTGCGGTGTCAGGTGCTATCGCGCGCTTCGGCCGGATCGACGTGTTGGTGAACAACGCTGGCTACGGGCTGCGCGGCGCAGCCGAAGAGGTCACGGACAACGAGCTGCGCGCGATCCTCGAGACGAACCTGGTGGCGCCGATGGCGATCAGCCGCGAGTTCATCCCGCACATGCGCGAGCAGGGCGGCGGCACGATCCTCCAGATCAGCACCCAGGGCGGCCAGGTATCGTTCGCGGGCCTCGGTGCCTACCACGCCTCGAAGTGGGGGCTGGAGGGCTTCAGCGGGGCGCTGGCGCAGGAGGTCGCGCCCTTCAACATCGGGGTCACGATCGTCGAGCCGGGCGGCTTTCGCACGGACTGGGGCGGCGCGAGCATGCAGCACACGGCGATCAACCCGGTGTACGACGAGACGGCGTTCGGCCAGCGCCGCAAGTCGGCGACGCGGTTCCTGCCCACGGGCGACCCGGTGTGGATGGCGAAGGCGATCGCGAATGCAGTGGAGATGGAGAAGCTGCCGCTGCGTCTGCCACTCGGGAGCGACACGGTGCGCAACGTCACGGCGGCGATCGAGGGGCGGTTGCAGGAGATTCGGGGGCAGGCGGAGCTGGCAGCGCAGACGGACGCGAGGGATTAGAGGGTAGGCGGGGACCACCTTTCGAGGGGTGG